>NZ_JBCNKN010000001.1:0-402039 GCF_039596015.1 Acinetobacter sp.
TTAAATCAAATATTTAAACTTTGAACAACTGCGTGATTTTGATTATGTTATATAATTTATTATATTAATTATTGGTTTAGTGAGTATCTCTAATCGCATAATCTTCTACGTTATTTAAAAAAATTATGTCATATATATTAAAACAAAAGTGGAATTTAAAGCATGAATATGAAAAATGCATTGACCAATAAGATGTGCATATTAGAGAAAATGAGTAATCGTATTTAAAATAAGATTAATTCGCTCTTGTTCAAATTTTTTGAGCTAAACTTGTATATTAAATGAAAAATAAAAAGCAAAAAAAAAGCCATACTCTGTCAGTAAGGAGTATGGCCAAAATAGGAAACTACAGCAGAATTCCTATTTTTATAGGATAAAAGGATAAACTTAAAATATCCTTAATTTTTTATGAAATTAGGAATTAAATAAAATTTTTGTATATGTGAAAGGGAGTCGGTCGATCTTTATAATCTAAATGCGGAACAAGATAAAAAATGACGAAAATACTGAAAAGAAAAAAGCCTCCGAAGAGGCTTTCATACGAGGGCTATTTAAGGGCAATTTAATTGCTGCAAAGCCGCAACACGTTGTTCAATTGTTGGGTGGGTCTGAAAGAGGGCAGCCAAGCTAAATCCCTGTTCCTTACCTTCCGCAATTGCAAAGGCTTTCATTTCTTTTGGCATTTGATCAGGCATTTCAGATTCTGTTTGTAGTCGTAACAGTGCAGAAATCATCGCCTGTTTACCCGCTAAACGTGCGCCTGCTTCATCTGCACGGTATTCACGATAACGAGAGAACCACATCACAATAGCAGAGGCCAAAATACCAAATACAATATCAAGTACCATCGTGATGATGAAATAACCCATACCTGGGGCTTCATCATCTTGGCGACCAAAGACATTGCGGTCAATGAAATCACCTACAACACGTGCAAAGAACATTACGAAAGTGTTCACAACACCTTGTACCAGCGCAAGTGTAACCATATCGCCGTTGGCAACGTGACCAATTTCATGGGCTAAAACAGCGCGTAACTCATCTTTATTCATGCGTTCAAGCAAGCCTGACGACACTGCCACCAACGCATCATTTTTGTTCCAACCTGTTGCAAAGGCATTAGACTGGTAAGATGGGAAAATCCCAACCTCAGGCATACGAATATTAGAGCGTTGAGCCAAGTCTGAAACAGTTTGCAATAACCAAACCTCAGCTTGGTTACGAGGAGCGTTAGGGTCAAGCAGTTCTGTACCTGTGGTCTTTTTAGCCATCCATTTTGACATGAATAATGACATTAAAGAGCCAACCATACCGAATACAAAACACATTACGAGGAGATTACCTAAACGTAATCCTCCTGCGCCATGATAGCTTCCGACACCTAAGACTGACAAAATAAGACCAGCGACAACCAGTACCGCGAGGTTGGTAAGCAAAAACAAACCAATCCGCATCATTGAGAGAATCCTCTTATAATAAAAAGAAAATATAACTTATCTATCAGATAAATCATGGATTCTAATATGAGACCATACGTGCAGAAATTCAAGAATGAATCTGTGAAAACATGCAAAATATGTTGCGAATTGACAATGCTAGCTCTAGTTCACGATTAATTTCGCACGATCACATCGGTATATGTTCCATCAGACAGTTGAATAATATCACGTGATACAGGTTTTTTATTTTTGGCAGTCATGACTTTATCTGCTGTCTTGTTGTGAGTAGGCTGTGATGGTGAAATTGTACTGCTTACAGGTGTTTTATTTTCCGCTGTATTAATTTGAATATTGTTGGCATATAAATGGTTATAACGGTTTAAAACCCGATGTACATAATCTTGAGTTTCACGAAAGGGCGGAACTCCACCGTATTTGTCGACATTGCCCTCACCTGCATTATAGGCGGCTAATGCCAGTTGAGTATTTCCGTTATAGCGTTTTAATAAGAAACTCAGGTATTTTGCACCACCTAAAATGTTCTGTTGTGGATCAAAACTATTATTGACGTTAAATCGTTTTGCAGTAGCGGGCATAAGTTGCATTAGCCCCTGAGCGCCAACGGGCGATTTAGCATGAGTGTTAAAACCTGATTCAGTGTGCATCACCGCTTTAATTAAACCTGCTGCCAAGCCATGCTGTTGTGCTGCTTGGTGAATAATGTCATTAAAAGCATCTTTATTTTTACTAAAGCTTGGTAAAACCGATGACTCGCTAGATCCCCAATTTTGGTAATGATGGATATTGCTGTCGGCATAATAGGTCACTTTTACTTTTTTAAGATGTGACCCAATTTGTGGACGGTTGGTCAATAAAGGCACGCCATTACGATCTTCATAGGTATACATTTTTCCTGCATGTGCAGGCGAGATGATGATTGTTCCCCAAAAATAAATCGCAACAAACATGGCTTGATGGAGATTGAGTTTTTTCATTTTAATCGCTTTTACTTACAATCAAGCTTGATTCGTTCAAGTTTTAGATTTTAGCAGAAAGTTCACAAAAGGTGCTTAAAAAGTTAAAAGTTCTTTAACAATCCCATTTTAAAAAATCAAGCAATTTTGTTGGGGATTTAATCAAAAAAAAATTAAATTTTTTTTCATTAGATAAACTTGACTTGAGTAAGACATTGATTTTTATTAAATAAAACTTTAGGTTAAAAAATGATCAATTCGTATATAAGCCTTAATATTCGGACAAAACCTTTTGTCAACCCTAAACAAATCCACAAATTTATCCACAGCTTTTGTGGAAAAGCATAAAAGGGTTTAAATAATAGGCATTTGATGGGGAAAAGTGACTTATTTAGCATATCATTCATTTTCTACAGTGAGATGACATGAAAAAATATTACAAGAAAATGGAAACGATTAATGCGAAGACGAGCTGAATCGGCTAAAATTGGCCGACATTTTTTCTAAGGGTGAATCTTGTCTATGTACTCGCCGGTTGAGTCCAATCAAGGATTTAATTTCAAACCTGAACTTCCTACAAGTTCGGCATATTATCGCTTGTTGAAGAAACTGCGTCGCCAAGTGGGTCATGCCATTCGCGACTTTAAAATGATTGAAGATGGCGATAAAGTCATGGTTTGTATTTCCGGAGGGAAAGACAGCTATACCTTATTGGATATTCTGTTACAGTTTAAACGTATTGCACCGATTAACTTCGATGTTGTTGCAGTAAATCTGGATCAAAAACAACCCGGATTTCCTGAAGATGTTTTACCACGTTATTTAGAAGAAAATAATATTCCTTATTATATTCTGGAAAAAGACACGTATAGCATTACCAAGCGTTTAACTCCTGAAGGTAAAACATACTGTGCGGTATGTTCGCGTTTGCGCCGTGGTTCTTTATATGGTTTCGCACAAGAAATTGGCGCAACTAAAGTGGCTTTAGGTCATCATCGTGACGATATTATTGCGACATTCTTCTTAAATTTATTCCACGGTGGAAGTTTAAAAGCAATGCCACCGAAGCTGTTGTCATCGGATAAAAAGAATATCTTGATTCGTCCGTTGGCATATGTGGAAGAAAAAGACATCATCAAATACGCCGAAATGCGTAAATTCCCGATTATTCCATGTAACTTATGTGGTTCACAGGAAAATTTACAACGTGCAATGTTGAATGAAATGTTACGTGACTGGGATAAACAATATCCAAAACGTTTACATAGCATTTTTGGCGCACTTCAAAATGTTTCGCCGTCTCAGTTAGCAGACCGCGAATTATTCGATTTTGAAGCGCTTGATTCACAACGTGAGTTTGATTTGAAAGATCCAGAAGAAATGAAAAATCGTTTGGATGTTGTTAACTTGAGTTTTGCAGCAGAATAATCTTTTCAAATGAAAGATGAGAAAGCAGGATAGAAATATTCTGCTTTTTTATTGGCAGAATCATGTGATGATGAAACTTTACCCTAAAGAAGGTTTGCTGTTTATTTAAGGTATTAGCAGATTATGACTTGTGTGTAAATTGAACCATTAGTTTGCAAAAAAAGCATCATTATCGTCTGGTTCATGTTATAACAACTTTTAAGCTATTTAGTCGGCAACGTTGTTTGTACAACATTCAGAACATCATTATTTAGAGGATATATCATGCCTGCTTTTCTATCAGAAGATTGGTTTTCTACAGTAGAGCAACTGAGTGCACAAGCGGGGGATTTAAATTTACCACCAGCATTACAGAATTTGGCAGTCAACTTTGTAGTGTCTGATGCAGGACAGAATACAGAATTATCTCTTGCAGCAGGGAAAATTCAGAAAGGTTTGGTTGGCGATGCAAAAACCACATTAAATATGGATGCAGAAACTTTACGTAAAGTTTTTCTAGAGTTTGATTTAACTGCTGCAATGCAAGCGTTTATGACAGGCAAAATAAAAGTACAAGGGGATATGTCACAATTGATGGCATTACAAACAGCAAAACCAAGTACAGAACAAAAAAGCTTATATAAGCAAATTTTGCAGCAAACATCATAATATAGTTGTAAAGAAGGATGACGTTTAGGTCATCCTTTTTTAAATATCAATGACTTCGTTATTTTGAATACGTTCTAAATAAGCCCGAATTCGTACAACATACTGTATGGCTTGAATATAACGCGAATTTCTTGCCTTATGTTGCTGTAAAAATGCATAGAGGCTCACCCAATCATTTGGGTTTTTACCTTGTTGTGTCAATCGTTGCTGGATAGATGAGACAGCACCTGGCCCCATATTATAAGCGACCAACGCAAACCAGTATCGATCAGGTAGGGGAATATCTGCATATTGTGCCAATAGCTGGTCAAAATATTTTGCACCGCCTTGAATACTTTGCTCAGGGTCATTGCGGTTTTGAATTCCCATTTCCTTCGCTGTACCAGCAGTGAGCATCATTAAGCCACGAACACCTGTCGGGGAAATTGAGTCAGGTTTCAGGTAAGACTCCTGATATCCCATGGCAGCCAATATATGCCAGTCTAAATCGTACTGTTCTGCTGCACGTTTAAAACTTGCTTTATAAATTGGCATTCGCTTTTTCAAATCTTTTTCAATGCTATTCCATGATGTTTCAGACACAACATTATGGTTATAAAAAGAAGCTAAATGATTTAATGCGCCATTTTGTTTGGTCTGACAGATATAACCACTTGCAGTTTGAGTCAGCGGATCTTCAGCCTGTTTAAAAACAAGATTGAGCTGTGAGTCTAGCCCATTCTTTTGTAAAGTCTGATCATCGCCGCAACTCACAGAAAATGTGGTGAGTTTGCGCTGTTCTATCATAGATAGATCCGCATTGGTCAATGCCATATTGGCTTTACCTTTTGCAACCCACTGCAATGCTGTCGCATTATCATCTACAACTTTAAAGTTTAAGTTAACATTTAAACTTTGTGCATAGTTACGAATTAAGTCATATCCGAAACCATGTGAATATTGTCCATCATCAAAGACAGTGCTTGGGCTACGAACCGCAACGACAGTCAGTGTGTTTTGATGCATGACCTCTTCATATTGAGATGTAGGTTTACTTGCATTAATTGTAAAAGGTAACATTGCTGCACTAAATGCAAGCAGTTGAACTGGGAGATAATTAAAAAAGTTCTTTAGGCGTAAACGCCTCGTACTCTCTAAAGGTTGAGTGTGCATGGTGACTCCGAAACAGAGATTAACTACCCAAATAGGTGATGAAATAAACCAAAACCATTTAGTTTGCTAAGGTGCTGAGGGGGCAGTCAGAGCATCATTGATATGATGAATGAATAAAAAAATAACGGCATCTAGGGAGATGTAGTTTAAAAAACAAGCAAGGTTATAAAAGAGTCGCGCATATTATCGACATAAACAATAAAAGTCAAATTTTAAATTGAACTTTATATTGATCTGTACGTTGCGAAACGTGCTGAGATTTATACAGATAAATGATAGAAAAATTGTGTGGAAAATATATTTCTGTGTAATTTTTAATCGAAACTTATGTTGAAAAATAAAAAAAGCAAATTCGAAAATTTGCTTTAAGTTGCTGATTTTATTTTACATTGTGATCTGAGCTTTCAAGTGCACTATCGTAAATCAAAATTGCCTTACCTTCAGTTTGAATCATACCCTGATCTTCAAGTGATTTTAGAACACGCCCTACCATTTCACGGGAACATCCAACAATACGTCCAATTTCCTGACGGGTAATACGGATTTGTCGACCATTAGGTAAAAGCATTGCAGAAGGTTGATTTGCAAGATCAATTAAACAACGTGCAATACGCCCCGTGACATCGATAAATGCAAGATCTGTCATTTTACGGGTGGTATTTTTTAACCGACGTGCAAGCTGTGCAAATACTGCATAGTTTAGGTCTGGATATTGATGACTAAGCTCTATAAAGTCCTTATAAGAAATTTCAGCAATTTCGCTGATTTCACGTGTACGTACTTCTGCCGTACGATGTGGTTCTGTTTCAAAAAGCCCCATTTCGCCAAAAAAATCACCAGCATTTAAGTATGCGACGATGATTTCTCGTTCATCATCTTCTCTTAAGACAATGGATACTGAACCTTTTAAAATGAGATATAACGATAGTGATTCGCTGCCTGCTTCAACAATCGTTGTTCGCTTTGGGTAACGATTGATACTTGCTCGCTTTAATAATGCTTTCACTGACTCTGGGAGTTGATTCGGAGAGAGAGCATCATTAGCAAAAGGAAAAAGATTAGCCGCCATGATTTCTGTTCCAAAATAAGACAAAAAGGACAGGTTTGCTTTGCTGCCTATGCAAAATTAGAAAATTCCTTCTCTAAAAGAATTGTGTTACTGTACAAGTAACACAGTAATCTATATTTTTTTTAGGTAAGTTGCAATGCGATCAACGGTTCAATGGCTAGAGAATGTTGCATTTGAAGCAAAGTCAGAAAGTGGACATAGTGTAATGATGGATGGCTCTCCAGCATATGGTGGAGAAAACCGTGGTGCACGTCCAATGGAACTGATTTTGATGGGGCTTGGTGGATGTGCGTCATTTGATCTTGTGACCATTTTGAAAAAAGCACGTCAAGATGTAACCGATGTTCAATGCCAGTTACAGGCTGAACGTGCGGATGCAGTTCCAGCAGTTTTCACAAAAATTCATCTTCATTTTGTGGTAACAGGTAAGGGCATTAAAGAAAAGCAAGTTGCAAAAGCAATCGAGCTTTCGGCAGATAAATATTGTTCTGCAAGTAAAATGCTGTCAGAGGGTGGTGTTGAAATTACCCATGACTTTGAAATTATCGAAGCTGAGTAAGGTTACTAATATTTAGTTATTCTAAACAATATGTTTGGAATATAGAGTGTACTGGTTCTAAAAATAGGCTGACGCTGATTTTTATTCATACTTCATGGATTTGAACATGGTTAGTTTTGCTTTGGACTGAGTTATTAGGATCCCCCTAGATATTTTTGCAAATATTCAGGGGTGTCACGATTTTTCAAAACCTGAGTATGGAAAAAGACTCAATGCAGCTTTTTACGCTGTGTCGTATTTTAAATATATCTTTGCCTTAATTATTCGGAACTAAGGAATAATTGAGGATCGACACGAGCATCATTTAGGCTCATGCCCCAATGTAAATGTGGCCCTGTGACACGACCTGTTTTTCCAACAAGCCCAATTTCTTCGCCTTGATGGACGATTTGTCCTGGATGCACTTTAATTTTACTTAAATGACAGAACATGCTGATTAAACCTTGTCCATGATCAATTAAAATTGTATTGCCATTAAAGAAATAGTTTGCCGTACCGACCACAATGCCATTGGCTGGAGCAACGACTTTTTGACCAATAGGCGCTGGAATATCTAACCCAGAATGTGGTGCTCGTTCCTCGCCATTAAAAAAGCGTTTACGCCCGAAAGAATTACTGAATTTGCCTTGGGTCGGTCGAATAAACTTTGGAAAGTGTTGCCATTGGCTTGTGGTGAAACTTTGATAAATAGTGTTTTGTTCTTTCGCTTCGTGTTGGTAACGTGCCAGTTGTTCGGGTGATGGACTGACAAAATCCTGATTTTTTAAGGTAATGTGCTGCTCTGCGTAAGGATAGCTGTGAAGCTGAATGGAAATCGGTTGTTGGTTGGTGGTGAGCTGAATTTGACCACTGCTTGGTGCTGAAAGAGGAATCCCCAAAACGGCATATTTTTGTCCGTTTTCTTGTGTTATGAGTACTGGATGATTTTGATATTGAACATTTTGAACCTCTGACGCAAGTGGAATAACCGCAATGCCACCTGGTCTACGTGAATCTTGTGGAAGCTGTGCCAGAGTTTGGGCAGAGTAAATGAGCGCACAACAATAAAACACATTTTTAAGGATGGATTTTTGCATTGTTTCAATCAAAAGTAATAATATTGTTTTACATTAAATCATGCTATTTCTTAAACGAACTTAATCGCTGTAGATTTTTGTAGTTTGGATGCGTCAAAATGGTTAGCGCTAAAGAGGATTAGGTTTGGTCTAAATAAGGCGAATAGGTTATCTCATTGTGTATGTTGAAATAATGTACAATAAAAAGCCAATAAAGATCTTGAAAAAATAAAATTAGCGCTTATATTTATATAGAGCTCTATCTAAAAAATATTATTTAATATATTGAAAATTATCATTATTTTTCTTGAAAAAAACAATTGAACACCCATCTAGTAATCAAGTTAAAAATAATTGTGAGGTATAACAATAATGCGATTTGAAAAGTTTACGAATCGATTGCAACAGGCTCTCTCTGATGCACAGTCCCTTGCTGTAGGTAAGGATCATACTGCGATTGATGGCATTCATATTTTATCGATTTTGCTAGAAGAGCCTTCAAATTTAAGTTTATTGCAACAATCTGGCGCAAGACTGCCAGAGTTAAAACAATTGCTTGATCAGGCTTTAAAAGATGCACCAACACTGCAAAATCCGACAGGAGATATCAATTTAAACCCTGAGGCAGTAAAAGTACTGAATTTGGCAGACCGCTATGCCCAAAAGGTTGGAGATGAATTTCTTTCGACAGATTGGGTGCTGTTGGCATTAACAGAGTCTGGAACCACCAAAAGTATTTTGAACAAGGTTGGTGTTACCACTGAAAGTTTACGCAAAACCATTGATTCTATTCGAGGCAATGAAAAAGTTATGAGTAATAATCACGAAGACCAACGTGACTCTTTGAATAAATATACAATCGACTTAAATGAGCGTGCCTTGTCTGGGAAACTTGATCCTGTGATTGGTCGTGATGATGAAATTCGTCGTACTATTCAGGTGTTGTCACGCCGTACTAAGAACAATCCAGTCTTGATTGGTGAACCGGGTGTCGGTAAAACAGCGATTGTCGAAGGTCTGGCACAACGAATTGTGAAAGGTGAAGTACCAGAAAGCTTAAAAGGCAAACGTGTTTTATCACTAGATTTAGGCTCGTTATTGGCAGGTGCTAAATATCGTGGTGAGTTTGAAGAGCGTTTAAAAGCCGTGTTAACGGATTTGGCTAAACAAGATGGTCAGGTCATCTTATTTATTGACGAGTTGCATACGTTAGTTGGTGCAGGTAAAACCGACGGTGCAATGGATGCGGGGAATATGTTGAAACCTGCTTTGGCGCGTGGCGAGTTACGCTGTGTGGGTGCAACAACATTAGATGAATATCGCCAATATATTGAAAAAGATGCTGCGCTTGAACGCCGTTTCCAAAAGGTGTTGGTGGATGAACCTAGTGTAGAAGACACGATTGCGATTTTACGTGGTCTAAAAGAGAAATATGCGACCCATCATGGGGTGCAAATTTTAGACTCAGCAATTATTGCTGCGGCTAAAATGTCGCATCGTTACATTACAGACCGTCAATTGCCCGACAAAGCTATTGATTTAATTGATGAAGCAGCTTCACGGATTAAGATGGAGCTGGATTCAAAACCTGAGGCATTAGATCGGCTTGAAAGCCGCTTAATTCAGTTGAAAATGCAATTTGAACAGGTGAAAAAAGAGGAAGATTCAGGGTCTAAAGCACAAGCAGCATTGTTAGATCGCCAGATTACAGAAGCTCAGAGAGAATATAATGATCTTGAAGAGATCTGGCGTGCTGATAAAGCTTTGGTTGAGGGTAATAAAGATATCCAGATCAAACTGGATCAGGCTCGAATTGCGTTAGAAAAAGCACAACGTGAAGGTGATTTGGCAGAGGCGGGACGTTTGCAATATGGCGTTATTCCCGATTTGCAAAAGCAACTTGAACGAATTGAAGTGGCTGAAGAAAATGAAGCACCAAAACTGTTGCGTAATAAAGTCACTGAAAATGAAATCGCTGAGGTGGTGAGTGCTGCAACAGGGATTCCTGTCGCAAAAATGCTACAAGGTGAACGTGAAAAACTACTTCATATGGAAGAGTTTTTACATAACCGTGTAGTTGGGCAAGATGAAGCGGTCGTTGCGGTGTCTAATGCAGTGCGTCGTTCACGTGCTGGGTTATCTGATCCAAACCGTCCGAGTGGTTCATTCTTGTTCCTTGGACCAACTGGTGTGGGTAAAACAGAGTTAACCAAAGCGTTAGCAAACTTTATGTTTGACAGTGACGATGCCATGATTCGGATTGACATGAGTGAATTCATGGAAAAACATGCTGTGAGTCGTTTGGTGGGTGCACCTCCGGGCTATGTCGGTTATGAAGAAGGTGGTGTGTTAACCGAAGCTGTACGTCGTAAGCCTTATAGTGTGGTGCTGTTTGATGAGGTTGAAAAAGCACATCCAGACGTGTTCAACATCTTGCTACAAGTGTTGGATGACGGGCGTTTGACTGATTCGCAAGGTCGAGTGGTTGACTTTAAAAATACGGTGATTGTGATGACCTCAAACCTCGGTTCTCAAGATGTTCGAGAATTAGGTGAGAGTGCAAGTGATGATGAAGTGCGTACAGTTGTAATGTCCGCAGTGAGTCAACATTTCCGTCCTGAATTTATCAACCGTATTGATGAATTGGTAATTTTTCATTCACTCAAAAAAGCACAGATTCGTGGAATTGCAGATATCCAATTGGATCGTTTACGCTCTCGTTTATATGACCGTGAAATTGGTTTAACGATTGACGATAGTGCATTTGATTTGTTGATTGATGCAGGCTTTGACCCAATCTATGGTGCACGTCCTTTAAAACGTGCCATTCAACAACAAGTTGAAAATAGTCTGGCTCAAAAAATCTTGGCTGGTGATTTTCAGGCTGGAGATACCATTGTAGTGAAAGCCGAAGATGGTCATTTGGTGTTTGATAAAATAAAATTAAGTTAATTGTTTTTTTAATAACCAAAACTGCATACTTTTGAGTATGCAGTTTTTTTATATATTTGATTTTTTGTATAAAATAGATGTGCTTTAGATTAAAAATCGAAATTGATAAAAATGAAACAGAGAAGAAAGAGTATGGGTAAAAAAATTGTTATTTTGTCTGTGATTGGGATAATAATTACCGGTGGTATTGGCGTTAATTTATACGCAGATCAAAGATTGAAAAATTACTATCAAATGCCTGAAAAATTGAGTCAGTTGGTTGATAAACAACAGTCAGAATTCAAAATGGGGGTATTGTCTGGTGATGCACAGTGGGCATATCGTTTAAGACCTGATCCATGTCAGCCGAATAAAGAAATTATTCTTAAAGGGGTTGATCATATTCAGCGTAGTTGGAAGGGTTATGATATTACATCAAAGATAAATTTAGATATAAAAGGAAAGGATTTTCAGGAGTATAAAAAGATTCTAGGAGGTAAAGATCTATTTACTGTGAATTCAAATTTGAATTGGTTGGGGACGGTAAATATGAAAATTCAAAGTCCAGCCTTGGAAAAAAATGAAGGTCATGATCAGATTGTCTGGCAGGGGGGAGATGGAGCTGTAACATTTAGGATGCAAGATGGGGAATATATTATGACCAATGCAAATGTGCAGTTTCCAGGATTTGTTGCCCAAGATAAAAATTCCTATTTAAAATTTGAAGGCATTCGTTTTCAGACAGATCAATCCGTTTCAGGAGAGGCTTTAAGATCTGGTCAAAGTGAATTTTCATTGCAAAGAATGGTTATTCGTAGCCATAAATTATCTTCTTTAAATATTTCTAATATTGATTTAGATCAGTTATCACTGAAAACAAAATTGGACGTTCAAGACAAATTGTCTGCTATTCAGCTGCGTTGGAAACTGCAACAAATGCAGGTGAATCATCAAAATTTTAATAATATTAATTTTAATTTTGATATAAATGATATGGATACGCTGGCACTAAAAGAATTCGTTAAAATTGTAAATCAACAGCCTAGAGTGTGTGATAGTCAGCAACAAAATGCACAGGAAACGGTGTTAGAAACCCAGATGTTGGCTATTTTTAGACATGGATTTAGTTTTACATCTAATGACAACAATATTGAGCTTGGGCAAGGAAAAGCAACTTTAAATGTTCGGGGAAAATTCAAACAGAATCAGATTAAAAATATTCAGGATGCTAAATCAGAACTCTCACAGGTAGTGGAATATCAGGCAGATATGAAATTGGATAAACAATTTCTACAGAATTCGATACGTTTAACCAATCCATCAAGCCAAAGTTTGTCACCGCAAGAAACTGAACAGGTGATGATTCAAATTGCACAAAAAATGCATGGAAGAGTTCGTGGTAATCAAGTTGAGGTGGGTATTTCTTATCGCGATGGAAAATCGATGTATTACTAAAGATTTTATGATTCAAATAGGCATCGCAATTATACGTTCGTAATTAAATGCTAAAGTAAAAATCGAGCCATTTGGCTCGATTTTTAATTGGATTATACGGCTTGATGCTGAATTTTCCATGAACGGTGGATTTTTTGGTTTCGTTTAAAATCCAGACCAATGGTTTCATTGGTGATTTCCACCACATTAAACATAGCCTCGATTTCTTCATCCATCTCGAAACCACGGTAGTTGTTCGAGAAGTATAAGGTTCCATCTGAACTTAGGCGGTTCATCGCTCGTTTCAGCAATGACACATGGTCACGTTGTATGTCAAAAGTTCCATAGAACTTTTTCGAGTTAGAGAAGGTTGGTGGGTCAATAAAGATCAGGTCATAATTTTCATGACCTTCTTTTAGCCATTCAAAACAGTCACTGGTAAAGAACATGTGTTGTTCATCGGCATGGTCAACCGTTAAACCATTTAACACAAAGTTTTCTTTTGACCAGTTAATGTAAGTATTTGAAAGGTCAACACTGGTCGTACTTGCTGCACCACCGAGTGCTGCATGTAAGCTGGCGGTTGAGGTGTAGCTATATAAGTTCAGGAAATGCTTACCTTTAGCCTCGGCTGCAATACGTAAACGCATTTGGCGATGGTCAAGGAATAAACCGGTGTCTAAATAATCCGTTAGGTTAACCAAAATTTTGGCTTTACCTTCTTGTACCACAAAGCGTTTAGAGGCAGTACTTTGTTTTTCGTATTGGTTTTTACCTGTTTGACGGGCGCGAGTTTTAATGAAAATCGCATCACGAGGTAAGCCTGTTACGGCACGGATAGCGGCCAATCCCAAGTTAAAACGTTTTTTGGCTTTTTCTGGGTCAATGGTTTTAGGTGGTGCATATTCTTGAACATGCAGACGATCACCATATAAATCGACAGCCAAATTAAAGTCTGGTAAATCGGCATCGTACAGGCGTAGGCAATAAATATTTTCTTTAACAGCCCATTTTTTGAGTGCCTGAATATTTTTTTGCAAGCGGTTAGTAAAGTCTAACGCACCTTCAATTGCTTCAAATTCTTGCGGTTGCCATGTTGCTAAAAATGGCTGTGTTTGTGTTAGAGGTTTGATTTGCCCCAAACGGATGTAAATTGGCAACTTACCATTCATCAAACGGAGTGTTTCAGGCTGATTTACAGCCAGTACATCGGCTTGTTCAATTTGTGCGGCAATGATGGCTGCAAATTGATTTGGGAAGTTTTTTTGTAATAGGGCAGAAAGACCTAAATATAATGCACGGTTAGAGGCTTTTTCACCCAGACGCTCACCATAAGGTGGGTTGGTGACAATAAAAGCAGATTTGCTGCTGTCAAATTCAGGCCAGTCGGCAAGGGTACGTTCCTCAATTTGAATTTGATCGAGCAGTTTTTCAAAACCCGCAGCCATAATATTTTGTTTGGTGGCCTTAACGGCTTCCCAGTCGGCATCAAAGGCATAAAATTTTGGTAGTGGTTTTTCTAAAGCGGCTGCATGACGTTCAGCAGCTTCGGCTTTAATCGACATCCATAATTCATGGTCATGACCATGCCAACCGTTAAAACCAAAACGACGTACTAAACCAGGGGCACGGTCGGTTAAAATCATCAATGATTCGATGATAAATGTCCCTGAACCACACATTGGGTCTAAAATAATTTCAGGCTTACGTTCAACTAATTTTGCTTTATGCAAAATGGCTGCTGCCAAGTTTTCTTTAATTGGGGCATCGGTCATATAACGGCGATAGCCACGTTTATGTAACGAGTCACCTGATAAATCGAGGCAATAGGTGTGGGCATCTTTGCCTGCAACGACAAAGAGGGTGATTTCAGGTTGCTTGGTGTCAATGCTTGGACGTTTTCCAACAGCTTCCATAAAGCTGTCGACCACGCCATCTTTTACGCGTAGCGTTGCAAACTGTGTATTTACTTTAATTTCACGGTCTACATGCAGGCGAATAGCAAAGGTGCTTTGTGGTGCAAAAATGAGTGACCAGTCAAAGTTAATCGCACCTTCGTACAGTTCTTCAGCAACGTCACGGGCGTCGTGACTGAATTCAATCGGGTGCTCTAAAATAGGCGTCACTACACGCGATGCCAAACGTGACCACATACAAATGCGATATGCAGTTTCCAGTGTGCCTTTGAAAATAAGGCGCCCAGCCTTGCGCTCTACATTCGTTGCACCTAACTGAGCAATTTCTTCTTCTAACAGCAGCTCCAATCCATCGGCACAAGTAACCCAATATGTAGATAAGCGTTGCGAGGCATTCATCAAAAATTCCAAAAACAATCAAGCAAAGAAGAATTTTACCGTATTTTTCAGGTTTACGCTTTGAATTATTTGCAGCTTTTTTGCATCATCGTGACTGCGAAATTTTTTCAATTTCCGTTACAATAGGCGCACTTCGCATAGCTAAAGGAATCTCTCATGCATTTGGCCGCATTGCATACTCCGAGTCAGATTCAACTCAATCAAGATGGCAATCTTAAACATTTCCTGACCATTGAAGGTCTGTCAAAAGCGACGCTTACGCAAATTCTCGATACAGCCCAAACGTTTATCAATGAAAATAATCAGTTAATTACTTCGCCAGTGTTAGAAGGGCGCACAGTAATGAACCTGTTTTTTGAGAACTCTACTCGAACCAGAACGACATTTGAAGCTGCGGCAAAACGATTATCCGCCAACGTACTCAATATCGACATTGCTCGGTCTAGTACCTCCAAAGGGGAGACATTACGAGATACCCTCTGGAACCTAGAAGCGATGGCAGCAGACATTTTTGTGGTGCGCCACTCCTCATCGGGAGCGGCGCATTTTATTGCCAAGGATGTTTGTCCACATGTTGCAATTATTAATGCGGGTGATGGTCGTCACGCACATCCAACACAGGCGATGCTCGATATGTTGACCATTCGTCGTGAAACTAAAAAATCTTTTGAAGAGATGAGTATTGCCATTATTGGTGATATCAAACATTCACGTGTTGCCCGTTCGGATGTTGCTGCATTGCAAACATTGGGATGTAAAGATATTCGAGTGATTGCACCGAATACGTTGTTGCCATTTGGTTTTTCTGAATATGGTGAAGGTGTTCGTCTATTTAATAAAATGGATGAAGGGGTTAAAGACTGCGATGTCATTATTACCTTGCGTATTCAAAATGAACGGATTGATTCGCCTGCACTGGCATCCCAATCTGAATTTCACAAAATGTATGGGCTTAATGAAGCACGTTTGGCATTAGCAAAACCTGATTGTATTGTGATGCATCCCGGCCCGATGAACCGTGGTGTTGAAATCGCGTCAAGTATTGCTGATGGCCCACAGTCTGTCATTTTGCATCAAGTCACCAACGGTATTGCAGTGCGTATGGCTGTTTTGGCGTTGGCAATGCAAGGGCAGTTACAAGAAAAAGGTTTAATTGAAGCGATAGCGGTATAAGGAAAGATTTCATGAGCAGTGTAAAAATTGAAAATGTACGTGTCCTTGATCCGATCCAGCAGTTAGATCAAATTCAGACGGTTTACTTGCAAGAGGGTAAACGTGTCGAAGCACTTGACCATGTTGATGAAGTTATTGATGGTCAAGGACATTGGTTGATGCCAACGATGGTGGATTTATGCGCAAGAATGCGTGAACCAGGACAGCAACAACACGGGACGTTGGCCTCTGAAGGTAAAGCTGCGCGTGACAATGGGATTTTGCATGTCATGACACCACCAGATTCAAAACCGATTGTGCAAGACAACGGTGCATTGATTCATGGTTTGGTTGAAAAAGCGTGGCAAGATGGTCAAATCCATTTACATATCATTGGTGCACAGACCCAAGGCTTAAATGGCAAACAACCTGCCAACATGGCAGCGTTGAAAAAGGGTGGTTGTACAGCCGTTTCTAATGCCAATGCCGCATTTGAAGATGATGATGTTGTGATTCGTACCCTTGAATATGCAGCAGGGCTCGATTTAACCGTGGTGTTCTATCCAGAAGAACATCAAATTGCCAAAGATGGCTGCGTGCATGAAGGTTTTGTCGCATCTCGTCAGGGTTTACCGATGATCCCTGTGATGGCTGAAACAGTTGCCATTGCTAAATATTTAATCATGATTGAGGCGACAGGTGTTCGTGCTCATTTCAGTCTGATTTCAAGCGGTGCATCAGTTGACCTGATTGCCGCAGCAAAAGCCAAAGGGTTGCCTGTAACAGCCGATGTTGCGATGCACCAGTTGCATTTAACTGATGACTTGATTGATGGTTTTAACTCGCTTGCACATGTACGCCCGCCTTTACGTTCTGAGCAAGACAAACAGCAGTTGCGTGAAGGGCTAAAATCAGGCGTTATTGATGCAATTTGTACGCACCATGAACCACTAAGTGCTTCTGCTAAAATGATGCCATTTGCTGAAACTGAACCGGGCATTAGTGCTTTTGATAGCTATGTGGCGTTAGGAACGCAACTGGTTCGTGAAGGTGTATTTAGTCCGTTAGAATGGGTCGAGAAAGTCACCTTAGCACCTGCACAAGTGGCAAACATGACACAGAATTGGCAGTTGGAAGCGGGTTGGGTGTTGGTTAATCCAGAACAAGTTTGGACTTTAAGCAAAGAACAAATGTTGTCACAGGGTAAAAACACCCCGTTGATTGGTCAACAGTTACAAGGAAAAGTGATTGCAACATTTGCACCGCAAAAGTAATGTCACTCTTCTGAGTTTGAAATAGCTAAAATTTTTTGCGCTGTGTAACGCAACAAATATTTGTAAGCGATTCATAGGCTCGCAATAAAAAATGCCAATCATGATGATTGGCATTTTTTATATCAGGGCTTATCTATGACGATTTTTTAACGCTGTCATGGTCGGTTCTACCACAGCAGTTTCTTTCTCCTTTTTGGTTTTTTTCTTCTTTTTCTTTTTGGTTTTTTCTTCTTCGATTAAATCACCGTCTTCAATGGCTTGCCAATATTCGAGTTGCTGCATGACTGCGGCATAAATCGAATGTTTGCTGTAATTGCCTTTTTTATCTAGCTGCCCAACAGGGTGTGCCATCAAAATTTCCAGTGCTTGATCAATCGTATTAATGGCATGAATGTGGAATTGACCTTCTGCCACAGCATCGATTACATCTTGACGAAGCATTAAATGCTGCATGTTTTGACGAGGGATAATTACCCCTTGCTTACCTGTTAAACCTTGTAGTTTACAGGCATCGTAGAAACCTTCAATTTTGGCATTGACCCCACCAATTGGTTGTACTTGACCCAATTGGTTCATAGAACCTGTGATCGCCCAAGACTGGTCAATTGGCAATTGACTGATGGCTGAAAGGAGGGCTGACAGTTCTGCAACTGTGGCACTATCACCATCGACCTGACCATAACTTTGTTCAAACGCCAAAGCCGCAGAGAAGTGGAGAATCTGTTCACGACCAAAGTGTGCTTTGAGGAAGCTTGCCATTAACAACACACCTTTGGCATGTAGTGAGCCACCAAGTTCAACACTACGTTCAATATCTAAAATATCGCCACCGCCTTGATAGACCGAAGCGGTTAGACGCGAAGGCAGACCAAATTCGACATCGGCATAGTGAATCACAGAAAGTGCATTAATTTGTCCTAAACGATAGCCACGGGTTTCAATAAGTTGTGTACCACGGGATAAATCTTGCCAGTACAATTCTCTCAAATAACCCAAACGGTATTGGCGATGTTGTAAGGCCAAATTGATGTGTTTATCGGTTACGACTTTATCATCTGCTTGCGAGGCATGATGATGTGATTCTCGAATTAAATCACCCAATGTTAAGGCATGTAATGACAATGAACTTTGGTCTTCTGCTTGACGGCTCGAATCTGTGAGCAGTGCAGACAATGCAGAACGGTCAAATGGCAATAATTTATCTGCTTGAACATAGTCTGCAATCAGTTGCATGTAGGCTTGTTCGTTGTCTTCGGTGCGTTGCAATGTGTCGGTAAAGTCGGCACGAATTTTAAACACGCTGCCAAGTTCTGGTTCTAGCTCTAAAATTTCATAATAAATTTCAGGCTCTGCCAAAAGTACAACTTTGAGTTGTAATGGAATAGAGGCAGGCTCAATGGAGATACTTCCTGTCAGTGTAAGCATGTGCTCGAGTGAAGACAGTTTGAGCTGACCTGACTTTAATGCACGTTTGAGTCCTTGCCATGCATAAGGTTGTTCTAGAAGCTGTTCAGCTTCGAGCATGAGGAAACCGCCATTGGCGCGGTGTAATGCACCAGCACGAATGAGGGTGAAGTCTGTCGTAATAGTGCCATTTTGAGTCAGTTGTTCAACATGTCCCAACAAGTTGTAATGTGTTGGAAAGTCTTCAAAAATAACAGGCGCACCACTATTGGCTGTATTGCTAATAATGACATTGGCTTGGTATCTCGCGGGGATACGGCTGAACATTGCTGGTGCAAAGTCATCTTCATCCTGATCTAAAATCATTTCGACATTTTCAATAATGTCTGTTGCATAGTGTTTTAGATATTGTTCAAGCCCTTTGACATCTGGAAATTTATTGAGAATGAGTTCCATACGCGGGCTAACGACTTGGCGCGCGATGTCACGGTTCAAATCTGAAACCTGATCTCGGGCATCATCTTCTAACGTACCTAAATGTAAGCCGAGTCGCTCAAGTTTTTTATCCATGTGGCGGATATTGGCGTTAATTTCAGCACGTTGCTTGCTATTCAGTGCAGCCAAATCGTCCTGTGTCATTTCCTGAACGGTATCGTCTTTGGTATGAATCGGCACAAAACAATGTTGTTCATTGCGCGAAATTAGTTTTAGATTCAGACCTTCGCCTTCTTTGGTGAGTTCGACCAAAGCTTGTTGTTGTTCTAATCCGATATCCTGACGAATACGTTCAATACGGTTGTGGTAGGTCTCGGCACTAAAACGACGTTCTAGCTGTTTTAAAATGACTTGCCATGCCTGATGAAGGGCAGTCTGAAATTTTGTCCCTTGTCCTGCTGCAAAGCAAAGCGCGATTGGTTGTCGTGCATTTTGGAAATTGTTGACATAGACCCAGTCATTTGGTGTCGGCATAGACTTAGCGTGTTGTTTTAGTAAACGCTTAATCATGGTGCGTTTACCCAACCCCGCAGTACCAACGGCAAAGATATTATAACCAGAATAAGGCAGTGAAATCCCCGCTTCTACAGAGGCCTTAGCACGGTCTTGTCCCAAAAAATTATTTAGAGGTTTGATACGTCGTGTTGAAGCAGGGATTTTGTCTAGTTTTGGCGTGTGTGTGAGCTGTTCAGGTGAAAGCTTGGTTTGTTGCAGTGTTTCTTGTATTTCAGGTTGATCAAACGCAGAGATAAGTGTTTCCTGAGGTTGTTTTTGAGTTGAGTCTAATTTATTTGCTGATAGTACAGAATTCATTTGATCGAGTCTTTGGGTCACAGTGTTATTCCACAACAAATGTTGATTGGAAATTTAAAGGTATACAGGTTTAGTTTAAAAGATCAAGGGACGTACGTAATTTAACACGAAAAAAGAAGAATACTTCAGTTTCAATGTTGCAAGATGCGACGATAAGGTTTCAAATATCAGCGTTAAAAGAAAAATGGAATCTTTCCACGCAATGACTTCGCAACGCCAAGACTGGACGCAAGCCTTTCGTGCTTTTTTAGATCGTCGTGCTTTAATTATGCTGTTTTTAGGGTTCTCCGCAGGAATCCCGATTTTACTGATTTTTTCGAGCTTATCTTTGTGGTTAGGCGAGGCAGGTATTGATAAAAGTGCCGTCACTTTTTTTAGTTGGGCAGCATTAGGCTACTCTTTTAAATTTGTTTGGGCACCTTTAATTGATGAGCTGCCAGTCCCTGTTTTAACCAAAATGCTAGGGCATCGTCGTGCATGGTTATTGGTTGCTCAAATATTAATCATGTGTGCGATTAGCATCATGGCATTTTCTAATCCAGCTTTGGGACATCAAGCGCTGATCCAGATGGCAGTTGGTGCAGTCATGCTCGGCTTTTCTGCTGCAACGCAGGACATTGTGATTGATGCTTATCGTATTGAGCTTGCAGATACCAATATGCAGACGGTTTTGGCTTCAACCTATAATGCTGGTTATCGGATTGGGATGATTGTGGCGGGTGCTGGCGCATTATTTCTGGCTGCATCACTCGGGACATCAAAAGGTAACTACATTTATAGTGCATGGCAATATACCTATTTGACCATGGCCGCCGTCATGAGTGTGGGGTTGATTACGACACTTGTGATTCGCGAGCCAATCGTAACCAGAAAAAATAAACACTATCAAAAACAGGACTATTTCCGTCTGGTTTGTGTGTTTTTTCTGGCGGTTGCAAGTTTTGTTTTGAGTTATATTTTTCTTGGACAAGTGCTAAGTTCGCTTGAAAAAGCATGGGCGGTTCAAGACAATTTCTTACTATTTGGTTTTGAAGCTGTTCGCTTTATTGCTTCAGGATTGATGGCATTTGTTGTTGGAAGTGTATTGGTTAAACTGGGTGTTGTGCACCGTCAAATGGCAGTTGAAACGTGGGTCACACCAATTCAGGATTTCTTTGAACGCTATGGTGTCAAACTGGCCTTGTTTTTATTGTTACTGATAGGGTTTTATCGAATTTCCGATATTATTGCAGGCGTTATTTCAAACGTCTTTTATCAGGACTTAAATTTTACCAAGGAACAAATTGCAGCTGCGGTTAAAGTCTATGGGGTGATTTTTTCTTTACTCGGTGGCTTTGTTGGTGGCTTATTGGCACAACGTATGAACATCATGAAACTGATGTTTGTGGGTGCGGTGTTAGCCAGTTCGACCAATCTTATTTTTATCGGTTTAGTCAAATCGGGTGAACCATTAAGTCAGGTGAATGTGCAGGTTGGTCAACAGACGTATACAGCACAGCCTGATGACGTTGGGTATTGGTCAGTTCATGTTCCGAACCAGCAACTAAACACGGCACATCAACTGTCTATTCAGACGCAATACGCATCTTCTGAGCAGTCAAAAATTCAGGTTGATTTACCTTATTTGAATGAAACAGGCCAACCACAAATCCTGTTATTACCGATTCAGGCAAATCACTTTACTGCTGCAACTCAACAAAAGCAAAGTTTGGTTGTTACGGGGCAGGTTGTTGGCGTTAAACGCTCTGACTTAAATACAGATGCACCCATCAACATTACATTTTCTGGGAAAAACTATCCCGCTAAACTGGATGAAAATGGTGTATTTAGTACAGCAATTCCAAGTGATCAATTACAAAATACATCTTCTTCAAAGATCGAAGCACAAGTCAATTTTAAAGCTGCTAAAGCACCGCATGTCATGACAAGTTTGGCATTACCACGTGTGGAAAAAGTTGCTCGAGTATCGACGTTAGATGTTGACGTAACCCCGATTCATGCTGTCCCTCAACAACAAGGGACGACAGAAATTAAAGGTAAGGTGATTAAACCTTACAGTCAGTTATGGTTATATTTTGCGATTGTCGTGGATAATCTGGCGTCTGGGTTGGCAGGTGCGGCATTTATTGCCTTTTTATCAAGCTTAACCAGTGTATCTTTTACAGCAGTTCAATATGCAATTTTTAGTTCCTTAATGACACTGACACCTAAAATTTTAGGAGGATATTCTGGAACCATTGTGACGCATATTGGCTATCCAAAATTTTTCTTAATGACGACATTGATTGGTATTCCTGTACTGATACTTGTGGTTTGGGTTGGAAAATTACTGAAAGAACATCAAGCGAATTAGAAACTGAACAGAGGAAAAATCTATGCGAATGCTTCATACCATGTTACGTGTAGGCAATTTAGAACGCTCATTGGCGTTTTATACTGAAGTGCTCGGTATGCAACTTCTTCGAAAAAGAGACTATGAAGAAGGGCGTTTTACATTGGCATTTGTCGGTTATGGTGATGAAGAAAACCATACTGTACTTGAGTTAACGCATAACTGGGACACAGACCATTATGATCTAGGCAATGCCTATGGTCATATTGCGATTGGTGTCAATGATGCTTATAAGGCCTGTGAAGAAATCAAAGCGCGTGGCGGTAAGGTTGTACGTGAAGCTGGCCCAATGAAAGGTGGAATTACGGTGATTGCCTTCGTTGAAGACCCAGATGGCTACAAAGTTGAATTGATTCAACAAGATGAAAATGCACGGAATAACTGAGAAATTATTCGCAAAATACAGTCATTTCACGTATAATATGCCAAACTTGTTGAACCTAGCCCTAACATTATGTGTTTCGGTGGGTCAAAAGAATGGTCTGTTGTGGTGTTGATCTGCCTGAAAAGGCATTCCTTATTTTATAAGAGTGATCAATTGCGATGACAGCATAAGCCTTTCTTTAACTTAGGAGAATCGACCATGCGCGCCGATATTCACCCAAAATATGAAAAATTAGTTGCTACTTGCTCTTGCGGTAACGTTATCGAAACTCGCTCTGCGATTGGTAAAGAAACTCTTTACCTAGACGTATGTTCTGCTTGCCACCCGTTCTACACTGGTAAACAAAAGAACGTGGATACTGGTGGTCGTATCGACAAATTCAAACAACGTTTTGCTGGTATGTCACGTTCTATCAAACGTTAATCATACCTTTGAAACAAAAAAACGGGCATTTGCCCGTTTTTTAATGCCTGAAAAATGGCGAGGTCTTAATGACCTTGCACATCCACCAAAGCATCCATTTGTTTCTGGAAATAATCGCCCTGTAAATAACGCACATCGACATTCCACGCATTTGCAAAACTGCTCATGTCATTGAGTCGTGGCAAAATCATATCTACAGGATTAATAGATTTGTACTGTTCAATGGCCTGTTGGAACTCTTGTAAAGCAGCTTCATTGCCTAGTTTTTTGGTTAATCCTTCTTCTAGGCGGCATAGATCGAGTTTGATCTGTTGAAGCAGGGTTAAGCTTTCACGGTTCATGCCCAAATGGCGTACAGAAATTAAAATGCCTTGAGCCGCCAGTGTTTGCAGTGTATCTTTTACATGGTCGAGATGCTGAAATAATTCAATGGCAGGGAATTGTAAAACCAGCGCTGAATGTTTACTACGCACAATTGACAAAAGTTTATCGAGTAAACCAAATAACTGCTGTTGTTGATATAACAAAATATCAAGATTTAAATTAATAATGAGTTTGGTTTGTGGATACTGCGTAATAAAGTTATGTAATTGTTTACATGCTTCAACCAAAATCCAGCGATCAAGTTTAACCGATAATTCACGGTCTTTTTCGAGTTCAGTCAAATCTGCCAGATTTAACCATTGGTTTTCATGGATGATACCGCTGGTGACTTCATAGGTGTACAGTTCGGTATCTTGCTTATCATATAACTGTTGATATTTTAAGTGAATCTCGTTGTTTTCAATATGTTGGTTAATATCCACCAATAATTGTGACTCACGGTCTAACTGAATACCCAATGTTAAGTCAGGTTCAACAGTGGTTTGAATAATTGTCGGTTCTACTTCTATGGTCGAGAACTGAATCTCTTGTGTATCAGGACCTTGTAATTTTAGTGGATGTGCCAAAGCCTGTATAATCAGATACTCAAACTGTTCCTGATTTGTAATCGGTTGAGTCATATCTTTAGTCCCAATCTCGAATTGAGCAGGGTAATTATTATCATCAACACAAATGAGTTGTGGTTTGACTAAGGGCTGTAAGTTACGTAATTTAGACTCTAGTAGTTCACGTGAAGCAGCTTGGAATAGACATAAATAAACCGCAGGATTTAATCTTACAATAGGGGTTTGAATCTGTTCTTGTAAAAAGTGCTGAACATTTTTGAGATAGGCCGTTGTTGTTGCCTGATCCAGATTTGCAATATTTTCATGCGGATTTTCAAGTAAAAAGACAACAATTGCATTTTGATTGGCAGGTTCACTCAACATTCTGCGGTTTAACGGTTCATATACATGCGCAGCTAAACCTTCATTCTTGGTTATTTTTGAGGTACTTTCAGTCTCAATTGTTAATTGCAGTATATCTGGTGATGTTCCAGGTAAAAACTCAATTTTTAATAGAGGTGATTTGACCATTGGGTTTTGAGTGTGAATTTCAAAACGTGCTTGATCAAAGTGATATTGTGAAATACGTTTAAAGTTCTGTTTAAAACTTTGTACTTCCTGAGGCTGTAAAATATCTAAAAGTGGTAAACCAATAAGATCATCTTCACTTTTTAAACCAAATAAAGCCAAATATTCTGCATTTGCCTGAACATGAATACCTTCATGAATTTGAGCTATAGCAATATGATTTTCATTTGAATAGTTTTGTAGTCTGGTTTCAAATTGAGCCAGTTCTTCATTTAAATAATGTTGTGCCTGTAGTGAACGACTATAAGACAATGTTCGTACTAAACCAATGTAAAAACGATCTGGATAGTCCAGATTAAATAGGTCATAAACGCCTTTATTAATATAGTTCAGGTATTGAGACGGATTATAATCTTCGGGGTTAAGCAGCAGCAAAGGAAGCTGGGGTTGATGAGATGCACGAATTAAGGCAAGTGCTTGTTCAACTTTAAAATCATACGCTCGGCCAAACAGTACGACATCCCAATGCGTATTAATTTGTTTTTCAAAACTTTTTACATCATCGAGTAACCTTGCCTGAACCTGATGTCCTTTAGAGGTTAATAAATCAATGATCTGATTATAGCGAATTTGGTTATCATCAATAATGAGTAAGCGGGTATCAGCTTGCTTTAATTTGTTTGATAAAAAGGCATTTCTCATTTCAGACTTTCCCAGAGATCTTGTTTTTTCATGGTTTCAGCATGTTCTTGAATAAATTGGTCGAGTAGAATTTGCTCATCCCCATTAAGCAACTCAAAGTCCAATTGCGTAAAACTCTGACTGACCAATTTACATTCTGTCAGATAAATTTTAATTTGTTTTTTCCCAAAACGTAATGAAATTCCCTGTTGGGATTTAAACGTTTGAGACCCCGGCACTATAATAGACAAATGTGCAGTGTTTAACACCTCATTTTTTAAAATAAGCGCTGGATGGTAAAGCAAGGAATTTCGTTCAGCGCTGAGCTGTACCGAACACGGTGTCATTTCCTGAGATAGGATTTCAATACCAAATTCAAAATACCTGTCACTAGATTGCTTTAGCCAACGAATAACTCCACCGCGCCATGGACTTTTTTCACTTTCCTGCACCAGAATAAATTCGCCCGCACGTAATTGTTTGGGTGGCATATTAGACCAGCGAATGCGATAGCCATTAATACTAATATCCATAATGGTACAGCTATAAATTTGTTTCGCTTCCTGATCAAGCGTTTGATAATTATGCTGTGTTGTGATGACTTCACTATTCCATGTAGAAAGGAACTTTGAAGTGCTTTGTTGGACGTCTATGGCACTGTCTAACTGTAAAGTCTGGTTAAAGGGTGTCGCATGTGACAAATAAAAGTGTGCAGTTTGTAAACCAAAAACAAGTTGAATATTGGAAGTAAAATCATAGCGCTCATAACGCCGTTCAGGCATATTATTTAATAAATTTTGAACGTGAAAAATAAGTGAAGGGCTTAAATAATGTCGTTCGGTTGAAGAAATATGTTTATTATTCGGTAAATTGGCTAAGTTAATATGTTCGAGTAAAGACTGTGTTTCAACAAAAAAGATATTTTCATCTTTCTTAGGTTTAATATTATTGAATACAGGTGGAAAATCATTATCCGTCTGAATCACATAACGTGTAAGATTAGTTTGATGTCTTGAAATACGGGTAAGTTTTACCCATTGAAACGTGCATTGATAAAGCGCATGAATTTCAATTGGACGGATTTGATGGGTATTTAAAATATCCATCAGGGTAATTTGGCTATAAACTTGATCAATATTCTTGAGTGGATGTGCTGTGCCCTGTAAATGATTAATATCTTCCTGATAAAAATCATTTTGTTCAGCGAGATTAAATAAACGGTGACCAATACGCCACTGTCCAATGAGCGCATTTTTATACAGTACCATTTGTTGATATTTGAGTAGGCTAATTTGTTCTAATGCATAATAGGTACTGAGCGTTCGGATATTATGCAAGTTTTTCTTTTGCCTAAACGCAAATAAAGAAAATTTATTTTCATTTAATTGTTGGTCAACATTCAATGCAATATTGAGATAAATTCGGGCAAGATAGCAACGGAACTGTTGGGCGAGGTCGACGCTATGTTCATTGTAGTTCGTCACACTGTAAAGGCCGTCAAGAAAATGCTTTTCTAAAAGGCTCAGTGCTTGCTCTACAGATAAATGTAGGCTTTGAATAAAATCAAAACGGACAGAATCTTCACACTCAAGTTCTGAAATCTCAATGACGGCATGAAGTAAATTTTTGGAAGAATCTCCAAGCTGTATAGATGGTAATTGAGCAAGCCAGTATTGCAATGCAGCTAAGTTGGTATCACAAAAACTCAAAGACGCCCTGTCTTTTTCAACAGGCGTCATAAAAAAATCAGATGGATTGATACTAACAGCTGTCATAATTCCCCTCATTTTTTAAAAAACTTTTGTCCCATATAAGGGTGTTTTATTGTTTTCCCCAGCGACTTCTCTAACGAGTTTGGGAACCAAATACCCAGGAAGGGTAGCAAGTAATTCCGTATAAATCTGTTCGATTTTTTGTAGTTTTAAATCGAAGTGCTGAGCGCCTTTTACTTTATCTAAAACATGCAAATAATATGGCATGACCTGAGCATCAAATAGGCGATAACTCAACGCTGTCAAAACATCAGGGGAATCATTTACCCCTTTAAGTAAAACTGCCTGATTCAGCACAGTGATTTGATTATGAACAAGTTGGCCCAGTTTCTGAACCGTATAATCATCCAGCTCGGCAGCATGATTAGAGTGTATCACTACTATGATACGTAACCTACTGTTTTTTAAAATTGTGACAAATTCATCATCAATCCGACTTGGAATGACAACTGGGACACGGGAGTGGATGCGTAAAATTTTAAGTTGCGGAAGACTTTCCAGACGTTTTAACCAAATTTCGAGTTTAGCGTTAGAGAGGGTTAAAGGGTCACCGCCACTTAAAATCACTTCATTAATTTGAGGGTTTTGCTCGATATAGTTTTTGATTGCATCCCAATCATTATTTTTAGGTAGATTTTCTTGATAGGGGAAATGACGGCGGAAGCAGTAACGACAATGTACCGCACATGCGCCTGTGAGTGTGAGCAAGAAACGTGACTGGTATTTATGTAGTACACCGGGAAGCTGGTTGGCTTCTTTTTCACCAAGCGGATCTGTGACAAACTCTGGATGATCTTCTAATTCTAGATGATGGGGTAGAACCTGAAGTAAAAGTGGATCAAAAGCATCACCAATGTTCATTTTTGCAACAAATGCACGAGGAACACGTAATTTGAATTGTTCAGAAGCAAGGATTGCCCCTGATAATAATTGATCTGTTGAGAGCTGAAGTTGCTGAAGTAACTCTTTTGGATCAGTAATTAGATCACTAAGTTGCGTTTTCCAGTTTTGCTCTTGATACAAATAGTTTATCATGCCACTTGTTAAAAATAATGCTAGTCTAGCATTAATTGATTTAAGTTAGTAAGTTTGGAGTGTGCCAGTCATGGCCAATTATTCTACAAATGAATTTAAGCAAGGCTTAAAAGTCATGCTTGACGGTAACCCATGTTCAATCATGGAAAATGAATATGTAAAACCTGGTAAAGGTCAGGCATTTAACCGCGTTAAATTGCGTAACCTTAGAACAGGTAAAGTATTAGAAAAAACTTTTAAATCTGGCGACTCTCTAGAAGCGGCTGATATTGTAGAAGTAGAAATGGACTACTTATACAATGATGGTGAAATGTGGCACTTCATGGATCCAGAATCTTTTGAACAACTTGCTGCTGACAAAACCGCAATGGGTGATGCTGCAAAATGGTTAAAAGATGACTCTAATGCTAAATGTTCAGTGATGCTATTCAATGGTGTTCCATTGAATGTAAGCGCACCGAACTTTGTGATCTTAAAAATTGTTGAAACTGATCCGGGTGTGAAAGGTGATACGGCTGGTACTGGCGGTAAACCTGCGACACTTGAAACAGGTGCAGTTGTACGTGTTCCTTTATTCGTACAACAAGATGAAAGTATTCGCGTAGATACACGTACTGGTGAATATTTAGAACGTGCATAATGGTCGTAAAATAGACTATGATCAAAAGGGTGACACATGTTGCCCTTTTTTTATGCCAAAGTCGTAGATAAAAAAAAGGGTGTGGGGTGTAGAGTCACAAGGAAGAGAACAAATTGTAATAAAAACAATTGCGTTTTTATTAAAGATAGACGAGGGATGTCATGGATCGTGATCTACGTCAAGGTAAAGCATCAATTACTTCAATGTTTGTTTGGGTCATTGTTGCAATTATTGGTGCAGTTTCCTTTGGAATGCTCGCATTAAGTCGAGGCGAACAAGTCAATGCGGTATGGCTGGTGCTTGCCGCATTATGTACATACAGTATCGCTTACCGTTTTTATAGTCTGTATATTGCCAAGAACATTTTTGAAATCAATCCACGTCGTTTAACGCCTGCACATCGTTTGGCGGATGGTTTGGATTATGTCCCAACCAATAAATATGTTTTATATGGTCACCATTTTGCTGCTATTGCAGGTGCAGGTCCTCTAGTTGGGCCAATTCTGGCAGCACAAATGGGGTTCTTGCCAGGTACTATCTGGCTATTGGTGGGTGTCGTCTTTGCTGGCGCGGTACAAGATTTTCTGGTGTTGTTTATTTCTACTCGACGAGATGGTCGTTCGCTCGGTGAAATGGCAAAACAGGAACTCGGAACATTTGCAGGGATTGTGGTCATGCTTGGAACACTGGGCGTGATGATTATCATCCTTGCTGTTTTAGCTTTGGTTGTTGTAAAAGCTCTAGCACATAGTCCATGGGGTGTTTTTAGTATTGCTGCAACCATCCCGATTGCCTTGTTTATGGGCGTCTATATGCGTTTTATTCGTCCGGGTAAAATTGCAGAAGTATCGATCATTGGTTTTATCCTGATGATGCTTGCCATCGTTTACGGTGGTAATGTTGCGCAAGACCCATACTGGGGTGCATTCTTTACCTTAACAGGGACACAGTTGACATGGTGCTTGATTGTTTACGGATTTATTGCATCCGTTTTACCTGTTTGGCTATTACTTGCCCCTCGTGATTATCTGTCTACTTTCTTGAAAGTTGGTGTGATTGCAGGCTTAGCAGTTGCGATTGTAGTGGCATTGCCTGAACTCAAAATGCCAGCAGTAACACATTTTATTGATGGTACTGGCCCTGTATTTGCGGGTAGTTTATTTCCATTCTTATTTATTACCATTGCCTGTGGTGCAATTTCAGGTTTCCATGCTTTAGTTGCGAGTGGTACAACACCGAAATTAGTCGAAAATGAAAGTCATATCCGCATGATTGGTTATGGTGGTATGTTGACTGAGTCTTTTGTCGGCATCATGGCGCTGATCTGTGCAACAGTATTAGACCCAGGGATTTACTTCGCGATTAACTCGCCAGCTGCATTGCTCGGTACAGACCCGCAGACTGCTGCCGAAGCGATTCGTCAGATTGGTTTTGTGGTTACTCCAGATACATTGACTGTACTTGCCAAAGAAGTGGGGGAATCCAGCATTCTTTCTCGTGCAGGTGGTGCACCAACTTTTGCAATTGGAATGGCGCATATTTTGTCAGAACTGTTTAATAACCGTTCAATGATGGCATTTTGGTATCATTTCGCCATTTTATTCGAAGCGTTGTTTATCTTAACTGCTGTGGATGCGGGTACACGTGCCTGTCGTTTCATGGTGCAAGACACGCTTGGTATTGTTGTACCTGCAATGAAAACTTCACGCTCCTTTGTCGGGAATATGTTTGGTACTGCGATTGCCGTGGGTGGATGGGGATATTTCGTTTACCAAGGTGTAGTCGACCCGCTAGGTGGTGTTAACTCGTTGTGGCCGCTTTTCGGGATTGGTAACCAAATGCTTGCTGCAATGGCATTGATCTTGGGTACAGTCATTTTAATTAAAATGAAGAAAGAGAAATATGTTTGGGTGACGATTCTTCCAACAGTCTTTTTGGTTGTAACCTCAATGGTTGCTGGCTGGCAAAAGATCTTCCATACCAACCCTAAAATTGGTTTCTTGGCACAAGCGCATAAATTCTCTGATGCAATTGCCCGTGGTGAAGTGCTAAAACCTGCTAAAACATTAGAAGAGATGCAGACCATCGTATTGTCAAATCAGATTAATGCGGCTTTATGTGCATTCTTTATGATTGTACTGGTGGTGATGATTTTTGCCTCTATTGGTGTGGTACGTCGTGCTTTAGCAAGTAAGACACCAACAGTAAATGAAGCACCTGCGATTTATGCAGATGAATTACCCGAAGCAGATGTTGTCAATACACAAGGAGAACGTGTATGAAGCTTAAATATGCCAAACAGGGTGCAACGGTCTTGACCAATATCATTAAAATGACCGTATTGTCGCAAAAACACTTGGTTTTATCTCCTAAAAACTGGTCGAAGATTGCAACGCTTTGGCAACGATTACAGCAAAGTTTTCGTTTGATGGTTGGCGTGCCTGATTATGCGACCTATTTGCGACACATGCAGCAACATCATCCTGACTTAACACCGATGGATGCAAAAACCTTTTATCGTTATTGTGTTGATGCACGATACCCATCAAGTGGCAATTTGAAAAAATGCCCGTGTTAATCGATTAAATTAAGCTAAATCCGAATGGTATATGTCTCGGCATATACCATTTTTATATGAAAGATCGGACAGATGTATTTAAAGTAGAATAATAATTTGCTGATACTTTTCTATTAATTGAACGCTTTTTGCTTTAACTTTCTTTAATAATGAATCATTTGATAACACCATGAAAATATCTGAACGCGCACAGTCTATTTCACTTTTTTTTGCTATGGAATTTGGAAAAAGGGCAGCACAACTTTCACAGCAAGGCCACCATATTATTAAATTAAGTTTGGGTGAACCAGACTTTGGTGCGCCGCCTGAAGTGATCGAAGCAGGAAAAAACTTGATGGATGGTCGCCCATTGCCATATACCTCGGCTTTAGGATTGCCTGAATTACGTCAGAAAATTTCTGAGTTTTATCAAAAAACACATGGCGTTTATGTCGACCCTGCCCGAATTATTGTCACGGCTGGGGCATCTGCGGCATTACTTTTACTCACTGCGGCCTTAGTGGATGCGGAGGATGAAGTGATTGTCGGCGATCCATCCTATCCGTGTAATCGCCAATTTTTAAGTAGTTTTGGTGCCAAGGTGAAATTGGTAACGACCAATGCAGCATCAAAATATCAAGTCACAGCGCAATCGGTGAAAGACAATTGGTCGGATAAAACAACGGGACTGATGATTGCGACACCTTCAAATCCGACAGGAACATCGATTCCTGTTGCCGAGTTGAAACAAATTTGTGAATGGGCGCGTCAACGTCAGGCATGGCGAATTATCGATGAAATTTATTTAAATCTTGCAGACCATGATGAACAAGGACATGCGCCACAAACGGTACTTGCTTTTGACCCAGAAGCGATTGTGATTAATAGTTTTTCTAAATATTTTGGAATGACGGGTTGGCGTTTGGGCTGGTGTGTGGTTCCTGAGTCGATGGTTTCGATTATGGAAAACCTCGCTCAGAATTATTTTATTTGCCCTTCAACCATTGCTCAACATGCGGCATTGGCGTGTTTTAGCGATGCCTCTTTGGCGGTATGCGAGCAAAGACGCAATATTTTTCTTGAACGTCGTCAATTGGTTTTAGAGGGCTTAAAACGAATCGGGCTGTTTGTACCTGTGGAACCCAATGGTGCATTTTATGTTTATTTTGATGTCAGCAGTACAGGCTTAAGCTCTTGGGAGTTTTGTGAACGTGTTTTACAAGAGGCACATGTAGCCCTTACTCCGGGGCAAGATTTTGGTTTTTGTGACGCAAATACCCATGTAAGGCTGTCTTATGCGGCATCGGCAGAGGAATTAAAACAAGCTTTACAGCGCTTGGAAACATTTATGCAATCTTTAAGCGCATAATCATGTAAAATTTTTATTTTATTGATATTTTTTAAATGTTTGTGGTGGATAGATATGGTCTCTGGTGCAAGCTTTGAATGATATCAGGCATTTCGTATATAAAGTGGTACAGCGAATTTAAAAAGCGTGGGCAGGAAATTCTTTCACTGCCCATAAAAACGAGTTTGATAGTTTTTATAGTGATTTTTGGTTGACTCGTTTGGAGAGTTCTTCAGCACTTTCGACTCGTTCAGAATAGCGATCTGTGAAATATGCAGCTTGCCCTCTGGTCAGAAGTGTGAACTTATAAAGCTCCTCCATGACATCTACAATTCGGTTGTAATAAGAGGATGGCTTCATCCGATCATGTTCATCAAATTCTAAAAAAGCCTTTGGAATCGAAGATTGGTTTGGAATGGTGATCATCCGCATCCAACGACCAAGAATCCGCAGTTGATTGACAGTATTGAAAGACTGAGAACCTCCGCACACCTGCATGAGGGCAAGGGTTTTGCCCTGAGTCGCACGAATTGCACCTGCTGCTAAAGGAATCCAGTCGATTTGCGCTTTAAAAATTGAACTCATTGAACCATGACGTTCGGGGGAACACCAAACCATACCTTCAGACCAAGCCAATAGTGCATGGAGTTCTTTCACTTTTGGGTGATCCATGTCTGCATCTTCGGGTAACGGTAAGCCTTTGGGATGGTAAATTTTTACTTCGGCACCAAAGTATTCCAAAATTCGCCCTGCTTCTTGAACAGCCAGTCGGCTAAATGATTTGTCTCGATTTGAACCATAAAGCAGTAAAATACGAGGCGGATGTTCAAGTGCTTGTGCTTGAACTTTCTCAAGTGTAGGTTGTTCAAGTAAGTCTAAATGGATATTTGGGAGCGTCATTGGAGATTACACCTCTTTAAAATATTTTTTCTTTAGCCATAAAGACACACTGACCAAACTAATTAAAACAGGGACTTCAACCAGTGGGCCAATTACCGTTGTAAATGCAACAGGCGAAGCTAGACCAAAAGTTGCAATTGCAACCGCCAGTGCCAATTCAAAGTTATTGCCTGCGGCTGTAAAGGAGATAGCTGTGGTACGAGGATAGTCATTGCCCATCCATTTACTTAAGAAAAAACTGATAAAGAACATCGTGACAAAGTAAATGGTCAGAGGAATCGCAATTCTGAGTACATCGAAGGGTAGTTGAACAACCTGAGCACCTTTTAGACTAAACATGGCGACAATTGTGAATAAGAGAGCAATAAGGCTGAGCGGGCTAATTTTAGGAATAAATTGTGTTTGATACCATTGCATACCTTTTTGTTTAACCAAAATTAACCGAGTTAAAAATCCAAGTAAAAATGGAATGCCTAAATAAATAAGTACGGCATGGGTAATTGTCCAGAAATCGACCTGAATAACGTGCGCCTCTATCCCGAAATATGGGGGTAGAACTGTAAGGAATAACCACGCATAGGTACTAAAAAATAAGATTTGAAAGAGGCTGTTAAAGGCAACCAATGCAGCAACATACTGGTTATCTCCGCAGGCAAGACCATTCCAGACCAAAACCATTGCAATACAACGTGCTAAACCAATCAGAATTAAACCTGTCATATATTCAGGATAAGACTGTAAGAAAATAATGGCTAAAGCAAACATTAAACACGGTGCGATCAGCCAGTTCTGAATTAAAGATAAAGTCAACGTCCGTTTATCTTTGAAGACTTGAGGCAGCGTTGCATAATCGACTTTGGCAAGCGGTGGATACATCATCAAAATGAGTCCAATCGCAATAGGGATATTGACGGAATCCAGACTGAATTTGTTCAAAGCAACAGATGCTTGAGGAAAAAACACCCCAATGCCAATGCCGGCTGCCATTGCAATAAAAATCCATAGTGTTAGGTTACGGTCTAAAAAAGAAAGTTTTTTTGTGGACATGATTTACTCACAACAAACTGAAATTGAAGAATTTTCAGGTTGGTTTAGTCCATCATTTTGTTGGGCAATAATATTTAAAATGTCGGTTGCCCACGTTGGTAAATGAGGATTTAAACGGTAATAGACCCATTGTCCTTTTCGTTGATCTAACAAAATAGACAAATTACGAAGGAGTGCTAGATGTCTTGAAATTTTGGGTTGGCTGAGCCCTAGACGTTCAGTGAATTCGCAAACGCAAACATTTTGCTTGGCTAAAACCAGTTTTAAAATGTCCAGTCGTGTCGGGTCTGAAAGGCATTTAAAGAAATCAGTTTGATTCATGAGTCGAATCCTAAATATGCTATTGCGAATATACGGATATCCATATATAAAAGCAATATCAAGATTAAAGAGAAAAAGGCACATGTCTCATTCAATTAAAATTTATCACAACCCTGCCTGCGGTACTTCACGCAATACCTTGGCGTTGATTCGTAATACGGGACAAGAACCAGAAATTATTGAATATCTTGAAACACCACCGAGTCGCAATGAACTGTTGATGATGATAGAAAAATCAGGGCTTTGTGTGCGTGATGCTATCCGTCAAAATGTTGAACCTTATACGCATTTAAAACTGAGTGAGGCACATTGGACCGATGAGCAGCTGATTGATTTTATGCTTGAATATCCCATTTTAATTAATCGTCCATTTGTGGTGACTGAACTAGGGGTGAAGTTGTGCCGACCATCTGAACTTGTGTTGGATCTGTTATCTGCTCCGCAATTACACCCATTTCATAAAGAAGATGGGGAAATCATCATTGATGAGAATTTACAACGAGTAGATAAAAATATATGAGTCTTTAAAAATGCTCGGGCTTTTGCTTAGATCGTGGTTAGAACTCGCTATAATGATAGATTGTTTATTTTTATCATTGACCGTATGAACCCAGCCGCCACAAATTCTCCAGTTAAACATTGGTGTGAATTTGAGTTTATTTCGAAAACAGTCAAAAATCCCAATATTCATATTCAGGGAAATTACAGCTATTACAGCGCCTATTGGGACAGTGGTTTTGAACATAATGTCGTGCGTTATTTGCATGAAAAACCTTCAACGCCCGAAAAACCGATAGATCAGCTTTATATTGGTAATTTTGTCTGTTTTGGTGCAGAGTGCGTCATTATGATGGGGGGAAACCAGTTGCATCGCCCTGACTGGATTTCAACTTTCCCATTCGACACCCGTAGTTTTGTGCCTGCGGGGGATACTGTGATTGGAAGTGGCTGCTGGATTGGCAGTCGAGCCATGATTATGCAAGGTGTGAAATTAGGTGAGGGGGCAGTGGTCGCAACGGGCGCGGTGGTGACCAAAGATGTGCCACCTTATGCTGTGGTAGGTGGTGTGCCTGCAAAGGTGATTCAATATCGTTTTCCGCAAGTGCAAATTGAAAAACTGCTTTCAGTTCAGTTGTATGATCTGGATGAAAAGCAGATTTTAAAAATGCGTGAGGTATTACAAGGTGATGATATTGATGGCTTGCTTGAGTATGTCATGCAACTCAAAAAATCAGTTTAATGTTGTGATTGCTCTAAAATAGGCAAAAAGAACAATGATTTATTTTGGTCTTTGAAAAAATCTCTCATATTTTTACAGCATGAGAGATTTTTTTACGAGATAGTTTAGTGTGAATAAATACAGTTGTGTGCAATATATTTAAGGTCAAAATCGGAATCTTGGATTTGTCCCCATTTTTCCATTTGCGTCATAATCCATTGAAAATCATCTTGTTTAGGGATGGACGTATCGTGAATAAAATGTTGAATGATCTGCTGTATGGCATAGTAATGTTGCGTATGGACGGTATCTGAACTATGAAACCGTACAATTTGGTAATCCACCAAAAGTTGCCAAACCGCCTGAAAGTCTGACATTTGTTTTAAGTCTTGTTGTGCAGCAGAAATAGCCTTGGTCATGGCATGCACCGTGTTGGGGTGTTGGGCGGCCCACTCTTGAGTAAAGGCTAGAACTTTATCTGCTACAGGGGGAATAATGTCCTGACTTGATGCCACAATATGACTGACACCCAAAATCTCCCCTTGAATATTCCACGGTTCACCCACGCAAAAACCATCAATGGTATGGTTTGAAATAGCTTCGACCATGTAAGGTGGTGGGAAGGTTGCAAGTTTAATACTTTTTGCGGTGTCTAAATTGGCAAGTGCGAGCCATTCACGTAAACAATAATGGTGGATGGAATAGGGAAACACATGTGCCAGTTGGATGGTTTGCCCATGTTGCAATGCCTGAACAATTTTTTGTGCGGAAACAGTTGGTTGGTCTGCTGTACTGATGGATAAGTCATAACTGAGTTTTTGGCTCAGACTGATTTTGGCGCAGTTTTGACTCAGTACCAGAGAGGTTTGAAACGGGATGCCTATTTGGTCAGAACCAATCGATGCCGCAGGTAGCATGGCAGACAGACAGTGTGCGACATCCAGCATGCCAAAAGCCAAACGGTCACGTAAACTGGCCCAAGACACTTCTTTGACCAGTGTGACATCTAAACCTTGCGCTTCAAAAAAGCCCTGATGCTTGGCCCATAAAATAGCAATACAGTCGAGTAAAGGAATATAACCCAGTTCGATATGGTCTTTTTCTAAATGCGTCATGGCTTAGTCCTTTAACTGTGTATTCAAAAGTTCTTGGGCATCAAGTAAACGTCTGGACATTTCACCCATCGTCATGCGATGGCTCATGGCATTTTTACGCAATGACTGAAAGGCAGCATCTTCACTTAAGCCATGTAATTGCATGAGCAACACTTTTGCTTTTTCAATATCTTTTCGGTCTGCCAGTTTGGTTTTTGTTTCTTTTAAGTCGTCTTCGAGTTTTTTATGTTTTTTAAATTGTTCAATGGCAATGGCTAAAATAGAATCTAATTTGCTAGGTTCAATACCATCTAAAATATACGCCGTCACGCCTGCATCAATTGCATTTTTAATAGTGTCTTTATGGCTGTTTTTGGTGAAAAGTACCGTCGGCAGGTTAAATTGACTGACACAGTTTTCAATAATATCTCGGTGTGGATTATCCATATCCAATAAAATGACATCGGCATGTAAATGTTCAAGCCGTAGCATATTGACATAATCTAGCGTTAAACAGGCAACGACATCAAAACCATGTTCAATCAGCGACTCTTTGATAAAACGTGCACGATCAGAGTCTTCATCGAGCAGGGCAATTTTAAGTTTTGGCATATTTAGCTAAACAAGAAGACACGATAAATTTATTTTACATAGCTTGTGTGATAAGCAAATTAAATGCCAATTGGAATATTAAATAAGAATATAGCGTTGTCGTTGTAGCCTTGCTTTAAAATAAGGCATAACGGATTTTTTAGCATTGTAATAGCGCAAATATATAGAGCACGTTGCGTGTTTGTGACGTTATTAGAGATTCAAAATTGTATTGGGATGATCAAATCACGAAAGTGATGTTTGATATGCTTTCGGGTATTGTCATTGAGATCAATATAGCCAATGTTTGATTAAGTAGGATGATTAAAAAATACTCATTTTATATTCGATAGACATTTAAATAGGGTCTTTAGCAATTTAGGTTGATTTTGATTAAGTTCAATGAAAAATAATAAACAGGTATCGAGTAGCGATTTATTTTTTTAAACTGGCATGATCATTGCTAATTAAATTACAGGTCAAAGATGACTTTTAAACCCAGTTTTTAAATAGACGGTCAAAGGCGCCCGTTCTGACAACATCAAGTAAGTCGATGAACTTACCTGATTCGTTGAATATTCAGTTCAGGAGATGTCCGATGTCTGTTGATTTATCTGCAAAAAAAGCAACTTCAATCCAGCTTTTTAATTTTTCAACGCCCGCAATGCGCGCTTTCCATTTGACGTGGCTGGCATTTTTTGTCTGTTTCTTCGCATGGTTTGCCTGTGCGCCTCTCATGCCTGTGATCTCGGGCGAGTTTCATTTAAGCAAAGACCAGATTGCCAATATCAATATTGCAGCGGTTGCGATCACCATTTTAGTCCGTCTGATCATTGGCCCACTTTGTGACAAATATGGCCCGCGTCGGACTTATACGGCTTTATTGTTGATTGGCAGTTTGCCTGTTTTTGGCGTGGCTGCTGCAAACAGTTATGAATCGTTTCTTTTTTTCCGTTTATTGATTGGTGCCATTGGGGCAAGTTTTGTGATTACCCAATATCACACCAGTGTCATGTTTGCTTCAAATGTGGTTGGAACAGCAAATGCAACAACCGCAGGTTGGGGAAATGCAGGCGGTGGAGCAACACAGGCATTAATGCCATTGCTTATGGCTGGGTTAGTGATGATGGGTGTCGACAGCGCATTTGGATGGCGCGTGGCACTGTTAGTCCCAGGTATTCTGATGGTGATTGTGGGTATTTTATATTGGAAATGCACCCAAGACAGTCCACAAGGCGATTTTAAAGCGGTTCGTGCTTTAGGTGTAAATGTCGGAAGCGAGAAAAAAGGCGGGATTGCCATCTTAAAACAGGCCGCTAAAAACTATCGTGTCTGGATTTTATTTATCACTTATGGCGCATGTTTTGGGATCGAAATTTTTATCCATAACATCATTGCGATGTATTACGTCAATAACTTCGAGTTTAGTTTAAAACAAGCTGGTTTTACCGCAGGGATTTTTGGGTTGCTTGCATTATTTGCCCGTGCCTTGGGTGGCATTGTGTCTGACAAAGTTGCACTTAAAAAAGGTCTCGATGGTCGTACCAAAATCCTTTTCATCATGATTTTGGGTGAAGGTGTATTCCTGACGCTCTTTTCACAAATGCATGTGGCGAGCTTGGCGATCATGAGCATGACTGCTTTTGCACTCTTCACTCACATGGCGTGTGGTGCAACTTATGCGTTGGTTCCATTTATTGACCGCAATGCTTTAGGTGGTGTTGCAGGCATTATTGGTGCAGGCGGTAATGTGGGGGCAGTCGCTGCGGGTTTCTTGCTTAAGGGAATGCTAGATATTCAAAGCTGTTTGATGGTGTTGGGCATTTTGGTTGTGGTTGCTGCGGTATCGGTCATTTTTATTCGCTTTAGCCCTGAGCATAAACACAAAGAGCAAATGCTATTTGAACAAGCATTGGCTGAACGTAATAGCTTGGCTTAAGCCCATTGAAATAACAAGGAGAATAAGATGAAATTAGTCGTGATTGGTCATGGGATGGTGGGGCATAAGTTTTTAGAAACTTTACTGGATGTACCGCAACAAGAAATCGAAATTTGTCTGATTGCTGAAGAACCACGGTTGGCGTATGACCGTGTTCATTTAACCGAGTATTTTTCAGGAAAATCTGCCAAAGATTTATCACTTGCACGTCAGGACTTTGCAGAAGCGTATGGCATTGATTTACATCTAAATACTCAAGCTATTGCAATTGATCGTGATGCAAAAATCGTAACCACCAAAGCTGGGCATCAAATTGCCTATGATAAATTGATTTTGGCAACAGGGTCATATCCGTTTGTTCCGCCAATTGCTGGCAATGACCGTCCAAACTGTTTTGTTTATCGTACGCTTGAAGACCTCGACCAGATTCGTGCAGCAAGTTTAACCGCTAAAAATGGTGTGGTTATTGGTGGTGGTTTGCTGGGGTTGGAAGCAGCAAAAGCGTTAACGGACTTAAATTTAAAAACCCATGTAGTTGAATTTGCCCCACGTTTGATGGCAGTTCAAATTGATGAGTTGGGGGGTAAGGTTTTACGCAAAAAAATTGAAGATTTAGGCGTTGAAGTGCATACCCAAAAAGTCACTCAATGTATTTCACAAGGCGAAACGCATCTTCATGCCATGCAGTTTGCCGATGGGTCATCTCTTGAAACAGATTTGATTGTGTTTTCAGCAGGGATACGCCCACGTGATGAACTGGCACGCCAATCAGGTTTAGCCATTGGCGAACGTGGTGGTATCGTGATCAATGATGTCTGCCAAACTTCCGATGCGGATATTTATGCCGTTGGTGAATGTGCGTTATGGCAAGGGAAAATCTATGGTCTGGTTGCCCCTGGGTATGATATGGCACGTATTGCAGCCAAACATATCTTAAACATTGAAACATCAACATTTACAGGTGCGGACATGAGCACCAAGTTAAAGTTGATGGGTGTTGATGTGGCATCGATTGGGGATGCGCATGCGGTGGGTGCGACGGCTGCCAGTTATTTTTATAATGATGAACAACAACAAATTTATAAAAAAATTGTGGTATGTAAAGAAACCAATAAATTGCTTGGTGCAGTCTTGGTTGGGGATGCAACAGAGTACAGCGAACTGCTGCAAATGATGCTAAATGGTCTGGAATTACCAGAGCATCCAGACAGTTTAATTGTTCCACAATATGGTGGAAGCAACGTGAAAGCAGGTGGCACAGGGGTAGATTTATTGCCTGATTCAGCCACTATTTGTTCATGTAATAACGTCTCAAAAGCAGACTTGTGTGAGGCAATTTCAACGGGTGCAACCTCATTAGGCGCTTTAAAGAAATGTACCCAAGCGGCAACGGCTTGTGGTGGTTGTGCGCCACTGGTGACACAAGTTTTAAAATCTGAGTTGAAACGTCAAGGTGTTGCAGTCAACAACCACTTGTGTGAACACTTTGCTTATTCGCGTCAAGAGCTTTACCACTTGGTTCGTGTTCATGAAATTCATTCATTTGAAGCATTGATTGAGCAATTCGGGCATGGCTTAGGTTGCGACATTTGTAAACCGACAGTTGCCAATATTTTAGCGTCGTGCTGGAACGATTTTATCCTGAAAAAAGACCATGCAGGTTTACAAGACAGTAATGACTATTTCTTGGGCAATATCCAAAAAGATGGCTCTTACTCGGTTGTACCTCGGATGGCTGGTGGTGAAGTCACTCCTGATGGGCTGATTGCAGTTGGGCAAATTGCCAAAAAATATGGTTTATATACCAAAATTACTGGCGGTCAACGGGTGGATATGTTTGGTGCGCAAGTACATCAATTACCATTGATTTGGGAAGAATTAATTGCCGCAGGGTTTGAATCTGGACATGCCTACGGAAAATCATTACGTACAGTCAAATCTTGTGTGGGCAGTACGTGGTGCCGTTATGGGGTTGATGATTCGGTTGGCTTGGCGATCTTTTTAGAAAATCGTTACAAAGGTCTACGTTCACCGCATAAATTAAAAATGGCGGTTTCAGGATGTACGCGAGAATGTGCCGAAGCGCAAGGGAAAGATGTTGGTGTGATTGCCACTGAAAAAGGCTGGAACCTTTATGTGTGTGGTAATGGCGGTATGAAGCCACGTCATGCAGAACTGTTGGCGTCGGATTTAGATACACAAACCCTGATTCGTTATATCGACCGTTTCTTTATGTTCTATATCCAAACCGCAGACCGTTTACAACGTACCAGTGTTTGGCGCGACAACCTCGAAGGCGGGTTGGATTATTTAAAATCGGTCATTGTTGAAGACAGTTTGGGCATTGCCACAGAGCTTGAAAATCGTATGGCGCATGTGGTGGAAACCTATCAGGATGAATGGGAAACTGCGGTGACTGACCCAATGGTGCGCGCACGTTTCCAAACCTTTATTAACTCTAAACAAGCCGATCCGCATATTCAGTTTGCACCAGAACGTGGACAGATTCGTCCGTTAAAAGCACAAGAACGAGATGAAAAACGCATCTCGGTTGTGGGTGTATGAAGCTAAAGCGCGTGGATGAGGAAAACAAAATGAATCAATTAGAACATAATTTAGACTGGCAAAAGGTATGCCTCTTGAGTCAAATCCAGCCCAATACAGGCGTGTGTGCTTTAGTGAATGATGTGCAAATTGCCTTGTTTCGTGTTGGGGATGAACAGCGCATTTATGCCTTGAGCAACCACGACCCATTTAGCGGGGCGAATGTCATGTCACGTGGCATTTTGGGAGATATTCAGGGCGAGCGTGTGATTGCATCGCCTATCTATAAACAACACTTTAGCCTTGCAACAGGTCGTTGTCTTGAAGATGCCGAACATCATTTGAATGTTTATCCTTGTCAGGTGGTTGATGATGAAGTCTGGGTATCGGCACAGGCTCAAAAAACCTATTTGACCAATGTCGCTTCACAACAACAAAAGCATAAATTGGTGTTGGTCGGAAATGGACTTGCAGGGATGCGCTGTTTGGAAGACTTACTGGATATGGCACCTGACTTATATGATATTACAGTCATTGGTGAAGAACCATGGGGGAATTACAACCGCATTTTGTTATCGCCCGTGTTGTCTGGTGAAAAAACCATTGAGCAAATCATGCTGCATACACCTGAGTGGTATCGTGAAAAAAACATTCATTTCATTGCGGGGGATTTAGCCACACAGATTGACCGCCGTAACAAAAAAGTGATGACCAAATCAGGCGTGGCCGTTGACTATGACCGTCTCATTTTGGCGACAGGCTCACGTCCTTTTATTCCGCCTGTTCAAGGAAAAGACTTACAGGGTGTGGTGAGTTTTCGGGACATTTACGATGTTAACACCATGATCACACTTAGTCAGAGTAAGAAAAATGCAGTGGTGATTGGTGGTGGTTTGCTCGGTTTAGAAGCAGCCTATGGGCTAAAACAAAGGGGCATGAATGTCACGGTGCTGCATTTGATGGATCGGGTTATGGAGCGTCAGCTTGACCAGCGAGCCAGTGAAATGTTGCGCAGAAGTATTCAGCAAAAAGGAATTCAGATCAAGACTGAAGCTGTGACTGAAGAAATTATTGGACAAGATGGACATGTGGCTGCGGTAAGGTTGGCGGATGGTACTCAAATCGATGCGGATTTAGTGGTATTTGCAGTGGGGATTCGTGCCAATATGACTTTGGCGCAAAATGCAGGGTTACGCTGTAACCGAGGGGTTATTGTTAATGACACCATGCAAACCTATGACCCAAGTATTTATGCCGTGGGCGAATGTATTGAATATAAAGGCACAACTTTTGGTTTAGTCGAACCATTATGGGGACAGGCATTTGTCTGTGCAATGCATTTGGCAGAACATGGCAGTTTGACCTTTAAAACTTTACCAACACCAACGCAGCTCAAGGTGAGTGGCGTCGATGTCTTTTCCGCAGGCAATATCGAACCGCAAAGCCAATACGAAGATATTATTTTGCATGATGAAAAACGTCAAATTTACAAACGTCTGATTATTCGTGAAGATAAAATGATTGGTGCGGTATTGTTCGGTGATACCGAAGATGGTGCATGGTATTCAGAGTTGATTAGTGACCAGACCCCAATCTCTGCAATTCGGGACAGGTTGTTATATGGTCGAGACTTTGCATTAAAAAATGTGAGTTAAACCAGTACGATAAAAAATAATCGGTTAAGATAAATGCCAGTCAATTCAGAAATTGACTGGCATTTTTTTGCATATATTTAAAGGTTTTATCTTTATCCTTCGTGGAAGATATTCTTAGGTTAAGATGAATTCTGATTTATTCGGATTATCGACAGGGATCGATTGTTGAAGATTATTTTGGCTATTTGCATTATTTTAAATAAAAAAGAGGGGCAGTTTTGGTAACTTGCCCTCTTAAATATTAATACACATCTCGCAAATAACGCTTTTCCCGACTCATGTTCATGACATAGTCCGAAGCTTGCTCAGCATCCATTTGACCATATTGCATTACCACATCTTTTAACGCAGCATCGACATCTTTCGCCATACGGCTGGCATCACCACAAATGCAAAAATATGCCCCTTGTTCAAGCCACTGCCACATTTCAGCACCATGTTCACGAATTCGATCTTGTACATAAATTTTTTGTTCCTGATCCCGTGAAAAAGCCAAATCTAGCCGTGTGAGAAAACCATGCTTCAGATAGGTGCCGAGTTCCTCTTGATAGTAAAAATCAGTTCTGGAAAATTGTTCACCGAAAATCAGCCAGTTTTTACCTGTATGACCTTGTTTAAAACGTGCTTGTAAAAAACCACGAAATGGCGCAATGCCCGTACCGGGGCCAACCATAATTAAGGGCGTTTCGGCATCTTGAGGGGGATGGAAAGAGGCGGACTTTTGTACAAAAATTCCAATGGTTTCTTGTTCTGCACGGTCAGCGAGAAAAGTCGAAGATACACCTTTACGTTGTTTATTTTGCTGAGGATAACGCACTGCCGAAACTGTCAGATGAATTTGATCTGGATAGGCTTCGGGACTAGAGGAAATCGAATATAAACGGGGCTGCAATTTTGGCAAAATACTTAGTAATTCACTCACCGAAATCCGTGCAGGATATTCATGCAGAATATCGACCAGTTGTTTACCCCATAACCATTTTTTTAGTTCAGATTTGTCAGGTGACTCCAATAAAGCCTGTAAATAACTATAGTTACCTTTGTTGGCAATCAGTTGTAATGCTTTGATTTGAGGTTTGGCAATTTCAAAATATTCAATAAGTGCCTGACGTAAAGGCATTTCAACCAAATCGACTTTTGACACCAGATGATCACCTGAGAGTTTCGTGACACTGAGTAATTCTTCAACCAATTCAGGGCAGTTTTTCGGCCAAATCCCTAATGCATCACCTGCCTGATAACGAATTCCCGAACCTTGAATATCAAAGGCGAATAAGCGCACATCTTTATTTGAACCTTCTTGGCTGAGTTTTTGATTGGTAATTAGTCGTGCGTAAAACGGTTGGGCTTTACTGGGTTCATTCACCACAATTTGGCTTGGCTTTAATGGGGATGCCGTTTTTTCAATAGGTGAACTGGTTTGGGTATTTAATTTACCCAATAATTGATTGAACCATTGTTCGGCTTTTTCCTGAAAATCGGTATCACAATCAATACGGTCAAAAATCCGTGATGCGCCAAGCTCGGCTAATTTTTGGTCGAGGCGTTTGCCATGACCACAGAACTGATCATAATTTGGATCGCCCAAAGCCAATACGCTGTACTGTACCGATTTTAAATCGAGATCTTTTTGAGTATTTAAATCATTCCAGAAACCTTGTCCATTATCAGGCGCATCGCCATCCCCAAACGTACTGCTAATACAAAGTAAATATTGACTACGTTTTAAATGATCGACAGAAAATTCATTCATGTCATAGCAATGAACCGCCAGACCTGAAGATTTTACTTTTGCTGCAAAATCCTGTGCCAGTGTTTCGCAATTCCCTGTTTGCGATGCCCAGACAATGGTGATATTGGGTTGAGATGGAGCAGTGTCGGTTGGTCGTTGTTCGTCAGAGGGATGTGAAGGTGTTGCATCAAAATTTTGTCGTGCATAAAGCCCCGCAAGCATACCGTTGACCCAGACTTTATGGGTATCTGAAAAAGGGGCTTGTTCAGGTAAAACAGGCAAGGTATTGGCTGCGGGCGAAAGTGTTTGCAGTGCTGTTAAATAACCTGCCAGATAGTTTTTTTCCTGTTCATTGAGTTGTACAGGTACAAGGTTGGCAATACCGAGGGCTTGCATTACATGAGCGATGGCATTCATATCGGGTGACAGTGTTGGGTTAGTTGATGTTTCGGCAACAGTTGATGGAGTAGAAACAGTTGGAGCAACATCTTTAAAAAATGCCGAACCTGCTTCAACCTCAGTTGGGCACAGTTGTACGGCACAAATTTTAAATTCAGGTTGTTGCGAAAGCGGATCAATTGCATCGCTGGTCACGTGATTAATGGCAAGATTTTTGCCAAAAACATCATTCCAGTGAAAAGGTGCAAAACAGTTGCCTTGCATGACCCGTTCGCTAATCAGTGCGGGCAAAACAGCACATCCACGTTTAGAACGAATTTCAACAGCTTGTTGGTTGACAATATTGAGTCGCTTGGCATCTTCGGGGTGGATCTCTAAAAATGGCGCAGGGTTCAATTTATTGAGTGTAGGAACTTTTCCTGTTTTGGTGAGGGTATGCCATTGATGTTGCACACGCCCTGTATTCAAAATAAAAGGAAAATCATCGTTAGGCATTTCTGCGGGGTCTAAATGCGGACGTGCAAAAAAGTTGGCTCTACCATGTTCGGTTGGAAAAACCAAAGCAGGAACTTGGTTGTCTGGAGTGTGAAATAAAGGCTGACTCATGCCGTCGTTGAGGTAACGAATAGGGTGGCGGTCATGTTCACCTTGGGGCGTTTCTAATGGAGGACAAGGCCATTGGAGTGGCGTTTTTCTTAAACGTGCATAGCTTGCCCCACGTAGGTCATAGCCTGTTTTAGGATTGGAACACCCGCGAATTTCGTCAAAAATCTCGGCAGCCGAAGTATAGTTAAAGGCATTGGCATAGCCCATTTCACAGGCAACCTGGCAAATAATTTGCCAATCGGGTAGAGCCGCTTGGGGCGGTTCAACCGCTTTTTGCATGAGGGTCATGTTGCGTTCAGAGTTGATCATCACGCCTTCGGCTTCCGCCCAAAGTGCAGCAGGCAATAGAATATCGGCATAACGATTGGTTTCGGTGTCTAAAAAAGCATCTTGTGCAATCACCAGTTCAGCAGCAGTTAAACCATCAATTACATTTTGGCGATTGGCAACACTGGCAACAGGATTGGTACAGATTATCCAGCAGGCTTTAATTTCACCAGATTGCATACGCTGGAACATATCGACTGTCCCTTTACCCAGTTGGGTTTTGAGCTGTCCTTGAGGCAAGTTCCAGTAATTTTCGATAAAAGAACGATCTGATTCAGACAGAACACTGCGTTGTCCGGGTAGTCCTGGCCCCATATAACCCATTTCACGTCCACCCATAGCATTGGGTTGTCCTGTAAGGGAAAAAGGCCCTGCACCTAAATGGCAAATCGTACCTGTTGCCAAATGTAGATTACAAATGGCATTGGTATTCCACGTCCCATGTGTACTTTGGTTCAGCCCCATTGTCCAGCAGCTCATAAAGTTTGGTGTGGAGCCAATCCATTCTGCTGCTTGTAGAATATCCTGTTCAGCAAGCCCTGTTTTTTCGGCAACCCGTTCAAGCGGGTAATCTTCTAGAAATTCGGGCATTTGCGCCCAGCCTTCGGTGTATTGGGCGATGAAATCTGCATTGATTTTTTTATTTTTGACCAACAAATGTAATAAGCCATTGAGCAAATATAAATCTGTACCTGCTTTAATTTGTAAAAATAAATCGGCTTTTTCAGCAGTAGTGTTGCGACGTGGGTCAACCACAATCAGTTTGGCACCTTTTTTAACCCGATCCATCAATCTTAAAAATAAAATTGGATGACAATCTGCCATATTGGCACCCATCACTAAAAAGACATCCGCATGGTCGAAGTCTTGATAAGAACCAGTAGGCGCATCTGCCCCTAAAGAAAGTTTATAGCCCGTTCCCGCACTTGCCATACACAGCCGCGAGTTGGACTCGATGTTATTTGTGCCAATAAAACCTTTGGCAAGTTTGTTAATGAGATATTGAGCCTCAAGTGACATTTGCCCAGAAACGTAAAATGACAGGGCATCTGCACCATGTTGTTGCAAAATTTGTTTGAGTTTTTGTGCTATTTGCGAAATAGCAAAAGGCATGTCACATGCGACTTTTTCTGTTTGGCGGCTTGAACGATGATAGGCTTTTTCCATTCGTCCCGAATGGTGTAAGGCTTGATGGGCAGAAGAACCTTTTGTGCATAGACGACCAAAATTGGTTGGATGATCTTTATCCCCAATAATTTTCACCACTTGCTGGCCTTCAACCTGTAGCACCATGCCACATCCGACACCACAATATGGACAGACCGTTTTGATCATTTCAGCCATGGAATTACCTTTCACTTGATTTATGCGAGAGCATCTAAGGCTTAAACCAGATGTCATAATGCATATGGTTTAAACGCTATTTTCAAGCAGGCGTCGTTGGCTGCGGTGACACATATCTTTATGTCTCAATTGTATTAAGCAAAAAAAATGCCAAAAAATTTAATTGAAGTATTTTTATATGCAGTTGTTCTGAGATTGTTTTATTGAGGCTTTGAAAGAAAATCGGTTTATAAATAATCTAAACACTTAAGAACCTTGCAGTGTAAAGGGCGTGAGGCAAGCTTTTTGACGGGGCAACAGCACTTATTTTTAGAGCATGCACTTGATTTGTGGGGGTGAAGAAAATGCTAAATTTCGAATTGTTGCATGAATGCAACAAAACGTTTTATTGTTAATAATGTTTTTTATCCATAAAAGCTTATAATTAAAAAAATAATCACTTTTACATTGGAATAAGTAAATGAATTTTAAAGCATTATCTTTAGGTTTGGCTGTGGCGGTTGCAAGTTCTTTCACAATGGCTGCACCTGTTGCATACAAGATTGACCCAACACATACGCAAACAGTTTTCTCTTGGAATCACTTTGGCTTTTCAACACCAAGTGCTAACTTCACAGATATTCAAGGTGTGATTAATGTTGATAATGCAAAACCATCTGCATCTTCTGTTGACGTTACCATTCCTGTAAGCAGTGTAAACACAAGTGTGACTGCTTTGGATAAAGAATTCCAAACAGCAGACTGGTTCGATACTGCTAAATATCCAAACATTACATTCAAAAGTACCAAAGTAGAAACTAAAGATAAAAAACATTTCAAAATTACAGGTAACTTAACTGTTAAAGGTATTACTAAACCTGTTGTTTTAGATGCTGTATTGAACAAACAAGGTATTCATCCTATGACGAAATCACCTGCTGTTGGCTTCAATGCAACAACTTCATTTAGCCGTTCAGAGTTTGGTATCGCAAACTATGTACCGAACGTGGGCGACAAAATCACTGTAAACATTACAGCAGAAGCGCAAGTACCAGCAGCAAAATAATTGCAGTTTATGCGTTGCTAAAAGCCACCGAAAGGTGGCTTTGTGGTTTGTGGAAATCTTGAAAGAATAAAGTTACCAGTTTTGAAGACTATATTGACCTGAAAAAGAGCAATTTCTTCGAAATAGATATTCATTCATCACGAATTGAGTTTGAAATATTATAGGTTTAGCAGAAGTTTATGCTTTTTGTATTTGAAAAAAGCCAATGGTTTGTATAATCACTGGCTGAAATGGTTTTAATGAATAGAAAAATTTTTGAATAAAAATGAAAGGATTATCATATTAGACAACCTGTTTATATTTAAATTTTTTATAATTTCCAAAGCATAATCCCAGTTTGATAACCTGCCCCAAGTGTCCACAAAATAATAAAGTCCCCGTCTTTTAATAAGCCTTTTTTGAGCCGACTTTCATAAGCAATAAAAAGACTATTGGCACCCGTATATCCATATTGATCGCCAATATATTCAATTTTATTTTCATTTATTTTGGCACGTTCTCTTATGGTATCAATATTTGCTTTGGTAAATTGTGAAAATAAAAAACAAGAAATTTGTTCAATGGAAAGATTGTGTTTTTCCAATAATTGGTTTAATTGTTTAATAGCAAATTTCACACTATCTAAACCAGTAAAATTACCCCAATCGAGTTTTTTATTCTCTTCATTTCCTGTGTATGAAAATCCCTTTGGTGGATAAACAATCGTATCTTTAAAGTGACTATCTGTTTGATAAACACGGTCAATCAGACCTCCAAAATGTCCTTCGGTTTTTTCTAAAATGAGGGCTGCTGCTGCATCACCAATAATAGTCGATGGCATTGGGGTATGTTCATGTGAAATTCGACTCATTGAGTCTGCACCGATGACCAATGCACGTTTATATCGCTCATTCGATAACAGTAATAATACTGCTTGGTCTAAAGCTAGAAACATGCCCAAGCAGTTTGCATTTAAATCAAAACAAACACAATCTTTCTTCACATTAAGATGAGCATGCAAAATTAATGCATTTGTTGGACATAAATATTCAAATGTCGTGGATGCAAAAATAATAATATCAATATCGTTTCCAGATAAGTTTTTCTCATCTAATGCTTTGATTGAGGCAGTCGTTGCCATTGTAATGACAGTTTCATCTGGATCATGAACAATAAATCTCTTATTTCTTCCTGTTTTTTCAAGGAGATTGGTAATTTGTTCTTTATTATCAAATTTTTGAATATAATAATGGTTGTCCTTCTGGTTTTGTGGATGATGCACACCAATTGAAGCGATTTTTATATTCATCTTTTTTCCTTTTTTGTTTTTAAAAGCAGTCAACAATATCATGTTTTTTTAATTATATATTTATATTTTGAAAATAATTAGCATATATCTGGTTTTAATAAAGTCAAAATTTTTAGTTTTATTATGCTATTTCTAATAAAAATTATTTTCATACAAAAACATATTTTTATTAAAGTGCCAGATGTGTTTCTACATGAAAAAACATCCTTTGAAATGAATATTCAAGACAAAGAATGTTGATGTGTTAAATATGCCCAATCTGTGCAAGGAACTGAGTAAAAATTTGCTTTGTTGCTTGCATGAGTGCAGGTGCGTAGCGTTGGTTATCCGCTCTGAGTTGTACAATATCAATTTTTGCTTGGCGCAACTCACCAGTATGACCAATCAACCATTTTTCTAAATGCTCACTGTCGACTTCCAAGTGAAATTGTAGTGCAAGGATGTAATGTCCGACTTGAAAAGCTTGATTTGGATAAATAGCAGAACTAGCAAGCAGTGTTGATTTTTCTGGAAGGTCGAAAGTGTCGCCATGCCAGTGCAAGACTGGAATATCCTGTAGTGGAGCTAAGATATTATGCTGTGGGTGATGAATGGCCAGTGGACTCCAGCCAATTTCTTTTTGATGTCCCGCATAGACACGTGCACCTAAAGCATGTGCAATCAATTGTGCGCCTAAACAAATGCCAATGGTTGGCTTTCTTTGGGCAAGCCGTTGTTTTAACCCAAAAATTTCATCTTCTAAAAAAGGATAATCTTGCTGTTCATAGACCCCAATTGGCCCACCTAAAATAATGGTTAAACCATCATAATTCAGCGCAGGACTCAGGTCGTCAACGCCTGCTTCGAAATAACGGATACGAAATCCGAGTTGATAAAAGACATCTTCTAAAGAGCCGAGGTCTTCAAAAGCAAGATGTTGAATTGCATAAATGGTTTTGGGTAAAAGCGGATTAATTGTGGTCATTTTTATTCACATGTCGTTCATTCTGCTTCATGACAGCATTTCTCTTTTACAGCAAAATGGCAAGTAGAATTTAAAAAATTATGACGAAGAATGTAAGTAAAAAGGAGTGTGTTGGAGAAAGGCGACTGATAAATCGAGCAGATTTATCAGCCAAAAATGACAATTATTTCTTTTGTGCCGCTAAATAAGTTGTTGCAACGTCTAAAGCATAATCCTGACATGCTTCGCCTGTGTTTGGATTATAACCGCCGTTATTGGTTGCATTGTTCGATAAAACACGAATGCCAAGAAATGGTACTTTATAGAAAGATGCAACCTGTGCTGCTGAGGCTGTTTCCATTTCTTCTACAGAGGTTTTGTAATGGTCGTGGAAAAATTTAATGCGGTCTAATTCATTGTTCCAAACATCGGCTGAACCAATCACACCTTCAACCACACGGCCTTTGGTATAAGTTGTTTTGTTGGCTGCCTGAATCAGGTTATTGTCACCTGCAAACGTAAGATGGCGGCTGGCTTCTGCGTCAGAGTTATCATTAGGTAAAACATTAAATGGTTTATTCCAAGTCAAAGCATTAGAACCTTCACCCAATGCTTTTTTAGGGGTAATGAATGCACCAATATTTTCCGATGTTTTACCTAAAACAATATCGAATACTTTTAGTTCAGGGTCATGACCGCCAGATGTTCCCTGATTGATAATCGCAGCAGGGTGGTAATGTTCAATTGCTAGGGTTGTTGCAGCAGCAGCATCTGTCATCCCCATACGTGTACGTGAAATTACGATAGGATGGCCTTTATATTGACCTTCCCAGAACTGCCATCCGCCATACGTTTTGGTTTTTACATGACTCAACTTGCTAACCATGTGATCTGTTTCAATATCTAAAGCGCCTTGAATAACAACAGGTGCTTGAGCATAGAGGTGGGTTGCGCACAACAGACTTGTTGCAAGAAGGCTAGATTGCAGTAATTTCATGCCATATTTCCTTTTAATGGGAGATGATTTCAAATTTTTCAGCATATTGAATCAAAATGTAGAGAAGATGCTTTAAGCAAGCTATATGCCAAATCAAAGGTGAAAAAAAAGAATCGCAATTATTCATATTCTATACATGGGCTGCAAGCCATAATTATTAATGGATAGCATGTGTGATTTTAAAATTACAAAAATATATAAAAATTCAGTAGTTTATTAACAAAATGTTCTTTGGTAAAAATAAGTTGTTGTATTTTATGATTAAGAATATATAATCTGCGATTTTAAAAATGCAGGATTTAAAAAAATCATTCGGTTTTTAGTGTAAGTATTTCACTTTATTACTAGAAATATGATTTTTTGAAGATTTTTCGCATTTTTGCAATTAGACGATGACCATGTTTTGCATAGAGCATGGCATATAAATTGCTAAATTAAATATTTTTTATATTTGGGTTTGTTGATCTTTCACCGATGGTTACGGAAACTTACTTAAACTTTGTTTAGGTCGCTGTAGCTGAAAAATGCTGGGTCTGGATGAAAGATGAACACATCCGACATGCACTTATTTTTAAGGCGTGATCTCTCGAAATGATTGTTAATAGACCAAATGCATAGGAGCTATTGGTATGGGTTCAATGAAGACATTGAGTTGTGCAGTGCTTGCAGCACTCGCTGTTTGTGGCACACAAGCGGCAAATGCTGGCGATTTTGTAAATACAACGCTTTGGGGTATTTATAGTAACAATACAATGTTTGGACCTCGTCTAGCAGAAAATGGCTATCTTGAACTGGAATATTTTGGTCAAAAAGGCCCTGTAGATTTATATGGGTATTTTGATGCACCGAAATATTTTGGTGGCAATGAAAATATCAAAGGTGTTTGGGATAAAAACAGTTCTAAACTATTTGCAGAACAAGAACCTAAACTTTCTTTTAACCGCTTAACAGGTAAAGATTTATCTGTAGGTCCATTTAAAGACTGGTTCTTGGCTGCCGACTGGATTGTCGATGTCGGTTCAACAACTGATTCGCGTCAAAACACGTTGTATTACGGTGTAGGAACATCGATTGATACCCATACTAAATTAGGTATGAATGTTAACCTATATGCGAAACAGCAATGGGAAAACTACGGTGCAGCCAATGCGTATTCATCGAATGATGGTGGACGTTTACAAGTACAGTTCTTCTATCCACTTTACACTTTTGGCAATGGTGCGACTTTAAACTATTTTACCTTTAGCAACTATGACTTCGGTTCTAAATTAGGTGAAAAAACAGAAGGTAGTTACCGTACCAACGAAGCATTTGTATCAACCCATATTTTCTCTTATAACATGAAACATATGCGTTTTTATGGTGCAGCACGTTACTTCCACAACGGTGGTCAGTGGGATGATGGCGCAACAACACCGTGGGGTGTGCAGCTTAAAAACACAGGATGGGGTTACTACCTTGCGGCTGGTTACCAGTTCTAATTTAAGTTGTTAATGTAAAATAAAAAGCTGTCAGGTTTGGTGCCTTACAGCTTTTTTTATGCGGTTAAAAACAATCTCTGAATCTGTTTTGAACATTTGAAATGTCGACAGTGCGGACAGAAAAAGAAATTGATGATTGTAGAAATAGAATAAAAAAAATGCAGCAAACCGAAGTTTGCTGCACGATGGAGAACCGTTAAATCAGCAATTAGAAGAAGCCCATCGCTTTAGTTGAATAGCTGACAAGCAAGTTTTTGGTTTGTTGGTAATGATCAAGCATCATTTTATGGTTTTCACGACCAATACCTGATTTTTTATAACCACCAAACGCTGCATGGGCAGGGTAAATATGGTAACAGTTTGTCCAAACACGACCTGCTTCAATTGCACGACCTGCACGATATGATGTATGTGCTGAACGTGACCAAACACCCGCACCTAGACCATAAATGGTGTCATTGGCAATTTTGATTGCTTCATCAAAATCTTTAAATGTTGTTACAGACAACACAGGCCCGAAAATTTCTTCTTGGAAAATTTTCATGTCGTTGTTGCCTTTAAAGATGGTTGGCTCAATATAGAAACCTTTACCAACTTCATGACGTGCTTCACCACCTGTTAGCAGTTGAGCACCTTCGTTGCGACCTGTGTTGATGCAACCTAAGATTTTGTCTTGTTGCTCTAAAGATGCTTGAGCGCCAATCATGGTTTCAGTATCAAGTGGGTGACCTGTTTTGATACGTTTTACACGTTCAATGGCTTTTTCAAGGAATTTATCGGCAATACTTTCTTGAACTAATGCACGTGAAGGACAAGTACATACTTCGCCTTGGTTAAGGGCAAACATGGCAAAGCCTTCCAACGCTTTATCAAGATAGTCATCATCTTTGTCCATAACATCTTCAAAGAAAATGTTTGGAGATTTACCACCAAGTTCAAGTGTTACAGGAATGATGTTTTCAGTTGCATATTGCATAATCAACTGGCCAACCTGAGTTGAACCTGTGAATGCAATTTTGGCAATACGTGGGCTAGTTGCCAGTGGACGACCCACTTCTGCACCGTAACCATTCACAATGTTTAAGATACCCGCAGGTAGTAAGTCCTGAATCAGTTCAACCAGAACCAAAATACTAACAGGTGTTTGTTCAGCAGGTTTTAAAACAATACAGTTCCCCGCAGCCAACGCAGGTGCAAGTTTCCATGCTGCCATCAAGATTGGGAAGTTCCATGGAATGATTTGACCAACTACGCCCAATGGCTCATGGAAATGATAAGCGATGGTATCTTCATCAAGTTCAGAAATTCCACCTTCCTGAGCACGGATACAGCCAGCAAAGTAACGGAAATGGTCAATAGCTAATGGAATATCGGCTGCAAGGGTTTCACGAACAGGCTTACCATTGTCCCAAGTTTCAGCGACAGCAAGTAATTCAAGGTTTGCTTCTAGACGATCTGCAATTTTAAGCAGTAAGTTTGAGCGCGTTGTTGGAGATGATTTGTTCCAGTCTGCTTTTGCTTTATGAGCAGCATCCAATGCCAACTCGATATCTTCTACAGTAGAACGCGGAACTTTGGTAAAAACTTTACCATCTACAGGGGAAATATTATCAAAATATTCGCCTTTTACTGGGGCTACCCATTGCCCACCAATAAAGTTCTCATACTGAGATTTAAATTGAACTTTTGAACCAGGTTGATTAGGATCGATATAGCGCATGTCAGAATTCCTTTGCTTTAATTTTATTCACTTCAAAAGCACATCCACTTTTGTGATAAGATAAGTACAATATCAGAGTGCTCTATCAAGAATCATAAGCATAAATAGGTTGGAAAAAGGTTGGAATTTTCCACGCATGAGAATAGGGATAAGGAAATGTTTACAAAGACAGAACTCATACAACATAGAAGCATAATAGATCAGCTAAGGCACAATATTATGCTGTCCCCACAACATGCTCAGCGTATTGGACAGAGTATTTTAAGTTCGTGGCAACGCAGTATTTCGGCACATATTCCGAAAGAAAGAACAGCGGCCCCTTTAGCCGAAAAGACAGTGTTGAAGGGGATGAATACACTGGCAACCGCATTGCAATACTGTGAAAAAGAATTAAAACATATTGCAGAACAGTCTTCTATGGTGTTAGCCATAGGCGATATTGGCAGTACGATTGTCTGGACTGCTGCCAGTGGAAAAATGCAGGATGTTGCAGAAAAAGTACATTTTGTTTCTGGTGGAAAGTGGAGTGAGGATGTTGTCGGAACAAATGCTCTCGCTTTATCGCTCAAAACACAAGAATCATGCTGCGTATTTTCCAATGAGCATTATATGGAGTCGGTACATGATTGGGTGTGCTATGCCACGCCGATTATTGACCCTTATTCACATCGGGTTTTGGGTGTAGTGGATTTATCGACAACATGGGAAAATCACAATACATTGGGCGTATTGGCTGTAGAACGATGTGCCTCCATTATTCAAACTGCTTTATTAGAACAACAAAAACAGCATTTATATATCCATGCTTTTTCGGTGGCTCAAGTCCGTTTAAATGGAAAAATTTTGGTTTTAACCCCACGCCAGTTTGAAATTTTGACAATATTGGCGTTGTGCCCACAAGGCATGAATTTGGATAATCTGCACAATGCTTTGTATGGTGAGCGTAAAGTGAGTTTAGGAACCTTAAAAGCAGAAATGTCACAATTACGCGATTTATTAGGTGGACTGTTAGGTTCACGTCCTTATCGTTTATTGGCAAAAGTTGAAGCAGATTTTTTACAGGTTGAACAAGCCCTAGATGCAGGCTATTTAGACTCTGCATTAAAATTATATACGGGTACATTTTTACCTAAAACTGAAAGCCCATTTTTATGTGCATGGCGTGATTGTCTAGAGTCACGTTTAAGTGATGCCATTTTTAAGGCTAAAGATACCGATACCTTATTTCGACATATTGCCCATACACCAGACGCAATAGATGCCGTTGAGTGCTTAATGGATTTATTATCTGCAACACATCCAGCGCATCAGGTTTTGGCAAGATATAAAGAGGCTTAAGTTATTTAAAAATAATGTGATATTTAGTAAAGATCTAGAGTGGCTGATATTTCATTTATGATTGCTGTTATCAGCTAAAACCACTTAGACCAGACATTGAATTTGGGGAAATGTCTGCGCTATAGTTGAACTTTATAAAAAGTCTAAGGTTGTTTTGACCTTATTTATTCAAAATTTGGTGATTTGAAATATTTCTCTGTGAAAAATAATTGATTTGGATACTGCACTCAATCTTTAGTGTTCTGCTACCAAAGATAAAAAAACTGATGTCTCATCGTGATTTTATAGATATTGGTGAAATTTGAATAAACTTGAATAAAAAAATCCCTCACTCCAAAAGGAATGAGAGATGAAAAGATGGATTAAATCAGAGTATTAAAGTGCTGCTGTGAAAATTTCAACGACTTGGGCATGTGTCGCTTTACGTGGATTCGTTAACATACACGCATCTTTTTGTGCATTTTCAGACATCACTGCCAAATCTTCAGCTTTCACACCAAGTTCAGTTAAGCCTGATGGAATACCAATTGAAGATGAAAGCTCACGAATTGCATCAATTGCGGCATACGCTGCTTCTGTAACAGTTAATCCTTCAGTGTTTACACCGAGTAATTCTGCAATACGTGCATAACGATCAGGGCAGGCAATCAGGTTAAATTCACAAACATGTGGTAGTAAAACTGCGTTACAAACACCGTGCGGTAGGTTATAGAAACCACCTAACTGGTGTGCCATCGCATGAACATAACCTAGCGATGCATTGTTAAATGCCATACCTGCCAAGTACTGCGCATAGCTCATGGCATCACGCGCTTCAATGTTGTCACCATTTGCAACGGCAGGGCTTAACCATTGGCTGATCATGGTCATTGCTTTTTCAGCACACGCATCGGTAATTGGGTTTGCCGCAGTTGAAACATACGCTTCGATGGCATGTGTTAACGCATCCATACCTGTTGCTGCAGTTAAACCAGCAGGTTTTGCAACCATAAGTTTAGGGTCGTCAATGGCAATTAATGGTGTGCAACGCCAGTCAACAATTGCCATTTTTACGTGCGTATCTGTATTGGTGATAATACAGAAACGTGTCATTTCTGACGCTGTACCTGCTGTTGTATTAATCGCAATCAGTGGTGTCATTGGAACAGTACTTTTATCAATCCCTTCGTAATCACGAATATGGCCACCACCTGCTGTGACTAGACCAACCCCTTTGGCACAGTCATGTGAAGAACCACCACCTAATGAAACAATAAAGTCACATGCGTTATCGACGTACTCTTTTACGCCGTTATGTACATTAATGTCTGTTGGGTTTGGTTCTGCACCCGGAAAAATATGGCTGTCTACACCAGCATCTTTTAAATACTGTGCAATTTGGTTTGCGACACCAAATTTAAATAAGCCTTGATCGGTGACGATAAGTGCTTTTTTAGCCCCTAAATTATTTGCTTTAACGCCTACTTCTTTGGCACACCCTGGTCCAAATAGAGAAACACAAGGGATATAAAAGCCATTCGTTTGATCTGCGAGATTTTTAAAAGACATGGAGCGTTTCCTTCTTCCGATATTCCATTATTCTGTTTGATTATTGAGTGAATCTTTCACTCAAGCTTAGTATTGGAATTTATTTCATTTTTTCCTACCTACCAAATACCTACCAAGCATGTAGAATTAAAAACGTATTAAAAATAAAGAAATTATGTACATTTAAACCACAAATATTGAGGGAGTTTTAAGGTAAATGGGGCTGTGAAGATGAGGAGGATGCACAACAAAATGCTTAAAAAAAAGGCACAATTTTATTTCTATCTCAAAAATCGTTAAGCTATAGCAGTTAAATTGGATATTGATTTGGGCTATGAAACAAGAAACTGCATTAAATTTGTTAAAAGCGGGTGAAAATGTATTTTTAACCGGTTCCGCAGGTGCAGGAAAAACGTATACATTAAATCAATATATTCAATATCTTAAAGCAAGAAAAGTTTCGGTTGCGATTACTGCTTCTACGGGCATTGCTGCAACACATATGAATGGCATGACCATCCATACTTGGGCGGGGATTGGGATTAAAGATTATCTGTCCGATGATGATTTAAAACGCATGAAAGAGCGTAAATATCTCAAGGAACATCTTGAAAATACACAAGTTTTAATTATTGATGAAATTTCAATGCTACATGCCAAGCAGCTCAATTTAGTCAATCAGGTATTAAAATATTTTAAAGAAAGTGATGAAGCTTTTGGTGGGATACAGGTGATTGTTGCAGGGGACTTTTTCCAGCTTCCACCCGTTGGGCGTAATGGCGAATTAAACCGAGACAAATTTTGTTTTATGTCACAGGCATGGGTCGAGGCAAAATTTAGAGTCTGTTATTTAACGGAACAACATCGTCAGGATGATGAAATTCTGAATCAAATTTTAAATGCGATTCGTGCACAAAATATCCAGCCTGAACATACACAGGCATTACTTGAGTCTGCAAAACAAGATATTGGTGAAACATTCACACGTTTATATACCCATAATTTAGATGTGGATAGTTTAAATTTTAAACATCTTAATGCAATTGCAGGGGACTGCCACCAGTTTACCGCAGTGCTTGATGGTAATGACAAACTTATCGAAACGCTAAAATCTTCTGTTCGTGCGCCAGAAGAACTGACCTTAAAAAAACATGCCAAGGTGATGTTTGTTAAAAACAACTTTGATATGGGATATATCAATGGAAGTTTAGGTGAGATTATTGGATTTGAAGAAGATGATACGTATGGTATTTTGCCGAAAGTGAAATTAAATGATGGTTCGACCTTGGTGGTAGAACCTGAAACATGGTCAGTTGAAAATGATGCAGGCAAAGTGATTGCTAGTTTTCAGCAAATTCCTTTGCGTTTGGCATGGGCAATTACCATTCATAAAAGTCAGGGAATGACGTTGGAAGCCGCAGAAATTAACTTGAGTCATACTTTTGAAAATGGGCAAGGCTACGTGGCATTGTCCCGTTTAAAATCTTTGACAGGGTTACGACTGCTTGGATTCAATGATCAGGCTTTGCAACTAGATCGATTGGCAGTCAAGGCAGACCGACGTTTTCAGGAACTTTCGGAAGAGGCAGAAAGTCATTTTGCAGATACGGATCTCACTGCGCAGCATAAGGCCTTTATTCGACACTGTGGTGGAACATTAAATGAAACCGAGATTGCCAGAAATGAGAAAAAACTGGCGAAGTCGGGCAATAAAGCCAACTATAGTAGTGCCACACTTGAAGACACCAAAGAACTCTTTGAAAGCGGTTATGAAATTGGTGATATTGCACAGGAACGTAGTTTAACGCCTGCGACTATTATTAATCATTTAGGGCGTTTGCATAAAGAGCAAGGCTTGGATATTTCCGTTGCACATCCGGGGGATGAAGTGGTGGAGCAAGTACGTAAAATTTATAAACGGTTACAAAAATCCCAACGATCTGAACACTTTAATGATGATGGTTCAATAAAATTACGACCAATTGTAGAAGCAACGCAGCCCAAAATGGGATATGATCAAGTACGTTTAGCACTATTGTTTATTGAATAAAGACAAGGACATTCTATGCCACACCTTATTGTAGATTATTCACGCAATATCCATAACTTAGGACAAGAAAAACTTTTAAAACATTTAAATCAGGCGCTCATCACAACTGGGTTATTTATCGCATCAGATTTAAAATCTCGTATGTTTAAAGATGATGTTTTTGTCATTGGTGACAATGATGATTCTCAGGCATATATCCATGCCAGACTATTTATTTTGGCTGGACGCAGTGAAGCTGAGCGTGAGAAACTGAAAGACAGCTTATTTACAGCACTTAAAAACTTTAAAGGTTATGAAGCTTATACTTTAAATGTTCAGTTAAGTGTGGAATTGGTCGAAATCCCAACTGCGAACTATGCTAAAACTGAAGTTCAGCTTTAATGATGAAAAATTGCTAAAAAGTATTGAAGCCCTTGTTAAACAAGGGCTTTTCTTTGAGAGGTAAAATCAGTTAATAAAACGAATAGACATGTGTTGTTCTAGTTTTTCACGATTTAAACTAAAAAGTTCGTCCATAAAAGCAACACTAAAAGAACCGATAGATTGTGTTTTTGCAAAAGCCAACTGACCTGCAATTGCAAAATGAACATGTGCCGCAACTGTGGCAATCAAGGGCGAAGTGACTGCACAATAAGCTGCAATTAATGCTCCTAAAGCGCAGCCTGTTGCTGTCATTTTCGGTTGTAAGGCGCTTCCGCCATTTACTTCGATAATCTGGGGTGAATTGTGGGTCAGAATATAATCAGATTCACCCGAAATAGCGACACATTCACAATGTGCCAATAAACGGCTTGCCTGAGTGAAAACCTCTGAACTATTTAGTGTTGAATCGACGCCTTTTGATGAGCCATAACTCCCCGTTAAAGCATTCATTTCAGATGCATTACCACGAATGACGGTTGGGCGATATTGTAATAATTGATCTACCAGTTGACTGCGCCAAGCCAAAACAGCACCGTAACCAACAGGGTCAAGTACCCACGGTTTTTGAAGTTCTTGTGCGGTTTGCGCAGAAATTTGCGCTGCTTGTTGTTGAGCTTCTGTTGGCGTTCCCATATTGATATTTAAGGCAGCAACAACTTGAGTAAAACTTTTTGCTTCGAATGGATTGTCAATCATGGCAGGGGATGCACCACATGCCAGCAGTACATTGGCGACATATTGGCTTGCAACATGGTTAGTGATGCATTGTACCAACGGTGCCTGTTGTTGTAGTCGTTGCCAAGCGGTGATTACGTGTTGTTGTAGTTCAAAAAGAGAAGTCATATATTTTAACCAATGTACTAGGCCTTGGGATTTTTTAATATTTTATCAAATACTTAGATTATTAGCGAAATTATGTGTGATCGCCATTGACCAATGGTCAAAAACTCTAATCTTTAGATAATGCTAGACGCATACCAAGAGCAATAAAGATACTCCCACTCAAATATTGAAACAATTTCTGTGTATGATTTGACTGTTGTATAAATGTTTTAACCCATCCTGCAAAAAATGCACACACAATATCTGCTGAAGAAAAAATCAAATTGACGATTACGCCATATATTAAAAATTGTGCCCAAACGGGAATAGCAAATGAGTTAATAATAAATTGAGGTAAAAAAGCGATAAAAAACATAGCAGTTTTGGGATTTAAAACTTCAACAAGGATACTATTGAAGAAAGATTGTTTGGATAAGTCTGTCGTGTTTATATCTGCAATAGGAGAAATGCGTCGTCTAAATGCTTGAATCCCAAGCCAGATCAGCCACATTGCCCCCGCAATTTTAATGCACAGATACAAAGTAGGAACCAATTTAAGCAAAATAGCTAAACCTGCTGCGGCAGCAAATATTCTTTGAATTTATGATCAATTAATAGTATTAGAAATTGATCATAGTATAGACCTTATTGAGTGAAATAATGATCTTGATGTTGGCATTTTCGACAGGTTAGGGTGACATAACTGCCTGCATCGTACTCGACATCAAGTTGATTTGAACCGCAGTGCATACAGCGTTTGTCTGAATAAAAATGCAAACGAGGTTCGACCTTACGCCAAAGATGCTGAATCGGCTGGCTGAAAATACGTTGGTCATAGTTGAGAAAACGAAAATAAAAGATGCCACTCATGTGACTTAAAGGCAAATGTTCAGGACGTGGAAAATTTGAAGTTTCCCATTTTTCCGTGACCGCCCGTTCCCGATATTGCATCAGTGTTTTCTTTAGACGATGAGTATTTACAAAACCATCGTTACGCACCTCAAGTGCTTGTTGCTGATGTAAATAGGTTAATGCGGTGTGAATTAAGGAAAAAATTTGCTCAACAGCCAAGGTATCTAGCAAGCGGTAACATAATTGTTCAAAACTGGCATGGCCTGAAAACTGGACCTGCCAACTGCGGCAAACAGCCTGCGTAAATTGAATAATTTCCTGATACAACATCTGATAGAGTGTTTCTTTGACTTCACTACTTTGCTTAAAAGGTATGCCTTGGCTTAAATCTTCGTAAAACCAAGCTCGGAGACGTTGTGCCACACTAAACAGACTGGGTTCTGCATAACCATCTAAACGAAGATTTAAATAAAAAGTCGTGGGGTCATCAATCACTTGTGTCGGAATAAAAATCTGTTCTTTAATTAACTGTTTGAACAGAAATTGTTGAAACTGAAAGTTGGGTGAAATTGGGGCAAATTTTATTTTATCCCAATGGATGTATTCATCGTGTTGTACATCCTCACGGGCAATATCGTCTAATAACGCCAATAAAAATAATTTATGCAGCAAAGACAGTTTTTCAAGTGATCGAACTTCAATTTCTTTTTTAGACGAATGTCCCCGCCGTTCTTGCAAACGGGTTTCCTTCATCATTTTTTTACGTTTTTTTTGACAGTGATCACAGTGGCATGAATGACGGTCATTTTGAAAAACACGATGTTCGCAATGGCTACATTGGTGAAAAGACAATTCTTGATCAGAAAATTCAGCTTCTACCCAAAACATGGCTGCATGACACAAAGGACACAGTGTGCTGGCATCGAGTTGTTTTTGAAGAATTTGAATCACGTAATATTTACCTGCCAAGATGAAGTGAGTGATTATACATGCACAGGGTAGAAATGCTTCCGAAGTTCTTTTTTAACTTTCAAAATCAATTTTGCATTCTGTGGCATTGCGTCAGTTAAATGAATGAACTTTATACATGGGGACAATATTTCTGTGCACAAAAAACAAAAGATGGACAAAATGAAATTTATCCATCTTTTTTGCTATTGAATAGGTATTAAACAGGGCATGGCAACATTTCATCTTGTTGGCCAATGTCCTTGGCACGAATCATTGCCCGAATTTTTTTATGAGGAACTTTAAAGTGTCCACATTCATCGTAAATCGCCACTAAAGCTGAGACTTGTTCGGCTGAAATAGGTAAGCCTTCATGGGTCATAAATACAGCGATGACTTGATGATGAATGCCTGCATTATGCATTAAATGGATGGCTTTAAAACTCCCAACTCGATTGATTTGATCCTTAATCATCTCATCAACTCCTTTTTTACAGGAATCTTTACTGTGACATATTTTTGCGAACCGTGACTAGTGAAAATATGTAAGAGAAAAAATAGCAGACCATTGGTATGTGGTGATGAAAATGAATGTACTGAATCGTAGTCTAAAACAGGATAAAAATATCGTTGTTTAATGGTATAACAATATTATTTTCAACAAGTTCCAATTGAAAAAAGCATTTTTACCCAAATATACAACACATTGGCAGACAGTATATACAACATGGCGTATGATCAAAATCAAGAGATATGCCGTGGTAACGGTCAGAAAAGATTAGGATGAGATATGAATATTGCAGCGAATCCAGTGGTTGAAGCCGACGAAACGGTTTATTTAAAAGATTACCAAAAACCTGTTTTTTTAGTTGAATCAATTAACCTTGACATTCAGGTCTACGATGACCGTACTATGGTCGATTCATCATTGGTGATGACGCGTCAGACAGCAGGTGATTTGGTTCTACTCGGACGAGATTTAGAACTGCAATCTATTCAGTTAAATGGTCAAGTTTTAGCGTCAGATCAATATCAATTAGACAATGAAAAACTGGTAATTTTGAATGCACCAGATGAAGCATTGGTTCAAACACAAGTGGTGATTCACCCTGAAACCAACACCCAATTAGAAGGTTTATACAAAGCAGGTGATTTATTTGTTACGCAAAATGAACCAGAAGGTTTCCGTAAAATTACCTTTTACCCAGACCGCCCTGATGTATTGTCTGTTTTCACTACACGTGTAGAGGCCGATAAAAAATATCCAGTTTTGCTTGCCAATGGTAATTTGCTCGAAACTGGAGTGGTTGGAGATGATCGTCACTTTGCAATTTGGCAAGATCCAACCAAAAAACCAAGTTATTTATTTGCGTGTGTAGTGGGCGATCTCGCAGTTTTGAAAGACCGTTATGTGACCTCAGAAGGTCGTGATGTGGCTCTGGAAATCTATGCGATTGAAAAAGATATTCCAAAATGCAAAATTGCCATGCAAGCTTTGAAACATTCGATGCAATGGGACGAAGAGCACTATGGTCGAGCTTATGACCTTGATAATTATATGATTGTGGCGGTGAGTCAGTTCAACATGGGGGCAATGGAAAATAAAGGTTTAAATATCTTCAATACCTCATGCGTGCTTGCCGATGAAGAATACACTACTGACGCAGCCATTATGCGTGTACAGTCGGTGATTGCCCATGAATATTTCCATAACTGGACAGGAAACCGTATTACGTGCCGTGATTGGTTCCAGCTGTGTTTAAAAGAAGGCTTAACGGTTTTCCGTGACCAGTCTTTCTCTGAAGATTTACAATCTGCTGCGGTACAACGGATTGATGATGTTGCCGTACTTAAATCGCACCAGTTCCCAGAAGATGCTGGCCCATTGTCGCATCCGCCACGTCCAGACCACTTTGTTGAAATTAACAACTTTTATACCGCAACGGTTTATGAAAAAGGTGCGGAAATTAACCGCATGATGTCGACATTGTTGGGCAAAGAAAAATACCGTCAAGGGACAGATGAATACTTCCGCCGTCATGATGGGCAGGCTGTAACTGTAGAAGATTGGGTGAGTGCATTGTCGGCAGGTTCTGGGGTTGATTTATCGGCATTTTTACTCTGGTATAATCAACCGGGTACACCAAAGCTAGAAGCAAAAGGTGAATATGATGCAACTGCACAAACGTATCGTTTAAGCTTTAAACAAAGCCTAAAAGTACATCCAAAATATCCAAATCTAAAAGCAGTTCCGATTCCTGTTGCATTGGCACTGTTTAATGCCAAAACAGGTGAGCAATATACGCTGCAAAGTGCGGATTTGTTTGTAAATGGAGTGAAAGATGGGGTGTACTTGTTTGATCAAGACAGCGCAACCATCGAATTTACAGGTGTTACTGAACAGCCAGTGGTCTCATTGCTGCGTAATTTTTCAGCACCTGTCAATTTAGACTTTGATTACAGCAATGATGAGTTGGCATTTTTAATTCAGCATGAAACTAACGGTTTTAACCAGTGGCAAGCTGCACAAACTTTGCTTGAGCGTATCTTGTTACAAGACCATGAAGTGCAACCGTATATTCAAGCAATTAAAAATACAATTCCTGACTTAGTTGCTAAAGACCCGTTATTAGCATCACGTTTGCTGGATGTTCCAGCCGAAGGGTATTTAGGTAGTCGTATCGACAGTGCCTATGAACCTGAAGTTGTGCAAGAGAAACGAAATTCGGTACTTGAGACTTTGGCACGTGAGTTAGGTGATTTTTGGAAAGCGACTTACTTAACCCTTGACCCTGCATTGCAAAATGATTTTTCACAAGCAATGGGTGAACGTGCATTGAAAAATATTATGTTGAGCATGATGGCTCGCCAAGGCGATGACAGTGCCTTTACGTTGGCGTATGCACAATATCAACAAACATTGAACATGTCTGAACGCCTAGGTGCGTTACGTGTTTTAGTATGGAATGATGCACCGCAAGCAGAACAGGCATTGGCAGATTTTTATACGCGTTATAAAGATGAAGCTTTGTCTTTGGATCAGTGGTTTTTGGTGCAAGCTGCCAATCCGAATGCCACAGCACAAAGCATTCAGGCATTAACACAACATCCAGATTATGATTTGGGTACACCAAACCGTGTAAGGTCTGTTAGTGGTGGTTTAAGTAATAATCCTGTCAATGCGTGGAATTTTGGTGTTGCACATTTTGTTAGTTTGGCTGAATATCTTGATGAGAAAAACCCGATTTTAGGTTCTCGCTTATTACAAGTGCTTTCTCGTTGGTATACTTTGGCAGAACCACACCGTAGCCATGTTCAAAGTGAGTTGAAAGCACTGCAAACCCGTGTTAAATCTAAGAACGTGACTGAAACACTTAATAGTATGTTAAGTGTTTAAATTTCAGTAAACGAGGGTCTGCCGAAATTTCATAAATGTTTTCGGTAAACCCTATTAATTTTCCATTTAGATAGGGTGTTATTTTCTAAACTGGGGAATAGCACTTTTTTTAATGATAATGATAAAGCACAACAATTTACGATAGGTTCTTATAAAACGAATTTTATGTCATGTCGGCATGTGATTGTGTGATGTCAATACTCTACATTATTCTCGATAATGTCATGATGAATCGCATCAATGTTCTATCATCCTTTATGAACTATGTTTGATCCGTATCTGACTGTTTCTTATTCTCTAAAAAAGAGATGACTGTTTATAATAAATATACAAAATATGGCGTCTCTTTAGTTTATAAAATTAGAAGTAACAAATGATGTATAGAAAAGTTTAGTAAACCATTTTATTTTCATTGTTTTAAAGGAGTGATCAATGAAAAATTTATTACTTGTTGTTGCCATGTTAAGTGGTTTAGGTTTAACAGGATGTGCTGTTTATACGCCTGGCGGTGGTAGTCTTGTGGTTGATCCAGATGGACGTTATTCAGATGGTCATGGCAATGGTCATGGTAATTTCTGTCCTCCTGGGCAGGCGAAGAAAGGGAACTGTTGATTCGTTGAATAAGCAATTTCACTGAACCATACACTCTCTTTTTAGCGTGTAATGCCAACCTTATAAGCATGAAGTTGAATTTAATAACAAAAATTAAGGTTGGCTGGGTCAGTGGAGTGTTCTATTTTTGAGAAAAACAAATAAAATTTGCTTTATTGTATTAAATCACGTATAAATGCCACTCCTTAATGCGGGGTGGAGCAGTCTGGTAGCTCGTCGGGCTCATAACCCGAAGGTCGTTGGTTCAAATCCAACCCCCGCATCCAGTATTTATTTATGCTCTGTGAAAATATAAACTTCTCTCGATATGAGAAAAGGAATTAGCTTCCATAATTCAACTAAAGCTAATGTAATGATTATTAAAACCTAGAATTTATCGTTTTAAACCTAATCTAGTGATGCAATCAAAACTGTTAAAACACATGAGCTCATCTATGAGTCGATGTAATTGTGAAAAAATTAAATGAATGGCATGTTGCAACTGCAACCAATGGTCATGAAATATATGTAAAAGTGATTCCGCTTAAACGGATACAAAATTCTGTAGAAGGTCATCAATGGGTTGAGGTTGGAAAAATGATCCAACTGACATCTGGCGAAGAAATTGAATTCAATCTTGATCGTAAAAGCTTCTATACGTCGTATAATCAGCTATATCGATTAAATTAGTAAAGAAATAGGTTGTAAAAGACTTATAACCCTGTATAGTAAACGTCAACTAGAAAAATATTCGTGTTTCAGTAAATTCACCTTGCTTCGTAGTTTTATTATTTAATCCTTCGTTTGTAAAAGATTTATAAGGTTCATCGTATATTTTTTATAAGTTCCATTCATGAGGATTTTTAAATGAGTAATACAACTCTAGGTACAGTAAAGTGGTTTAACGAAACTAAAGGTTTCGGTTTTATTAGCACAGATGCAGGCGAAGACATTTTTGCGCATTTCAGCGAAATCGCAACTGAAGGCTTTAAAACATTACTTGAAGGCCAACGTGTAGAATTTACTGTTGTAAATGGTAAAAAAGGCCTACAAGCAAGCAACATTAGTGTTGTAAAAACTCGCTAAGATGCCAGTTTAAAAACTTTATATAAAGTTTATAACCTCATTCAAAATAGAATGAGGTTTTTTTTATTCTTTTTAAATAGATTTGAATAAATATTATGTATATTAAAATAATATTTTTGGTTTAAATATTTACTTTTAACACATATTGCAGAAAAAACTGAAAACTTATTAAAATGCGATAACCACTTAAAACCGAATCAGCTTATGAATCCATTATTACAGGCATATTTATTATTAGTATTCGCGATCATCACAGAGGTTTTAGGAACCGCATTTTTAGTTAAGTCTGAGGGATTTACACGTTTAGTTCCATCATTGTGTGTGATTTTGCTTTATGGCTGTTCTTTTTATAGTTTGTCACAAGTTACCAAAACGTTGAATATTGGTGTTGTGTACGCTATTTGGAGTGGTGTTGGTATTATTTTTACAGTTATTCTAGGCTACTATCTGTTTAAGCAGGTATTGGATACACCTGCATTAATCGGCATTGGATTTATTGTACTTGGGGTTTTAGTTATGAATCTGTTTTCAAAAACAATCGGTCATTAAACTGTTGAAAGCGCAAGTTTTAAGCTAAAGCCTAAAAATAAGAAACCAACCGTACAAATTGCGATGCTAGATAGGCGGTAGTGCTGAGAAAAATAACCTGCCAATTTGCGTCCACTAAAGATAAGCATGCTCAAATAACTAAAACTAATGGTTTGTAGAATTACAGCCAGACATAAAAAACTTAAGGCAGGAGAAGGTGCTTTTTCATCTACAAATTGCACGAAAAAAGACAAGAAAAATAAAATTGCTTTTGGGTTTAATAGGCTGATAGTTAATGCTGTACGATAGGGGTTTTGTGCTTTACTGAGTTCAGAAATATCTTCAGCAATGGTTGCTGATTCGACATGATTGCTTTTTTCCCATGTAGTAATACTATGTAAAAACAGTTTGATACCTAAATAACCGAGGTATAACGCACCGATAATTTTAAGTGCCAAAAAGGTAAAAGGGTAAGTGTGTAAGATGGATGCTGCACCAAGTACTGTTGCTAAAATAAGCAGGCTATCACCTGTAATAATTCCAAAAGCGGCATAATAACCTGCTCGGATGCCATATCTTGAAGCCGTTGCCAACAAATACAATGAATTTGGCCCAGGAAGTAAAACAATTAAAATTGTACCTACAATAAATGTAGAAAGATGAACAATGCCCAGCATGGAAAGCCTAAAATTAGATTTTGGTGAATAAATACAGGATGAAAAAAATAAAAGGTGTATTTTACAGCATAAAATACACCTTGGATGATTTAAAATCGGTTCAAATCATCTGTTATGGTTGTAGCTCTGCATCTTCTCCAAAGCTTTGGCGTAAAAGTAAATTCAGTTGATCACGGGCTTTGATAAAACCATCAATGCCTGATTGTAAAAGCTGAAATGCCATTAAATCATGTTCAAGTTGGTCTTTAAATTCAGCCTGACTGATTTCAGTTGTCGCATTTTGACCATGTTGAGTTGCAATTAGCTGAGCGGTGACATGGCGTTGCTCTTGTTCAAGCTGCGCCAACAAATTAGGGGCGACGGTCAACAGGTCACAACCTGCCAATGCCAACACCTGATCTACGCTACGGAAACTAGCACCCATCACTTCAGTTTGAATACCATGTGCTTTGTAGTAGTCATAAATTGCTTTAACAGAAAGCACACCTGGGTCTTTTTCAATTGGATATGCTGTTACGTTTTCGGCTTTTTTGTACCAATCTAGAATACGCCCTACAAATGGAGAAATTAACGTCACTTTAGCATCGGCACATGCCTTTGCTTGATGCAAACCAAAGAGTAAGGTGAGGTTACAGTGAATGCCTTCGGCTTCAAGGGCTTTTGCAGCTTGAATACCTTCCCATGTTGATGCGATTTTGATAAGAATATGATTTTGTTCAATACCATATTGCGCATACAGTGCCAATAACTCTTTGGCTTTAGCAATTGTTGCTTGGGTATCATAAGACAAACTTGCATCGACTTCGGTAGAAACGCGACCTTCGATTAATTTTAAAATTTCTACACCAAATTTAACGGTTAAAATATCAATAGTACGTTCAATCAGTGCATCAGCGGTATAGCCTTCTTGTTTTGCCTGAGTGTAGGCATCTTCAATTAGAGTTTTGTTTTCTGGCTGAGATGCTGCGGCTGTAATTAATGATGGATTTGTAGTCGCATCAAGTGGTCGGAATTTTTCAATGGCGGTGAGGTCACTGCTGTCGGCAACGATGGTTGTCAATGTTTTTAATTGGGATAATGCTGAACTTGTCATTACAAAAAGATCTTTTTTTGTCGATTAATAGATCTTTTATAGCATAACTTTTTTCTGAATATCGCGTAATAAATCAGCAAAAGCGTAGTATTTTCTTTACTGGCGTTGGCTGCGGAGATGATCGATTAAAAATCGTGCTGCTGAGCCAAGTTTACTTTCTCTATTCCAAACCAAGTCCACGAGGTATTCAAGGTTAGGGCTAAAATCTGTAATTTTTAAAATCGTTAATTCTTGTTCGAGTTGAGAATTTTCCTGAAAAATTTCCAGTGGCAATACGCCCCAACCTAAATGACGAGAGATCAATATTCTTGCAGAGTGATGATTATCTGTACGCCAGTAGTTTTTTGAAATTAATAACTCAGGTTTAATTTGTTGATTGCGGCTGGCAACAACAATTTGTCGTGTTTGTAACAGTTGTTCATAAGAAATCTGGGGTTCTTGCGCCAATGGATGATTCTTAGAGATGACGGGCACCAGCACTTCTTTTTTTAATTCAACAAATTGTTCTCTATAGTCGAGATGTTCTCGCTCAAACATTAGTGCTAGTTGAGCCGACTCATCAAGAAGCATTTGTAAGGCATCTTCTTGAGGGGCTGAGAAAATATTAATTTTCAGGCTTGGGAACTGCCGTTCAAGTAACGCAATATAATCAACCCAATTGGTATGGATGAGTTCAGATACAATGACAATATTTAATGCAGCTTCAAGCCCAGAGCCGAGTGCATACGCATGCTGTTTCCATTGTTGCATGTCAGTCAAAAGTTGTAAGGTGCGTTCATAGAGTTGATGTGCTGCTGCGGTAGCAACGGGTTCACGTCCGACGCGTTCAAAAAGTTTTAGATTTAAATCAATTTCTAAATTGGCAATCGACATGCTCACAGTTGAAGGAACTTTTCCCAATTGTCGTGCAGCAGCAGAGAAAGAGCCAGTTTCCATGACAACTTTAAAAATATTGAGTTGTTCTTGATTAATATTCATCTATCAATTTTTTTGAAAGAATCTGATTATAATAATCAAAATTATAAAAATATAATAGTCATTATTCAACAAGACAAGGTATGAAAGCGTGTCATTATGTTCATTTCAAAAAGAAGATTAATTCATGCAATGAGTTATGAAGGGATTTTATTACTGATCGTGACGTTTGGTTTGAGCCGCTTATTTGATCTTCCGACTGAACTAACGGGTACGTTGGCAGTTTTAATGGCAATTGTGGCGATGTTCTGGAACATGCTGTTTAATCATTTTTTTGAAAAACTGGAACATGCGTTTCAATTGAAACGTAGTTTGGGCTTGCGTGTGTTACATGCGCTGGGTTTTGAAGGCGGTTTGCTGGTGGTGAGTGTGCCGATGATTGCTTATATTATGCAGTTGGGCTTATGGAATGCTTTTTTATTGGATATCGGCTTAACGCTATGTATTTTAGTATATACCTTTATTTTTCAATGGTGTTTTGACAGTATCGAACAAAAATGGTTTCAAACAAAAATGGTATAATCGCTCAATAAAAAGAACCACGCAAAATGCGTGGTTCTTTTTGATTAAAATCTAGATTTAACTTAGATTTTACCTACTAGGTCGATTGAAGGTGCAAGTGTTGTTTCACCTTCTTTCCATTTTGCAGGGCAAACTTCACCTGGATGAGATGCAACATATTGTGCTGCTTTTACTTTACGAAGAAGTTCAGTTGCATCACGACCAATGCCGCCTGCATTTACTTCAACGATTTGGATTTTACCTTCAGGATCGATAACGAAAGTACCACGGTCTGCAAGACCAGCTTCTTCAATTAATACGTCGAAGTTTTTAGAAAGAATCCAAGTTGGATCTGCAACCATTGGGTATTGGATTTTTTTGATTGCTTCAGAAGTGTCATGCCAAGCTTTGTGCGTGAAATGTGTATCTGTTGAAACTGAGTAGATTTCTACACCTAATTTTTGGAATTCAGCGTAATTGTCTGCCAAATCTTCAAGTTCAGTTGGACATACGAAAGTGAAGTCAGCTGGATAGAAGAATACAACAGACCATTTACCTTTAAGGTCAGCTTCTGTTACTTCGATGAATTGACCTTTGTGAAATGCATTTGCTTTAAAAGGTTTAACTTCTGTATTAATTAAGCCCATTTTTATCTCCATTTAGTCGTTGAAGTCAGTGTTTGTTTACGAGATTTAGAATAAATAATTTTTATCTATTGAGGAAATAGTATTTTTTAATGCAAAGAATCGGAAAATTGAATGACGATTTTTTGCGACTATTTCCGTACCTTTGACAGTACTTTATATGAGATGAATGACAATATAAAGACTGTTCGATGACTGCCTATTTACATTGGGGGTGATCATCAAAATTCAAGGTTGAAAGGCTAAAAAAAATGAAAAAATCTATCGCTTTCTATCATGGGCAGAGTCGAGTAAAATGCCTTTTTTGATTGTGTAGGAAAGGTATCTGTGCAAAGTGGTTTAAATGTAGATCAATTGGTTATGGCGCGTGACCGACATCGTTTAAATCGGCTAGGTAGAGGTAAAGATGCAAATCCGAAACAATATCAGGAACTGTTTGATAAATCTCACGCTCAGGTTGTTGCACGTCTAGATCGCCTCCCTAATATTAAACTCAATCAGGATTTACCTGTCACCCAATATGCAGATCGCTTAATTACAGCAATACAAAAGCATCAAGTGATTATTGTGGCAGGGGAAACTGGCTCAGGTAAAACCACCCAGTTACCACAAATTGCCATGCTTGCAGGGCGTGGTTTAACAGGCATGATTGGACATACGCAGCCGCGCCGTTTGGCTGCCCGAAGCGTATCGCAACGGATTGCCGAAGAAGTAGGTGAAAAATTAGGTGAATCCATCAGTTTTAAAGTCCGTTTTAATGAGCAAGGCTCCAATGATTCAATCGTTCGTTTAATGACGGATGGTATTTTGCTTGCTGAATTGACGCATGATCGTTATTTAAGCAAGTACGATACAATTATTATTGATGAAGCGCATGAGCGTTCATTAAATATTGACTTTATTATGGGTTATTTAAAACAATTATTACCCAAACGCCCTGATTTAAAAGTCATTATTACGTCGGCAACCTTAGATGTAAATCGTTTTAGTGGCTACTTTAACAATGCGCCTATTTTTGAAGTTGAAGGGCGTAGTTTTCCTGTAGAAGTGCGTTATCGTCCTATTTCCGAATTAAATATTGGTGGTAGTGATGATGATGAATTTGATAATTTCGAGGAAAATTTACCTAGAGCCGTGGTACAGGCGGTTGAAGAGTGTTTTGCCGATGCTGCAGAAAAAGGGCATCCAGAACATGCGGATATTTTGATTTTTTCCAGTACTGAGCAGGAAATTCGAGAGCTTCAGGAAACTTTACAAAAATATGGCCCTCGCCATACCCAAATCTTACCGCTTTATGCCCGTTTAGCGTTGGCAGAACAACAAAAAATCTTTAATCCAACAGGCGGTGGTCGACGGATTATTATTGCGACCAACGTGGCGGAAACGGCTTTAACCGTTCCGAATATTCGTTATGTGATTGATGCAGGTTTTGCCCGTATTTCGCGCTATAATTATCGTTCACGGGTACAGCGTTTACCGATTGAAGCTGTTTCACAAGCGGCTGCAAATCAGCGTAAAGGACGATGTGGTCGTATTGCACCGGGGATGTGTATTCGACTGTACAGCGAGGAAGATTTTTTAAGCCGTCCAGAATTTACAGAACCCGAAATTAAACGTACCAATCTGGCTTCGGTGATTTTGCAGATGCAAAGTCTGGGATTGGGGCAGCTTGAACAGTTTGATTTTATTGAACCGCCTGACCATCGTTTGGTCAATGATGGGCGGAAATTGTTAATTGAACTAGGTGCGTTAAACGAGAAAAAAGGTGAACTCACCAAAGTTGGACAAATGATGGCGCATATGCCAATTGACCCACGTTTGGCTCGGATGTTGGTGGGCGGTGCGCATTTTGGTGTACTCAATGAAGTTTTGGTGATTGTCAGTGCCTTAGCTGTGCAAGACCCACGTGAACGTCCTGCTGATAAACAAACTCAAGCTGACCAAAAACATGCGCTGTTTAAAGAAGCTGACTCAGACTTTTTATTTTATTTAAAGCTGTGGGATACGATACAGAATAATCGTGAGCAAATGAGCGAAAATAAACGTCGTCAATTTGCAAAACAGCATTTTTTAAGTTGGTTGCGTTTGCGTGAATGGCGACAAACCCATAGCCAATTGCTTGATTTGGTAAAAGGTTTAAAATTAACCTTTAATGATAAGCCCGCAAGTTATGAAAATTTACATCGCGCTTTATTAACTGGGTTATTGTCTTTTATTGCCAATAAAACTGATGAACGCAATATTTTTATGGCGGTGCGTCAGCAAAAAGCCAAAGTTTTTCCTGCCAGTACTTTACACAAGACCAATACGCCGTGGATTATGGCATTTGAAATGGTCGAAACATCGCAAGTCTATTTACGGACTTTGGCAAAAATTGACCCTGAATGGATTTTGTTGGCGGCACGAGATTTATTGAAGCATCATTACTTTGAACCGCATTGGTCGAAAAAAGCAGGAATTGTAAATGCGTATGATCAAATTTCATTGTTTGGTTTGATTATTGAACCAAAACGCCTGATTAATTTTGAAAAAGTCGACCATCCTGCTGCCCATGAAATTTTTCTAAGAGATGCACTGACCACAGGTCACTTGGGCATCACGCCGCCATTTTTAAAACACAATTTGCTAAAACTTGAAGAAGTTGAGCGTGTTGAAGATAAATTGCGTCGTCGTGATTTGGTAGTGGACGAAGAAACCATTTACCAGTTTTATGCAGCACGTGTACCAATTGAAATTGCCAGTCGAAGTAGTTTTGAAGATTGGCGAGCCACCATCGAACCGAAACAACCGCGTTATTTATTTGTTGAGGATGATGCGCTTTGGCAAAGTGACCGACCAACCACGCAACAATTTCCAGATTATTTACACAATGGCGAGTTACGCCTTGCCACCAGTTACCGTTTTGACCCGAGCCATGACCAAGATGGTGCAACGGTTAAAATTCCTGTGCAGGCATTGGCACAGGTCGATGAAGATTTATGGTCGTGGGGAATTCCTGGGTGGCGTTTAGAGTTAATTGAAGCATTATTAAAAGCCTTACCTAAAGACAAACGCCGTAATTTGGTTCCAATTCCAGATACCGCACACAAGCTGATTAAAGGGATTGATGCGACTCATTTAAGAACGCATCTATTTAAATATTTAGCTTTTGCACTCCGTGGTGAGAATATCACTGAAAAGGATTTTTCTTTTGAGCGAATCGAACAATATTTGGTTCCGTTTATTATTGTTGTAGATGAAAAAGGGCGTACGCTTGAAAAAGGACGTGACTTAGCTGAACTTAAAGCCCGTTGCCGTACAGAAACGCACCGACCTGTGAAACAAATGAAAGGTGAGTTTAAAACTTTCCCTGACAGTTTTGTGTTTGAAGCCTCTCAAAAAGTGACAGGCGTGATTGTGAAGCAATATCAAGCCTTGGTGCCGACAAAAGCCTTTGCTGATTTGGAACAAAAAGATGAATCGGGTGTGGTGGTTCAAACTTTTAATGATCAGCAAGAGGCGATTCGCAAACACAAACAGGGGATTATCCGTTTAATTCATTTGCAATTGGGTGATGTGATTCGCCAATTGAAAAAGCAGATCTCTAAACCGATGGCGTTGGCATTTTCACCACTGGGTGATAAAGCAAAACTTGAGCAGATGCTGGTTTATGCGACGCTAGATCAGGCAATTCAAGAACTTCCTGTCGATTCAGACAGTTACCAACAAATGCTCATGATGGTCAAGCAGCAATTCTTGACACATGGACAACAGGTTTTGGCAGTTTTGAATGATATTTTTATTTCATGGCAAAATATCCGTCGCCAGTTGTTGAGTATCGATGGTGATATTTTTGGTAAAAGTATTGATGATATTGAAGATCAGTTGGATTTGATGCGTTTGGATAGCTTTGTCTATACACAACCTTTGGACGTTTGGCAAGCATTCCCACGCTTCTTAAAGGCACTGATTGTGCGACTGGAGCGTCTACCAAATAATCTCCAAAGAGATACTTCTGCCATTGATCAGATCGACCCTTGGATGGAAAAATTGTTTACTTTTAAACATGATCCTCGCTTAAATGAATTGTATTTAATGGTTGAAGAATTTCGGATTTCATTATTTTCCCAGCCGATGAAAACCAAAATCCCTGTTTCGGCAGCACGGTTGCAGAAATTATGGGAGCATTCTGCACTGAGTTAGAGGATCAAAATACAGGAGTTTTACATGAGCATTCGGATTACTGGCACAGGGTTGTATCATCCTGAAAGCTATATTACCAATGAAGAACTGGTGGCAAGCTTGAATGCCTATGTAGCACAATATAACCAGCAGAACGCTGACAAAATTGCAGCAGGTGAGTTGACTGAACTCCAAGGTTCAAGTGCCGAATTTATTGAAAAAGCTTCAGGTATTCAGCGTCGTTATGTTGTGGAAAAAGATGGGATTTTGGACATTAACCGCATGCGTCCAAAACTGCAACAGCGTTCAAATGATGAATTATCATTACAGGCAGAGTGGGGCGTAATTGCAGCAAAACGGGCAATGGAAAACGCCAATGTGACTGCTGAAGATATTGATGTGGTGATTTTAGCATGTTCCAATATGCAGCGTGCTTATCCTGCGATTTCGATTGAAATTCAATCGCAACTGGGGATTCAAGGTTATGCCTATGACATGAATGTGGCGTGTTCTTCGGCAACTTTTGCAATCCAACAAGCCTACAGTGCAATTAAAACAGGCGCACGCCGTGTATTATTGGTCAATGCTGAAATTACCTCGGGGCATTTGGATTTTACTCAGCGTGATAGCCATTTTATTTTTGGTGATGTGGCAACGGCTGCTATTCTTGAAGATACCGAAAACAAAACAGGTTATGAAGTTTTAGATATTCATTTACAAACTCAATTTTCAAATAATATTCGTAATAATTTTGGTTTTTTAAACCGTTGCGAAGATGCTTTTGGCGAAGGTTTACTGTTTAAACAAGACGGGCGAAAAGTCTTTAAAGAAGTTTGCCCATTGGTTGCAAAAATTATTACTCAACAACTTGAAAAAAATCAATTAACTGCTGAACAAATAAAGCGTTTTTGGTTGCATCAGGCAAATGCCAGCATGAATGAGTTGATCTTAAAATATGTGGCGGGTAAAGAGGCTGATTTGGCTCGTGCACCGATTATTTTAGATGAATTTGCCAATACCTCATCGGCTGGAGTGATCATTGCTTTGCATAAAACAGGACATGAAGTGCAGAATGATGAATATGCTGTTTTAAGTTCTTTTGGTGCAGGGTATTCAGTTGGGTCTGTTTTATTGCGTAAAAAAGTCGTCAGTTGAGTGAAGAATTGACTCAAATAAAAAAAGCTGGATGAAAAATTCCAGCCTTTTTAGTATTTACAATGATTTATAACATTGTTGGTAATTCATTTGGTCGCATATCAAAAACCAAGACTTCAGCATTGTTACCCTTGCTAAATGACAATGTGCCACCTTTGCGGATACGTGCAGCATCACCTGTATTAAAGGTTTTACCATTAATATCTAAGCGACCTTTGGCAACGTGAACATAAACGTAACGACCATCAGAAATGGTAAAATCAGCCGTTTCATCGCCATCAAACAAACCTGAATAAATATTGATATCCTGTTTAATTGCCAATGCTTTTTCACCACCATTGGGGGAAATCATCAAATGCAATTTGCCTCGTTTATCAGCTTCATCGATGTGTAGTTGTTGATATTCTGGTGTGGTACGTGCTTGATTTGGCACAACCCAAATTTGTAGAAAATGAACATTCTCTTGATTTGAATGATTAAATTCACTATGTGCTACACCGCGACCCGCACTCATCAATTGAATGTCCCCAGGGACAATAATTGAACCTGTTCCCATAGAGTCTTTATGTTCTAAAGCGCCTTCAAGCACATAAGAAATAATTTCCATGTTTTGATGCGGGTGGGTTCCAAAGCCTTTTGCTGGTGCAACAGTATCATCATTGATAACCAATAGGTCTGAAAAGCCAACTTGTTTTGGATCCCAATAATTGGCAAAAGAAAAACTATGACGAGATTGTAACCAGCCATGATGTGCTGCGCCACGCTCACCAGATAATCGCATATCAAACATGATCTGAACTCCTTCTATTTGTTTCAGTATATCCAAATTGTAAAAATGAATAAGCATCGAAATTAGGACTGTTCTATGTAACTTTTGCAACGATGTGGGGGATGTAAATTTTCTAAAGGAAAAATAGTTCAGTTTTGTATGAAAAAAAGATGACGACATACGGTGTCGTATTGAACTCATTATTCATTTTATTAAATGAAATAAGATGATAGATTAAAGATAAATAAACTGTATCTAGAAAAATAAAATGGAACAACTCAATCCATCTGATTTAAAAGCAATATTACATTCTAAACGGGCAAATTTGTATTATCTGGAACATGCCAGAGTGATGCAAAAAGATGGTCGGGTGCTGTACTTGACCGAAGCAAAAAATGAAAACCAATATTGGAACATCCCGATTGCCAATACCACAGTCATTTTACTTGGAACGGGGACATCCATTACTCAAGCCGCAATGCGAATGCTTTGTAGTGCTGGCGTATTGGTTGGGTTTTGTGGTGGTGGCGGTACGCCTTTATTTTCAGGGAGTGAAGTGGAATGGCTGACCCCACAAAGTGAATATCGTCCGACTGAGTACATGCAAGGGTGGATGAGTTTCTGGTTTGATGACAGCAAACGTTTAGAAGTCGCCAAGCAGTTTCAATTTTCCCGTATCGAATTTATTCGTAAAGTTTGGGCAAAAGATAAAGATTTAAAAGATGAAGGTTTTTATCTGGATGATCAAGATATTGAACTCGCTCTGAATCAGTTTGAAAAGAAAATTCCGCTACAAAGCAAAGTAGGCGATTTACTACTTACCGAAGCAGCAACTACTAAACTTTTATATAAAGCTGCGGCTAAACGCTGCGGTGCAAAAGACTTTAGCCGCAACCCAGAACAAGGTGACTTAGCCAATGATTTTCTCAATCATGGCAATTATTTGGCATACGGGCTTGCGGCAACCACACTTTGGGTGTTGGGAATTTCACATAGTTTTGCGGTAATGCACGGTAAAACCCGTCGGGGCGCTTTGGTTTTTGATGTTGCCGATTTGGTGAAAGATGCTGTGATTTTACCTTGGGCATTTATTTGTGCCAAAGAGGGTGCAACTGAGCAAGAGTTCCGTCAACAGGTGTTACAGAAGCTGACAGAGCATAAATGCTTGGATTGGATGTTTGATGCTGTGAAAGAGGTAGCTTTGAACACTAATCGTGTAGTGGGGAGCAAGGGAGAAGATCAACCATGATTGTCACCTTTATTTCTCAATGTGAAAAGAAAGCCTTAGCCAGAACCCGCCGTGTCTTAGATGCATTTGCAGATCGGATTGGGGATAACACATGGCAAACGGTTATTACAGAAGATGGTTTGTTGGCGGTTAAAAAATTATTGCTAAAAACTGCCAGTAAAAACACCGCCGTGAGCTGTCACCGAATCGCTACTCGAAGACGAACAGAGTTGGTCTGGATTGTGGGGAATCGTAGTAAATTTAGTAGTGAAGGTATTGTGCCTGTAAATTGGACGACAAAGGAATTATTTATGGATTTACCACTTGAAACAAAGAAAATTTTAGCAAATACACATGGTCAACCACTAAGTGAACATTTATTTGCAGTAGGTTACTTGGCTTATCAAATTATTGATCAATTAAAGATTGATAATCAAAATCTTGCGCAGTCTGCATTTATTGCTGGAATATTACATGATATAGGAAAATTAGATCCACAATTCCAACAATGGGTAAATAAAAAAATAGATAAGTCTGATGAAGATATCATACTTCCAGAAGACGGCGTACATATTGATACCAGTATTCGAGGTTTTAAAGAATTTTCTTTTGAAGAACATCCTCGTCACAATGAAATATCTTGGTTATTTGCCGAATCATTATTAACTAATAATACTCAACTCAATTATTCACAAATTAATCAGATTTTTCATGGTATTTACTGGCATCATACTCGTCCTTATCGTAAAGATGAAAAGTTTTTCAATAAAGCAGAAGGTGTTGATAAAAAATTTAAAAACTCATTAACTGAAATGACTATAGAAAAGGTAATTGATCAACTAGTTGCAGTTTTAAAAGATATTCAGTTTATTAGTAAAAATTTCAAGATTGATGAATTCGATTATGAAAATTTAGTACCCAAATGGTCGTATACTTACCAACTTACAAAGAATGATTTACCAAATTACAAGAATTACAATGATTTATCTCAAAAAATAGATGAGTTTGTTAAGGATATTCAACCCAATGCTCTAAATAATTTAGTACGGATGGCTGTAATTAGTGCAGATAGAGTTGTATCAGCAATGTCAGCTGAGGATTTAGCAGAATATCTAGTAGAAGGTACATTACATCATGCGTTAGATAATCTATTTCAAGAAAATAGTCAACTTTCTAATGATATTCGACATTGTATTGATGGATTTTTGAAAAAATATCCTGATAGTGAACGTAATATTTTACAGGCTCAAGCATCATCTAATCTTGCACAATTACAAGACAATGCAGATTTTGATGATTTGTCTAATGTGGCTGTATTACAAGGTCCCGCAGGCTGCGGTAAAACTAAGATTGCGTTAGAGTGGGCACTAAAAACAGATGTACAGAAAATCATTTGGGTTTGTCCACGAGTCCAAGTTTGTTTGGGATTACTACATGATTTAACAGAAGATAATTTTTTACCTAATAGTCGTATTGAAATTTTTACAGGTGAATATAAAAAAATATTAAAAGATGGTACAACTTTTGATCTAGCACCTGAGACAGAACCTAGTGATTATTTTACTGGAGATGTGGTGATTACAACGATTGATCAAGTCATAAATAATATTATTTCACATCAGAAAGCAACTGGTATGATCAATTTTATGCAGGCTCATGTTGTATTTGATGAGTTTCATGAGTTGATTTCAATGCCAGCTTTTAATTTGTTTTTTGCAGAATTGATTGAAGCAAAAAAAATGAAAAAGCAATTTGCAAATACACTCTTAGTTTCTGCTACGCCTCATGATTATTTTGTAGAAAATATTTTAAAAATAGACTCAAGTTATATCATACGCGTCCCTAGTTTTAACCAAGCTAATTATAAAATTGAGTTTTTAAATTATGATGAAACAAAGGAGGGTAGTCCTTTAGTTACACAAACTATGATTGATGAGAAGACAACTTTTATAATTACAAATACAGCACAAGATGCTCAATTAGGGTTTTTGCTACATCAAAATAAAGAAAACAGTATTTTATTACATTCTAAATATACTAAAAATGATAAATCAGAATGGTTTGATCAAGTATTTGATAGTTTTAAGCGTAATGGGAGTAGTAAATATAGAATTTTACGCAGTGGTCCTATTGTTCAAGCATCATTGAATATTAGTTGTGAGCGTATGTGGACTGATTTAACTAATGCGGAGAATTGGTTACAACGATTAGGGAGGTTAGATCGTTTTAATACCAATAAAGCAATTAATATTTATACAACTGTATTACCAAAATCTGCTGAAAATGGTAAACAGAATAGTAATAAAGCAAAATTTTTGGCAAATATGAATGTATGGCAAAGTACAGTTGCTTGGTTTGAATTTTTAAAAAAATCCCTATATGAAAAAAACAAAGATTTATTTAAAATTAATGAGTTATATGAGATTTATCAAAGTTTTTATGCTGATCAGGCTTGCCAAAGAAAAATTTCTGAAGATATACAAAAATCTTTATGTGAAAGCGTTCAACTCATCAATCAAAAAGTACTAGATCCTATTAGCATGCCTTGCCGCAATAAAAAGAATAAAGATAGCGTTGCAAAAATTGCAAGTGTTTCATTACGTGGTGATAATCGTTTTGTACAAATGGCAGTTTGTAATGTTAGTGATGACTTACAACCAACTTTTATCAATGAGTATGCTTATCCAGAAAATACTGATCATAGCAAAGTAAGTATTGGTTTAACTGAATCGACCGATAAGATTCAAGGTGGTCGCTTTGAGATGAGGGATAGTAATCGAAATTTACTGGCTTTTATGCACAGTAAACATCATAACGTCATGAAGGCAAAAAAATTGGATGATATAGAGTATAAAAAATCGAATCGTGATTTTGAGCTACTTAAATTAGCTCGTTCGCCTGAATATCCGATCTATCTCAGTTATACACCAGAAGATTTGGAGCCTATAGGTGGTGAAAGTGTCAGACATTCTTATGCTATGTACTATGTTCGAACAGTAAAACAGCCTGTAGGAATTATGAGTATTGATAAGTTGACTAACCCTCAAGTTGTTGAGAGTGAGTCATAAAATAAGCTGCCTGTACAGCAGAAAAGACATTTTAAAGTGCTACTTACTAAGCTGCTTTTACAACAGGTGGAAAGTATAGCATAATTAATTTTTATATAAAGTGCTACGGTAAAAAATATAGTACTGAGATGTTGTAATAAGTTGAGTGAAAACTCGTTGTTTAAACAATTCATGAGAGTATTAAAAATGGAAAAAGTAACAGGTATTAAAAGTGTTGATTTTAAAGTAATTGCTGTTGGTCATGGTGTTGTAAACTGGAATGGTCCAACAACAGTAAGTAATAATGGTGTTGAAATTAATAACCATACAATGCCAAAACTACGTGGCTATACCAATCTAACAGGAAAAGTTAAGGAAACTGGCTATAAATATAAAAAAGAAGCAACTGATATTAATTTTGAAGATAATCCGTTATATATCAGTCAAAACTGTATTCGCCATCACTTATTCCGTGACCAAGCGTTTGATCTACATTTTGCAGCAGAAAAGAGCTTGGATTTAGTTCTAGCTTCACTCACGGGGCTACTTCGTGGATATGTTGTTCCGGCCAGTCAATGCAAACGCACTAGCCCTTTGTTGCTTGAAGATTTTGTTGATACATTGGGTAATGGTAATTTTGAACAAATGGGTCGCTCAGGTTCTAAAGAAAAAGAAAAAAATAAGAAAGGTGAAGAATCTAGTAATTCATTTTTTTCTAAAACCACATTTGGAGATACTGAATATACCTCTTATGGTTCAATTAGCATTGAACAGTTAGAATTTATTTCTCTGGATAATAAATTTGATCGTGCTGCTATGATTATAAAGGATAATCAAGGTCAAGAAGTTGCACAAAAAGTACAAGACTTTATTCAGTCTCTTGCGCCAGAGCGTCAGCCTAAAGCTGTTTTTCATCCAAATTATGTACGTAAAGGTACAATCTACCAAGAAGGTGAAACTGGTATTTTACTAGATCAAGAGGCAATAGATATTTTAATCAAAACGGCACTTGATTTAATTACTAATTTATCTATTCGTCAGGCTAAAGGTTATATGTATGTTGATAGTATTGAAGTGGACTATAACGACAGTAATAAAATGATGCGAATCAAACGTAGTCCAGATGAGATTTCTCCTGAACCTAAAACAAATTATGCTGTGTATTTTGTAGCCAAATAAGTTGAGGATAATATGAGAATCATCATTGAATATGAATCCTCATGGCGAAATTCTTTTTTAGATGGCAGTAACGATGAGCCATTACCCAAAAAAGGACGCAATTTTATTGCATCCATGACTGAACTAAAAAAACCTGAGAATTTTTATCAACGAACTATCACAAAAAATACAGTGATGGGTATTTTAAGTCGTCTGATTGGTGACCAACGTAAGTTATATATAGCTCGTCAAAGTGAACATTATTACTTTGGTGATAAGGAACAATTGATTACTTTTGAAGATAAACCAAAAGTCATTAACCATGAAATTGCTTATATCCGTAATATGAAAGGTAGTACAGACCAGAATTCATTTACAGGTATGATTAAAGTTAATGACCCTATCTTTTTATCGGACTATTCTCAAGATTTTTGGGGCGTATTATCACTTAATGTTGAACAATTGTGTGACTTTATTTTAGATGGGAAATCAGTGAATCAATTTTCTATTGAAAATTCTATATCACTTGATCCTATATCTGTTTTAAATCGACTTGAAATTATTGGTAAATCTAAACCGTTAGAAGCTATAGATAGAGTTAAGGAGGCATCTAATAAACTCTTGACGCGATTTGAAAAGTATAAGCCATTCAATGCAAAAGGTTTACAACTTATTTTACCTATGTATTGTTCCGCTTTGTATCTACAGTTACAACGCCTAGAAACTAAATATGATATGGCTAGTGCAAAGTCAAAAATGGGTGGAATTAGTGGTATTTCAAATAATGGCTTTACCCCCAAAGACTTTATGGATAAATATACTACTGGGGAAAAAAAGCTGATTTATGGCAATCCTTATATACATGAGGAATTTATTAAAGGTGAAGGTAAAGTTAAGCATAATCTCACTAAAGCCAGTGGGCAACTTGAAATTACCCTTAATGTTGAAGTAAACATTGCTAAAGAGCTTAAAACCATGATTGAAGATGCAGGTGTTTCAGCTTTTTATATGGGTAAAAAGGGTCTGGCCTATGTGTCTGCTATGCACCTACGATAAGGAAAAAGGATGAATTATTATATTGAACTCACTTTAATTGATAGCTCAGATTTCTCTTTCTATGAAATATGGTCAAAATTCTACACCCAACTTCATCTTGCTTTGGTTGAGCAAAAAGATGAGAACGGTAATACGCCATTTGGGATGAGTTTTCCTGAATATAAAATTGGTCAAGATAAGAACGGAAAATCATTTTTTCATTTAGGTTCAAAGTTGCGTGTTTTTGCTCAGACTGAATTACAGCTTGAGCAGCTTAATTTAGACCATTGGTTAGAACGATTAACTGACTATGTGCATATTAAACGTGTTCGAGAAGTGCCCGCAGGGGCATATCCTGTGCATTATGAACGAGTGCGTCCCAAAGATAGTAAGTTAAAGCGAGCAGCTCATCAGGCACAACGTCGAAATACTTCTCTTGAAGAATCTTTAAAACATTTTGAAGGTTATCAAGAAGAAACATTAAATTTGCCATTTGTTCAGGTAAATAGCTTAACAAATAGCTCAAAATTTAACTTATTTATTCGACGTCATCAGTTGGCTGAGCCTGTCATGGGTAACTTTAATACTTATGGATTAAGCAAAAATGCGACTGTTCCTGAATGGTCGGATTAAGTAAAAATACCCAATATTTTTATGACTCTTTAACAGATTAATAAAATCAATAAGTTACAATAGTGAGGGGAAACTTGGGTCATTTTATGATTCTAGTACTTAAGTCGCTGTTGTAACTTAATTTTTTTGTGTTATTTTACTGTTTGACGCCACACAGGCGTCTTAGAAATCGCGTCAAGCTTGGTGCTGGCGACTTGTATGGTTTGACGCCACACAGGCGTCTTAGAAAAAAAGATCAAATTGCAATGCGCCTGTGTTGTTGTTTGACGCCACACAGGCGTCTTAGAAATGACATTCTGAATATGCATAACCCAACTATGGGTTTGACGCCACACAGGCGTCTTAGAAACGCAAACCCCTTTAAAAATTCTTCTTCAAAATGTTTGACGCCACACAGGCGTCTTAGAAACACGAGAGTCTACAACCGTCATTTCATCCTGATGTTTGACGCCACACAGGCGTCTTAGAAAGATGCACAAGCGGATGCTTATTTTAATAATGAGTTTGACGCCACACAGGCGTCTTAGAAATTGGGGGTCGGCTGTAATGCCGTTTAAGACCAGTTTGACGCCACACAGGCGTCTTAGAAAATTAATATCAATCGCTTTCTCCTGAGCATCGCGTTTGACGCCACACAGGCGTCTTAGAAATAAAAATTTCATTGATGCTCAACAATATAAATGTTTGACGCCACACAGGCGTCTTAGAAAAAACCAATTATTCCGTGGCAAGGTGGTAAAACGTTTGACGCCACACAGGCGTCTTAGAAATTTTAAATAAAAACCTCGATCTTCAAAAGGCTGTTTGACGCCACACAGGCGTCTTAGAAATTGTCATAGAGGACTTGGATTTAGGTAATATGGTTTGACGCCACACAGGCGTCTTAGAAATGCTCTGCTTTATCAAATACTTTTGCGTCCAAGTTTGACGCCACACAGGCGTCTTAGAAATTCTGAGTGGGCTGAGGCAAATATTACTATCCCGTTTGACGCCACACAGGCGTCTTAGAAATTCTACGTTGACCCGCTTATCTTTACACTTTTGTTTGACGCCACACAGGCGTCTTAGAAAAATGGTGCAGGCGAGCAACGGTGAGTATCAACGTTTGACGCCACACAGGCGTCTTAGAAATACAGTCTGAGTGACTTCTGCATCAAAACCAAGTTTGACGCCACACAGGCGTCTTAGAAAAAACCATGAAGACTTTTTAAAACCAAAGTATAGTTTGACGCCACACAGGCGTCTTAGAAATCAGTACTAGGTGCATTCCCCGCATCACCATGGTTTGACGCCACACAGGCGTCTTAGAAATGTCTTTAAGTTGACGATTTGAGAGAAGTAATGTTTGACGCCGCACGGGCGTCTTAGAAAGGCCGAATTTTTTGAAAGCGGTCACAAAATCGGTTTGACGCCGCACGGGCGTCTTAGAAACTATAGGAAAGTTGAGCACATGATCTACCCATGTTTGACGCCGCACGGGCGTCTTAGAAAATGTTTTCGACATCGATCTCATGAACAACAGTGTTTGACGCCGCACGGGCGTCTTAGAAAATTTAGAAAATCCTAATTTGAACTTTATCTGCGTTTGACGCCGCACGGGCGTCTTAGAAATCGCCAATTCCCCTGAAAGCCTGCTGTCAAAAGTTTGACGCCGCACGGGCGTCTTAGAAAAGGAAAGCAATGCGGATAACGAAAAAATAAATGTTTGACGCCGCACGGGCGTCTTAGAAAAATAAATCTGTGCGTATTCTCTTTTGAACTGAGTTTGACGCCGCACGGGCGTCTTAGAAATTGTCGGGGGATTCGCGCGCTCACCCCTCGCCGTTTGACGCCGCACGGGCGTCTTAGAAAAACATCTCACCTTCAAGGACTTGCTTGCCGTCGTTTGACGCCGCACGGGCGTCTTAGAAAACCACCACTTGCCGTTCTTGGTAGCACTTACTGTTTGACGCCGCACGGGCGTCTTAGAAATCGGTCTACAAGCTGATAATCGCCTGCTTTTAGTTTGACGCCGCACGGGCGTCTTAGAAAATACCCTCTTCCATCCGAATTTCGTTTGGAGAGTTTGACGCCGCACGGGCGTCTTAGAAAGTACAGCACTGGCACGGGATTGCCTTGAGCAAGTTTGACGCCGCACGGGCGTCTTAGAAATGAATATTCAAATACACCATCAATGACGTTGGGTTTGACGCCGCACGGGCGTCTTAGAAATCTAATATTTAAACAAATTTATTTTGGAGGTTGTTTGACGCCGCACGGGCGTCTTAGAAACTTATCTGATCTGCAAACTGGTGGGGATAAGGGTTTGACGCCGCACGGGCGTCTTAGAAAATGTGTTACTCCTCGGCATTTTGCCAGATAAAGTTTGACGCCGCACGGGCGTCTTAGAAAACCGGCACCCATCACTCGCGGCACAATGTGAAGTTTGACGCCGCACGGGCGTCTTAGAAAGATTACTGGCAATAACTCTGTAGAAGTACCTGGTTTGACGCCGCACGGGCGTCTTAGAAAAACATTCCTTATGAAACCGCGTTTTATTCATGGTTTGACGCCGCACGGGCGTCTTAGAAAAATAGCTCGGTGATATAGAGAAGCAACAACATGTTTGACGCCGCACGGGCGTCTTAGAAATCTAAAGCATAACCACTTTCATCATCATCACTGTTTGACGCCGCACGGGCGTCTTAGAAATTCATACATCTTAATGTCTATATCTGGTGCTTGTTTGACGCCGCACGGGCGTCTTAGAAATAAAGATGCAAGGTTGGACGGATGATAATATTGTTTGACGCCGCACGGGCGTCTTAGAAAATTGATTTACCAGAGTTGTGATTAACAATCCCGTTTGACGCCGCACGGGCGTCTTAGAAATTGCATAATTATCTCCTGTAAAATTAAACTTTGTTTGACGCCGCACGGGCGTCTTAGAAAGTTCTTAATCGGCGACCTAGACGCACCGTTCAGTTTGACGCCGCACGGGCGTCTTAGAAAATAGCATTTTTCATAAGACGTTTACAAACATCGTTTGACGCCGCACGGGCGTCTTAGAAACTTGACAGAAAAATCGTCTGGGTCGCTGCTGAGTTTGACGCCGCACGGGCGTCTTAGAAATGTTTGCTCTTTCCATAGCCCAATAAAAGCATGTTTGACGCCGCACGGGCGTCTTAGAAACTGAATAACAGGAGTCGACTTATCATACGCAGGTTTGACGCCGCACGGGCGTCTTAGAAAAGCAATTTGATGTCGTATATCTTGCTGCCCTTGTTTGACGCCGCACGGGCGTCTTAGAAAATCGAAAGAATGGATTAACGAGCTAGAAACTTGTTTGACGCCGCACGGGCGTCTTAGAAAAGATGGATGAATCAACTTTATCTCGGCCAATAGTTTGACGCCGCACGGGCGTCTTAGAAAGTATTTTCCTGAGCAAGACATTACTCAACCGAGTTTGACGCCGCACGGGCGTCTTAGAAAAGAAAATCTCGGCTGATTCACAACTTGATATTGTTTGACGCCGCACGGGCGTCTTAGAAAACTATCTCCATGTCGGTCTTTGTTGTTTGCATGTTTGACGCCGCACGGGCGTCTTAGAAAGTATCATTCGCAATAAGCGTGTAAGTCGGAGTGTTTGACGCCGCACGGGCGTCTTAGAAAGTGGACGACTAGCGTCTCACTGCCGCCGCCTAAGTTTGACGCCGCACGGGCGTCTTAGAAAAGTCATAGCAAAAGATTGGTTAGATAAGAACCGTTCGACGCCACGCAGGCGTCTTAGAAAAACCAGAAGCTGGTGCAGGATCACCAGACTTTGTTCGACGCCACGCAGGCGTCTTAGAAATGCTGGTTTCTCTTACGGTTCATCTCTAACACGTTCGACGCCACGCAGGCGTCTTAGAAATCTTCTTGGCGATTCGCTGCCGCATTACCGAAGTTCGACGCCACGCAGGCGTCTTAGAAAAATAGTTAGAGGGAAGTTCGCAAACTCTGAATGTTCGACGCCACGCAGGCGTCTTAGAAAAGCTTCATGCAAGATATTTGAGGCGGTGAAATGTTCGACGCCACACAGGCGTCTTAGAAATTCTGATAGCGCTGGTGATGGTGATGCCAACCGTTTGACGCCACACAGGCGTCTTAGAAAGTTATGCAGACCAGGTTGCGGTTATTGAAATGGTTTGACGCCACACAGGCGTCTTAGAAAGGACAATCAATAAAACCTTCAACCTTCGCCACGTTTGACGCCACACAGGCGTCTTAGAAATTGCTCATGCAGATACTTTAATGTTTCAATCAGTTTGACGCCACACAGGCGTCTTAGAAAAAGCATGGTACGAACCTGCGTTGAAAACACTGTGTTTGACGCCACACAGGCGTCTTAGAAATGCCGTTACAAGTCATGCCGCCATTCTTGATCGTTTGACGCCACACAGGCGTCTTAGAAAGTCTACACTGCTAACGGCGGCGACACGGTAGAGTTTGACGCCACACAGGCGTCTTAGAAATCGGAGCGGGAAATCTCGCAAGCTCAACGCTTGTTTGACGCCACACAGGCGTCTTAGAAACAGAGTCAAAAACATTCCAGAACGGCGGTTCAGTTTGACGCCACACAGGCGTCTTAGAAATTGCCATCGGTGCGGTCATTTCCAAACTTTCAGTTCGACGCCACGCAGGCGTCTTAGAAAACGTTCAACTCAATGAAACGTGAAAAGCTCAAGTTCGACGCCACGCAGGCGTCTTAGAAAATCGGCAAGTAGTGCTCTAAATTGTTCACGATGTTCGACGCCACGCAGGCGTCTTAGAAATTCAAAAATTTCAGGCACATTTTCCAGCACGTGTTCGACGCCACGCAGGCGTCTTAGAAAATATCCATCTCTTCCATGTCGTACTCCAAATAGTTCGACGCCACGCAGGCGTCTTAGAAAGATGAAAGGTCAACAATAGCTGATTGCTCCAGGTTCGACGCCACGCAGGCGTCTTAGAAAGCGCGCTTCGATCATCGCGTCAGCCATGCGGTGTTCGACGCCACGCAGGCGTCTTAGAAAAGTATGGGGAACGTGCCCAAATGGTTAAAATTGTTCGACGCCACGCAGGCGTCTTAGAAAGCTACAAAGTCCCCAATCTCATTCAAATGTGAGTTTGACGCCACACAGGCGTCTTAGAAAAAACACAATCAACACGGCGAAGCAGAACAGGTGTTTGACGCCACACAGGCGTCTTAGAAAAAGTATTTCGATTTGCAGTAAAAATGGGGTTGGTTTGACGCCACACAGGCGTCTTAGAAATTGATCGTAATCTGGCGGCTTGCGACTTTGCTGTTTGACGCCGCACGGGCGTCTTAGAAACGGGTAGCATGTTGAACCATTCCTGAATGGCTGTTTGACGCCGCACGGGCGTCTTAGAAAAATAACAAAAAATGGATCGGATGGTTTGTTTTGTTCGACGCCACGCAGGCGTCTTAGAAAGCGAGCCTAAATCGCCGACTATCGACGGCATGGTTTGACGCCACACGGGCGTCAGAAAATCGGGTGCGGCTAGTTAATTATTAACCATTAGAAGAGGGTATTATTAACCCAAAAAACAAGACCAAACATAAAGTATTGCTCGCTTATTATCTCTACCAATACAGACTGAACCGTCCAGAGAATAGCATTTTTGACTACGCGCTCTATTTATTATTGTTGACCTGCATTGCACTTGGAACTGGGTATTACTTTCTAAGACCAAGATGAACATTTATAACAAAAGCCATGTTATAGGAAAACCCATAACACGGCAGTAAGTTTATTCCTTAATTACTAGAACAGGAACGTGGGTTTCACCTAACAGCGCTTGTGTCACACTGCCCAAAACAAATTTTTTAAAGCCTTTACGACCATGAGAGCCAATGATAATTAGGTCTGCGTTTAATGTAGTGGCTGTGTCGACAATTTCTTTATGAATCGTTTGACCTTCTATAATTCGGGTTTCAATTGCAACACCTTCTTTGGCGAATAGGTTTTTTGTATCTACTAAAATCTGTTCGATTTCCTCTTTTACTTTATTGAGATATTCTTTTGAAAATTCATCACTATTAATAAATTCAACCGCCACAAAAGGATCAACAGTCAGTACACAAATTGCAGTTACTTTACTGCCAAAAGCTTTTGCCAGTTTGGCTGCATGTTGAATTGCGACCTGTGAGGTTGAAGACCCATCAACGGGTATAAGGATGTGGTGATAGCTCATTTTCTTTCTCCATTTTGTTTTATTTGGTTAAATACATTTTCATTGTTTTTTGCGGTTCATCAAGCTACGGATGATTGATGGTTATATCGTGTATATATTCATTTGAATATAAAACCTTCCTTACATCTGTTACAGACTAGCATATTTTTCGTAGGTATGAGCATACTTTATCCGAAGGTCTGTATCATTTTAGAACAAAGCAAACAGGTTAAATATAAATTTAAATTGTCGACAATAATTTAAATTATCATGCTTTTGGGTGGATTTATTCCACTATAGTCTTATAAATATTATTATATTGTTGACAATATGGCTAAAATTATTAAAAGATAAGCAACATCAAATGACAGTCAATAAAGTGATGAATAGGTAACATGAGTCAGGTTCTGCAAGAAAATAAAACGCCACAAACTTTAACTGACCAAATTTTTCATAAAATTCAGTCTGCTATTATTTGTGGGGAAATTGCAGCAGGTAGCAAAATTTCTGAGCCTGAACTGGCAAAGGCTTATGGCATTAGTCGGGGGCCGTTGCGTGAGGCAATTCATCGTCTTGAAGGTCAAAAACTGGTTGAACGTACTGCACATGTCGGTGCGCGTGTGGTGTCTTTATCACATCAACAACTTTTTGAACTTTATCAAATTCGAGAGTCACTTGAAGGTTTGGCCTGTCGTCTGGCAGCACAGCATATTGATAAAAAACAAATTTTACTTTTACGTGATGTTTTAAAACGTCATGCAGAAGATGATGCGTTTAAAGCAGGCAAAGGTTACTTTGTGCAGGAAGGGGAAGATGATTTCCATTATTGCATTATTAAAAGCAGTGGTAACACGACCTTAGAAAAAATGCTGTGTGATGAGTTGTATCATCTGATTCGTATGTACCGTATTCAGTTTTCTAAAACCCCTAACCGCCCACATCAGGCGTTTAGTGAACATATTCGAATTTTAGATGCGATTGCAGATGGAGATGCCGAATTGGCGGAGCTATTGATGCGAAGACATATTGCATCATCTTATAAAAATATCGAGTCGCACTGGATCGAATCACAAGGAGTTAAATAATGGCTAAACAATCCGCAGGCCAATTGTTTCGTGATGCTGTAGCCCAAGAAAAGCCATTACAAGTAGTGGGAACCATCAACGCCAATCATGCACTTTTGGCAAAACGAGCAGGCTACAAAGCAATCTATCTTTCAGGTGGTGGTGTAGCAGCAGGTTCTTTAGGCTTACCTGATTTGGGAATTAGTAACCTTGATGATGTGTTGACCGATGTCCGTCGGATTACCGATGTATGTGATCTGCCATTATTGGTCGATGCCGACACAGGTTTTGGTGCATCGGCTTTTAATATTGCTCGAACCACAAAAGCACTTATTAAGTTTGGTGCAGCGGCAATGCATATTGAAGACCAAGTGGGCGCAAAACGTTGTGGACACCGTCCGAACAAAGCCATTGTGACTCAAGAAGAAATGGTTGACCGTATTAAAGCCGCGGTTGATGCGCGTGGTGATGACAGTTTCGTGATTATGGCACGTACCGATGCATTGGCCGTAGATGGTTTACAAGCTGCAATTGACCGTGCAGGTGCTTACATTGAAGCGGGTGCAGACATGTTGTTCCCTGAAGCAATTACCGAGCTTGATATGTACAAGCAATTTGCTCAGACAACTGGCGCACCAATTTTGGCAAACATCACCGAGTTTGGTTCTACACCGCTGTTTACCACTGAAGAGTTAGCCTCTGCCGATGTCAGCCTTGCGCTTTATCCGCTTTCTGCTTTCCGTGCCATGAATAAGGCAGCCGAAACTGTGTATGAAACCTTACGTAAAGAAGGTACACAAAAGAACGTGGTTGATCTGATGCAAACGCGTAAAGAGCTATATGAACGCATTAATTACTATGCGTTTGAAGACTACTTAGATAACGCATTTGCGAAGAAGAAATAAATAAGTCCTCTTTTTAAAGAACACTCCAGAGATGGGGAGATGATGGCCTTTGCTATCGAGAGGGTGGCATGGATCCAAACATTGGGCTACCTTGCGTTGCTTTTAAAGCTGTGTTTTGAAGTTGCTCAGGATAGATCGTCAGGTGATGAGCAGTATCTAAAGTGGTGAAAGGTTCTTGCCTACTTTGCCAGAAATGAGAAACATCGTTTCGCAAGGTAGGTTGAACTTGAGCAAGTCAAAGCGGTTAAAGCTTTGACAAGGCGCAAGACGAAGTGGTTAATCAAAAAATTGGATGAGAACTCGGCAAGATGCTGCTGTGTTTTATCAAAATAAAGAATGAAACAACAACAAATTTAGATAAATGGAAAAGGACAATCTTATGAGCTCAAATGAAACAACAACAGGCTTCAAACCAAAAAAATCAGTTGCACTTAGTGGACAAGTTGCAGGCAACACAGCACTGTGTACCGTAGGACGTAGCGGTAACGACTTGCACTATCGTGGCTATGACATTCTTGACCTTGCAGCGGGTAGCCAGTTTGAAGAAGTTGCTCACTTGCTCGTACATGGCAAATTACCAAACAAAGCTGAACTCAAAGCCTATAAAGCAAAATTAAAAGCACTTCGTGGCTTACCGGCAGCACTTAAAACTGCACTTGAGCAATTACCTCCGTCTGCACACCCAATGGATGTCATGCGTACTGGTGTTTCAGTTCTTGGTTGTTTAACACCAGAACATGAAGACCACAATGAAGCGGGCGCAAAAGATATTGCTGACAAATTAATGGCAAGCCTAGGTTCAATGCTGCTTTATTGGTACCACTTCAGCAACAACGGTCGTCGCATTGAAGTTGAAACGGATGACGACTCAATTGCAGCGCATTTCTTACATTTACTTCATGGCGAAAAACCATCTGAAGAATGGATTCAAGCAATGCATACATCTCTGATTTTGTATGCTGAGCACGAGTTCAACGCATCAACATTTACCTCACGTGTGGTTGCAGGTACAGGTTCTGACATGTACTCGGCAATTACTGGTGGTATTGGCGCACTTCGCGGACCTAAGCACGGTGGTGCAAACGAAGTTGCATTCGTGATTCAACAGCGTTACGACAACGCAGACGAAGCAGAAGCTGACATCCGTAAACGTGTTGAAAATAAAGAAGTGGTGATTGGTTTTGGTCACCCTGTATATACAGTTTCTGACCCACGTAATGAAGTGATCAAGAAAGTTGCACACGACTTAGCTGAAGCACAAGAGAACACCAAAATGTACCTCATTGCTGAGCGTTTAGAAGCAGTGATGAAAGAAGTGAAAAACATGTTCCCGAACCTCGACTGGTTCAGTGCAGTGAGCTATCACTTAATGGGTGTTCCAACTGCAATGTTCACACCATTATTCGTGATTGCACGTACAGCAGGTTGGTCAGCGCACGTGATTGAACAACGTCAAGACGGCAAAATCATTCGTCCAAGCGCGAACTACACAGGCCCTGAAAACCTCGAATTTAAACCATTGGCGGAGCGTGGTTAATGAACACAAAATACCGTAAACCGCTGGCAGGCACCCAGCTTGAATATTACGACGTGCGTCAAGCCGTTGAAGATATTCAGCCAGGCGCATACGAAAAACTGCCTTACACCTCAAAAGTACTCGCAGAGCAATTGGTACGCCGTGCCGATGCCGAGAACTTAACTGCTTATTTAACGCAGTTAATTGAACGCCGTCAGGACTTAGACTTTCCTTGGTACCCTGCACGCGTGGTGTGTCATGATATTTTGGGTCAAACTGCATTGGTTGACCTTGCAGGTTTACGTGATGCGATTGCCGACAAAGGCGGTGACCCATCTAAAGTCAACCCAGTTGTACCAACACAGCTTATTGTTGACCACTCTTTAGCAGTGGAATACGGTGGTGCTGACCCAGACGCTTTTGCAAAAAACCGTGCTGTTGAAGACCGCCGTAACGAAGACCGTTTCCACTTTATTGAGTGGACCAAAACCGCATTTAAAAATGTCGATGTGATCCCTGCGGGGAACGGCATTATGCACCAGATTAACCTAGAGAAAATGTCTCCGGTGATTCAGGCACGTGATGGCGTAGCATTCCCAGACACATGCGTAGGTACAGACTCGCATACACCACATACAGACGCTTTGGGCGTAATTTCTGTGGGCGTGGGTGGCTTAGAAGCTGAAAATGTCATGTTGGGCCGCGCATCTTGGATGCGTCTACCAGACATTATTGGTGTTGAGTTTGTAGGTCAGCGTCAGGCAGGCATTACTGCAACAGATATCGTGTTGGCTCTAACAGAGTTCTTACGTAAAGAGCGTGTGGTGGGTGCTTACCTTGAGTTCTTTGGTGAAGGTGCTGACAGCATGTCTGTGGGCGACCGCGCCACCATTTCGAACATGACTCCAGAATATGGCGCTACTGCTGCGATGTTCTACATCGACCAAAACACAATCGACTACTTACGCCTCACAGGCCGTGAAGATGCTCAAGTGGCATTGGTTGAACAGTACGCAAAAGAAATCGGTCTTTGGGCATCTGATATGACCAAAGCAGAGTACCCACGTGTACTACGCTTTGATTTATCAAAAGTCACACGTAACATTGCTGGTCCATCAAACCCACATGCACGTGTTTCAACAAGCGATTTAAAAGAAAAAGGCATTGCAGGTGTTGTTGAAAACCGTTCTGATGGCTTAATGCCTGATGGTGCAATCATTATTGCTGCAATTACTTCGTGTACCAACACCTCTAACCCACGTAACACCGTGGCGGCAGGTTTGTTAGCACGTAAGGCAAATGAGCTAGGTTTGGTTCGTAAACCTTGGGTGAAATCATCATTTGCACCGGGCTCAAAAGCGGCTGCACTTTATCTTGAAGAAGCAGGTGTTCTAAAAGACTTAGAGCAACTTGGTTTTGGTATTGTGGCTTACGCTTGTACAACTTGTAATGGTATGTCGGGCGCGTTAGATCCAGTCATCCAACAAGAAATTATTGACCGTGACTTGTACGCAACAGCAGTACTGTCTGGTAACCGTAACTTCGATGGCCGTATCCATCCATATGCAAAACAAGCATTCCTAGCATCTCCACCGCTTGTCGTAGCTTATGCAATTGCGGGCACGATTCGTTTTGATATTGAAAAAGATGCTTTAGGTCATGACAAAGAAGGTAAGCCGATTTACCTGAAAGATATCTGGTCATCTGACGCTGAAATTGATGCCTTAGTTAAAGAAGCCGTGAAGCCTGAACAGTTCCGTAAAGTCTACATTCCAATGTTTGACTTGGGCGAAGTTGAGCAAGCGAAAAGCCCACTTTACGACTGGCGTCCGCAAAGTACTTACATCCGCCGTCCACCTTATTGGGAAGGAGCATTGGCTGCACCACGTACTTTAGCGAATATGCGTCCACTTGCAATTTTGGGTGACAACATCACCACCGATCATTTGTCGCCTTCAAACGCGATTTTGATGGACTCGGCTGCGGGTGAATATCTTCATAAAATGGGTCTACCAGAAGAAGACTTCAACTCTTATGCAACGCACCGTGGTGACCATTTGACTGCACAGCGTGCAACATTTGCTAACCCGAAACTCTATAACGAAATGGTAGTTCGTTCAGACGGTACCATTAAGCAAGGTTCAAAAGCACGTGTAGAACCAGAAGGCGAAGTGATGCGTATGTGGGAAGCAATTGAAACCTACATGAACCGTAAACAGCCATTAATTATTGTTGCGGGTGCTGACTACGGTCAGGGTTCAAGCCGTGACTGGGCTGCAAAAGGTGTACGCCTTGCAGGTGTTGAAGCGATTGTAGCAGAAGGCTTTGAACGTATTCACCGTACTAACTTGGTGGGTATGGGCGTGTTACCACTTGAGTTTAAAGCGGGTGTAAACCGCAAGACTTTAAAACTAGATGGTACAGAGCTTTATAGCGTGATTGGTCATATTGCACCGCGTTCGACTTTAACGTTAGTGATTGAGCGCTCAACTGCCGATGGTAAAAATGAAATTTTGGAAGTGCCTGTGACTTGCCGTTTAGATACAGAAGAAGAAGTTTCTGTATATGAAGCGGGCGGTGTATTACAGCGTTTTGCACAAGACTTTTTAGAAGGCCAAGTGGCTTAATATTTAGTCTATAACTGATTGAAAATTATTCTAAAAGACCCTATCTTGGTGATGGGGTTTTTTATAGTTTATATTTGAGTGTATATGCGAGATTTAGGACTATTAGGTGAAAGCACTTTTGCAATGTGGTGTGCTCAAGTTGGATTAATTGCTAATGGTTCAGCAATTGATAAGACAGGGTGGGACTACTATGTAGAATTCCCGATATCTTCAAATATAACCACTCATGAATTACATAAATCAGCTTTTGAATGTAAAGTTCAAGTTAAAGCAACGGATAAACGTGATAGAAAACTCGCTATTACAGTATCAAATCTTAGACGGATGGCAACTGTACAAATGCCAGCATTTTACGTTTTTCTAGAATTTGATGGGAAGAATGAAGTACAAAATACATTTATTTTACATATAGATAATGAGTTGGTTTATAAGATTCTTAAAAGAGTTCATCAAATAGAACAAAGTGGAAACAATAAGGATTTAAATAAAAAGACAATTACTCTTACTTATAGTGAAGAGCACAGGCTTGAAAAATTAGATGGTAAAAATCTAAAACAAAATCTATTGAAATATATCGGTGAAAACTATTCTGATTACATAGCTAGTAAAAATAAATATTTACAAGAGTGTGGTTTTGAAGATGGGTGTGGAATAGTTCAATTCTCCATTGAAGGGGAAGATGGTTTCCAGAAAATTATTGATGCTTCTTTAGGATTAGAGAAGGATGTAGATGTTCAAAATTTAATTAATATTGGAAAAAGATTTGGTATACCTTCTAAAAATTCTCATTTTGAAATATCTAACGCAAAATTAAGTGTGGGGATGCAACCACCAAAAAAAGGAAAAATTAGATTCAAAGAAGATAGTCTCTCTAGTGGATTGATTTTTGATATAGATTTATATAGCTCACCTTTTAGTTTTAATGAGTTTAGGAAATTTGCAAAATTTCGGATCGTTAGTGAATTCTTTGATATAAGTTTTGAACCATATGCAAGGAAATCTAATTGCAGTTTTAGTTTAGGTGATAACAGGAGACTCGAATTAAAAAAATTAAAAGATGCCATTGGTTTAATTGATCTGATGAGTAGAGATAATCAAAAGATTATTATAGAGCTGAAAATAGAAAAGTTTGAACCTTTAATATTTGATTTAAAAACTAAATTTGTAAAAAGAGAGTTAAGTATATTTGATGATTTATTGAATAAGGCATTAGAAATTTGTTTTCAAACGAAAATTTCTGATGAAATATGTATTTCTATAAAGGAATTATATAGTTATAGAGAAGAAGTTGAGCAGTTTCATACTTTAATTACTAAAACTAATAAGTGTGATTTTAGAGCTGAGTTTGAGGTAAACAGTAAACACGTATTTGAATTTGAAAAAACTTCATCAACTTCAGCTATATTTTGTAGGTTAGGTAGTCATACTATAGGTGCAATTGTAACTATTATTGGTAAACCTCAGGAAATAGCAGAAAATAAATTTAGAATTGATAATAGCGAACTAGTGATAGAAAGAACCCTTGTTTTTACTCAAAATAATGAAAATATTAATGAAGAAATTAGCAGAGTGATAAAAAAGACGATAAGCAAGTATACAGATGAATACGACGTTTTCTATAACTGGGATACAGATATTGGATAATAAGAACATAAAAAAAGCCCGACATCCTGTCGAGCTTTTTCGTATGGGGCTGTTAGATATGACTCCTGTCGTATCTCACGATCCTGATGCATGAACCTATTATTGTTGTTTTGTGTTCCGGAACATCCTGTTCCTGTATGAGTTCATATTAAGAAAAAAGCAGGGTGTAGCCAATCCGCAAAATCCTTAAAAGTTTGTAAGTTAAAGCGTACATGACTGGCTGAAATGGTTAGGAATACCTCGCCAATCTCTGCGAAAAAGCGTAAATTACACACACTTTAAACACCAAATACTTAAGTTATGGCAATCACTTGGGTTCTTTTTACGCTCATGGCTGCATTGATGCAGGCATGGCGCAATGCATTTCAAAAACAACTCAGCACAACGGTCGATGTTTACGGCACAACACTGGCACGGTTTTTATTTGCACCCATTTTTGCCTTTAGCTACCTTGCCTTTATATATCATCACCAACCTGTTAGCAGTACCGTCAGCTTTAGCCCTAAGTTTTGGCTATATGTGCTGATTGCCGGAATAAGCCAAATTTATGCCACCGCGTTAATGGTTAAACTGTTTCAGCAAAAGAACTATGCGATTGGGATTGGACTGGCGAAAAGTGAAGCGATTTTGGCGGCTCTGATTGGCGTGGTGTTTTTACATGAGCATTTAACTGGCTGGGGTTGGGTAGGTGTTTTGATTGGGGCAGTTGCAGTTTTTCTGCTGAGTAAAGGTCGGCATCAGACAGAACTTTCCATGAAAACCTTAATGATTGGACTGGGGAGTGGACTATGTTTTGCCATTACTTCACTGTTGGTGCGTGAAGCCAGTTTAGAACTGACCATGTTGCCGTTTTTACATCGGGCGGCTTGGGTGCTATGTAGTCTGATCAGCTTTCAATGTGTGATTTTACTGCTGTATCTCGGTTTATTTAGTCGGCAAACGCTTTATAAGATGTGGCAACGACTCGGCATGACCTTTAAGGTGAGTGTTTGTAGTTTTCTAGCGTCTTTGGGGTGGTTTAGTGCCATGAGTATGCAGTCTGTGGCGATTGTAAAAACACTTGGACAAATTGAGATTTTATTTAGTCTGCTTATTTCAGCGTTTTTCTTTAAAGAAAAGTTGGCAAAGTCTGACCATCTTGGGCTGTGGCTTGTGATTGTGGCAGCCATTATGGTGATTTGGGCTTAAACTTTTTTGGTAAAAAAAGTGAAAATAATGCTGAAATGTGGAAGATAAATGATATTAGTTTTACTTAAATGGTAAAAAATATCTCATATTTTTGCTTTTACGGGAAAAAATATTATAAATACTGAAAATTGCCGAATTTTAGAAAAACAATCCCATCCATTTCTTCCTAAACTATATCTCAAGGGTGTGATAGGGATCGAAAAGAGTAGCATGCACCAAAACGTATAACGTTAGTGTGTACTCACCCAAAAGGTCTCGATTCGGCTTAGGACGCTATAAATCAAGAGTTTATAGGCTAAGGTGACCACTTACAAAGTGTTAATTGTTGAAGCAAACCATAGATGTTTTCCCTTGACACCCTAAAAAATTCGATATAATAAAAACAATACTTTACAAGAAAATAATTCATGAATAAGCCTTATCTTTCTACCTTGCCAAGTGATAGTCAAATCTCATCTCAATTGAACAATGCTTACTTCCACGACTCGTGGAGTATTGTGCTTGGTGAGCCCAACCTGAATGTCTTTGGGCAGCTCATTAAACTGTTCCAACACACCCCACAGTGGATAGAGTGGAGCATGAACGTGCGCAATAAAATAACTTCAAAAATTGGACTTAAAGATTTAGGCAGTTTTAAGCAGATTGATACACATAAAAAAGAAAATGAGTATGTCACAGGCGACCGAATTGGAATTTTTACCTTGTTACAACGCACGGAAAATGAGCTAATTATTGGCGATGATGACAAGCATTTGAATGTGACTTTATCTATTTATAAAAATGAAAAAACTCAGGTGCTTACCGTGACCACGATTGTGCATATTAAGAATTGGCTTGGACGTCTTTATATGTTGCCGGTGATTCCTGCGCATCGAAAAATCGTACCCGCAACTTTACAGATATTAGGCTAGAGTACACGTTTTATTTACGATACGATAAGCCAAAATCGTTTATATAATATTCTTACTCTTCATCATCGCGAGCTGAAACAAAATGGAAAATAAAGACCAGTATCGCCAATGTGCCATTTGTGGAAAATCTTTTCCGCTAAAAAACCTTGTACCGGGGGAAGCCATTCGGGATAGTGTTGTCGAGGCAATTCGAAAAGACCATGCCGATTGGTCTGCATCGAGTTTTATTTGTCGGGCGGATTTGACCGAATACCGTATTCGCTATGTTCATTCGTTGCTAAGATCCGAAAAAGGTGAGTTGACCCATTTAGAGCATGAAGTGATTGATAGCATGCAGCATCATGAACTCATTAGTAAAAACATTGAAACGGAGTTCGACCAAAACTGGACATGGGGTGAAAGACTAGCAGATAAGATTGCAACTTTTGGGGGAAGTTGGACTTTTTTGATTTGTTTTTTTCTATTTTTGGTGGGATGGATTTTAGTGAATACAGTTGTTCTTATGACTCATCCTGTTGATCCGTATCCATTTATTCTACTTAACTTGGTGTTATCTTGTTTGGCAGCCATTCAGGCACCTATTATCATGATGAGCCAAAACCGACAAGAAGCCAAAGACCGCTTACGTTCGCAACATGATTATCAAATTAACTTAAAAGCAGAGTTAGAAATCCGCCATTTGCATGACAAAGTGGATCATTTATTGTCACATCAATGGGAGCGTTTGGCACAAATACAGGAAATCCAACTGGATTTGTTGTCTGAAATGAATAAAAAGCGATAATTTATCGATTTTGGATGAACAGTCGTTGTATGTCTGGCGGCTATCTTTATTGTGAGAAACGTCTATCTTGCCTATCAAAATCGTCTATTAGGAATTTTTACACATTAATGATTGGGCCAGAATGGTGAATTGAACAATTTTATTTTTGTGATGAGGTAGGTTTTTCATCAAGATTTATGATGGAGATTGACATGTTAAATCGGCATTGCTATGTTCCGCAAGCCTTGATTAAACAGACATGACCATGCCACCGAAAGACGAATTTATTTATCAGCCACCACAACAACCATTGTCTATTTTATTTGAAGATGAAGATTTGGTTATCATCGACAAGCCCGCAGGTCTGCTTTCTGTCATGGGGCGCAAGCCTGAACATCAGGACAGTGCTTATTTACGTATTTTAGAAAAATATCCTCAGGCAAAAGTCACGCATCGACTGGATATGGCAACGTCAGGCATTTTGATGTTTGCAAAACATCGTGATGCAGAAGTTGCTGTAAGTAAGATGTTTCAAGCTCGACAAGTCAAAAAGTATTATATCGCACTGGTACAAGGTCAAATTCAGGCGGAAGGCAGTGTAGACGTGCCGTTAATTACCGACTGGGAAAATCGTCCACGTCAAATTGTACATTTTGAATTGGGCAAGCAGGCAAAAACGCTGTATCAGTTACTTGAATACGATGCTGAAACAGACCAAAGTCGGGTTTGTCTAGAGCCGATTACAGGGCGTTCGCATCAACTTCGGGTTCACATGCAGCATATTGGGCACCCGATTATGGGGGATGAATTCTATCATCCTGAACCTGCCAAGTTTCATTTAAAGCGTATGGCGTTGCATGCTGCATCATTGTCATTTATTCACCCACTACAAGGGATTGAAATGAATATTGAATCGGTTGTTCCTTTTTAACTGTGATTATTTGAAATGCAAAAAATAAAAAACTTTATTCAGATTATTTGGAGCATTTCTTGGTTTAACAAATCTTGTAAAATTATTAAATTTCATCTTTCTTGCTGTGGAAATACTTAAAAGGACTTGGGCCATATCCTCTATGGCTTAAGTTACAGCTTATGGTGAATCGCCTACAAATCTTATATAAGTGAAGTATGGGCTGATCTGTACAGATAAAATAATCTACAAACAAATTGCAAAATTGAAATAATTTCGCATTATGATGGAATCGACCAAAGCAACAACAAATAAGGAACAAAGAATGAATCGTGATTATCAAAAATTCCCCGATGATGATAACGGCAATGTTTTGTGGCAGATGTTTGAAGATGGCGATGATCTTAGTCAACCGCATGAAATTGAATTTTTACTGGCTTTTAAGCAACAAAAAGATGCTCAGGCATGTGCATTATATTTGTTGGATCAAGAACAAAAAATTTCGTTACAACAGGATGATCAGAACGAACCAAATGAATGGTCAGTTTCGGTCTATATTTTGATTGAACCTGAGTATGAAGATATTGTTGATTTAGAAACATGGCTTTCAAAAATCGCACTCGAATTTCAGGGTGAATATGCAGGTTGGGAATGTAGCAGTTACTTTTTTGATTTTTTTGATGATGAGGACGAATAACGCTGAGTATTGTTAAAAAACGCCGTATTAGACGGCGTTTTTTTATGGAAAAATATGTTTTAAAGCTGATGATTAACATCAATATTTTTTGTTTCACGGATGCAGGCAAAGGCTAGCATAGACAACAAGGACGCTGCACATAAATATAAACCAACAGCACCGATACCATAGGTTTGTGCAAGTTTGGTTGCAATCAAGGGTGCAAAAGACGCGCCTAAAATACCCGCCAAGTTAAAGGTCAAGGCTGAACCTGTGTAACGTACCGATGTTGGGAAAATTTCAGATAATACAGTTCCAATTGGGCCATAGGTTAATCCCATAATGCCTAAACCGATAGACAAGAAACAAATAATGGCAATCGGGTTATTTGGCACCAAAAAGTATGGGAACACTAAACCGAAAACAGCAGTAAGGGCACAAATTGCAACAGATGTGGTTTTACGACCAAATTTTTCTGCCAAAATAGCTGAACAAGGAATAAAAATGGCAAAGAAAATGGTGGCAACCAGTTGCATTTTAAGAAAATCGCCACGGGTATATCCCAATGCTGTTGTTCCCCAATTTAAAGCAAAAACTGTCATTAAATAGAACAATACAAAAGTACATACTGCACCAATCGTACCTAAGAAAAGCATTTTGGTATGTTTGGTCACCACTTCTTTAAAGGGAATATTGGCTTCTTTTTGCTTATCTAAAACACGTTGGAACGCAGGTGTTTCGTGTAATTTAAGACGAATATAAAGCCCAATAATCACCAACAATGAACTGGCAATAAACGGTAAACGCCATCCCCATTGTAAAAAGGCATCGTTAGATAAAGTGGCGCTTAACAATAAAAATGAGCTGGCTGCAAAAATGAAACCGATTGGAGCACCGAGTTGCGGGAACATACCGTACCAAGCACGTTGACCTTCAGGTGCATTTTCGGTTGCCAATAAGACAGCGCCACTCCATTCACCACCCAAACCAAGTCCCTGACCTAAACGGCAAAGTGCAAGCAATAAAGGCGCAACAATCCCGATATGTGCATAAGTTGGAAGGAGACCAATACAGACAGTTGAAATTCCCATGAGCAAAAGTGCAGCGACCAGTGTTGCCTTCCGACCAATACGATCACCTAAATGACCAAAGAGTGCCGCACCAATTGGACGTGCAATAAATGCAATTGCAAAAGTTGCGAGGGATTGCAGGACAGCCGCCCCGTTGCTACTTTGTGGGAAAAATAAATGAGGAAAGACCAATACCGCCGCAGTGGCATAAATGTAAAAGTCAAAAAACTCGATTGTTGTTCCGACCAAACTTGCAAGCAAAACACGTGCTTTAGAATTTGGGTTTGCGGGAACATCTACTGTTTGGGAATACTCCATGATCAACCATACACTTTTCAAAAATCGCAAAGACGTTATTTAAATAACGATGAATAGACCACTCATTTGAATTGAACAAAATAAAGTGATCCGCCAGTTATGATGAATATCATTTACAGCACATGCTGTCACTTATATAAAAGTATGGCTTAGTATGCAGGTATTCAGATGGATATTCATACTAAAAAAGTCAGGTTTTTTGAAAAACTCTCTTAGGAAAATATCGGTTTAATGGCAAATATGGAAAATTTTTACGAATATCTGACGATAGAATGCAAACTTTCTGGTATTGAATGACTTTAAATGAAAAATAATTTTCAAAATGCACTTTGTGCTGCGATGATCTGTTCAATGATGGGATTTGCAAGTATTCAAGCACATGCAGAACAAGCTTTTGATCCTAAAGGTCAATATCTATTGGGGGATTGGAATGGACAACGTCAAACTTTAGAGCAAAAAGGGGTTAAATTTGACGCTAATTTATATGTAGACACCGACTATTTGGCCGATGGTGGATATAAACCACATGACGGTGTGACCTTTGCAAGCCAGCTTTGGTTGGGTACAACCCTCGATTTAGCAAAACTTTTGGGTTGGGACGGGATGTCTGTTCGAGCAATTGTCACAGCACGTCAGGGTGAAAGTACCAGTGTGGACAATATTTCATCTCCCGGCGCACCGCAAATGGCCAATACACAGGCGACGTATGGACGTGGAAATGTTGGGTCACGTTTAACTCAGTTCTCGGTTGAAAAAATTTTTGGGAACAGTGGATTGAGTGTGCGTGTTGGTCGTATTGGCATGGGGTCTTACTTTGACACCATGGGGTGTGATTTCCAAAGCACATCGTTTTGTACGGCACAAAATGGCAAGTGGCAAGGAAATATCTGGTATAACGAGCCCGTGGCGCAATGGGCTGCTATTGTGAAATACAAATTTACACCTGAATGGTCAGCACAAATTGGTGCATTTGAGTTTAACCCGACTAATATTAAAGAAAATCAGGGCTGGAATTTAAATTCAGATGAAGCTGAAGGTGTTTCGATTCCTGTGCAGGTCACTTATCAACCTAAACAAGGGTTGAATAATTTGCCTGCAACCTATCAGCTTGGTGCGTTTTATAACAATGCAGACAAGACTCAGAACAAAGATACCTTAACAGGTCAGCAAAGAGATCATACTTATTCGGTTTGGTTTGTAGGTGACCAGCAGTTGACCTCTGTTGATGGTGGGAAACGTGGTTTATATGGTTTTATGAATACTTCGTTTTACGATAAGACGACCAACAAAGTCGATAATATGCAGCAGTTGGGTATTCGTTATCTCGGTTTATCAGCCAATCATCCAAATGATATTTTAGGTTTTGGGGTGAATCGTATTCATGTGAGTGACCGTTACCGTGACGGTGTTTATAACAAACGTAAAGCGATCAATCAGGATGCTGAATATAATATGGAATTAAATTATTCGCATTATGTTACGCCGTGGTTGATGTTGCGTCCTGTGGTGCAATATGTGGTTCATCCGGGGGCAACGGATAATGTCGATAATGCGCTGGTTTTAGGATTAACCACAAAAATTGTTTTCTAAAGATGTGGGCCAAGCGCCCACTTTTTTGTTCACCATAGTCGAATGTTAAAACATCTGTGTTTGCTACATGATAGTTCAAATAAATTTTGAAATAAGAATGCAAAACGAGTAAAGAATAGGACATTCGAGATGACAGCACATAAACAAATTGAAATTCCTGCGACCTATATGCGTGGCGGTACCAGTAAAGGCGTTTTCTTTCGCTTAAAAGATTTACCACAACAGGCACAGGTTGCAGGCAAATATCGTGATCAACTTTTATTAAGAGTCATTGGGAGTCCAGACCCATACGCCAAGCAAATCGATGGTATGGGCGGGGCAACATCAAGTACCAGTAAAACCGTGATTGTGAGTAAAAGCCAAGTTCCCGAGCATGATGTAGATTATTTATTTGGTCAGGTTGCAATTGACCAACCCTTCGTGGACTGGAGTGGCAACTGTGGCAACTTATCTTCAGCCGTTGGGCCGTTTGCGATTCGTCAGGGATTAGTTGACCCTGAACGTATTCCTGAAAATGGAGTTTGTACAGTGCGAATTTGGCAAGCCAACATTGGGCAAACGATTTTGGCAGATGTCCCGATTGTCGATGGTGAAGTGCAGGAACTTGGTGATTTTGAACTTGATGGTGTCACCTTTCCCGCAGCAGAAATTACATTGTCTTTTTGTGAAAAAGTTGAGGAAGATGCTGCAAAAGTATTTCCAACGGGAAAATTAACAGAATGGTTAGATGTACCAGAGGTTGGGCATTTTGAAGTTACGATGGTGCAAACTGGTATTCCAACAGTCTTTTTAAGAGCAGAAGATTTGGGATATACAGGTACAGAATTACAGCAAGACATTAATAATGATGCTGATGCTTTAGAGAAACTAGAAAAAATAAGAGCTTATGCTGCCTTACAAATGGGGCTGATTTCAAATATTTCAGAAGCAGCAACGCGGCAACATACTCCTAAAATTGCATTTGTTGCACACGCAAAGGACTATACAAGTTCAAGTGGTCAGGCTGTTTTAGCCAAAGAAACGGATTTGCTGGTTCGTGCATTGTCTATGGGGAAATTACACCATGCGATGATGGGAACGGCTGCAATAGCCATTGCTGTGACAGCCAATATACCAGGGACTTTGTTATATCAATTACGTCGGTCCACCCAAGGTCAAAAAGTGACGTTTGGGCATCCATCTGGAACACTGACTGTGGGTGCAGACGTAATTGAGCAAGATGGCATTTGGCGAATGCACAAAGCTATCATGAGTCGCAGCGCCCGAGTGTTGATGAAAGGAACTGTTTTTGTTCCAGATGATTTTGCGCAAATCTAAAGGCGAAAGATAAAATCAGGTTAATTGCTCACAACCTGATTTTATTGAATCAATGGATTTGGTGATGGTTTATAAAGACCATGCTGAATTAGATGTAAACGCAAAATACGTCGTAACTCCAAAACTGCTTCGGGTGTTTCTTGAATGGAATGTCCGCCATGAATAATTTTTTCAGAAGCAGCACCATCTAAATGAGCACTTTCATAAGGTACAATGCCATCGGTCATCACTTTAGGGTCGTTACTCTTGGTAATATTGCCCATAATCGAGTGAAAAATAAAACCAGGCGGAGGATTTACATCTCGGGTGAGTTGCATAAATTTGGATTGATAACTGAGGTCGCTCGGCCCATTTTGTAAGAAACCATTATCAATTTGTTTCATGGCTTCTTTAATATTGACTTCGCCCTGAATGGTATCGGCTACAGCTCCTACAAAAGCGACAGGGAGTCGGATGATTCGCCTTGCCATCTTGGTAAACCAAAGGTCTGCAAAGGGCGTTCCTTTGTGCGGTGAAGAAAGAAAAATGGCTCTGTCAAAGTTATTGATAGGCTGGAATTGTAATCGTTCTACAACGATAGGATTATTTTTATGTTGTTGTAATTTATCTGATTTTATCAGTTTAAAAGTCGCTGGACGAATATCGGCATTGCTTACTAAAAGTCTGGTAATAATTCCTCCCATGCTGTGTCCAATCAAGACAGCGTCAGAATATGCAGGGGCTTTGGGGTCGACCTGAGCAAAGGATTGTCGCAACAGCGCATAGATTTGAAAACGACTTTCGATAATGGGCATATTGGTTGAATAAAAAATTTGCCAAACTTGATAATGCTCTCGTAAGACATTATCGCCCATAATATCATTTGTAAGACGAATCCATGCTTCGGGACTACTTGCTAAACCATGAACCAGAACAATAACTTTTTTATTCGGATTATAAGGTTCAAGCATATATAAATGCGGCATGTTGAGTTTTTGGTCACGGTCAATCAAACTTAAATATGCTGCTTTACCTAAATTATTTTGTGCTAGCCAAAGCCCATAAGGGGCAGAGAAGTTCGCGGCCAGAGGAAACGTCTTATGGTCGACTGTAATTGCATTAAATTGGTAAGGATCGTGAATCTTAACTGCCATTGGTGCATGGTCAAGTAACGCCGTAATACTTGTATCATTGCTCTCCGGTTCTATGGTAATGGTTGTTGCCAAATAGCGCGGATGGTGAATATTGGGATTACTGCCATTTTGAAAATTATAATTTAAAGGGTCTAAAATATATTTATTTTGTTCTGGATGAGGAGGGGCTGGTAAAATAGTGACAAACTCTGAACCAAAACCATCTCGGCGGTTAATTGAACGTAACCCAGAAAAGTTTAAATTGTAACTTGAGATATAGTTTTCAACTTCTTGATGGGCAAGCTCTGGAAAATCATCAAAGTTGAGATAATACGTAGATTGTCCAATGAAAAGTCGAGAGTTAAACAGCGGATTTTTTGTTTTTGGTCTTGGATAAATCATAAGTAATTTGGCCGTGGCCTGATTATAAAAGTCTCGGATTTGGACTTGACGGTTATCGAACAGGCGTTGTTGTGGGGCGCGGTTTGATTTAAATAAATAGGCATAACTATAACGAATACTTTTATCTAACATGCCTATTTCTTGATTTAAACAAGGTAAATTTTCAATTTTGTTTACGTCTGTTGTCTTAGCATCGTCTTTGCATTCTGAGGTTTTTTCTAGTTCTTTTGCTTTTGCCAGATAGAGTTCACTTGCTGTAGAAAAGAGTTGCTCATTTGTAATTTGGGGAATTTTTTGAATTTCTTTTAGACAGGCAGAGGGATCATTCATACATGCTTTCGATTCACTTCCAGTCATGGACAGAACATTTAAGCTGGCTTCACTGAGCTGATCTCTGGTGAGAATGCTGTCACGTTCATTGGCAATCGTGACATTAAAGGCTTGTTGTTTGACACTTACAACTTGGCAACCACTGAAAAGGAGTGGTGAGAAAATACATACAAATAATGTGTTCTTTGAAAGTGATGTAATTTTTGGCATAGGCAAGTAGAGAACTTAGAGTTATGTAAAAAATCATACTGGAGTCTTATTTTTTTTCAATGGAAAACAAAGTAATAAACCACCAAAATTGGTGGTTTATTGTAAAGCACTTTTTTTTAAGGAAAATAGATGAGGATCTGTGAATATTTCACAAACATTTTCATCAATGCTTAATATTTACCCTGTTTCATTGCTTCAAGATTTTCCCAGACATTGGTACGACCTTGTTTTTGAATTTCTAGTACAAGACGATCAACGACCTGAGCTTCCTGTGGATATTTCACTTTATAATTATGAAGTGTCGTAAGGGCATTTTTCTTTTGGTCAAGGAACAAGAAGTTATTTACTGTAGAAAGATAAGCCTCTTGTACACCCGCTTTCATTGCTTTATCTAGATATGGAATTGCTTCGCGTTGACCACCGCCCTCAGATAAATTAAAACCGAACCAGAAGTTTGTTTCAGGATCATTTGGGTTTATTTTTAATAAGCGCTGACCGTATTTCAGAGATTTTGTTGTGTACTGTTGACCTAAGTCCAGATTACGTGCCATCACAGTGGCTTTAAATGCACGAATAAGCACGTCATAAGAGGCATTATCTGGTGCAGCAAGAGCATCTAGCTGATTTGTAACTTCTCTGAGTTTAGTTTCATAGCCACGACGTTCATTTTTGTCAGTGAACTGTGGTGGATAATGACGTGCTTTCCCTTCAACCAATTGCAAGAAATCATCGACATTGGTAATGTCAATTTCATTTAAACCTGCAAGCGGGGTGTACTTCATGTCTGCACGGTTGCTATCAATGGTTGGGATAATCAGCTTGTTGACTTCAAATGTTGCAGATTTTCCAGGGTAGGATGTACTTGTTGCAATCATTTTAGTGACAGGTTGTGCTGCTGCTTTTTTAAGATCGACTTCGAAAGCAGGTGGCGCATCGTAATTAAATGGGTTTAGTGAATAAAATGCTGGAGTAGGATCAGGTTCAGTAAACACAATCGGTTCATTTGAAATATTATTCTTTTTGTGCGGTATCGCGCTACAAGCAGCCAGAATTGCTGTTGTGATCATGACTGTTGCAACTGGTTTTAAACGCATAAGTTCTTTTCCCAATTTATTGTTGATGGTGAGTTTATAAAGAAGCAGTCTAAGAAAAAGTGAAAACGCATGCAATGCTTAGCGTGTAACAGGATACTGCTTGCTTACACTTTAGACTGTTTACTTTGCGATTCACATTCACGGCGTATTTCTTCGAGGATTTTTAATTCTTCGTCACTATACGGTTGCTCATCTTTTTGCTTTTTAAATGTCGGATCAAGTAATGAAAGCCGTTGGCACAAGGTATTCATACGCACTTCGTTGTTTTGCATACGGTCTAACAAAACACGAATTCCTTCAAGTAAAGGATCTGTTTGGTTCTGTGAGGCAGCATAAGCTTCAAAACCAATATCTTGTGCATAATCACGACGGCGAACTTCTACGTCTGAAACCTGTTTGTCTTTTTGGATGTAACGAGCAGGGTTGCCTACAGCCGTCACACCTTCGGGAACTTCTTTGGTAACAACCGCATTTGAACCGACTTTTGCACCTTTACCCACGGTAAAAGGCCCTAAAATTTTGGCACCTGCACCCACCACTACACCATCTTCAAGTGTTGGGTGACGTTTGCCTTTGTTCCATGTTGTACCGCCTAACGTGACACCATGATAAAGCGTGACATCATCACCAATTTCGGCTGTTTCACCAATCACAACGCCCATGCCATGATCGATAAAGAAACGCTTTCCAATTTTTGCACCCGGATGAATTTCGATACCTGTTGCGAAGCGGCTAACCGATGACAAAATGCGGGCACTGGTTTTAAATTCTTTTTTCCAGAGTTCATGTGCCATGCGGTGCATGATCAGAGCATGAATCCCCGGATAAGTCGTTAAAACTTCAAATGTGTTTCGCGCAGCAGGATCTCGGGCAAAGACAGCCGCAATATCTTCTTTTAGCTGTTTAAACATGATCTTGATCCCCTTGTTTTGATGATTTCTTCCATGTTCCCTGACTTAAAGCCAATACTCGGCTAAAAATACCTCGAAGTAAATGGTATTCCATTTTATCGAGTTGGATTCTGCCAAATAAGCGGCGTAAGCGTAATGGTAATAGTCTTGGGTTATTTAGGTCTAAAAATTCAATTTCTTCAAGCATTTTTTCGATATGCGGATAAAATTTTTCCATTTCCGCTTGTGTCACCAATGGTTCATCCCACTGCATGGCAATATTGCTGCTGACAGGCATGGCTTGTTCGGCATTTTGTTCTTGTTGTTCGTAGTGCAGAGTTGACATGCGAAGTTCATAACAAATAATTTGAATGGCTTGTGCAACATTCAATACGCCGTAGTCTGAGTTAACAGGGATGGTGACATGATAGTTGGCAAGTGCCAGCTCTTCATTCGTTAGCCCTCGGTCTTCTCGACCAAAAACAATTGCAATGTCCTGTTTCTGTTCAACAACGGCATGTGCAATTTTTTCACTTGCAGGGCGAATATCCAATAAAGGCCAAGGAATAGTGCGACTACGGGCACTGGTTCCAAACACCAAATGACAGGGTGCAAGGGCTTCTTGTAATGTATCCACAATCTCGATGTGTTCAATCAGGTCAGTTGCGCCAGCAGCTAACGCGTCAATATCGGGATGAGGATAGGTTTTCGGTGCAACCAACACCAGTTTGCTTAAGCCCATGGTTTTCATGGCGCGTAATGCACTGCCAATATTTGCAGGGAGCGTGGTATTCACCATCACAATACGTACATGAGCAAGATGTGCAGAAACTGCCGCATTGTCAAATGTGTTCATAACTTTCCTAAATTTAAGAATATTGGTTGACTTCTGCCTGATACAGATCTATTGCATCATCCATGCTGCCTTGTTCGGAAGATGTAACAGTAGACGAGATGGTTTGGGCAGTTTGATAGTCTATGGTTTTAGCTGCTTTAGATTTCACATGATATTCAATTTGAATGGTTTCTTTACCAAAATAATCACGTAGCTGAATTAATGCCTCATCTAAAGGCGCGATGTGCCACTGTTCTGACAAGTGTAATTCGGCTTGCGCATAATCAAAATCCAGACCAAAAATGACAGGAATTCTTCGACATTGATCCATCTGGGCAAATGGAGTCAAAATGTGGTGAATATCTTTGACCAGTTCTTTGGTGAATACCGTTGGGGCGAGTTGAATTTGAATATTTTGAGCACGTTTTTGACGAATTTCATTTAAATCAAAGGCTTTACTCAAACGACCCATTGGGCGGTCAAAGCCTTCACGTTCATAAACTTCACCTTCAATCACTACCACGCGTTCAACTTGAACAATATCCTTAAAGCGTTGGAATCGTTCATGATTACAGCTGACTTCAATACGTGAGGTACTGTCATCAAGGGTGATGACCATACGGTTTGGAAAGTTGGCAACATCCATGACCAGTCCCGCAAAAACCGTGGTTTGCCCACGACGGGTAGAACTGAGTTCGTTTAATTTATTGGGAATAAAGTTTCTTAATTCGGCACGATAAACGTCAATTGGATGACCTGTCAGATATAATCCGAGCGTGTCTTTTTCGCCTTTTAAGCGAACTTCATCTGACCACGGTTTGACAGGTTTGGCTGGTTTGCGTTGTAACTCTTCCACTTCTCCAAACAAGTCCATCATGCCTGTTTCACGGTTTTGACGAGCCTGTTCAGCAGCTTGAACAGCTTCAGGGAGTTGCGCCATCAGACTTGCACGTTCAATACCCAAACAGTCCAATGCACCAGCACGGATTAACGCCTCAAGAGTACGTTTATTGATTTTCTTTAAATCGATACGATGGCAGAAATCGAATAAATCCTGATATGGGCCGTCATGAATGCGCGAGTCAATCACTGACTGCATGGCTTGTTCACCCACGCCTTTAATTGCACCTAAACCATAGACAATGGTATTTTCATCGCTGGCATGGAAATGGTAGGTCGACATATTCACCGAAGGTGGCAGTACGGTTAACCCATTGGTTCGGCAGTCGTCAATTAAAAACACCACACTGTCGGTATTTTGCATTTCCGATGACATTACCGCAGCCATAAATTCGGCAGGGTAATGGGCTTTTAGCCATGCGGTATGGTAGGCAACAAGGGCATAGGCAGCCGCATGCGATTTGTTAAAACCATAGCCTGCGAACTTTTCCATATAGTCGAAGATATGGTTGGCAGTGGCTTCATCAATGTCTTTTTTGGCAGCACCTTCAATGAAGATTTGGCGTTGTTTGACCATTTCTTCAGGTTTCTTTTTACCCATCGCACGGCGCAGTAAGTCCGCACCACCAAGAGTATAACCTGCACAGTACTGGGCGGCCTGCATAACCTGTTCTTGGTAGACCATAATCCCGTAAGTCGGTTCTAAAACCCCTTCAAGGAGGGGATGCAAATATTCAAATTCGCCCCCGTGCATACGATGAATAAAGTCAGGAATCAGATCCATCGGGCCAGGACGATATAGTGACACGAAGGCAATAATTTCTTCAAATTTACTCGGTCTAGCTTCCTTGAGCATTTTTTTCATGCCGACGGATTCAAACTGGAACACCGCAGTCGTGTTCGCTTCTGCAAAGACCAAATACGCATCTTTATCGTCGAGAGGGACGTTGGCAATATTTAATGGCGTTTCAGACTGGATTCGCTTATTAATATTTTGTACGGCATCTTCAATAACCGTCAGGTTGCGTAGCCCCAAGAAGTCGAATTTAACCAGACCTGCTGCTTCAACGTCATCTTTATCGTATTGCGCAACACGGTTAGTACCATCAGCATCGCAGAGTACGGCAGAGAAATCGGTAATTTTGCCGGGGGCAATCACCACACCACCCGCATGTTTACCTGTATTTCGGGTAATGCCTTCGAGTTTGAGCGCCATTTCCCAAATTTCTGAGGCATCATCATAGTCAGGGTTAGATGGATTGGTGACCACATCTTTAAGCTGTGGTTCCATTTCAATGGCAGTTGCCAAATCGACCCCGAGTGGTTTGGTCGGCACCATTTTAGAAATACGGTCGGCTAAACCATACGATTTACCCAAAACCCGCGCCACGTCACGGATTGCACCTTTGGCTGCCATCGTACCGAAGGTTGCAATTTGCGACACTGCTTCACGTCCATAATGACGAGACACATAGTCGATCACACGGTCACGCCCTGCAATACAAAAGTCAACGTCAAAGTCGGGCATCGACACACGTTCAGGGTTTAAGAAACGTTCGAAAAGCAGGTCATAACGTAGTGGGTCAAGGTCGGTAATTTTTAAGCTGTAGGCAACCAGAGAACCTGCACCAGAACCACGTCCCGGCCCAACAGGGACGCCATTACTTTTTGCCCACTGAATAAAGTCCATGACGATGAGGAAGTAACCGGGGAATCCCATTTTAAGGATAATCCCAATTTCATACTCAATTCGCTCGTCGTAAGGTTTACGGATTTCTGGCCAGTCTTCATCTCGTTTTTCGGGCGGATAAAGGTGGTTTAAACGCTCTTCTAAACCTTCTTTTGAAAGATGTTCAAAGTAAGTGTCGATGGTGAAACCATCTGGAATTGGGTATTCGGGTAGAAAGTAAGTTCCTAAACGTAGGCTGACATTACAGCGTTTTGCAATTTGTACGGTGTTCTCAATGGCACTTGGAATGTCTGAAAACAATTCAGTCATTTGTTCGGCTGTTTTGAAATATTGTTCTGGGCTGTATAAACGTGGGCGACGACCATCTGCTAAAACATAACCATCGGCAATACAGACCCGTGCTTCATGTGCTTCAAAGTCTTCTTCGGTAACAAAATGCACATCGTTATGTGCAACCACACCCACATTATATTTGGCAGCAAGTTTAACGGCTTCGGCAATGAAGTCTTCTTCGTTGGGACGGTTGGTGCGCGTCAGGGCAAAATAAACCCGATTGCCAAATTTTTCTAACCATTCTTCAAAAAGTGGTTCGGCTTTTTGTGGGTTAGATGAAATCAGCATTTGCCCGACATCACTATGCAGTCCAAGCAGCACGATCATGTCTTGGTGCTGTTCTAAAATCCATTCTTTTTTGATACACGGAATGTCTAGGTGTTGACCTTCAATGAAGCCTCGTGAAATGACCTCGGTGAGGTTGCGCCAACCTTTGTTGGTCATAGAAAGTAAGGTAATACGATGGTCTGCATCATTGAGACGGACATTACTTCCCAAGATGGGTTTAATTCCCTTGCCGAGACAGCTTTTATAAAATTTTACTGCAGCGTGAATATTGGAGAGATCAGTCAAGGCCAAAGCTGGCATTTCTTCGCTTACCGCAGCTTTAATCAGATCAGGTATGCGAACAATCGACTCTGTAATCGAAAATTCTGTATGAATACCAAGATGTACAAACTGCATAAAGCTTTCCTTTACTAGACCAATGGCTATTTTAACATGCTATTGAGGCATTGGACGCTTGAAAAGATTCTTTGCGGAAAAACTATGCAGTCGATGAAAAAAATCCCGACCAAGTTTCAGCGAAGATGGACTTGATCGGGATTTTAGAGTACAGCTTATGCAAACAAGAAATTAATATTCATAGAACATGCGCTGAATTTCTTTTGGATCTTTGGTTTTAGTAAGTGCAAGTGCAGTCAATAAACGTGCTTTTTGTGGATTTAAGTCGTGTGCAGCAACCCAACCATATTTGTCGTCTGGTTGTTCTGCATTGCGGATAACAAAACCTTGAGGGACACGTGATGAACGAACAATTTGTACGCCTTCAGACTGTAACTTGGTGAGTGTTGGAACAATGTAGTTTGGAACGGAGCCGTTGCCCGTACCTGCATGGATAATGGCTTTTGCACCTGCCTGTTGTAATGCAAGATAAGACTGAGGCAGTATGTTATCTGAACCATAAACAATACCGACTAATGGCAGTGCATCACCTTTAATCGATTCAATATTAAATTCAGAAGCATTGTTAAAGCGTTTCACTGAATTTCTAAACCAATATGGCTTACCTTCGACCAATGTGCCTAAAGCACCCCATTGGCTATAAAATGCATTGGTATGAATATTAATGGTTTTGCTGACATCACGTGCCGCAAAAATACTGTCATTCATTAGTACCAAAACGCCTTTGCCTTTGGCTGTGTCCGAAGAGGCAAGTGCAACAGCACTATATAGGTTAAGTGGGCCATCCGCAGAAAGCGCAGTGCTTGGACGCATTGAGCCAACCAGTACAATCGGTTTATCCGTATGAATCACTAAATTCAGGAAGAATGCGGTTTCTTCCATTGTGTCTGTGCCATGTGTAATGACAACGCCATTCACATCTGGCTTTTTAACGAGGTCATTGACCTGACGTGCAAGGTTGAGTAATTCTTTATCGGTAATGCTTTCAGATGCAATTTGAAGTGCTTGTACACCACGAACATTAGCAAGATCACGTATTTGTGGCACAGCATTAATAAGTGCATCGACAGGAACTTTGGCTGCTGAATATGTTGCGCTGTTGGTCGAACTTGCCCCCGCACCAGCAATGGTGCCACCCGTCGCAACAACAACGACATTATTTTTAGCAAAAGCAGAAAATGGTACAGTTAAACTTAACGCTACAGTGAGCGCAGTTAAAGCTCTCTTCATGAGATGCATTCCTTGTCAAGTTTTTAAAATAGCAATATTTATGCCAATTCATTTGGCATGCGAAATATTAACTGACAATTGAGCCATTGGAAAATGGCAAAAGTGAAAAAATTATCTGATTAATAAATGCTGTAAAAAGTGGTGGGGTGTACGCTGTGGTTTGAAGATATAATGGTATTTAATAATTTGATTTATATAATTATTTTATATTTTTAATATGTAAAAACATTTCTAACAAGACCAAGAATAGTGATCTGATCAGAGCCATCTTACTACATAAAAAATGCCAGTTGAACACTGGCATTTTTAGGAGAGATGAATAATTAATCAATTAACGTAGCGTTGCCAGATAACGTCCAATGCGGGTAATCGCTTCTCTTAACTCATTTTCGGCAGGCAAGAACACCACACGGAAATGATCTGGTGTTGGCCAGTTAAAGCCTGTCCCTTGAACCAGAAGCACTTTTTCAGCTCTTAATAAATCAAGCATGAGCTTTTCATCATCTTGAATTGGATAAACTTTTGGGTCAAGACGAGGGAAGCAATACATTGCACCCTCGGGTTTGACACAACTTACACCTGGAATTTCATTGAGCATTTGCCATGCAATATTACGCTGTTCGTATAAACGCCCATTTGGACGGATTAGGTCATTAATGGATTGATAGCCACCAAGTGCGGTTTGAATCGCATATTGTGCTTGGTGGTTGGCACAAAGACGCATCGAAGCCAGCATATCCAGACCTTCGATATAGTCCAGTGCACGAGATTTATTGCCTGTAATAACCATCCAACCTGAACGATACCCCGCAATACGATAAGCTTTTGACAGACCATTGAAGGAAATACAAAGCTGATCACCTGCTAAAGATGCAAGGGCAACATGTTCAATGCCGTCATAAATAATTTTGTCGTAAATTTCATCTGCAAATAAAATCAGGTCATATTTTTTTGCTAAAGCAACAATTTGTTCCAAAATATGACGAGGATAAACCGAACCTGTTGGATTGTTCGGGTTAATCACCACGATCCCGCGAGTATTTGGTGTGATTTTCGCTTCCATGTCGGCAATGTCGGGATACCAACTGTTCTCTTCATCACATTTATAGTGAATTGCTGTACCGCCAGACAAATTGACTGCTGCAGTCCAAAGTGGATAGTCTGGCATTGGCACGAGCATTTCATCGCCATCATCAAGCAAGCCTTGCATTGCCATAACAATAAGCTCTGAAACGCCATTACCAACATACACGTCATTAACATGCATGTTTAAAATGCCTTTGTGTTGGTAATACTGGCAAATGGCTTTGCGTGCAGGGAAAATACCACGCGAGTCAGTATAGCCAATCGCATTTGGTAGGTTGAATGCAACATCGTTGATAATTTCTTGTGGCGCTTCAAATCCAAATGGGGCTGGGTTACCAATATTTAGTTTGATAATTTTATGCCCTTGTTCCTCCATCTCGTTGGCCGCTCGTAACACAGGTCCACGAATGTCATAGCAAACATGCTCAAGTTTTGATGACTTTTTAATTTCGCGTGGGGTTTGGATTGTGTTCGTCATTTTGAGGGTCTCGGAAGGCGTAGGGTCTACTTTTGCATAACGATATAAATAACTTTTGAATGTTTCCGTTGTCACTAGGTCAAGTTCATGTTGATCTCGAAGTAAGGCAACAATTTTTTCATGCGTAAATCCTGCCTGTTGATATTGTTTAATCACAGGCAGTAGATTTTTAAAAATAACGCTCTTTTTTTGCGACATTTTTTAATCCTAAGCAAGAAAGGTTCTAAGGGTAACACTAATATTGCTCACAAAAAAGCATTTGTTTTGTAATTGTTGCTTACTTTAATTTTCTTAATTGCTTTCTTTTTGCTTTTTACGATTTATAAGTGTTTTGTAAATTGTGAAGTAAAGACTAGAAATTTTGGAGTGAATAACGTAAATATAGGATTATCCTATTTTAAACAGCAAAATAGACAAGGAAAGAATAATGGGAAAAGTCAATAAAACAGAGAGAGAATGGCAAAGAGAGCTATCACCTGAAGCATATAGAATTACACGTCAGAAAGGGACAGAAGCACCATTTACAGGGAAATACTGGAATAGTCACCAGTCTGGAACCTATGTATGCCGTTGTTGCGGCGCTGAGCTTTTTACTTCAGATGCTAAATATGACAGCGGTTGTGGTTGGCCAAGTTTTTATAAACCCGTCAATAATAGTGCGATTGAAGAGCATGAGGACTTATCACATGGTATGGATCGGGTTGAAATTGTCTGTCACCAGTGCGATGCTCATTTGGGTCATGTTTTTGAAGATGGACCTCAGCCAACAGGGCTGCGTTATTGTGTCAACTCGGCTTCTTTAGACTTAAAAACACAACAAAAAAGTGATGAGGAAACTTATCCATGACCACACTTTACCAGTTTGAAGTTGAGCGTTTAGATGGACACATACAGTCGATGGCAGATTATCAGGGGAAAGTTCTGTTAATCGTGAATACGGCCAGTAAGTGTGGTTTTACTCCGCAATTTGCTGGTTTGGAAAAACTGTATGAAAAATATAAAGATCAAGGTTTGGTGGTTCTTGGTTTTCCGTGTAACCAGTTTGGTGGCCAAGATCCCGCAACAAATGAAGAAATAGGGGTGTTTTGCAAACGTAATTATGGTGTCAGCTTTCCTATGTTTGCCAAAGTGGATGTAAAAGGCCCCGAAGCCCATGCCATTTTTCGTTTGCTCACTCGTGAGGCCAAAGGCATTTTGGGGAGTCAGAGTATTAAATGGAATTTCACCAAGTTTTTGGTTGCGCGAAATGGAGAAGTTTTAAATCGTTACGCTCCAACGACTAAACCTGAAAACTTAGAACAGGATATTGAACGCGCCCTTGCGGTAACCCAATTTGCTTGAGTTCTGGTCTGACCCTCGCATGCCTTATGTGGAAACGCGGCGGGCATGTCAAAGCTGTATTTGTTATAAAGCGCATAGTCATCCAACTTTATCGATTGGGGCGGTTGATGCGGGGCAGAGTGTTTTTGCTAGTGCCTTTACCGATGAGGTAACGATTCAGAAAGGAAGTCTTGTCGTTATTCCTGCACATATTGAGCATTCTTGTAATCCAGTACCACATCAGCACTGGAGTTATCAAATGCTGCATATTGATGCAACTTGGTTAGAGCAATTATCGAGTGAAGTGCATGCTTTATTGCTTGAAAAAATGCCTATGCCGCAACTCAAGCCTTTTGTATTGCATGATTCTGTCGCCTACCATGCTTTTTGCCAGATGAATCAGACCTTGTTTGACTCACATGTATTAATTGCAGAAAAAGAACACACCTTAATTGAATGCCTTACACAGCTATTATTTCCATATATTGATTGGCAGCAACTACCACAACATGTTTATTTTTATCAGCATTTACAACGGCTCATGACCCTTTGCCACCAAGCACAGGGGTTTTTATCTTTACAGCAGCTTGCGGAAAAGATTGGTGTGAGTCGTTATGTCATCATTCGCCTCTTTAAAGCCAATCTTGGTTTAACGCCACATTTATTCCAAATTAATTTGAAAATCCATCAAGCACGTCAAATATTAAAAACAGGTGCAAAAATTAGTACCTTAGCAACCGATCTGGGCTTTAGTGATCAAAGTCATTTTCATAAAGTTTTTAAGGCGCATACCGGTGTGACTCCGAAACAGTATCAACAAGGTTTTTCCCGCACTTTTTTACAATAAAACGCATCAGCAATTTTCTAAGCTTAAGCCACATCAGTATTTGAGTGCGCTATGAATTTTTTTATTATTGCCGTTACACATTTTCTTGCTTTGCTTTCTCCAGGCCCCGATTTTTTCCTATTATTAACGACATTATTGCGTTATTCACATCGGGCAGCTCGCCATGTCGTTTGGGGGATTGTATTGGGTAATGCGCTTATTCTTGGAATATCCATATTGTTGCTCAATACCCTTGGGCAGTGGAGTTCAACTTTTTTGTATGGATTGCGCTATGTGGGGGCGCTGTATTTATTTTATCTTTCAAGTGTTTGTGTTCGTTATGCCCGCCAACATTTGAAGTTAGATCAGCTGGAAACTCGGCAGGTGAGTGGTGATGTACGTTGGCAATCTTTGTTTGGGTTGGGGTTACAGTCAAGCTTACTTAATCCTAAAAATTGGATGTTTTATAGTAGCTTAATGATTTTACTTCCACAGCAGCCCAGTGTTGGTTACAAAATTGCCATAAGTATTTGGATGGTCATGGTGGTTTTAATCTGGAATATACAAGTGGTGTCATGGTTGACCCGCCCAAAATGCTTACAATATTTGCAGCGTTATACGCCCTATATTTATTATTTGTCAGGCATCTGTTTTTCTATTTTTGCTGTCGTTTTGCTGTGTCTTTAAAAATAAGAGGAGAGCATATCAGTATGATCTCCTCATTAATTTTTAATTTATGTAGTTGCTTTTGATGTACGTTGGGAGATAAAAATAAAGATAAACATCACGACAATAAGAATGAATGATGCACCGAAACGACTTAAATCTAAACCACCATGAGAAATAGGTTTATCCAAGAAATCACCTAAAACTGCACCGAGTGGACGAGTGAGAATGAATGCACCCCAAAATAAAAAGGTGCGTGAGATTTTTGTCCAGAAATAGCTCAGCGTTAACAAGAATAATATGCTGCCAAAAATAATTGCAGAATATAAATAGCCTAAGCCTTGTGTATCTGCAACCCAGTCTCCCAAAGCAGTTCCCAGCGTTTGTGAGAACATAATGGTGACCCAGTAAAATATTTCGGTTTTAGTTGATTGAATATGTTCTACTGAGAGAGAACGCTCACTGTAATACCAGATTGCGAGTGAGCCCAATAGCAAAGAAAGCAATATTAGACTTCCACCGAAGTACCCAACACCGAGCGAACGGTCAACAAAATCGGCAATAGTTGTGCCCAAAGTTGTTGTGGTAATAATAGTGAGCCAGTAAAGATATGGATGATATTGTTTTGCTTTAATCTGTAAACTCACGAAAAAAGCAAATAGTAATAAAAAAATACCGCTACTGAGGATATAGCCCAAATTCAGTGACATTGAGAGCGCATCTCCCGCCGTTTCACCAAGTGTTGTCGCAGCAATTTTAATGATCCAGAAAATTAAAGTGACCTGCGGAACCTTATTAAGCATGAAGAAAAGCCTCTATTTTCTAAATAGGCATGAGTTTAAATGTTGTACATTAAATATTTATGAGATGGATTTTTGCTTTAAGTGATTGATATTAATTTTATTTTTAAAAATATGAGTGGTTGCTTAAATAGTGCAGTTGATCTTTTATTGAAATAAAAAGTGGGATTTAATGACTTAAATCCCACTTTAAGAATGCTATTTTAAGCATCTAGTTGTTCAAGCACTTCATCAGAAAATTCAACGTTGGTATAAACGTTTTGCACATCATCAAGGTCTTCAAGCATATCAATCATTTTCAGAATTTGTTTTGCTTGTTCGATGTCCGTGATTTCTGCTTTTGTTGAAGGGCTCATGACCACTTCAGCATTGTCAGATTTTAAACCAGCAGCAGTCAAAGCATCTTGTACATCACCAAAACTTTCAGGTGATGTAACGACTAGAATTTCATCTTCATCAATTTCGATGTCGTCTGCACCCGCTTCTAACGCAACTTCCATGATTTTGTCTTCTAAAGAAACATCTTCAAAAGTAATCTCACCACGTTTGGTAAACAGGTAAGACACAGAACCATTCGTGCCCAAGTTACCATTGTTTTTGCTAAAACAGTGACGGACATCTGGAACAGTACGGTTTAAGTTGTCAGTCATGGTTTCAACCAAAACGGCAACACCACCTACGCCATAACCTTCATAGGTCACTTCGTTTAAATCGTCGTTATCTTCACCACCAGCGCCACGTTGAATAGCACGGTTAATTGCATCACGAGTCATATTTACCGATAAAGCTTTCTCGACTACAGCTCGTAGACGCGGGTTGCTTGCAGCATCGCCACCGCCCAAATTTGCTGCGGTTACAATTTCACGGATATATTTGGTAAAAACTTTAGCACGGCTGGCATCTTGTTTTGCTTTACGATGCTTTGTGTTTGCCCACTTGGAATGACCCGCCATGTAAATATGCTCCTTAAAAGATTGGTCTTTGCCATATCAAAAAACCGCGTGATTTTAGCATAATCACTTTTATTTCACCAAGAGGATTTCGGTAAATCCCTATGTGTATTAGGTGTTTTTAGGTTCAGGAATCACAATATCTAATCCTGCAAGTTCCTTGTAGGTATTTTTCAGTATTTGCATGTCTTCATCAAGGTTATTTGGGTAAATCTTTCCAATAATGCCGCCTTGTTTGGTTTTTGGGTTTGCATACATGAGGACAATCGGTACGTTTGCTGCTTTTGCGATGTGCCAGAACCCTGTACGGATGGGTTTGCGGGCTTCGCCATTTTTTGCCCGAGTGGCTTCTGGTGCAATCACAAGATTGAATTGATCGTGACTGTTAAATAGTTCAACCATTTGAGAAACAATATTTTGGCTTGATTTACGGTCTACAGGAATTGCCCCGATTGTTTTTAAAATAGGTTTGAGAGGGCCTTTGAATAATTCTTTTTTCATTAATGTATGAATTTTTATTCCCATGATTTGAAACAATGCTAAAGATAAAATTGCATCCATCATAGAGGTGTGTTCAAAACCAACAATCACCTGTTTATCTTCTAAAATATGATCTGGCACATGATAGTTCCATCCTGAAAGTTTAAACGTGAGTTTGCCTAACTGTTGTTTCATGAATGGCGCCTTTAAATTCTAAATGAAGATGAAATGGCTGAAGATTGTAGGGGAATCTGCTTTTAAAGAGTAGGGTTAAAGTAAAAAGTGGGTTTCTAAATAGACAATAAATAGATCTGATTAAGCTGAATTTAGTATTGGTTTTTTGAAAAATAGATGATTATTTGATCTAAAATCAATAATTTGAACATGATTTGAGTTTATTTTGAACAAATAGAAAATGTTTTCTAAAAAATATTTGCCAAGATAAAATTTTACTTATATGATAGCGCACATTGGAAGCGTGGCAGAGTGGTTTAATGCACCGGTCTTGAAAACCGACGAGGGTTCACGCCCTCCGTGAGTTCGAATCTCACCGCTTCCGCCAAATATTTAAATAAGCCCTTGTTTTTACAAGGGCTTATTTTTTATCTATTAGTTTCTTTTCCTTTATTCATTCTGTTCTTAAGATGATGTCCTTATAAAGCATCTGTTATTTTGTGATTGGCTCATAGATTGGCTTGGTTAGAGTGAGTCAATCTATTTGGGGATAAAGCCATGCGTCATGCATCTAAAGATGAGTTTGGATGAGTTGGGCTAAAGATTCCTGTCGTGAGGCAGCTTCTCTTGAAGCTGCCTTTTATGGTTGTAGAAAGATCAGTTTTAACTTATCAGTTGTTGTTCAGGAACTTTGTGCAATAAAACGATAATGTTCTATTTAGGATACATCTGCTGAGGGCTATTTTATGTATTCAGGTTTATTTAAATTTTGATCACCATTTATGACTATACGTTACTTTAAGTGTTATACCATTGGCAAGTAAGTGGCTAGTGTTATTACCAGATCTTAATAATTGGCTATAGAGCGGATAGTACTTGCAGTTAAACATGTTTTCTAAACCAATTGTCATCGTGTCTTTTTTGTTTAGGGCAAAGCTACTGATTAGATCTGCTGTCGTATACGTTTTTACATTGGCACGACCAGAGGTGGTGGTATCATTTAGGCGATAATCTTTTGAACCAAAGTAAGTTGCTTGTAGACGATTCGTCCAAGTTTCAGTTGGGCTATAAGAAACGTAAGCTGTGAGTTTTAATGGTGGAATACGGAAACCTGTCATGTCCTGTTCAGCACCGTTTTGAGGTTTTTCACGGCCTTTCATCCACGTAACACTACCACCAGTTCCCCAAACATTTGCATCATCAAGATAATCAAGCGTTGCTTCAACACCAGTAACTTTTTCTTTGGTTCTTGCTAGTACTAAACCATTGTTGAATGATTGCACAGCACCCAAGTCAGAAGTAGAGTGGAATACCGCTAAGCTTGACGAGATGTTATTAAAGTTACCTTTCCAGCCGAGTTCATAATTATTAACTTTTACTGGCTCTAAGAATGATGACCCAAGGTTAAAACCTTCACCAGCATTACGGATAATCAAACCGACATCAGGTAACTGGAAACCTTGGTTAAACGATGCGTAAATCGAGTTTTGATCATTTGGAGAGAAAGTCACATTAGCATTGTATAACCATGCATCAGCTTTCACTTTTCCGCCCGGAACAGTGTAAGGGTTAGTTTTGCCTAATTGTGATAATGGAACAAAGCTATCAATTTGCGCATAACTGTCTTCATAGCGTGTCCCAGCTTCTGCTGACCATTGATCATTAAAGCGGTGTTTTAACTGTACAAAGCCACCAACACTTTGTGTGGTGAGTTCGGGTAAATAAATGAGATTGCCAGTTTTTACAAATTCTAGACCACCAGATTGATCATAAATTTTTTGATCGAAAATATCTAAAGGCATTTCGCTTTTTTCACGGCTGAAGTCACCACCCCAAACCAATGAGGTATCGCCTAAAAACTCAAGTGGTGTTGTAACAGTTAAGCGGCTACCGAGTACGTTATTTTCTTGATAAATCTGGTCGACTTGTTTTCCACGGTTAGCATTTCCACGAGCATCAAATGGTGAAAAGCGAGTAAAGAAATCACGATAATAAATTTGAGCATCAACTTTATTACCCAATAAGTCTTTATTGGTATAGGTTAAATTGTATATCTGGTTTTCATTTTTATTTTGGTCTTTGAGCTTTAATCCTTTAATTGCTTTGGCTGGCACAGTTCCAGCTGGAGCTTTTTTAACACTTGGGTCAGATGCATAATCTGAGTCTTGTGTCGCATTATAATAGTTTGCAGCAAACTGTAGATATTGGTTGTCATCAATGTGATAACCCAGCTTACCGCCGAGGCTATAACCATTTGAGTCGTAAAGGTCGCCCTGACTTGGTTCAGGTGCAACACGGTTACCACTTGCATCGTAAGGGCTACTAATACGTTGATAACCGAAGTCGAATGCATAATCAAAGGTGTTAAAGCCACCTGTGAAATATTGGTGAATATCTCCACCCAAAGCATCAGAACGGAAATTCGTTAAAGGTGTTTGTAGCCCAATGACGGTTTTTGCGGTAGGTTTACCGCCCGCAGCTTTCGTAGTAATTGAAATAATACCACCCGCAGCACCGCCACCATAAATTGCGTTACTACCACGAATCACTTCAATGTTGGCAATACTTTCAGGGTCAATGGCTGAAAGTCCACGTGATGTGTCACGTGTGAGGTTCATTGGAACGCCATCAACCAAAATGAGCGCATTACGGCCACGTAAAGTTTGACCATAATCGGTAATGGTTCGGCTTGAGTCGGATAGACCTGGTACAGCTTTGGCTAAAACAGTTGCAATGTTGCCAGACGATCCATTTTTTAAAAGCTCAATTTGTTTTTCATCTAATTTGGTGACTTGCTTAGCCGAAGTAGAAAATTCATCTGCACGTGAAGCGGTAATGGTAATAGTAGGAAGAACTTCAGGTTTTTTTTCTGTTTCTATGGTGTCAGAAGCTGATTCTGCAAAAGTTGGATTTGAGAGAAAGATGGTTCCACTAAGTGAAAGAAGTGGAATGATCTTCTTTGCATTAGATTTCCCTATAAAAAACTTATGATTTTTCATCTTATTTCCTATTGTTTTACTCTGAGGGGGATTTTAAATTTTTCAGATTGTAAATGATAATGATTGTAATTAAAAATATTATTATTTTTGATATTGTGTGTTTGGATTTTTAAATGTGTTGGCAAAAAAAAGAGGGGTAAAGTAGAGATGAGGGGAACGAAGTGAGGAAGATATATATTGTGTTATCTCCAGTCGAGTTAATTGAGGAAAAAAAGAATAAGTGTTTAGCCAAAATCATTATCACAGAATGTATAAAAACCAGAATTCATTTGATAAAAGAGGATAGTTTGAGTCCAACAATTCCCACTAAGATACACGCTAAGCACATTATTCGAGCGAGGTTATAAGCTTCACCTAAAACAAAAATACCATAAGCAGCTGTACCAATAGCCCCTATACCGACCCACACTGCATATGCAGTTCCAAGCGGAATACTACGGGTGGCTAAGGACAATAAATAAATACTGACACAGATAAAAATACAACAAAATATGCTCGGAATCAGTCGGGTAAAACCATCAGTTTTAACCAGAGTGGCTGCATAGAAAATTTCTGCAATGCCTGCGATGAATAAATATAGCCAGCCAATATTCATAATTTTCTAAAACTCCTATGCCACTTAAAAATAAAAAATCAGGAGAATAAAAGGCTTCATTCTCCTGACAATTATGGTTTTAGTTATATGCGCGTTCGTTGTGGTCAGAGATGTCTAGACCTTGTTCTTCTTGTTCATGGCTGACACGTAAGCCAACTGTTTTTTCAATAAGTTTAAAGATGACCCAAGACAGAACGCCACTGTAAATCACTGTAATGACAATACTGATGACTTGTGCTAAAAATTGGCTGCCAAACTGTAAGCCTGCAATATTTCCACCTAAAGTTGGTGAGGCGAAAATACCAGTTAAAATACAACCTAGCATCCCACCAATGCCGTGCAGGGCGAATACATCCAGTGAATCATCAATATTGATGATATGTTTTAGGCGCGTTACTGCATAGAAGCAGCCAATACCTGTAATAAGACCAATCGCCGCCGCACCAAAGACACCGACATAAGCCGCTGCTGGCGTAATCCCGACCAATCCGGCAATTGCACCAGATGCCAGACCTAAAGAAGAGACATGTGTATCAAGGAATTTTTCAACAATCATCCAACCTACAATTCCACCACAGGCTGCAATTTGTGTATTAATGAGGATGAGTCCCGCACTATTGTTGGCTGCAAGGGCAGAACCGACATTGAAACCAAACCAACCTGCCCAAAGTAAACCTGCGCCAATGAATGTAAAAACCAAGTTATGTGGTGCAAGACTTTGGCTTTTCCAGCCTTTACGTTTCCCCACTAAAATTGCGCCTACGAGTGCAGCAACACCGGCATTAATATGTACGGCTGTTCCACCGGCAAAATCCAAAGCCCCCAAATTGTGCATAACAGATCCAGGTCCCCCCCAAACCATGTGTGCCATTGGTGCATAAACGAATGTTGTCCAGAGAATAGCGAAAATGACAATCGCGCTGAATTTAACCCGTTCTACAAAACCACCGACCACAATTGCTGGTGTAATCATGGCAAAGGTCATACCAAATACAGAAGTGACATATTCTGGAATTTCACCCATTAACGTTTGGTCAGTAATGCCTTTCATTAAAGCTTTATCAAAACCACCGACAAAACTAGAGAAATTCCATGTGCCTTCAGCCATGCCAGTTGCATCTACAATCATGCTGTAAACAAAGAAAATCCAGAGTAGTCCGACAATACCTGCAAAAGCAAAAAATTGAGTACAGATGGACAGGATATTTTTACTGCGGATCATTCCACCATAAAATAATGCTAGTCCGGGAATGAACATAATCATGACAAAAACAATCGAGGTCATGACCCATGCAGTTGATGTTGGATTAAGTACTGCGGGTTCTGCTGCATGTGCGATGGGCATAAAGAGCAGGCTTGCCAGTAAAGCAGGGATAAAACGAGAAATCATCATGAAACCTCCTGACGGATGTACCGATATCGAAAAAATGTAAGCTCAAGAACGAACGCGGGTACGTTCCGGATCATAAAATGGTAAGGCAACGACAGTGGCTTTCAGGCGTTTTTGCTGGCCATCCAGTTTACCGATTTCTATTTCTGAACCTAATGCTGCATGTTGTGGTGCAATACGGCATAGCGCAATTTGTTTGCCTAAAGTCGGTGAGTTGGTCGCACTGGTGATGATGCCAACAGGGAAACGACCGTTATAGACCAGATCTCCATGTTCAGCAGCTTCAGTTTTTTCTAAAATTAAGCCGACCAACTTATGACGGCTGGCAGCCGTTTGATTTTGTATGGCCTGTTTGCCGAGGAAATCATCTTCTTTGCTTTTCAATGGCACTGTAAAACCGATACCCGCCTCAAAAGGATTAGTTTGGGCATCAAACTCATGTTGTGCAAAAATGAGACCAGCTTCAATACGCAGCATATCTAGAGCATCAAAGCCCATAGGTGCAATATCGAAGGCTTGGCCCGCTTGCCAGATGGCATCCCAAACTTGTTCGGCATGATTTGGATGACACCAGACTTCAAAGCCAAGTTCTCCAGTGTAGCCTGTACGGGAAACCATGACTGGAATGCCTGTTGCACCACCTAAACGGCCTAAAGTGAAATGAAACCATGCCAGTTTTTCAACACTGGGTTGATGTTCTGGTGTCCAGATAATTTGTGATAATAGTTCGCGGCTATTTGGGCCTTGTACAGCTACATTGTGAATTTGATCGGAAGATTGGCGAATGCTGACACGATAGCCCAACTCCTGTGCCTTTTGTTTGAGCCATGTCCCGCTATATTCATCGCCACAGACCCAACGGAAATTGTTTTCGCCTAAACGAAAAATAGTGCCGTCATCGACCATGCCGCCAGTATCTAAACATGCCGCAGAATAAGCAATTTCACCAATTGCCAGCTTACGGACATTTCGAGTCAGCATATATTGCAAGAAACTTTCAGCGTCTGGCCCTGTGACTTCAAACTTACGCAAAGGGGTCAGGTCAATCATTGCGACACGTTCACGACATGCCAAATATTCAGCTTTTGCGCCCCAATTGTTGTATTCCGATGCCACCCAGTAACCATGATATTCCACCAGTTTTGAGGTCAATGCAGAAATACGTGAATGAAAACCAGTCATTTTAGTCATGCGTGGCATCTCCTCTGGAGCAATACGATAAGGTTGTGAACGTGGAAAACTTTGAGATGCATCATAAATACGGACATGAATATCGGTGGGCACCCAACCATTAGATGGGTCGATATCATCGGGGCAGGCAGATGAGGCGCACAGTAAATCTTTTTGTGCCCGTAACAGTACATAATCGCCAGGGCGTGACCATGGTTCATCCATCGAAATCGTGCCGCAGGGTTCAACTTGTGTGTTGTAGAAGAAATTAATGGCAGGCCATGCACTTTTGGCTTGAATACCATACTGACTCAGGATTTGATTGAAATTATCGGTACAAGAAATATGCCCAAAATAACCAGAATCTTCATAAAATTTAGGGCTGCATGCGGTTAAAAACATATCATGTCTGCCCACAGTGTCTTGAACGACCTCGACCAATGTTTGCAGGTCGGAACCATAAAAACGGGAATGAAGACCAGGTGTTGGTGTGCTGTGCCCCAAAACGGTTCGTGTTGCAACGGCATCTAAACCAATTTCCTGCCCTTGGGTGAGTGCTTGTTGATCAAAAGCTAAAAAATCGGAACATTGTTTGCCTGAAACATCAATAATCTGAATCCATTGACCTGCTTTGACTTTATATGTTTTTGCCGAAGCGCGTGGGATACGAATTTCCTGAACAGGTTCTGCGAGTGCAGCAGGTAAATATTCAAATTGCGGTTGGGCTTTAATGAGTTTTACAAACACTTCATCGACAGAATCTTGTTGATCAACCTGCATATTTTTACCCGTGTTGAACACAATTAGTCGCAGTGGGGCTGTCGCTTTAAAACGCACCAGACCCGCATGTTGGGTTAGGCATTGAACCTGTTGTAAATCTGATTGTTGAAGCCCCAATTGCTGTAATTGTTGTTGTAATTTTTGTGATGATTGGTCTTGTTCTGCGAGTTGTGCCAAACTATTTTGTGCGATACCCGATGTTAGAACAGCTTGCTCAGTCTGCAATTGCAGATATTCAGGTTGGCTTTGCCCCTGTAAGTCGTGTACCAATAATTCAATCGACTGCTCTTTAGGAAAATGCAGTTCAATTTCGTCTTCTGATTCAAGCAAAAAATGTTCAACCGACTGTGGATTAACCCGCAGGTTCAGACAGTGAATGGCGGTTTGCAAATGAAAGAAATCTCTATTTTTTTCAAGACTATGATCAGATGCAAGATGTTGTTGTAAATGTCCCATGTACATCACCTGTAGCTGTGTGGACGGGAGTAAAACCGATAACAATAACGTCGGTTGTCCTATCTAATGTTATTCACTATCTCTAGTCGTAAAACAGAACACAATTGCACCGATTGAATACCTAAAACGAGGTAGATTTAAATTTTGGCATGAATCCTGCTCAAAAAAATTAACCGTGAAGAATATGTAGAACTAATCAATGATCGGTGAAAGTGCGAAATAAACAGCAATTTACCGAGAATTAAAAGTTTTGTTTTAGGTATGAATATGAAGTTTTGGCAGCACTGGTTTGAAAAACGAACGCAATTTAACGATCTGGAGTCGATGCAGCAGACCTTATTTGCCTGTCAATTTGATTTATTTTGTGCACGTCTGGAGTTACAACTGGCACAAATGGAGAATATTTCAGAGCAAATGCCACTATTTCTGGAACAGCTACAGCAGCAGTTACCCTTGTTTTTTCCAGTACAGGCAATTATGTATTGTCTAGTTTTTTGTTATCCATTTACGCAAGAATGCTTTATTTATCATGCACAAACACAAAAAATGATGCGATGTGACATCGAGTTGATTCAGCAAACTTTATTGAATGATTCGAGTTACATGCATCAGGCAGATCAAGATGCACCGCAGGAAATAACCATTTCATCCTATCAGGCAAAGTTGTTATTAACAGGACAAGATATTCTGATCTGGCGGTTACATACACCATTGTTCTCGGCAGAATTACCATCTGATTCTATGCGCTTACTTGACCAGTCTCTGGAACAGGGGTTACAGATTTGGCTGCAACAGCAACATAAATTACGCAGCATTTTATTGGAAGAACGCAAGGAAGTTGCCGCAGAACTCCATGACAGCATTGCACAGATATTAGGCTTTTTACGCCTTAAATCAGCGCAGTTGCATCAGCAGTGTAAAGAGAATACCCAATATGCAGCATTGCTCGATACCAGTTCCGAGCTTGCCAGTTATACCCATTATGCCTATCAACAAACGCGTGAATTGATTACAGCATCTCGTTTGGCTTATCAAGAACTGGATTTTTCTTCGGCATTAAAAAAAGTCATTCAGGAATTTGAGCATCAATCGAGTATTTCATTCGAGTTAGATAACCGTATCCCCCAATTTAAAGTGACGGCTAAACAGGCAGTACAGTTGCTCTATATCATTCGGGAAAGTCTGAGCAATATCGTGCGGCATTCACATGCTTCGGTGGCACAGATACGTCTGGAATATCTTTCATCTGGTGAGTTACAAATCTGTATAACTGATGATGGGCGCGGGCTAGATTTAAATCAGAAACGTAGCGATAGCTTTGGTCTGGAAATTATGCGGGAACGTGCTGAGCGTATTGGTGCCGAACTAAGTTTTGGGGCAAATCTACCGCAGGGAACCTGTGTCTTACTCAAGCTGGATTCATATTCATAAATTTGAGATTATTAAAAATCAAGAGGTCATCAAAATGTCGATGCCAAACTACACAGTGAGTATTGTTGATGATCATGCCTTATTTCGGCGTGGCGTTTTGGATATTTTACGACAATCAGGTCACTACCAAGTTTTAGGAGAGTATCCCTCGGGGAAAGAGTTTTTAGCTCAGATGCAGCAGGATTATCCAGATTTGTTGTTACTGGATGTACACATGCCAGATGAATCTGGTTTAAATATTCTTCGGGAAATTCGTAAAACAGATCAGCAATTAAAAATTGTTGTGTTAACTGCCAGTGATGATGAACAAATTATACTCGATGCTATTCAACTAGGGGCAAATGGTTTTTTACCAAAAGACACGCTGCCAGAGGTGATTTTGTCAAATTTACAGGATGTTTTAAATGGTCAGACGATTTTGCATCGTCAGGGTATTACTATTTTAGCGCGGCAATTACGGCTCAACCATCATGTATTAACAGATACATCTATGGAAATGACTGAATCGCTAGATGATAACCATGCCTTGCTTTCAGAAATGACCATGCGGGAACAGGAAACCTTATTACTGATTGCGAAGGGGCTCAATAATAAGTTAATTGCGAGAGAGCTGGGAATTAGTGACGGTACGGTCAAGGTGTATGTCAAAAGCCTATTGCGAAAACTGAATGTACATTCTCGTTTGGAGCTTTCAGTCTGGGCGCATCAACATCTAAAAATCATTCGACACGTCTAACGACGGACAGCCTTCATGGAAGGAGTGTAATATGCTCAAAATACTGCATAAAGTCCTGCATCCGACGGAAACTGCCGAGCAGCGTTGGTCGCCATTATTTCAACATTTTTCAGAACTGGTTTTATTGGTCGATCAATACTTAAATATTTATGAATATAATGTTGCATGGAGCGACTTTATTCATATTGATGCAGCAGGTAACACTCTGATACCACAACAGGATTTCTCCCATTGGGTCTATCCTGAAGATGTGTATTATTTAAAACATTTACTGAATCATCCACAGACAAGTCAATATCGGCTGCGTTTGATGGATGGCCATAAAAATTTGCACTGGTTTGAAGTTTCGGTCAACTATATACAACATGATCGTAAGCACAATCGGATGTATTGGTGTTTGGTATGTTCTAATCAAACACAGCAGATTAAAGCGCAATATTTGCAGTTTGCTCAGCAACGTAGTTTGAATGATCTATTAAAACGCTTACCCATCATGTTATATCGTTCGCGCAATGACCGTGACTGGACGATGGAATATGTCAGTGAAGGGGGAGAGAAAATAACAGGCTATGCCATACATGAATTGCTCAATACACCTTTATATGGACAGATCATTCATCCCGATGATGAAGATGAAGTCTGGGCGATATCGCAAACGGCTATTCGTACCCGAACCTTATTTCATCTGGATTATCGGTTAATTCGGGCAGATCAAAGTATTCTTCAAGTTCAGGAAATTGGACAGGGACTGTATTCGGAAAGTGATATGGTGCTTGGTGTAGAAGGTGTGATCTTTCCGAAAGATGGCTTATGAGCTGAATAATTTAAATATTCGGCTCACAAAAGAGTCATAATTATTGGTTTTATGAGCTAAATAAGAATTATAATCGGCTCATAAGATGAGAACAGGCGAGCACGTGATGAAAAAATGGATTTGGCAGCAACCAGATTGGACTCAATTTAGTTGGAATGAAACAATCATTGTACCTAAGACACGCCAACTCCATTTAAAAATAGGTATGCTGTTAGGCCATGATGCAGAGTCTATTCAAAAACAAAAACTGACTTTAGATGCTTTGGTGAATAACCTGATTTCATCTTCTGCAATAGAAGGTGAAGCCTTAAATGTCAATTCAATACGCTCATCTTTAGCTCGGCATCTCAATATACCCATTGAAAACGAAGCTTCAGTGACTATTCAAACAGAATTTATGGCAAAAATTTTAATAGATGCTTTGGAAAATACAGAGCGTCCTTTGACATTTGAGCGTTTGATCCAGTGGCATCAATGGTTATTTGCTGACCCTCAAAACTTACCACTTTATAAAATTCGTATTGGTGAATTACGCGGAGATGAACCTATGCAAGTGGTCTCTGGACGATGGGATGCACCGAAAGTGCATTTTCAAGCACCTGATCGTTTAGGTTTAGAAGGTCGTCTAGAGCAGTTTGTGCAATGGTTTAATCAAAGTTTGGACAATGTATTACTTGATCCATTTATTCGAGCGGGGATTGCACATTTTTGGTTTGTGACTTTGCATCCATTTGACGATGGTAATGGTCGTATTACACGGATGATTACAGATTTGGCATTAGCGCAAATGGATAAGCAAAGTATTCGATTATATGCCATGTCATCAACGATTCTAAAACGCAGAAGCAGTTATTATGAAATATTGGAACAATCTCAAAAAGGAACGTCAGATATTACAGAATGGTTGAACTGGTTTTTAGAAACACTTGAGCAAAGTCTTGATGAAACACTAGATAAAATCCAAAGAACACTATTTAAGGCACAGTTCTGGAAAAAATATGATGATTGTAATTTGAGTGAAGCTCAGATCAAGGTTTTAAATCGTCTCTTAGACGGTGGTGAACGAGGCTTTTTACAAGGGATTAATGCTTCACAATATCAAAAAGTGGCTAAAGTCAGTAAGGCCACAGCAACACGCCATTTGACTTATTTGTTACAAATGGGTTGCCTTGTAAAAATGGATGGGGGAGGTCGTAATACACGTTATCAGGTGAACCTTAGTTTATCCATTCTTGACGCATAACCTTTCCCAAAATGAACAACTAACCCCTTCGTCATACCCACTACAGGGAATTTCTCTCCTTAAAAATCAGACCTATTGTTATTTCAGGGTCAAAAATAATCTGGTTTTTAAACTTTTTGGGAGAATGACCATGACACGAGTTGCTATTATCGGTGCAGGTCCAAGTGGTACAGCGCAATTACGTGCATTCCAGTCGGCACTACAAAAAGGAATCGAAATTCCTGAGATTGTGTGTTTTGAAAAACAGTCTGATTTGGGGGGGCAATGGAACTATACATGGCGTACAGGATTAGATAAAAACGGAGAACCTGTCCACAGTAGTATGTATCGTTATCTATGGTCGAATGGGCCAAAAGAAGCACTAGAATTTGCTGATTATAGTTTTGATGAACACTTTGGCAAACCGATTGGTTCTTATCCTCCACGAGAAGTACTCTGGGACTATATTAAAGGTCGTATCGATAAAGCCAATTTACCTGATGGTTCTAATGTGCGAAGTTGGGTACGTTTTAATACCGCAGCCCGAAATATCGAGTTTGATGAAGCCACACAACAGTTCACTGTCACTGTTCATGATTATGAAAAAGATGAAGTTTATTCAGAACTTTTTGACTATGTTGTGGTCGCAAGCGGACATTTTTCTACACCAAAAGTCCCTGAATATAAAGGCTTTAAAGGTTTTGGTGGTCGGATTTTACATGCACATGACTTTCGGGATGCCCTAGAGTTTAAAGGTAAAACTGTTCTTGTGGTTGGCAGTAGCTATTCTGCCGAAGACATTGGTTCACAATGTTATAAATATGGTGCAAAACAAATTATTAGTTGTTACCGCAGCGCACCGATGGGCTATAAATGGCCAAAAAATTGGTCAGAACGCCCAGCACTACAATATGTCGATCAGACGCACGCTTATTTTGCAGATGGTTCAAGTGCCCAAGTTGATGCAATTATTTTGTGTACGGGTTATTTGCACTATTTCCCATTCATACAGGAAGAACTACGTTTAAGAACCGATAACCGTTTATATCCGTTGAGTTTATATAAAGGCGTGGTTTGGGAAAAAAATCCAAAACTGTTTTATTTAGGCATGCAAGATCAGTGGTATACCTTCAACATGTTTGATGCACAGGCTTGGTATGCACGTGATGTGATTTTAGGAAAGATTGAACTGCCAGCTTATGACGAGATGGTGGCGCATACCCAGCAATGGCATGACACTGAAAATGCCATTACCGAAGTACCCGATATGTATAAATTTCAGGGAGATTACATTCTGGAATTGATTGAAGCAACGGACTATCCAGATGTTGACATTGAAGCGATGCGTTTGATTTTTATGGAATGGAAACATCATAAAAAAGAAAACATTATGACCTTCCGTGATCATATTTATAAATCGGCAATTACAGGTACGATGGCGACACCACATCATACAACTTGGCTGAATGCACTTGATGATTCGTTAGAAGCCTATTTGCAGCCAGCTGAGGAAGAATGTAAGAAAGTTGGGTGAAGCTAAAGTTGGTTAAATACGCTTGTTTCACTTTCCACTATCTTGGATTGCCGTAAATGTGCAGATTCATTGTGTATAGATGATGACTTACTTTGCAAAGATGAAAAGCAATAAAAATCTTTTGTCGGGCTAACAACATCCTTGTGTTGTAGTCTGACATGGATTTCGCCTGTCACAATAGCCTATTGGAATTGAGCATTTTCTTAAAGCTTTTATTACTTTCAAAATATTTTCATTTCCAAATACCCCTAAAGAGGTATGCCTTCAAGGAAATTTTCCTGTCAAGAAAATAATTTTACTCTTGGTTTATCTTCTTATTTCACTAGATGGGGACTTCGCGATGCAAGAACACATGCTTAGCACGCCTGTTTATCAGAATGTCCATGATCTTCACATCCAGCATGGAAAAACATTATTTCTGGTTCAATCATCTCAGACAATAGCGGTTCAAGATCTACAGCAAAAAATGCAGGATGAGGATGGGAATCATTTTTTTGTTTTCCAAAATTCGGCAACATGGACAAAACAATTACATCGCATCGTTTCTCAACATTTAAGTCAGGCACAGGCAGGCTGGCATGCAGTGATTTGTGGTGAGGAACATTTTATCTGGATGGTTGACGCTGCACTGCGCCAAGCAGGGTTGTTCAAGGATGAAATCGCGAGAGTCTTAATTGCAGGCAAACGCCAAGTGTATTGTGTGCATTGTTTTCATATGCAGGACAGCGCTGCCGAAGATTTTTGCCAGTGTGAACATTGTGGTGTCGATTTACTGATCCGAACGCATTTTTCAGAACGCCTTGGTGCCTACATGGGGGTATGTGCCAATGCTGAAAGTCTTGGAAAACCCGAACGAAAAGAGGTGAGCCATGTCTAATTTAATTTCAGTGAAAGTCAGTCAGGTTCAGCAAATCACACCGATTATTCGTGAATTTACGTTGCAAGCGATAGATCAACCGTTACCTGCATTTTCATCTGGTAGTCATGTGGTGGTGTCTTTGCCAGTGCAAGACCGAATTTTACGCAATGCCTATTCATTACTCAGTGATCCTTACCAAGATCAACATTATAAAATTGCAGTGCGTTTGCAGGAAGATTCGCGTGGTGGTTCGCGTTATTTGCATCAACAGGTACGCGTGGGAGATGTTCTGAAAATTTCCACGCCGTTGAATTTATTTTCATTGCATTCACAAGCCAAACACCATGTGTTTATTGCGGGTGGGATTGGGATAACCCCATTTATGTCACACATTCGCCAGTTGGTACATAGCGGTGGCAGTTTTGAGCTGCATTATGCCTGTCGGGATCAGCTGAGCAATGCTTATGAGTCGGTGTTGAATCAACTTTTTCCAACACAGTTACAGGTTTATTCAGAACGTACCGAATGCCGTTTGGATGTATTAGAGCTATTAAAACAGCAGGATTTGCATACCCATGTGTATATTTGTGGGCCGGATCGTCTAATTCAGGCCGTACAAGAAGCCGCACAGCAGTTGGGATGGTCAAAACATCGGGTGCATTGGGAAGCATTTACATCACCACCTGCTGGAACGCCATTTCAGGCAAAGCTGAGCAAAAGCCAAAAAACCATAGAAGTTGCCAGTGATTACAGTCTATTAGAAGCGTTAGAGGCACAAAATATTGAAGTGCCAAGTTTATGCCGTGGTGGGGTTTGTGGGCAATGTGCTTTGAAATATAACAAGGGTGAAATCGACCATCACGATCATTTTTTAAATGACGAAGAACGTCAACACTTACTTATGCCTTGTGTATCGCGCGCCAAGCATGGCAGTTGCATTGAACTCGATTTATAGAAAGGAATATGACTTATGACGATTCAATTTAATCCATCAGAACGGATGCGTGATCAATTTTATTACTATAACAGCCCCAAAGCGATTGCACGTTTTCCGTTTCCATTTCCTGAAGACAATTATATGTATTCGGTGAATATTGAACCTGCGGTGTCAAAACCAGATACCATTTTTGAAAACTGGTTTGATATTGATGAACATTATTTAACGGAAATGAACGAACGGGCGTTAACCCTTGCCAGTGACCCTAAACGCTGCATTGTTTTACCACACATGCAGCAAGCAGCTTGGGATTTTCTGGAAATGGTGATGACGCATTTATCGCAAGATTATCCAGAACATTTTCAGTTAGAACAACAGGGAAAAGCGTGGCACTGGGTTAATAAGCCTTTAAATATCGACATTCATTTTACCTTTGGCGATGCTACAACTTTGCCACTTGAACCGTTTGAATATATCAGTCGCCAAGTACAGGGTGATATCGCCTTGCTTGATCAGCGTGATGGTGATTTGTATATGGATGCTGGCATGATCACAGGGCCAGCCGATTGGTCACTGAATTTTGATGCAGGAATGAGTTTCAAACAATGGCATGCACCTGTACCACAGCTTGCACATAACTTAGGGGTATTTGATCGCGCCTTAAAGTTTTTACTCAATATTCAGGTCGACCAACCATACCGCCGTTTGAACTGGACTATGACCATTAACCCTCGGATGGATACGTCTTCGGAAACATATCATTTATGGGGACATGAACGGGCATTGGTAACCGCAGAAAATGCAGGCGAGTTGGTACATTTACGTGTCGAATTGCAAATGATGCCACGTTTACCACGTAGTAATGCCTTGCTGTTTAGCATTCGTACCTACCTGATTAGCCTGAATGATTTGGTAAAAAATCCAGCATGGGCAAAGCGCTTACATCGGGTGATTCGCGATTTACCAGACCCCATTGCCGATTATAAAGGCATTAGCCATTACCGTGAGCCATTGGTGCAATGGCTGAGTCAGTTTGATCAACAAATTTAGATGTATTTAAAACCAAATTATTTGATACGTAACGGTTGCTCTTTGCATATTCGCATTCATTGCGGGCATAAATTATATGCCTTAAAAACAAGATCTTTATAGATGTGATTGTTGCTCAGATGCAAAGTCCGCTCATACGTATCAGAGGTTTATTCATTAGGATTTACTCCACATTATCGTAAAAAGGAAATACAACTATGGCAAACTTATGGCGCATTTCGGCATTGGCAGAACGTCACCGCCAACTCGGTTCAAAACTAGAAGACTGGAACGGGATGGGAACGGCATGGACCTATGACAGTGATACTGCCGATCACTACACTGCAATTCGGACAAAAGCAGGGCTGATGGATGTTTCGGGTTTAAAGAAAGTTCATTACGTTGGGCCACATGCAGAAAGTCTACTGGAATACGCAACATCTCGTGATATTTCAAAACTGTATCCAGGGAAATCTGCTTATGCCACCATGCTGAATGAAGAAGGCAAATTTGTCGATGACTGTGTGATTTATCGTACAGGCCCCAATGCCTTTATGGTGGTACATGGGACAGGGATTGGTTTGGAAATGTTGACCCGCTCAGCGACTGGGCGTCAGGCTGCGATTTTATTTGATGATGATTTGCATGATTTATCGCTACAAGGGCCATTGGCTGTTGATTTCTTGGCAGAGCATGTTCCAGGTATTCGTGACTTACCGTATTTTCATCACATTCAAACCCGCCTGTTTGGTTGTCCAGTGATGATTTCACGTACAGGTTATACTGGAGAACGTGGTTATGAAATTTTCTGTAAAGCCAACGATGCACCACTCATTTGGGATACGATTTTAGAAAAAGGGGAAAGCTACGGCATTGTGCCATGTTCATTTGTCACATTGGACTGGTTGCGTGTAGAAAGTTATCTATTGTTTTATCCATACGATAACTCTGAATATTTCCCATTCAAAAATGAAAAATCAGGCGATACATTGTGGGAACTAGGACTAGATTTTACAGTTTCACCGACCAAAGGCGAGTTTCGTGGCGGCTATGAGCATAAGCGTTTAAAAGACAAAGAACGCTTCAAAATTTATGGTGTGGTTCTAGACACAGAGCAAGCCGCACAAATGGGTGATACGTTGTGGGATGGCGATACGCAAATTGGCGTGATTACCTGTGGTATGTATTCTCCATTAAGTAAAAAGTCGGTTGCTATTGCCCGTGTAGATGTCCCGTATGCTGTCGATGGTAGGGCATTGACAGTAAAAGGAAGTTTAGAGGTGAAAGCCGAAACCCATAGTTTACCGTTTGATGATCCACAAAAATTAAAACGAACTGCAAAAGGCTAGTTTAGGCTGCAAAGAAGAATCCTGTCAGAACTGGCAGGATTTTTTATGGGGCTTTATTTATAAGAAATTGAAAGCCCAAATAATTTATGTTTGGAATACATATTGTATTGAGTTTCTCTTCCATCAGACTTATTGGTAGCGCTGTGCTTGGATTTTCTAATATAAATTTGAAGAATTTGTCATATTTTTTTATAATAATCAGTGTCTTGATTTAGCCTAATAAGCTCACAAAGTACTTATTAGGCCACAAATGTTTTAAGCCAACGATTTTAATTTCAACCGAGCTGTATGGAGCAATGGCTCGGTATATCCCGAAGGTTGTTCTGTCCCTTTAAAAATGAGATCAGACGCGGCTTGAAAAGCAATGTTTTCGGCAAAATTGGCTGACATTGGCACATAAGCAGGGTCATCGGCATTTTGTGTATCCACAATTTTAGCCATACGCTCAAGCACTTGCTGGACTTGTTCTTTGCCTACGACACCGTGATATAACCAATTGGCAATATGCTGTGATGAAATGCGCAAGGTCGCCCGATCTTCCATTAAACCGACATTATAAATATCGGGTACTTTGGAGCAGCCAATACCAAAATCAACCCAGCGCACGACATAACCCAAAATACCTTGGCAGTTATTTTCTAGCTCTTGATTGATCTGTTCAGCCGTCCAGTTTTTATCTGCTGCCAAAGGCGGCGTGAGCAAATCATCTAACGAAAGCATCGGTTCTTTTGCCAGTTGTTGCTGACGCTCAGCCACCGAACATTGATGATAATGAATTGCATGAATCACAGCCCCCGATGGTGACGGTACCCATGCACAGGTTGCACCCGCTTCAGGATGTTCAATTTTGGTTTTATACATGTCGAGCAACATATCGGGTTTAGGCCACATGCCTTTACCAATTTGCGCTTTGCCTTGAAAACCACATTGCAGACCAATTGCCACATTACGGTTTTCATAAGCAAGAAACCATTTCTGATTTTTCACTTCGGCTTTGCGCACCATTGCACCGGCTTGCATAAAGGTATGAATTTCATCTCCCGTGCGATCCATAAAACCTGTGTTAATAAAAATGGTGCGGTCTTTGGCTTGGGCAATACAGTTCTTAAGATTTACAGATGTTCGGCGCTCTTCATCCATAATGCCAATTTTGATACTTTTTTCAGGTAAGCCCGCTAATTTTTCGGCATGTTCGAACAATTTAACTGCAAAAGCCACTTCTTCAGGCCCATGCATTTTCGGTTTTACTACATACAATGAACCTGTGCGTGAATTATGTAAGTCATTTTGACCAAGAATATCCACCTTACTTAACACTGCTGTAATCAGCGCATCCATGATGCCCTCATGAATTTCCTCGCCATCTATTAAAATAGCTGGATTGGTCATAAGATGCCCAACATGACGTAACAGCATGAGTGATCGACCATGCAATTTTTGAGGATGACCTGCCATGTCGATAAATTCATGATCAGGATTGAGTTTACGAACTAAAGTTTTGCCATTTTTTTCAAAAGATTCTTGTAAATCGCCCTTCATTAAACCCAGCCAATGCCGATAAGCTTCGACTTTTTCTTCGGCATCGACAGCAGCCACCGAGTCTTCTAAATCCTGAATGGTGGTCATAGCGGCTTCAAGTATGATGTCCTTAATCTTTGCAGAATCCGACTGACCAATGATGCTGTTTTCATCAAATTGAATAATGGCATGTAGGCCATTATTTTTTAAAATAATTTCTTTCGGAGATTCTGGATTTCCATTGTAACCAATAAGGGCAGCAGGGTTTTGCAAGGTGGTATTTGTCCCGTCTGCGAGGCTTATTTTGAGTTGACCATTTTCGATGCGATAAGCAGTCGCCTCCTGATGTGTCGCTTTAAGCAACGGAAAAGTATCATTTAAAAAGTTTTTCGCAAATTCAATAACTTCGGCGCCACGTATTGGATTGTAGCCTTTGGTTTTTTCTGCACCCTGACTTTCAGAAATAACATCAAAACCATAGAGTGCATCATATAATGACCCCCAACGTGCATTGGCTGCATTTAAGCAATAACGTGCATTTCGGAGAGGGACAACCAGTTGCGGGCCTGCAATTTGGGTAATCTCGTCATCCACATTTGTTGTGGTAATTTTAAAATCATCAACTTCAGGTTCTAAATAGCCAATATCTTTTAAAAATTGAGTATATGGTGCAAGTTCGAAAGGATTATTCCGATGCCAATCATCAATTTGAGTTTGTAATATATTCCGCTTTTCTAATAATGCTTTATTTATGGGTGTTAATTTTAATACAATATTTTCAAATTCAGTCCAATATTCATCTGAATTTATAGATAAGCTATGGAATACTTCTTTTTCCATAAAGTCATACAAAGTTTTTGAAATGCTTAGACGGCCTTTAATAATACGATCAGTCATTGAATAATCCCTACTCGATAATAAATACTTAAAGAATATAACATGGGAAGTTTCATATTCTTTGAAATGTATCATTTTTTAAGAGGTATCACTTTAGGGATATTTAACTATTATTTTAGACTAAATTTTTGAATTTTAATGTTTCCAGATAAACCCATATTTTTATGATAATTAAGTCATTTTATTGAATGAGATATGAAGATGAAAGATAAATAGGGAAATATGAAATATAAAGAAAGAAGGTAATGGATTTACCTTCTTTATGAATAATATTATTGGTTAGAAATTATAAGATAAAACAACATTCACTAATTTATTCCATTTATTATCATTCCCCGCTGCAAGAGAGCTGCTTGATCCACCAATAAAAGGATCATTTTTACTCATCACATATTCGGTGTATAACGAAATTTTTTTATAGTCCCAAGCAAGTCCCACAATATTACGTTGAGAGGTTGCAAAACCTTGTTGTTTTTTGTCATAGCCACTAATGACCAAATATGGGGTAATATTTAAATGATCTCTTACATTTTTAAAGGTATACGTTGTATCGAGTGTATAGAAATAACCTTTATTTGCAAGGTCATATTCACTGTCAAATGAACCTAGTGTTGAGCTGTAAGGATGGGTTGTATCTTTGCTATTAATATCAAGTTTACCCCCTGTCAGCACAATATTAAGATTTTGATAATTTAGTTTACCAAAGAGTGACCACGCCTTTCGTGAACCATCTTGTGCATTTTTCTTATTTTCTATTTCAGAGTACCAATAACTTCCTCCTACAGACATTTTAAAATCATCATTGTTCAAAAAACTTAATGGTTGTTCGACTCGTGCGATCCACATATTTTTTTCTGATAATTGTGTTGTTGCTGGATCAGACGTTTGAACTAAATTGGCAGTATAACGTGCTGAATCTTTACTTTTACCATGATAATTCCCGCCATCCGTTGCAAAATATGCAAGGTCAAACTGAGTTTTTGAAGGGAGTTCAAAATGATAACTGGCGCCTAAATTGAGTGCATCTTCAAGCCCCATCGTATTATTAATGCCTTCATAAAAACTGCTATCCCAGTATCGACTTGGGCCAAAAGGGACGGGTTGTAGGCCAAGCGTAATATTGTCTGTTGCATTAATATGATATCCGGCATAGGCGTAAACCAATGTTGAAAAATCACATAACTGGTCATATTGATAGCAACGATAATCTAGTTTGCCAAACCATTTAGGGGATTCATACGCTAGGTTTAAAATTGCAGTATCAAATTTGATTTTCTGATCGGACGCTGCCTCGCCATAATGCTTATCGGTATAGCTTCCTCTTAATGCGCCCGAAATGGTCAATGCACCCGTGTCACTTTCAGCATTTCCAAAAGTAATCCCTGCAAAAGACGGGATGTTCAATCCTGCAACACAAAGACCAAAACTGATTTGCTGACAAATTTTTTTCATTGAAACATCCTATTTTGAGTGAATAACAATATTCGGGGCTGATCAAAGTTTAATATTTTGAATCACAATGACTTAAATATTTAGATAAATCATGTACTGGCTTCAATATTGCACAGAAGGGTGAATATCTGATTTTTATTTTACGCATTTTAAACAATAGGATAATTATCCTGCTTGTGTACTCATTTATAGGTATTGATCCAGAAAAACAGATTATAAAGTCATAAAGCTGATTTAAAAAAATTATATCTATGAGCATGTTACTTATAAATTAAGTAAATGAAATCTAAAAATTAATACGCCAGTTAAACAATAGTTACCTCGACTTGGGTATTGCCCAGTTTTTTTTAATCTTGTTTTATAAGTCTATTATTTAACCATTCATCCAATCACCCTCATTTAGGCAAATCAGCAATGTAATTCATTTGAATGCTTGTTCAAAAATAAGCATATAAGGAGATAGCAACATGTCCAATACATTATCACCCCCGAATAATATTGGGGTTACATCTGTAGACCAAACTAAGATGAAGTTTATTAAAAAACTGACTTGGTTAATATCTGGCGGTATGTTTCTTGATGGTTTTGTACTTGGCACAATTGGTATGGTGATGCCTGCCATTACCAAAGATCTTGCTTTAAGTTTAACTTGGCAGGGATTAATTGGTTCAGGTGCATTAATCGGTGTGTTCTTTGGGAGTTTACTTGGGGGCTGGTTAAGTGATCGAATTGGTCGTCGTCCAATATTTACGCTCAACTTAATTTTATTCCTCATTGGTTCAGTTGCACAATTTTTTGTATCGGATGCAGTTTCCTTATTTTTAATTCGTGTATTAATGGGGATTGCCATTGGTATGGAATATTCGGTGGGATGGGCATTATTGGCAGAGTTTTCACCAGCAAAAATACGTGGAAAATTATTAGTTATTCAAGAAGGAGGCTGGTTTTTAGGATATATGGCCGCTTATGTGGTGGGGTATATCCTTACGGTTAAATATACCATGCACTGGAATTTTATTATGGGGTTAAGTCTAATTCCAACAGTTATATTACTGATTTTAAGACATGGTACACCAGAATCTCCACGTTGGTTAATGAGTAAAAACCGTACAGCAGAAGCTTTGGAAATTTCAACAAAGTATATGGAAGCTGAAGAACAGCGTGATGCTTTAAAACAATTACCAACAGCAGCTGAACGTCATTATGGTTTTTCTGCGTTATTTACTGCACGAAATATTAAATCTACTGTCTTTATGTCGATTTTCTTTTTATGTGCTATTACGCCATATTTTGCGATTGGTTCATTTATTCCAATGGTGATGGAAAAATTGGGCTTTAAAGATGGATTTACTGGTGGTTTATTCCTCAATATTTTTTCAATTGTCGGAGTTATTTTTGCTGCATTACTGATTGAAAAACTTGGGCGCAGAAAACTCAGTATTCCTTCATTTTATATCCAAGCGCTTGCATTTTTACTCATTGGTTTATTTGGGTCAGCTTCTGCCACTTTAGTGATGGTGTGTTTCTTGGCTTTTTACTTCTTTACCACAATTCCACAAGCCATTACTGGCGTTTATCCAGGTGAAATTTTCCCAACAGAAGTGCGTTCAATCGGTTCAGGTTTTGTCGCAGCCATGTCGAGAGTCGGTGCTGCCTTGGGAACGTTTGTCATGCCAATGGGAATCGAGAGTTTTGGCGTGAACACGATGGTTTATTTGGCTGCCGCAGTTTGTTTGCTTGGGGCAGTGGTTACGCAACTTATGGCACCAGAAACCACGGGTAAAACGCTCAGTGAAACAGTCGATCATGCGCGATCCGATGCAACGATTTAATCAAAACCCAATTTTAAATTTATAAATAGGTAATGAAGGAGACAGTCCATGTCTAAAACCATGAAATTATTCGCATTTGACTGTGGCGCCCCAGCACATATGTCTGCTGGATTGTGGAAACATCCTCAAGATCGTGGGCATGAATATAAATCGGTCAAATATTGGGTTGAATATGCAAAGCTATTAGAAAAAGCATGTTTTGATGGAATTTTCTTTGCACATGCAGATGGTTATCATGATGTTTACAAGGGGTCTGTGGCTGAATCTTTAAAAGATGCAGCACAAATTCCAATCCATGAACCTTCTTACCTGATTCCCGCAATGGCTTCTGTCACGACTCATCTGGGTTTTGGTGTTACAGCATCTACTGCTTATAACCATCCTTATAAATTGGCACAGAATTTCGCAACTTTGGATCATCTTACAGATGGTCGGGTGGCATGGAACTTGGTGACATCCTACGCAAAAAGTGCCGCCAAAAATCTGGGAAATGGTGAGCTCAGAGCGCACGATTTACGCTATGAACATGCCGAAGAATTTTTAGATGTGGCACTTAAATTGTGGGAAGGTTCTTGGGAAGATGACGCTGTCGAGTTAGATGTAGATCAGTCTATTTATGTAAATCCTACAAAAGTACATGAAATTCAGCATGATGGGCAGTTTTTTAAAGTCCCCGGCATTTTTATGTGTGAGCCGTCTAAACAACGCACACCAGTTATTTCACAGGCAGGCGGTTCGAGTAAAGGCGTTGCTTTAGCCGCAGCCACTGCCGAAGTGGTTTTTATGAGTGTGTCGACCAAACACGCATTGAAAAAAAGCATAGATACATTGCGGGCGAAAGCCCTCGAGTGTGGTCGAGACCCTGAAAGTATCGCTGTGGTGCAATTGGTTACGGTCATTACCGATGTTTCCGATGAGGCCGCACAAAAACGCTATCAGGAATATCAAAAACTGGTGAGCTATCATGGTGGTTTGGCGCGTTATAGTGGCTGGGCAGGCATTGATATGGGGTCTTTCGAAGAAGACAAACCTTTACCGTATATCGAAACCCAACAAATCCAAACCATGATCGATTACTTCTTAAAAATGGATCCGAGTAAGCAGTGGACACCTCAAGATATTGGTGAATATATGGGGATTGGTGGTACATCACCTGTGATTGTTGGTGGCCCCGAAACAGTTGCCAACGAACTTTTGGACTGGATGGCAGAAACGGGTGTTAACGGCTTTAACCTTGCACCTGCAGTGAAGTTTGAAGACATTAAAAATTTTGCTGAAAATGTTGTACCAGTATTACAACAAAAAGGGGCTTTTCGTACCGAATATGAAGGCACAACCTTACGTGAAAATCTATTTGGAAAAGGCAGAGTTCGTCTGGCGGATGATCATCCCGGGGTGAAATATCGCAAAACAACAGAAAAGAAAATCACATCATCTCAACTAGAAGCCGAATCTGCCATTGCTGTGGAGTTAATATGATGAATGCATTTATGAATAACCCAACGATCATCTCGCCAGCCGAGCAACGAAAATTATTTTGTACACTCCCGACAGGCGTAACGGCAATTACAGGTTTTACCGAACAAGATAAACCGATTGGCATGGTAGTCGGGACATTTCAGTCACTCTCACTTGAGCCTGCTTTGGTCACGTTTTGTGTAGATAAATCATCGAGTACGTGGCCTGTTCTGCGCAGCAAAGGGCATTTTACCGCCAATATTTTATCGACAGATCAAGCAAGTGTCTGTAAAGCATTAGGTCGTAAAGGCGAAGAAAAATTCAAAGATGTTGCTTATAGCTTAAGCCCAATTGCCACTCCGCGTATTGATCATTGTGTGGCTTGGATTGACTGCAAGGTGATTTCTGAGGTGATTGCAGGCGATCATTTTATGATTGTTGGTGCAATTCAATCGGTACAACAAGGTGCTGGATCACCATTGATATTTAGTGAAGGGCAGTTATCACAATGTTCCGCTTTACCAAGTCCTGTTGCTGCTAGTGATGCGAGCAACGCACAACCTGACCCATTGAAATTTGTCGATGTCATTACCGATGCGTGGACACGGGCTTGGAGTTATGGTGAAACAGAAGCGTTTGAAAATATTGTCAGCCCTGATTATGTGCGCTATTCCAAACATGGACAAAACTACAAAATAGCCGATGTTATTGGTCATATTCAGGAAGTACGTGCAGCCTTTAGCCAATATCGGGTAGAAATTTTAAAGACGGTTGATGATGGTGACAGTATTGCGATTCACTGGCGAGCTATTGCCAAACATACAGGAAGCTATATGGGCGTACCGCCAACCCAGAAAGAAATGATCGTCAATGGCGCATCATTTATCCGACATCGAAATGGAAAAATTGTTCGAGAATGGATGATGTGGGATCCATCCGAATTTTTGTCTTCCATTGATATTTGGCATTTAGGCAGTACAGCCTAATATTTGAAAATAAATCAGGATGGTACATAGGCGAGAAATATGAACCATCCATTTTTAAGATTGATGATCAAAACTCATCGACTCATATATAGTCATGAAGTTGTACATAAATCAGGGACAGTCTGAGTCTGGAAGCTTATTTGGTATTAATACTGGAACTTGGACTTGATCACCTGCATTTAGCGTCAAGATTTTTGGTTCGCTTATCTTAAATATAAGAATATAGATAGACAGAGCAAAATGAATGATGGTTTGTTTGCATTTTAATAAATATGATAAGTATTTGAATTATATTTACTTCATGGTTTCCATATCTAAATTTTTTATATTTTCTGCATTTTAAGTCTAAAATTTTGGCAAAAGAAAAGTCTGTAAGTCTTGATTTTATTTCTAGTATATTAGATGATATTTCTATCATATTAAAAATTGCAGCTATGACCGAAAATACTGACATTAACGAGCGAATTGCACGTCATATCCGTGAGTTACGCACCGCAAAAGGATATTCGCTTGATGTGTTGGCAGCTCGCAGTGGTGTTAGTCGTTCGACGATTTCTTTAATTGAACGGGCTGCAACCAGTCCAACGGCTGTCGTGCTAGAAAAATTAGCAGCAGGACTCGATGTTTCTTTGGCGAGTTTGTTTAGTTATGAAGCTGAAGGGACAGCAATTCAACCACTGGTTCATCAAGCCCAACAGTTGCAATGGCGTGATCCTGAAACGGGTTATATTCGCCGCAATTTATCGCCTCCAGGATGGAAATCTCCTATTCAATTGGTAGAAGTCAATTTTCCAGCCCATACCCGTGTTGCCTATGACCTTACAGGGCGGGAGAAACCTGTGTATCAACAAATCTGGATGCTTAATGGTACGATGAACATTTTATTCGGTTCAGAAACTTATGTTTTAAATCAAGGTGACTGTCTGGCTTTAAAACTCGATCAGCCCCTGATTTTTCATAACCTGACTTCCAATTCTGCCCGCTATATTGTTGCGATCTGTGATGGCAGTATCTAATTTAAAACTCAGATTTTTATCTCACATGCCTAGGAATTTCAAATGAAAGATTCCACCCAAAATTCAGCAATGACACTCATAGAATGCAATGAAGCTGAACACGCGACTGCGATTTTAGATATCTTTAATGAAGCCATCGCCAATTCAACTGCATTATATGATTATCAGCCACGAACGGCTGAAACAATGAAAAACTGGTTTGCAACCAAGCAGAAACAAGGGCTGCCTGTCATTGGTGCGATTGATGAAACTGGGAAATTATTGGGTTTTGCCAGTTGGGGAACTTTCCGCGCTTTCCCTGCGTATAAATATACTATCGAACATAGTATTTATATCCATCACACCCAACGTGGACGAGGGTTAGGAAAAATATTGTTGCAAGCCTTAATTGAAAGAGCCAAACAATCTGACCAAGTTCATGTCATGATTGGTTGTATTGATGCAACCAATGCTGCCAGCATAGGTTTACATGAGAAACTTGGTTTTAGCCATGCAGGAACATTTAAACAAGTCGGTTTCAAATTTGGTGGATGGCTCGATGCGGCATTTTATCAGCTGATTTTAAATACACCATCACAGCCACAAGATGGTTAATTGAAAGAAATACAGCAGAAGATGAAACAGTCCATTTTTCTGCTGTATTTTTTAAGTGTTATTAAAATTTTACGATCAGATTTAAATGGCATCTACACCTGTTTCGCCAGTACGAATACGGATGACTTGTTCCAATGCGGACACGAAAATTTTACCATCCCCGATTTTTCCTGTAGATGCAGCTCGGCTGATGGCCTCAATGGTTGCATCGACCACGGTATTATCAAGCGCGATTTCTAATTTTACTTTTGGTAAAAAATCAACTGTATATTCTGCACCCCGATACATTTCTGTATGACCTTTTTGGCGTCCTGCACCTTTGACCTCAGTAACTGTAATACCGTGTATACCAAGTTCCGAGAGTGCTTCACGGACATCGTCCAGTTTGAAGGGCTTTATTACAGCCGTAATCATTTTCATAGAGTTCCCCTTAAATAAAGGTTAACGGGTCTGATTTTTGCGATTTGTCATCATCTCAAATTCTTTTTTTGTTATATAAAATTTTGACTGGACTGGTCTATATTTTTCGTAGAAATTCAGTGGCTTTTTAGGAGTATTCCTTTCGAGGTATCGGAATTGGTTAACTCTAAGATATTGTAAAATATTGTTTTATTTAAGGAATTTAAAATAACAATAGAATAAATCTTTAGAGCACAATATGGAAATAAAAGGCGTTGAAACAGCGCACAAAAGACGATTCATCGAGGTGCATTTTTTTGACTAAGATTGCGTAAATATGATGCAAAAAAAATTCTTTATAGGAATAAAAAATAGTCATTAACGTCTAATATGATGAAAAATAAATAAATCTAGCTTCTGGCACAGTCCTTGCTCTATGAAAACATGCAACTTCTTTCAGGAGCGAAGATTATGAGCGAATCCAGTTTGTTCAAAATTAAAAATATCCGTTTAATTGGACAAAAAACCTGTGAACTGTATATGGAAAATATAGAGAATCAGTCGATTAAGGGATGGATTATTAACTGTAATGATGCCTTTATTCATCAATTTCATGAACAGTTAAATCATCTGTGCCAATCAGATAATCCGTTTCATTCCCTCTTGCAGTTGAAACAGTACCATAAAGTTGAAGTTTTATGTTAAGCCCACAGTAGTGGGTGATATTTGCATAAATATCACCCATTTTTACCTTTGTTTTGTCGTAAATTTTATTTATTGATCTCTTTTTATAAAAGTTTCCTAACAAGAAAAAAAATTTCAAAAATCTATAGACGGTCTTCTAAAAATCCTTTATAAATTACCACTAAGAAAATTAATTTCCCAATAGGAAACTTTTCTAATGTGATTTGTCATCATCCATTACATTATGTTTAGGACTTAACCTTGAGGAATACGTCATGTCTAATGATCAAACCGAGCAATTTATTTTAAAAATTAGTTGTCCTGCAGCTCCGGGCATTGTGTCTGCGGTATCAAGCTATTTGGCAGGAAATAACTGCTATATCAGCGAGATGGCACAATACGATGATGAAACTACTGGACGTTTTTTTAGTCGTATTGTATTTCGGTTTAATGATGGCAAAGGCAATATTGATGAGCTCAAACAAAATTTTGGTGAAGTCACTGCAAAATTTTCAATGAGTGCAACATTTTACGATAAGAAAAACCCTGTGAAAGTACTGATTATGGTCAGTAAGTTCGATCACTGTTTACTCGATTTATTGTATCGCCATCGCAAAGGCGATTTAGATTTTCAAATTACTGCGATTGTGTCGAACCATCTGGATTTACGTTCAGTTGCTGAACGAGAAGGCATCCGCTTTATTTATTTACCTGTTACGAAAGAAACCAAATTGCAGCAAGAACAACAACTGCTTGATATCGTGGATGAAACAGGTACGGATTTGGTCATTCTTGCCCGTTATATGCAGATTCTTTCTAACAATTTATGTACTCAGCTTTCTGGCCGTGCCATCAACATCCATCACTCATTCTTGCCTGGTTTTAAAGGCGCTAGACCGTATCATCAGGCCTATGAGCGTGGTGTAAAACTGATTGGTGCAACAGCGCATTTTGTCACAAGCGATTTAGATGAAGGCCCAATCATCGAGCAAGAAGTGCAACGTGTGGATCATGCTTATTTACCTAGCGATTTGGTTTCGGTTGGGCGTGACACGGAAACAGTTGCCTTGTCTAAAGCGGTGAAATATTTCGTCGAGCATCGGGTGTTTATGAATAACGATCGTACGGTGGTGTTCAAATGAGCTTGAGTGTATTGCAGCAAGAAGATGGCAACATCATTGATGGTAAAGCCACAGCACAAAAGGTGCTAGAGGAAGTCAAATCTGAAGTTGCCAAAATGAAACAGCAGGGCATTGAGCCTTGTTTGGCAGTCGTTTTGGTCGGTGCAGATCCTGCAAGTCAGGTCTATGTGCGCAACAAAGTTGAAAAAACTCAATTTGTCGGTATGCGTTCTCTTGAGTTTCGTTTTGAAGCAGACCTGACTCAAGATGCGCTCCTTGCCAAAATCGATGAACTCAATGCCGATGCAAGCGTTCATGGAATTTTAGTGCAATTGCCATTGCCAAAACATATTGATGAAACTGCGGTTTTACAGCGTATTAACCCGATCAAAGATGTTGATGGTTTCCATAGTGAAAATGTAGGTGGATTGAGTCAGGGACGCGATGTGCTGACACCATGTACACCAACGGGTTGCATTCGCTTACTAAAAGATACGTTGGGTAATGATTTAAGCGGGTTACATGCTGTTGTGGTAGGACGTTCCAATATTGTCGGTAAACCAATGGCCGCTTTGCTTTTGAAAGAAAGCTGTACCGTGACAGTGGTGCATTCTAAAACGCGTCATCTTGAAAAGCTTTGTCAGCAAGCCGACATTATTGTGGCTGCTGTCGGGCGCCCAAAAATGATTACATCTGCCTATGTTAAAGACGGTGCTGTGGTGATTGATGTGGGCATCAACCGCATTCAGGAAAACGGCAAAAACCGTTTAGTGGGGGATGTCGATTTTGACGATGTATTGCCGATTGCCAGTGCGATTACCCCTGTACCAGGTGGCGTTGGCCCAATGACCATTGCTTATTTAATGAAAAATACCTTGCATGCTGCCAAGTTACAGCATGTTGAACTGTAAAAGAAATTATCCGAAAGATTATAAGCGTTTAAAACGCTGCGGAGGAATGTACCCATGCCATTTGGTCTACTGAAGTATGGATTGAGCCATGAATATCCTGTGGAAGTGGATTTGCCTCCACCCAAGGAACTGAAATCACATTATGATGTGGTCATCATCGGTGGTGGTGGGCATGGATTAGCAACTGCTTATTATTTATCGAAATATCATGGTATTACCAATATTGCGGTGCTTGAAAAAGCCTATTTGGGTGGTGGTAACACCGCACGAAATACGGCAGTAATTCGTTCTAATTATTTAACTTCGGAAGGGGTGAAATTTTATGCAGAGTCGGTGAATCTGTTTAAAAATCTCTCCAACGAATTTAACTTTAATATTATGTATTCCGAGCGTGGTCAGCTCACCTTAGCACATACCGACTCTACCGTAAGGGCGTTTCGTCAACGTGCTGAAGTCAATAAACATTTTGGTGGTCGTACTGAAATGATTGACCGCCAACAAATTAAAGAACTGGTGCCATGTCTGAATTTAGACCCAGCACATTTGCCAGTTTTGGCTGGGCTTTGGCATATTGATGGTGCAACAGCACGACACGATGCCGTGGCATGGGGCTATGCCAAAGAGGCAGCTAAACGTGGGGTCGAAATTCATCAGCTCACGGAAGTGCAGGATTTTGTGGTGGAAGGCAATAAAGTAACTGCCATCAAAACCAATCGAGGGACTGTGCAGTGTGGTTGTGCCGTTCAGGCGATTGCAGGGGCATCTTCTATTTTAATGAACAAATTGCATATTCGTGCCCCGATTCATACCTTTCCGTTACAGGCGATGGTGTCACAGCCATTTAAACCCTTTATCAATCCATTGGTGAGTTCGTCTGCACTGCATTGTTATGTACAGCAAACCAGCCGTGGAGAAATTGTGTTTGGTGGCGGTTCCGACCCTTATCCATTGTACAACACGCGTTCAACACTCGACTTAAAAGAAGGTCTGCTTGCACATGCCATTGAAATGTTCCCATTTATGGCAAATGTAAAACTGATGCGTCAATGGGCGGGAATCACCGATATGACACCAGATTATAGTCCGATTATGGGGAAATCACCCTATGACAACTATTACCTAGATGCAGGTTGGGGGACTTGGGGCTTTAAAGCGACACCGATTTGCGGAAAAACCATGGCAGAAATGGTGGCGACAGGTAAAACACCAGATTTAATTAAACCCTTTGAATTGTCACGTTTTAGCCGCTTCCAGCAAGTGAATGAAATGGGCGCAACGGCTGCCAGCCACTAAGGAGTAGATCTTATGAAAATTATGCATTGTCCTTTAAATGGCCCTCGCAATATCAGTGAATTTACTTATGGTGGCGAATTCAAAATCATGCCAGACCAAAATACCTGTAGTGATGAAGCATGGGCAGACTACGTTTTTAATACCAGTAATACTGCGGGTGTGGTACTTGAGTGGTGGATGCACACGCCAAGTAGTTACTGGTTTATTGCCGAGCGCCATACCGTGAGCGATGAAATTTTAAGAACCTTTGATGCCAAAGAACTTTTTTCAAAACGTATTGATTTTTCTACTTCTGAGCCGGCAGTAGCGGTACAGCACAAGGAGTCATTGACATGAACCAAAGTCAAACTTTCCAACGACTACCTTTACCTTATGGCAGCTTGATTGACCGTCAAAAAACCATTGAATTTGAGTTTGATCAGCAGAAATTTACTGGTTTTGCTGGGGATAGCATTGCCAGTGCTTTACTTGCCAACCAGCGTTGGGTGATGTCGCGTTCATTTAAATATCATCGTCCACGTGCACCGTTGACTATGGCGGGACAAGATGCCAATACGCTCATTCAACTGCCTCATGAAGCCAATGTGTTAGCAGATACCACTGAAATCGGCACAGACTTGAAGGTAGCAGGACAAAACTTTTCGGGTAGTTTGCTAAAAGACAGCGATGCTTCGTTGGGTAAATTTTCCAAATTTATGCCAGTTGGATTTTATTATCGATCATTTTTTAAACCCAAAGGGGCTTGGAAACTGTGGGAACCGATTATCCGAAAAAAAGCGGGTTTAGGTGTTGTCGATTTAAATTTTCAGCCTGAATATTACGACAAAGCCTATTTGTTTACCGATATTGCTGTGATTGGCGCAGGCCCAGCAGGGTTGCAAGCCGCACTGAGTGCAGCCGATGAAGGCGCAAAAGTCTTACTGATTGAACAAGAAAAGATTTTGGGGGGTAGCCTGAACTATGCACGGTTCGATTTGGCAGGCAAAAAAGCTGCTGAATTACGTGCTCAGTTGGTTAGTGCTGTCGAGCAGCATCGCAATATTACAGTCATGAAACAGGCAGTGTGTAACGCATGGTTTACCGACCACTATTTACCTGTGATTCAAGGCAAACGCATGTACAAAGTACGTGCTAAACAATGTGTTGTGGCAAGTGGTAGTTTTGATCAACCTGCTGTGTTTCGCAACAATGATTTACCAGGGGTGATTTTAACCAGTGCCGCACAACGACTGATGAAATTATATGCCGTTAAACCAGGGCAACGTATTGTCATTTTGACTGGCAATGACGATGGTTATTATGCTGCACTAGATTTTCTTGAAGCGGGTTTAAGTGTGGCTGCTTTAATTGATTTACGTCCAGCCGCAGCCAATACAAACTTGCAACAGGCTGTGCAGCAAAAAATCCAATGCTATATGGGCAGTACGGTTTATGAAGCTTTGCATGATAAAAGCATGCACCGTGTAACGGGGGTCGAAATCCGTAATATTGTCCACGAAGGACAGGTCGGTAATGACGTGAAAAAGCTGGATTGTGATGTGCTCTGTATGTCTTCTGGCTATATGCCAGTGTATCAATTGTTATGTCAGGCAGGCGGAAAACTGAGTTATGACGAACAAAAGGCAGAATTTAGCATTTCAGGGTTGCCGCAAGGTTTACATGTCACTGGTTCGGTCAAAGGTGTGCATCATATTGAAAATGTATTAAGTGATGCACAATACATTGCACAGTTAGCAACTGCAAAGGCTTTAGAACAAGCAGTACCTCAGGATCGTCCTGCAATGCTCAGCGAAGCAGCGGTCAATTTTCCGTGGCCGATTTTTGAGCATCCTAAAGGCAAAGAATTTGTCGATTATGATGAAGACTTGCAAATTCGTGACATCGTAAATGCGACTAAATCGGGTTACCGAGATGTGCAATTGGTGAAACGCTTTTCAACTGTGGGAATGGGGCCATCGCAAGGACGTCATTCGGCCTTGCCGACAGCTCGGTTGGTGGCGAAGTCGACACAACGTAGCATTAGTGAAACTGGGGTAACCACCGCACGCCCACCATTTACGGTTGAAAAACTGGCACATGTGGCAGGACGTGGTTTTGACCCGTACCGACAAACGGCAATGCATCATCGCCATATTGCAGCCGGTGCACAAATGATGCCTGCGGGCAACTGGCAACGTCCAGCTTTTTATGGCAATCCAAACGAACGTCTAAAAAACATTGCCAATGAAGTCAATAATGTACGACAAAATGTCGGCATGATTGATGTATCGACTTTAGGTGGTTTAGATGTGCGTGGGGCAGACAGCGCTGAGTTTTTAAATCGGCTTTACACCTTTGGTTTTGCCAAATTGCCAATTGGAAAGACCCGCTATGCAGTTATGGCAAATGAACATGGTGTTGTGATTGATGATGGTGTAGCAGGGCGTTTAAGTGAGAACCACTTTTATGTGACGGCAACGACTAGCGGGGTTGATCGCATTTATCAGCAAATGCTGAAATGGAATGCACAGTGGCGTTTAAATGTTGACATTACGAATGTCACCACAGCATTGGCAGCAGTGAATATTGCTGGACCAAAATCACGTGAAGTGATGAAACAGGTCTGTCATGATGTCGATTTATCCAATGAGGCATTTCCATATTTAGGGCTTCGCGAGGGAACCATTTACGGTATTCCAGTACGTATTTTACGGGTGGGTTTTGTGGGTGAACTCGGCTATGAAATCCATTTTCCAGTGCGTTATGGTGAGTTTATGTGGGATAAACTCATGGAAGCGGGCAAGCCTTTCAATATGAAACCATTTGGGGTGGAAAGCCAGCGATTACTGCGTTTGGAAAAAGGCCACATCATTATCAGCCAAGATACTGACGGTATGACGCATCCAAAAGAAGTTGATTTGGGCTGGGCTGTGGCACGTAATAAACCTTGGTTTGTCGGAAAGCGTTCGATTGCGATTTTAGAAGCGCAGCCGCTGAAACGTAAACTGGTGTCTTTTGTACTAGATAAATCGCAAGAACAGCCACTTGAAGGTCATATTGTGCTCGAAGGTGAAAATATCTCAGGCAACATTACTTCCTGTGAATATTCACCGACTTTGGACAAAATTATTGGTCTGGCATATGTCGGAATCAATCAAAGTGAAATTGGACAACAATTTCCAATTCGTGTCGAGAACGGTGCAGTTGTACTTGCAACTGTGGTGAAAGCACCATTCTACGACCCACAAAACCAACGTCAGGAGGTTTAAGCCATGCAAACTTTATACGATGCACAGCGCAGTCCGATTGCGAACACTGTTGCTGCCTCGCTTTATCAGCCTTTTGGTCAGGGTAAAAGGTTTTTTAAAGATGTGGCAACAGATACTGAAGCCCAAATTCAGAAATCTGCGATTGTGGATTTGACCAATCTTTCTCGTGTGGGTTTTCGTGGGACGAATGCAGCAACTTACTTAAGTAGTTTTGGATTTCATTTGCCAGATGCTGCAAATTTTGCTGTACAGCAAGCGGATGGCAGCTGGGTTGCACGTTTATCTGCCACAGAATATTTCTTGTTTGGTTCACTCAATGATTTTGGTGAACGAATCAGCCAGTTAGAAAATAACTGGACGATGGATGATCGCGCGAACTATTTATTACCGCGTCAAGACAGTCATGCATGGTTACAACTGACTGGAAATACTGCGGCATTGGTCATGGCAAAACTCTGTGCAGTCGATTTATCGAGTGAAGTTTTTGCTGTAGGGCAAGTTGCACAGACTTCGGTTGCGCGGGTCAATGCGATCATATTGAATGTAAGTGATGCCCAAACGCAAAAATTTAATATTCTCTGTGACCGTTCGGCTGCTTTATATATGTGGGAAGTCTTGCAAGATGCGATTGCCGAATTTGGTGGTAAGCCTGTCGGTATAGAAGGGTTGTTGTAAGCTGATCACTTATTTCAAAACAAAATGGGTATAGGCTGAGGTCTATACCCATTTTTCTATGTATAGCAATGCATTATTATGCTTCAACAATACTAATCATAACATCTGCACAGCCTTCACGTGCTGCGCGTGCTAAACCATATTCTTCTGAATCATAGCAGGCTTGTGCCGTTGCCAGATCTACAAACTCAATAACAACATGACGCTCAAATTCTTGTCCTTCTAGATTGAGGGCTTTCCCACCACGCGCCAAAAATTTAGCACCATATTTTTGAAATGCCGCTGGAGCAAGCTGCATATATTTTTTATATCGTTTCATATCATGAATAGTGACATGAGCAATCCAGTAAGCAGACATATCGTATTTTCCTATAATTTATTCAATAAAGGTCTATTTACCTTTTCCTAAAATTTGTGATTTCACGCATCTAAAATATTTTTTGCGACAGCAGCAGCCTCAGCAATATGTTCAGCGACCGCTTGTTTTGCTTTTTCAGGGTCTTTGTGAAGATAGATGGCTTCACACATATTTTTAATACGTTGATAACCTGAAATTTCACGTTTTGTCGATTTCATAGTCATGGCACGTAGACGGCTAATACGACCATTTAAGCGTTGAACCACTTCCCACGCAATATGGTGTTTTGCTGTAGTAAAGATGGTTTGATAAAGCTGGGTTGAGGTCTCAATAATCAGATTGATGTCATCGGCAGCAAAAGCAGCTTTAAGATCTTCTAATAGAAGCTTTAATTTTTCAGCAGTTTTTTCATCTAGATTTTTAGTGCAGTCAACCACAGCACTTTGCTCTAACAAAAGACGAATTTCATAAATTTGTGAAGCGATGTCCCAGTTAAGTAGCGAAACAATAGGTCCTTTGTTTGGCAAAATCTCGACTAAACCTTCTGCTTCCAAATAACGAATCACTTCGCGAACTACAGAACGGCTCACGCCAAGTTCTTCACATAACGTTCTTTCAACCAATCTTTTTCCTGAAGGGAAATAGCCCGTAATAATGGCATTACGTACTTTATCTAAACACAGCTCTCGTAAAGTTACGGGCGGGTTTTCAATTTTAAGATTCATAGGTAATTAAATTTTCCTGTTTTTTAACATGTTGAGTTTCATTACATGTTTTTCAATAAAAATTAGCATAGCAAACTCTTGCTTTTTTTTCAGTATGTATTATGGTATACCATAATACGAATAACAAGATAATTTACTGGTAAGGAAGAGCAATGGAACTCATACGTAAAACAGTGCTTCATGTAGAAACCACTTATGTAGATGGCGGCAAAGAAGCAGCAAATCCTTTAAAAATGGTGGCAGCCGCAGCGGTTATTAAAAATCCATGGGCAGGGCAAGGTTATGTAGAAAACCTAACACCGGAAATTCGCCGTATTGCGCCAATCTTAAGCGAACATTTAACCAAGCTTATTCTTGATGAAGTGGGTTCTGGTGAAGCTGTTGAAGCTTTTGGTAAAAGTGCAGTGGTGGGCTTAAATGGTGAACTTGAACATGCATCAGCTTTAATTCACACCTTACATTTTGGTAATACTTACCGTAGTGCTGTTGGTGCGAAATCTTATTTGGCATTTAACAATACCCGCGGCCCAGCAAACGCTCCGATTTTAATTCCAATGATGGATAAAAATGACGAAGGCCGTCGTTCTCATTACTTAACATTGCAATTTGCAATTCCAGATGCACCTGCTGCCGATGAGCTGGTTGTTGTGATTGGTGCAGCAACAGGTGGTCGACCACATCATCGTATTGGTGATCGTTATAAAGATTTGGAAGAGTTAGGTCATGATGTCAAAAACCCTGCAGCTGTCAAATAACCGTATTGCTCACTATTTTGAGCAAGGCGAAGGAGAGCCTCTGGTTCTGATCCATGGAGTGGGAATGCAAGCAGCGGCATGGTATCCACAAATTGAATATTTTTCTAAACATTATCATGTAATTTCAGTAGACATGCCGGGACATGGTCAAAGTACAAAATTACCGGCAGACGCAAAATTACAAGATTTTGTTGAATGGACCATCGAATTTATTACCGCCTTAAATCTAGGACCTGTAAATTTAGCGGGACATTCAATGGGATCACTGATTACGACAGGTGTCAGCGTTACCCGACCTGATTTGGTTAAACGAATGGCGGTGCTCAATGGTGTATATAAACGTACAACACAAGCACGTAATGCAGTCATCCAAAGAGCTGAAGAGTTAAAAACAGGCTGTATTGATGTTGAGACTCCACTACAGCGCTGGTTTGGCGAAAGTGAAGTCGAGCGTATAGCAGCAGCCAAAGTAAAAACTTGGCTCGAAAATGTTGACTTGTCTGGTTACACCACTGCGTATTCTGCTTTTGCGCAAGGCGATGAAACCTATGCAGATGACTGGTCAAAGATCACTTGTCCTGCTTTGGTATTGACCGGAACGGATGATCCGAACTCAACTGCAGAAATGGCTGTGCAAATGGCGAATCAGGCAAAGCATGGCACTGCAATTGTCATTGAAAATGAACGTCACATGGTGAACTTAACTGCACCTGACAAAGTGAATAATGCAATGCAAGCGTGGTTGGAAACCAGCGTTTAATTTGCCACACATTGCTGAAGGAATATAACAATGAGTGAAATGGATACTATCAATAAAATGCGTGAACTTCGTGATGCCTTCGGGTCATTTATGACGGGCGTTACGGTGGTCACAACCTGTAAAGAAGATGGAACGCCACTTGGCTTTACAGCGAACTCTTTTGCTTCGGTGTCTTTGGACCCAGCTTTACTTCTAGTGAGTATTGCCAAGACATCAAGCAATTATCATAACTTTGCAAATACCACTCATTTTGCAATTAACATTTTGGCAGAAGAGCAAAAGGATGTTTCAAATACTTTTGCTCGTCCAAGCGAAGACCGTTTTGCAAATCTTTCATGGACAAAAAGTGCTTGCCAGAACCCGCTGATCGATCATGTCAGTGCATGGTTTGACTGTACAACCTACCAAGTTGTCGATGCAGGTGACCATGCGATTTTAATTGGTAAAGTTGAAGATTTTGCTTCGACAGGTTTTGCAGGTCTTGGTTATTATCGTGGTGGATATTTCACTCCGGCCAAACTTTCTGCTGAGGTGATCTCTGGCCCTAAAGTGGTAATGAGTGCGATTATTGGTCATGAAAATACCATTTTGCTTGAAGAAACTGCCGATCATAAATGGACTATTCCACATGTCATGGTAGATAAAGACGGTGCAGATAAAGCGCTTGAGAAAATCTTTGCACAATATCAGCCAGATGCTTCTGCCAACTTCATTTACTCTGTATATGAAAACGTTGAAAACCAGCAGCAATATATTTCATTTTTATGCAACACACCCGTAGCTCAAGCCACCAAAGGTCAGTTTGTCGATTTAAATGATCTTGAAAAGCTAGAGTTTGTAGACAGCGCTTTAGAAAGTATGTTGATGCGCTATCGCAAAGAAAACCATTTGAAAACTTATGGTGTTTATTACGGAAATCAGACAACAGGTACAGTTCGTCAAATCGTTAAAGAGGAAGTTTAATCATGCGTTTTTCATTATTTGTGCATATGGAACGTGTTTCTGATCAGCAAACTCAGAAGCAGCTTTATGATGAAATGATTGAGCTTTGTCAGATTGCAGACCGCGGCGGTATGCATGCAGTTTGGACAGGCGAACACCATGCCATGAACTTTACCATTGCACCCAACCCATTTTTAAATCTGGTCGATTTAGCCAATAAAACCAAAAATGTTCGTTTAGGTACAGGCACGGTGGTAGCACCATTCTGGCATCCGATTAAACTTGCAGGTGAAGCTGCAATGACCGACATTATTACCAATGGTCGTTTAGATATTGGTATTGCTCGTGGTGCCTATTCGTTTGAATATGAACGTATGGTTCCCGGCATGGATGCATGGAGTGCAGGTCAGCGTTTACGTGAAATGATTCCCGCCATTAAAAACCTTTGGAAAGGCGATTATGAGCATAACGGTGAATTTTGGCAGTTTCCAAAAACTACCTCAGCACCTCAACCGCTTCAACAACCGCACCCACCAATTTGGGTTGCTGCTCGTGATCCAAATAGCCATGAATTTGCTGTGCAAAATGGCTGTAATGTACAGGTAACGCCTTTGCATTTAGGTGACGAAGAAGTTGAAAAGCTCATGGGACATTTCAATGCAGCTTGCGAAAAGTTCAATGAAATTCAACGCCCTGAAATTATGTTGCTCCGCCATACCTATGTGGCAGATAGTGAAGAAGATGCTCAACTGGCAGCAGATGAAATCAATACCTTCTATAACTATTTCGGCGCTTGGTTTAAAAATGAGCGTGAAATTAATCAAGGTTTAATCGCGCCTTTAAGCCCTGAAGAAATTGCTGCACATCCTTTTTATACACCAGAAGCGATGCGCAAAAATAACGTGATTGGACAAGCCCAAGAAGTGATTGACCGCTTAAAAGCTTATGAAGCAATGGGCTATAACGAATATTCTTTCTGGATTGATACGGGCATGAGCTTTGAACGTAAAAAAGCCTCATTAGAACGTATGATCAATGAAGTTATGCCGGCATTTGCATAGAGGCGAATATCATGACAGCAGATTTTAAGCTTTATATTAATGGTCAGTTTGAATCTGGTGCAGCGACTTTTGAAAGTATTAATCCTGCAACAGGTGAAGTCTGGGCACAGATGCCGGAAGCGAGAACCGATGAAGTCAATCGAGCAGTTCAGGCGGCATCTCGGGCATTAAAAGCACCGGAATGGGCAGATTTAACGGCCTCCCAGCGTGGTAAATTGCTCTATAAGTTGGCTGATTTAATTGAAAAAGCTGCACCGCAACTGGCTCAAATTGAAACCAGTGACACGGGCAAAATTATTCGTGAAACATCGAGCCAGATTGCCTATGTCGCTGAATATTATCGCTACTATGCAGGTATTGCCGACAAATTAGAGGGCAGTTTTCTACCGATTGATAAGGCAGACATGCAAGCGTGGATTGTTCGTGAACCCGTGGGTGTGGTTGCTGCAATTGTTCCTTGGAACAGTCAGTTATTTTTATCGGCAGTAAAGGTTGGCCCAGCTTTAGCGGCAGGTTGTACCGTCGTGCTAAAAGCCTCTGAAGACGGCCCTGGACCATTATTGGCTTTTGCTAAATTGGTCTATGAAGCGGGTTTTCCGGCTGGAGTGGTCAATGTAATTACGGGTTTCGGACCTGAATGTGGCGCCGTGTTGAGTAGTCATCCGGACGTTGCCCATGTTGCGTTTACAGGCGGTCCAGAAACGGCAAGGCACATTGTGCGTAACTCGGCTGAAAATCTTGCAAAAGTTTCACTCGAATTAGGTGGCAAATCACCATTTATTGTATTTGCTGATGCAGATATTCAAAGTGCGGTAAATGCTCAGGTCGCTGCTATTTTTGCTGCAACAGGGCAGAGTTGTGTAGCAGGTTCACGCTTATTGGTTGAAGAAAGCATTAAAGATGAATTTGTTCAACGTTTGGTTGAGTGCGTACAAACCATAAAAATTGGTTTACCCCATGAGATGGCAACCGAGTTTGGACCGCTTTGTACCTTACGCCAACGCCAAAAAATTGAGCAAGTCGTTGCAAGTTCAATCCAGCAAGGGGCAAAACTTCTTACTGGCGGTAAAAGCCTTGAGCGAGCAGGGTATTACTATCCACCGACTATTTTAGATTGCACTCATGCACCTCAAGCAGATTGCATTACCACTGAACTATTTGGCCCGGTGTTATCGGTAGATAGTTTCAAAGATGAAGCGGAAGCTGTGCAAAAAGCCAATAGTACGCCTTACGGGTTGGCAGCAGGCGTTTTTACCACCAATTTAAGCCGTGCGCACCGTATGACCAAAGTCATTGGGTCGGGAATTGTTTGGTTAAACACTTACCGCGCGGTTTCTCCACTTGCGCCTTTTGGTGGACATGGGCTTTCGGGACATGGTCGGGAAGGTGGCGCAAATGCGGTTCTAGATTACACCACCACCAAAACAGTTTGGTTACGTACCTCAGATGAGCCAATTGATGACCCATTTGTCATGAGATAAATCATGACTTGAGGTATGAAAATATATCGGGATTTTAATTTCAAGGATGAAAAAATGAATCAGTCAAACTTATCAATCGCCTAAAGCTTTAAATAGTTGAAAACGTAAAACTAGATGTATCGATGCTTAATCAAGTATTGATCGGACTGGCTTTACCTTTTTCTTGGCTAAAACAACACAAATAGAGAAATGAGCTATTTGTAAAAGGAAATAAAAAGATGAAGCCTAGTCATACCGACATGACTTTGGCTGGGCAGATTTTTTGATATTGAGGAAATGAATTCCTCAAAGAGAGATTGATATGAGCCAAAACGAAAATAGCAATAATGCTTTCGCTATCGAAAGTCATTCTATTGATTATGTTGCTCCCTCTGAACGTAATGGGAAAGTTCGCGATTTATTCACATTATGGTTTTGTACCAATATTGCACCGCTTGCCGTGATTACGGGGGCAATGTCAATTTTAACCTTTAACCTCAATATAGTAAGTGCATTGCTTGCGATCTGCTGCGGACACTTTTTTGGTGCAGCGATTCTTGCTTTAACTTCTGCACAAGGCCCGCAGGTCGGCATTCCTCAAATGATTCAGAGCCGCGCACAATTCGGACGTTATGGGGCATTGCTGGTTGTACTGTTCACGACCCTCATTTATTTAGGTTTTTTCATCTCTAACATTATTTTGTCAGGCAAGACCCTTCATACCGTTGTTCCTGCTATTCCTGTGCCGACCGCGACCGTGATTGGCGCAATCGCAGCAACTACCATAGGCGTGATCGGTTATCACTTTATTCATAAGTTCAATAAAATTGGAACTTGGTTTATGGGTGGTTCGTTGCTCATCGGCCTCATGATTATGGTGCCGCATATTAATGCAGATGTACTTGCCAAAGGCTCTTTCAATATGAAAGGCTGGTTTGCCATGTTTGGTTTGTGTGCAGTATGGCAAATTAGTTTCTCACCTTACACCTCAGATTATTCACGATATTTACCGAAATCGATTGGTATTTATAAGCCATTTATTTTTACCTATTTAGGCGCATCGTTAGGAACTATTTTTGCGATGGCATTTGGTACGATCGCGGTCAGTATTGGCTCAACCACAGATGCCATGGAAGCGGTAAAGTCAGGTACTGGGCTATTCGGTTATGTCCTTATGATTTTGTTCTTATGCAATATCATTGGACATAATGCCATGAATCTATACGGTGCGGTTCTGTCTTGTATTACCTCTATTCAGACTTTTGCAGGGCAGTGGATGCCAAGTCGAAATATCCGAGTCGTATTATCAATCATTGTATTAGTTCTAGCGACTTTAACGGCACTTTGGGCATCAAGTAACTTTATTAGTTTCTTCTTGAATGTGATTTTTGCGCTGTTATTTATTTTGGTCCCATGGGTATCTATTAATTTATTAGATTTCTATGTCGTAAATAAAAAGTCTTATGACATTCAATCTATCTTTGCACGTGATGGTGGTATTTATGGCAAATTTAATGCAAAAGCGCTTACGGCTTATTTCATTGGGATTGCGGTACAAATTCCGTTCTTAAAAAATGCCTTCTTCACAGGTGCATTGGCCGATGTAATTCCGGATGCGGATATTTCTTGGGTCATTGGATTGGTGGTGAGTCTGGTTGTGTATTACGTCTTTAATCTAGGAAAGATTAAATGTTCTGCACCCGCATTAAACGCAAAATTACCTCAATAAGCATTGTAGTGAAAGGAATCCCACAATGAAAAAAAGCTATTTACAAGCGGCTCTAAGCACAGCATTGATGGCTGTAATCTATCCAAGTTACGCAGGTGTAAGTTTTGGAAATAGCGATGGTGAATACGGCAAGCTCACCCTATCAGGCTATGTTCGCGCTAACTATCAAGATAAACACTATGGCGAAACTGCTTCTGATCAAAAAATTCGTTTTGATGCTGCGCAGTTAAAACTGGACTATGAGCGTGGACCGTTATTTGGTCATGCGGAATATCGTTGTTATCAATATGACCGTCTATGTGATTTTTCTACCTTAATTGATGGTTATGTAGGGTACAAATTAAATAAAACAGATCAGGTAGTGGCAGGTTTTCAGCCGATTCCATTTGGACCGGGACGTTTTTGGGGTAATAGCCTATATGGAAGTATGAGCACAACCGCAGGTTTAGAAGACGTTCACAATCTTGGTTTGAATTATCATTTTGAATTGCCGACAGCAACTAAGTTTGATGTGGGGTATTTTGCGGTAGATGGTGGAAGTTACACAGGCTCTACCCAAGATTCAGGTCGCTACACTGCAAATTATGTCAGTTCAGATGATCCCAACAAAACCGATTTGCAAGAAAAGAACATGTGGGTAGGCCGAGTGACTCAAGATATAAATCTTGGAATTAATGGTTTAACCACACAGCTCGGTGGTTCATATTGGACATCCGATATTGAAAATAAAGCTGCTTCGAGTGATGGGCGGCGTCATGCATGGGCACTTTTTGGCAAAGCCAATTATGGCAATTTAAATGTGACCCTTACTGGCGGTAAAAATGATGTAACTAATCAGGACCAGTTTAATCCTAATCAGTCGCTCATGGGCTCTTACGACAGTGAATATTATGTCGCTAACAAAGGAACGTTCTATACCGCAGATGTGGGTTATTCTTTCAAAAATGTTAAGCAGATCGGAAACATTACGCCGTACTTTATGTACAGTCAGTACGACAAAGATCAGGACAGTATGAAAGATTCGATTCGTAATATTATTGGTGTGTCTATTGACCATAAACAGCTATCTTTGGTGGCTGAATATATCATGAGTAAAAATGACCCATTCATTGGAGGAACTCAAGATTCATTGGCACAAGGGGATGATAACCAGTGGAATAAGTTGCTTAACTTAACGCTGTTTTATTATTTCTAAATACATTTAAACATTCGGGCATACCGAAGATTTTTTTAAATTAATTTTTGGTATGCCATAATACAAAGTTGATGGTGAGCTATTTAATTTATTTATCGCTCCACTATCAATGCAGAAGATCTCAATAGGATAATGATCATGCAGCTTAATGAACTCGCTTTATTTCGTCAGCAAGCCTTTGTTGCTGGAAAGTGGTGTGATGCAGACCATCAACAAACATCCGAAATTTTAAATCCGGCGACACTAGAGATTATTGGTACTGTCCCAAATATGGGCAAAGCTGAAGCCGAGCGTGCCATTGAAGCTGCCAAAGAAGCTTGGCCGCTATGGAAAAATAAAACAGCAAAAGATCGATCAATTATTTTAAAAAAATGGTTCGATTTAATTATTTCAAACGCAGATGAATTGGCTTTTATTTTAACAAGTGAGCAAGGAAAGCCTTTAGCCGAAGCCAAAGGTGAAATTTTATATGCTGCCAGTTTTATTGAATGGTTTGCCGAAGAAGCAAAACGAGTGTATGGCGATATTATTCCAAGCCCATATCCAGATGCTCGTATTGTTGTAAATAAACAGCCTATTGGCGTCGTTGCAGCTATTACGCCGTGGAATTTTCCCGCTGCCATGATTACGCGTAAGGTTGCTCCAGCCTTGGCGGCAGGTTGTCCTTGTATTGTAAAACCAGCACCAGAAACGCCTTTTACTGCTTTGGCTTTAGTGGACTTAGCTGTGCAAGCCGGCGTGCCTGCTGAAATTTTTAGTGTGATTACAGGTGATGCAGCTCATATTGGTGATGCGATTTTTGAAAGTGATGTCGTACGCAAGTTTACTTTTACCGGTTCAACACCAGTCGGCAAAATGTTGCTTGAGCGTTCAGCAAAAACCTTAAAAAAAGTTTCCTTAGAATTGGGTGGCAATGCGCCGTTTATTGTATTTGATGATGCCGATTTAGATGCAGCAATTGAGGGAGCACTCATCGCCAAATTTAGAAATGCAGGGCAAACCTGTGTCTGCGTCAATCGATTCTTAGTGCAGGCGGGCATTTATGAAAAATTTATTGCTGCCCTAAGCCAGAAAATTCAAAACTTTAATATTGGTAATGGATTAGAAGCAGGGCATGACATTGGGCCATTAATTAATGCCAATGCGGTAAAAAAAGTTGAAGCTCATATTCAAGATGCATTAGATAAAAATGGTCGTCTTGTGGTTGGTGGTAAAAAGCATAAAGCGGGTGAATTGTTTTTTGAACCGACACTGATTGCAGATGTTACCGCTGATATGGATGTGGCAACCCAAGAAACGTTTGGTCCGCTAGCAGCTGTATTTAAATTTGAAACCGAGCAACAAGCAGTTGAAATGGCAAATGCAACTGAATTTGGTTTAGCCGCATATTGTTATACCAAAGATTTAGGTCGTGCTTGGCGAATGAGTGAACAGCTTGAGTATGGCATGGTGGGAATTAATAAAGGCCTTATTTCAAATGAAGTTGCGCCGTTTGGTGGAATTAAACAGTCTGGTTTGGGGCGTGAAGGTTCTAAATACGGTATTGAAGATTATCTAGAAATTAAATACACCTTGTTTGGAGGATTGAATATATGAGTAATGAAAAATTTGAAAAGGGTTTAGCAATCCGCAAACAAGTTCTTGGTGAAGAATATGTAAATAATTCAATCAACAATGCTGATGAGTTTAATCTTCCTCTTCAAGAACTAGTCACTGAATATTGCTGGGGAGCTGTTTGGGGACGTGAAGAATTAAGTAAGCCTGAGCGCAGTTTAATTAACTTGGCAATGATCTCAGCTTTAAATCGTCCGCATGAATTAAAACTACATGTTAAAGGTGCACTTCGAAATGGTTTACCTAAAGAGAAAATTCGTGAAGTACTCTTACAGGTTGCAATTTACTGTGGCGTGCCTGCTGCTGTAGATAGCTTTCGAATTGCTAAAGAAGCGATTGCGGAATATCAGAACGAAGCATAATTTTGCTATAAAAAAAGCCTAAGACATTTCTCAGGCTTTTAAGCAGGTCACATCAATCATTATAAGCACGTTCATTATGATCACTAATATCTAAACCACGTTGCTCTGCTTCATCAGATACACGTAAACCAATTGTTTTATCAATGATTTTCATAATAATAAACGTCAGTACGCCACAATACACAACAGTTAATGCAATACTTGAAACTTGTGCAATGAGTTGGTGCACAACATTTACATTCTGATTACCGCCTAAGGCAGGAATACAGAAAATACCTGTCAAAATACAACCAATCATCCCGCCCACACCGTGTAAAGCAAAGACATCTAAAGCATCATCAAAACCAAATTTGCGTTTTAAGCCTGTTACTGCAAAAAAGCAGCCAATACTGGTGAGGATGCCAATAGCAATTGCACCTAACGGCCCGACATAAGCTGCGGCAGGCGTGATGCCAACCAATCCGGCAATAGCACCAGAAGCTAAACCTAATGATGTCACGTGTTTAAGCACCATTTTTTCAATGAGCATCCAGCCGAAAATACCACCACAGGTTGCAATCATTGTTGTGAGTAAAACCAGTCCTGCTGTGGTGTTGGCAGCTAAGGCAGAACCGACATTAAACCCAAACCAACCTGCCCAAAGCAGTGCTGCACCAATCATAGTATAGACCAAATTGTGCGGTGGCATGGCGGTTGTTGGCCAACCACGACGTTTGCCCAATACAATTGCACCGACCAATGCTGCAACCCCTGAATTGATGTGTACGGCTGTTCCGCCAGCAAAATCCAGAACACCCCAATTGTGCATAATCGCCCCTGGGCCACCCCATACCATATGGGCTAAGGGGCCATAAACCAAAGCCAACCATAAAGCACCAAAAAGTACCGCTGCACCAAATTTTATCCGTTCTGCATAGCCACCAAGTGCAATGCAGGGGGTAATCATGGCAAAGGTTAGACCAAAGGTTGCGATGACATATTCAGGTACGCCTGCAACAAGCGTCTGGTCATTGATCCCTGCAAAAAATGCTTTACTTAGACCACCGACAAAACTATTTAGATTTAAAGAACCTTCCGTCATATTGCTGGTATCTGCCACGAAGCTATAGACAAAAGCCACCCATAAAATACCGACAATACTCGCAACGGCAAAAAACTGTGAAAAAATAGACAGGATATTTTTAGCGCGAATCATCCCACCATAAAAAAGCGCCAATCCAGGAATGAACATGATCAGCACCAAAATAGCCGATATCATAATCCATACTGTAGATGCGGCATCAAAAGGGGCATCGGCGGCAAAACAATAGGTCGGTAAGATCGTCAGGCAACCCAGCAGCATTTTTTTTAACGCCTTGGAAATCATGTGTTTACTCCCATATCTAAAGAAAAAAGCGTGTTATTTCATATGTCCTTCAGATGAAGGAAGTGTTTGATATTCCTCAAGGGAATATTAATTTTATTTTATGAAAGCAATTCTTGTACCATGATGATTTTTAGTCTAAAAATTATTCAATTTATTGTTTTATAAATTTCTTATAGTGATGTGGCGGCTAAGAAAATGATTTTTAATTTGATCTATCTTGAAACATAAATTAGTCGTGTGATTGATTTTAAAGCATGACGATCTGCGGTTATCTCTCATGTCATGGCGACAGACAGCTAACCGCAAATGCGACCAATATGAACAGGTGAGTCTGTTATTCTTCACCCGGCCCATAGTTCATGACAGAAAGTAGACGAATAGGGACTTTGATTAATTTTTCTGGGCCATGCGGAATTTCACCTTCGAGTGTTAAGCAGTCGCCCGGTTGCATATGAAAGACTTCATGCCCGTGTCGATACATTAATTCACCTTCGACCAGATACAGCATTTCAGTACCCGAGTGTGCAAAGGTTGGAAACTCTTCACTTGCATCATCCATGCTGACCAGATACGCCTCAAAATTTTTACGCGGGCCTCTTGAATGGGTCATCAGTTGGTAGGTGTGTCCTTTTTCTGTGCCCCGACGCACCACCTCCATACCTTCTCCCGATTTCACCAACATGGCATGGCTCTCTTGCTGGTCATATTGGGTAAATAAAGTCGACATTGGAATACCCAACACTTCACTCAGGCGACTCAGTGTTTCAAGGCTCGTGGAAACCTGAGCATTCTCAATCTTACTCAACATGCCTTGGCTAATTCCGGCAATCTGTGCAACTTCTGAGAGCTTTAAGCTTTGCTCTTGGCGATAGCGTTTAATTTGGATGCCGATGTACTGTTCTAGCTTCAAGCTGTTCTTTGTTTGTCTCATTATGGTTCAACTCTGCACTGTTTTTGATAGTTCATTTTGTAGGATTTTACTAAAAACATTTCTGTCGTGTTGGAAAAATTAAAATCTTTGTAAGAAATTAATATTCTTTTTAGGAATATTAAACACTTATTTTCCTGAGTCAATTTTTTGATGAAATTTATAGAAAGTTGGCAAGAGAATTGCTTTCTCTTTAGTAAATAAAATTTCTTGCTATGAAACTTGTGTTGATGTAAATCTATATCCATGCAGTTTTCAAGCCAAATATAATTTTTGTCATATCAGGAGTATGTCAAATGTTGCAGCAGGCTGTTAAAGAAGTGGTTGATCATGACAATATCATTAATCGTGGAATGTACCGTCCCGAGGTACAGAAGATTATTGATCAATTTCATTTGAAATATGTGTTGGCTCAGTTTGTTGATATTCATGGGGCAGCAAAAACCAAATCGGTGCCCATTTCTGGGTTGAAAGCGATTGAAAAAGATGGGGTTGGTTTTGCAGGTTTTGCCATTTCAGGGATGGGCATGCAACCTCATGGTCCCGATTTTATGGTGAAAGGGAATCTATCTACCTTAACCCCTGTGCCGTGGCAACCGGGCTATGGTCGTGTGGTGTGTGAGGGCTATGTGAATGGTCAGCCACATCCGTATGACACGCGTTATGTTCTGCGTAAGCAAGTGGAACGTTTGAGTGCAAAGGGCTGGACTTTAAATACAGGTCTGGAACCCGAGTTCAGTCTGTTCCGTCGTGGTGAAGATGGCAAACTCAAAGCGGTCGATGATTCGGACAATCTGGCTAAGCCTTGTTATGACTATAAAGGTTTGTCTCGTTCTCGTGAGTTTTTAGAGCGTTTGACTGAAGCTTTAATTCCAGTTGGTTTTGATATTTATCAAATCGACCATGAAGATGCCAACGGTCAGTTTGAAATTAACTATACCTACAGTGATGCCATGAATTCGGCAGATATGTTCACTTTCTTCCGTATGGCGGCAGGTGAAATTGCCAATGATCTCGGCATTATCTGCTCATTTATGCCAAAACCAGATCCGAAACGTGCTGGTAACGGTATGCATTTTCATCTCTCTATTGGCAGTGATGAATCCAGCAATTTGTTCCATGACCCAAGTGACCCAAGCGGCATGGGCTTATCAAAAATGGCGTATCACTTTATTGCTGGACTATTGGCGCATGGGCCTGCGTTATGTGCATTTTGTGCGCCAACGGTTAACTCTTATAAACGGCTAGTGGTTGGTCGTTCTCTGTCGGGCGCGACTTGGGCACCCGCTTTCCTTGCTTATGGTTCAAACAACCGTTCAGCAATGGTACGTATTCCTTATGGTCGTATTGAACTACGTCTACCAGATGCTGGCTGTAACCCATATTTGGTATCGGCAGCGATTATTGCAGCAGGTCTAGATGGCATTGAGCGTGAACTGACACCACCACCTGCGTGTAATGAAAATTTATATACCTTGGAATTAGAAGAAATCGCTGCTCGTGGTATTGCCACTTTGCCGCAATCTTTAAAAGAAGCGGTGGAGGCATTAAAAGCCGATCCATTGTTTAAAGAAACATTAGGCGCAGAAATTGTCGATGAATTCATCGAACAAAAAAGCATGGAATGGGTGGAATACTGCCGTCATGTGTCTGACTGGGAAATTCAACGTTATACCGAGTTCTTCTAAGGACCTGTATAACCCAATAAATCAAGATGAAATGATTGGAGAAATCACATGTGTGGAATCGTTGGCTTATATTTAAAAAATCCTGCGCTTGAGTCGCAACTCGGTAAATTATTTGAACCTATGTTGGAGTCTATGACAGGTCGCGGCCCTGATAGCGCAGGCTTTGCCATTTATGGTGATGAAGTGCAAGACGGTTGGGTCAAATTGACATTGCAAAGCCCCGAAGAAGAATTTAACTGGCAGGCTTTTGCAGAAAAATTACAAGCAAAATTAGGCGCAGGCTTTGACTGGTTTCAAAATGCAACTGCTGCGGTCTTAAAAGTAGAATCGGATGAAACCAAGGTACGTGCTGCCATTGCTGAACTTGCACCACAACTCAAAATTATGAGCGTGGGGCAAAGCATCGAAATTTTAAAAGGCATGGGTTTACCTGTTGAAATTTCAGAGCGTTTCGGGCTTGCCAATATGAAAGGCAGTCACATTATTGGGCATACCCGCATGGCCACAGAAAGCGCTGTGACGATGGAAGGTAGCCATCCATTTTCAACGGGTGCAGATTTGTGTTTAGTTCACAACGGTTCTTTATCCAACCATGCTCGTTTACGCCAAGAATTGAAACGTGAAGGCATTACTTTTGAAACAGATAACGATACTGAAGTGGCGGCAGGCTATCTAACTTGGCGTTTACAACAAGGCGATAATTTAGAGCAAGCCTTGAATCATGCACTCGATGACTTAGATGGATTCTTCACTTTTGCAATTGGTACTCGTGATGGTTTTGCGGTAATTCGTGACCCAATTGCCTGCAAACCAGCCGTGTTGGCTGAAACAGATGACTATGTCGCAATGGCTTCTGAATATCAGGCATTGGCGTCATTACCAAATATTGATAAAGCCAAAGTCTGGGAACCTGAGCCTGCGACGTTATATGTCTGGGAACGTAGCGCCTAAAAGTATTTGCAAAATAAGGAAAAATCAAATGAATACAGTATTAGCAAAAGTTGAACACATTAGCAAAGACACGTATGACTTAAGCCGAGACAGCATCCGTGAGTTAAATCAGGCATTACATAACCCTGACATGGCTGCAGAAATACAAGACTGGACGGTGAAAAATCCGGGTGGGCAACACAATATTGCTGTTGGTATTAAAGCACCGATTAATGTCACTATTGATGGTCATGCTGGGTATTATTGTGCAGGTATGAACCAAGAAGCAGACATTGTGGTGAATGGTAATGTTGGCGTGGGCGTTGCAGAAAATATGATGTCGGGTTCAGTCCACATTAAAGGCAATGCTTCACAAGCCGCAGGGGCAACTGCACACGGTGGTTTGTTGGTGATTGAAGGTGATGCAGGCGCACGTTGCGGTATTTCCATGAAAGGTGTGGATATTGTTGTCGGTGGCAGCATTGGGCACATGAGCTGTTTTATGGGGCAAGCGGGTCGTTTGGTGGTTTGTGGTGATGCAGGCGATGCCTTGGGCGACTCACTTTATGAAACCCGCATTTATGTCAAAGGCGCGGTGAAGTCTTTAGGTTCAGACTGTATTGAAAAAGAAATGCGTCCTGAACATGTTGCAGAGCTTGCAGAACTCTTAGAAAAAGCAGGCTTCGATGAAGACCCAACCACATTCAAACGCTATGGTTCAGCACGTCAGCTTTATAACTTCAAAGTTGACAACGCATCAGCTTACTAAAACGTATCGGAGAATAAAATATGACTCAATCAACTACACAATTTGAACCAGTTTTACGTGAATCCGCTACGTTTGACCGTTTAACGATTCAAGAAATTCAACGTGCTGCGGCAACAGGGATTTATGACATTCGTGGTGGCGGAACCAAACGTCATCTACCACATTTTGATGATTTGCTTCTGCTCGGTGCAAGTATGTCACGTTATCCGCTAGAAGGTTATCGTGAAAAATGTGGAACCGATGTGGTACTTGGTACACGTTTTGCCAAAAAACCAATCCATCTGAAAATTCCTGTGACTATTGCGGGGATGAGTTTTGGTGCATTGTCTGCCAATGCTAAAGAATCTTTAGGTCGTGGGGCATCGATTGTCGGTACATCAACCACGACAGGTGATGGCGGTATGACCCCAGAAGAACGTGGGCATTCACAAACTTTGGTATATCAATATTTACCATCACGCTATGGCATGAACCCAGACGATTTACGTAAGGCGGATGCGATTGAAATTGTTCTTGGACAAGGCGCAAAACCAGGTGGTGGTGGTATGTTACTTGGGATGAAAGTGACTGAACGTGTTGCGGGCATGCGTACATTACCTGTCGGTGTCGATCAACGCTCTGCATGTCGTCATCCAGACTGGACAGGTCCAGATGACTTAGCCATCAAGATTGCAGAAATCCGTGAAATCACCGATTGGGAAAAACCAATTTATGTAAAAATTGGTGCAAGTCGTCCATATTACGATGTCAAACTGGCGGTAAAAGCAGGTGCAGACGTGATCGTTCTAGATGGTATGCAAGGCGGAACGGCAGCAACGCAAGAAGTGTTTATTGAACACGTGGGTATCCCAATTTTACCCGCTATTCCTCAAGCTATTCAGGCACTTCAAGAAATGGGTATGCACCGTAAAGTGCAGTTGATTGTTTCTGGGGGGATTCGTACCGGTGCAGATGTTGCTAAAGCAATGGCTTTGGGTGCAGATGCAGTGGCGATTGGTACAGCAGCGCTTATTGCATTGGGAGATAACCATCCACGCTTAAATGATGAACTGAAAAAAATCGGTTCAGCAGCAGGTTATTACGATGACTGGCAAAATGGTCGAGATCCAGCGGGGATTACCACGCAAGATCCAGAGTTGTCAAAAAATCTTGACCCAGTTGAAGGTGGTCGCCACTTAGCAAACTATTTACGTGTATTAGTGCTCGAAGCACAAACTATGGCGCGTGCTTGTGGTAAATCACATTTGCATAACCTTGACCCGGAAGACTTAGTCGCTTTAACGGTTGAGGCGGCTGCGATGGCTCGAGTGCCACTTGCTGGAACCAGTTGGGTTCCGGGGCAAGTTTTAGGCTAAGTAATTACTTAAATAAAGGCCTCTATATATGCATGATTCTAGACAAGACTGTATGAGTTATTGTCTAGAATCATTGCGTATAGAGGCTTTTTGTAGAAAAAACTCCTATGCATCGGATTTTGATGTATAGGAAAAAAACTAGAATATTTAAGCCAAATCAATCACGAGAGTCTTAGACTTGGCCCTAGAGCAACAGGGGGTAAATTGATTATTTAGAGCATGTTCTTCATCTGTCATGAACATATCTCGATGATCAGGTATCCCTTCTACAACACGCGTAATACATGTTCCACAAATACCCTGTTCACAGGAGACAGGAACATCAAAGCCATTTTCTAGCAAAGCTTGAGTGGCAGTCTGATGAGGCTGAACTTCAATTTTTCGATTTGAACCGAGCACTTCAATAGTAAATGTCTCGTTTTCACTATGATCCGTCTGTTGAGCAACAAAATGTTCTTGATGTAATTGTTGCTCTGACCAACCAGCTTGTTCGGCAGAGTTCATCACAAATTGCATAAATCCTGTCGGGCCACATACATAAAGGTGTCTATCGTTTGCGACTTCTTTCAGTACGGTTGCCATATCACAGATCGTTTCAGTCTGATCCTGTATATGAAAATGGATTTGTTCAGCAAAGTGCTCGGTCAAATTTCCATAAAAGGCAATCATTTCATGGGTTCTAACAAAATAATGCAATTCAAAAGGAATGTGCTGCTGTTTTAGGCGGTAAGCCATAGACAGGATCGGGGTAATACCAATACCACCCGCAAATAATACAGCCCGTTGTGTCGTAGGATGAATCTCAAATAAATTTCGAGGTTCACCAATTTCAAGCCGATCACCTTCTTTATATTCAGTATGAATACAGCGTGAGCCACCTCTTGAGTTTTCATCATGCAACACACCAATCACATAACGATGCGTTTCAGTACAACAATTGGATAGCGAATACTGGCGGATGAGCCCATTTTTAAGATGCACATCAATATGTGCGCCTGCCACGAATGTTGGTAGTGCTGAACCATTCGCTGAAATCAATTCAAAGGCACGAATACTTGGGGTGAGTTGGTGAATTTTATTGATAATCACATCCATGTGCTTGCTCCTTAAATCACGCGAATATTGGGGAATTTTCGATCTTGAGTTTGCGGAGTAGGTGTATGTTCTTTGGCAAGCAAGCGTTCAATCACTTTTCGAGACTGCACACCACCTGCATCAATATTCAACATAAGTAATTTGCGCTGTGGGTTGTTCAAAATATTTTGCTGCTGTTTTTCAAGCATTTCTAAATCTTCGGTAAAAATCTTACCTTGACCTTCACGAATCTGATCGGTTAGTTCGTTATTGTCTGGCTGAAAATTACGAGCCATCCCCCAAAAATACCAGTGTGAGGTTTCAGTTTCAGGTGTAATGAAATCAACCACGATAGAAGATACTTTTTTATCTTTTGGAGCGTGATAGCCCCCATGTCCTGCGTGGGCTACACCAACTTCAATATGAACATTACTTGGGGCAAAAAAATGGCAACGCTGCCAACGGTCAGTAGGTACATCATCTGCTAAATGATTGCCACGCAAGGCCATTTTCCAAAAAGGTGGTGCAATGACATTTTCCATATAGCGTTCGGTAATGACACGATCTCCCTCGGTTTTGGTGACAGGTAGGGACTCATCAATTTCTTTTTGACCAATACTACTCGAATGCACATAAGTTTCGTGGGTCAAATCCATAAGGTTATCAATCATCAGACGGTAGTCACAATGGATGTGAAACAAACCACCGCCATAACTCCATTCTGGATTATTTGCCCATTCCAACACAGGTAAATCATTTTCATTGGCTAAGGCTTTTTCTCCAGGCCAAACCCAGATAAACCCAAATTTTTCGATGACAGCATAGGATTTGTTACATGGGAAACCGTTTACACGTTGTGCAGGCATAGAGATGGCTTTACCTTCACAGCCCATCACTAACCCATGATAACCGCAAACTAAATTACCATCTTCAACATAGCCTAATGAAAGAGGGGCGCCACGATGCGGGCAAAAATCTTCAACAGCAGCAACTTTATTTTCTTTGCCACGATAGAAAACAATTTTTTCACCGCAGATTGTACGACCTAGGGGTTTATCCTGAATTTCCTCTGGGCGGCAGGCAACATACCAAGCGTTTTTTATAAACATGTGTGACGACTCCTTATCACTTATTGGATCCAATTTATGCGTTGTTGGTAAAATAGTCAATCTGTTTATGGTGGTATTTATTGTAAAAATGATCATTTATAATCAAGCTTATGATGTTTTAATCATCTTTATTTGTAATTATTTTATATAAATTCAGGTGGTTATGATGAGTTTTGAAATGTGTGGAGTATATTTTAAAAAATTGCGTTAAATTGGATCCATAAAAATTGGTTGTTCCAAACTTTAATTTTGGATCATGGTGTAATAATGGGGGATAGGAATCGATGATTGGAAGCTTCCTATTTTTTATTGGATCCATGTTATTTTTATTTATCAATATGATGTGAATTTTAAACTTGGTAATTAAGTTTTGTTTTGATTATCTTATTAATTTTATTATAAAAATAATTTATTTTTAATAGTCCTTAAAATTTGATTAAAAATAGATTGATTTTTTGGATCCAATTAATCAGTATAGAAAAAGAGCAGGACGCTCCAAAAAGTAGGCCAAGGGTTTGAGCCTATTTTTTGTAATCGAATTATTCCTTGTAGGCAATTATGGATACGGATATGCATAATCACCCAACATCTCGCTATGACATGTCGTGTGTATATCCTGTCCAAATTGGGAGATACACAAATGGAAAGAGATGTGCTCGATGAGATTAATCAACATAAAATGAGTCGCTATCAATGGTTTGTGATAGTGGTTTGTGTTTGTCTCAATATTATTGATGGCTTTGACGTGATGGTCATGGCCTTTACCGCACCTTCGGTATCTGCTGAATGGTCACTTTCAGGCGCGCAAATTGGTCTATTGCTCAGTGCTGGGTTATTTGGCATGGCAGCAGGTTCAATTTTTCTTGCACCACTCGCCGATAAAATCGGTCGTCGATTATTAATACTCATTTGTTTGGTCATTGCTGGGCTTAGTATGCTTGCCTGTGCTTTTGTACAGAGTCACACCATGCTGGCTGCTTTGCGCTTTGTAACAGGTATTGGGGTAGGTGGAATTTTAGCCAGTAGTAATGTGCTTGCTAGTGAATATGCTAATAGTCGCTGGAGAAGTCTTGCTGTCAGTCTGATGTCAACAGGTTATGGTATTGGCGCTACGCTAGGTGGCATTTTATCGTTGGCGTTAATTCAACATCTGGGCTGGCGTTCAATTTTTATGGCTGGTGGCTTTACTACGATTGCTATGTTGCTGATGAGCCTATGGTTATTGCCTGAATCATTAGATTATTTATTTGCGAAAAGACCTAAGCAGGCACTGGAGAAAGTCAATGCTGTGATGCAGCGTATGGGTTTAGAAACTTTGTCTACTTTATCGCAGTACGAGAAAAAACAACAAAATAAAGGCGGAGATATTGCCAGATTATTTCAGGGACAGCAGGGTTTTCAAACCATATGCTTATGGGCAGCCTTTTTTTTAGTGATGTTCGGCTTCTATTTTGTCATGAGTTGGACACCTAAAATTTTAATTTCAATGGGAATGTCACCACAACAAGGGGTAAGTACCGGAATCTTGATTAGTATTGGCGGGATTTTTGGTGCCGCTATTATTGGGCTACTCGCTTCACGGATGAAAATTTTCCATGCGTTGAGCTTGTTTTTAGGCTTAACCGCAGTGTGTGTCTTTTTATTTGTAGCTGTGTCTTCTCAGGTGAGTGTTGCACTCATGGTCGGTTTGTTATTGGGAACGCTGATCAATGGTTGTGTAGCAGGTTTATATTCGATTTCCCCAACCATTTATGATGCTGAAATTCGTAGTCGTGGTGTTGGTTATGCGATTGGCTTTGGTCGTATTGGGGCAATTTTATCACCAACTGTTGCGGGTATTTTTCTCGATCAAGGCGTAGCGCCAGCCACTTTATATGCCTATTACGGTGTTGTGTTTATCGTTGCAATATTTGTAATCCTTATGCTAGGCAATGCGTTTTATCGCCGTCAGTCCTTACCTAAAGAAGCAGTTGGACACGCTTAATCATGATCAAAAGAAGTCCTATTTGAAGTTTTAGGACTTTCTAATAACACCATAAAAAGCTAAAGGAATAGTGTATGTTAAGAACAACTTCGTTATGTATTGGCGTAAGTTTAGCAACGGTTGCACCTCAACTGGCATTTGCAGATTTTGTCGATGATGCTAAATATGAAATTGCATTGCGTAATTTTTATTTTGATCGTAATTATCAAAATCCAGGAGAGGTGTTTCCTGCCCAGCGAGATTGGGCACAAGGGATTATTTTTAAAGCTGATTCGGGCTATACCGAAGGGCCTGTCGGTTTTGGTTTAAATGTCGTTGCAATGGAAGGGTTTAACCTGTTAGGGGCAGATGCAAGCAACTATGCCAGAAGTGGTTTATTGCCAGTTAAAGATAATAATTCCCGAGCAAGCAATTACGGCAAAGTGGGTCTGACAGGAAAAATGAAATACAGCAAAACCGAATTGAAAGTTGGTGAGCTTGTCCCTCAGCTTCCGACAATATTTGCTTCACCTGCGCGGTTATTTATGCAAGCTTATCGCGGTGTTCATCTGAAATCGAATGAGATTGATGGTTTGGAACTTGAAGGCTTTTATGTAGATAAAGTTCGCCAGCGTGACTCAATTCACTATACTGCTGTTGGTACTGACAATGTCAATCATCGTTTTAAAACCGCAGCGACAGCAGATGATTTCTATACTGTTGGTGGTAGTTATCAATTAAACTCTGCCTATAATATTCGTGCTTATCACGCTGAGCTAAATGGTATTTATCAACAACAATTTTTGGGCTTTACTGGCAAACAGCCGTTAAATAAAAATCTTAATTTGCTCAGTGATGTGCGTTTCTTTAATAGTTACGATACTGGAGCGAAGAAGATCGGGGAAATTGATAACCGACATCTTAGTGCTTTGGTGGGTTTAAATAAGAATAACCAGACGTTGTCTATCGGTTATATGCAGTCATTTGGTGATACAGGGTTAATTTTCTTGTCGGGTACCGAAAGTCCTGTGGTACTTGACTTTATGAGTTCAGATTTTTCAAATCATGGTGAACGTGTCTATGCCATTCGTTATGACTATGACTTTAAAGATGTGATGTTAGGTGATTACTCACTCAATGGATTTAAAGCGATGGTTCGATACGGTAAAGGGGAGCATGTCAATCTTAATCAATATGGCAAGGGTTTTGAAGAAAAATCAACCGAATTGGATTTATCTTACCGTATTCCTGAAGGAAAATTAAAAGGGTTGGGGGTTAGAACGCGTTTTGCACGTTATCGCAATAATTTCCCGAGTAACATGACGTTCCGCTCTCAGGATGAAACACGATTATACGTCGAATATGCCCGTAAATTTTAATCACTAAAGGTGCTGCTGTATCTATTGGAGCAGCACCTTTTAAGTTTGCGTATTAATAAAAAACCTCGATTAATTTAAAATTGATCGAGGTTTACTTTTTGCATTATTTACTACGTGTTTTTTAGTGCAGAGATTCCATCATAAAAGATTAAAACTTGTGATTGAAAGTCACAAAACCGCGACGTTCCAAAAACAACCATTGATCATTTTGGCGCACCAGTTTGTCGTGAAAACCACCAATTACCATCATGGAGCATTGTTGTTGCTCATTACCGCTATAGAGCACAATTTGACTGTGTGCAATGACTAAATCCTCAGACTGTTGATCCAGTAAAATATTGCCAACTACATGCTGCGTTGGTTTTTGTGGACGATTGATAAAAGAATCCAGAATATCTGTTTTCCCTGTGATGATTTGATCGGGTTGGCTAGGGCGGGCATAACTTGCATCGTCGGTAAACAACTGAACTAGGTTTGAATACTGTTTTTGATCATTTAAATACGCAAAATAACGAATTTGATGCTCAATTTGTTTTTGAGTCTGTAGGTCGGGTGAGTTCATATTAATGTGCCTTTAACCATTCATTTAAACTTAAATTGACTTGTGTTGCGGCTTCAAGTGGTGACATATGACCGCTATTTTCATAAATGGCAAGAGTCGCTTTCGGATTGAGTTCAAGCATTGCTTGATGTTGTGCCAGCGTACTCCATTGATCTTGACGACCAACGCCTAAATACAATGGAATGTTGATTTGGCTAAACAAGCTCTGTACTTCTGGGCGTTGCAATAAAGCCTGAATTTGTGCTTCAAAACTCATGACATCCTGACTTAAAACCATCGTTTTCATCGGATCAAAAATTTCGGGTATTGCAATATTGGGCGCATATACCATGGGTTCTAACCAGTTTGGAATCAGGTATGCCATACTATGCTCACGTGTCGCTTGAATTAAGCGTTCGCGTTTTTCAGCTTCACCTTCTTTGGTGGCATGAATCCCAAAATCTAACAGCGCCAAATGTGTGATGAGCTGTGGAACTCGTCGATAGACCTCTAATGCAACTCGTGCTCCCATCGAATGACCGACCATAATGCAGGGCGTATGCATCTGCTCAATTACTTGATGTGCCATCTTTTCAAAATGGTCTAGGTTTTTAAAATCAATGGCTTGTACATCGTGCGTTTTTGCAAAAAAATCAAGCTGTGGTTGCCAAACGGTAGCATCACATAATAGGCCTGACAAAAATATTAATTTAGGTTTCATCTATATTACCTTATTTTAAATCGGGCACTTGGCGTGTTTTTAAAAAGTCGTCTAGCGATTCACCACGCATAATGGCATACACTTCCATGTTGCTTTTTTTCACTACCCGCGCGTATTTTTCGAGAACAAAAAAATTCACGCCATGTTGAACTAAGCCTAACCAATCTTCATTTAAAATGAGCTGTTTTTCATGTTGGGTTAAACCCGCTTCAGTCATCACTTGATCGGGATTGGCGACAAAACGCTCTCGCCATTCTTTCTTGGTCATATACCAAAAAAAGGTATTAATTTTTAAACGCTGATTACTGGTGATGAGATCAAACACATAAGTGCCTGCAATATTTTCGATGCCTTGTAATTGTGGATTCATTCATCATTCCTTTGATTAGGCTTCAACCACTTCATAAAGCACGGCTGTCATTGCTGTGGTGGTGGCCAAATAATAATTGAGGTGTTTTTGTTCGATGTGTTCACCTAAAGCACCGCGCATCGCAAGCCACATGATTTGCTCAACACTTTCTGCACCGCCACGATCGATATAATCTTTATGGGTAAGCTTGGTGAGAGCTTCAGGCTGATGCTGCAAAAGCTGTAAAAATTCGTGATCCCATGCTGTGTTGTTAAAGCCTGCACGTTCACCGTGGATCTGGTGAGACAAGCCACCTGTGCCAACCACAGCCACACGCAGGTCTTTAGGATAACTTTCGATGGCTTTTTTTATGGCTTGGCCCAGCTTATAACAACGTAAACCTGTAGGTAATGGATATTGCAAAACATTAATTGCAACGGGCACAACCGTACCCGGCCAATCAGGAACGGGTGACCAAAGCAAAGGCAAGGGTGCCGCGCAACCATGATCAAGCGGTTTATTTTGGAAGATTGTTAAATCAAACTCGTCATTGACGAGGCTCTCTGCAATATGTGCTTGGAGTTGGATATCACCTCGAATATTAGGTAAATCACGTACTCCTGCGCCTTCATCTGCAATGGGAAATGACTCGCCAAGCCCTAAAGCAAATGTTGGATAAAAATCGAAAAAGAACGTAGAACAGTGGTCATTATAAAAAAATACTAATGCATCAATTTCCTTATCTTTGAGCCACTGAGCAATGGGTTTATACCCATCAAATAAAGGCTTCCATGCAGGGTCATTTTGCTTGCCTTTATCGTATGCTAGACCAATGGTCGGAACATGAGAACTTCCGATTCCACCAATAATTTTCGCCACGTTGATATCCCTATTTTCTTTTGACTAACATGCAGTATTGGGCTTTTTGGGCATAGTGACTAATTATATTCATTAAATCGGGTATGATTTTTATTTATAGTGATGAATTAAGACGTTCTAGAAGAGTTTAACAACGAATCTAAAAACAATTGTGCTGCATGGCTTAAAATGGCATGTTTTCGGTAACTTATACCAATTTGACGGTGGGTATTAGGTAATGTGATCGGCAGTTGTACCAATTGTCCTTCATCAACTTCTTGACGCATTTGCGAATACGACACAATGGCCAATAAAGATGAGGATTGAAGGAGCCCACGAATGAGCGTTTGGTCGCCAGTTTCGATGGTCGGGTTGGGGGCTTTGAGTCCAAGTTGTGCAAAGCTTTTTTGAATTAATTCCCGAGCAGGGCTATAGGCACGGGGAAGGATCCATGCATAGTTCAATAAATCATTTAAACGAATTTGTTCAATGGCTTGATTTAGCAAAGGATGTTGGCGTCCCATCACAATGACCATATCTTCTGAAAATAAAAGATGTTGGCTAAAATCAGCGCTGCCTTGATCGGGTCGGATCGCACCGATAATAAAATCAATATCGCCCACACGGAGTTGTGCACTTAAAATTTCATAGGCACTTTCATAAGTTACAAAACGAATAGCAGGATGTTCAGTGGTCATTTGTCCCATGACATGAGGAAGCACTTCGGCACGGATGAGTGGGAGTGCGCCAATGTGAACGGTTCCTTGTAACTGTCCATGAAAGGTCAGTAACTCATCATATAAAGGCTTGAGTTCATTTAGACAAAGTTGTACTTGTTTTTGGATGAGTTGGCAACTCAGACTAGGTTTCAGCCCCTGTACAGTACGTTCAAACAGTTCTACACCAAAGGATTGTTCTAAAAGCTTAATTGCAGCACTAATTGCAGGTTGAGTTAAACCTAAAAGTTGTGCCGTGCTTTTCATATTTTTGGTGAGACACAACGTAAAGAAAATTTGTAGTCGTTGATAGTTGTATAAGAAAAATGGCTCAGATTGGCCTGTCGAGTAGAGCGATGACTCCCCATGATGCTTAAGATGAAGTGTGATATTTTGCAGATGAGCGAGACCATTTTGAACCCGAGGTAAAATAAACCGACCTGCATCGCTGAGCAAAACTCCTTGATGGTGTCGTTCGAATAAGGTGACATTCAATTGTTGTTCAAGTTGTAAAATGCCACGCGTCACCGCAGATTGGGTACGAAAAAGCTGATCGGCTGCTTTAGAAATAGTTTGATGCTTAGCCACTTCAATAAAAAACCGAAGTTGCATAATATTCACAGTCATTTTTCGCTCAAATCTAAACGATTACGGGTGTAATTGTATCAGGCTATAAATAAAACTCATATCCTCAAAAGTCATTTGAATTGTTCAAGCCCTTAGTCAGCATGCCACTATGCCGTTAAATTAAAACTTTAAGGAAGAGGTATGGCGGCTCAAAAAACAGGTTTGGTCATTAGTGCACATTCGGCAGATTTTGTTTGGCGTGCAGGTGGTGCAATCGCTTTACATCAAGAACAGGACACGCAAATGCACATTGTCTGCTTATCTTTTGGTGAGCGTGGTGAGTCGGCAAAATTGTGGCGTCAGCCCAACATGACAGAGGCTAAAGTCAAAGCTGTTCGTCAGCAAGAAGCTCAAGCTGCTGCGGATGTATTGGGGGCAAGTATTGAGTTTTTGGATCTCGGCGATTATCCATTGGTTGCTGACAAAGAGGTGTTATTTAAGCTGGCAGATATTTATCGTCGGTTACAACCGAGTTTCGTATTAAGCCATTCGTTACATGATCCATATAATTATGATCATCCACGCGCGACCCATCTTGCCCAAGAAGCACGAATTATTGCGCAAGCCGAAGGTCATCATCCGGGGGAGAAAATTGTAGGCGCACCGCCATTTTATTGCTTTGAACCACATCAACCAGAGCAATGTAACTGGAAACCTGATGTGTTGCTCGACATTACCCGTGTTTGGGACAAAAAATATCAAGCCATTCAGTGTATGCAAGGCCAAGAGCATTTGTGGGAATACTACACGCGCGTTGCACTACAACGTGGTGTACAAGCCAAGCGTAATATTGGAATTACCAGTGCGAAAAACATTATTTATGCTGAAGGATACCAAAGCATCTTCCCACGCGTGACGGAGACTTTGGAATGAGTTTAATTGGTAAAAAAGGGGTTGTGGTTCGACATATTGATCGTGCACCTCAGAGCGTAATTCATCAGATGGCGAAGTATGGCGTTGCAACTGTCCATGAAGCCCAAGGACGAAAAGGGTTACTCGCACCTAGAATCCGTCCAATTCAGCAGAACGTATGTATTGCAGGTTCGGCCGTGACTTTATGGGTTGCTCCGGGAGATAACTGGATGTTTCATGTCGCTGTTGAGCAGTGTCAGCCCGGCGATATTCTCGTGGTTTCACCAAGTTCACCTTGCTATGACGGATTTTTTGGCGATTTGCTTGCCACCTCAATGAAAGCCAGAGGTGTCATTGGTTTGGTGGGAGATATTGGTATTCGTGACAGCCAAGTATTACGCGAAATGGGCTTTTATGTATGGTCACGCGCTATTTTTTCTCAAGGTACGGTAAAAGAGACTTTGGGTTCAGTCAATGTACCGATTGTCTGTGCTGACCAATTGGTATACCCCGGAGATGTTGTGGTTGCGGATGATGATGGCGTGGTGATTGTGCCGCGTGAACAAGCAATCGAGATTGAACAAAAAAGCCAGCAACGAATGCAACTTGAAGAGTCTAAAAGACAGCGTATGGCTGCGGGAGAATTGGGCTTAGACATTTATGAGATGCGACCGCGATTGGCTGAAAAAGGCTTACGTTATGTCGATCGCTTGGAAGATCTGGAGGGTTAAGATGCAAACCCGAATTCGCTGTATGTTGATGCGAGGAGGAACCTCCAAAGGTGCATTTTTTTTGGCAGAAGATTTACCTGTACAGCCTGAACATCGAGATCAAGTTTTACTTGCTGTAATGGGTTCGCCAGATGTTCGACAAATCGATGGCATAGGAGGAGGTAACTCTTTAACCAGTAAAGTGGCGATTGTACAAACTTCTAAGCGTGCCGATGCCGACGTCGACTATTTATTTGCTCAGGTGAGTGTTGAAAATGCGCAAGTCAATTATGGACAAAATTGCGGCAATATTTTGGCAGCCGTTGCGCCATTTGCGATTGAGCGAGGTTTGATTCAGGCGAAAAAAGGCATTACCACGGTACGAGTCTATATGCAAAATACCGATCAATTGGCACAGGTGAGCATACAAACGCCCAACGCACATTTGGATTATGTCGGCGAGACCTATATTGATGGTGTGGTGCAGCCTGCTGCCGAAATTATTTTGGATTTTGCAAATATTGAGGGTTCAACCTGTGGAAGTCTGCTGCCAACGGGTCATGTTAAAGACCAAATAGACGGCATAGCAGTCACCTGTATAGATAATGGCATGCCAGTGGTGTTGATTGCAGCACAAGATTTGGGATGTAGTGGCGCAGAAAGTAAAAAAGAACTCGATCAAAATCAGGTACTCAAACAACGCTTAGAACAGATTCGTTTACAAGCAGGCCCGATGATGAATCTGGGGGATGTTCGTACAAAAACAGTGCCTAAAATGTGTTTAATTTCGCCACCAGTCAAAGGCGGAACGCTGAATACGCGCAGTTTTATTCCACATCAATGTCATGATGCTATTGGTGTATTTGGTGCAACCAGTGTTGCTACAGCTTGTATTTTACCCGGCAGTGTGGCCTATGAGTTGGCCGTTACCGAGCAAAAACTCGAACAACGATTAGACATAGAACATCCTTCAGGTCGCTTTACTGTGGTCTTAAAACGAGATCATGCTGGAAAGCTGACGGGTTGCGGTTTTGTTCGCACCGCACGAGCATTATTTGATGGGTGGGTGATGATCCCTGAGCGAATTTGGCAAGGATGAACAAGAGCACCTGAGTGGGATGGGGGCACAAAGTAGATGATGTCGCATCTTTAGGAATTTCACACACAAAAACCATTTGGCTAGAGGTTAGATGAACCTCAATGGTTTGCCCATATTGTGTAAAACAACAAAAGTTCAAGGAATGAAAAATATGGATTTAAAAGCACAACTCGCCCAAAAACCAATGAATCATTATCAATGGTTTGTCGTGGCACTATGTATTTTATTGAATATTGTGGATGGGTACGATGTCATGGTCATGGCATTTACATCTACAGCAGTTTCAGCCGATTGGCAATTATCAGGATCAATGCTAGGAATATTATTAAGTATTGGTTTTATTGGCATGGCTTTGGGGTCATTTTTAATCGCCCCTCAAGCCGATAAAATTGGTCGCCGTAAATTGATTTTATTATGTCTTGCGATCTGTGGTCTTGGGATGTTCTTGAGTACCTTAACCAGCAATGCCTACCAACTGGCAACGTGTCGATTGCTTACGGGGCTTGGTATTGGAGGTATTTTAACCAACTCGAGTGTGGTTGCCAATGAATTTGCATCTCAGAAATGGAAAAGTTTAGCGGTGAGTTTATTGTCTATGGGATATGCCGTAGGCGCAGTTATGGGTGGAATGATTGCATATCATTTAATTGGTTCACAGGGATGGCGCAGTGTATTTCTATTTGGTGGAGGCGTAACCTTAGTCGTATTTTTAGTATGCTTATGTGTTTTACCTGAATCACTTGAATATCTGGTGGTCAAACAGCCTAAAAATGCTTTAGATAAAATTAATGTCATTGCCCGTAAAGTCAGTTTAGATCAATTATCTAGTATGCCAACAATGGCGCCAAATACCCAAAAAACCTCAGTTAAAAAATTATTTTCAGAACAACTTGCTGTACAGACACTTTGTATTTGGGTCGCATTTTTTACGGTTATGGCAGGGTTTTACTTCATCTTAAGTTGGACACCTAAAATTTTGGCAATGGCTGGCATGAGCATGCAGCAAGGGGTGAACTTAGGTGTCTTTTTAAATATCGGAGGTATTTTAGGGGCTATTTTAATGGGAAGTATTAGTGCCCATTTTAAAATTCATCGGATTTTAGCTTTATTCTTAGTCGTGACGGCATTGTCTATTTTACTGTTTGTGAGTTTTGCACATGTCTATCATTATGCACTTTGGATCGGTGTTTTAGTCGGGATGATGGCAAATGGCTGTATAGCAGGTTTATATGCTTTATCTACAGTGACTTATCCAACAGAAATTCGTGCAACAGGTGTTGGCTTTGCTATTAGCCTAGGACGTATTGGTGCAATTTTGGCGCCTCTAGGAGCAGGTTATTTTCTTGATGCTGGTATTTCACCTCTCAATTTATATTTATTTGCAGCATTCCTTTTTGTGATTGGCTTTATTATGTTATTGATTAGCTACCGTCATTATAAAACGATACATGCTCCAGTTTAATCGGTATTTTAATTGTCCACACCAGAGCTTATTTTGGTGTGGAGTGTTAAGTCATATAATGTATTGTTTAATAATTTTGTGTTTATAGGTGTTTATGTCGAAAATATCTGTGAAATATCAAGAGAACTTAATCAACTTATTGTTTTACTCTAACTGTTATTGCTTCTGATACACATCTAAAGCTCTTTTTACAAACACGTATTTTTATAGGTCTCCTCACATAAACGGTTGGTGGCATCATTGGTGATTCGACAGATTTCGATGAGTTTGAATAACTGTTTTAGGTAACTTGAATCGAGCCTTATTTAAGCAACTGTGTTAAATCAAGTTGTTGGCGAATTACTCAGTATTTTTACAATTATCTGATTTATGGCTTGGGGCTAACTCTTTTATTTCAATCATTTAAAAAGTTTTTAATACAAATGAAAACACGCCAAGTGTTTATACCTTGACGGTGGTTTGTAGATCAAATAAAAAGAAACGAACTTGAAACAATTTCCTAATTAGATTATCGTCTAGGCAAATTGAGATTTCATAGCAGGTAATATGCAGCGGGTAGGCGTTTTTGTAACACTTCTTGCTTGTTTATTCATGTTCCAAAGTGTTTGGAACGTGGCGGCTGCTTTTTGCAACCATGAACGGATTTTGAGTACAGTCATCTCAAAGCAACATCCGATTAAAGAACATTTCGGACATCATGTGATTGCTGCCGAACATTGGCAACAACACACCTCGCAGGGTAAAAATCAACCCTCCGAGATTAAAAATGCACTTCAAGAAGATCGGCAAGATCATAGTGATCATTTACCCTCATTTGCACCTGTTTTATTAGAAGTAGACCGTCAAAAAGCCCTTTTGCCCGAATATATTGGACATACGGTTTTGGCTCGGTTTTATTGGTCGAATTTATATCAATCTCCTGATTTATATCAACTCACCCCGCCTCCTGTTTTGACCCCGCTATTGGTGGGGTAGCCTAAAACAAGCCCACCGTAAATATTTTATTTATTTGCGGGGCAATTCTTATGCTTTTTCAAAAAGGGTATTTTACCCAAAAACAGCCTTACACTGGGCTGAGACCATGTGTCGCCTTCGTTTTGATGATCAGTGGTTGCATGTCAGTTTTTGCAGCATCTCAGAGTTTTGCGGTCAGTCAGAACAGTTCTCAAGCTTCAAATGCTGTATTGCAGACGCTGAATTTTCAGCAGATCTTATTGCAGGTAGAGAAATATCAAGCACAGCAAGGCATTTGGGAAACCCAGATGCGTATTGCTGATGCCAATCTCAAGCAAAGTCAATTACGTTCTAACCCTAATCTAACGGTTCAACAGACAGGATTTGGTTCTGGACAGGATCGTGAGTTAGAAATGGGGATTTCACAACAAGTGGATGTATTTGGCGTGCGGAAAACAGCACGACAACTTGCGCAATTGCAGCATGAGCAGGTTGCGTTAAACCAACAATTATATCAGGCACAGATGCAATTGGCAGTGAAGGCGCAATGGGCTCAAGTTCTGGTTTTACAAATGGAACAACACGTTGCACAGGCCCAACTAAAAACCAGTCAGGAAAACTTAAATGCGACCCGATTACGTTATCAGGCGGGGAGTATTGCTCAGGTCGATTTAGATCGACAATTGATGGCACATATTGAAAATCAGCGACAGGCACAGCAAGCACAGTTGAATCTTACAATTGCAAAGCAACAACTGGCCAATTTATGGGGAGGAGATCGCGCTAGTTTCCAAATAGACAGTGAGTCAGACAAGGCTTTACTTCAGACGGATGATCTCATTCGTCGTTATGAGAAAGAAAATCTCTATCAAAAATCGCTGCAACTTCAGCAGAAACAACAGCAAGCGCAAATCACGCATTTAAAGGCACATGCAAAGCCTACTCCAACAGTATCTGTGGGAATGGTACGTAGTCAGGATCAGGGTGAGAGCCGTGTAGATCATCGCTTTAGAGTGGGGGTTGAAATTCCTTTGACAATATTTGATCGCCAGCAATATCCACAACGAGCACTACAAGCCAAACAGGCTTTTTTAGATCAAAAACAGCAATTTTATCGTCAGCACCAGCAACAGGCGATTCAAACAGCATTGTCTGAATTGCGTGGATTAAAACAGCAATTTGATTTGGTGAAGGATCAACAAGTACCGTTATCCGAAGTGGTACAACGTAAGACATTGCTTGGTTTTCAGGCAGGGAAATATGCCATTACCGATGTGCAACAAGCCACGCTACAGCTCCAACAGCAACGCCTGCAAAAGGTACAACTATTAAAGTCTGCATGGCAAAAGGCGATAGAAGCTGAAAGTCTGGCATTGGGCGTAGACCCTAATTTAGTACAGTCCAAAGATGCACTTTGGCAAATCAATCAAACCCTTTGGCAAGAAACAGATCAGTTGCCAGTTGTAAAAGGAGCTTCAGAATGAAAAATCAAGGTCAACAACGCCAATGGGTTTGGGTGGGTATCGTCGCTGTGATTACAGCATTGATTGCATCAATCTTGTTATTTAAGGGCAAAACATCAGGTACGGCAGCATCTAAAGATGAGCATGCCGAAAATGAACACGGTGCAGATGAGAAGGGCGAACAGGAACATGCAGCTGAGCTGGCATTTACCAGTAAGCAGTTGATTGAACAAGGGATTCAACTGGCTAAAGTAGAGCAGGGGCCGATTACACAGCAAATGAGCTATCCTGCAAAAGTGGTGGTCAATACAGATCAACAGGCACATGTCTCGCCAAGTTTTGCAGGGCAAGTTGAAAAAGTGAATGTTGAACTTGGACAACAGGTGAAAAAAGGACAGCCTTTAGCGACGTTATTTGTTCCAGATTTGGTTGATCAACAAGCCAATCTGAAAATCGCGCAGGAAAATCTGACTTTGGCACAGCAAGACTATGCACGAGAACGTCAACTACTGACGCAAGGTATTTCGGCACGTCAAGATTATCAACGTGCATATAATGCCTATCGTCAGGCGCAGATTGCAGTACAGGCTGCACGTTCCCGTTTATCTGCTTTGGGTGCAGGAACAAATAGTCAGGGGCGATATACTATTTATGCCCCGATCTCTGGTGTTGTGAGTAATAAAGATGTCGTTGTGGGGGAAAATGTTCAGTTAACCGACCAACTGTTTACGATTAATCAGTTGGATCAACTTTGGCTTGAGTTTGTATTGCCCGCATCTGATGCTCCGCAGATTCAGTTAAATCAGAAGATTGAGTTCAAATCGTTACAGACAGGACAAATTTTTCAGGCACAGGTTCATAGTTTAATGGCAGAGGCAGATACTCAGTCTGGGCGATTGAAAGCCAATGCGAAAATTTTGAATGCAAACAACCAACTTCGTCCAAATTTGATGGTCAATCTATTGTTGACCAATCCCCAACCAACTGTGGGGCTGCGGGTTGCGAAATCTGCAATTCAACAAGTAGAAGGAAAGCAGGTGGTTTTTGTTGCCGAAACTGAAAAAGATAAAATTCATTTTAAAGCAACACCTGTGAAGGTTGGTGCATATTCAGGCGATGGTGCATGGGTCGAGATTCAATCGGGCTTAACGGCAAACCAACGTTATGTTCAGCAAGGGAGCTTCCTTTTAAAGTCTGAAATGGAAAAGGGAGAGGCCGAACATGGACATTAATCAGCCTATGAAGCTGCCTCCAGCACAGGGTATTTTTGATCGGATCATTCAGTTTGCAATTAAAAATGCCCTATGGGTGATGTTGTTTAGCATGGCATGGATTGCGGTAGGGGTGTTGAGTTATCAAAAACTTGCCATTGATGCCGTGCCAGACATTACCAATGTACAAGTCCAGATTAACAGTCAAGCCAATGGGTTTACTGCACTTGAAGTCGAGCAGAGAATTACCTATCCCATTGAAAATGCGATGGCGGGTATTCCAAATTTAGAGCAAACACGTTCTATTTCACGTTATGGGCTATCGCAAGTCACGATTATTTTTAAGGATGGTACAGATGTTTACTGGGCCAGACAGTTAATTAATCAGCGCATACAAGAAGCCAAAGGTGAATTGCCCGACAATATCGAACCGCAAATGTCACCGATTTCTACGGGGTTAGGTGAAATCTATCAATGGGTGGTGAAAGTCGAACCTAATGCCAAGAAAACGGATGGGACAGCCTACACCGCCATGGATTTACGAGAAATTCAGGACTGGATTGTACGTCCCCAAATTCAGCGTGTGACAGGCGTTGCCGAGGTTAATAGTATTGGTGGATATAACAAAACCTATGTGGTTTCTCCAGATTTAAAACGTCTACAACAGCTACAAATTCCACTGAGTGATGTGCAAACGGCATTGCGTGACAACAATGAAAACCGTGGTGCAGGTTTTATTGAAGACAATGGACAACAACTGACCGTTCGTGTTCCCGGTGTTTTAAGTTCAGTAAGAGATATCGAAAATATCAGTATTGCCAATAAAAATGGTGTGCCTATCCGTGTTGCAGACGTTGCAACGGTTTCTATTGGACATGACCTGAGAACAGGTGGTGCGACCTATAACGGTCAAGAGGCTGTTTTAGGCATTGCAATGATGATGATGGGTGAAAATAGCCGCACCGTTGCTAAAGCTGTTGACGTTAAAGTAAAGGAAATTCAGAGCAGTTTACCGAAAGGCGTGGTGATTGAAACGGTTTATGATCGGACATCACTGGTGGATAAAGCCATTAAAACCGTTGCGAAAAACCTTGTTGAAGGTGCAATTTTGGTGATGGTGATTCTATTCATCTTTTTAGGCAATATTCGGGCTGCATTCATCACTGCATGTGTGATTCCTTTGTCGATGCTGTTTACATTGACAGGTATGGCCGAGCAAAAAATGAGTGCCAACTTGATGAGTTTGGGTGCACTCGACTTTGGCATTATTGTCGATGGTGCAGTGGTGATTGTTGAAAACTGTATCCGTCGTTTGGCAGAGGCCCAACATCAAAAAGGACGCATGCTGACCAAAACCGAGCGTTTTACAGAAGTTTTTTTGGCTGCAAAACAGGCACGCCGTCCTTTGATTTTTGGTCAAGCTATTATCATGGTGGTGTATTTCCCAATTTTTGCTTTAACTGGTGTTGAAGCAAAACTTTTCCATCCGATGGCAATTACAGTGGTCATGGCGTTGATTGGCGCAATGATTCTTTCAGTGACTTTTGTGCCTGCCGCAGTCGCTTTATTGATTACGGGAGAAGTCAAAGAGAAAGAAAGCCGCTGGATGATGGCTTTAAAAAATACATACGCCCAAATTTTGGATCGTGCTTATGCAATGCGTTTGGTTGTGGTGAGTGTCGCGATTGGAATTTTAATCTTGACGGGGATTTTGGCAACACGAGTTGGCAGTGAGTTCACTCCGACATTAAGTGAAGGCGATTTTGCTGTGCAATTAATGAGATCGCCAAGTACAGGCATTGAAGAATCCTTGCGTATACAGGAAAAAGCAGAACAACAGTTGTTGGCACATTTTCCAGAAATTAAAGCCATTTTTGCCAGAACAGGAACAGCCGAAGTAGCAACCGATGTGATGCCCCCGAATATTTCCGATGGGGTGATTTTGATCAAACCTCGTGAGCAGTGGCCTAATCCGAAAGAAACGATGGATGAGCTTCGGACAAGAATGTTGGCATTTGTCGAAAAATTACCCGGCAATAACAGTGAGTTTTCACAACCGATTGAACTACGTTTTAATGAGTTGATTTCAGGGATTCGTAGTGATGTCGGAATCAAAATTTTTGGCGATGATATGCAGGTTTTAAATCAGGAAGCTGAAAAAATTGCGCAAAAAGTCAGAGCCATTTCAGGTGCTAGTGAAGTAAAAGTTGAGCAAACAACTGGGTTGCCTGTGCTCAATGTTGCCATAGACCATGCGTTGGCTGCCCAATATGGATTATCGATCCGAGCCATTCAAGACTTGGTAGCAAGTAGTGTTGGGGGACAAAACGTAGGACAAATTTTACAAGGAGATCGCCGTTTTGATTTTGTGGTTCGACTTGCTGATGATTTGCGTACACCGCAACAACTTGAATTACTGCCAATCCAACTACCTAATGGTGGATTAATTCAGCTAAAAGACGTGGCAAAGGTTGAAAATGTCTTGGGGTTGAGTCAGGTCGGTCGAGAAAATGGCAAGCGTAGAGTGGTGGTGACGGCCAATGTCCGTGATCGTGATTTGGGGTCTTTTGTTGAGGATATGCAACAAACCCTGAAACAACAAAAATTACCTGCGGGTTACTGGTTGGGGTACGGTGGACAATTTGAAAATCTGGCTTCAGCGAAAGCACGGATGCAAATTGTTGTTCCGATGGCATTGCTGATTATTTTTGCATTGTTAATGGCGGTTTTTCATCATGTTAAAGACAGTTTATTGGTGTTTAGTGGTGTGCCATTTGCACTTTGTGGTGGACTAATTGCGCTTTGGCTTAGAGGAATTCCACTTTCAATGTCGGCAGGGATTGGTTTTATTGCACTCTCTGGTGTGGCGGTGTTGAATGGTCTGGTGATGTTAAGCTTTATCAAAGAACTTCGCGGGAAATATGATGTGCATACGGCAACATGGCAAGGTGCAATTTTACGCTTACGCCCAGTGCTGATGACCGCATTTGTGGCTTCATTGGGATTTGTCCCAATGGCGATTGCAACAGGTACAGGTGCAGAGGTACAACGACCTTTGGCAACGGTGGTGATTGGAGGGATTTTATCTTCAACCCTGTTGACGCTGGTGTTATTGCCTGTGATTTATCGATGGTTGAATGATAAAAAAAGCTAAATAAAATAGGATGTAAACCAGTGGCTTCGGCTCGCTGGTTTACTTTTTTAAGATGTTATTTGGGCATTATAATTTGATTATTATGGTTTTAGTGATGATCCAGTTCATGCTCAACCGCAAAAACGGCTGCCTGAACACGACTATTTAGATTCAGTTTTCTTAAAATATTCTGCACGTGTACTTTAATGGTCGATTCTGCAACATTCATGGATTTTGCAATGACTTTATTACTTGCGCCTTTGGCAAGCCATGCCAGTGTTTCTTTTTCACGTTGTGTCAATGTCGATAGCTGTGAATCTTCTGCAACAGGTGTCGGACTCCGCAGTTGAGAAATCAGTTTACTGGTCATTTCAGGGGACAAAATACTATCGCCTTCAACAGCTTTATGAATACTGTTAATTAAAAAATGAGTTTCGATATTTTTAAGCAAATAACCTCGTGCGCCTAAACGCATACACTCGGTTAAATCAATGGCATCTTCTGAAACCGTTAAAATGATTACCGCCAGATTCGGATTGCTATTGAGCAGTTGTGGCAATGCTTCCAAACCATTCATAACAGGCATGTCCAAATCTAGCAGCACCACATCAGGTTGTAATTGCGCTGCAAGTTTAATCCCTGCCAATCCATCTGCTGCTTCGCCAATGACATTGAACTGGTCTTCTTGTTCAAGCAGAAAACGAAGACCTGTGCGGAACAGGGTATGATCATCAATCAGTAATATATTGGTAATTGCCATTTTTTGCCTTTGATGGATTAGATTGTTGCTTCAATGCGTGTACCTTGATTCAAAACAGAATGAATCGTCAAGGTGCCCCCAATTTGCTGGATACGTTCTTGCATAATGGATAATCCAATATGATGACCTTGATGTTCCTTACTCATTGAGGTATCAAAACCAACGCCATTATCTTCAATGAATAAATAGGTTTCGTTTTGATTGTTTCTAAAATGAATGGTAATTTCACTGGCTTTTGCATGTTTGCGAATATTGGATAAGGCTTCTTGCAAAATAAAAATCAGTTGTAATTGTTGCTGTGGCGTTAAGTCTGCACCTGTCGATTGATAATGAAATGTGACAGGTAAATGCGTTTGCCCTTTAAAGCGGTCAATCACAGAGATTAAAACATCATGAAATGACTCTTGTGCCAGTTTTAAACGGAAATTATTCAATAATTCACGAATATCTTCATAACATTGTTGTAAACCTGTATTTAAAAAAACAAGATGCTGTTCGATTTTATCCTGATCATTCTTTTTCCATGCCTGATTGAGCATTTGAAATTGCATATTCATAAACGAAAGAGATTGGGCGATACTGTCATGTAGCCCTTGAGCCATGATATTGCGTTCTTCCAATACGGCATATTGTTTTTCTTTGAGAATTAAGCGTTCATTTTCAATGGCCGCTGCAAGTTGATTGCACAGCAGTTTAATCAGTGCATGATTATGTTCGTCTTTAGAATTTTCATTTTTAAAATATAACGTCAAAATTCCCAAAGTCTGTTCTCTTAATCGGATGTGATAAACCATTAAGTGATCCATACCCAATTTTTTACATAACGATTCTTGATGATGTTCTTGGAAAAAAATTCGGGTATCCGATTTTTGCAGAGTATTACCACAAAAACAGGCAGAGGTTTCAACACAGGCGGGATTAGTTAAAATCTCATCTGGAACATTAATACTATGACTGGTCCACATTTGTGAGCCTTGTTGATTGAGTAGCCGAATACTGCCTGCACCTGCTTGCGACAAGGCAATAATTTTTTCTAAAAATAAGTTTAAGGTCTGCTTATTATAAGGATTTTTATGCAGAAAATGAGTCATTTCATACAGGGTTGAAAGCTCAAAATTACGCTGTTCAAGGTCGAGCGTTTTTTGTTTTACTTTTTCTTCAAGATGTTGATAGGCATCTTGTAAACTTTCCGCCATTTGATTAAAACCGTCAGAAACATGATGAAATTCATCGTTGGTTTGAATATGAAGCCGTGTGTTTAAATCACCTTGAGTGATCTTTTTTAAGCCCTGATTGAGCGTGGAAAGTGGTCGAATAATCAAATGATTTAACAAAAATAATGAAATAACAGCAGATAAAAACACCATGAAAATCAACAGGGTTTGTGCTAAACGCATAATCTTGATATTCAGGGTATTTTGTTGCTCAATATTGGTGACTAGACGATCAATCGACTGGATGAACGCAGCAGTGTCGTTCAATAAATTGGGCTGTTGTTTAAGGTCATGCTGTGCTGCCAAAATCTTGCGTTGATACCGCTGAAACTCTTCTTTTACACGGTTTAATTGGGGTAAAGACAGTGCATTGTTTTGTAAAAGGCTGGTTTGAGATTCTAATTGTTGCAAATGACTTAATTTTTTTTCAAATAAGGCAATTTGCTGTTTTAGAGGTTGAGTCTGATGTGACAAAAGCAATGTCGTCATCAGATAGGTTTGTTTTCTTAAACTACCTGCCTCGTTGATGGCAATGCCACGATTTTCCAGTTTCCATGTAATATTGAGCGTTAAACCCACAAAAAATAATGCACCAAGCAGCCAAATCACAATGGCGAATTTCAGCTTATTGGAAATGCTGTTGAGATATTTTTTGATTAATTTCATCATGGGTGCTGACGATTCCATTCACCTGAGCGACCCCCTTGTTTATGGAATAGCTCGACATCTGTTATTTTCATGGATTTATCGACTGCTTTTAACATGTCATAAATGGTGAGAAGTCCGACATTTACAGCACAGAGGGCTTCCATTTCGACGCCTGTTTTGCCGCATGTTTCGGTTTGTACTGTAATTTGAATACAGGATTGTAATTCATCAATTTCAAACTCAACGCTCACGTGTGTTAAAGCCAGTGGGTGACATAGCGGAATGAGCTGGGCAGTTTGTTTACTTCCCTGAATGGCGGCAATACGGGCAATGCCCAATACATCACCTTTTTTGCTATTGCCTTGTTGTACACAAGCCAAAGCTTCGGCAGAAACAAAAATTTTTCCTTTGGCAATGGCAATACGTTTGGTGTCAGGTTTGTCACTGACATCAACCATGTGTGCCTGACCTGCATTGTCAAAGTGCGTTAATGGGTTTCCCATGATTAAAATCCTCCTTTTAACGAGATATTACTACACTAAAGTGGGAGCTAATATCGGTCAAAGTGATTATTGCTGATCGATATTTGCAGGGTTAAGCTACAGTCAGGTTGGTTTTTAGGTAATGGGAACGCATGATTTATATTCAATATTTTGGGCCGTTGGCATCTGAATTGGGCACACGTGTTGAAACATTACCTTGGGAAAATGGTGGTACAACCGAAACTTTGATTCAACTCCTTCGTGCTCGTAATAAACGCTGGTACGATGCTTTGGCCGCAGACAAAATTTTTAAACTGGTGGTTGATAAAAAAATTTGTCATCAAGCCACAATGATTCCAGATGGTGTTGAAGTGGGAATTTTACCTCCTGTTACTGGAGGATAGCGATGAATATTCTCATTAAAATAGAAAATGAACGATTACAGATTGAAGAATACTGTGACTATGTTCAATTGCTGCATCATGACTGTGGTGCAGAGGTGACATTTACAGGTTATGTCCGAGAAAATGACTATGCCGAGCCAATTACGCATTTGTGTATTGAACATTATCCTGATGTTACAGAACAAGAGATTAAAAAAATTGCAGAACAGGCGGCACAACGCTGGCGATTAACGGCTGTGGTGGTTGCGCATCGTGTTGGGGAAATTGCGGTAGGAGAACCGATTGTCTGGGTGATGACGCAAAGTAAACACCGCCGTGATGCTTATGCAGCCAATGAATTTATTTTGGATTATTTAAAAGTTTCAGCACCATTTTGGAAAAAAGAATATTTTAAAAGTGGTCAGTCACACTGGGTTGCAGCAAAGCAATCGGATCAACAGCAATATCAAGTATGGGCAGTATAAATATGGCATTGGGTGGTTTGGTCTTGTCAGGCGGAGAAGGCCGACGTATGGGCTATCAAAACAAAGGTTTGATGCCGTTGGGCAATAACATTGACCTGATTGACCCTGTATTACGACTACTTCGTGAACAATGCCAATACGTGGCGATTAGTGCCAATCAGGATATTGCTGTTTATCAACAAAAAAAACTGGATGTCTGGACAGATGTGAAGCCGTGGGTCAACTGTGGGCCGCTTGGTGGGGTTTATAGTAGTGTGTTGCAATTTCCACCTGAAATTGATGTGATTCAGGTTGTACCTTGTGACTCGCCATTTATTGATCAACATGTAATTCAACGACTTTCAGCTCAACGAATTCAGCAAAACCATTTGGCGGTTTATGCTGCAACAAAATCGCAGATTTACCCAGTGATTTTCCAGTTTAAACGTGAGGCAATGTCGCATTTGCAGCATTATTTACAAACCGAACTGAAACACAGTATCCGAAAATGGTTAGCACAAATTCATGCCGAAGCAGTCATGTTTGATGACGATTCACCATTTACAAATATTAATGATGTAACAACATTGCAGCGCTATAGCCGAGAAGGAATCTATCCATGAGTTTAATGCACTATGATCAGGCGTTAAAACAGCTCCTTGAGTCATTCACGGCAGTAGAGCAACAGCAATCGGTTGCCCTAATGCAGGCGCAGGGACGAGTTTTGGCGCAGGACATTGTGGCACAGCAAGACTCTCCACGTTTTGATAATAGTGCGATGGATGGTTATGCCATTTGTGGTGTGGACTGTGCCCAGTGGCAAGTCGTGGACTATATTGCAGCAGGTGATTCAACTCAGCACCAGACCTTATCTGACGGGCAAGCGGTGAGAATATTTACTGGGGCAGCCGTTCCCAAAGGTGCCGATGCGGTTTTGCCACAAGAAGATATTTTTGTGGATGAGGATTGGATAACTGCAAAAGTACAGGTGAGAGCTCGTCAGCATATTCGGTTTCGTGCTGAAGAATATGCCCAAGGTGCAATTTTAATTGATCAGAACCAACCAATTTCAGCAACCCATATTGGCATTATGGCGACACAAGGTTTTGCCGATGTGTTGTGTTATCGGCAAGTCACAGTCATGGTTTTTTCAACAGGCAATGAACTTCAGCAATTGGGTCAGCCATTACAAGAAAACCAGATTTATGACAGTAATCGCTTTATGGTGATGGCGCTGGCGAAAGAATATCCATTTTTAAAAGTAATTGATGGTGGCGTGTTGCCTGATGACCTGCAAGCCATTCAACAACAGTTGGATCAGGCAGCTAAAACCAGTGATGTCATTTTACTGTCTGGTGGCGCGTCGGTTGGAGATAAAGATTACACCCGAGTTGCTCTGGATCAACTTGGAACGATTCAACACTGGAAACTGGCGATAAAACCCGGTAAGCCATTTGGTTGGGGCGAAATTAATCACAGCAAAGTTTTTCTTTTGCCAGGCAACCCTGTGGCGTGTTGGGTCACATTGCTGATTTTAGTTTTACCTGCGTTAAAAGTGTTATCAGGCATTAAACAGTGCAGTGCTTTACCTCAGGTGGTACAGGCAGAGGCACAATTTAGTTTGGATCATCCACAAAGTCGGCAACAGTTTTTACTTGGGCAGTTAGATTTTGACTTGGGAAAATGCAAGGTCAATATTCATCCATTTCAAAGTAGTGCCATGTTGGCAAACTGTGGCAAGAGTAATGCGTTGGTGATGGTGCCTGCACAGCAAACCGTGGTGTCTGGACAGCAAGTTTCAGTGATGTATTTACAAAAAATTTAGGTGAGAAAATGGAAAAAGTCAAAATAGGGCTTGTGTCGGTGAGTGATCGTGCTTTTAATGGTATATATGAAGATCAAGGTCTTCCTGCACTCAAAGACTGGTTAACGTCGGCGTTAAAAAATCCATTTGAATGTATTGAAAAGTTAATTCCAGACGAACAGGATTTAATTGAACAGGTACTGATAGACCTTGTTGATGTACAAAAGTGTGATTTAATTTTAACCACAGGTGGTACAGGGCCGTATCCACGGGATGTTACGCCAGATGCAACCTTGAATGTTGCAGATCGTATTATCCCTGGGTTTGGTGAGCAAATGCGTCAGGTGAGCCTACATTTTGTACCAACTGCAATTTTATCTCGTCAAGTTGGGGTGATTCGTAAAAATAGTTTGATTCTAAATTTACCCGGTCGTCCCAAAGCCATTGCAGAAACCTTGTCTGGTGTAAAAGATGCACATGGAAAAACCATTGTGCATGGGATTTTTTCGGCAGTTCCACTGTGTATAGATGCCATTGGTGGGCCATATATTGAAACGCATCATCATATTTCAGAAACATTTAGACCGAAGAACTTTGCTTAATTTGAGGTATTATCCATGATGAAGCGACAACTACTTTTGGGTGTCGGGGTGCTGGTACTGCACTCGATGGCATGGTCTGCCGAAATTACTGTAGCTGCGGCAGCAAGTTTGACCGATGCTTTTAAAGTCATTGCGCAGTCTTATGAAAAGAAAAACCCAGAGACCAAAGTGAATCTGACATTTGCTTCTTCGGGGACGTTGTTACAACAGCTTCGTTATGGCGCACCTATCGATGTGTTTGCCAGTGCCGATGAGCAAACCATGAATGAAGCGCAAAAGTTAGCCCTGATTCAGAAACAGACCCGAACAGATTTTACTCAAAATCGTCTGGTTTTAATTAGCCCAATCAATAGTAAAGTCGCAGTTAAAAGCTTAAATGACTTGAAACGCAACGAAATTGAGCATATTGCGCTTGGTAATCCTGCACATACACCTGCGGGGCGTTATGCTCAGGCAGTGCTAGAAAAGCAAGGTTTGTGGAATGCGGTGCAACCTAAGGTCATTAACACCCAAAATGTACGTCAGGCACTGGATTATGTTGCCCGAGGTGAAACACAGGTTGGATTTGTGTTTTCGTCAGATGTATTGAGTCAAAAAACCAAAGTCCGCACATTGTTGCAAGTTCCAACCGTGACACCGATTCACTACCCAATTGCTGTGACGCAAACCTCAAAACAAGTGAAACAGTCACAACAGTTTATTTCCTATGTTCAAAGTGCAGAAGGGCAAAAAGTATTGCGCCAATACGGTTTTCAATAATGTAATGTTTTTATGATGGATTTAAACGATTTACAAGGGGTCTGGATTGCATTATGGCTTTCACTAAAAGTCGCTATTTGTGCGACGTCGATTAACTTTGTGCTTGGCGTGTTGACGGCTGCTTTTTTCTTTCGTGTACGCAACCAGTTCACCTCTTTACTTGAAAGTATTTTGACTTTGCCGATGGTGCTACCCCCGACGGTTTTGGGCTATTTCTTACTGGTCTGTTTTGGAAGCAATAGCATTTTGGGGCAATGGCTTGCATCCATCGGGATCAAAATGGTATTTACCTTGAATGGCGCAATTATTGCAGCAGCTATTGTGACTTTCCCATTGGTGTTAAAACCGATTCAGGCAGCATTTGAGCAAATCCCTCAAAATATTTTAGATGCCAGTAAAATCATGGGGTTAAATTTTTGGCAAAGCCTGTTTATGATTATTTTACCGATGGTATGGGATTCGGTTCTAGCTGGGTTATTGCTTGGTTTTGCCCGTAGTTTGGGGGAATTTGGTGCAACGTTAATGATTGCAGGCAGCATCCCCGGTAAAACACAAACCATTTCAATTAGTATTTGGGAGGCAGTACAGGCGGGAAATAATCAACAAGCCGCATATTTGGTGGTGATTATTTCGGTAGTATGTATCAGTATCTTGATGTTAGCGAAGGCATTAAATAAGCGTCGATGGAAACAATAATGAGTCGTCCCATGCGGTATAATGTAAAACTCACCAAACATGTCGATAAGCAAAAACAACATGTAATTTTAAATAGTGAGTTTTGTTCTGATTCATCCTCGGTTGTGATTATGGGAGCTTCGGGTGCAGGAAAAACTCAGTTTTTAAAAAGTATTGCAGGGTTAATTCTACCTGAAACAGGGTATATTCAGTTTCAAGACCGTGTGTTATTTGATGCTCAGAAAAAAATTAATGTTGCAGTCAAAAATAGAAAAATATCTTATCTTTTTCAGGAGTTTGCACTTTTTCCACATTTAACTGTCGCACAAAATGTATCGTTGGCATGTAGTCGGTCTATTCTAGATTTACGACAAAAAAAAGCACAAAGCATTGCACAGCCCTGGCTAGAAAAAGTCGGCTTATCTACTTATGCCTCTGATTATTTAAATGTGTTGTCAGGTGGGCAAAAGCAGCGTGTGGCACTGGCAAGGGCTTTAGCGGCACAGCCCGAATTATTATTACTAGATGAACCATTTTCAGCATTAGACCAAGCGTTAAGGTATGAAATGCGAAAGTTCGTAAAAGAAATTGTGCAGGAAAATAATCTGCCTATTATCTTGGTCACCCATGATTATGAAGACGCTGCTTATTTCTCAGATGAGTTATGGCAAATGGAACAGGGGGTTTTAAGTAAAGCTTAGCGACTACAGGCTTTTTTATATATAACGATGTGATGTATCTAAAATGGTGATATTTCATCGTTACAGCTTTTAAATATAAATAAAATTTATGTCATGAGTGTGATCTATCAAAAAAACTCATTTTTAACCGCCAGTCATAGACATAATCCGAATCATTTTTTTAGGTTTTTCTTGGAACTCGTGCTTGAGTGGTTTGAGCTGAATGGCGTGTTGAATAGCCATTTGTAGTTCTTGGTCGCTGGCATGGTTTTTTAGTAATGGTGCAAGCGCATATTGATGGTCTTGCCCTAAACACATGTACAACGTACCATCAACTGCTAAACGGACACGGTTACAAGTTTGGCAAAAATGCTGTGACATTGGGGTGATGTAACCCATTAAAAAGGTTTTTTGCTGGTTTTGCCAATACCTTGCGGGGCCACCGCCGTAGCTGTCTTCGGTGGGGTGCAGGTCGTATTGATCACTTAAACGGGCAATGATCGGTTGCAGGTTGATATATTGATGCCGTTGTGCTGTTGCGCCCATCGGCATTAATTCGATGAGCCGTAAAATAAAGCCATTTTCCATGCAGAATTCGACCATTGCATCAATTTCATGGTCATTGATGCCAGCCAAAGGCACCATATTAATTTTTATTTGTTTAAAGCCCGCTTCTTTTGCCGCTCGCAGACCTGACATAATTTTTGCCTGAACATCTGTACCGACAATTTTTTGAATATTTTTTTGGGTTAGGGCATCTAAGCTAATGTTGAGTCGGTCTAAACCTGCCTGACGTAAATCGTGAGCATAATGTACCAATTGGGTTGCATTGGTACTTAATGACAGATCCTCTACGCCATCAATACGTTTTAGCCGTGCCACCAGTTCCACAATGTTTTTGCGCAGCAATGGCTCGCCACCCGTTAAGCGAAAACGTTTTGTGCCTAATGCTGCAAACTGAGTCACCACACGTTCAATGTTATCGAAACTGAGCCAGTGGTCGGGCTTTTCAAATTCGGTAAAACCTTTGGGCATACAATAAGTACAGCGCAGATCACAACGGTCTGTAATCGAAATCCGTAAATAATCTACAGTACGTCCATAGGTGTCAATGAGCATTGCATGTCCAACATTTTAAGTGGTTCTATTGCATTATAATTCGGATAAAACAGAAGCACCTTTCCTCAAAAGGAGAGTATGCCTAGTTCAAAAGGTGTAGAGATATATGCCGAGAAGATGGTTTAACCACAAACAGGACAGCAAGGATTTTTTGTGAGTTGCCATTGGTGAGTTGCAAAATTCAGAGTTTCAAATTGAACCATTTTCCCTACCGAAGGTTCACCAAAACCAATAATGAGTTTTAAAACTTCTGCCGCTTGTGCCGCTCCGACCTGATGCACCAAAGCTGAAAATACGCCGTTTTGGCTACAGCTTTTATCTTCTTGCTGCATGAGGGGGAACAGACACGCATAGCAGGGCGAATCGGCCAAACGGGCATCAAAAACCATCAGTTGTCCACTAAACTGAATAGCTGAAGCACTGACCAAAGGGACTTGATGCTGAACACAGGCTTGGTTAATGAGATGTCGAGTAGCGGAGTTGTCGGTGCAATCGACTACGACATCACATTCGGGTAGGTATTGGTCTAAAAGTTGTGCGGTGATTTTTTGAGAACATGAAGTAATGCGTAATTCTGAGTTTCTTAACTGTAAATAGTCCACTAAAACATCCGCTTTAGATCGATGGATATCGAGTGGGGTAAAAGCAAATTGTCGTTGTAGGTTACTGAGTTCAATTACATCATGGTCGCACAAAATCAGATCTCCAATCCCTGCACCTGCCAAAATCGGGATACAGGCATTGCCTAAACCGCCACAACCAATCACCATGACCTTGGCATGCTGTAATTTTTCCTGTCCATCCAGATCAATTTCATTGAGAAAAATATGGCGGCTATAGCGTAAAAGTTGAGCTTCGTTCATGGCAAAACCTGAGGATAACGGGCAAATGAAAAAAAGCCTTAATGGAAAAATTCATTAAGGCTGGAGAACTTTAACGACGACGAACCAGTTGTGGACTACGACGTAAATAAGTAAGCGTTCCAAAACCACTCCAAATATGGACTAAGCGGGTAAATGGGAAAATCACAAAGAGACTCATGCCCATAAACAGATGGAATTTAAACACAGGGCTGGCATTGACAATGTATGATGCTGCATCACCTCTAAAAGTGAGGATATGCTGTGCCCATGTCATCAGCGAAACCATTTCTTTACCATCGGTGTGTTGTGATGACACGACGATAGTGGAGAGCCCAAGCAATAGTGTAATCAGCAACCAGATCAAAACCAGTTTGTCACGCCATGTACTGTTGACGTTTAATCGAACAGAACTGAAACGACGCACGATCAAAATCAATAATCCAATCAGACCAACGGTTCCCATGATGCCACCTGCGCTCATGGCAAAAATTTGTTTGGCATGGTGCGAAACACCAATGTAATCCCAAAAGGCAACAGGCGTCAGTAAGCCAAATAAATGACCAAAAAATAAGCCTAAAATACCAATGTGAAATAGGATATTGCCCAGACGGAGTTGTCCACGGTACAACAACTGGCTGGATTCACTTTTCCAGCTATATTGTTCACGGTCAAATCGAATCAGGCTACCGAGTAAGAAAATCGCCAAGGCAATGTATGGATAGATTCCGAAGACAAATTGATGTAAATAATTCATGTCTTTGCTCCTAGCTATTATGATTCATCTGCTGACGAGGGCGGATTTTAAGGACTTGAACGTCCTGTGGTTTTTTATTAAGCAAGGGTTCAGTACCATCGACCAGTGGGCCAAAGGTTTCCAATGCTTCATCCATATCCCGAATTGGGGCAACTTTCAGTGTTTCAGGGGCAACGGGTGATTGCTCAATAATGAGGTCAAACACCAAAGCATATAAAGAGCCATTACTTTTTAATTGGTCTCGAATATAGGCAATTACATGCACGGCATCACCTAACAGTGCCTTTGCCTGCGCTTCATCTTGCTGTAAGGCCAAAAACTCAAGAAACAATGGCAAATAATCGGGCAATTCATAGCCTTGTGGTTCAAAGCCTTGTTGTTGATATTCATGTAAAAGATTGACCATGGCACTGCCCCGATCCCGATTTTCTCCATGCAAATGCTCAAACAAGTGCAAAGCGTGGCTTGGGTTGCGGTCAAAAGTGGCAACGTAATTTTCCTGAATAGTGATTAAATCTGTATTTGCCAATTCATTGAGCAGTGGTTGAAGTTTCTCCTTCAGCGTAGGCGTTGTTTCGAGTCGTGGCTGAATCTCCTGCCAAATCGCGCTTTGCAATTCGGCAGTTGGGTAACTTAAAAGAATGGAAAACAGTTTGAATGGATTCATGATTTATTTCCCGCCACGTGTACTAAAGAAAACAGTTGGAGAGGCTTTCTTTTGTCCGAATAAGCTTTCTGGAGACGTTCCATCAGAGCAGCCATTGCCAAAAGAAAAACCGCAAGAACCTTTATCTGCAAAGGTATTTTCCGCATATTCTTTGTGTGAAGTTGGAATTACGAAACGATCTTCATAGTTGGCAATCGCCATAATCTGATACATTTCTTCAATTTGCTGACCTGATAAATGCGTACTTTGTAAGATGTCGTGCATGCTAATGTCTTGCTGAGGTACATTTTTTTGACGCATATAACGACGCATGGTGAGCATGGTTTCTAATGCATTCAAAATTGGTTCTTCTTTGCCAGCAGTCAGCAAGTTGGCTAAATATTGCAGCGGAATCCGCAAATCTTTCACTTCTGGAATTAGGCCGTGTTTGCCAATCACGCCACTTTCTACCGCAGATTGAATAGGCGATAAAGGTGGGATATACCAGACCATCGGCAAGGTGCGATATTCAGGATGAAGTGGGAATGCGACTTTCCATTCGACTGCCATACGGTAAACAGGCGAGGTTTGTGCTGCATCAATCCATGCTTGTGGAATGCCTTGTTTTAAGGCTTCGGCTTGAATTGTTGGGTCATTTGGGTCTAGGAAAATATCGAGTTGAGATTGATATAAATCCTGTTCATCTGCAACAGCCGCTGTTTGCCCAATTTTGTCTGCATCATAGAGCAATACGCCCAAGTAGCGGATTCGCCCAACACAACTTTCTGAACAAATAGTTGGTTCACCCGCTTCAATCCGTGGGTAACAGAACACACATTTTTCAGCTTTGCCACTGGTCCAGTTGTAGTAGATTTTTTTGTATGGGCAGCCTGATACACACATCCGCCAGCCACGACATTTGTCTTGGTCAATTAAAACAATGCCGTCTTCTTCACGTTTGTAAATTGAACCCGATGGGCAAGATGCCACGCAGGCAGGGTTTAAACAGTGTTCGCAGAGTCGTGGCAAATACATCATGAAGGTGTTTTCAAAAGTGGAATACATTTCTTTTTGAATGCCTTCAAACAACTGATCTTTGGCACGTTGCTGGAATTCACCGCCCAAGTCATCTTCCCAGTTTGGCCCCCAGTTAATTTTGTCCATTTTTTTGCCTGTCAACACTGAAACAGGGCGAGCTGTTGGCGGTGTTGGCATTTCGGGCGCATTTTGCAGATGTTCGTAATCGTAAGTAAATGGTTCGTAATATTGGTCGATACTTGGTAGATTCGGGTTAGCAAAAATGTTCGATAAAATCTTTAATTTGCTGCCTTGTTTAAGTTCTAGTTTACCGTTGGATTTACGAACCCAGCCACCTTTATGAATCTCCTGATTTTCCCATTGTTTGGGATACCCAATCCCTGGTTTGGTCTCGACGTTGTTAAACCACGCATATTCCACACCATCACGGCTGGTCCAGACATTTTTGCAAGTCACTGAACAAGTATGACAGCCAATACATTTGTCCAGATTCAACACCATGCCAATTTGTGCTCTGATTTTCATATTATTTTCCTTCAATCTTAAGCTTGTTGTGCTTGAGCGACAGGTGTATCAAGCCAATCGACCTTATTCATTTTGCGTACCACCACAAATTCATCACGGTTGGTGCCGACAGTACCGTAGTAGTTAAAGCCCCAAGCGAGTTGCGCATAACCGCCAATCATGTGAGTCGGTTTGAGAACAGTTTTGGTCACAGAGTTATGAATCCCGCCCCGTAAACCTGACACCTGCGCTCCCGGAACATTGATAATTTTTTCCTGTGCGTGGTACATCAAAATCATGGTTTCAGGGACACGTTGGCTCACCACGGCACGGGCAGTCAGTGTGCCGTTGACGTTAAAGACTTCGACCCAGTCGTTATCAACAATGCCTGCTTTTTGCGCATCGACTTCAGAAATCCAAACATGTGGCCCACCACGAGATAAACTGAGCATGCGAATGTTGTCAGAATAGGTACTGTGGATGCCCCATTTTTGGTGTGGCGTAATGAAGTTGAGGACAATTTCTTTTTCACCATTGCCATGTTGACCGAGCATTTTCGCTGTAGTTTTTAAGTCAACCGCAGGTTTATAGACACAGAAGCCTTCGCCAAACGCACGCATCCATTGGTGGTCTTGGTAAAATTGCTGACGGCCTGTAATCGTGCGCCACGGAATTAACTCATGTACGTTGGTATAGCCTGCGTTGTAGCTGACTTCTTCACTTTCTAGGCCTGACCATGTTGGTGATGAAATAATTTTACGCGGCTGCGCTTGGACATCTCGAAAGCGGATAGAGTCGTGTTCACGTGGAATCGCCAAATGGGTATGGTCAATCCCTGTATTTTTAGACAATGCTGCCCATGCTTTGACTGCCACATGACCATTGGTTTCAGGTGCAAGGGTTAAAATCATTTCGGCGGCATCAATTGCGGTGTTGAGCTGCGGCTGACCTTTGGCGATACCATCTTGTTTGACTTTATTTAAGCCTTTTAAAATTTCAACTTCGTGATGCGTATCCCAATTAATTCCTTTACCGCCATTGCCTAATTTTTCTAGTAATGGCCCAATAGAGGTATATTTTTCATAAATTGCCCCATAGTTACGTTCGACTACGGTCATGGCTGGCATGGTTTTCCCCGGAATCGGGTCGCATTCACCTTTTTTCCAGTCTTTGGCGTCAAAGGCTTGTCCAAGTTCTTGTGGGCTGTCGTGCATCAATGGTGTTAACACCAAATCTTGCTGTGTACCCAAGTAATCCTTGCTCATGGCAGAGAATTTTTTCGCCAAGCCTTTGTAAATTTCCCAGTCCGATTTACTTTCCCATAGCGGTTGAATGGCTTCGCTCAGTGGGTGGATGAATGGGTGCATATCTGAGGTATTTAAATCATCTTTTTCATACCATGTAGCGGTTGGTAATACGATGTCGGCATAAAGACAGGTGGTCGACATCCGAAAATCAAGCACGGTCAATAAATCAAGTTTGCCTTCAGCCGCAGGGCGTACTTTAATTTCTTTGGGCTGGATACAGTCATCTTCATTGCTCATGACCGCATTTTGTGTACCAAGCAAATATTTTAAAAAATATTCATGTCCTTTGCCCGATGAACCTAAAATATTGGAACGCCATACAAATAAATTTCGTGGGAAATTGACTGGGTTGTCAGGGTCGTTACATGACATATCGATGCTGCCATTTTTTAACCCTTCAACGGTGTAGTCGATGACATTTTGTCCTAATGTCTTGGCATCGTGAGTGATTTTTAGTGGATTGACTGAAAGCTGTGGAGCGGAAGGCAACCAGCCCATACGTTCAGATTTGGCATTGTAGTCAATCATTGACATGTTGCTGAGTTCATGCCCTTGAGTCGGTGCTAAAATTTCATCCATACCCAATTTTTCATGACGCCATTGGCTCGTGTGGGCATAAAAGAAAGATGTACCGTTCATTTGACGAGATGGACGTTGCCAATCAAGCGCAAAGGCAAGTGGTGTCCAGCCTGTTTGTGGACGTAATTTTTCTTGTCCGACATAGTGACACCAGCCACCACCTGATTGGCCAATACAACCACACATCATCAGCATATTGATAATGCCACGATACGACATATCCATGTGGTACCAGTGGTTGAGACCCGCACCGACAATCACCATTGATTTACCCTGAGTTTCATGTGCGTTTTGGGCAAACTCTCGTGCGACCTGAATGACTTTTTCAGCAGGAACACCTGTATGTTTTTCTTGCCATTTTGGTGTATATGGCAAGTCTTGTTCGTAGCTTGAAGCCACATTACCACCACCTAAACCACGGTCTATGCCGTAGTTGGCAATCGATAAATCAAACACAGTAGCAATATAAGCGGTTGTGCCATCGGCAAGCTGGATGGCTTTAACAGGGACTTTACGCACCATTACATCGCTAGCGTCTGTGCCGCCAAAATAGTCGAAGGCAACATCAAGGGTTTGATCATGTTCGTGGATTAAACTGAGTTGAGCCTTAATTTCAGCGCCTTGGCTGTTTTCTGCTTTTAAGTTCCATTTACCATGTTCGCCCCAACGGAAACCGATTGAACCTTTTGGTGCAGCAAGTTGTTTTGTGTTTTCATCAATGACGAGGGTTTTCCATTCAGGGTTGTTGGTTTCATCAAAGTCCTGATTGAGTTGGCTGGCTCGTAAGTAATACCCTGGGGTATAAACACCATCTTTTTCGTTAAGCACCACCAACACAGGCATATCGGTTAGACGACGGCAATAATCCTGAAAATAATCGGATGGGTTGTTGAGGTGAAATTCTTTTAAAATTACATGCCCCATTGCCATCGCCAATGCAGCATCTGTCCCTTGTTTTGGTGCAAGCCAAATATCGGAAAACTTCACCATTTCGCCGTAGTCGGCAGATACCGCTACAGTTTTTGTGCCTTTATAACGAACTTCGGTATAAAAATGCGCATCTGGAGTACGGGTCATCGGAACATTAGACCCCCAAACCATTAAAAAGGTTGAGTTATACCAGTCGGCTGATTCAGCAACGTCAGTCTGTTCGCCCCAGACTTGCGGGCTAGATGGAGGTAAGTCGCAATACCAGTCATAAAATGAAAGCGGAACACCACCAATCAAACTTAAATACCGTGTTCCTGCGGCATAACTGACCATCGACATGGCAGGAATTGGGGAAAAACCAAAAATACGGTCTGGCCCATAGGTTTTGATGGTATAGGCATTGGCTGCGGCAATCATTTCATAGGCTTCATCCCACGAACTACGCACAAAGCCACCTAAGCCACGTTTTGATTTATAAGATTGCGCCAGTTCAGGGTGTGTGGTGATATGTTCCCATGCAGAAATCGGGTCTTTGTTTTGACGAAGCTCTCGCCATAATTTTGCCAATTGCCCACGTAACATTGGATATTTGACGCGCTGTGCAGAATAGACATACTAACTGTAAGATGCACCACGAGGGCAGCCACGAGGTTCGTGGTTGGGTAAGTCTGGGCGAGTACGTGGATAGTTGGTTTGTTGTAATTCCCACGTGATGAGTCCATTTTTAATAAAAACTCGCCAACTACACGATCCTGTGCAGTTTACGCCATGTGTTGAACGCACAACTTTGTCATGACTCCAGCGATTGCGATAGGCTTTTTCCCAGTCTCGACTTTCATTGGTCACGCTACCATGGCCATTTGAGTAAGTTTCAGTCGTATGATTTAAAAAGTTTAATCGATCTAAAAAATGACTCATAGAAATCTCCGTCTAACACGGCTGTATAATGATTGTTTATAGATTCTACAAATCAGAGGGTGGCATCACTATTCGTCAGAGGTAGCGTAAAAAGTGCAGCGAACTACTCCTTTTGGTTGAGGTGGATTAGTTCTTTTAGAACGCAAACATCCTGCAAAGTGCAGGATGTCTGAAGATGTAAATTTTGATTTAGCATTTAATTTCAGCATTTTTTCGGGCATAAAACCACCAGTTCACTGCAATGCAAACGCAATAGAACAGAATGAAACAGATCAATGCCGCAATAAAACTTCCTGTTAAATCAAAAGATGTCCCAAAACTTTTTGGAATAAAAAATCCACCATAAGCCCCAACAGCACCCATAAAACCTACAACAGCAGCAGATTCTTTGGTGGCATTAATATCGGCCTCGGCTTCATCCAGACCAAACCGTTTTGCCTGATTGCGGTGGAAAATAGCAAAAATACGCGGTGCTTGAGCAAAGGTAGAGGCGTTACCAATCCCAGTTGCGGCAAATAAAATCATGAAACTGATGAAGAAACCAATGAAAGAGCCGCCTGCTGTTGGGCTAGGTAGAGAGAACAACACACCAAAAACAGCAACCACCATCAGGATAAAACTGGCTTGGGTAACTTTAGAAGCAGCAAACTTATCCGATAACCATCCGCCCACGACACGCATTAATGCACCGACAAGTGGGCCTAAAAATGCGTATTTAATTGGGTCAACATCTGGAAAGACCTGTTTGGTTAACAGTGCAAACCCTGCTGAAAAACCAATGAAAGAACCAAATGTACCGATATAGAGTAAGCACATAATCCAGTTGTGTTTACGGGTAAAAATAATGGATTGCTCTTTAAATGATGCTTTTGCTGAGGCAATATCATTCATGCCAAACCATGCCATCAAGGTTGCAAGAATAATAAAGGGAACCCAGACAAAACCTGCATTTTGTAGCCAGATATAGCTGGTTGAATGGTCAGTATTGGTTGCGATTTGTGGACTGCCAGCATAATGACCAAAGATAGACAATGTAATGACAATTGGGACGACGAACTGAACAACCGATACGCCTAAATTGCCTAAGCCCGCATTGATTCCTAGCGCACTTCCTTTTTCTGATTTTGGAAAAAAGAAACTAATATTTGACATGGACGAACTAAAATTAGCTCCACCAAACCCACACAATAACGCCAAAACTGCCATGGTGAGATAACTGGTATTGGGGTCTTGTACTGCAAATCCTAAACCAATAGCGGGGATCAGCAGACTTGCTGTTGAAAGTGTTGTCCAGCGACGCCCACCAAAAATGGGAACGACAAATGAATAAAAAATGCGCAGTGTTGCACCCGATAAAGCAGGCAAAGCTGCTAACCAAAAGAGCTGGTTTTTGCTGTAAGTGAAACCAATGGAGGGCAATTTAACCACGGCTACACTCCAGACCTGCCAGATTGCAAATGCAAAGAGCAATGCAAAAACTGAAATCCAGAGATTTCTCCGTGCAATTTTTCGCCCTGTCTGATCCCAAAACTGGCTGTTTTCTGGTTGCCAGACCAATAAATTTCTAGCCATGAAAATACCTTTATTTTTCACTTTGAAACTTTGGTGTAGAGGGTTTTTTCATGTCTTTAAATGAAGCCAGCATATGAAAGCGTTATCATTGTTTTTCTGAAACATATGCTGAAATAAAGCATGTAAAAACACGCTGCTACTATGAGGGTTTATGAACCAAGTGGTTGTGCTCTGGTTCATAAACCTGATTTATTATGACTAGAGTAAAGCTTCATTTTAGGATGGGACATTCTTCAAAATGTCTAAACGGACTGGTCTTTTGGATAGGGTGAACTAGTTATTTAGTCGAAATAGAGGCTACAGAATCCAAAGTATGAGCAAATACAATTCATCTTTTTTTACGGTTATCTTTTGATCTTGTTTTGAACCATAGAAAAAGAATAGGTGTACAATTTCAAAACAATAATTTTCTTAGTTAATCCACATAGGCTGAAAATGAATCCAGTTATTTTATTGTCAGAATTAAAAGAGGTTGTTGGTTCTGCAAATGTTCTTACAGAGGAACTGGATAAAGTCCCATACACCAAAGGCTTTCGCGTTGGAAAGGGAGATGCTTTGGCAGTCGTCATTCCCGCAAGTTTTATAGAAACATGGAAAGTTTTACAGGCGTGTGTTGCACATGATGTGATTATCCTGATGCAAGCTTCTAACACTGGTGTTACAGGAGGCTCAACGCCAGACTCAAATGATTATGACCGAGATATTGTCATTATTAGCACACGAAAACTAAAAGGTGTTCAGTTACTTGATGATGCGAAACAAGTACTGGCTTTTCCCGGAAGCACATTAACAGAGCTTGAAAATGCTTTAAAACCTTTTCAAAGAGAACCACATTCGGTGATTGGGTCTTCTTGTATCGGTGCATCGGTGATTGGTGGTGTGTGTAATAACTCTGGCGGGTCACTTATTCGTCGTGGGCCTGCATTTACTGAAAAGTCTTTGTTTGCCCAAATCAATGCAGATGGTCAACTTGAACTGGTCAATCATTTAGGAATTGAACTCGGGCAAACACCAGAAGAAATTTTCCAGCGACTTGAACAACAAGATTATCAGGCAGGCAATGCTGAGGATTGGTCAGGGCGAATCTGGGCAGAAGGTTATGCACAGGATTTAAGAGATACAGAATCATCCAGACCGACACGTTTTAATGGTAATCCTGACTATTTACATGACAGTGCAGGTTGCTCTGGAAAATTAGCGGTTTTTGCAGTCAGACTACCGACATTTGAAGCCAGTGGTGCTTCGACGACGTTTTATATTGGAACCAATGATGAGTTTGAACTGGTTGAGCTGCGTCGTTATTTATTAAAACATTTAAGTGTTTTACCTTCGCAAGCAGAATATATTCATCGTAACGCCTTCGAGTTAACCAAAACCTATGCCAAACATATTTATAAGGCGATTGATCGTTTAGGCGCAGAAAAGATTCCAGATTTATTTGCAGCGAAAAATGCATGGACAAAACGTGTACAACAAATTCCATTTTTACCGAAAAACACCTTAGACCGCATGATTCAATGGGTCAATCGGGTGACACCATCGGGTATTGAACCTCGTATTATGCAGTACCATCATCAGTTTGAGCATCATTTAATGATTAAAACGGATGCAGACCAAAAACAGGAATTAGAACAGCTTTTGAACCAGTTTTTTGAAAAAAGAACAGGTCAGTTTTTTGAATGCACCGCAAAAGAGGAAAAAAATGCCTTTTTGATTCGTTTTGGTGTTGGTGGTTGCACAGTGTATTACTGCGAAAGCCATGCTATAGATGCCAATGAACGATTAATTGCTTTTGATGTCGCATTGCGCCGTAATGATGATGAATGGAGAATCCGTTTGCCGAAAGAATTGGAACAGCAAGTCATGCTCGATTCTTGTTGTGGGCATTTCTTCTGTTTTGTAAATCATCAGGACTATATTTTAAAACCGAATGTCGATGGTAAAAAGTTCAAACAAGACGTTTTAAAATATCTGGATACACGTGGGGCGAAATATCCTGCTGAACATAATGTCGGGCATTTATATCATGCTTCGGAAGCGTATAAAACACACTTGCAACAACTTGACCCAACCAATAGTTTTAACTGTGGTATAGGCAAGACCAGTAAATGTAAGCACTGGCATTAATATCATTTTAAAAAAGGGCAGTTCGATTTGAATCTGCCCTTTTTTTAGGTTTGATGAACGCTTGGTTTATGGCTTTGATGACAGGTATTTTCTACCGCAAATCATTGGTAAAATGCCAACATGCTTTAATGGTTTTCAAAGTATTCAACTAAATAGTCAATGAAGACACGCACAGCAGGAAGCATGCCCTGACGGGTTGGATAGACTGCATGGAATACCCCATGAGGCGCTTTCCATTCAGGTAATACCTGCACAAGTTCACCGCTTTTGACATAGTCTTCGGCAATAGAGTCGGGTAAAAGTGCAATGCCTGAATTTTGGCGGGCCAACTGCATCAGCATCATTAAATCAGAGCCCATAACCACAGGATTGACCTTGATTTTAATGGTTTCATCCTGAGCATTATGCAAAACCATATTTTGGTCGGCATGTTCATCGACCATGCTTAAAATACGATGATTGGTTAACTGTTTTGGATCTTTGACATCGCCATATTCATTTAAATATGCCTGACTTGCAAAGAGATGCTGCTCGATACGTTCAAACTGACGGACAATCAGTCCCGGATCATCATCGATTTTTGAGCGTACACGCAGCGCAACATCAATTCCTTCGTTAATCACATCGACCCGACGGTTACTCACAACTAACTGTAAGCGGATTTCTGGGTAACGCTTTAAAAATTCAGGGATAATTTTGGGAAATTCGTTTTGCGCAACCGATACAGGAAGGCTCACTTTAATGATGCCCCGAGGTTCAACACTTAAATGATCGACTAAATCATGTGCCGCCTGTGCAGCATTCATCATGACCTGAGCATGTCGGTAGATATTCATACCAATATCAGTCACGGCAAAATGACGCGAGCTACGCTGAATGAGCCTGACACCTAAATGTTCTTCTAAGTTATAGACTCTACGGCTTAATTTTGACTTTGGAATATCTGTAGCACGTTCCGCTGCACTAAAGCCTCCATGCTCGACAACGAGCGCAAAACAATAAAAATCATCCAAATCACTGAGCATAAATCATCTTCGCCTTGTTTCAAGCTATGAGGGTATATTATGTAACTTCATCTGAGTGGTGATGTTAGCCTAATCTATTTCAATATTCAAAAATGCCGTAATAAAATTGCTTGTACTTGTTGGTATTCTTTTAAACGTAAATAATCTCGCTCGGTTGGGTGATGAATACGACTAATATCCATATTATCAGCGACATCGGCTAATTTAACTTCACGCGCTAAAGTATTTCTGACGGCTCGCCAAGCGGCTTCTATGCGGCTTTCACCTTCACGTCGTGTTAATGCCTGAATCGCTTCAATGATACTGGGTGAAAAACCTAATGAAATCAAGTCTACAACGGTTGCATCGGTGTCTTCGAGGATATCGTGGAGTACCGCAATAATTTGTTGTTCTTCTGTCTTCATTTTTGTCATAAGCCTTAAGGGATGCAGGATATAAGGCTGTCCTGCTTTATCGACTTGTCCCGCGTGTTTACGTGTTGCGAAAATGATGGCTTTTTCCAGATTTGCCATAAATATTGTCCTTTTGAGAAATTATAGGAAATAAGAGTAAAGATGTGCCTATAACGCTTCTTTTTCCTTCAATTTATCTTGGCTTTCAGTCCTTTGCAAATGCTATTTATGAAAAAATGTTTTAAGATATTCGTCAAGTTGAGGGTATTTTATGATGATTAAACAAGTGATTGAATTGGCAGCAGATCAGAAAAATGTATCTTGCCCGTTTTGCCAGCACGATATTTTGGATTGGAATCAAGAGCAATATCTTCAACCCTGTCAGCATACGGCATTTATTGCTTTAGATTTAGGTTTTGAATATATCTCGGATGTTTTTGAACATCAATTACCTCACACTGTCGATGAAATCCATGAGCAAGAGTTAAATGTCTGGCAGGAAATTAGCGCCACACAATGCACAGATCTGATTGTCCTAAAGCAGGATTTAGGTGTGCACCAGCTATTTCGTTATGTTGGAATAAGTGAAAGTTTGTAGTCTGTTATCTTATGTTTTTAGCGGATGTCCCATCTACTTTTGCAAGTCGAGGGCAGAACTATGATGAATGGCATCAAGGACGTCCTCACTTTGGTTTGTGGTATCTGGAAATCAAAGATCTGGCGCTAATAAGTTATTTAGAACAATTACAAAAACAATGTGCTGATTTTTTATATGTTCCAAATCGGCGGCAGTGGCATATTACTGTGCTGGTGTGTGGTTTTTGGGATGTTCCCGTAGAAAAACAGCATTTATCCAATCATTTTAGCTCGGTACACTTACAACAGCAGATTGCTGCATTACAGTGTAATCCACCATGCCCATTTCAGTTAAAACTCGGTAAACTCAATAGTTTTTATAGTGCATTATTTGTTGAAGTGGTTGATATCAATCATCAATTAGACACATGTCGCCAACAGTTACAGCAATATTGTCCTGAGTTTGATGCAATTCAATATTATCCGCATATTACTTTGGGATTATATCGGGAAGAATTTCCCGCACAGCAGGTGTTACAGCATATACAATCAATCGCTACAACGCCGTTTGCGTTTTCTATTGAGCATTTAACCTTTGGTTATTATCACACACATGAATTACAAGGCGCTTTAACAGCAGCGTGTCAGATGGACTTGAGGTAAGCATGTTACATTTTGTTTTGGGCGGGGCACGTTCTGGAAAAAGTCGTTATGCAGAGCAATTGGCAAAAAACAAACAACGTCCATGTACGTATATTGCAACTGCTGACGCCCTAGATGCAGAAATGCAACAACGAATAGCACATCATCAGCAACAAAGACCTGCTGAATGGCAACTTATAGAAGAACCGATTTTTTTAGCAGATACATTACAAAAGTTAGATCAACCGCAGCAGGTCGTGGTTGTCGATTGTTTGACTCTATGGATGAATAATCTATTGCTCAATGATCAGGCAGATTTACAGCAACAGCAATGTCAGCAGCTTTTAACCGTATTACCTCAGCTTAAGGCCGATGTTATTTTAGTTAGTAATGAAACAGGACTAGGCGTTGTCCCTATGGGACAATTAACCCGACGTTTTGTGGATGAATCAGGCTGGCTACATCAGGCACTTGGGCAAATTTGTGACCATGTTACATTTTGTGTGGCAGGGTTTCCTATGCATCTAAAAGGAGAAGCACCATGAATTGGTGGTTAGCATCATATAAACAACCAGATCAAAACTCGAAAGATCTGGCTTTGGCTCGGCAGGCACAGTTAACCAAACCAACAGGCGCTTTGGGTGATCTGGAAACGATTGCGGTGAAGATTGCAGCATTACAATGTACTAGTCGACCTTATGTGAATGCGCCGTGGATTAGTTTATTCGCAGGCGATCATGGTGTTATGGCGGAACAGGTATCTGCTTATCCACAAGAAGTGACACGTCAAATGTTACTCAATTTTGCCTCTGGCGGGGCATGTATTAGTGTGATTGCCCAACAGTATCAAGCAAAATTACAAGTGATTGACTGCGGGACAGTAGGCGAAGCGCATCACATGCAAGGCGTGGAGTATCAGGCGGTTGCAGCAGGAACCCAAAACTTTGCAAAAACACAGGCAATGACCGAAGAACAATGTGTTCAAGCCATGACCATTGGTAAAAACAGCGTTGACCAAGCCGCAGCTCACCATGCCGATATGTTTATTGCAGGTGAAATGGGGATTGGAAACACCTGTTCAGCATCGGCATTGGCATGTTTACTGTTAAACGAATCTGCTGAAGTTTTAACGGGTGTTGGAACAGGCATTACAGATGAAAAACTGGTACATAAAAAGCAAGTGATTCAACAGGCAGTTGATTTACATCAGGCACAAGTCGGTAATGATCCTATCCAGATTTTGGCAGCAGTAGGTGGTTTTGAAATCGCAGCGATGGTGGGTGCGTATTTACGTTGCGCTCAAGTTGGTTTACCAATACTGGTTGATGGGTTTATTAGCTCTGTTGCAGCATTACTGGCAGTTCGTATTCAACCACTCACCCAACAATGGATGCTATTTGGACACCAATCTGCGGAATATGGACATCGTCGTATTTTACAGGCTTTAGATGTACAGCCAATTGTCCAGCTCAATTTACGTTTAGGCGAAGGAAGTGGCGCAGGCGTGGCTTTGGGTGTTGTGAAACTGGCATGTGCCTTACATAATCAAATGGCGACATTCTCGGAAGCGGCAGTCACGGGTGATAAACAATAACTTTTTAAGGCTCGATGTCCTGCGTCATGGTGAAACCACACTCAGCCATACCTTACGCGGACATCTAGATGATGCGTTAACCGAGCAAGGGTGGCTGCAAATGCAGCATACCCTTGACGCTTATTTACAGCAAAAGCCAGATTGGGATGCCGTGATTACATCATCACTTCAACGGTGTCAGACGTTTGCGCAGCATGTTAGCCAAACTTTACAGTTACCCATCGTTATTGAGCCAAACCTAAAAGAATATAACTTTGGCGATTGGGAAGGGAAAACAACCCTAGACATTTATCAACATACCCCAGAGCAACTGGCACAGTTTTGGGAACAACCGAGTATTTATAGCCCGCCAAATGCTGAAACATTATTTAATTTTCAACAGCGAATCCAACAGGGATTGGTTGATCTCATTCAAAATGCAGATGTATATCGGTGGAAAAGAGTGCTGATGATTGGGCATGGTGGTGTTATAAAATTACTCAAGTGCCTTGCAGAACCATGTGAAATTGACCAGTTACTGACACAGTCAGCACCATTGGCAACCATTCATTCTTTTTGTTTAGACCGTACTCAGGCAGGAGTTCATTTTTGTGAGTAATATGTTCATGCCTGCACTGATAGCAATCCAGTTTTTAACGATTATTCCTATTCGTTTTAAAAACATCCCGACAGCACAACAAAATGCATTGTCATTACTCTTTTATCCATTTGTGGGACTCATGATTGGTACGCTGTTATGGGGAATGGCAATTGAATTATCCCATAGCCCTGTCATTTTGGCTGCAAGTTTAATTACAACGGTTTGGGTGGTGATTACAGGTGGTCTGCATTTAGATGGTTTGGCAGATACAGCCGATGCATGGGTCGGTGGCTATGGCGACAGGGAACGAACGCTTAAAATTATGAAAGATCCCCAAAGTGGGCCAATTGGAGTATTAAGCTTAGTTTTACTGGTGTTACTCAAATTTTCTGCGGTTTATACCTTGCTTGATGTACATCAATATCTGGTTTTGTTGATTATTCCCATGATTGGGCGCTTAACGGCATTATTTTTATTACTGAGCTGTTTATATGTACGTCCACAAGGGTTGGGGTCATTATTTTTAACAGGAATGCCACGTATCCGACTCATTTTACTTATGTTGTGTTGCGGTCTATTTTTATTGGGGCTATTTTTATGGCAAGCCATAATCTTAATGGCTGTGGTTTTATTGCTTTGGTTGGGATTACGTAAATTATTTATTCAGCGTTTAGGTGGAGTCACGGGTGATACCATTGGCGCGAGTATCGAAATTGCTGAATGCGTGGCTATTTTTGTGATGGCATTATTGATCTCATAATCTAAGTACCTTAAACATAAAAAATTTGAAGATTTAAGCCATCTATGCGATGGGAAACCTTTAAAAGCAAAAGCTTACCTTTCAGAGAAATTTCTAAGCCATCTGTGCGATGGGAAACGCAAAGGATTGTTTGATGCTTTGGTTTGTAATTTTCTAAGCCATCTGTGCGATGGGAAACTCTGATCCGCAGACGAAGGCCGGGATCAGTGATTTCTAAGCCATCTGTGCGATGGGAAACTACCTATTACTTTACTGGTGTCGCGTGTGCCATTTCTAAGCCATCTGTGCGATGGGAAACCCAACAATGACTTATCAAGCCAAAAAATTAAATTTCTAAGCCATCTGTGCGATGGGAAACAAGCAGACGGTTGGTATGAAGTCAGGGTTACATTTCTAAGCCATCTGTGCGATGGGAAACTAAATAACACATAATTGACAAAATTTCTCAAATTTCTAAGCCATCTGTGCGATGGGAAACATAGGCGCTAAGGTTGACAATATCAGGGGTGACTTTCTAAGCCATCTGTGCGATGGGAAACAAAACTACAAATAAAACAAATACATGAACTTATTTCTAAGCCATCTGTGCGATGGGAAACGAATTTGGCAGGCTTGGAATAAGACTGGACAATTTCTAAGCCATCTGTGCGATGGGAAACATTCAATCGGGGTTTCAAAACCCAATGCCGCATTTCTAAGCCATCTGTGCGATGGGAAACACCTCTCGGAAGTGTGCCATACCCGTTGGAACTTTCTAAGCCATCTGTGCGATGGGAAACGGAATGTCTGGAACTTGTTACACTACCAACGGATTTCTAAGCCATCTGTGCGATGGGAAACATAAGTATTATGTTGTGGTCGAATTACCACGCTTTCTAAGCCATCTGTGCGATGGGAAACTTGCAATCGGCCTGCCCTTGCTGTTAGTCAATTTTCTAAGCCATCTGTGCGATGGGAAACAACGATATTGCCGGGTGTTGTAGATGTATATTTTTCTAAGCCATCTGTGCGATGGGAAACCCTCACTTGATAAGTATGTTATCCCTGATACATTTCTAAGCCATCTGTGCGATGGGAAACCGGCCACAAGTTCACCGTCTGCAACTTCCAGCTTTCTAAGCCATCTGTGCGATGGGAAACGGTTTGCCGAATGAATGATAGTCTGTCTACTATTTCTAAGCCATCTGTGCGATGGGAAACGAGTTACCTTCGACATTGAATTAAATAAATGTTTTCTAAGCCATCTGTGCGATGGGAAACATTATATAAATAGTTATATTTCTTCGTTGTCTTTTCTAAGCCATCTGTGCGATGGGAAACGCGCATCATTCCGCCGCTGCGGGATGGGCGAATTTCTAAGCCATCTGTGCGATGGGAAACCGCTTCTTCTACCGTTAGAATGCAGTCTTTTATTTCTAAGCCATCTGTGCGATGGGAAACGTGGTGGGGATTGATCAATTATTCCGAAGATCTTTCTAAGCCATCTGTGCGATGGGAAACAGTTTTTCTAAAGATAAATTTAGAACCTCAGATTTCTAAGCCATCTGTGCGATGGGAAACATGAATTAACTTCATCTTTATCTAACAATCGTTTTCTAAGCCATCTGTGCGATGGGAAACACCATAGGCAAGCACATACAAACCGAACGTCTTTTCTAAGCCATCTGTGCGATGGGAAACTGTCAGCACATCACACCCCCATTTTTCGATAATTTCTAAGCCATCTGTGCGATGGGAAACTTGTTGCCAACAGCTGACAGCATCATGACAACTTTCTAAGCCATCTGTGCGATGGGAAACGTGGATAACCTAAACAAGATGTAGTGACTTGTTTTCTAAGCCATCTGTGCGATGGGAAACACCCAGCGCGCCATTGGTGATTGCTGACCTGCTTTCTAAGCCATCTGTGCGATGGGAAACAGGAAAATAATAAATAAAAAGTAATCAATAACAAATAGATAACTCAAAAAAGTACAATACACCAACTTTTTTTAGAGGCGGTATAAGTTATTGATTTTGATAAACTGTTAAAGAATATAAAAATATTGGGTAAAATATTATTGATAAAAGTGCTGGGCTTTTCAACAAGAAATAAGAAAAAGAAGCGATACCCGATGCTTTCATGAGATGAGGCATTATAAAACACCCCAAAACAGGGTAGAATACAAAAATATTTCACATTAAAAATTGGAGTTCTGAGTGGAGCGATTGACGATTAGCCCTGAAAGTTTAAATGAAGCGGCTGAAAATTTAAGTACGATTCGTGATTTTATTCGGTTTGGGGTCACTGCATTACGTCAATACGATGCACATTTAGGGCAAGGTACAGAAGACTTCTTTGCTGAAAGCTCGGCGTTGGTTTTGCAAACGCTTTCTCTAGAATGGTCAGCAGATGCTGAAATTTTAGATGCCAAACTATTACCAAGCGAAAAAGCTGAATTTCTCAGCCTATTAGAAAAACGTATCAATGAACGAGTGCCAACATCTTATCTTTTAAACTTGGCCTATTTCTTTAATAAACCATTTTATGTAGATGAGCGTGTTCTGATTCCACGTTCACCGATTGCAGAATTGATCGAACAGCGTTTTGCACCGTACTTTCGAGATGAAAATGGTCAGATTCGTGAAGCATTAAACAACTTGCCATTACGTGGTGATGCAACGACTCCACACCGTATTTTAGATATGTGTACAGGTTCTGGATGTATTGCAATCGCACTGGCTTATGCTTTCCCAGATGCCGAAGTTGATGCAACGGATATTTCACGTGAAGCGCTCGAAGTTGCCACCATTAATACGGAACACCACAGCAAACAATATCAGGTTGCATTAATGGAATCTGACCTATTTGCAAAAATTCCTCCTGAAAATCAATATGATTTGATCGTATCAAATCCACCATATGTTGATGCAGAAGACATGGCAGATTTACCAGAAGAGTTTTTGCATGAGCCAGAATTGGCTTTGGCAGCAGGGCAGGATGGTTTAGATTTAGTCCGTAAAATGTTGGCTCAGGCAGCAGATTATTTAACCGAAGATGGTTTAATTGTGATTGAGGTTGGTAATTCTGAGTGGGCAATGCGCCAAAACTTTAATACGGTTGATTTCCATTGGCTCACTTTCCAAAAAGGTGGTTCAGGTATTTTTGCCTTAACCGCAGAGCAATGCCGTAAATACCAGAAAATTTTTCAAGACTCACTCAATGCATAAGGAATTGCCCTCATGGCAGGAAATAGTATAGGTCAACTTTTTCGTGTAACGACATGTGGCGAATCACATGGCGTAGGTCTAATGGCAATTGTTGATGGTGTACCACCAGGTCTTGAGCTGATCGAAGCGGATTTACAGGCAGATTTAGATCGTCGTAAACCCGGCACATCCAAATTTGCGACGCAGCGTAAAGAACCTGATCAGGTTGAAATCATTTCAGGTGTGTTTGAAGGTAAAACAACAGGTACACCAATCGGTTTACTGATTCGTAATACTGACCAAAAATCCAAAGATTATGGCAATATTGCGCAGACATTCCGCCCGGGACATGCCGATTATACCTATACACAAAAATATGGTTTCCGTGATTATCGTGGTGGTGGTCGTTCAAGCGCACGTGAAACTGCAATGCGTGTTGCTGCGGGTGCGATTGCGAAAAAATACCTGGCTGAAAAGTTCGGTATCGTCATTCGTGGGCATGTCACTCAAATTGGAAGTGAAGTTGCTGAAAAACTGGATTGGAATGAAGTTTCACAAAACCCATTTTTCTGTGGTGACAAAGATGCAGTTCCACGTTTTGAAGCATTGGTGACATCATTGCGTGAACAGGGTACAAGCTGTGGCGCTAAACTGGAAATTTTGGCTGAAAATGTGCCTGTAGGTTGGGGTGAGCCAGTTTTTGACCGTTTGGACGCAGATATTGCCCATGCCATGATGGGAATCAATGCTGTTAAAGCCGTTGAGATTGGAGATGGATTTGCTGTTGCAGGTCAATTCGGACATGAAACTAGAGATGAATTAAGTTCTCAGGGCTTCTTGGCCAATCATGCTGGTGGAATTTTAGGGGGTATTTCGAGTGGTCAGACCATTCGAGTTGCGATTGCCTTGAAACCGACGGCAAGTATCACGACTTCGGGGAAAACAATTAACCTAAACCGTGAAGATACGGATGTTTTAACCAAAGGGCGACACGACCCATGCGTTGGTGTTCGTGCAACCCCGATTGCTGAGGCAATGTTGGCGATTGTGTTGATGGATCATTTCATGCGTCATCGTGCACAAAACGCAGATGTTATTGCACCATTTGAGCCAATTGCACCATAAAGTTCAAATGAAAAATTGCGAAAAAGCCTATAGCGAATTGCTATGGGCTTTTTTTAATTGATTGTTGTTTATGATGAAATTAATGCTAAAGACTACTTGTCTAAAAAAAATACAAAATTGACGATTTTCTAATAGGCGAAAGCACAAAAACTTGATAAAACTAAAAATAAAGTGTGTTCAGAAAGGTGAGACTAGAATGAAAACGACAGTGAAGTATATTGTATTAAAAAGCAAGGACTATCAACTTGGTCACTCTTTATTTGAAGATGAGCTGGATGAAACAGCGGATTACTTTGACCGTATCCCACAACATATCAAGTTTCAAAATTTAGAATTTAAAGTGAAGTCTAAGGAGTTGTTACGAAAGCAGGTATTTGATGAATGGGAAGAGTCACAGACCATCATTGTTAAAGTGATTGCTGTTTAGATCACATTTATTCCTAAGTCTTAGCCATTCAAAATGGAATTGAGCATAAAGAATGGTTCTTTTTGACTTTAAATTTTTGGAAAGCAAAAAAGAAGCGAACAAGTCGCTTCTTTTTGAAAGAAGAAAAAATTAAGCGGTTTTTTCTTCTTTTTTCTCTGCATTTGCTTCAAGTTGTTTGAGCAAATGATTTTCCAAATAATGAATATCCATTGCCGTTTCACAAAATGCTTTATCTTGTAGGATCAAGTCTTTATGTAATGGAATATTGGTTTTTACGCCAGTTAGGATCATTTCATCAAGTGCTTGTTTCATGCGGGCAATAGCCGTTTGACGGTCTTTACCATGTGCAATCAATTTGGCAATCATTGAATCATAATATGGTGGGATGCTATATCCTTCATATATATGAGAATCTAAACGAATACCTGCACCACCTGGGGTGTAGAAATGCTCGATCTTGCCTGGAGATGGCATGAACGTAGTTGGATCTTCAGCATTGATACGGCATTCAATTGCATGTCCACGAACCTCAATGTCAGATTGCTCAAGGTTTAGACCTAAACCAGCAGCAATACGTAATTGTTGTTCGATAATATCAATACCAGTCACCATTTCTGTTACTGGATGTTCTACCTGAACACGAGTATTCATCTCGATAAAGAAGAATTCACCTTCTTCAAATAAGAACTCGAATGTTCCTGCACCGCGGTATTGCATGAGTTTACACGCATGCACACAGGCTTCTAAGATATCTGCACGTGCTTGTTCTGGTAAGTCAGGTGCTGGTGCTTCTTCTAACACTTTTTGATGGCGGCGCTGTAAAGAACAGTCACGGTCATATAAGTGAACCGCATGGCCATTACCATCAGCAAGAACCTGTACTTCAACGTGACGTGGTTTTTGAAGGAAACGTTCCATATAAACCGTGTCATCGCCAAACCACATTTCAGCATCACGCTGTGCAGCTTGAACAGATTCTAATAATGTATCGATGCGTTCAACAATACGCATACCACGACCACCACCACCAGATGCTGCTTTTACAATCAGCGGGAAGCCGATTTTTGCAGCTTCTTCTTTGGCATTGGCAGGGGTTACAGCGTGTTGAGAACCCGGTACAGTTGGTACGCCTGCTTTACGCATAGCGGTAATGGCAGAAACTTTGTTCCCCATTAAACGAATGTGTTCAGGACGTGGGCCGATGAAAATGTAACCTGAGCTTTCAACCATTTCGGCAAATTCAGCATTTTCAGACAAGAAGCCATAACCAGGGTGAATGGCATCTGCACCAGTTACTTCCGCAGCTGTAAGTAGCGCAGGAATGTTCAAGTAACTTTCGCTTGTTGCGCCAGGCCCAATACATACGGCTTCATCAACAAAACGCAAATGCATTAGGTCTTTGTCGGCACTCGAATAAACGCCGACTGTTTTAATGCCTAAGGCTTTGCAAGCCCGGGTGATTCGCAAGGCGATTTCACCACGGTTTGCAATGAGTACTTTTTGCAACATTGTGAGTCCCCGTAATTATGCGCGGTAACGGAATAACGGTTGACCAAACTCAATCACTTCGCCATTTTTAACTAAAATTTCTTCAATCACACCACTTTGAGTTGCTTCAATTGGGTTCATGATTTTCATTGCTTCAATAATACCTAAAGTATCACCCGCAGAAATTGTTTGTCCAACTTGAACAAAAGGAGCTTCGCCTGGGCTTGGTGCTGCATAGTACACACCAACCATTGGTGCTGTTTCAACAATACCGCGTGCTTTTGCTTTTGGAGCAGTAGATGCAACTTCAGCAGAAGGTGTAGGCATAGCTGCAACGCCCATTTGGATAGGAGCAGGACTACGGCGAGTCAAAGCAATCGATTGATCACCTTCTTTCACTTCAATCGCATGAAGATCAGATTCAATCATCAAATCGATAAGCTTTTTGATTTTACGAATATCCATAGTGTTCGTATTCCTTGGTTGGAAAATTAATGAGAAGGTTGAAGGGTTGAAATCGCGAAATTAAGCGCAAAGTGATACCCCTGCGCTCCTAAACCACAAATCACGCCCACTGCTTTATCTGATAAGTATGAGTGATGGCGGAAGGGTTCACGTGCATGTACATTTGAAAGATGCACTTCGATAAAAGGGATATTGACGCCCAAAAGCGCATCACGTAAGGCAACAGAAGTATGAGTAAATGCAGCAGGATTAATAATAATAAATTGGATTCCCTGCGACTGCGCCAAATGAATTCGGTCAACAATTTCGCCTTCGTGGTTGCTTTGAAAGCTTTCCAAAAGACAGTTTTGTTGTTGTGCTTGAGCAATTAATGTTTGGTTAATGTCATTTAAGGTTTGATGCCCATATACTTCAGGTTCTCGCTTTCCTAGCAAATTCAAATTTGGTCCATGAATGACCAAAATACGTGAAGTCATGCAGCTAGCTCCATTAAAAAATGTAATCATTTCTTGCTTGATGTCTGCAAAGTTTGCCTATTATGACCTAAAACTCTACAATTTTAATAAACTTTGCAATAATTATGAAAAATCACAAAATCAAAATATGCGTATATCTTGTAAACTTTTGCTGAAATTGACAATGTTAAAAAATGACAATTTTTACGAATGCAGGGCAAGGTACTTTCATCATCGGAAAAAATATGTAAAACAGATAAAGTCAGGCGTCATATAGGTTTTATAGCTGTAATTTTATGTGCGCGTATTTTAGCATGATGAATTAAATAAATAGTATAAATAAATGATTTTTATTGTAAAAAATAGGTGATATGAATGGTTTTGATACTGATTGACTTTAATTGATCATAGCTGAATAAGCCATCATCTCCTCAAATTAGTTTTAAATAGCCTAAGCTGTACACCACAATAAAAATACAATTTATCAAATAATCGCGATAGAAATCGAAATAAATAGAAAAGTTATCCAGCCGATAGCGAAAGCTGCATTGACCATTTTGATCAAAATATTGAAATAAACCGAATTTAGATGGTTAAGTAAACAACACTTAGCCATCTTGTGCAGCGAATTTAACTTTTTTAGCGTAAGAACCATTTATAAATCATTTTTTGTACTTTTGTCCCATATGGAGGGTAAATGAATTTCATAAAGCTCAGTTGTGGACGTACAAAAACCGATTTGGCATGACTAAATGTCAGAAAGCCTTCATAGCCATGATAATGCCCGATGCCTGATGAACCGATACCGCCAAAAGGCATGTCATCCTGTCCGACATGAACCAGTGTTTCATTTAAGCAAACACCACCACTGTGTGTATGTGTCAAAACATACTGTTGTTCCTGCTGCTGTGTACCAAAGTAATAGAGTGCAAGAGGACGAGGATGCAGATTGATATGATCCACAACATCTTCAATTTTTTTATAGGTGATGACAGGCAAAATTGGACCGAAGATTTCTTCTTGCATCAAGCGCATAGATGAATCAACCCCATAGACAATACAATGACTCAGACTACGGTTTTGAGCATCTTGTTGTTCATAAATAGGAACAATCGTTGCGCCTTTTTGTTTGGCGTCATCTAAATATTGTTTTAGACGTTGATATTGTCGATCATTAATAATGGTTGTGTAATCTGCATTGTCAGATATTTCAGGATAGAACTGGTGGACGGTTTTTTGATAGTGTTCAATAAAACGTTCAAGCTGTGTTTCTGGCACAAAAACATAGTCTGGTGCAACACAGGTCTGACCACTGTTAACGCATTTTCCAAAAGCAATACGCTGTATTGACTCAACAAGGTCAGCCTGACTGCCAATAATTGCAGGTGATTTTCCACCTAATTCTAAAGTTACAGGGGTTAAGTTCTGTGCTGCGGCTTGCATGACGTGTTTCCCAATACTGGTTGCACCTGTAAACAGTAAATGGTCGAACGGAAGCGTTGTAAATTTTTGAGCAATCACAGCATCGCCCGTAATCACCTGAACTAGGTCTGATGGAAATATTTCTGAAATGAGTTTTTGAAAATACGCTGAAAAATCAGGCGTGAATTCACTCATTTTGAGCATGACGCGATTACCTGCTGCCAATGCTTGACACAACGGCCCAATGGCTAAAAACAAAGGGTAGTTCCACGGCACAACGATTCCGACAACCCCAACAGGTTGATACATGACATAGGCCTGAGCAGGTTGAAAAAGTAATCCAACATGACGTTTACTCGGCTGCATCCAGTGTTTTAAATGCTTGAGTGCATAATTAATGCCCATGATACTTGGCAGTAATTCAACTAAGCGGGTTTCGTCTTGGCTACGGTTGCCAAAGTCTTGACTGATGGTGCGTGCAATTTCAGCTTGTTGTTTGAGGAGTTGTGTTTTGAGTTGTTTTAGCCAATGTTTGCGTTCAGCCAAAGATGGGTTGGGCTGTTTGAGATAAGCCTGTTTTTGTTGTTGGAAAATTTGCTCTAAAAACGCATCCTGTACTTCGGAGGAAAGAATAGGCTGATCCATATGGCTACACAAACTGGTTTAAAGTTTAATGCTAGCGGAAATCCAGTTAGAACAATAGTATAATTTTGCTAAATAAATAGAATGTCAAGTGCAAAAAATATGATGTCATTATAATGAATTAAGTCTTAAGTGTATCATTCTATCATGAAGCTATAGTGTTGTTTATACAGGCAAAGTCATGATGATTTACTTTAAAAATGTCCTCTTATCCGATAGTCTTTTAGACTAAAGTTGCATGTTTCTAAGTTTAAGTCCTTTTTTATTTTAGAAATAGAGTAATTAAATGATAAATAAGAAAAAATAAATAATGATAATAGCTTGGTGATGATGAATTGATTTTAACATTGGTCTGACCTTTGGTGGTGGGTTTAATGTGTTCTTGCTATATTTGGGATGTATTATTAAGATTTACATACTAAATTTGATCATTAAATGATAATGGTCTGACCAATAATGAATGGCAGATATCAATCAGGTTAATCTGCTGTGAGCATTTCAAGGAGATGAGAATGCTTTCACAATGGCAACAGATGTATGATCCTACTGGAAATATTTGGCTGTCGAGCGCAGTTGCATTAATTCCTATTATTTTCTTTTTTCTGGCATTGGCGGTTTTTCGTTTAAAAGGTAGCGTGGCAGGAACAATTACCGTTGTTCTGGCGTTATTGGTTTCTTTGTTTGCTTATCAAATGCCGACAAGTATGGCATTTGCTTCAATTATCTATGGTTTCTTTTATGGTTTGTGGCCAATTTCATGGATTATTATTGGGGCAGTTTTTTTATACAAGGTTTCTGTAAAAACAGGGCAATTTGACATTATTCGTTCTTCAATTTTGTCCTTAACAGAAGACCAACGCTTACAAATGCTTTTGGTTGGTTTTGCATTCGGAACATTTTTAGAAGGTGCGGCAGGTTTCGGTGCACCTGTTGCGATTACTGCCGCTTTACTTGTTGGATTAGGTTTTAAACCGCTTTATGCTGCTGGTTTATGCCTCATTGTAAATACTGCACCTGTTGCCTTTGGTGCAATGGGGATTCCAATTATTGTGGCGGGGCAGGTTTCAGGTGTTGATACACATGAAATTAGCCAGATGGTCGGTCGTCAATTACCATTTGTTGTACCAATCGTTCTGTTCTGGATTATGGCCATTATGGATGGTTGGCGTGGTGTGAAAGAAACATGGCCAGCAGTTGTTGTGGGTGGTGGTGCTTTCTCTATCGCACAATATTTGACGTCTAACTTTGTTGGCCCTGAATTACCCGATATTACTGCTGCAATTGCATCTTTGGTGAGTTTGACTATTTTATTGAAATTTTGGAAACCAAAACATATTTTCCGTTTCCAAAACGAAGATGGTGCTGTAAACCAAGAAGTTTTAGCAGACCAAAAGAAAAGCCATTCAATTGGTCAAATCGCAAAAGCATGGTCACCATTTGCAATTTTAACTGCAATGGTCACCCTTTGGAGTATTAAACCATTCAAAAGCTTATTTGCTAAAGATGGCGCACTACATGACTGGGTAATTAGCATTAAAGTGCCTTACTTACATCAGATCGTGCAAAAGATGCCACCTGTTGTGAGCCATCCAACCGACTATGACGCAATTTATAAATTTGATTGGCTTTCTGCGACAGGGACAGCGATTATCATTGCTGCAATTATCTCAGTGGTTGCCTTGAAAATGCGTCCATCAGTAGCGGTAGCGACTTTTGGTGAAACGATCAAAGAGTTAAAAACACCGATTTATTCGATTGGGATGGTTTTGGCATTTGCTTTTATTGCGAACTACTCTGGTATGTCTGCAACGCTAGCATTGGCTTTGGCACATACAGGTCAGGCATTTACGTTCTTCTCACCATTTTTAGGATGGATGGGCGTATTCTTAACGGGTTCAGATACTTCAGCCAACGCATTGTTTAGTGCATTGCAGGCAACAACAGCGCACCAAATTGGCGTACCAGATGTTTTACTGGTTGCAGCCAATACCTCTGGTGGTGTGACTGGCAAAATGATCTCACCTCAATCTATTGCCATCGCATGTGCGGCAACAGGGTTGGTTGGGAAAGAATCTGATTTGTTCCGTTTCACAGTGAAACATAGTATTTCATTTACCATCATGATTGGTATTATCATTACCCTTCAAGCGTATGTATTCCCATGGATGATTCCATAATTGATGGTGGGCAAATGAAGGAAGTGAAGATGAAGATCGTAGATCAGGTGGTACAAAAACTGTCCCAGTTGATTGAACAGCAAAATATGCAGGTCGGAACTCGGCTTCCTTCAGAACGCCAATTATGTGAACAACTTGCAGTTTCTCGCTCATCACTGCGTGAAGCGTTGCAAAAAATGAATAGTAAGGGAATTTTGGTCAGTAAAGTTGGGGATGGAACCTATCTGGAAAAACTTCCTCAACACTGGTCGGATGAATTCATTATCCAACCGATTAGTTTTTTGATTGATGAAGACCCTCTATATCGTTTTGATGTGCAAGAAGCACGGTTGGTTTTGGAGGGCGGAACAGCATGGTATGCCGCACAACGCTCGACAGAAGAAGATCGGGCAAAAATTCATTACTACTATGATCAAGTGCTCCATTTTCAGTCGATTGGCGATGCAGATAAAGCCTCAGAAGCAGATGCAAATTTTCATTTAGCCATTGCAGAAGCATCTCATAATATTGTGCTGATTCAGATGATGCGTAGTCTATTCAACCTGCTGCAATACAATGTGGTACTGGGGCGTCGTAAGGTATATACCGATACGCATAAATTTGAACAGTTGCATTTACAACACTTTCAGGTCATGGACGCCATTGACCGACAAGATGCACAAATGGCACGTGCCAGTGTGTGTAGCCATATTGAATATATTATTCAACAAGTCCGCGGGATTGATGAAGCCGAAGCTCGTCTTAAACGTGTCTCTAGATTAAAAAGGATAGATTTAAAATGATCATTTCATCAGCTAATGATTATCGTGAAGCGGCGCGTCGTCGCCTACCACCATTTTTATTCCATTATATCGATGGTGGCGCTTATGCCGAGTATACGCTTAAACGAAATGTTGAAGATTTATCCAAAATTGCACTTAGGCAGCGTGTACTCAATGACATGTCATCATTGAGTCTGGAAACTGAAATTTTTAATGAAAAACTGGCATTGCCTGTCGCGTTATCTCCCGTTGGTTTAACAGGGATGTATGCCCGTCGTGGCGAAGTTCAGGCGGCCGTTGCAGCGGATAAAAAAGGGATTCCTTTTACGTTATCGACCGTTTCAGTATGCCCAATTGAAGAAGTTGCCCCTGCAATTCAGCGTCCAATGTGGTTTCAGCTTTATGTACTACGTGACCGTGGTTTCATGAAAAATGCGCTTGAACGTGCCAAAGCAGCAGGTTGTTCAACTTTGGTGTTTACGGTGGATATGCCTGTCCCTGGCGCACGTTATCGTGATGCACACTCTGGAATGAGTGGCCCAAATGCGGCAATGCGTCGTTATTTACAATCTTTTGCACACCCTCATTGGGCATGGAATGTTGGATTACTTGGACGTCCGCATGATTTGGGGAATATTTCTAAATATTTAGGTAAGCCAACGGGGTTGGAAGATTACATTGGCTGGCTAGGGTCAAACTTTGACCCATCAATTTCATGGAAAGACCTAGAGTGGATTCGTGATTTTTGGGATGGCCCGATGGTGATTAAAGGCATTTTAGACCCTGAAGATGCCAAAGATGCTGTCCGTTTCGGTGCAGACGGAATTGTGGTTTCGAATCATGGTGGTCGCCAACTTGATGGTGTGCTTTCAACAACACGTGCATTACCTGCCATTGCCGATGCCGTAAAAGGCGATCTTAAAATTTTGGTGGATTCAGGGATTCGTAACGGTCTGGATGTTGTGCGTATGTTAGCGATGGGTGCTGACCTTTGTATGTTAGGGCGAGCATTTGTGTATGCCTTAGGTGCAGAAGGTGGTGCAGGCGTTTCGAATTTACTTGAATTGATTGATAAAGAAATGCGGGTTGCTATGACCTTAACAGGCGCAAAAAGCATTCAGGAAATTAACCGTGATTGTTTGGTCAACCTTGATCAGCTAACAAGATAAAAGAAAAATGTCAGAAGAAGGATTAAGGTCTTTCTTCTGATTTTAACAATAGACCTTATTCAACCAGAACGGGCGTGATAATGCTAAAACAGGAATATACCCAAACTTTAACTCAACTCAGAAATATTGTTGGCGAGCAATATCTGTTGACAGATGATCAGCAAACACGAATGTATCGTCAAGGGCGTCGTTATGGAGAGGGGAAGGTTTTAGCAGTTGTGATTCCGGGAACGCTGTTACAACAGTGGCAAGTGTTACAGGCGGCTGTTGCAGCAGATTGTATTGTCATCATGCAAGCGGCAAATACAGGACTAACAGGCGGGTCAACACCTTTTGGGGATGACTATGACCGACCTGTTATTTTGATGAGTACCCGCCGACTCGAAGGTGTGCAGGTCATCAATGAGGGCAAACAAGTCGTGTGTTTGCCGGGTGCAACACTGGATGTCTTAGAGCGTAAACTAGGGCAGTATGATCGTGAGCCACATTCTGTGATTGGTTCATCGTGTATTGGTGCATCGGTTCTTGGTGGAATCTGTAATAATTCGGGTGGTGCATTGGTTCGTCGAGGGCCTGCCTATACTGAACTTGCGTTATATGCACGAATTACTGAACAAGGACAACTTGAGCTGATCAATCATTTAGGGATTGATTTGGGTGATACACCAGAAGAAATATTACAGCGTTTAGAGTCAGGGCAATATCAAACCCAAGATATTAAAAATGATCCACAATGCTGTGCATCAGACCATCGCTATTCTCATGATGTTCGACAGGTGGATGAACATACACCTGCACGATTTAATGCAGATCCGAGTCGATTATTTGAAGCATCAGGATCAGCAGGAAAAGTCTGTGTTTTTGCAGTCCGTTTAGATACTTTCGAGAAAATTCCAAGTCAGGTCTTTTACGTTGGCTCAAACTCAATTAATGATCTAACAGAAATACGTCGTTATTTATTAACTCAACTTCCTCGTTTGCCTATTGCTGGGGAATATATTCACCGTGTTGCCTATGATATTGGTGCGAAATATGGAAAAGACAGTTTTCTATTTATTGAAAAATTTGGTACAGCCAATGTTCCAAAAGCATTTGCATTAAAAGACAAGGCAGATGGATTTTTAGAGCGCTTTGGCATTCGAGGGCTGACCGATAAAGTTTTACAATGTGTGACGCATCTTTTGCCGAATCATTTACCAAAAAGAATGAATGAATTTCGTGATTTATATGAACATCATTTGATTTTACGGATTGAAAACAAGGATGCTGAACAGGTAGAACAATTCTTAAAGCAATATTTTATTCAGAATACAACAGGGCAATATTTTTTGTGTGATGCTGACGAGGGGCGAAAAGCATTTTTACACCGTTTTGCTGTGGCTGGTGCGGCGATTCGTTATCGAGATACCCATCGTAATGAGGTTGAAGATATTGTTGCTTTAGATATTGCGTTACGACGTAATGACCGTGACTGGCTAGAAACCTTACCAAAAGAAATGGATGATGCAATTATTCATAAATTATATTATGGTCATTTTTTATGCCATGTGTTCCATCAGGATTATATTGTAAAAAAAGGGGTTAATCCTTTAGAGATGGAACATCAAATGTGGGCATTATTGGACCATCGCGGGGCTGAATATCCTGCCGAGCATAATGTAGGGCATTTATATGTGGCGAAACCTGCGTTAAAACAGCATTATCAAAAGCTAGATCCAACCAATAGCTTTAATGTCGGAATTGGTCATACGACCAAGTTGAAAAACTGGATGATTCGATAAAATAAATGCTGATAAATTTGAAAAGAGCACAATATGTGCTCTTTTTTATGAGGATAAAATAGGTGACTTAAAATTGTCATATCAACATGTTAAAAAAATATAAGTCATGAATATTATTAGGAAATTTTATGTCAGATCTTAATGTGAATCATTTAGATAAAATGATTAAAGCATTTAAAAAAGCCAAAGATAAATCTCCACAGAAAATCTATATTGGATATCGAGCTTATGCCCATTTAATGCGTGATCAAAAATTTGCTCAAGAGGTTATTGATTCTTCGCTAAACCCAGAAAAACGTCGTTATCAGCAAATTAAAATTAAAGTAACGCAAAATGATGAACAGTTAGAACTTGAATAAACATTAGATAATAATGAGTAAATTTGTTAACTAAATCGGTTTATATTTTATTTTATGTTCAATTAGTAAAGTTTAGATGATGATTTGTAACTATTTTTTAAAAATAATTTTAAATAAATATTTTTTCTGTATTATAAGGGGTATAGCAAGAGGCAAAGATTTACCCCTTTACAGCCTGTAGTTTCCCCAAACTACAGGTTTTTTTTATTGAAAATTAGGTTCTTATTTAAGTTTCTGATCAAGTTATATATGGAAGTTATTTTTTAAAGAAATCTCAATTAAAAAGGATTAAAATTGAACAGGGAGTGATGATTATTTTTTAGACTAAAATCATTACTATGATGATGTGGTTGATCCATCATGGAGCTATAAAATTATATAAAGGTTATATTCTTTAGAATATTACAGATGAGAAATGATAAATAGGGGTAAAAATGAAACAACTTGATTTTTCACGTATACCTGAAAAATATCAGGAACTATTAAAAAAAATTCTTGATTTGCCTTTGGTAAAAGAAGAACTTGCGTTATTAAAACAAAGCTGTGTACAGCATCCTCGTGTGGAGTTGGAAGCCACTTATGAGGGATATACGCTAGTTTCAATTCCCCATGCGAATATCTGGTTATTGAATTTACCAGACGGGGCATGGAAAGAGGCATTTATTGGTTACGATGAACACTATACAAAGACAGTGCTCAAAGACTATAACTTTCTGGAGGTCTGCCAAACCTATATTCGACGATTTGGAAAAATGTTGCCTATTTATATTTAGACTCCATTGATATTTCAAGATTTTGTGTTTTATAGAATGAAGATGCTGTGCTAATTAAATAAAGAGGATACAGACCAAAATGGTGTCATCGCATTGAGTTTTGGTCTGTAACAATTTTTTAAAGAATTTTAAAGGGCCGAATAGTTTTTCTATTGAAATAGAGGGGATAAATTCTAAACAGTATGATGAACGAATATGGCTTGGAATAGGTCGTATAATTGGATAATAATCATTTAATATTATGTGATTTTGTATGTGAAATAGATAGTATTTTAAGTGGGATAATTTAAAAAATAGGGCGTGTTAATATTTCACAGACCCTATACAAAATATCAGCAAATATTGATTCTTTTATACTGAAAAAGAACATTTAATATCGAAAATTCAAATTTTAGAAGTTAAATTGCAGTAAACTATACACACTTTCTTTTTAGTTTATTTCTAATGACTCAAGCTGCATACAAGTCTTTTATCATTACAGGTGCAGTGTCGTTATTATTAGCCAGTTGTACCACGACCACAACAACGACACGCCAGACAGGTTATAATTATTCACAAACTGGTAAAAGAATTGAAATTCCCCAAGAACAAGTGATTACAGGACGACCTATTCCGCAGAAAGTTGTACCTGCCTCTTATCTGCAATGGCTTTCTGAAGGAGAGAATCGTGAACGTGCTTATGAATATGAAAGATTTTTAACCAAAAATAATGTAGGCAATATCATTCCATCATTTGAGCTTTTACGTACAGCACGTGATTGGCAGAAATGTGGAGGCTCAGAGTATGCTGTGCCGAATAGAGAGTTGTGGAATAATCAAATTGCAACCTTGCGTGTTTTTAAATATCTGGTTGCAACAAAAGTTCTGACAGATTTTGAAGTAACGTCAGTATATCGTGATTTACCAACAAACCGCTGTGCAGGCGGGGCAAACTCATCCCGACATTTATTTAATTCAGCAATCGATTTCCGAATAGGCCCACAATATCCTCAAGGTTCTGATTTGGCATTTATTGAGAGTACCAAATATAAGCTTTGTCAGTTCTGGTATCAGTATGGGCAAAATCTGAATATGGGCGTTGGGCTATATGCCTCAGGTCAAATTCATATTGATACACAAGGTTATCGAACTTGGGGGCCGAATCTGTCACGGAGTTCTTCGATGTGTAGTGGTGGCTATTAAGCCTTATACTGTTTGTGAAGCATTAACCGATAAAGAAGAGAGTCATAAAGACTCTCTTCTTTTTTTAGAGTAATTTTTTTAATTCATAGAGTTGTTCTAAGGCTTGTCTTGGTGTGAGGTTATCTATATCAAGATGTGCAATAAAATCAATGACAGGCGATTGAATCTCTACTTCAACGACTTTTTCAACAATGGTTGGTTCAACACTGATTGTTTGAGTGCTTTGTTCTGCAAATAAATCATTTTGCACGGCATTTTGTAAATGCTGCTGTTGTTGCTTCTCCAAAATTTTCAGACGTTTTTGTGCTTCTTTAATTACATTGCCTGGAATACCCGCCAATTTTGCAACTTGTAAACCATGACTCTGGCTGGCTGGCCCTTGTTGGACTTTATGTAATAAAATTAAATTGCCGTTAATTTCCTTGGCTGTGACATGGTAGTTATCAATGCCTGCCTCTTTGGAAAGTTCAGTGAGTTCAAAATAATGCGTTGCAAATAGACATAAACATTTAATGCGTTTGGTTAAATCCAGTACACATGCCCAAGCGAGTGATAATCCATCATAGGTACTGGTACCACGCCCAACTTCATCCATCAAAACAAGCGATTGTTGAGTTGCATGATGTAAAATTTGAGAAGTTTCTGTCATTTCAACCATAAAGGTTGATTTGCCTGTTGAAAGGTCATCGGCAGAACCAATACGAGTAAATACACGGTCAATCGGGCCAAGCTGGGCAGATTGTGCAGGGACAAAACTACCACAATAGGCCAAAAGGCAGATTAGGGCAGTTTGACGCATAAAGGTCGATTTCCCGCCCATATTTGGACCAGTCACAATCGCCATGCGATGATTAAAGTCCAAAAGAGTATCGTTTGGTGTATAAGGCGCTTTGTTTAAGGCTTCGACAACAGGATGACGACCAGCCACAATTTTAATGCCAACTTCAGGGCTAAAGGTTGGGCGTGACCAATGGTGTAGACGAGATAAATGCGAAAAATTGCTTAATACATCAATCTGAGCAATCGCTGCACTCATCATTTGTAAATGGGCAATATTTTGACGCAGATTTTCAAGTAATGCTTCAAATAACATTTTTTCACGGGCCAATGCACGTGATTCACTAGAAAGGACTTTATCTTCAAATACTTTTAGCTCAGGGGTGATGTAGCGTTCGGCATTTTTTAAAGTTTGACGGCGAATATAATCGGTAGGTGCTAACTCTGCTTGGGCACGGGTCAATTCAATATAATAGCCACTCACACGGTTATAGCCAATTTTGAGTGTATTGATCCCTGTACGTTCACGCTCCTTGATTTCCAAATCGACCAGATACTGTCCTGCATGATCACGAATTTTACGCAACTCATCCAATTCGGCATCATATCCTTCAGCAATGACATTGCCGTCGCGTAATAGGACGGGGGGATGTTCAACGATTGCTGAAATAAGATGGTGATGTAGGGTTTTGAAATCTCCGAGCTGTTTGTCTAAATCTTCTAATAATGGACATGATTTATTTTTGAGTAATGTTGCAAGTGCCTGATGTAAAGCTGGAATTTGGGCACAGGCATGGCGAAGTAAGACTAAGTCGCGAGGCCTTGCACTGCCAAGTGCAACACGACTTAAAACACGCTCGATATCTCCAATTTCCTTTAATACATCACGGATAGGTTCTTCATGATAACCTTGAATGATTTGTTCAATGGCATCTAAGCGGGCATCTAAAATTTTGGTATCCCGAATAGGTTGCATAAGTGTGCGGTTTAGGAGACGTCCACCCATTGCGGTCTGGCAATGATTAATTAATTGGAATAAGGATGTTCCGTGTTCAAATAATGGATCAATAATCTCTAGATTACGTCGGGTAACAGGATCTAAAGCAATAAAATGACTGCTGTGTTCAACCTGTATTGAGCGAATATGCGGTAACGCTGTTTTTTGGGTTTCTTTGGCATAGTGAATAAGCGCTGCCGCAGCGGCTTGCGCGAGAGGAAGGTGCTCAAGACCAAACCCTGCAAGCGTCGCTACTGAAAGTTGGTCACATAATGTTTTTGAAGCATTGCTTAGTGTGAAATCTACATTTGGACGTTTGGTAATTGGGCAGTCCATTTGTTTTTTAATGAGATCGACAATATTTTGATCTACGAGGTCTTCATCAATCAAAATTTCACTTGGCATTAAACGCGCCAATTCTATAGGAAGTTGTTCTGGTTTAAATTCTTGTTGTTGAACTTTAAAAATACTGGCACTTAAGTCAAGTAAAGCTAAACCAATTTGATTTTGGTGAATGCAAAGCGCAACGAGATTAGACGATTGGTAGCTGCCAAGGAGTGCATCATCTGTCAGTGTCCCTGGGGTGAGAATACGTACAACTTTACGTTCTACAGGTCCCTTGCCTGTAACTTCACCGACCTGTTCACAAATGGCAACAGTGCGACCTGCTTTGACTAATCGGGCTAAATACCCTTCGGCAGAGTGATAAGGTACGCCTGCCATTGGAATTGGCTCGCCATTGGCCTTACCCCGATGGGTGAGTGTAATGCCTAAAAGTTTGGCTGCTTGGTGTGCATCATCGAAGAATAATTCGTAAAAATCTCCCATTCGATAGAACAATAAGGCATGAGGATGCGCCATTTTTACTTTTAGGTATTGTTGCATCATCGGAGTGTGGGAGGATAGGTCAGCCATTGTTTCGGTGCTATTCATATATATTAAATCCTTAAATTTAAAAAGAATAAAGATTGTTTATTTGAAAGTTTGGCTGTCTAACCAATTCTAACAACTGTTGTCTAAACCTGATTGATTTATCACGGTTGCCATCTTAACAAATTGGAACTGATTCACAAAAAGGAATCCTTTGGGGAATGAAGAAATAACCAACAAAAGTAAGGTTTGGGTGCGGGTGTCTGGTTGTTTGGGTGAATATGTCATTTAGTTATAAATAAAACTTGAAATGTCTTAGATTATTTTTGTAGTGAGGATGCTACCGTAGCTTTATCTACGTTGTTATTAACAAGTCAATAATTCATATTTTAGAATATAAATTGAGATAGGATTTAAATTAAGTTATAAATTGTTATTTGATATATAAAATATTATTTTATATAATTTATGCTAAGAACTTAAGCGATAGATAAAAACTTTTGATTTAGGCTTTCGTCTATTTGATTATGAACATTTTTGCTATTTACAATAAATACTGTATTTATAACAATAAGTATTAATAGAATTCATATTTAATTCATGTTTATGTCGAAGTTGAAAGCAAATAGAGTGATCTTTGTTTTTCTGATTACTTTGAGTGGAACAGCAGTCCACGCAGTAGATCCAAAGCAACAAAGTGCGTTATTGAGTACTGACCAGCAAATTAGGCAGCAACAACGTGATCAGTCATTAGAAAAGATAATTCAACCTGATTCATCTGTGAATTTGGGATTAGAAAAAATATTACAGAATTCATCACAATTACAATATTTAAATTCGCATAGTGAAAATATTTGTTTTGATATCAATAAGTTTGTGTTGATTGGAGAGGACGCACAAAAATTTACTTTTGCTATGCGCTCAGTCACACAAGGGAAATTTAATTTGATTGGCCGTTGTATTGGGGTGCAAGGTTTAAATCAGGCAATTAATTTGATTCAGAATAGTGTTATTAGTCGCGGTTATGTGACAACCAGAATACTACTCCCACCGCAAAATATTGCATCTGGCGCCATTCAGTTAAAAGTCATTGCCGGTAAAGTGGATCAAATCAAGTTCACTAAAGGAACATCTAAACGTGCACATTGGCACAATGCACTTCCTGTTCAATCAGGTGATATTTTAAATATACGTGATATTGAACAAGGGTTAGAAAACTTTAAACGTGTCCCAACAGTTGAAGCAGACTTTAAGATTAAACCTTCAGAACAGCATTTAGAACCAGGATACAGTGATATTGACCTAACTTGGCATCAGGTGAAACCTTACCGCATTTACTTGGGTATTGATGATGCAGGTTCAGATTCAACAGGAAAATATCAGGGTACAGCTACCATATCCCTAGATAATTTACTGACTTTAAATGATTTATTTTACATGAGTTATAATCATGATTTAGGCGGTGGTGATTCAGGAAAGCATGGGTCAGATGGTTACTATGTTAGTTATAGTATTCCATTTGGCTACTGGTTATTGAATACCAATTTAAGTCAATCAGACTATGATCAGACTGTTGCAGGTGCAAGTCAAAGTTATCATTATAGTGGAAAAAGTAAACTTATAAATGCAGACATCTCTCGTGTACTTTACAGAGATGCTCACCGAAAAACGATAGCTTCTTTTGGCGGATGGTATCGGAATTCACATAATTACATTGAAGATGTTGAAGTAGAAGTTCAGCGTAGAAGAACGGCAGGCTGGAAAGCAAGTATTGATCATACTGAATACTTTTCAAATGCAATATTGAATGCCAATGTCACGTATAAGCGTGGTACAGGAGCATTTAATGCAATGCGAGCGCCTGAAGAGAAATTTGGTGAAGCTTATACCCATGTTGGTATTTTACAGGCCAATGCCAGTTTGCAAGTACCTTTTTATGTGGGGCAACAGAACCTGCAATATTTAGCTGAGTGGCGTATTCAATCTAGCAATAAACCCCTGACCCCTCAAGATCGTTTTTCAATTGGAAATCGTTATACCGTGCGTGGCTTTGACGGAGAACAGACGTTAATGGGAGATAAGGGGTTTTTAGTGAGAAATGAACTGAGTGGTTCAATCTTTAAATTGCCGATGCAATGGTATGCAGGGATTGATTATGGTGAAGTTGGTGGTCAAACAGCTTATTATCCAAACCCATTACCAGGAACCAGTCTACTTGGTGCTGTCATTGGCTTACGTGGAAAAATTACCCCGCTGCATTTGAATTATGATGCTTTTGTTGGCGCGCCATTAAAGAAACCGGATCACTTCAAAACAGATGACTACACGACTGGATTTAGTGTGAACTGGACCTATTAATTAGGGTTACTTGAGCGACATTGCTGCTCATATTTAATTTTTTGTATTAAAAAAAGATTTAGAGAGTTTTTTAAAATGAATAAGAATCGTTATCGTATTATTTTTAGTCATGCTCGCGGTATGTTTATTGCTGTTGCTGAGACTGTAAAAAGCAAAACCAAGCAAGCAGGGCAAAGTCTGGGCGCAATGCCAACAGATACGGTTACGGCTCAGGATGATCGGATTCATTATAGAAAACTCAATCTGCTTAACTTTGCTGTGATTGGCTGTTTAGGGGCATTGGTCATTAGCTTACCTATGAGTAGTGTGGCCGATAGTCAGATTATTGCCGATAAAGGTGCTCCGACGGCTCAACAACCGACGATTTTAAACAGTGCCAATGGCACCACGCAGGTGAATATCCAGACGCCGAGTGCCGGTGGTGTGTCACGGAATACCTATACTCAGTTTGATGTGGGACAAGAAGGCGCCATTTTAAATAACTCACGAAATAACACCCAAACTCAAATCGGTGGTTGGGTACAGGGCAATCCTTGGCTTGCAAAAGGTGAAGCCAAAGTTATTTTAAATGAAGTCAACTCGAGCAATCCGAGTCAACTCAAAGGCTATATCGAAGTCGCCGGAAAACAGGCACAAGTGGTCATTGCCAATCCGTCTGGTTTGGTCTGTGATGGCTGTGGTGTGATTAATGCAGATCGTTTTACTTTAACTACAGGTCAAGCGGTGATGAACCAAGGTTATCTTGAATCATTCCGCGTCCGCGAAGGACAGGTCACGATTGAAGGTAAAGGTTTAAATGGAAGTTTAACGCCTTATACCGATATTTATGCGCGTGCTTTAAAAGTCAATGCTGGCCTATATGCAAATGCACTCAATACGGTACTTGGACAAAATGATATTCAAGTCAAAGACCAAGTAGCTCCTCAAATCACGGCAACAACAGGACTAACAACCACACCTCCGCCAAACTTTGCTTTAGATGTAGGCCAACTCGGTGGGATGTATGCGGGTAAAATCTTTTTGGTGGGGACAGAGCAAGGCTTAGGTGTCCGTAATGCAGGTACGATAAATAGTATTCAAAGTACGCTTACGCTGAATGCAAATGGTGATTTGGTCAATAATGGTAACTTGATCGCGAATAACGATCAGGTACAGCTTAAAGCTCAAAATGTTCAAAATACGGGTAACGTGAGTAGTGCCACGTCACAAATTTCTGTTGAGAGTCAAAATTTAGACAACGCGGGTTTAATCAGTAGTGCCGATGAGTTGCATCTGAATCAACAGAATCTTTTAAATAATAGCGGCACATTGAATGCAGCTCGAATTGCACTTGATACCACAGACCTCAAAAACAGTGGTTCGATTGAACAAACTGGAATTCAAGCATTAGATCTTAAAGCGGGTCAAATGAGTAACCTTGGCGGTAAAATCGGCATTGCCAAGACAAGTACTCCTAGTGGTGATACTGGCAATACCGGAGGTAGTACAACAGTTCCCACTGTTCCAGCAGATCCATCTCAAGATGGTGGAAGTTTAGGTGTTGTAACTCCAGTAGATACAACTCCGAAAACCTACGATACAGGCTTTATCCATGCGAAAGGAACCTTCAATAATGATCAAGGTACAGTGGTTGCCAATGGTGGCGTGGATTTAGACAGCCAAAATGGTTTAAATAACCAAGGTGGCCAATTGCATTTAGGGACGGTCACGATTAAAGGGAATAATTTTAATAATGATCAGGGGCAACTCAGTGTTAAACAAGCTGATATTCAGACTACAAGTTTCACCAACCAGCAAGGGTTGTTGCAATCACTCACTTCTTTAGATGTAAATAGCCAGTCTATTGACAATCAAGGCGGTAAAATTAATGCCTTGAATAATATTCGTATGATCTCAAGTGGAAACATCTTAAATCAAGCTGGGCAGATCGCGAGTTCGTCTGAACTTTATTTACAGGGACTGGGTCTAAATAACAGTGGGGGGGATCTTGAGGCTGAACAATTATTAAAACTTAGTTTTTCAGGTCATTTGAATAACCAGAAAGGAAAAATAGTCACCAATAATAACTTGGAGAGTTCACTTTTTGGTCTAGATAACGATCAAGGTGAAATTTCTGCAAAAAATATTACCATTCAAAATAAAGATCAGGCTTTAAATAATGGATCAGGAACGATTTATGCTGACCAAAGTTTAAAAATTCAAACTGGATCTTTAAATAATGCAGTAAACGGTACGTTATCTAGTCATGGAAATCTGCAAATTGATAGTCAGCAACTTGTCAATCAGGGTTATATTCGTGCTGATCAACAGTTAAAAATCAATAATACAGGTGCTATGACACAGCAAGGAGGAGTTCTTTCTGCCTATGGTAATATTGATTTAACCAGTCAGCGTCTTGTTAGTGATGAAAAAAGTGTTATTGCGGTCGGTATCAATGCTCAAGGTGAGCAAGATCAAAATACTCAAGCAGATTTAAATATTAAAACAGAACAGTCACTTGAGCATCACGGGAAACTACTTGCAAGCCGTAATATTGATCTAGATGGAGCAAATGTAGATGTATCGCAAGGCTCGGCAGCAGCTCAAAATATAAATATTACAGCTCGTGATGGAGATATAAATAATCAGTCTGGTATGTTGCAGGCTGACACTATCCAATTCAATGCAGTACAAAACCAGCAAAGTTTGATTAACCAGAGTGGTCGAATTCTTGCGAAAAAATTGAATCTGAACATTGGGACAGATATTAATAACCAACAAGGTTTGATTCAGCACACTGCGTCAGATGACCTGAATTTAACCGTTCAGGGAGTCATTAATAACCAACAAGGCCGTATTCTCACAAATGCAAATCAGTTAAATATTCAAGCACAGGGATTAAATAGTGACTCTGGTGTGATCTTGCATTCGGGCCAAGCTGGCTTAAATATGGATATACAAAATATCCATGCTCAAAAGGCTGAATTGAGAAGTAATAGCATACTTAAGGTTAAGACGGATCAAACACGATTAGACCAATCAAAAGTGTCTGCTACTCAAGTCAATATTCAAGCTAATCAATTGACTGACAGCAATGGTGAAATGCTGTTGAGTGCGGTAAATGGACAAAGTTCAATTCGTGTAAATGGTGACTACCAACATCAAGGAAGTGTATTACAAAGTAATCATAGCTTAGACATTCAAACAGGTTCGCTTAATAATCAAAGTGGGAATATCTTAGTCACCCAAAATGGTTCATCTTCACAACCTGTTCAGTTAAATATTGTCAGCCAAAATGATATTCAAAATGATCTGGGGAATATTATAAGTGAAGGCCAACTTGCATTAAAAGCTGGAAAAGGGCTAAGCAACCAACAAGGAAATATAATTAGTTCTAATGTACTTGAGCTGAAAACAGATAAGTTAATTAATAATCAGTCAGGGCAAATACAAGCGAAGGACATCAAGTTATCTGCATCAAACTTAGATAATAGTTCAGGAGTGATTGCTGCTAAAACTGGTGATGTATCACTCAATATTAATAATCAGCTGAATAATGGTCGTGTCGAGCAAGGTAAGTCAGCTGGTATTATTCAGGCCGCACAAAATATCGATATTCAGACTGGGCGATTAGACAACAGTGGTCTGATTTATGCTGGTCAAAATCAGCAACTGAAAGTCGCTCAAAATCTTAAAAATGCTGGACAGTTAGCTGCTCAAAATAACTTAAATATACAGACGGCTACACTTACGCAGACTTCTGCAGGGAGCATTATTGCAGGTTTAACATCAGATGGTGCATTAGCAAATCAGGGTAATCTTAATATTGATGCCACAGGTGCTATAAATGCGCAGGGGCAACTGATCGTGGACGGTGATTTAAATAGTCAGGCAGCTAGCCATGTCTTAAACCAAAGCCTTGTTCAAGCAAAAAATATTTCGATCAACAGTAAATCTGGTCAATTGAGTGCTCAACAAAGTACGATTCAGGCCGTACAACAACTTAATTTAGTCACTCCAGATACGCTAGATACTCAACAAGCCAATTTAAAGGCGAATAAAGTTCAAATTAATGCAAAAGACTTAAATAACCAGTCAGGACATATCCAGCAAACAGGTTTAGATGACACTCAAATTTTGTTGACGGGTGATTTAAGCAATCAAAACGGGCAAATTGACAGTCTAGGCCAAAAACTACAAATAAATGCTAATAATTTAAATAACCAGAATGGTCTCATTCAATCTGGTACAGTAGACAGCCAACTTATACTCGCTATAGCTAATACGCTCAATAATAATCAGGGTAATATCAAAACTGCTGGTAGTTTGCAAAGTAATAGTTCCGAGTTAAACAATGATGCTGGAACGCTACTTAGCCTCAATGGCTTTAACATCAATACACAGCAGCTTAGCAATCAAGCGGGTCAAATTGTTGAGGCTGGAACACAAGACAATATTGTTAACCAATTCATTGTTAAAAACCTTCTAAACAATAGTAATGGCAAGATTCAGACCAATCATAATCTTGAAATTCAGGCTGGTGCGTTAAAAAACAATACGGGCAGTATTGTGACCGCAGGCACAGCAGGTCTTAATTTCAACACGACATCACGACTCGATAACCAGTCTGGAAATATTCATTCTAGTGGTGATCTCAATGTAAATGCACAAGACATTTTGAATGGTCAGGGACAAATTCTTGCTGCAAAAAATGCTCAGCTTAATAGCCAAAACACCTTAAGTAACCAAGCGGGATTAATTGCAGCACAAAAACAATTAATGATTCAAAGTGTTGCTTTGAATAACCAAGCAGGTCAAATTGGATCGGTAGATGCGGACGTAAATATCCAGACGACACAGCAAGCATTGAATAATCAGAGTGGTAAGATTCAGGCGAATCAAGCGATTAAACTTGATGTACAGGGGCTTGATAATAGCCAGCAAGGCTTGATTAGTAGCACTAAAGGTGACCAAAGTAAAATTCAGATTGATACTCACCAGCAGAGTCTGAATAACCAAAATGGACAGATTAATAGCGGTTATACATTACAGATTAGTACCAATAGTCTGAACAATCAGCAAGGTCTAATCACTGCACAAGGTGATCTTGGTATAAACGCCGTGCAACTGATGGATAACCGACAAACCTATCTAAATGCTACCCTGCCAGAGTTGGCCCAAGGTATTCAATCGTTAGGGCAAGTCATTTTACAAACGTCAGAATTAAATAATGAACAAGGTCAGGTCATTGCTGGAAATGGATTAACTATTCAAGCGCCTAAGGTGAATAACAGTAATGCGGGCTTGTTAGCCAGTGGACAAGATTTACTGATCGATAGTGTTGGACAAGCAGGTACGATTAATAATCAGCAAGGCAAAATCAGTGCTAATCAGAACATTAGCCTCAATACAGGTCTGAGGAGTGGAAGCCAACTCGATAATAGTCAGCAGGGCCTCATTAGTGCTGCAAAGCAAGTCAAAATTGTTAGTCAAAATATTGATAATTCAAATAATAACCAGAATCAGGGTATTCAGGCAGAGCAAATAGAAATAGCTGCTAGTACTTTAAATAATAGTGCTGGTCGCATCTCTGCTGAGCAGCAACTTAATTTAAATATTTCGGATAATTTAAATAATACTAAAGGCTTAATGAGTAGTCTTGATCAATTAACAATACAAGGCCAGAAAGATAATAACCGTCTAATCGTAAACAATCAGCAAGGGACTATGATTGCAGGAGAAGAAGGCTCATCAACTGCAGGTTTAAATATTCTGGCCAAAGGTTTAACAGGCGATGGTAAGGTCTTAAGTCAGGGACAGCTCAATCTTCAGCTCAATGATGATTATGTACAAGATGCTCAAGGTCAGTTGCAGGCACAGGGAAATTTAAACCTTAGCTCTAAGGGTAAAATTACCAATCATGGTGCAATCAAAAGCAACGGACAGTTATCTATTTCAGCAAATACAATTGAAAATGCTGTAGATGGCAGTTTGGAAAGTCAGCAAACTCAACTTGAAGCTGTAGGCGTACTCAATAACTATGGACTCATTAATGGTTCAAATACGTATGTTAAGGCAGGCCAACTCAATAATATTGCCGGACGTATTTATGGTGACCATATTGCAATTCAGGCGAATACTTTAAATAACCAAAGCCTAAATGGTTTAGCGCCAGTTATTGCCTCAAGAGGTGATCTGGATCTAGGCGTACAGGTTTTAAATAATCTGGAAAATAACCTAAATCATCAAAGTGGTTCGCAAATTATTGCCATGGGAGACTTGCGCATAGGAGGTTCGCTTGACTCACAGTGGCATGCTCAAGGAACTGCGCAGCAAGTCAATAACCGAAGTTCTGTAATGAATGCTAATGGCAATATCGACTTGAATGTTGATACTGTTAATAACCAGAATGTCTTTTTTACAACCAAACAACAGCAGACCACAGAGCAACTGGATTACTGGAATATGTATATTTCGGATTCGCGTGCCGGATGGTATAACCCTGGCCCTCAGTCATTAATTACTCAGGAAATCTATAGCCAGAATCCAGATTTATTTACTAAATTAAAGCCAGCCCAACAACTGAACAGTTCCTATGGGAACGCGACGATGAAAGATTATCTGAGTCGTCCTGAGGGTTATTTTTTTATTGTAAATAACGATAACGATAGCTCTGCCGGCAATATGTATAAGGGCTATGTGGTTTATAACGGACAACTCTATAGTACAGACCACTATGAACATGTGAACAGCACCCAAACGACAACGACGACTGTAGCAGATGAGTCAGCACCTGCTATGATCAGCGCTGGGGGGAATTTAAGTTTCACAGGCACAATTCAGAATGACAAAAGCCAAATTATGGTGGGTCAGAAGCTTATTGGAGATGCAAAAGCAATTCATAATACCGATGCCAAAGGTTCTAAAATTACTCACGAACAAGGAACTGTAACGCCGAGTTATGGTAGTTACGGCGGTAAGGGGCACGATAGAATCTGGGCTTCGCCTAAACAAGCTTATAACCCAGCAGATGTTACCAAAGGAGTAGATTTATTTATCTATGAAAATCCAACCAGTGCGACGCCTGTTAAAGTGCAAGACCAAACCCAGCAAGTCAATAAAGACAATTTGGCTGAACAGGCGCTTAGTCAAAACCATGACTCTACTATTGTTGGTCAGCAAAATACACAGGTTAATCAAACAGAAACTGTTCAACAAACGACAGCTCAATCTGATCGTATTCAATCAAATGAGGTGAAAACTGGTCAGGCACAGCTTGAAGGCGTAGTCGGGGCAAACACTACCGATCATAAAGCCATGAGTAGTAGCGCAGTCGATCAAATTCAAAACACTGATACTAAGGCTGCATCTGTTCAGAGGCAAACAACACAGATTGATGGTAGTGGTTTTGAAATTCGTACCAACAACGCTAACGTTAAAGTCCCAAATAATGCGTTGTATAGTAAAAACCCAGACAGCCGTGCTAACTACCTTGTTGAAACAGATCCAGCGTTTAGTCACTATCGCAACTGGTTATCTTCAGATTATATGTTGAATGCATTGGGACTTGACCCAGCGCTTCAGCAAAAAAGATTGGGTGATGGTTACTATGAACAACGTATGGTACAAGACCAAGTTGCTCAACTAACAGGCTACCGTTTCTTACAGGGGTATGGTTCTGATGAAGAGCAATACAAAGCGCTGATGAACAATGGGCTGAGCTATGCCAAACAATACAACTTACGTCCGGGTATTGCACTCACTCCAGAACAAATGGCTCAATTAAGCAGCGATATTGTTTGGCTGGTAGAAAAAGAAACCATCTTGCCAAATGGTACAAAAACCAAAGCTTTAGTCCCGCAAGTTTATGTTAAAGCACGTGTAGGTGACTTAAAAGGCGATGGAACTTTAATGAGTGCCGATAGTATTCAGCTCAATTTAAGTAAAGATTTGACCAACGCGGGAACAATTGCTGGACGACAAGTTGTTCAAATTAATAGCCAGAATTTAAACAATCTTGCTGGAAACATCCGTGGTGGTATCGTTAGCCTTGGTACTGAAAAAGATTTAAATAATATTGGCGGTATGATTCAGGCCGATCAAGCCATGAATTTGCAGGTAAAAGGTAACCTGAATATTCAGTCAACCACACAGAGCAGCCAAAATGCATTAGGCCAGAGCAACTATAGCTGGACAGGAATAGATCGTATTGCTGGTCTTTATGTAGGTTCAGCACAACAGCAAGCGTTGAGCGATCAGCCAACCTTGGTGATGAACGTGGGTGGTGATACTCGCATATTGGCTGCAAATATCCAGAATAATAGTGGTGGGCAAAGTATTATCCGTACGGGCGGTGACCTTAAAGTCGGTAGCCTGAATACGGAAGTCACTAACAATGTGGTAGGTAGCTCAAAAGCTTATCATTTAGATACACGACAAGTCGAAGTTGGCAGTCAGATTAAGAGCCAAGGTGATTTAAGCTTACAAGGCAATAATATTCAGATTCATGGTTCACAAATTAGTAGTTCAGAAGGCTTAACTGCGTTACAGGCGAAAGAACAGCTACAGATTGAAGAAGGTCGAAACAAACTTGATCAACAAGATCAGTCAAGCTTTAGTAAGAAAGGTAAGCTGAGTAGCTCTACGACCAGTGACTTTAGCCATCGTAGTTCAGATATTGTGGTTGGTAGCATTGTTGAAGGCAAAAAAGTGCTATTGGATGCAGGAAATATCAATGTCCGTGGCAGCAATATTGTTTCTGATGAGTTGACGCAGATTCAAGCCAAAGACAATGCAAATATTGAGGGAGCTCAGAACCAATACAACAGCCAAACCAATAGTGTTGTTAAAAACTCTGGTTTTTCTGCAAGCCTTTCAGATGGTGTGGCAAGTGTTGGTTACGCAAAATCGAACGTAAACACAAAAGAGGATGGAAAATCTACTACGCTGACTCAAAGTGTAATCCGTAGTCAAACGGGCGATACGACGATTATTGCTGGCAAGGATTTAACGACAGAAGCAGCTATTTTGGATGCAGGTAAAGACATTAATCTGAAAGGGGCAAATGTTAATCTAAATACAGCTTATACAACTGATGAGCAACATTCAGAAGTTCATAGCAAACAATCTGGTATTTCTGTTGGTGTGACTTATTCACCAGCATATGCGGCAAAATCTGCATATGACAAGAGCATGGGCGATAACCAATACTCTGACAGTGCTGTCGGGAAAATCATGTCGCAAGCCAATGGCATTGATAAAGGGCTCATGGCAGCACAAACCCCAATCGTGATTTCTGGAGGAAGCCACAAAACAGAACAAATAAAGAATACTTCTAGTCGCCAAGCCGTTGTTACACAAGCCACAGCCAAAGGCAATTTAAATATTATTGCGACAGAAGGTAGCATTAATAGTCAAGGTGCACAGCTTTCTGCGGAAGGTGATGCTTTATTACATGCTAAAGAAAATATAAATCTTGGCTTTGCACAAGACCATCAGGAACAAAATGCACAAAGCAAGCAAAGTGGCTTTAGCATAGACAACCGAGATTGGGCTGCACCTGGTGGTGTATATAACAATAAGAATCAAGGCAATGCAACTATAGATAAAGTTACAGGCACACAACTCTCAGTGGGCGGAAAAACCACCTTACAGACTGAACAAGGTGATATCAACATCTTGGGAAGTTCGATTGCCTCACAGGGGGATGTCAATCTCAATGCGGCTCGCGATATCAACATCAAATCAAGCCAAAACAGCCAAAGCCAAAAAGAGAACAGTTCAAACAAAGGCATTGGTAGTGCGCAGATTTCAGATACTGAAAAATTCTTTGGATACATGCGTGGCAATAGCCAAAGTAACAGCAATGATGTTGAACAACAACGCAGTCAAGTGGGAAGTCTAGCAGGTAATGTCAACATACAGGCAGGCAACAACTACACCCAACAAGTTGCGGATGTTGTTGCGAAAAAAGACTTAAACATTTCAGCGCAACAAATCAATATTTTAGAGGATCATACGCGAGGCAGTTCATCTAGTGCAGCAGATGACTTAAAAATTGGCATATTTGCCAAAGTCAGCTCACCGATTTTGGACTTAATCAACAGTGCAGACAAGACAGCACATAGCAAAGCAGATGATCGTACACAAGCATTACAAGCTGTTGCAGCGGGTGCTCAGGGTTATCAAAGCTATAGTGATATCAAAGGTGGCGCATTATTTAAAGCAGAAGCTGGCATCGGGTTTAGCACTAAAGATAGCCAGCAAAACAGTAGTTATGCCACTTCACAACAAAACAACCTGAAAGCTGGTGGTAATGTCAACTTAACCAGTACCAATGGCGATATTCATCTCCAAAATACACAGATGAAAGCGGAAGATAAGATCAATCTCGATTCAGCAAAAAATATTGTATTGGAATCAGGACAAAGCCAAAACAAAGCAGATGGCAAAAACAGCAATGCAGGACTCAGCGTAGGTTATGGCGTTTCCGTTGGAGCTCAAACAGGGGTCTACATTTATGGAGAGGCAGGCTATGGTAAAGGTAGCAACCATTTAGACAATACCACTCAAAATAATACGACTTTGGATGCAAAGAATATTAGCTTAACCAGTAAAGGGGACACCACTTTACGAGGGGCACAAGCGAATGCTAACCGTATTGATGCAAATGTAGGTGGTCAGCTTAAAGTTGAAAGTTTACAAGACACGGTTGAGCAAAGCAGTAACCAAACTGGAGTAGGAGGACGCGTCCAAGCTTCGTTTGGTACAGCATGGCAGGCATCTGGTAATTTTAGTAGTAGCAAGGCCTCAGGCAATTCTAATAGCGTTAATCAACAATCTGGTTTATTTGCAGGAGATGGTGGTTACCATGTGAAAGCAGATAGTGTTGACTTAAAAGGTGGTGCGATTGTTTCGACAGCGTCTAAAGACAATAATGACCTAACCACAAATCGTTTAACTTTTAGCAATATCGAAAACCAAAGTCAGTACGATGCGACGACAGTCAGCTTATCTGGCGGAACTAAATTTGGCAAAGAAACAAACACCGACAGCTCAGGTGTTAAATACACCAATAACGTCAACTGGCGTGATAACACCAGCTTTAGCCCAAGTTTACCGCAACATGAGTCTGATAAAGACAGCAGTACCACCTATGCCACTTTAAGTGCAGGTAATATTACGATAGGTGGTAAGTCGACTACGGTTGAGCAATTGGGTATTCATAGTGATGCCTCGACAGCCAACAGAGCGGTTGAGACTTTACCAAACTTACAAACTATTTTAGATAAGCAAAAAACAGTAGCAGACGCGACATCTACGATTGCAGCAGCTTCACGGACTTATGCGCAAGACCAAGTTAAACAAGCGGCTTCTGAAAAAGAAGCGATTGGCAAACAACTTGCGAGTCAATTAAGTCAAGAGGAACAAACTAAACTCAAAGGAATGACAGCAGCAGAGAAGGATAGCTATTTATCGCGCTATGGTGTTTATGATGCTGCCCTTGCCAATGAAAAAGCAGTAACTCAACAATGGGGTATGGGCGGTGACAAGAGCCGTGCATTGAATGCAGTAACGACGGTAATTACGGGTGCATTGGGTGGGCAGACTGACATTCAGGTTGCAGCCAATGCCTTAGCACCGTATGCAGCCAATGTGATCGGTAAAGAGTTTGGGCATGGTGAGGACAAGAATAAAGCTGTTCAATTGGCGAGCCATGCAATTCTTGGCGCAACCTTGGCTTACTTAAATGGTGGTAACCCAGCAGCGGGTGGCAGTGCAGCCGTTGCGAGTGAAGCAGCGGCAGATTATTTGGCAAATCAGTATAAAGATGACCCAGCTTACAAGAATGGAAAAGGTGAGTTTGATGCAAATCTATTACCTGAAAATGTGAAATCCAGTATACGAGATTTAACAGCAGCGATAGGTGCTGTAGTTGGAGGTACGGTAGGAGATTCAGCATCGAATGCACAGTTAGCGGGTGTGATTGGGCAAAATGCTGTTGAGAATAATGCATTAGAGAATGTGTTATTACCACATGAAATTGATGAAATCAAAAATGATCAGAATGGGCAATATGCAAAAGAGCAGTTACAGGCTATTAAAGATAATAGTACTTATAAAATTAATGCTGATGGAGATTTCATTATCTGTGTAAAAGTTGCAGGATCTTCATGTGCACCAAGAGAAGGTGAGCGTTATGCAACTCAGCAGGAGATATTGGAAAAAGGAGGTGAAGCGGTAGCAACAGCAGCAGCTTCATGGGGAGCAACAAAATTATTAGAGCCAATCGTTGTAGTTGCCAAGGACTCAGGCGTTTGGTCGAAAGTAGTGGGTACGGTAAAAGGGTGGTTTGGGAAAGATGATGTAACAAAAGTCTCAAAATTACCAAATGATGATATTGTTGGAAAATCTAGCTTAGATCATATTGATTTTAGTGGCGGTAAGCCCGCATTACCAAATGACTCATATGCTCCTGATATTACCAATCAACGGAGTGCAGAATTCTATGCACAATATGGAGATAACCCAACTAGAGGTACATTGTCAAATGTTGAAGCTAGACAGTGGTATGTTGATCAAGAGAAAAGAATTCCTGATCTAATTGATAAGACCCAATCACTAGAGGATCAAGCTAAGCAATCATTTGATCTACGAAACTCATTTAGGACAGATGCTAGAACGCTTATGCAAGATCGTATTACTGCTGATCGTCTATTTAGTGAAGAGACGAATATGACTTGGGAACAGTTGGTTAATAAAACTTCAACCAAATTAAGTCAGCAAGGTATTACTCCATCATCTGATAAAATTTATCAAGAAATTATTAAAAGTTCACAAAGATCTAGATCAAGTGTAAATAAAGCGTTGGGAGTAAAATAGTATGAGTAGTAAGGTTATATCACAACAGTTGTCAAAATCAGGGATTGTTGAGTACCATATTTTAGGGCTTGATGATACAGATTTTTTTGATACTTTATTAAGTTTTATTAAACAAGAGTTTGGTGCTATTTTGATGAACCTTGATGAGGGGATATATACCAAAAAAGCTTATTTAAATATTAATAATATAAGTTTAATTTTAGAACATCATGATGATATAGGAAATTATTTTTATTCAACTGATTTAAAATCTAAAGAAATTCTTGAAAAGATTGTAATTGAATTGGAGTCGAGGTTGCATGATTGTCCGTATGAATAATAGGTGTATGGATTACCAATAAGGTAAAAGGTGATCCTTGGTATACAGATGTACCTAAATCAGCAGTTGTAGGAGCATTAGTGCCAGCAATTAGTGGTGAGGCTGCAGTTGCGGCAGCATCACGTACCTATGCTCAAGACCAAATCAAGAATGCAGCAGCTGAAAAAGAAGCGATTGGAAAGCAGATTGCCAGTCAATTAAGTCCAGAAGAACAAGCAGAGATTAAAAAAATGTCTGCGGTGGAGAAGGATAACTATTTGGCGCAAAATGCTGCTTATGCTTCAGCCCTCGCCAATGAAAAAGCAGTGACCCAACAATGGGGTGTGGGAGGAAATAAAGGACGTGCCTTGAATGCGGTTACGACTGTAATTACGGGTGCTTTAGGCGGACAAACGGACATTCAAGTTGCAGCCAATGCACTTGCACCTTATGCAGCACAGCAAATTGGTGAGAAGTTTGGACATGGTGAAGATAAAAACAAGGCAGCGCAATTAGCGTCTCATGTGATATTGGGTGCAACATTGGCTTACTTAAATGGAGGCAATCCAGCAGCTGGAGGTGGTGCAGCAGTTGCAAGTGAAGCAGCAGCAGATTACTTAGCGAATCAATACAATGATGGTAAGACAGCAATTAATCCAGAAACAGGCAAGTTCGATGCCAATCTATTACCAGAAAATGTGAAATCGAGTATTCGAGACTTAACGGCAGCGATTGGAGCAGTTGTTGGTGGAACAGTTGGTGATTCTAAATCGAATGCACAGTTGGCGGGTGTGATTGGGCAGAATGCGGTGGAGAATAATTATTTAGCTAAAAAAGATGTTCAAAATTTAATTAAGGATTTAGAGTCTACTAAGTCTGAAACCGAAAAAGCTGAAATTTACAAAAAATATGCTGAACTGAGTGAAGAGAAAAGAGAGTTAGCTGCTAAGGCTTGTGTTGATATATCTTCAAGTGCGTGTCAACAAGCCATTATTGATATGAAGGATGGGTATAATTTCAGTCAAAATCAAAATGCTGTGTTAGATTATAAATATACACTTGAACCCGAAATTGAATGGACATCAGGACAGGGGCCATTAAAGTTAGAAATTACCAAAGCATCAGAAGATGTCTATAAAAATACTCAAGAAGTACGTTTTGTTGAGTATGAAAATTTAAGCGATTTGGCAAAATATTCTAATTCTGAATCCAGTGAAAAAATTGAAGATTATTTAGGGTCAAAGGACTATAAATATACAAATCAGCCAGTTTTAGATAAACCATTAGGAAATATGTACATATTTCCATCTTTGCAGATTGCCGGCGGAGCCTTAACTGTCGCGGGAGGAGCCTTGTTAGGGGCTACAACCTGTGAAACTGGTATTGGATGTATAGTCGCTGGTTATGGAGTAGCATCAGGATTTGATGATGTTAGAACTGGGGGATTAAATTTTGGTAAGGAACCTGAAAGTCATAATTCAACACTAAGAGAAGATGCTTTAAAATCATTAGGAATGAGTGATCAGGCGGCAGCATGGACTTCATTAGCTGTTGATTTAACTTCTGCAGGTGGTTTAGCTAAATTAGGTGCAAATTCGAGTGGTGTATTAGACATTGCCGAAGCAGCTCAAAAGGCTAAAGTCGATTTGCCACCTATCAATTTTAGCCAGCCTCCTTTAACTGGTTCGGCTAATTCTGTTGACTCTGCAGCTAAATCTGCCGCACAAGAGATAATTACCTCAGGCGAAAATTTAAAACAGGCGGCTGCAGTTGCTGTTGCAGGTGATCACATTCTAGGTATTGAAACAAAAGAATTTACAAATGCTACGTTAAAGAAAATGCAAAATTATAAAAACTTAAAGAATGAGGGCGTCATTGAGGCAATAGATGAAAGTACTTATAAGATAACTGATGTAAATGCTTATATGGAATATTTGAAAACAGCTTATGAAGCGTCAGGAAATGTTATGAATTCAGCTACTGAAAGTCAAATTAGGAGTTTTATTGACTCTCAAAAAACACTTTCAATTCTTGCTGGATTGCCTGGTGCCCATGCTGAAATTCAGGCACAAAATGCTTTATATAATATGTCTAATGTAGTGAGACCTGAAAATGCTACAATATCAACATATAAGTTAGGTAAATCGAATAAAATTGATTCACAAGGTGGTCCATTTACAGCTTGTACTAACTGTAGTGGCATTATTCCTCAAGAAACAAATATTCCAACTGGACGTAAGTAAATGCAGAAAAGAGTAAAAGGTACAATTTTAATCGAAAAGAATAAATTGTTGTTTGAGGACAACAATTTATTCTCTGGAATTGTATTTTTTGAAAAAGATAATGGTTTTTTAACTGCGAATTATGTAGAAAAAGGGATGGTTACTGATGAGTACATTCCTTTCTGTCTACCAGATGATGTCGATAAAAATGTAAAGATCATTGATGGTGATACTATTGAATTTGATGGTGAGAGAGCTACTATAAATGATGGTGAAATCTATAGTGGTATAGCTATAGATTTTGATCACAATGGATATTCATATATTGAAGAATATTATGATGAAGATGGTATAAGAGCTTCTGACGTCTGTTGGAATAAAGACATGACAGTGAGGTCTTTTTATTTAGATCATGGAATAATTTCTGAAAGTGGAGAATTAGAAAATAATAATCTAAAATCATATGGATTAATTGGGTATTTATATATGAATTTTAATTGTGAAGGGGAGGTTGAATATATAAGAATTAATAAGAAAGTTGAAAATTTAAATCAAGATAAAATTAAATTATTGAAATTTCTTCCAATACGAAATATACATGATATTGAAAAATTTAATTTTTCTTCTAAGGTGCTTTTTTCAGGAAATTATTTTGACAATAATTATATTTTTAATTTTTTTAAGGGAGGGAAGTTAGATGATACTAAAAAAATCACTTTTAATGAAACTAATATCAATGATTATGGTTTTTTATTAAAGTTTAATGGAATTAAAGAAGTTAGTGTTTTTACCAAAAACTCATTATCAATGTCTGAGGAGGAGAAAATATGTAATAAAAAAAACAATGAGTTTTTACGGGAACATTTATCTCAAATACTTAAAGAATTTAAGCTAAAAAATAGAAATGTTAAAATTATTTTAAACAAGATTGAGTTGAATTTATGATTCTAGTTGTAGATGTTTTTTATAATGATGAGGGGGCAAAAAGTGTTGCAGGTGTTTTTGAGAATTGGGGGAGTCAACATTTTTATAAAACTTATGAAATAAATATTGGCAATGTAGAAGACTATGTGCCTGGTCAATTCTATAAGCGAGAATTACCATGTATTTTGAGTGTGCTAGAAATTGTTGAAGAAGAATATGAATATATTCTGATAGATGGTTATGTCTTTTTAGGTGCAGAGAGTAAAGCGGGATTAGGTAAACATTTATGGGATGCATTAGCCATTAAAAAGCCAATTATTGGTGTAGCGAAAAACTACTTTAAAGATACCCCAGAAGATTGTGTTGTTTTGCGTGGTAAGAGCCAGAAACCGCTCTATATTACCTCTATTGATATTCCATTAAATGTTGCAAAAGAAAATATTATGCAAATGTATGGTAATCATAGAATTCCAAATTTAATTAAACAAATAGACTTGGAGAGTAGATCGTAGTGTTGGCTTTTAGTGTTACCTGTAAATAAATACATAAAAAATAGGAGGGATTGGCCTCCTATTTTTATAGGATAACTCATGTTAATTTAATTAAAACTATTTATTTATCAAATGTTTTTAATATTTTTTGAATTGGAAGTTGAACCTCAAACGGTCGACAAAATGTTTAACGGGAAATTAGGTGGGATGCTTAGTAAAGCTGATCTTGATAATGCTATCCTTAATAGGAATATGATGAATTTGGCTTAGTAGCACATTTAAATCCGGTGATTTAAATGTGCTTTTAAGTCTTGATAAGAAGCATGTAATCACCATTGTGACAGAAAATGAGTAGTTAAAATGTGTAACAGTGTACTGAAAAAGTTAGAAGAATTAGTCTCAAAATATATTCATGATAAAATCAACTTTTATGATTTTAAAGGCTTTATAATTGGTAAAAGTAATACTTTAAATGATTATATAAACTTTAAATATAATTTAGTCATGATAATAGAGAATTGGTTTGAATATGTGGAGTTCTGCTATTTTGAGAAAAATTGGAAAGAGTATTCTTTAGAGTTAGGAGTTTTTTTAATTAAAGGTATTAAAAGTTATCCTGAAGAGGTTTCTTTGCCATCAGATTCTATAATAACCCGAATCTCGGATAAGGAATTGACTTGAAAAAAAGAAGGACTAGAGCCATCAGTTGAGTTACCACACCAAACTCACAACTCTAGTCCTTATGTTCAATAGTACCGAATTATTCTGCTTAATTGATGATTTCTTTCTTAAATTTGAAGCAACTTATTGGAAATTTCTTAAACAAAGCGGCAGATGCTTAAGAATTCGCCCCTCACAGCTCAGTATTTCAGAAATTATCTTTATTGCAGTTTGGTATAAGTGTTCCAATTTTACTCATTTCAAAGCATTTTTCTTATGGTTAAAACATGATAGATATCATTTATTTAAAAGCTTACCCTGCTATCAACGTATGATTCATTTGATTAATGCACATCAACTGGCTTTGCATGCCTTACATTTTGCCTTGATGAGAAATCATCAAAGCTCATATTTATGGATTGATTCAACCACATTGCCTGTTTGTAAAAATCAAAGAATACAACGCCATAAGTCCCTATCCGCGATAGCAACGCGTGGTAAAAGTTCAATGGGATGGTTCTTTGGCTGTAAATTACATTTACTTATGAATCCATCAGGAGAAATTGTAAATACAGCATTATCTAATGGACATACAGCAGACATCAAAATGGTTGAACAGTTGGTTAAGGGACTCAGAGCAAAACTCTATGCTGATCGTGGGTACATTAGTCAAGATTTAAAATTAAGACTAAAGAGTCAAGGTATTGATTTAATTACCTATCATCGTAAAAACATGCAATCGATTGATCTATTGAAAGTAGATGAATATCACTTGAAACAACGGAATAGGATTGAAACTTTATTCAGTTTGCTTAAAGGGGGCTATAATTTAGTCACGAGCAAAGCCCGAAGTGTTGCAGGCTATCTACAGGTATTTATGCTTCTTTGTGTGCGTACCAACTCTGTCATCAAAATAAGCCGATGATTCGTATTATGGAAACATCAGCTTAAACAGGATTCGGGTTATAATAGTAAAGGAGCAATTTTCTCGTTATTTATCCTAATTTGAAAGTTGAAAGAAAGGAAATATTCAGGGTTGTGATTAAAAAGAGTAAAATGTACTTTCTTTAGTGAAATAGTGTCTCGTCCTAAAAGGGATTGTTCTAAATTTTGTGTAAGTACTTAATTTTCATTTATCCTTCAGAGGATAATTACAAAAGGTACTTCGCATGGATGAAGCAACAATCAAAGGTATGGCTGCCGAATTGGCTAAAGGTCTAAAAACACCAGAAGACTTAAACCAAATGACAGCAGTCTTTAAAAAATTCATGATTGAAACTGCACTCAATACAGAACTTTCAGATCATCTTGGATATGAAAAGCATCAGACAAAGAAAGGCTCAAATAGCCGTAATGGTTTTAGTTCGAAAACTGTTTCAACTCAAGATGGGCAATTGGCTTTAGATATTCCACGTGATCGGGAAGGTTCATTTGAGCCACAAATTATCAAGAAGCACCAAACACGCATCACCAGTATGGATGATCAAATTCTCTCACTGTATGCCAAAGGAATGACCAATAGGGAAATTGTCGCATTCTTCAAAGAAATGTACGATGCAGATGTCTCAGCATCACTCATAAGCAAAGTTACAGATGCAGTGATTGAACAAGTGACCGAGTGGCAAAATAGAGCATTAGACAGTCTTTATAGTCTATCTTGACTGTATCGTTGTAAAAGTCCGTCAGCACTCCAATGTGATGAACAAGTCTGTATATCTTGCCTTAGGTATCAATATGGATGGGCAGAAAGAATTGCTGGGTATGTGGATTGCTCAGACGGAGGGTGCCAAGTTTTGGCTGTCCGTCATGACAGAACTCAAAAATCGAGGGGTTCAGGATATTCTTGTTGCCTGTGTAGATGGATTAAAAGGCTTTCCTGATGCTATTGCTTCTGTTTATCCTCATACGGACATTCAGCTGTGTATTGTGCATGTTGTACGCAATAGCCTGAGATTTGTGAACTGGAAAGACTATAAAGCTGTGACAGCGGGTCTCAAAGCAATCTACCAAGCAAGTACAGAGGAAAATGCCTTAAAGTCTCTAGATATCTTCTGTGATCAATGGAATCATCAATATCCAAAGATTGGAGAATCTTGGCGAGCCAATTGGGAAAATATCCGCACTATATTTAACCTGAGTTCGATCTAAAAAAAGAGTAGAAAAAAAGCCTTTGTATTTGTAACGTATTGGTTCTCAAGACAAAACGTTAAAACACAAGGCTTTCTATGGATCATATTACCGAATTATTTTGTATTTTGGATGATTTTTGCAAAGTATTTGATGAGTCTTTAGAAAAATCTCTTATTTCTCATCAGAATAAACAAGATCAAAAATCTGCGTTGAGCCTTTCTGAGGTGATGACAATCGTCATTCTTTTTCATCAATCAGGCTTTCGTTTCTTCAAATATTTTTATTGCCAAATGATCATTCCTTTTTGGAAATCAGCCTTTCCTAAGCTTCTAAGCTACAACCGATTTATTGAAATTATGCCTCGTTGTTTGCAAGCATTAAGCTGTTTCTTTCATCAAGTCAAAGGAATGGATACAGGTATTAGTCTCATTGATTCCACCAAATGAGTAGTTTGTCATAATCTTCGAATTAAAAGACATCGTGTATTCAAAAATTTGGCAAGCCGAGGGAAAAGTAGTACAGGATGGTTTTATGGATTTAAATTACATCTTGTTATCAATAATTTAGGCGAAATCATAAATCTAAAAGTGACATCAGGTAATGTCCATGATGTCTCCGTTTTGGAAGCACTTACCTTAGAATTGAAAGGGGTATTATTAGGTGATAAAGGTTATTTGAGTAAAGCAAAGACTGAAATTTTAGCTGCTAGGGGGCTAAAATTATTAACACCAGTTCGAAAATCGATGAAAAACGCCAAACTAAAAACACAGCAAGAAAAAGAGTTATTATCAAGACGTGGTTTAATTGAAACAGTGAATGATCAGTTGAAAAATTTACATCAGATAGAGCACTCACGTCATAGATCGATCAATAATTTTATGGTGAATGTTATGGCTGGGGTAGTGGCTTACTGTTTAAATCCCAATAAGCCAACCTTTAAAAATTTGTTAAATGGCTGATAAATCCTGTCGAACTCAGGTTATTTAGCTATCCGGCTGAAATACGTCATGCAATTTATACAACGAATGCGATTGAATCATTGAATAGCGTAATACGCCATTCAACCAAGAAGCGAAAGATCTTCTCTTCTGATGATTCAGTCAAGAAAGTCATTTACTTGGCAACATCAAATGCTGCCAAGAAATGGACCATGCCAATTCAAAATTGGCGTTTAGCAATGAATTGGTTTACGATTCAGTTCGATGATCGATTAAAAGATCATTTATAAAAAATGGAACTTACACAAAATAATTTACAGGCTCTCCTAAAAACCGAGTTAACCAATTAACTCGGTTCTTGCTTTTTCAGACATTTGATTTGGTGTCAGCATACCTAAACTTAAATGAGGCCGATAACAATTATAAATCTCTATCGACTCCGCAATCAGGTGATCCAACTCCTCCATACTATTACAACGTGTTGTTAGAAATTCTTGCTTGAGTATTCCATTAATGGCAGGATAAGCAAAAAAAGTATTTAGATTCTCCCAGTGTGTACGCCAGCTTTTGCTGATCTGTGGGTACTTGTCATCCCATGTTTGAGCAAATTGATCCAAGGCCATCAAGGCTGCCTCTTCAGTAGGTGACTGATAAACGGCTTTTAAATCCTGAGTGACGGCCTTGTAATCTTTCCATGACACGTATTTCAAGCTGTTACGCAGCATGTGGATAATGCACAGCTGGATATGGGTTTCGGGTATACGCTGTTAATAGCATCAGGAAAGCCTTTTAATCCATCTACACAGGTGATCAGAATATCCTGCAACCCTCGGTTTTTCAGCTCCGTCAGAACATTTAGCCAGAACTTGGCACCTTCATTCTCAGCCATCCACATGCCGAGCAGTTCTTTGTGCCCATCAAGATTAATGCCTAAGGCAAGGAATACAGCTTTGTTGATGACACTGCCATTATGACGGACTTTAACCACAATACAGTCCATATAGACGATGGGATAGAGTGCATCCAGCGGACGGTTTTGCCATTCAGCAACCTGCTCCTTGACGGCATCAGTCACCTTGGAAATGAGCGTTGGAGATACATCGGCATCGTACATTTCCTTGAAGGTAGCAACGATTTCACGGGTGGTCATGCCTTTAGCATAAAGGGATAGAATCTGGCTATCCATTTGCGGAGGTAGTTCATCTAGTGCAGCAGATGACTTAAAAATTGGCATATTTGCCAAAGTCAGCTCACCGATTTTGGACTTAATCAACAGTATAGATAAGACTGCTCATAGCAAAGCAGATGACCGCACACAAGCATTACAAGCTGTTGCAGCAGGTGCTCAGGGTTATCAAACTTATAGTGATATCAAAGGTGGCGCATTATTTAAAGCAGAAGCAGGTATTGGCTTTAGCACCAGTGAAAATCAGCAAAACAGCAGTTATGCCACTTCACAACAAAACAACCTAAAAGCGGGCAGCAATGTCAACCTGACCAGTACACAGGGTGATATCCACCTACAAAACACACAGGTGAAAGCGGAAGATAAGATCAATTTCGATTCAGCAAAAAATAAGGATGTTTCAAAAGCTTGGCCTAAAATAATTTTACGCAAAATTTACGCATTCTGATTTTTTCAATATAGAGAATTTACGCAGTCAATTTCCATACTAACACTAACTTATTTTCTAGTGATCTCGACAATGTGGGAATTTATTTCCGTATTTATATTTGCACTGGTTTTGGCCTATCCACTGGGTCGTTACCTTGCCGACGTAATGCAAGCAAAACCGATGAAAAGCGATTTATTCTTTAAATGGCTTGAACAACCCATTTATGCAGCGTTGAAAATTAAACAAACAGGGATGAACTGTCGACAATATTTACTTGCATTTATCTGGAGTAATGTTTTATTGCTCGGTGCTAGTGTTGCAGTTCTCATGACGCAAACATGGTTACCGTTGAACCCCGACCATATTCCAAATATGAACTGGGATTTGGCGCTCCATACAACCATCTCTTTTCTGACCAATACAAACCAGCAGCATTATTCTGGGCAAACGCAACTGTCTTATCTTTCACAAATGACAGTGATTGTCGGACTGCAATATTTATCGCCAATTATGGGTTTAGCCTTATGTGTGGCGATGCTGCGTGCGCTATTTCTGCAACCAGACAAAAAACAAACAACGGGTGAAAAAAGCTGGAAAGATATCAATCTGGGGAATTACTGGATGGATATGATCCGTCCGTTATTTCGATTTTTTATTCCTTTAGCTTTTGTTTTTTCCTTGCTGTTTAGTTTTCAGGGTGTGCCATCGACACTTTCTGCTGGCCCGACAGCGCAGGTACTCGATCATTCGGCAGAGGTCAAAACCCAACATATTCCGCTTGGGCCTGTTGCTCCCATGGTTGCAATTAAACAATTGGGAAGTAATGGTGGGGGATGGTATGGCCCAAACAGTAGTGCGCCTTTAGAAAATCCAACACCATTTTCAAACGTCCTTGAAATGATTGCGATTTTACTGATTCCGCTTTGTGTGGTGTTTATGATTGGACGTCTGATCCAACGTCGGAAATTGATGTGGATGGTCTTCGGCAGTATGTTTTTGATGTCCATGGCATCAACAGTCCTCACCTTATGGACGGAAAAATATTCCTTACTTCCAGATTTGGCTTTAATGGAAGGTAAAGAAACCCGCTTTGGGGTGGATGCTTCTGCACTTTGGGCAAGTTTAACCACACAGGTGAATAATGGCTCGGTCAATATGATGCACGACTCTGCTTCACCATTAACAGGACTGGTTACGCTTTGTAATATGTTGATTAATGCCATTTGGGGCGGAATCGGCTGTGGCTTATTACAATTCTTTATTTATCTGTTCTTGGCTGTCTTTATTGCGGGCTTGATGACGGGGCGTACACCTGAGTTATTCGGACGCAAAATTGAAGTGACAGAAATTAAACTCCTCGCCTTTGTCATTATTTTACAGCCCGCTGTCATCCTGATTTTAACGGCCATTGCCATCGCATTCCCATCCATCACTGCAAATTCAAACCCTGCCTTTCATGGTATTAGTCAGGTTTTTTACGAGTACGTTTCTGCTTTCGCTAACAATGGTTCGGGTTTTGAAGGGCTAGGTGACAACACGTTATGGTGGAACCTAAGTACCAGTATTGCATTGCTTGCGGGTCGTTATAGCGTTTTGATTATCCCTGTTCTAATCGCTGTAAGTTTGGCAAACAAACCACAAGCGATAGAAAGCAAAGGTTCTTTACAGATTGAATCGGTCACATTTGCTTTGGTATTGATTGGGATTGTCTTGATTTTAACGTTATTGCAATTCATGCCTGTGTTGGTCATTGGACCAATTGCTGATTATTTATCACTACGTCTTTAAGCATGGAGCCAGAGCAATGAAACATTCAAATGCGACACAAATGGATATTTTGAATAAAGAAATTATTCAGCAAACTTTTTATAAACTATTACCACAACATGTATTTAAAAACCCTGTCATGGCATGTGTTTGGGTTGGAACGATTCTGACGATTATTGCAACATTGATGGGCAGTACCCATTTAGGATTTGGTTTATTACTCACCCTGATTCTCTTTGTTACGTTGCTCTTTGCTAATTATGCCGAAGCGATTGCTGAAGCCAAAGGGCGAGGTCAGGCTGCATCTTTACGTCAGGCACGTGAAAACCTAATAGCGAATAAAATCGCAGAGATCAATGCAACACCCACGACCATTTCGGCAAATTTACTTAAAAAAGATGATTTGGTGATTGTGAATGCTGGTGAGATTATTCCAGCCGATGGTGAAATTATTCAAGGTTTTGCAACCATTAATGAATCTGCTGTTACAGGTGAATCAGCGCCCGTTTTACGTGAAGCCAATACCGACCGTTCCGGTGTCATTGCGGGAACGAAAGTCTTGTCTGATTGCATTATTGTTCGTGTGAGTACCGAAGCGGGACATAGTTTTCTAGATCGTATGATTGCATTGGTTGAAGGTGCAAATCGTCAAAAAACGCCCAATGAAATTGCGCTGAGTATTTTACTCAATATCATGACCATTACTTTTATTGTGGTGGTAGTGACCTTACCGTTTATTGGTTCAATGGTGGGGATTAAAATTAGCGTTGTATTATTGATTGCGCTATTGGTGTGTCTGATTCCGACCACGATTGGGGGGTTATTACCTGCTATTGGGATTGCAGGGATGAACCGTGCCTTAAAGGCGAATGTGCTGGCAAAATCGGGTAAAGCAGTTGAAGTTGCAGGGGATATTGATGTGCTGTTATTGGATAAAACAGGCACAATTACCTATGGCGACCGTCAGGCAACCGCATTTTATCCATTGGCTGGTGTCAGCTTAACCGAATTGCGTCAAGCGGCTATGCTGACATCGTTTGCAGACCCAACGCCCGAAGGGAAATCAATTGTAAAATTGGGAAAAGAAATGGGAGAAACACTGCAAGAACCTGAACATGCCGAATTTATTCCATTTAGTGCAGTAACGCGTTTGTCGGGTATTGATTTATCAACAGGGCAAAAAATCCGTAAGGGTGCGGTAGATGCAATACTGGATTTTACTCATCAACAAATTGAACACAATATCGAGCTGAAAACCCGAGTGGAGCAAGTCGCTTCAAAAGGTGCAACGCCACTGGTAGTGGCTTCCCATCATGACATTTTAGGGGTAATTGAACTTTCAGATGTGATTAAACAAGGGATTAAAGAGCGTTTTGCACTGTTACGTGAGATGGGCATAAAAACCATTATGGTCACAGGAGATAATCCTTTAACCGCAGCAGCAATTGCAGCTGAAGCGGGAGTAGATGATTATATTGCCGAGGCTAAACCTGAAGATAAACTGGCCTGTATTCGTCAGGAACAATTTGAAGGGAAACTGGTAGCAATGGTCGGAGATGGTACTAATGATGCACCCGCACTGGCACAGGCAGATATTGGCTTAGCCATGAATTCGGGAACACAGGCAGCCAAAGAAGCCAGTAATATGGTGGATTTGGACTCAGACCCAACAAAATTGCTGGATGTGGTTGAAATTGGAAAACAACAGTTAATTACACGTGGCGCATTAACCACATTTTCATTGGCGAATGATGTTTCTAAATATTTTGTGATTTTACCTGCATTGTTTGCAGCCGCTATTCCTCAATTGGGCATTTTAAATATCCTGCACTTGCATAGTCCAAGCAGTGCGGTGGTTTCAGCCCTGATTTTTAATGCGTTGATTATCCCAATGTTGATTCCGCTTGCTCTCAAAGGTGTGCAATTTAAGCCTGCCAGTGCTTTGCAGTTGCTGCGTCGTAATATGCTGATTTATGGTGTAGGCGGTGTCATTTTCCCTTTTATCGTGATCAAGTTGATTGACCTTGTTGTGGCATTGTGGATTTAGGAGAACGACATGAATAGCTTAGAACATCTTCCATTATCAACAGACACTCAAGCAATATTACGCCCGAGTTTAGGTCTAATCGCAATTGGTTTTTTGGTTGCAGGGGTGTTGTATTGCAGTAGTAGCGTATTGTTCGCCCAGTTCCTTTTTCCGAAACAGGCCAATGGCAGTTTAATTGAATTAAATGGCAAAATTGTTGGTTCAAGTCTGGTGGGACAAAACTTTGTAAGTGCGGATTATTTTCATGCGCGACCAAGTGCGGTAAATTATAATGTTGATGCCATGAGTGGAAGCAATATGGCGGTATCCAACCCAGATTTACAGAAAAAAATGCAGGAAAGAAAACAAGCCTTTGCTCAACAAAATCAGATTGCTGAACAACAAGTTCCAAGTGATATGTTGACTGCTTCAGCAAGCGGAATCGATCCTGATATTTCCCCACAGGCGGCATTATTACAGGTAAAACGAATTGCACAGCAACGCCATTTACCTGAACAACAACTGGAAAAACTGCTACAACAACACATCCAATCTGCCCAGTTTGGGGTATATGGATCATCACGCGTCAATGTTCTTGAGTTAAATCTGGCACTCGACCGTTTGTCATCGACTTCATCTCAATAGGACAATACGCATGCAAATCGACCGTAACCATAAAGCCGATGCATGGTTGGCTCAGACCCAACGTGAACAATCTGGACGTTTGACGCTATTTTTGGGGGCGGCTCCTGGGGTTGGTAAAACCTATGCCATGTTGACACGCGCGCATGAGTTGATCCAACAAGGCACAGAGGTGATGGTCGGTTTGGTGGAAACGCATGGTCGAATGGATACAGCGCAGTTGCTAGAGGGGCTACAGGTTATTCCAAGAAAGCGCATCGAATACCAAAAACATATTTTAGAAGAAATGGATCTGGATCAGATTCTAAAATTAAAACCTAAAATTGTTCTGGTCGATGAACTGGCTCATCGTAATGTCCCGCAAAGTCGGCATGAATATCGCTGGCAGGATGTGAATGAACTGCTCGATGCGGGCATTGATGTCTACAGCACGCTCAACATTCAGCATTTAGAAAGTTTAAATGATGTGGTGTATCAGATTACAGGGATTCGAGTCACCGAAACAGTACCTGATGCGTTACTTAAACGGCTGAAAGATATTCGGCTGGTTGATTTACCTGTGCCTGAATTATTGGAACGTATGAAAAATGGCAAAATTTATTTTGCTGACGTTGCACCGCATGCATTACAAGGTTTTTTTAAACCTGCGCATTTAACAGCTTTACGAGATCTCGCCATTCAAACCATGGCGGGACAGCTTGAACTGGATTATCGAGAAACATCGGTTGCACAAGGACAACTCATCCCCATTCAAAACCATGTGATGCTGGCAATTGATGGGTCTGAATTTTCACAAGATTTGGTGCGACGAGCGCATCGGATTGCACAAAGACGCAATGCAACATGGAGTGTGATTTCGATTCAAAAAAATCAGCAGGACAATACACACACATTTGCAGTGACGCAGGCATTTAATTTAGCCCGTAAACTGGGGGCAGATACTCATTTACTCTACAGTCAGCATATCGCATCGACCATTTTACAGGCGGCTTATGATTATGGTGCATCGAATATTTTATTGGGTAAAAGCTCACGAAAAAGGATCTGGCAGCGACTATTTTCAGAGCATATTGCAGACCAGCTTTTAGAAAAGCAGCATCCTTTTGAAATTACTTTTGTCCAGCCACTGAAAAAAAAGTCAGATACAGACCTAAACATCAATCGTTCACAGCAAGCGTTTGGAAAACAACGATTTACCTTTAATTTACGTGAAAGTATTGAAAGCCTATTGATTGTTTTAATCGGGCTAATTGCAGCCGCCGTGAGTGATCAGTTTATTGGATATAGCGAGCTGGCTTTAATTTTTGTGGTGACGGTACTTGTGGTCGCGATGCGGGCACAGATGGTCACAACATTGATGAGTGTTCTGATCTGTTTTCTACTATATAACTACTTTTTTATAGAACCACGATTTACCTTTAGAATCAGTGCTGAACATGGTGTGATGACCATCATCATTTTTATTTTTTCTGCGTTGTTGGTTGGACGTTTAGCGAACCAGTTACGTGCGCAGGTACTGAGTTTACGTGCTGCCAACTCGGTTTCATTGCAGTTGCAGGAACTCGAAAGAAAGCTTTCAAGTTGTGTTGATATTACACAGGTTTTAACGGTTGCCAAACAGCATCTGGAAAGTGCGTTAAGTGCGCATGTCTGGCTTCGGGTGAGTGATCAGGAGTTGGGAGATCGTACTGCATTCAATGAAAAAGACCTTATAGCCGCAGACTGGACACAGAAAAATGCCAAACCTTGTGGACGATTTACCAACACGTTGGTGAATTCGGAATGGTGGTTTAATCCTTTAAATTTAGTTGATAACTGTGGTGTGGTTGCCATTCGTTTTCATCAAAATATCAACAGTATCAGTTTCGAGCAGCAACGTCTGACCGAATTAATGATTGAAGACATTGCGCAGACGCTCTCTCGTGTACAACTCTCGTTACAGTTGGAAAACTCCAGAGTAGTGGCAGAAACAGAAAAGTTACGTTCTGCATTACTTTCTTCAGTTTCTCATGATTTGCGTTCGCCACTTGCTGCCATGATCGGCTCGGCAGATACGCTTAAATATTATGGCAAGCAAATACCAGAAAGCGACCAACAAACCTTACTCGATACCATTCATATAGAAGGTGAACGTCTAGATCGTTATATTCAAAATTTGCTGGATATGACCCGACTCGGACATCAGGGCTTAACGCTGAGCCGTGTCTGGATTGGTGTTGATGAACTGATCGGATCTGCAACACAGCGCCTTAAACGCTATCAGCCTGATGTTAATATTGAGGTATCTATTGAGGATGATTTGCCTCAACTATATGTCCACCCTGCATTAATTGAACAGGCCATTTTTAATGTACTGGAGAATGCTGCCAAATTTGCACCAGATGCAACCCCGATTACGGTGGGCATTAAACAGGATGAAATGTACTTTCAGATCGACATTGCTGATCAGGGCGTGGGGATTCCTGAAAATGAACGTGAACAAATTTTTGATATGTTCTATACCATGCAGCGTGGTGATCGTGGAAAAACGGGGACAGGCTTAGGACTAGCCATTGTGAAGGCGATTATTGGGGCACATATGGGAAGCATTGAAGCACTGGCTGCCCGCTATGGTCAGGGAACCCTAATTCGGATACGATTACCATTCCATCAGGATTAAAACCTTTTTTATGGCGCAGCTTAACCTTCAAACGTCGATTCTTATTATTGATGATGAACCGCAGATTCGTAAATTTCTGGATATTGCGTTACGTGCGCAAGGTTATCAGGTTCATGTTGCTGAAAATGGTATGAAAGGTTTGGAAACCCTTGCGACACGTGGTGCAGATCTGTTGATTCTGGATTTGGGGCTGCCTGATATGGAAGGAAAAGATGTTTTGACCGAGTTAAGGCAGTGGTCGGATATTCCTGTAATTGTGTTGTCGGCTCGCCCCGATGAAAATCAAAAAATTGAACTGCTCGATGCAGGCGCAAATGATTATGTGACCAAACCCTTTAGTATTCAGGAGCTAAGTGCACGTATTCGGGTCATGTTTCGCAACAAACCACTACTTGAACAAAATATCATCTTTAATGATGGCTACCTTTGGGTAGATGTTGCTGAGCATCTGGCGAAAGTGGAAGGCGCAGAAATTGTTTTAACCAAAAAAGAATTTCAGCTTTTGGCGTTGCTGATCCGTCATCAGGGTAAAATTGTCACACAAAAACAAATTATGACCGAGCTATGGGGCATCACCCATAAAGAAGACACGCATTATTTAAGAATTTTAGTGAAAAAACTCAGAACCAAAATAGGAGATTCGGCACTGAGTCCAAAATATATTTTTACCATCGCGGGTGTTGGGTTAAGGTTTGGTGGCGTTTAAAGAAAGCAGCCTAAAACGATCAAAAATAAGATTCGATAAAAAATTCATTGATTGATCAGTCGATATGGTGTTAATAAATATAAAGCTTAATTTGATTGATGTACTACGCTAATCAAAGCACATTCAAATTGAAAACTGATTAAACGACTGACGGATTGCACGATCATTCAATGAACAAGGGAAGTGAAATGGAGAGAGCATTGGACAGGGAACCTGAGATTTTAGATGTTCCTTCTCATGCACTCTTAGAGACATCTACATCAGACCATTCTCAGGATTCAATGCTGGTCGACCAATATCAGCGACAAAAAAGAAAACTCCGTATTTCCTTAACCGACCGTTGTAATTTCAAATGTAGTTATTGCATGCCAGATCATCCTACATGGTTGAGCAAACAGGATATTTTAAGTTTTGAAGAACTGTATCATTTTTGCGCTGTCATGGTAAAACTCGGCATTCATCAAATTCGTTTGACGGGCGGTGAACCGTTAATGCGTAAAGGCGTGGTGAATTTTATCTATAGCCTGAACCAGCTCAGGGCGATAGGTTTAGAACGTATCTCCATGACCACCAATGCCTATTATTTGGAAAAATATGCCGATGAACTGAAACGTGCGGGTTTGGATGATTTAAATATTAGTCTGGACAGTATTCAGCCTGATACATTTTTGAAAATGACCCAAAAAGAATTGGCCCCTGTGCTTCGGGGAATCTTTGCAGCACAACATGCCAAAATTCCGATTAAACTCAACTGTGTGTTGGTACAAGGTGAAAATGACCATGAAGTGTTACAACTGACACAATGGGCATATCAGCAACAGATTCCACTACGTTTTATTGAATATATGCCACTTGATCAGCCGAAACAATGGACACGTGACAAAGTGGTGATTGAAGATGAAATTATTCGAATATTGTCACCACATTTTCAGATTGAACCCCTAAAACGCAGCCAAGACCCCGCCACACTTTATGTGTTAAATCAAAACTTTCAACTTGGCATTATCTCGACCATTAGCAAACCATTTTGTCAAAGTTGTGACCGCCTGCGTATCACGGCAACAGGCGAATTATTCACCTGTCTGTTTGCAAATACAGGAACACCGATACGAAATTTACTCAAATCTGACTGCGAACAGGACTTAATGGACAGGATTTTGCATGCAGTATGGCATAAAAAGGCAGGATATATTGCCTATCAGGCTGCCCCTATTCGTAAAATCAGTATGCACTCGATTGGGGGCTAGATTTGCTGTTTATGCGGTGATGAAGTTGAATAGATTTTATTTCACATCGGTTATTGGTTTCTCAAGAATTTGATTCTTTGCATTTGTGGAAAAACTTTATGAAAAACGTAAGCATGAAGCCCGAGAGCTTTCGTGTTGCCAAAGCAACCTCTGAGTTATTTGCCCCGCCACATTGTTTACAGTTATTGGCACAGGGCAATACTGAAAAAGGAGATGCCTTAAAGACGGCACGTATCGCAGGAATTCTTGCTGCAAAACGAACCGATGAACTTATTCCGTTGTGCCATCCATTACCGATTTCCCATGCTGATATTGACTTTGAGCTGTTGGAAGACCGTGTTCTTATCCATACCACCATCGAAACCATTGCAGCAACAGGGGTGGAAATGGAAGCATTGACGGCTGCAAGTTTGGCAGCTTTGACGATTTATGACATGTTAAAGCCGCATTGTGAACCGCACGAGTTGATGATTGGACAATGTAAGCTTGATCTAAAAAAAGGTGGAAAATCCCACTTTAAACACCATTTACGTCAGCCTGTTGCCGCAGCAGTATTGGTGTTGTCTGACACGGTTGCAGCAGGTAAAAAGCCAGATACAGCAGGACGTTCAGTTGTTGAAACACTAACCGAGGCAGGTTTTGACCCGATTCACTATGAAATTTTGCCTGATGAAGCTGAACAGTTAAAACAAAAAATTGTAGCCTTGACACAATCTTATGGTTGCATCATTACGGTGGGTGGAACAGGAATTGGCAGTCGAGATATTACTGTCGATACAGTACAGCCAATGCTAGAACGTGAGTTGAATGGACTCATGGAAGCGGCACGTGCCTTTGGGCAACGCCGCACACCGTATGCTGCAATGTCACGTGGAGTCGCAGGGTTTATTGATCGTTCGTTGGTGATGACCTTACCAGGAAGCCGAGGTGGTGCATCCGAATCCATGGCAGCAATTTTACCTGCAATGGTTCATATCTTCGATGTATGTCGTGACTTACCCCATCCAGGAGGTTATCAATGAGTTGTGCTGAAACAGGATTGATGAGTGTAGATCAGGCATTGGCGGCATATGCGTTGGTTCAACCTTTGCCACAGATAAAACTTCCGCTAATAGACGCACATCGACATTATTTGGCGTGTGATGTGGCATCTGAGATTTCCTTACCCTTATTTAACCAAAGTGCAGTCGATGGCTATGCGCTCAGAGGTGAGGATATTCAGGCAGGGATGACCGAGTTTCAACTGGTGGGTGAAATCCGTGCGGGGATAGAGGAACACTTACAGCTTGAGTCTGGACAATGTATCCGTATTTTTACAGGTGGGCGTGTGCCTGATTCTGCCGATACGGTAGCGAGACAGGAGATTATGACGGTTAATGACAATACCGCTTCATTGCATCAGCACATTTCAAAAGGTACCGATATCCGTTATCAAGGTGAGGAACTGGTTGTCGGCACAGTTCTTGCAGAACGTGAGCAGTATTTAAAAAGCGGTGTCATTGCTGCGTTGAGTATGGCAGGTGTGAAACAGGTTAAAGTGAGTGCACAACCTCGGATTGCGGTACTGATCACGGGCGATGAAGTGAGTCAGGAACTGGATAACGATGCAAAAGTATTCGATGCAAATACACCGATGGTTTTGACATGGTTTAAAGCGCAAGGTTTCGATCATATTCATATTGAACATGTGATTGATGATGAGCAGCAATTAAATGCAGCCCTCAAAAATGCAATGCAACATTATGATCTTGTTATTACAACAGGTGGTGTTTCGGTTGGAGATTATGACTTGATTCGCCCTGTTTCTATGGCTTTAGGTGCAAAAGAGATTTTTTGGAAAGTTGCACAAAAACCGGGTAAACCACTTTATTTTGCACAATATCAAACATCGCAACACGTGTCGTATTTATTGGGCTTACCGGGGAATCCTGCTGCTGTTTTTGTGTGTTTGGAGATTCATGTTTCAACCTTATTGAAGGCGTTACAGGGTGTTAAAAATGCTCAACCGAAATGGAAAAAGGCGCGCTTGAATGATTCGGTAAAACTTGATCATCGTGAACAGTTTCTAAGAATGAAGCTTGAAGTGAATGAACAAGGACAATTGAGTGTTTCAAAATTGAAAAAACAACAGTCGCATATGCTAAGTAACCTCAACGAGGCAAATGTGATCGGAAGAATTCCAGTTTTAGCAGATGTGAATGAAACTGAGCTTCAATATATTGAATTTATTGATATTCAATAAAATCAATATGGTTCTATTTTAGAGCCAAGTGATTAAGTAATGAATGGAAAGATGCGCTAAAAGAGGGCTAAATGGCTGAAATTAATATTAATATCGAATCTTATGGTGCTATTTGTGCGCATCTTCCATCCGATCTGACACTTTTGTGTGAAGCAGATTGTCGCGTTGTTGACGTATTGGATCAAATCGCAAACCGATATCCTGATTCGGCTGCCATTTTGGCGAAATGTGCTTGTGCGATTGGGGATGAAATGATTCCTCGTTCTTATTTATTAGATAAAAATGCTACCTTGGTGTTACTTTCACCTGTTGCAGGAGGTTAGGTGTGATCGATACGCATCGGATTCAGGACACAGATTTAAGTCTGGATAATTTTGAGGATATTTCAAATTATCCAGAATGTGGTGGCATTGGAATTTTTATCGGTACGGTACGCAACCATCATGAAGGGCGCGGTGTTAAGGCCTTGAAATATACAGCATATAAGCCTATTGCTGAAAAGATGATTCGTGAAATTGAGCAGCATGTCAAAGCAAAATATGCAGTTTCCTATTTACAGGTGATTCATCGGATTGGGGCTTTAGAAATTGGTGATAAAGCGATTATCGCCGTTGCTTATGCTGCACATAGAAAAGAAGCTTTTATGGCATGTGAAGAATTGGTCGAGCGAGTAAAACATGAAGTGCCTGTCTGGAAGGAAGAGTTTTATGTCGATGGAACCAGCCAATATGTTGAAGGTTGTTGTATCCGAAAAGCAGATGATCATGTGCATGATCATCACCATTCACATTAGATAAAAAGTTACGCTGTAAAAAAGCCTGATGTTACAGGTGGATAAATGATTTTATTCAACTTTAATTAAATTTGGTGCTTGCTTGGCTATTTTTAGCGATGTCCCTTGAATTGCGAGTTTTACCGCCTCTCTAGGGGTGAAATTCCCTTGAACTGGATTTGGTTTAATTGCACCTGTCACACTTGTATTTGTCTCAATAAAACATCCAGTACCGTGTGCAATTTGCTGGGCGACTTCATCAAATCGGTTAAAGTTGATATTGTAGTCTAGTTTCTTATCGCATGCTCCATTGGGGTGCGGTGATGTTATTGCACGGTCACTGGCACACGCAACCAAATTCATTGCAATGACCCCTACACAAAATAGTTTTTTCATTTCGTTTTCCTTGAAATTATATTCAAGGCTGATTTTAAGTGGGTGAAGATGAAATACCTTAAATAGAATAAAAAAACGACAAAAAGTCACAAATGGATGTAGGTTGGATGAATTTTTAAGGTGAGTATTTCAATTTTAGTTTTTGTATATTGGAAATAAAAAATAGGATATTCAAATAATAAAGGGTTTCCTTGTCGGGAAACCCTTTATCAGCTATTCGCAATTCGAAGCGGACTGAATATCTACTTCTTTATACAACTTGCAATTATGCTTTAGGTTTTGCTGCTGGAGCATGTGTTGTTGTTGCTTTTTGAGTTTTTACGTTTTGTTTATCTTTTTTCATAACAGATGCAACACATTTTCCACCTTTATGATGCGGTCCTGTACCACCTTGTAATGAACTTCCTTTAGGGCAAGCCATTGCATTTGCACTAACAACAGCAAGACTAATTACAGCAATAGATGTAAGAATTTTTTTCATAGCCTAAATACATTTCGTTGTCAGGTAAAATTACCTACTTGTATCATAATAAAAATTATGGAATAAATTATGTAGTTAATGTGTATTTTTTAAATTTTAAAAGTCTGAACAGTTAAAAAACACCAGAGGATATTTCTGGTGTTTGCTTGGATGAAGTTATTAGCAGTCTTCGGAACGCTTTCGATATTTATGGTCAATTATGGCCCATAGTGCAAAGGCAGTCGAAACGATGAACGCATATAAAAAATATTCGGGTTTTAGATTTCCACTAATGACACCTTGAAATGCAAGCGCAACCATCAAGGCCACTGTGGTAATACAATAGGTCAGCATGTGCTGATTGCTTTTTACAGCATTGATGAAGACTAATTTATTTGTTGAAGTCATCTTCATTCCTCCTGATTGTTTACGATTCGATAAATGTGTTGTTTATGATTTAACTAATCTTTACTGTTTTACTTTGTATTTAAAGTTATTTCAACAGTCATTAGCGTATTTTTGTTAAGGAAATATGACAATGGTGGAAAAACTTTAATTTTTTTGCAAAACAGTGTGACAAATTGGGTGTTCATGTTGCCTTATGGTGATCAAACCGATTTCGTCACAGTAAAAAATAAGCAAAAAAAATGCCTGAATCATTCAGGCATCTTAAAAATATTGCTTATTTTACTTTTGGGTATTGAACTTATCAATGACAAAGCACACTGCAAAGACAATAACCGAAGGAAGTAACCATGCAAGATTTTGTTCGTTGAGTGGTAAGTTCTGTAAAAATGATGGGACAAGAGAACTTAAGCTTGATGCCTTTAATCCTTCAAAAACACCAAAAACCAATGAAATTGTGGTGACAGGTAAGATAATTGTAGAAGGCTTATTAAAGAATTTCCAAAAGAAGCTTAATATAATCACGACAATGGCTGGTGGATAGATTGCAGTTAAAATCGGCACAGAAAAAGCAATCAGTTTTGTTAAACCTAGGTTTGAAATCACCAATGCGAAAAGCACCAAAATGAAAACTAGAATTTTGTATGGAATCTTAGTTAATTCATTGAAATATTCAGCACATGAACAGGTTAAGCCAATTGCAGTCACCATACACGCTAGGAAAATAAGCGCACTGAGGAACAGTGAACCAAGATTACCAAACGCATGTTGTACATAGGCATGCAAAATAACCGCGCCATTGCTTGCATTTGGAATAAATGCGTGACTTTGCAGACCAAGACGGAATAAGCACAAGTAAAGCAATGTCAAACCGATACCCGCCATTAAGCTTGCAATAATCGCATAGCGCATTACCAGTTTTTTATCTGTTACACCACGGGAATGGATCGCTTGAACAATGACAATACCAAATACAAGCGCACCGAGCGTATCCATTGTGAGGTAGCCATTGACTAAACCTTCAGAGACTGGGCGGTCTATATAGTGCTGTACAGGTAATGAAGATCCAATGACAGGAATCAGTAATGTCGTGATACATAAAATCGCTAATGCAACAATTTTAAGCGGTGCAAGGACATGTCCAATCGTATCTAACAGTTTGTTTGGATAGAGTGAAACCAATGCGACCAACGCAAAGTAGATACAGCTGTAAATAAACAAATGGCTTGAAGAATCACCAAAATATGAAGAAAAGCCAATTTCATAAGATACAGTTGCTGTTCGTGGTGTTGCAAATAATGGCCCCACAGAAAGATAACAGACAATCGTTAAAATCAGACTTGCAGTTCGACCAAGGGGCGCACTGAGCGTTTCAATAGAACCCTCAACACGTGAAAGCGCCATGATGGTTAATACAGGTAAACCGACTGCGGTAATTAGGAAGCCAAATGCAGCAAGCCAAACATGGTCACCGGCTTGTTGGGCAACGATAGGGGGAAAGATAATATTACCGGCACCAATGAAAAGTGCAAAGGTCATAAAACCAAGGGCAATAATATCCCCAAGATTAAGCTTAGTCATAGACTTGGAAATGCCTTCTAAATGAAGCGCTAGATTTTAGTGCAAAAACAATCTTTTTCAATCCTTGTTGCACTAAAAATATGCTAAAACCTGAATAGACTTTTGTTTTGGGCAATACATTTTTTCAATAAAAAGAATAAAGTTGGCGTAAAACAGAGGTGGGTGAGCTTTTATTATATTTTAAGTTGATTCAGTATTATTTTAAATAAAAAAGCGACTTTCAAAAAAGCCGCTGATTTGTTCATTCTAAATTAGTACCCGATATTGACCAAAAGAAGTGTAATGAGTGCTGGGACAGCCTGAATAAAAATGATTTTACGGTTTGCAGTAAGACCACCATAAATCCCTGCAATGAATATGCAAGCTAAAAAGAAGTTCGCTAATACTGTTGAATAAAGTGGATTTGCAAGAAGTGACCAAAAAAGCCCCGCTGCTAAGAATCCGTTATATAACCCCTGATTTTGTGCCATAACTTTGGTGATTTTGGCTTTTTCTGGTGTATTCCTAAATGCTTTTAAACCATAAGGTTTATCCCACAAAAACATTTCTACAACCAAAATGTAGACATGAAGTAACCCAATAAGCGTAATTAAAATAGTGCTGATCATGGTGATTTATCCTTCTATTTGTTTGAATTAATCTGCCTTAGCGTATAAGACAGATTAATTATGGATTTAAGGTTTTAGCAGGATTTTTCCTTTTCTTGCCATTTGAGTCGCTTTTTGGGCAGCCTGCTGAATGTCCTTGAACTGATAAATGCCATCGGTTGGTAAAATGAGCTGTTTTTGACTTGCTAGCGTGAGTAATTCAATAATCAGCGATTTTTTCTTTTCAGGAGCCATATTCTGGCTAATCACACTTGCCCAGAATCCTTTAACAACGGCTTGTTTAAAAATAAGGTCACCTGAAGAGATTTGCATTGGTTCCCCAGTCATGCTGCCAAAAGAAACCAAAACACCGTTATTGCCTAATAGTGAGAGCAACTCACCGCTCGTACGGCCACCAATTGAGTCTACAGCGGCAAATAAGTCGTTTTCACCTAAAATGTCTTGTACCTGCTTTTTCCAGTCAGGATGATGGGTTGCAATGACATGTTCGATCCCCAGTTCATGGAGTTCACTAATTGCTTCTTCACGACGGACAAGGTTAATGACATGAATACCGCGCGTTTTGGCAATCATTGCAACGGTTTTACCAACGGCACCATTGGCAGTGTTCTGAATCATCCATTGTCCAGATTGGATATTCAAAAATTCCAAAAGCATGAGGGCGCTAATTGGCATACCAATCAATTGTGCTGCTGTTTCATCATTGATGGTGTCTGGCACAGGAACCAGACCTTGTGCAGGTGCAATGAAATATTCAGCCCATGTTTCATGTACCGAAGCAACCGCAACACGTTGTCCGATTTGTACATGCTGGACGTTTTCACCCAAAGCATCAATTATCCCAACGGCTTCACTACCGCCAATTGCAGGTAATTCTGGCTTGTAGCCATATTGACCTCGTACCGTCCAGATATCATGGTTATGCATTGGAGATAGAATCATTTTAATGCGGACTTCACCTGCTTTGGGTTCAGGTTTTGGCATGTCTGCTTGTTCTAGGACATCAACAGGTTCGCCAAATTGGCGGTGGATAATACTCTGCATGGCAATCCTCTTATATAAATATGAAAGCGGTTTAGGCTGAAAGCAATGCTTTTAGTTCAGCGAATTTATCCTGATAAGGCGCACGTAAACGTAGATTGGACTCTCCGTTCTGATTTTGTACGACAACGGCTTTCGCATGGCTAAATCGTCTAAAACCATGAATACCGTGATATGCCCCCATTCCTGAAGCACCAACCCCTCCAAAAGGTAAGTCTTCCACAATGGCATGGGTCATAACGTCATTGATGACCAATGCGCCAGATGTTGTGCGCTGTGCAAAATCATTTTGCTGTGCTGTATCTTGCCCAAAGTAGTATGCAGCAAGCGGGCGAGGATGCGAGTTAATGTAATGAATGGCATCTTCAAGTGTTGCAGTCGTTTTTAAAGGCAGTAGTGGCCCAAAAATTTCCTCTTGCATCACAAGCATATCGTCAGTTGCATTTAAAATGAGTGTAGGCACAATTTTACGTGTTTGTGCATTGGTTGTTGCTTCAGATGAATCGCTTGCAAGAGGGACGATGGTTGCGCCTTTTGCCTGAGCATCTTCGAGTAAACCAATTAAGCGTTGATAATGACGGTCACTTACAATCGCCGTGTAATCAATATTTTCCTGAAAGGTTGGAAAAGTTTGCTTGATAAAATCATGTGCATGTTCAACAAAAGCACTTTGTAGATGTTCTGGTAATAAAACATAGTCTGGGGAAATACAAATTTGCCCTGCATTGAATGTTTTGATGGTAAGTGTACGTTCAACTGCTGTCTGAATATCGGTATCTGCTGTAATGACAACAGGTGATTTGCCCCCAAGTTCCAACGTGACAGGAACTAGATTTTCCGCAGCAGCCCGCATGACATGTTTACCAACCTGTGTACTGCCTGTGAAAATGAGATGATCAAATGGCAATTCACTAAAGGTTGCACCAATACTTGCATCACCCGTTACGACATGAAGTTCATTTTCAGAAAAATATTGTGGGACTAATTGAGCAAGTAAAGCACTGGTACGGGGTGTGAGTTCGGAAGGCTTCAGCATGGCGCGGTTACCCGCAGCAAAAACGCCTGCCAATGGGCTAAAAGCAAGGTTTAATGGAAAATTCCACGGGCTAATAATGCCAACAACGCCCAATGCCTGATATTGAATTTCAGTTTTCATTCCTGCAACAGGTGCAGTTACTGTTTCATTTTGCATCCAGACATTTAGGTTTTCACTTGCCATATCTAACGCTCCCACAGAAGCGAGAATGTCTGAAACTAAACTTTGATAGGGACTACGATGACCAAAATCCTCACGAATGGCATCAATGAGTGCCTGATGATGTGTCAATAGTAGCTGTTTTGCCCGTGCTAAACGATCAATACGTAATTCTAGGCTGGCAGGCCCATCTTGAAGATGTGCCTGTTTCATTGCATTGAGCTTTTCTATTAATTGTTGTTTCATATTGTATATCCTGAATGAGTCCATGATTAGACTTGAAGTTGCTTTAACAACTGTTCTGCCACGGCTTCCGAGCTAGCAGGATTTTGACCTGTTACCAGATGTCCATCGACAACAACAAAAGAATGCCAGTCGGCACCTTTTTCATAGTCCGCACCTTGTGCTTTAAATTCATCTTCAATCAGGAAGGGAACCACATCTGTTAATTGAACGGCTTCTTCTTCACTGTTTGAAAAACCAGTTACTTTTTTATTTTTTACAAAAGACTCACCATTGTCTTTTTTCACGTTTTTGAGTACAGCAGGCGCATGACATACAAAGCCGAGAGGTTTATTGCTACGTGCAAAGGCTTCAATCAGCGCAATTGATTTTGCATCATTGCTTAAATCCCATAATGGGCCATGACCACCAGGGTAAAATACGGTGTCAAAGTCACTAGCATGAATTTGATCCAGTGGCAAAGTATTAGCGAGTTGTTGTTGTGCAGCAAGATCTTTTTCAAAACGACGTGTAGAGTCTGTCTGAAAATCGGGTAAATCGCTTTTAGGGTCAAGAGGCGGTTGACCGCCTTTAGGAGAGGCGAGAACGATTTCTGCCCCTGCATCCTTAAATACATAATAAGGCGAGGTAAATTCTTCTAACCAAAAACCTGTTTTATGACCTGTATTGCCTAATTGGTCGTGTGAGGTAAGTACCATTAATACTTTCATTGTGTATATTCCTATGACGATTGGCAACCACTGAGCATGAACGCTGTTGCATGGTATGCCTGATGTAATGGGGTTTTATCTTTATGTAATTTGCTGAGTAGCGCAGCGCCAAGCCACATTTGATAAATGACTTGTGCGACTGCTGCCGGATTTGTTTGTGTTTGGATGGAATGATCTTCCATTCCCTGATGAATTAAGTCTGTAATGCGCTGGATCAGATTTTTGGTACCTTGATCCATAATCAGTCGCATATCTTCGGAGAGATCCGCAACCTCGGCAGCCAACTTAACGATAAGGCAGCGATCTGCCCAACTTTCCTGTTGTTCTGGATCTTCAATCCATTTTTGAAAATAGCTTAAAATTTTTGCTTTTGCCGTGTCATTGTTTGCCCACAGCAGGTTTAAGCGTTGTTGATAGTCATTAATATAATGTTGTAGCAATTCACAGCCAAAGGCCTCTTTAGACTCAAAATAATGATAAAAAGAACCTTTAGGAATTCCACAATTTTTTAAAATTTCCTGTAGACCAACACCAACAAACCCTTTGTGCAGAACCAGTGTGAAACTAGTATCTAGAATATGCAAACGTTTCGCTTCCGATTTTTTTGCTTGATTTGTAGACATTATGTTACTACCTAAATAAAAATAGACCAGTCGTCTTGTTTTTTAGTATATCTGATTTAAGATGTTTGTAAAGAAGATCAAAGCGTCACTTTTTAGTCATTTGTAAATTTTATCTTTATACCGTTATGTAGGAGTGATTGAGTATGAGTACTGTCACCAATGAGCGTATTGTTTTAGCTTCTCGTCCTTATGGTGCGCCAACGCAAGCGAATTTTCGTTTAGAGCAGCAACAGTTACCCGAAATTCAGAATGGTCAACTGCTTTTGAAAACAGTGTATTTATCATTAGACCCTTATATGCGTGGACGGATGAATGATGGTCCTTCTTATGCTGCGCCTGTTGGTATTGGGGATGTAATGGTGGGTGGAACCATTAGTCAGGTGGTTGAATCTAAAAATCCAAAGTTTCAAGTGGGTGAATGGGTGCTATCTGGCGGTGGCTGGCAGCGTTATAGCATTACTGATGGTGCACAGTGCCAGAGTTTAGGTATGCAACCTGATCATCCATCATGGGCACTTGGGATTTTGGGAATGCCGGGCTTTACCGCATATATGGGATTATTGGATATTGGACAACCCAAAGCAGGTGAAACGCTGGTGGTTGCTGCGGCTACAGGGCCTGTGGGGGCAACGGTTGGACAAATTGCAAAATTAAAAGGCTGTCGTACTGTTGGTATTGCAGGTGGAGAAGACAAATGCCGTTACGCCGTTGAAGTGCTTGGTTTTGACGTGTGTTTAAATCATTACGATGCTGATTTTGCAACACAACTGGCAGATGCGGTTCCGAATGGAATTGATATCTACTTTGAAAATGTAGGCGGAAAAGTATTTGATGCAGTATTACCATTATTAAATACGGCTGCACGTATACCTGTATGTGGTGTTGTGTCTCAATACAATGCAACAAATAAGCAACCGCAAGGGATGGATCGTTTACCCGAATTTATGACGATGCTGATTAAAAAGCGCGTTCGTGTTCAAGGCTTTATTATTTTTGATGATTATGCATCGCATTACCCAACTTTTTATAAAGAAATGTCGGAATGGCTCGCAGCAGGCAAAATTCAATATAAAGAACAAGTTGTAGAAGGTTTGGAAAATACGGTGGATGCCTTTATTGGGTTACTTGAAGGGAAAAACTTCGGAAAACTGGTCATTAAACTTTAAATTTGGGAATATTCGACATGATTGTACTACACCATTTAAACCAATCTCGCTCATTACGTATTTTGTGGTTGCTTGAAGAAATAGGGCAGCCGTATACGTTAAAACCGTATTATCGAGATGCTACAACGAATTTGGCGCCCCCAGAACTCAAAAATATTCACCCATTGGGTAAATCACCTGTCATTGAACTGGATGGGAAAGTAATTGCTGAGTCTGGCGCAATTGTAGAACTCCTTATACAGCGATATGCGCCTCATCTAGCGCCGCAACCCCATGAAGATGCTTATATCGATTATTTACAATGGGTTCATTTTGCAGAAAGCTCGGCGATGGTGCCTTACTTATTAAAGGTTTTTACTGCGATAGAAATGCAAAAGGGAACGATGCTGACCTTTTTAGATCATTATGCACAGGTTGAGTTTGATAAGGTTTTTGGTTACCTAGAGCAGTATTTACAAGGAAAACGCTTTCTTGTGGATAATCGTTTGACAGGTGCAGATTTTATGCTTGGCTTTGTCATTTATGGTTTGGTTTATAAATTAAAAATAGCCGATCAATACCCAAATATTATTCAATATTTACATAATTTAGAAGCATTCCCGAGTTGGCAACGTGCATTAAAAATTGAAAAAGACATGTAATCTAAAGCAAAAATGGAAAGGTTGTTATTTATGACAGCCTTTCCTGATCGTAGTAAATAGCCTAAGTATTTAAATAATTTTGCACAGCGCACAACATCTGGCGCATTGGTCATCAAAGTGAGATCAGTGGAATAGCAAAATGAACACATCGTAAAGTCATCCTGTCCATTTTCAATTAAATATTAGAATGGTTTATCAGATTCTTGTACAATCAAAGCATTATCATTTCAAAAATTTTCTTAGCAGATTTAAATAGCCTAAGTTTTTAAATAGGATTCTCACATGCGCGCTTCAAAAGTTGTCATTAAAACAGAACAAGATATTGAAAAATTGAGAATATCTGGTCGTTTAGCGGCAGAAGTATTAGCAATGATTGGGGAATATGTCAAACCAGGGATTACCACTGGAGAATTGGATCGCATTTGTCATGAATTTATTGTGAATACATTAAAAGTGATTCCAGCCAATATTGGTTATTATGGTTATACAAAATCAACCTGTATTTCTCCAAACGAAGTGATTTGCCACGGAATTCCATCGGACAAAATTATTTTAAAAGAAGGCGATATTATTAATATTGATGTCGCGATTATTAAAGATGGATATTTTGGTGATACGAGCCGAATGTACTATGTCGGTGAGGTGAGTCCTAAAGCTAAAAAACTTGTAGAAACCACGTATGCTGCAATGGTTGCAGGGATTCATGCCGTAAAACCAAATGCAACCTTGGGCGATATTGGTCATGCCATTCAAACAGTTGCCGAAAAAGAAGGTTATAGTATTGTTCGGGAGTACTGCGGACATGGCATTGGGAAGGTCTACCATGAACAACCGAGTGTCGTACATTATGGTACACCTGGTTTAGGCTTAGCCTTGAAAAAGGGGATGGTTTTCACCATTGAACCTATGGTGAATTTAGGAAAACCACACGTAAAAGAACTTGCCGATGGTTGGACAGTTGTCTCTGTTGATGGCTCGTGGTCTGCACAATGGGAACATATGGTTGCAGTGACCGATACTGGATTCGAGCTGTTAACGCCGTGGCCAGAAGGGACAGGAAATTTCCCTGCAATATAATAAATCTCTGGAGAATCATCATGCCGTATAAAATTCAAACTATTCAATTTCAAAGTGAGGGAGAAACTTTAGCGGCAGATTTTTATTCTCCAGAACAAATCACTAAACCACCTGTCATCATTATGGCAAATGGTTTTGCGTGTGAACGCCGTTTTAGTTTGCCAGATGTTGCTGTCGAATTTGTAGCTCAAGGTTTTGCAGTTGTTTTGTTTGATTACCGAGGCTTTGGCGACAGTACAGGCGAGCCAAGAGAGTTGGTGTCTCCTGCGCATCATTTAACCGACTGGCGAAATGTGATTGCTCAAGTTCAGCAATGGCAGAATGTCGATCTAGACCATTTATTTTTATGGGGTGTTTCCTTTAGTGGAGGGCATGTACTTACACTTGCCTCGGAACTTCCTAACATTCGAGCAACTATTGCGCTTGTTCCTCATGTCGATGGGTTAGCAAGCGCTATGCTTTATCCTAAAAAATACTTCTTTTCAGCACTAAAATTAGCATTACAAGATCTACTTTCTATAGCAACGCACAAAGCGCCTGTACGAATTCCAGTTATTGCAAAACAAGGCGTGTCTTGTCTAGCAGGGGAGCAGAGTTATGATGAGTTTATGCAAACCATTCCTGCCGATTCTAAATGGACAGGGCAAGTACCAGCTCGAATTATGCTCGATATTAATCGTTATCGACCAATAACAGTCGTACATAAAATTAAATGCCCTGTACTTATTATTGCTGCGGGAAATGATACGTTAATTCCATTTAAGGCGATTGAAAAGACAGTATCTAAAATTAGTAATATCCAGTTCTTTCATTTTCCTATGACACATTTTGATAGTGTAAATAAACAAGGACCTTTTTTTAAACAGGAAATTGATTTACAGGTTCAGTTCTTGAAGCAGAATTTATAAAAGACTAAATTTGATTTAATAAATACTTGCATGATAATACGATTAAAAAATAGAACCTAGTCAGTAAATTCATGAAAATAAAAATGACATTTATCGCTTAATTAGTGGAAATTTTTATTCATAATCCAGATTAAAATAGGAATAAATTGATGGTGATTTTAATTTTGTATTTTAAAATAGCCTAAGCATAAAAATTTTTAAAACGAATTTCTGAACTCAGGATAAAAAAATATTGGTAGTTTGTTGGTATTTTATTCATAACTCACGTTCCTAAACGATCTAAATTGGAAATAAATGAAAATATCGGCTAGTTTAAAATAAGATTAAAGTGTTGCCATGATTTTAAGATGTGGTTATTTTATATACTTTGTTGAGAGTGGTTAATTTGGATTCAATTATTTTTACTTTTAAAATTTGGGTCATTAGCATCTAAAAGATAGATTTTCTATTTATTTTACAGATACTTGAAATACAAACCTATATGACTGAAAATTTAGAAGACAGAAGACCTGTATTATCGAATAGTCAGTTTAAGGATTCTTGAAAATAAAAAGCCCATGCTTATTGTTGATAAACATAGGCTTAAAGAAGTGTAATTTGAAATTAATTTTTCTTTAAATTTTCAAGAATTAAAAATTCCATTAATGCTTTTTGAGCATGTAAACGGTTTTCAGCTTCATCCCATACCACAGCATTTGGATGTTCTAACATGGTTTCAGAGATTTCTTCACCACGATGTGCAGGTAAGCAGTGCATAAATAAGCAGTCAGGATGAGCTAAACTCATTAATTTTTCATTTACTTGATAATCAGCAAATGCTTTTTCACGAATTTTTTGCTCTTCTTCTTGTCCCATAGATGCCCAAACATCTGTCACAATCAAATCAGCATTTACTGCTGCATCTTCAGCAGAATCAACCAACTCAACACAATGTGCAAATTCAGACAAAAACTCTGGTTTTGGTTCATAGCCTTTTGGAGAAGCGATTTTTAATTTAAATCCCCACATATGTGCAGCTTCAATATATGAATTACACATATTGTTACCATCACCAATCCATGCAACGGTTTTTCCTTCAATGCTTCCGCGGTGTTCTACAAATGTTTGAACATCAGCTAAAAGTTGGCAAGGATGGTGGTCATCGGTTAAGGCATTGATTACAGGAACTTTTGAGTATGATGCAAAGCGCTCAACAATATCGTGACCAAAAGTACGGATCATTACAATATCAAGCATACTTGAAATTACACGTGCAGAATCTTCAATTGGCTCACCACGTCCCAGTTGGGTATCACGAGGAGACAAGAAAATTGCACTACCACCAAATTGGCTCATACCAGCTTCAAATGAAACACGAGTGCGGGTACTCGACTTCTCAAAAATCATCCCTAAGACCTTACCAACGAATGGTTGATAGACTTGGTTTTCGTGTTGAAGATGTTTTAATTCTTGCGCACGGGCAATGACACGATTTAATTCGGCGGTAGAGAGGTCACGTAAAGTCAGAAAATGCCGTAGAGCCATGAGTTACTCCACTATTGTTGCTACATTAAAGATGCAACAATGAGTCGTTTGTTAAAAGAAAAAAGGAATCGGTTAATATACTGATAACCATGTAGAAATGCAAAGAATTATCGATATTGAACTGATTTTAAGAGTAATTTAATACTATATTGAATATAGGATTGAATCTCTTCAAAGTTTTGGGAAAGTGGGACGCCCATTAAAATTTGCCATTCTATATGCCAAAGTATTCCTAAATACATCTGAGATGTATAAATCGGGTTTTCACATACAATAATATTTTTTTGATGTGCACAAATGAGTTTTTGGCTGACAAGCTCCAAAATCTTTTCAGGGCATTCTTTATATAAATATTCTGATAAATCAGGATTATGTTTTACTTGTTCAACAAGAAGTCGAATAAATTTTTGGTTCTCAATTTGACTAATATGTCGGTAAAAGTTCTCGAGTGTTTTAAATAAAAAAGCTTCAAGGTCAAGTTGTTCAAAAGTGCTTTTATCTCGAAATAGTTCCTGAAAAAACATATCTCGTCTATAGTCACAAATGGCTTTAAATAGCCCTTTTTTATTTCCGAAATATTTATAAATAGATGCTTTAGAGCCACCAGCGTGATTGACAACATCATCTAAAGAAACATCGTCATATCCCTTTTCTAAAAAAAGGGTAGTCGCAGACAATACAAACGCAAGACGGCGCTCAAAGCCACGTTTGGTTTGAGGTGGAATGTTGCAATGGCAATGATCCAATTGATCTGCTGACATATTCATAAAAAATTAAAGATTTCTAGTTTAGTATAACAAATCCAGTCATAAAAATAAGGTGTTGTCTGAGATGATTTGGTTATTTGGATAGGAGAGATTTGTTGTCATATTTTGTTATTCTCTCTATAGTTGCTGTATTGTTTAATATTTGTTCTTATTGAGCTTCAGTTCGTGTGAAAAATACATCATATTTTTATAAAATATTTGGTTTTTCGTACAGGAAGAATTCTTAGATTTTTAACATATCTAATTTTATTCTCTTATAAAATAAATGGTCTTTTTTTATGAATTAATAATAATGTGGTCTTTTATTTTAACTTAAAAATTATATTAAAAAGAGTATGGGAATATTTTATAGCGCTAGTCTTTTGTGTATTAATCAAAATTAATATAGTGGATTTTTGAAAGTACATTAAAATTTTTCCTGAAGAGGATTTTTATTATGTGGATATAAATATTTAATCTTTATAAAAACGATTCATTTTCTTGGGCATAATGTTGGGTTACATAATTATTTCTGATCATGAAATATAATTTAGTTTTATGTGATTTTATAAAAAAATCGCACCAAAGTTGATGCGATTTTTGAAGCACGAAACGGATTGAGGCTTACTCTATGGTTGAAACTTCTTCTTCCTCGTCATCTGTTGCATCCATTCCAAGTTCTTTTAGTTTGCGGGTGAGTGTATTTCGCCCCCAACCAAGTAATTCAGCCGCATGGCGCTTACGTCCACGTGTTTGTTGAAGCGCTGCATTGATCAGGGTTTTCTCAAACATTGGCGTTGCAATGTCTAAAATTTTCATTTCGCCATTACGCAGTTTTTGAACAGCCCATTGTCCGAGCAATTCATCCCAATGCTGATTGTTCGCACGCTCTGCGTTGACAGCAGGAGTAGCACTATCGGCTGCTTTATGGATTGGAATTTGTTTCAATTCATTAGGAAGATCTTCGGGATAAACTTCGCGTCCAGTGATCATCACTGTTAACCAGCGACAAGTATTTTCTAACTGGCGGACGTTACCCGGCCACGGAAGTTGCTGCATATAGCTGATGGTTTCTGGACGTAAAATTTTAGGGCTTACGCCTAGTTCTTTACCGGCATCTTCCAGAAAATGTTGTGCTAGCATCGGAATATCTTCACTACGATGAGACAGTTTAGGAATATGAATACGGATTACGTTCAAGCGGTGATATAAGTCTTCACGGAAACGACCTTCATTTACCAGTCTTTCTAAATCCTGATGGGTTGCTGCCACAATACGAACATCTACTTTTACAGGAATATGTCCACCTACGCGATAAAATTCGCCATCGGCTAAAACACGTAACAACCGTGTTTGTGTTTCAAAAGGCATATCGCCAATTTCATCTAAAAATAAAGTACCGCCATTGGCCTGTTCAAAACGACCTTGTCTTTGTGTATTTGCACCTGTAAATGCGCCTTTTTCATGCCCGAAAAGTTCTGTTTCGATCAAATCTTTTGGAATTGCAGCCATATTCAGTGCAATAAAAGGCTTTGCTTTTCGTGGAGAATGGCGATGTAGCGCATGAGCAACAAGTTCTTTACCTGTTCCAGATTCACCATTAATTAATACAGTAATATGTGATTGCGATAAACGACCAATGGCACGGAATACTTCCTGCATAGCAGGGGATTCGCCAATGATTTCTGTAGATTGAATTGGAGAACTGGTTTTTGCAGATTCTTGTTGTTGTAACTTGGTGATATGTAAAATCGCACGATTCACCAAAGCCAAGGCTTCATCAATATCGAATGGTTTTGGTAAATACTCAAACGCACCTGTCTGATAGCTTGAAACAGCAGATTCGAGGTCAGAGTGTGCAGTCATAATAATGACAGGTAAGTCAGGGTAGTTGCTTTTGACTTTGCCTAAAAAAGTCAGCCCATCAATTCCGGGCATACGGATGTCGGTTAAGATAACGTCAGGCGCATCTTCTAATAGCTGATCTAAAGCACTTTGCGCTTCTTCAAAGCTTGTAACATCGAAACCTTCTTCCTTAAAGGTTTTTTCCAATACCCAACGCATGGCGCGATCATCATCAATCACCCAAATTTTATTTCGCGACATGTTGCGACTCCCAAGGTAGATATAAGCTAAATACAGTTTTTCCAGCGACAGAATGACAAACAATCATTCCGTTATGTTGATGCATGATATTTTGCGCAATGCTGAGTCCAAGTCCTGTGCCGTTGGCTCGACCTGTCACCAGTGGATAAAAGACGGATTCTAAAATTTCTTCAGGAATACCAGGCCCATTGTCTTCAATGTCCACTCGAATCGCTGAACGATTCAAAACACCATTGATGGTAACTAAGCGCTGTATTCGAGTACGTAATGTCAGCTCAGGCTTGTGGTCTTTAAAAAAGTCTTTATTTTCAAGCATTGCTTGTACAGCATTGACACTAATATTGAGCATGACTTGAATCAGTTGATCCCGATCTGCTTTTACATCAGGTAATGACAAGTCGTAGTCTCGAATAATGGTAATTTTCTTTTTGGTCTGATTTGCAATCAGTGAGCGAACACGTTCGAGAGGTTCATGTATATTGACATCAATATAGCTTGGAAGTTGTCTTGAACCAAGCATGGTATCTGCAAGGGTGCGTAGCCGATCAACTTCATTAATAATAATGTCGGTAAATTCATTGTATTTCGGATCATTTAAACTTCTGGCAAGAAGTTGTGTTGCACCCCGAATCCCACCAAGTGGATTTTTAATTTCATGCGCAACACCGCGAATCAGTTGACGTGTCACTTGGTGCTGCTGAATTAAGTTTTCTTCTTTTGAAATTTTCAGCATGCGGTCAATTGGGTTTAGTTCAATCAGCAACAAAGGGTGGTACGGTTTTCCAGTGTTGAGTTGGGATACTGAATAGTCAACATGAATATCCCGAAAGTTCACATTAATGGTTGCTTCACGGCGTGTATATGCTTGGCTCGTTTTTAGCGTATTGAGTAAAGCTTCACGTGTATCAAAACTATCATTTGGTGCTTGTAGTAGCTGAGTGACAGGCATACCCGAGGCACGCAACAAGCTAATATCAAAAAGTGCTTCACACGCAGAGTTTAGATAAAAAATATTTAAGTTTTTGTCTACTAGCAAAATAGCAGTTGTTAAGTTATCCACTAAAAGTCGGTAATCAATTGTGGGCTGATCCATTAGTGAAATCTTCCTGATGTAAAATGGCGCAATGGCATCTTTTTTATACCTTTTGCTCCCTGTTATGGAACATTGCATACATTGAATATTCTTAAATTTAAGCAAAATACAAGCCAACTTTTAAAAATGTTTTATTTTTAGGCAAAGAAACTCTAAATAACCTGCTAAATATAAGCATATTTAAAAAATTAGAATTAAAATGTATCAGAAGTACAATGATTTTGCACAGATATGGTGCATGATATTTGAGTAGACAAAACTTAAGCAATATTTTGGTGCGTTGATGATTCTGTGCTTTTTATGCCTATGCTTATGCAAGGAAAAGACATACAATACGCGCATTCTAGTGGAGTAGTTGTTGCATGAAATCCCCCAAAGTCGGTTTTGTATCTTTAGGTTGTCCTAAAGCATTGGTCGATTCTGAGCGTATCTTAACCCAGTTGCGTACTGAAGGTTATCAGGTTGCATCTGATTATGATGGTGCAGATCTAGTTGTTGTCAATACATGTGGTTTTATTGAGTCGGCTGTTCAGGAATCGCTTGATGCGATTGGCGAAGCGATGAGCGAAAATGGACGTGTGATTGTCACTGGCTGTCTAGGCAAGGATGAAGACAAAATCAGACAAATGCACCCAAATGTTTTAAAAGTAACAGGCGCGGCTGCATATCAGGATGTCATGGAAGCTGTACACGAATATGTACCAGCACCACCGAAACACAATCCATTTATTGATTTGGTTCCAGAGCAAGGTATTCGTTTAACACCAAAACACTATGCTTACCTCAAAATCTCTGAGGGCTGTAATCATCGTTGTACGTTCTGTATTATTCCAAGCATGCGTGGTGATTTGGTTTCTCGCCCAGTTGGATCTGTTTTAGAAGAAGCAGCAGCACTTAAACGTGCAGGTGTAAAAGAAGTTCTTGTCATTTCACAAGATACCTCAGCGTATGGTGTCGATACTAAATACAAATTAGACTTCTGGAACGGCCAGCCTGTAAAAACCAAGTTCTATGACATGTGTGAAGCACTTGGTCAGCTTGGAATTTGGGTTCGTCTACATTATGTCTATCCATATCCACATGTTGATGCGGTGATTGACTTGATGGCACAAGGTAAAATCTTACCTTATCTGGATATTCCATTCCAACATGCCAGCCCTCGTATTCTAAAACTGATGAAACGACCAGCGCATAGTGAAAATACACTAGAGCGTTTAAAAGTCTGGCGTGAAAAATGCCCTGAACTTGTGATTCGTTCAACATTCGTTGTTGGCTTCCCAGGTGAAACAGAAGAAGACTTCCAACTGTTACTGGACTGGTTAAAAGAAGCTAAACTTGACCGTGTAGGATGTTTTACCTATTCACCAGTTGAAGGCGCTACAGCAAACGATTTACCTGATCATGTACCTGAAGATATCAAACAAGCGAGATATGAGCGTTTTATGCAGGTTCAACAAGAAATTTCTGCTGAAAAACTAAAACAACGTATTGGTCAAACCATGACAGTTTTGGTTGATGGTCTGGAAGATGACTATCCAGTTGCTGTTGCACGTTCATATGCAGATGCACCTGAGATTGATGGAAATGTCTTTGTAGAAGATATTGATAAATCACAGATACAACCTGGTGCGTTGCTAGAGGTAGAAATTACCGATGCAGACGAATATGATTTATTTGCTAAATTGATTAAAATTAAAGCAAATTAATTCACTCACCCCAAATTAGCATTCATTCAAATACTCGCTTTCGGAGCAAAAAGTCATGGCGGATAAAAACAGCCCTCATTACTCACGTATCTTACTCAAATTATCAGGAGAGGCACTTTCTGGTAATAAAGAAATGGGTATTGATGCACAAGTGCTTGATCAAATGTCATTATCAATTGCACATTTGGTTGGTTTGGGTGTACAGGTTGGTATTGTTGTTGGGGGCGGAAACTTATACCGCGGAAGCCAACTTCAAAAAGATGGTTTGGTTGGACGTGTCACTGGCGACCAAATGGGAATGCTTGCAACTGTGATGAATGGTTTGGCAATGCGTGATGCGCTTGTACGTCGCAACATCAAAACGCGTTTAATGTCAGCACTTTCAATTGGAACAGTGGTAGAGCCATATTCTAGCCGTGATGCAATTCGTCATTTAAGCAATGGCGAAGTATGTGTGTTTGTTGCAGGAACAGGAAACCCGTTCTTTACAACAGATACCGCAGCGTGTTTACGTGGTATTGAAATCGAAGCCAAACTTATTCTAAAAGCAACGAAAGTAGACGGTGTTTATAACAAAGACCCAAGTAAATATGACGATGCTGTTAAATATGATCACTTAACCTTCGATCGAATTTTGGATGAAAAGTTAGGTGTAATGGATTTAACAGCAATTTGCTTGTGCCGTGATCATAACGTTCCATTGCAAGTTTTTGATATGAACAAAGCTGGTGCACTATTATCTGTGATTATGGGTGAAAAAGAGGGAACTCACGTAACGAATTGATGTACGTGAGAGATAAAGCTCTTTATACTAACGCTAATTTTTATTTAGAAGTTTTGAGAAAGTAAGGTAAATCAGATGATTAACGATCTTAAAAAAGACAGCGAACAGCGCATGCAAAAGTCAATCGAGTCTTTAGAACAAGGTTTTGCTAAAGTTCGTACTGGCCGTGCACACCCATCTATTTTAAATGGTGTTATGGTTCCTTACTATGGCTCAGATGTTCCATTGAATCAGGTTGCAAACGTCGGCATTGAAGATTCACGTACGCTTATCGTTCAACCATTTGAACGTCAAATGGTATCAACAATTGATAAAGCAATCCGTGAAAGTGATTTAGGTTTAAACCCAATTACTGCTGACTCAATTCGTGTTCCTTTACCAGCATTAACAGAAGAAACACGTCGTGACATGCAGAAAGTTGCACGAAGCGAAGCTGAAAATGCAAAAGTTGCCATTCGTAATATCCGTCGTGATGTTTTGGGTGACATTAAGGCATTGTTGAAAGAAAAAGAGATTTCTGAAGATGATGAACGTCGTGCAAGCGATGATATTCAGAAAATTACCGATAAATATGTAGCAGAGGTTGATAAACGTCTTGCTGCAAAAGAAGAAGAGCTAATGAAGGTTTAATGAATGACGACTTTAGACGACATTCATCTTCCTCAACATGTTGCCATCATCATGGATGGCAACAATCGGTTTGCTAAAAAAAAGCATCTTGAAAAAGGGGATGGTCACAAGGAAGGGAAGAATACTCTTGATCCTATTGTTGAGCATTGTCGTGAATTAGGTGTCAAAGCACTGACTGTTTTTGCTTTTTCAAGTGAAAACTGGAACCGACCGCAACCTGAAGTGGATTTACTCATGCAATTGTTAGAACAAACAATTTATGAGCAAATACCACGGATGATTCGGTTTGAGATTGCTTTACGTTTTATTGGAGATCGCTCTCGTCTTTCTGCCGATTTACAGCAACTTCTACTTTCAGCAGAAGCAAAAACTGCTCATTTTAATAAAATGACGCTTACTATTGCGATTAGCTATGGTGGAATGTGGGATATTGCGAATGCTGCAAAGCAAATCGCAGAAAAAGTTGCACGTCAGGAAATTCGGACAGAAGAGATTGACACCACGCTATTTGGTCAATATGTTCAATTAGGTGATCTACCTGCTGTAGATTTACTCATTCGAACGGGTGGCGATTATCGGATTTCAAATTTCTTGCTTTGGCAAGCTGCTTATGCAGAGCTCTATTTTACAAATACTTTGTGGCCAGAATTTACAACGCAAGAGTTGGATCAAGCCTTCAAAATTTTTACAAAAAGAGAGCGACGTTTTGGAAAAACTTCCGAACAAATCTTACAAGAGAAAATTGAGAAATAATTCATGTTTGAGCGGATAAAAACCGCACTCGTGTTAGTGGCAATTGTTTTAAGTTGCATGTTTGCCACACCATCTCATTATCCTATGCTTATTTTAATGGTTGTCGCGGCAACTTTGGCAGGGTATGAGTGGTATAAATTAATGCCAGTGCATAACCCATCAACACGTCCCGTATTTGCTTGGGCATATGCTTTTCTAGCGTTTATTATTACAGTTATTGCACTTTACTATCACGATATTACATTATTGTTTTGGTCAGCATCGATTCTTGTCTGGATGCTGAGTGTTTATTGGGTAAAAAACTTTCCAGATTACGATGGTTGGTATAATAAAAGCCTAAATATTATTGGATTAATCCTGATCTCATCTGCTGTAACGGCAATCTTTTCTGTATGGGAAAATTCGCCTTGGTGGCTCATGTACTTATTTTCACTGGTATGGGGTGCAGACAGTGGCGCATACTTTGTAGGTCGCAAATTAGGTCATCGTAAAATGGCACCTAACGTGAGCCCGAATAAGTCTGTAGAAGGATTGGTTGGTGGGATAGTTACAACACTGGTTATCACATTATTTGTGCAAAGTTACTATCTGCATCTAACTTTAATTCAACATATTTTATTTTTAATATTGTCTATGATTACAGTGTTTGCTTCAGTACAGGGTGATTTGTTTGAATCGATGATCAAACGTCGTGCTGGTGTGAAAGATTCTGGACAAATTTTACCAGGGCATGGCGGAATTCTAGATCGCATTGACTCATTGTTGGCTGCAGCACCTATTTTTGCTACAGGTCTTTATCTTTTAAAACTTATTGGTGTAGATTTATAAATGTTACAAACTGTTTGTATATTGGGCGCTACAGGTTCGATTGGTGAAAGTACACTAAAAGTATTGGCAGAACATCCAGACCAATATTCTGTATTTGCTGTCACGGCAAATAGTCGAATCGAAAAGTTAATCGAAATATGTAAACAGTTTAATCCAAAAATAGCAGTAGTTCCGTCTGTTCATGTTGATCGATTTGCGCAGTTATTAAAGCAGCATCAACTTCAGCATATTGAAATTCTGGCAGACGAAGCTGGGTTGCTTGCTGTTGCGGCTCATCCCGATGTAGATATCGTTATGGCAGCCATTGTCGGGGCGGCAGGTTTGTTACCAACTTTAGCAGCGGTCAAGGCAGGCAAACGTATTTTACTTGCCAATAAAGAAGCCTTGGTGATGTCTGGTGAAATTATGTTGCAAGCTGCCAAGCAACATAATGCGCTCTTACTTCCTGTAGATTCGGAGCATAATGCGATTTTCCAATGCTTACCACAAAATTACTTACAACTAGAAACAAATAATCAGCCTCAGCTTGGGGTGTCAAAAATTTTATTAACTGCTTCAGGTGGGCCATTTTTAAATTTCTCTTTGGATCAACTTCAAACAGTAACACCTGCTCAGGCATGTAAGCATCCAAACTGGTCTATGGGGCGAAAAATATCAGTTGATTCTGCAACTTTAATGAATAAAGGTTTAGAATTAATCGAAGCATGTCATTTGTTTTCAATTTCTGAACATTTTGTTACAGTTGTTGTGCATCCACAGAGTATCATTCATTCTATGGTTCAATATGTGGATGGTTCAACGTTGGCTCAAATGGGTAACCCAGATATGTGTACGCCAATTGCACATGCATTGGCTTGGCCGAAGCGTATCTCTACATCTGTTCCTGCACTAGATTTATTTTTAAATCAACAGCTCAATTTCCAAGAGCCTGATATCCAGCGTTTTCCAGCTTTAGCATTGGCGAGACAGGCAATGCGTATAGGTGGGACATCGCCTGCGATCTTAAACGCTGCAAATGAAATTGCAGTAGCCGCTTTTCTCGAAGAAAAAATTTCATTTACCGCAATACCTGAAGTTGTTGAATTTACAATAAATAAGATCACTCCAAATAACGCAGAGTCTCTAGATGTTATTCTCCATGCAGATCATTTGGCGCGAGATGTCGCACGGCAGCGTGTAGAACAGTTGATTGGAGGTCAATGATGAATATTTTATTTATGATATGTGCCGCCATATTATTACTTGGACCACTTATCGCAATTCATGAGTTTGGGCATTATTGGGTTGCACGTCGTTTGGGGGTTAAGGTTCTTGTTTATTCTATTGGTTTTGGCCCGACAATTTTAAACTGGACATCTAAAAAAACAGGTATTCAGTATCGGCTTTCGGCATTACCTTTAGGTGGTTATGTAAAAATGCTGGACGAGCGTGAGGGTAATGTAAGTCAAGATGAATTACCTTATGCCTTTAATAAACAACCTGCATGGAAACGTATTGCGATTGTTGCAGCGGGACCATTAATTAATCTGCTTTTTGCTGTCTTATTATTCTGGGTTTTATTTCTACCGAAACAAGAACAATTAAACACCCGTATTGGTAAAGTTTTGCCCGAAACATCTGCTGCAATTTCAGGATTGCAGGCTGGAGATAAAGTGGTTGCTGTAGATGGCAAATCTACACCGACTTGGGAAGCACTGAATTTTGCTTTGGTTGATCGTGCTGGTGAAACTGGACAAATTCAGGTACAGGCTGAACATCAAGGGCAGCTAAAAAACTTTAGTCTACCTATTCAGCATTTTTTACAAGATCAAGGTACATCTGCTGTAGAAAGTTTAGGTTTCTTACCTTATAGACCTCACATTCCACCTGTTATTTCACAGCTTAGTGAAGATGGTGCGGCAATTCGTCAAGGGATGAAAGCTGGTGATACGATTGTTTCGATTAATCAGGTTAAAACACCAGATTGGTTTGATGTGGTTGATATTATTCAAAAATCTCCAGAAAAATTATTGAATATTCAGGTTGAAAGAAATGGAAAACCTGTAAATTTAGCGGTAATGCCTCAGGGTAAGCGGGATCAGATGGGTAATGTAACGGGTATGCTGGGTGTTCAGGCACGTACAGAAAAAATTATTATTCCCGATGTATACAAGCAAACGATTCAATATTCACCTGTACAGGCGTTTGAAAAAGCGCTACAAAAAACTGGTGAAATTTCGAGTATGATTTTAAACTCTATGGTTAAAATGGTGCGCGGATTAATCGGTTTAGAAAATTTATCGGGACCTATTACGATAGCAAAGGTAGCAGGCCAAAGTGCAGAGATGGGATGGCAAACATTCATTTCATTTATGGCATTAATGAGTGTTAGTTTAGGTATTTTGAATCTTTTACCTATTCCAATGCTTGATGGTGGTCATTTAGTTTATTATTTTATCGAAGCAATTAGAGGGAAACCTGTTTCGGAACAAATACAACTTATTGGGTTTAAAATCGGTATGGTATTGTTGGGAAGTATGATGATTCTCGCTTTATTTAATGATTTTATGCGGTTATAACAGGTTTCACACAATATTCAACTTAGTGGAAAAAATAGGCATGCGTCACACACATATTTTTATGCCTTTGGCACTGATTAGTGCAATGGCTGCTGTACAACAAGTCTATGCGGCAGACGAATTTGTTGCTCAAGACATTAAATTTGAGGGATTGGTTCGTCTTACACCTGCCAATTTATATAGCATGTTGCCCATCAAAAGTGGTGATCGTGTCAATGATGCAGTTTTAAATAATGCGATACATTCCCTATATAATTCAGGGTTGTTTGATGATATTAAAGCATCACAACAAGGCAATACATTGGTTTTCAATGTCGTTGAGCGCCCAGTTATTTCCAAAGTTGAGTTTAAAGGGAACAAGCTGATTCCAAAAGAAGCTTTGCAAGACGGTCTGAAAAAGATGGGAATTGCAGAAGGTGAAGTACTTAAAAAATCAACATTACAAAATATTGAAACCGAGCTTGAGCAACAATATGTTCAACAAGGGCGATACGATGCAAATGTTTCTGTAGTTACAACGCCACGTCCGAATAACCGCGTTGACCTTACTATTAATTTTAAAGAAGGTAAGCCTGCAAAAGTTGTAGAAATTAACATTATTGGTAATACCGTCTTTAGTGATGACGAAATTAAACAAGCCTTTGCTTTAAAAGAAAGCAGCTGGTCGTCAATTGTGACACGTAATGACCGTTATGCGAAAGAACGTATGGCGTCGAGCCTAGAAGCATTACGCGCACTTTACTTAAATGATGGTTATGTGAATTTTGCAGTTAACTCATCAAACCTTAATATTAGTGAAGATAAGAAAAAAATCTTTGTAGAAGTTTCTATTGATGAAGGTCAGCAATTTAAAGTTGGTAAAACCAAGTTTTTAGGGGATACCTTATTTAAACCTGAAGAACTTCAAACATTGCAAGTTTATAAAGACGGCGATACTTATTCTCAAGCAAAAATTGATTCTGTAAAAAATTTACTGTTACGTAAATATGGAAATGCAGGTTATTACTTTGCCGAAGTCAATGTTGTTCCTCAAATTGATAATGACAACAAAGTGGTTGATGTGAACTATTACATTAATCCGGGTCAGCAAGTGACAATCCGTCGTATCAATTTTACAGGTAATACAAAAACACAGGATGAAGTATTACGTCGTGAAATGCGTCAGATGGAAGGTGCATTGGCAAGTAATGAAAAAATTGATTTGTCAAAAGTTCGTTTAGAGCGTACGGGCTTCTTTAAAACAGTTGACATTAAACCTGTACGTATTCCCAATGTCCCTGACCAAGTTGACTTGGATGTGAATGTTGAAGAACAGCACTCTGGTACAAGTACGCTTGCAGTTGGTTACTCACAAAGTGGTGGTATTACCTATCAGGCAGGGATTAGTCAGTCTAACTTCTTGGGAACAGGGAATAGCGTAGGATTTGACTTTACCAAATCTTCATATTCAACAAACTATAATTTATCGGTTACAGATCCATACTTCACCATTGATGGTGTAAGTGCGGGTTATAACGTCTATTATAAAAAGACAAAACCGTATGATAATTACCATGTCAGTGATTACTACTCTGAAAGCTATGGTGCGAATGCAAGCTTGTCATACCCAATTGATGAGAACCAAAGTTTAAGTGGGTCTTTAGGTATTGAGAAAACCAAGATCTCGACAGATGAGTATGGTTCGACAGCATTTAGAGATTATTTGCTTAGCCATGGCGGTAGTGTTAAAGCAACAGCAACAAATAATGGTACAACTTACGATAGTGAGTTCCAGGGGGATTATCTAAATTACCTTGTAAACTTAGGATGGTCTTTTAATACATTAAACCGCCCAATGCTGCCAACCTCTGGTCAGCTACATAATGTGAACTTGGAAATTGCTTTACCGGGTAGTGATGCTGATTACCAAAAAATCACTTATAGTGGTCAGGTGTTCTTCCCAATCGGTAAAGGCTTTGGTTTACATGGTTATGGAAAACTTGGCTACGGACATGACTTGCCATTCTGGAAAAACTTCTATGCAGGTGGCTGGGGTTCAGTCCGTGGTTATGAAGATAATACTCTAGGGCCACGTTATCCGGGTGTTTACTACAGCGGTACAAATACAACTGATCCAAGTAAAAATTCAACAGGTGGTAATGCACTTGTTCAGTTTGGTGCAGAAGTCATTTTACCTGTTCCAGCTAAAGGTGATTGGGCGCGTCAAGTTCGACCAACATTATTTGTCGAAGGTGGTCAAACATTTGATACTGAGTGTAAAAACGTAGGTGACTTTAACGATCCATCGATTAGTTCGACAACAATTAATGGTAAACAATACTGTAAAGACAACTTTGGATTTGATGCTGGAAATTTACGTTATAGCGCAGGTGTCGGTTTAACTTGGATTACAATGATTGGTCCATTATCGATCAGCTATGCATTCCCATTGAATAAAAAAGATGGTGATAACACCCAAGCGGTTCAGTTCCAGATTGGTCGTACTTTCTAAGTACGATCTTTAAAAAATGAATGATTAAAGGAATTTAAAATGAAAAAATTATCAACATTATTACTTGTTGCTGGCTTTAGTGTAGCAGGTTTAACACACGCTGCTGGTTATGGCGTTGTTGATATGCAGCGTGTTGTTGAAAGCAGTACATACTTAAAACAACAAAACACTAGCTTACAATCAGCAGTAAAACCATCGGCTGATCGCGTTGAACAATTGAATAAAGATATTCAAGCGTTACAAGCAAAAGCTGGTTCTGCAAAACCTGCTGAAGTTGCTCAGTTAAAAACACAATACGATACAAAAGTACGTGAAATTAACTCTCTTGAACAAAATATTCAGCAACGTGTTCAGACAACGAGCCAAACAACAAGTCAAACTTTTACAGCTCGAGTGCAGCAAGCAGCCGAACAATTACGTAAAGAAGGCAATTTAGATTTTGTTTTGAATAAAAACTCAGCACTTGCCTATGACGCTAAGAACGATTTAACTGATAAAATGATTCAAAAGGTTAATACGATGAAGTAATTAATGAATCAACATATTTATTCGTTACAAGAATTAGCTCATCTGGTTAAAGGTGAGCTAATTGGTCAAGCTGAGGTTAAAATTTCAGGCTTGGCCAGTTTAGAACAAGCAACAACACATCATATTTCATTTGTAAACGGTGAAAAATATATCGAGCAAGCACTGCATTCAAAAGCGGGTGCATTGATTATTTCTCGTGATTTACAATCTCAGCTTATCCATCATCAAAACTTCATTATTGTCGATAATCCCTACCTTGCTTTTGCAATGTTGACACATGTTTTTGAAATAAAAAGAATGTCACGTGGGATAGAAAGTACAGCCAAAATTCATCCTTCTGCAATGATTGCTGATAATACCTATATTGGACATTATGTCGTCATTGGCGAAAATTGTGTAGTTGGTGAAGGAAGTATTATTGAATCACACACAAAACTCGATGATGGTGTGGAAATCGGGAATCAATGCTTTATTGATTCGCATGTAACACTTACCGGTTTAACTAAAATGGGGAATCATGTCCGTATCCATGCGAATACTGTAATCGGCAGTGAAGGGTTCGGTTTTGCACCGTATCAAGGAAAATGGCATCGTATTGCACAATTAGGATCTGTCCGCATTGGAAATCATGTCCGTGTTGGGTCAAATTGTAGTATTGACCGAGGGGCATTGGATGACACAATTTTGGAAGATGGTGTCATTATTGATAACCTTGTGCAAATCGCGCATAACGTCCATATTGGAGAAAATACAGCAATTGCAGCAAAAACAGGCATTGCGGGTAGCACAACGATTGGCAAAAACTGTATACTAGCGGGCGCATGTGGTGTCGCAGGACACCTAAAAATTACCGATAATGTGACTTTGACTGGAATGTCAATGGTCACAAAAAGTATTTTTGAGTCTGGAACATATTCTTCCGGAACAGGTTTATTTGAAAGTGGCCAGTGGCGTCGGACAATTGTTCGCCTTCGACAATTAGCAGATGTGCCATTGACCAAAATCGGTAAACGACTAGATCATATACAGGCTCAGATTGAGTCCCTTGAATCAACTTTGAATACACGTAAATGAATATGGTCACAGAGTCTAATACCCCAACTTTTAATAAACCTGAATTACCTATGAGTATTCAGAAAATTCGTGAATATTTGCCGCATCGTTACCCATTTTTATTGGTCGATCGTGTCACTGAAATCACAGATAACAGCATTGTTGGTTACAAGAATGTGTCAATTAATGAAGAATTTCTTCAAGGACACTTTCCTGAATATCCAATTATGCCAGGTGTTTTAATCATTGAAGCGTTAGCTCAAATTTCAGGTGTTTTGGGGTTTGTTTTAAATAATGAAACACCAAAACCTGGGTCTTTGTTCCTGTTCGCAGGTGCGGAAAAGATCCGTTTTAAGAAGCAAGTTGTTGCAGGTGATCAATTGGTTCTGAAATCAGAGCTGGTTATGCAAAAGCGTGGTATTTACAAATATAATTGTACTGCTAGCGTAGATGGTGTAGTTGCAACAACGGCAGAAATTATTATCTCTCACCAAAGAATATAGAGCAGGTATGAGCAATAAAGAATATATCCATCCAACCGCTATTATTGACTCGTCTGCTGTTATTGCATCAGATGTAGAAATTGGGCCGTATTGTATTGTTGGCCCTCAAGTAACAATTGATACGGGGACAAAACTCCATTCTCATGTTGTGATTGGCGGATATACTCGTATTGGTAAACACAATGAAATCTTTCAATTTGCCAGCGTTGGTGAAGTTTGCCAAGACTTAAAATACAAAGGTGAAGAAACATGGTTAGAAGTAGGGGATCACAATATTATTCGTGAACACTCTACTTTGCACCGTGGAACAACCCAAGATCAAAGTTTAACCCGTATCGGCAGTCATAATTTACTTATGGTAAATACGCATATTGCACATGATTGTCAGATAGGAGATCACAACATTTTTGCAAATAATGTTGGGGTTGCGGGTCATGTTTATATTGCAGACCATGTGATCGTTGGTGGTAATTCAGGAATTCATCAATTTTGTAAGGTTGGTTCTTATAGCATGATCGGCGCAGCATCTTTAATTGTAAAAGATGTTCCTGCGTACGTGACAGCTTCTGGAAATCCAGCGCATGCTTTTGGTTTAAATCTTGAAGGTATGCGTCGTCGTGGATGGTCAAGACAAGTGATTCAAGGTTTACGTGAAGCATTTAAAATCATCTATAAAGAAAACCTAACAACAGTCGAAGCAGTTGAACGTATTCGTACAGAAATATTGCCAGAGGTAAAAGAGGTGCAATTGTTAATTGACTCTTTAGAACATTCTGATCGTGGTATTGTGCGTTAAGCATTTGTTTCTACTAAAAAAGGCTAAACCAGATGGTTTAGCCTTTTTTATTTTTAACTTAAGAAGTTTTGATAAACCCTGCTTCTTGAGATTTTGGATATTTGGTTAAAAGTTGTTGGCGATATAAATTTGCTGAAACTGTATTGTGATCTATATTTTTGGCAATACTATACAGTTGATAAATCGACCTTGGAGTTTTTGAAGACTGAGGGTATTGCTTGGCAACAATTTCATAATTTTTCTTTGCTTCATTGTAATTTGGCGGTTCGATTGCAAGATAAAATTCAGCAAGCCAAAAATGAGCATTACCAATATAAATGCTCTTTGGGTATGTTTTAATAAAACTCTGCATTGGTGTAATTGCTGATTTTGCACCTCCTTGTTTATACGCGTCCAGAGCGACTGTATATGCCTCTTTTTCATTCAGGGGCTTTTTTGTTGGGGTTACTCCTGTCGCTGTAGAGGCTGTATTTTTTACTGTTGAAGATGTGGTAGGAGGTGCTTTGTTATCTACTTTCTTTGTTGGTGCGGTTGAGGGTGGAGTGTTGTTATTTGAAGATGCTGCAGGAGTAGCCCCTTGAGTGGCATCATTACTGCTATCTGTGCTATTCGTATCTTGGGATGAAGTGTCTGGATCTACTTTTTGCTGTAATAATTGAATACGCTGATCCAGATCATTATAGTGATTTTCTGCATCTTTTTTTAATTGATCAATCGTATTTTGCTGTTCCTCTAAAGCTCCTCTTAAAGATCGTACTTCGTTTTCAAGGCGTTCACTTTTTTGTACCAGTTCCCAGTTTAAATTGGTTGGAACATTGATGGCGCTCGCAACAGGAGTAGTTGCAGCGATATTATTACTGTCACTATTTTGACTTAAATTGACATTTTCAATTGGTGCAGCCCAAATAGTGCTCACCATCATGAAAGTAATACATCCCAAAGCCGTTTTTTTAAACTTCATAACAAAACCTGAAAAGAAAAAAGTCGAAATATATCGAGAAAGCGGATGTTTAATTATCAAGTTTATATGGGAATAGGCAATAACTATTTACAATGAAGCATCATTTTTCTGGTAATTGCTTAATAAGTATCCTAAAAATAAGAAAGGTGAATGATTTTGTACTTTTTACAAACAAACAAACTAAATGAATGTAATTTCACATGAATTTTACTTGCATGGCTTTTTAAAATCTCTATAATTGTCCTTGCAATGGTAGCCCTGCTGGTAGCCTCGCAATTGTACTCTGTGAACCCCGCCAGGACCGGAAGGTAGCAACGGTAGCAGAAATATGATGTGCCGAGGTTTTGCTGGTAGGGCTGCCACCATTTTATTAGTAGCAGTCCTCATCATTCGCTTCTCTGCGAATCGCTTTAAAAATTACATCCATATCATAACCTCGATATTGTAGATATCGGATCTGTTTTGCAATTTCTTTTTGATCCTTACTTACCGCTAATCCAAATTTTTTGATTTTTAGCTGATAGGCATGTTCTAGCCAATCAATATCATGTAAGTCGTTTTCTATATATTCTTGATCAATTGATTTTTTCTGAAGTGTTTGAGCAATACGACGAGGACCTTTGCCTTGTCTAATCTGGCTAGATAGAACTAATTTTGCAACGCGTTCATTACTTTGATAATGCTGTTCTGCGAGTTCCTGAATTAAGACATCTACCTCATCAGGGTTTATAGCATAGCGTTCTAATTTGTCACGAAGCTCTTTTTGGGAGTGTTCACGTTTCGCCAATAAAGCAAAAGCATACGCACGTAGGCGAGCACCTGTGAGTGTTTTCTGATGTTCGGATGGTCTTTTTTGAAACATAAATAAACCTATATGAAAGAAAAACGCCCCTAAGGGCGTTCTATATGATGATTGGCTTTTAGCTTTCTAAAAATTCTGGAGTCTCATCTTCTTCAGTTCGTGCAGGAGCAATATCTTTTGTGGTTAATAACTGTTCACGAATGAGTGCTTCAATTTCTTTCGCCATTTGTGGATTTTCTTCTAAATGACGAATGACGTTATTTTTACCTTGCCCGATTTTGCTTCCTTGATATGAATACCAAGCACCTGCTTTTTGTACAATATCCTGCTGAACAGCTAGGTCGACCACTTCACCTAATTGATTGACACCTTTCCCATATAGGATTTGGAAAAGTGATTCTCTAAATGGAGGTGCCATTTTGTTTTTAACGACTTTAACTTTGGTTTCTGAACCAATAATTTCGTCGCCTTCTTTAACCTGACCAATACGGCGAATATCTAGACGTACAGACGCATAGAATTTTAAGGCATTACCACCTGTCGTAGTTTCAGGGCTACCAAACATAACCCCAATTTTCATACGAATCTGGTTAATGAAAATGACCATACAATTAAGTCGTTTTGCATTACCTGTAATTTTACGCAATGCCTGACTCATTAAACGTGCTTGTAAGCCCATGTGAGAATCACCCATTTCGCCTTCAATTTCAGCTTTTGGGGTGAGGGCAGCAACAGAGTCGACAACGATTAAATCAATTGCACCTGAACGTACCAGCATATCGGCAATTTCTAACGCTTGCTCACCATTGTCAGGTTGAGAAACCAAAAGGTTATCGATATCGACGCCTAATTTACGTGCATATTGTGGATCTAAAGCATGTTCAGCATCAATAAAAGCGCATGTACCACCTGCCTTTTGACATTGTGCAATGGCCTGTAGGGTCATTGTGGTTTTACCTGATGATTCAGGCCCGTAAATTTCAACAATACGCCCTTTAGGCAAGCCACCAATACCTAATGCGATATCGAGTGTTAAAGAACCTGTAGATATAGCTTCCACTGCCTGAACGGTATTGTCACCTAAGCGCATTACCGTATTTTTACCAAATTGTTTTTCAATTTGACTCAAAGCGGCATTTAACGCTTTGCTCTTATTTTCATCCATCTTACAACCTCAAAACGATGATAATGTCACGTACACATAAAGTGGATGTATAGGGAAGATAATCTCGACACCACTTCACTATAGTGACAGATTTAAATTAATTTATCTATGTTGATTTTGCTACATGCGACATAAGTTGTCGCCATTAAACCCCATCATGGTAACTCCATGAATCATCATATTGTTGGTCATGATCTTGCTTAAATTTTTGAATTTGTCGACGATCTTTTTTATTCGGGCGGTGGTCTGGTCGCGCTAAATTATTTAGTTTACGCTGAGCCGCAAACAACTCCCGACGTGCAACGCTTGTGACTGTTTCTTCATATAATTGCTGAGCAATGGGTGCTGGCCCACGGACTTCAGAAAGTGCTTTTACTACAACTGTTTTTTTATCTATGCCTTGTTGAATTGTAAGCTCCATTCCTATACGAATTTCTTTTGAAACTTTTACCCGTTCATTTTGATGGTGTACTTTCCCACCTTCAATGGCTGCTTTTGCGATAGAACGTGTTTTAAAAAAACGGGCAGCCCATAACCATTTGTCTACACGCATACCTTCAGTAACTGGCTCTTCATACTTTTTCATGCACATCCTATAATAATCAATAGAGTGTCTAAATCTTGTGACTACACATAAACGCTAAAAGGGATTTCTTTTGCCATCTTATGAGAGTCAACACACTGATATAAATCATCAACCTATTATACAATGAGGGTGCTGATTTAATTTGCAAGTATGTTTTGAAATAAGTAAAAAATCTTTAATGTAGATGAAAAGGAAAAGAACAATGTTTGTTCCCTGTGCTGCACCTTGTGATGTTTTAATTCAAAGAATTTTAGAAATTGTATGTGATGCAAATTCAATTCTAGAGCAAGAATATGAGGCGTATTGTGGAGAGCAAGAATGTTTTGATATTCAAAGAAAAGAGGATAATTCTCCTGTAACGCAAGCAGACTTAAAATCAAATGCCTTTATTTTGCAAAAATTGGCACAACTAACACCTGAAATTCCTGTTTTGTCTGAAGAAAATGATGCAACATTGCGACACCAATGGGAAAAATGTTGGTTATTAGATCCATTAGATGGAACCAAAGAATTTTTAAAAAAACGACCAGAATTTACGATTAATCTGAGTTTGATTGAACATGGGAAAACGATTTTTTCGGTCATTGCTGTGCCTGCTCAGCGTTTGGTGTATTTGGGCTATACGCATCAAATGCCATATAAATACGTTCAGGATAATCAACAATGGTTGCTTTATCAGCAAACGCATCATCTGTTTCAGCATCATGTCAAACTTGGTTTAAGCCATCGAAGTCGAAAAACGGAATATCAGTCCTTTTTAGAAATTTTACAACATTCATATTCGGTAGCGTCTGTGCAAGCGGGAAGTGCTTATAAGTTTTGTATGATGTTAGAGGGTGAAATTGATCTGTATCCTCGTTTTCATCCGACTTGTGAATGGGACACCAGTGCTGGGCAAGGGTTGTTAGAGAGCATCGGTGGCGGGTTGGTTAGCCTAGATGGCCATCCTTTTACCTATAACCAACGAGAAACTTTGCTCAATGATGGATTTATTGCTTTTATGTCACCTGAAGGTAAAGCGCTAGGTCTACGGGTATTAGATGAAATGATTAAATCGCAGCTTCTTTAATTGTGACATGATATAGTGAAGTATGGAATGTAGTTGAACGGATTGGAATGTCTTTAGAGCGATTACCTAAAAGCATGATACAGGCGATAGATTTGTTGCCTGATCATAAAACGCCTGTAACTTTATTTACTCGACATTCAATACGAGAAATTGTTTCTGGGCAGGGGTTGGCTGGCTATGATTTGCAATTAACCAATGAAGGTAAAGACTTAGCAGAAGCTTGGGGAAAATATCTCATCCAAAATACAGATCGAGTGATTCAACACTGTATTTCAAGCCCGATTCAGCGTTGTGTTGATACTGCGGCATTAATGATTCAAGGTGCAGACCAAATTACAATGCGCCAAAATACACATCATATAGAGATTGTTGAGCAGGGGCTATTAGTTGAGCCAGGGAGCTTTGTGCTAGATATCCAACAAGTCGCGCCTTATTTCAAAAAACAGGGTGCTTTGGGCTTTATTAATAGTTTTGTGAATAATGCCTTACCCGGAATGAAACATCCCATTACGGGGGTTGTTGATGTATTAGAGTTGATTTATAACACACACCCACGTCACGCTAGAGGATTAAGTCTGGCTGTGAGTCACGATACGATTATTGCAGCGATGCTTGCAGTGATAAGAAATCAAAATCAGCTTAATAGAAGCGACTGGCCGCAAATGATGGAAGGTGTTTTTGTCTGGTTTGAGGGTGATTGTTTTGCTGAGAGTGTATTAAAGTGGATTTGGAGAGGGGAATTGCATCAACTCTCGATTCGTGAATTTCAGCAACAAAGACCTTGATGGAATATTTTGTTAAGCATGTATTTTGATTTTTCAGAATAGTATTTAGTGATTTTTGATCTATGACTTTTTTGTATAAGGGAAATGCTTTAACGATGGAGCATATTGCTTTAGGTTAATACTATTTTGCTAATTTTAGATATTAAAAAAGCCCCTGTGGGGCTTTTTTAATGCAATTAGTTAGAAGCTAAAGCTTTAACTTGTGCATTTAAACGGCTCTTATGACGAGCAGCTTTGTTTTTATGGATGATGCCTTTGTCAGCCAAGCGGTCGATAACAGGAACAGCTTTTTTGAAAGCTTCTGTAGCAACAGCGTGGTCACCAGTAGCAATAGCACTTACAGTACGTTTGATGTAAGTACGAACCATAGAACGCAAGCTTGCGTTGTGTTTGCGCGCTTTGATGTTTTGACGCGCACGTTTTTTAGCCTGAGCAGAGTTTGCCACTCTTGCACTCCTTGAATTAGATTGGTCTGGGCGGGCTGAAACACATTGAAACTACTCAATTTGCTTGAACCAGCCCGTAAACAAGTGCGTTATTTTGATAAAACCTTGCTCTAAAGTCAAGTATTATCAAGGTTTGATGTAATTTAGATTTTGAAAAAGTGTAAAAAATGTGCAAAAATAGAAGTTTAAAATGGTAAATAATAATGAAAAATATTCAATTTGATAAAAAAGCCATTGTGATCGGTGCAACTGGGTTAGTTGGAAAACAGCTCGTTTCCTTGCTTATTGCCTCAGAAGCATTTGAAAATATCACGATTGTAGTTCGTAAATTACAACCTCAATATACCGAACTCAAGAAAGTTCAGCAGTTGATTTTAGATGATTTTCTTATGCTGAATGAAGAAGATGTGAATGGCTATACATATGCTTTTAGTTGCTTAGGTTCGACCTTGAAACAGGCAAAATCGAAACAAAATTTTTACAATATCGATTATGGCATTAATATGCACTTTGCAGAATTGTTACAAAATAAAGGCGTCCATTACCTTTTAATTAGCGCAGCAGGAGCATCTAGCCACGGATTATTTTTCTATGGTCGAGTCAAAGGGCAGTTAGAACAAGATATTCAAGCATTAAATTTTCAGAAAATATCTCTTTTTCGGCCATCATTGTTGATTGGTGAACATCAAGATACTCGGTTTTTCGAAAAATTAGCCCAGATGGTTTTCTTGCGAACTCAAAACTATCTGCCTAAACGCTATAAATATAAGCCTGTTACAGCAATGCAGGTAGCTAAGACTATGGTCGAGGCTGCATTAACACAAACTGAAAACTTCAAAATTTATGATAATTTGGACATACAACACTGAAGAGGGAGAACAGTATGGTTTCTTTTGTGACTTGCGATTTATTGGATGACCATCCTGATGAAGAAATTCAAGTTATTGGGCCGAGCATTGATGGAAAGTTTTTTAGCAGTTATGGAAAAGTAAAAACTTTTGGCGGCGAAATTGCAACCATTAAATGTCATGAAGATAATTCACGGGTAAAAGAAGTTCTGGCAACCGATGGAACAGGTAAGGTTTTGATTGTCGATGGTGGTGCATCTATGCGTTGTGCATTGATGGGTGACATGATTGCGGAGTCTGCGGTCAAAAACCATTGGAATGGGGTTATTATCTATGGCTGTGTGCGGGATGTAGATGCATTGGCAACGTTGGAGCTTGGTGTACATGCATTGGCAGCGATACCTCGAAAAAGCCATCGTCAAGGCATTGGTGTGGTCGATGTTGCATTACAATTGGGCGGCGCGATTATTATTCCGGGACAATACGTCTATGCGGACAATAATGGCATCATCATCTCAGAAAAAAAACTAATTGATCTGTAATATACAAAAGCGCCTTTAAAGTGATGTCTTTTGAGGGGCAAAATTTACCGAATGCTCTGAACAGATAAAAATAGACGTGCTACTATTATCAGATATCTGAAAACAGGCTACTTCTTAGATCCATGTCTATTTTTTCAAAGCATATTCAATTATTAAATTTAGAGCAGTTAAGACAACATGAAAAACGTTGGGCGGGTGGTTTGCTTGGTTCAGCGAGTGCGTTGTTATTTAAAGAGATTGTTGAGCAATCTTCTCATTTATTTGTATTGATTGCCCGAAATAATCAACATTTGGCTCAACTAGAAAGTGAATTTGAGTTTTATGGCGTAAAACCAACAATTTTCCCTGATTGGGAGATTCTTCCTTACGACCGTTTATCTCCACATCAAGATATTGTGTCTGAGCGATTGGCTATTTTATCCAATATGCCAACGTCTGGGATTTTATTGCTTTCAGCAACTACTTTGGCGCAACGTGTTTCACCTGTTTCTTGGGTACTAGGTGAGCATTTTGATATTCAGGTGGGGCAAAGATTAGATTTAGAACAACAAAAGAAACGCTTGATTCAAGCAGGTTATCAACTGGTCGATACGGTTTATGACCATGGTGAGTTTGCAGTACGCGGAAGTATCATGGATATTTATGCGTCTGGTCAGCAAGCACCTATTCGAATTGATCTATTTGATGATGAAATTGATAGCTTAAAATTTTTTGATCCAGAAACGCAGCGTACAACGCAAAATCTGCAAGAGTTTCGGGTTCTACCCGCTAAGGAGTTTCCGCTTAAAGAGGCTCGTGCTACTTTTCGAGATCGGTATGCAGAGAAGTTCCCAACAGCAAATCCGAAAAAAAATCCTGTTTATCAAGATGTATTAGAAGGAATTGCTTCGCCAGGGTTGGAATTTTATTTTCCTTTGTTTTTTGGCGCAGCAGAAATGGAAACACAAAGTAGCTTGAGCGACTATTTGCCTCAAGATGCGATTGTGATTGCAACAGATGATTTAGACGGTATTTTGTTACAGTTTTGGCAGGATGTTTATCGGCGTTATGAAGACCGTCGACACAATATTGATCAGCCGATTCTTGCACCTGAAGATATTTTTCTAGCACCGCAAAAAGTTGCGCAGGTGATGAATCAATTCAGACGAATTATTGTGTCATCTGACGTATTGCCAGAAAAAGCAGGGGTGGTAAATTTTGATACATTAACGCCTCCTCAATTACCTGTTGATGCAAAATCAGAACATCCTTTTCATAAAGTAAAACAGTATGTTGATGCTGCGCATTATCCTGTGCTTTTTGTGGCTGAAAGTGCGGGTCGTCGGGAAACATTAAAAGATGCTTTACGTCCAAGTTTGGGAGATATTCCTCAGGTCGAGTCTTTTGAACAGTTTATTCAATCGCAGTATTCCGTTGCGATTACCAATGCACCTTTAGACCGCGGTTTAGTGATTGCAGATCAACTGGCTATTATTTCTGAAAATCAGTTGTATGAACATCGTGTTATGCAGCGACGCAAAAAACGTCAGCAGGAAATTTCTGAAGAGTTTTTAGTCCGAAGTTTAACCGAGCTGAGTATTGGTGCACCTGTGGTTCATATTGATCATGGTGTGGGGCGTTATGCGGGGTTAGTAACTTTAACGATTGATGAACAGGAATATGAATTTTTACAACTGAACTATGCTGATGAAGCGAAAATTTATGTCCCTGTATCAAATTTAAACCTGATCAGTCGTTATAGTGGTGGTGATCCTGATTTGGCGCCATTGCATAAAATTGGAAATGACCAATGGGGTAAAGCAAAACGTAAGGCGCTAGAGCAAATTCATGATGTTGCCGCAGAGCTGTTACATATTCAGGCACGTCGTCAGGCAAAACCGGGTTATGGCTTTGAAATTGATCAGCGTTTATATATGCAATTTGCCAGTGGCTTTGCCTATGAGGAAACATTAGATCAAGCCAATGCGATTGATGCGACATTACACGATATGCAACAGGCTCGACCAATGGATCGACTGGTCTGTGGTGATGTTGGATTTGGTAAAACAGAAGTCGCGATGCGCGCGGCATTTGTTGCAGTACAAAATAATAAGCAAGTTGCAGTGTTGGTTCCAACCACGTTGTTAGCCCAGCAGCATTATGAATCATTTAAAGACCGTTTTGCCGATTGGCCGATTCGCATAGAAGTATTGTCACGTTTTGGTTCGAATAAAACACATCTTTCTACAATTGAAGACTTGGCAACAGGTAAAGTCGATATTGTGATTGGAACGCATAAAATCTTACAGGAAAATATCCAGTTTAAGCAGCTTGGTTTAATGGTTGTTGATGAAGAACACCGCTTTGGTGTTCGAGATAAAGAACGCATTAAGGCCATGCGTGCAGATGTTGATATGCTAACCCTAACAGCCACACCTATTCCACGTACATTAAATATGTCGTTTAGTGGTATGCGGGATTTATCTATCATTGCAACACCTCCAGCAAGACGTCTGGCGGTGAAAACTTTCGTTCAGGAAGAAACCGATGCAACCATTAAAGAGGCGATTCTGCGTGAATTGCTGCGTGGTGGTCAGGTTTATTTCTTGCACAATGAAGTCGAAACGATTGAACGTACTGCTGAAAATATTCGTGCACTTGTTCCTGAAGCACGTGTTGCAGTTGCGCATGGTCAAATGCGTGAACGTGAACTCGAGCATGTGATGCAGCAGTTTTATCATAAAGAATATAATGTTCTGGTCTGCTCAACGATTGTGGAAACGGGAATTGATGTTCCAAATGCCAATACCATCATTATTGAACGCGCAGATAAATTAGGTTTAGCACAACTGCATCAGTTACGTGGTCGTGTAGGACGTTCCCATCATCAGGCTTACGCCTATCTGTTAGTGCCTTCAATGAAAGGCCTAAAAGGGGATGCCGAGAAGCGTTTAGATGCGATTCAGCGTGCTTCGACTCTTGGGGCAGGCTTTATGTTGGCTACGGAAGATTTGGAAATTCGAGGGGCTGGTGAGCTGCTCGGTGAAAAACAAAGTGGCTCTATGCAGGCAATTGGTTATAGCCTTTATATGGAAATGCTAGAAAAAGCGACCAAGGCCATTCAAAAGGGTAAAACTCCAAACTTTGATGCACCATTGAGCTTAACCGCAGAAATTAACTTACATATGCCAGCGTTAATTCCAGATGAATATTTAGGCGATGTGCATCAACGTCTATTGTTTTATAAGCGAATCAGTAATGCGAATTCTGAGGAAAAACTATCGAACATTCGTATGGAACTCATTGATCGTTTTGGTGTGTTGCCTATAGCCGTTAAGCAATTGTTTAGTGTCCACGAAATACGTTTACAGGCAGAAAATTTAGGTGTGACAAAAGTTGATATTCATCAAAATGGTGGATATATCGAATTTTCTCCTGATACGCCTGTGCAAGCCATCAGCATTATTCAGATGATGCAAAAGCAACCGACCTATTTCCGAATGGAAGGCGGGCAGCGTTTAAAAATCATGGTGGCATTACAGGAATACGAAAAACGTATACGTTTTATTAAAGACCTTTTTCAGCAATTACAGCAAGATTTAAGGTAATTGTTTTGGTTGTGATAGGGTAAATTGTAAGTTTTGAATTTTTATCAAAAAACCAAGAATCCTTCTGCTGATCAATGAAAGCTTTTGTTCTATGCAATTAGCAGAACAAAAGCTTACAGAGTTCATATTCATGTCAAATTGGATATGATAGTATTAGGCTACTTTTCGTTATTTTTACGATTTATAAAGATATGTTTAGTTTACATCCCCAATTAGCCCAAGATACGTTTCTTGTTGGCGATTTTCCATTATCAACTTGTCGTTTAATGAATGACATGCAGTTTCCATGGCTTATTTTAATTCCACGTGTTCCTGGAATTACAGAATTATATGAGCTAAGCCCTGCCGATCAAGAACAATTTCTTCGTGAATCAAGTTGGTTATCTAGTCAGCTTTCCCGTGTTTTCCGTGCAGATAAAATGAATGTCGCTGCATTAGGCAATATGGTGCCACAACTTCATTTTCACCATATTGTACGCTATCAAAATGATACAGCTTGGCCAAAACCAGTGTGGGGATTACCAGCAGTACCATATAGCAATGATGTGCTTGCACACATGCGCCAGACATTGATGCTTGCTTTACGTGGTCAGGGTGATATGCCTTTTGATTGGCGTATGGACTGATCATCAGGAACATAATGTTGCTTAGAGGTTAGGCAAAAGTGCCATTTGAACGGACAATAAAAATTAGATTGATTCAGGAATGTGTTTTCCGACTCATGGCATATCTTATGTTGTCTTTTGCTGTACTTTTATATTACTTTCCATCGCCTCTAACCATGCAGCATTATGTTGCATTTCTATTTTTCGCTTCTATTTTCCTGATAGGGCAATTGCTATCTTATTTTGCAAAGCAACGCGCATTTAATCAAATCAGACAAATTATTTTTATTCTTGATTCGGCTGTTGTTGCATTTGGATTTTCAGCCGTTCATTGTTCTCTAGTGTTTAGCGGTCTAACCTTAATTTGTCTTTGGTATATCAGTCATATCTATAAAATTCATTTTATGACCTTGAGTATCGCCTTTTTGATTGCTGTTTTTGTCTTTTATTTAGGTGGTTATTTTCTTTACGATTTCGATAATTATTTTAATCAGGGCAGCAGTATTCTGACCATTTACAGTTTAATTTGTTTTGGGGTTTGTATCGGATTGACGCATTATTTTAATCGAATTAAATTACAGGAATTGCTTGCGACAAAAGATTATTATCAAGAACAAATGAATCGATATGTTCAATTCTCTAATCAACTCAGCCGATATGCACCTTTGCAGTTATGGCAGTCCATCATGAGAGGGGAAACACAAGCAAAAATCGATTATAAACGAAAAAAAATGACGGTCTTTTTTTCTGATGTTATTGGTTTTACGCAGTTAGCAGAAAAATTAATTCCAGAGGATCTAGCATTTGTCTTAAATGATTATTTAAGTCATATGGCAGAGATTGCAAAGCGCTATGAAGGAACGCTAGATAAATTCATTGGCGATGGTATGCTGATTTTTTTTGGCGATCCTCAGTCTAGTGGTGTAGAGCAAGATGCCAAGCGCTGCGTTCAGATGGCATTGACTATGCGTCAACAAATGCATGTTTTACGTGAGCGATGGTTGAAAATGGGGTTTCCAGAACTTCATATTCGCATGGGAATTAGTACAGGATATTGCCATGTAGGCAACTACGGTTCAGATTATCGAATGTCATATACGCTGATTGGTCATGATGTGAATTTAGCTTCTCGGCTACAAGCAGCAGCAAGTCCAGATGAAATTCTTATTTCAGGTTCAACATATAAACTGATTCGAGATGCTTTTATTTGTATTCCCAAAGAACCGATGCAGTTAAAAGGGCTAAGTGAATCAATTGACACCTGGCAAGTCATGGATAAACATACAGGCGTTTATTCTGAATTACAGCAATGGTTTGATTACGAATATAAGGGCTTTCATTTATTATTAAACCTTGAAGAAGTTCAACATTATGAACATGAACAGCTGATTGAAATATTAGAAAAAATGATTGTTCGGATTCAACAGGAACAAATGTTTACCGCAGAATCTGGCGTAAAACGTTTATATTTAAAATCTGATATTATCCAGAATGAAATTAATAGATAAAAATTTTAAAAACTTAATTATGAATATCTGAATCGAAAACAATTAAGCCTAGAAGCGATAACCTAAAAGTACAATATGAATTTAATTGTACAAAATAAAAAAACCAAGCTAATAGCTTAACTTGGTTTAGTTCGATTAAAGATAAAACTTATCTCTATCAAAAATGATAAAATTAATGGCTTTCTGAAGCATGATTAATTGTATATTTAGGAATTTCGACTTCTAAGTCTTCATCCTTTACAACAACCTGACAAGATAGGCGTGAATCAGGCTCTAATCCCCAAGCCCGATCAAGCAAATCAGCTTCAACATCATCCATTTCTGTCAAACTATCAAAACCTCGACGTACAACAACATGGCATGTTGTACATGCACAAGACATGTCGCAGGCATGTTCAATTTTGATTCCATTTTGCAAAAGACTTTCGCATAAGTTGCTGTTTTCATCTACATTAAACTCAGCACCTTCTGGACAAATTTGTGCATGAGGAAGAACTTTAATACGTGGCATTCATCTTTACCTATTCAGAAGTTGAGTTTGACCAATCGTCTAATTTAGTACCTTTGAGTGCATGGTCAATATGGCGATTCATACGAATTGCTGCAAAGGCATCACTATGAACTTTCAGTTGCTGAACAGCGTGTTCAATCGCTTTAATATCTTCATGCTCAAGTTGTTTTTGAAGTGCTTTTTGAGCAGTTTCAAGTGCAACCAACTGTTCTTTATCAAGTAAGTTAGCATCAACATTGAGGGCTTGTTGTAATGCTTCAAGTTCTCGTTGAGCTTCAACTTTGGTTTCTTGCAAATGACGTAGTTGCTTATCTTGTTCTGCGTATTCAAAGCCTTCAAGCACTAAGCGCTGCATATCCTGATCAGACAAACCATAAGATGGTTTGATATCAATATGTGCTTCAACGCCTGATGTGGTTTCTTTGGCTGATACGGCTAATAAACCATCCGCATCGACCTGAAAAGTCACTTCAATGCGGGCTTGTCCTGCCGTCATTGGCGGAATGCCATGAAGAATAAAACGACCTAAAGAGCGACAATGTTCAACAAGATCTCGTTCGCCCTGAACAACATGGATCAGCATTGCAGTTTGACCATCTTGATAGGTTGTAAATTCTTGACGACGAGCAACCGGAATAGCTGTATTTCTGGAAATTAGACGTTCAACTAAGCCGCCCATGGTTTCTAAACCAAGAGAGAGTGGAGTCACATCAAGCAATAATGAGCCATCATTACGATTGCCGATCAGTTGGTCTGCTGTAATTGCAGCACCAATCGCAACGACTTCATCTGGGTTAATCGAGCACAAAGGGGTTTGATTGAACAACTGAGCAACAATATTTTGCACAGCATAAGAGCGAGTAGAGCCACCTACAAGGACAACACTGTGAATATCATCAAATGTAAGTTTTGCATCGCGTAGCACACGTTTACATACAGTCACTGTGCGATCTAATGCCACTTGAATAATCGATTCAAATGTTGGACGGTCTAAAGTTAATGTATGATTAGGCAGTTCGAGTTGCACAGTTTCAACATCAGACAATTGCTCTTTGGCTTTTCGTGCTGCAACCATAAAGTGTGCATATTCGATATCATTTAAGTTTTCTAAATGAAGTTGTTGTTTTGCCCATTTTACGATTAAACGATCTAAATCATCACCACCGAGTGCGGTATGTCCACCTGTTGCTAGAACTTCAAATACACCTTTAGAAAAGCGTAAAACAGAAACGTCAAATGTACCGCCACCTAAATCATAAATCACATAATTACGGTCTGTGGTTAAACTGCTTTCTTGGTCCAAGCCATAAGCAACCGCAGCGGCAGTAGGTTCATTCAAAAGACGTAAAACATTGAGTCCAGCCAGTTGTGCTGCATCTCGGGTTGCCTGACGTTGTGCTTCATCAAAGTAAGCAGGAACTGTGATTACAGCACCATTAATTGGCTGTTCGATACTTTGTTCTGCACGGTTTTTCAGTTGTTTGAGAATATCTGCTGAAATTTCTACAGGTGTTTTAGCGCCAGCTGCTGTTTGAAATGCTGGCATTTCATGGTCTGCACCGATTAATTCATAAGGATGCTGGAACTTAATATCTGCTTTTGAACGCCCCATAAAACGCTTTACAGATACAATTGTATTTTTAGGATCTTGCGTAATAAATGGTTTAGCGTCGTCTCCATAAGCGAGAGGAGAGCCATAATAAACAATGGATGGAAGCAGAACACGCCCTTGTTCATCTTGCAATACTTTGGCTTGACCTGAACGCATGGTCGCAACTAAAGAATGCGTTGTTCCCAAGTCAATCCCTATCGCAATTCGATGTTCGTGAGGGGCACTAGACTGACCTGGTTCAGCGATTTGCAAGAGAGCCATTGATAAAAATCCTTGAAAAATTAAAACTAAAATTCATCATCCAGGTCAAAATGATCATCATCCAATAATCGATCTTCTGCCTTTTCGATGTCATTGATCACCCGCTGGAAAAATCTGAGTTTGCGTACAGTATCGCGCGCTTCAGACCAGTCTTCAGCCGTAAAATCAATCTTAAATTCATTCACTAAACCTGACATCCACTGCTGAACTTCGAGTTTTAGACCTTGAAGTTGCTCGTCGGTTGTGGCTTCGTCAAGTTGCTCACGAATTTCTAATGCCGATTGCAAAAACTCAAAATCATGAATGGATTGATCTAATTGTTGATCCTGTTTTTTGAGTGACAATAAGTAGGCTGCACGGCTATCTACCAAAGACAGCGTTTTATACGCCTGATTAATCTCACTTGATTGAATGAGTGCCTGTTCTTTATCTTGTGCTTTATCTGGATGATATTGTTGCTGTAATTTTAAAAATTGTGATTTTAAAATAGTTAAATCAATATCGAGAGCGACAGGTAAATTAAACAACTCAAAATGATTCATGGGAATTTTCCACGAGATATAAATGTCAATAAAACAGTGGATTATACACTGTTTTATTGCGAGGAAGGAGCGGATGTGGCAAGTTAAACCGTGAAGGATTCACCACAACCACATTCACCTTTTTTATTTGGGTTGTTGAATTCAAAGCCTTCATTTAGTCCATTTTTGACATAGTCCATTTCTAGACCTTCTAAATAAACCAGACTTTTAGGATCAACAAAAACCTTTACGCCAAAGTGTTCGAACACTTGATCGTGTGAATCGGCTTCATCTACAAATTCAAGCACATATGCCAAACCTGAACAGCCTGAAGTTTTCACACCAACACGGATTCCTTCGCCTTTCCCGCGGTTAAGCAGGTAATTACGAATATGAGTCGCCGCATTTTCAGTTAAGTTAATCATGAAAACCCCATTTGCCTGTTTTAGGCATCCGCTTGTTTGTGACGATAGTCTTCAATTGCTGCCTTGATAGCATCTTCTGCAAGAACAGAGCAGTGTACTTTTACTGGCGGTAATGCAAGTTCTTTGGCAATGTCAATGTTCTTGATGGCTTGTGCTTCATCAAGTGTTTTGCCTTTTAGCCATTCAGTAACCAATGAGCTTGATGCAATTGCGGAACCACAACCGTAAGTCTTGAAGCGAGCTTCTTCGATTACACCTTGATCATCAACCTGAATTTGTAGGCGCATTACATCACCACAAGCAGGTGCACCAACCATACCAGTTCCTACATTTGACGCATTTTTGTCTAAGATACCCACATTACGAGGGTTCTCATAATGGTCAATGACCTTATCGCTATATGCCATGTTATTTCTCCTAACCTAGGTTGTCAGCCTGAGTATTCATAATCTATATGAGGGTGAAAACATTAATCTCAATGGATTAATGTTCTGCCCATTCAACTGTTGAAAGATCAATCCCTTCTTTATACATATCCCAAAGCGGAGAAAGTTCACGAAGTTTTTCTACAGAGGCTTTGGTGACTGCAATAACATGGTCAATTTCTTCTTCAGTTGTGTATTTACCAAAACTGAAACGAATAGAACTGTGTGCGAGTTCATCAGAAAGACCTAATGCACGTAGAACATAAGAGGGTTCTAGTGTTGCAGATGTACATGCTGAACCACTTGAAACAGCAATATCTTTCAAAGCCATCATTAATGATTCACCTTCAACAAAGTTAAAGCTGACATTCAGATAGTTTGCGACATTATGTTCAGGATGACCGTTTAAGAAGACTTGTTCTAAACTTTGTAATCCATTCCATAATTTATCGCGCAGGACGCGTAAACGTGCTTGTTCGGCTGCAAGTTCTTTCCCTGCAATCTCGAAAGCTTCTCCCATACCAACAATTTGGTGGGTCGCAAGCGTACCAGAACGCATACCACGTTCATGACCGCCACCGTGCATTTGTGCTTTTAAGCGGACACGCGGGCTACGGCGTACAAATAAAGCACCAATTCCTTTAGGGCCATAAACTTTATGACCAGAGAAACTCATCAAATCAATTTTCATTTGAGTTAAGTCGATTTCAACTTTTCCTGCGGCTTGTGCTGCATCTACGTGGAAAAATGTTTTATTTGCGCGGGTTAATTCACCAATTGCAGCAACGTCTGTAACAGTCCCAATTTCATTGTTGACCATCATAAGTGAAACAAGAATGGTATCAGGACGAAGCGCTGCGGCAACCATTTCAGGTGTAATTAAACCTGTTTGTGGCTGTGGGTCTAAATAGGTAACTTCAAAACCTTCTTCTTCAAGCTCACGGCATGGATCTAAAATGGCTTTGTGCTCGATTTTGCTGGTAATAATATGCTTACCTTTCGATGCATAAAATTGAGCAACACCTTTTAGTGCAAGGTTATCTGATTCTGTCGCACCAGAAGTCCAGACAATTTCTCGTGGATCTGCTTTAACAAGATTCGCCACTTGCTCTCGTGCATATTCAACTTTTTCTTCTGCTTGCCACCCATAAGCATGAGAGCGCGAAGCTGGGTTACCAAATGTACCATCAACAGTTAAACATTCCATCATGCGTTCAGCAACCTGTGGATGCACAGGAGTTGTTGCCGCATAGTCAAGATAAATAGGGCGTTTCATGTTAAATACCTGTAACCGATAATAGTTCTGAATCAAAAGATGCTGACTTTTGTCGAATTGCGACAGTTTGAACATTATCGCGAGCGATGAGATCAGCCAAAGAGATTTTTTCTAGATAATCGGCAATATGGTTTGATAGGTTGTGCCATAAATCGTGAGTAAGACACATCGCACCATTTTGGCAATTGCCTTGGTGATCACAACGTGTCGCATCCACTGTTTCATTTACAGCTTCAATGATTTCTAAAACGGTAATTTCCTCTGCGCGTTTAGCCAAATGGTAACCGCCATTTGCACCACGAACACTAGAAACCAAGCCATGACGTTTAAGCTTCGCAAATAACTGCTCTAGGTAGGCAACAGAGATAGTTTGACGCGTTGCAATTTCTGCAAGCGTAATCGTTTGATCAGCAGGCTGCAATGCGAGGTCAAGTAGAGCAGTCACTGCGTAGCGACCGCGAGTGGTTAGGCGCATGATTCGATACACATGTTTAGACTAGATACTTGAATTTTATGAATCCTGACTAAATTAGTCAAGTTTTTTTAATGCTAAATTAGAGCGCGGTGATTTGAAATATTATGATAGTTATTGCATTGTTTTAGTATAACCTAAAATCACAGCAAGTACGACAATAATACAAATGAAAAAAATATTTAACCGGCGTTGTTTCGTCTGTAAGTTACGAACCCTATTTTTATATTGTTTTACTTCAACTTGTAATGAATTGATCTTAGAGCGCTGATACTCAATTTTCTCTAATAAAGGTGTAATACGGCGTTTGGATGCAAACGTATCCCCATCTTGATTTGGGCGAAATAACCACTTTTTCCAGTCAGAAAGAAGTTTAGGCAATGCAAGTTGAACCAGTAAATCCTTAAACTGATCTTTTATATGCGCATCGCCTCCATACATACGAATCGATCTGACGCTTCGTGTGTTACCAAGAAGTAATGCCTGTACATAACCAAAAACGGTAGCACTAATTTCTAAATCAGGTTCTGAAGCGGGTGGTTGCAAATCAAATAAAATACCTTGTCGGGTGAATCTGACATAAAAGTCGACATAGGGAATATAGCAGTTCACTTTAACGGTAAGCTGTTCATTAATAAATTGTTGAGCATGTAATTGAATAACATCATCGTGTTTGAACACAAAGCTGTAAAAAGTTTCAAGCGCAATCATACTGACATTTAATAAAAAGTGTGGCTGTTCTTGTTTCTGTTGTGACTTATTCATACTGTTAAAAATTCCTCAATGAACATTTTCACTCCATTGATATGCTCAAACAATCTTAGGTTGGCTTTTTTAAAATAGTTTCAAGAAATGTGCAAGTGATATATGTAATTTAAAGATACAACATTTAGGCTTTTAGGCAAATTTTCTACAATTTTGGTGTGATTCTATTCTTTGAGACAAACCTTTTTATTGACTGACGGGTTCTCATTTTTGATGACCTTAAAGGATGTACAAACACTTTAATTTTATAGATTGCCTAGTAAGTTGCAGATCTGAGAAAAACGCGGAAGTTTTCAGCAAAAAATGTCAGATTGCGCTTTTTTTGTTAAGTTTTCCTCTGAAATTTCTACAAAAGCATTTATAGAGTATTGCGTTTTGCCCCTAAGCATTGCTATAAAGGCATTATACGGTATATTCAAAAGCCTTGGATCTTAAAACCCTATATTATTAAGAGGACGTAACCTTCATGAATAAATCAGAATTAATTGATGCGATTGCTACAAAAGGGGGATTGTCTAAAACTGATGCTGGTAAAGCATTAGATGCGACTATTGCTTCAATTACAGAAGCGTTAAAAAGTGGTGATACTGTTACTTTAGTCGGTTTTGGTACTTTTAACGTAAAAGAACGTAGCGCTCGTACAGGTCGAAACCCAAAGACTGGTGAAGAACTACAAATTAAAGCAAGCAAAGTTCCAAGCTTTAAAGCAGGAAAAGGCCTAAAAGATTCTGTCGCTTAATAAAGAATCTATAGAACGCGCCTTCAGGCGCGTTTTTTATTAGATAAAGAAAAATAATGCCTGTGAATACATTCATTCATTTCCCGATTTCAGTTAAAATCGCACGCAAATAAAATATTGGAATACTTATGGAATCGTTTCGTAAACTGATTAAAGGTTGGTTAGGTATAGCATTGCTTGTGTTATTTCTAACTCCTTTAGCGTTAGTAGGTATTGAAGGATATTTTAGTGGATCGAACAAAACCGATGTAGCTAAAACAGTTAATGGTCAAGACATCTCAAATAAAGACCTGGATGATTTGGTCAAAGCATATCAACAGCAATATCTACAATACGTACAAGGGGATTCATCACTTCTGAATATGGATGTGATTCGTAATTCAGCCTTGGATACGCTCATTGCAAAATCTTTACTTTTACAACAAGCACAGAAATTAGGCATTAGTTTAAGCGATACTCAATTTGTGCAAATGTTGTCACAGCTTCCTGATTTTCAGGTAAATGGTAAATTTAGTGATGAGGCATTTGGTAACTACCTACGTAGTAAAGGGATGACAAAAGACCAACTGATTGCAAGTTTGCGTCAGGATCATTCTTTAAAAATGCTATCTGGAACGATTTCTAATTATGCCGTAGTCAGTAAGTCAGATATTGAACAACTGGCAAATATTGAAACAGAGCAACGTGAACTATATTTGGCAAGCATCAAACTTGATGAATATAAAAAACAGGTTCAAATCACCAATCAAGATATTGCAAACTATTATAATCAGCACAAAAACAGCTTTAAACAAAACGCTGCGGTTGATGTTGACTATGTTGTTTTATCTCCAGATATGTTGACGACTGCAGCACCAGCAGCGACCGATGCAGAAATTCAGCAAGCATATAAAAAGTATGCGGATAATCTGAATAAAACTGCCAATAAAGTTGTACATCATATTTTGATCACGCGTGACTCACGTAGTGACGCAGACGCTTTAAAATTAGCGAATGAAGTTGAAGCGAAAATTAAAGCGGGTATGAGTTTTGATGCTGCTGCAAAACAATATTCTGAAGATCCGACATCGAAAGCCAAAGGTGGCTTGCTTGAGGGTTATCAAACAGGAACTTTAGGTTCTAAAGAGTTTGATGCGGCTGTTGCTTCTTTAGCAAATGGTCAGATCTCTCAACCTGTAAAAACCAGTTTCGGTTATCATATTATTGAAGCAAATGCGCCAACAACGCATGTACCAAGTTTAGAGGCTGTAAAAGGACAATTGGTTGCAGAGATTGAAAAATCGAAAAAGACCAATGCTTTTACTGATGCTGTTAATAATTTAAATGAAACAGTTATTAGCAATGATGCGTTAGATACTATTGTTCAAACATTTAAAACAGCAAAAGTTTCATCTGCAAAAAATGTGACTGCTTTGACTAAAGATCCTGTTTTGGGTGATTTAAATGTAAAAGCAAAACTATTTAATGACGATGTAAAAAATGGTGATCGAAATGTGTCGAGCAACATCCAATTAAGCAATGGCAATGTTGTTTGGATCAAAATTAAAAATTATCAGCCTGCTGGAGTTCAATCATTGGCTCAGGCAACGCCTGCTATTAAAGTGAAAGTGCTGAACCAGAAAGCTGAAGCCTTGGCAAAAGCAAAAATTGCAGCGACATTAAATGCATTTAAAAAACAGCCAGCCGCTCAAGTGTTAGCATCGAATACGCTTAAATTTGTAAAAGCGGGTGTACTTACACGTCAAAATTTAAAACCAGAAATTGCAAACATTGCATTTACATTGCCAACGCCTAAAGCAGGTATGTGGTCAGTGGGTACGGCAGCGTTGCCAAATGAAATGGTTGTGGTTGGTGTATCGAATGTGATACGTAGTGGTGTTAAATCTCTGAGTGCTGAACAACAGCAGCAGCTTAAAAATTGGTATCAACAATCACGTAACGAACAAGAACTTGCGGATTATATTGAATATTTAAAATCTAAAGCAAAAATCAAATAAGTTTAAAAAAGCGCTTCGGCGCTTTTTTATTTGCCATAAAAAGGGGATTGCATTCTTAAAAAAACAGGCGTATTTTAATAGTAAGTTTTTTGATTTTTCAAAATATTATGTTACTTCAGCAACCTGTTATTACTTACGCGTATTTTTGGCAATTTACATAGTTGCCTGAACGCGTTTGGGCAAAATAAATAGGTTGCCCAAGTTGAATTTTGAAACCTGACTGGGCAACCCCAGTCAGGTTTTTTTATGCTTTATCGGAGTTAAAAATGGTTCACTATTATTTCTCATACTTTAAACAATATTTTTGGATGTCATTTTATTTGAGTCACCAGCAACATAGAACCCAATTATTAACATGAATTTAGAGGAGGAATCCTCAGGAAACGAAAATGAATACTTGCATCTCGACACAGCAAAACTTGGATACACCGCAGCAATTAAAACAAAAATATCCTTTGGATATCTTGTCCATGCAGCAAATCGCAACCCAGCGCAAAATTATTGAGAACATTTTGTCTGGAAAAGATCATCGTTTATTGGTGATCGTTGGCCCTTGCTCAGTTCATGATCCAGTTGCTGTACTTGAATATGCTGAAAAATTACAGGCTTTACAGCAATCTGTTATAGATGACTTATTCATTGTCATGCGAGCATATATTGAAAAACCAAGAACCACTGTTGGCTGGAAAGGTTTTTTATATGATCCAGATTTAAATGGACAAGCAGATTTACAAAAAGGATTGGAGCAGTCGCGCCATTTATATTTACAACTTGTCAAAATGGGGTTGCCAATTGCCAGTGAAATTTTAAACCCAATGGTTACTGGTTATTTTGACGATTTATTAGCATGGGGGGCGATTGGTGCACGCACGTCAGAATCTCAAATTCATAGAGAAATCACCAGTAGCTTAAACTTTCCTATCGGTTTTAAAAATGGGACAGATGGTTCAATACAAATTGCATTAGATGCGATATTAACTGCAAAAAAGCCGCATCAATTCTTTGCTATGAGCCAAGCAGGTTTACCCACGGTATTACATACAGTTGGGAATCCATTCCCACATCTTATTTTGCGTGGTTCAAATACAGGTACTAATTATGATTTGGATTCTATTGTAAAAATAAAAAAACAGTCGGTGGATTGTCCTGCATTGATTGTTGATTGTAGTCATGGAAATAGCCAGAAAGATCCGCTACAACAACAAGCAGTATTACAGCAAGTCATTATGGAAAGAGTTCAGACGTCTGTGAAGGGGGTTATGCTCGAAAGTCATCTAGTTGATGGCCAACAAAAAATCTGTGCCAATATGACTTATGGTCAATCTGTAACAGATGGTTGTTTAGGCTGGGTTAAAACAGAAAATCTTTTGTTAGGTGCCGCCCAACGATTACATGAACAAAGACAGCTTTCATTAAGTGCTTAAGCCAAATTTTATTGAGGTAAACTTCAAAACAGAAGCTTACCTCAAGTTTTTAAAGAGATGAGCCCAAATAATGTGAACATTTCGTTAGGTATATTACACAAATAACTACGAGGTATTTATCTGAAATACAAGTATTAATTTTTAAGACCAGTAAAAATCAAGAGTAGAAAAATCCCGACTAACATTCCTTCTGGGGATTTTCCATAGGAGAAAAACATGATTATTATCGCAAAAAAAGTCCCTAGAATGAGATAATATTTTTCTCCACCATAAATTAAAACAGCAAGTAATATACTCGCTATGCCAATAAAACGGAGGAACATTGACAAATTCTCCGCTGTTATTAGATTAACGCTAACTGCATTTCATACCATTTTGCATGGCCATGTGAGGATTCGGACACTTGCGTGAATTTAAAGCCAAACTTTTCATAAAGTTTGATGTATTCAGCTTTACACATCAGATAAATCGATTTTTTATTTAATGATTTTGCCAAATCAATGAATGCATTCATTAGTTTGGCCGCATATCCTTGTCCTTGAAACTCAGGGTCGACAACAACAGACATAATCACCAAATGGGCGCCTGAAGATATGTGACCTACAAGCTCTTTAAAATGATCATCGGACATCACAACGTGATCTGTGCAACCGCTATTAATAAAACCAATGATTTGATTTTGATCTTCTAAAACAATGAACCCCTCAGGATATTGTTTGGCTCTGATTTGGATTTTTTCTTTTGTAGCGGCTTCGTCTACAGGGTACGCCAAAGACTCAATTTCATAACAGCGTTCAACGTCTGAAAGCTGTACTTGTCGAATTTGATAATGCATCGAATTTACCTAAAGAGAATTTATGAATATTTTAAATTAAAAATAAAATGTATATACTGCATTTTTTACACTCGTAAAATGAATTAAATGCACTCTATTCCACATGGGTTTGACCTGAATTTACTTTTGGTATTTGATGCTTTATATCGACATAGAAGTGTATCGAAGGCCGCGGAAGCCATCTATCTCAGCCCATCCGCATTTAGTCATGCACTCAATCGACTTAGAAGTGTATTTGATGACCCACTATTTATTCGGATGGGGGGAAAAATGGCGGCAACAAAAAGAGCAGAGGAAATAGCACCTATTGTTTCAGAAAGTCTGAGGAATTTATCTCATCATCTTTTTAAAAGTCATGAATTTGACCCATCGATAAGTGATGTGGAATTGACGATCGCAACTACAGATTATACGGCTTTTTGTATATTGCCTTTACTTATGAAGAAGTTAAAAGGTCTTGCGCCGAATATCAAATTAAAAATTGTTTTCAGAAATATGGAAGCATCTATGCAAAATTTGATTCTTGGTAAAGTAGATCTGATTGTAGGGTACTCAGAGCAGGAAGAAATGAATTCTGCTTTGATTGACGTATCTCCATGTTTTACAGACAGATATGTCGTTGTGGCACCCAAAGGGTTATATCAAGATATAACCTTAGATGATTATGTTCAGGCTGATCATATTAAAATAAGCGCATGGAATGAGCATGATGGCATTATTGATGAATCACTTAAAGCACAGGGTGTGTATCGAAAAATTTCTTTGGAATTACCGAATATGATGATTGCACCTTATATGATGCAATCGGCTGATCTCATGATTACACTTCCAAGTAAAGCTGTTGAAATCCTTAAAGAAATTCATGAAATTGATGTTTTTAGTCTGCCAATAGCAGTGCCTGAATATCGTGTGAATATTTATTCTGTAGAGTGTGATAAATTGAAATCTCCGCAAGCTTGGTTGAAAAATCAAATTCTTTCGATATTTTAGTTGCTTACATGAGTTTATAAAATAAAAAACCACTTAGGGTTAATGCACCTAAGTGGTTGTTTTATATGGTGGGCCCACACAGACTCGAACTGTTGACCAACGGATTATGAGTCCTCTAATTTTTTATATTTTTGAGTTTTTTGCAGTTGAAGAAACTTCACAATTATACATATATACAATAAGTTACCTAACATTACCCAATATTTGCTGTTGATAATTGTTGACAAATATTCCTTTATTTTGCTACCTATATGCTACCTAAAAACATTCAGGTATCAAAAATGGCTTCTAATAAAACCCGCTTAACTGTTAACCGCGTTAAAGATTTTAAATGTCCTCTTGACAAGAAAGAAGCCTTTTTATGGGATGAGGAAATAACAGGACTGGCTGTCAAAGCCAATCCCGGCGGCTCAAAAAAATATGTTTATCATGGACGTATAGGAGGCAAACCGTTAAAGATTACTTTAGGCGATTGTTCAACTTGGACACCAGACTCCGCCAAACAAGAAGCCAAACGCTTAAGCTTGCTTTGTGCTCAAGGCATTGATCCCAGAAATGAAAAGCAAGACAAAATAGACTTTGCTGAACAACAACGGCAACAAGCTATTAGAGAGCAACTAACTTTTGGCAAAGTCTGGGATGCATATATAGAAGCCAATAAAGGCAGATGGGGCAAACGCTATGTAGATGACCATATCAGACTTGCCCAACGTGGTGGCAAACAAGCTCCCGCCCGATCAACAAAGAAGATCACTATTGCCCAGCCTATTGCATCACTATTAGATATTCGATTAAGTGAGCTTTCAGCCTCAATGCTTGAGGAATGGGTAAAGAAAGAAAATCAAACACGAGCCACCAGCACTGCTACATCATATCGTATGGTACGAGCCTGTCTTAACTGGTGTGAGGAACAAAATGAATTTTCAGGCTTACTCCCAGACAAGTCCTATAATGCTAAAAAGGTGAAGCAGCAGGTTAAGAAGGTCGGAGCTAAACGTGATTGTTTGCAGCGTGAGCAACTAAGGCCATTTTTTACCGAGATACTCAAAATCAATAATCCTATAGTATCAGCATATTTGCAATTCACTTTGCTTACAGGCGCAAGACGTAATGAGGTGGAGCGTCTTAAATGGGTGGATATTGATTTCAAATGGAACCATGTTTTACTACATGACAAAGTTGATAGTGATGGGCGTACTATTCCATTAACACCTTACCTGTCACAAATCATATCAGCATTACCAAAACTAAATGATTATGTATTTGCCTCCTTAGATGCTGAGGCTGGAGTTATCACAAACCATCTGACACACCTACAATGTGCTGTGCAACGTGCTGGGATACCTCACTTAACTATTCACGGTCTAAGACGCTCTTTTGAAACTCTTGCAGAGTGGGTGGAAATGCCTAAAGGGATTTCATATCAAATATCAGGACATAAGCCGAGCGGGACAGTTGAACGTCATTACATTATCCGGCCTTTAGACCTATTGAGAATTTGGCACACTAAATACGAGGCATGGATATTGAATGAAGCAGGCTTTATTCAAACCCCAGAAAATCAATACAGGCACACTGGTAAATTGTCCATGAAAGCTTAATTGTACCCATTACAAATATAATTCCCGTAACAGCCCCTTATCTGGCAATAATTCTCCCACTGTTACGGGTAAAATAAACAAGCTGACGTAACACCCATTACAAGACTAAATTAAGTCGGTTTAATTGTTGTTTTTATGTAAACATAATCTTCACGCCACATCATGCAATATCACGCCACATCACTGTTAATCACAATAAATCATTTTAATACAAATACTTAACTTTGACTTAGAACTACAATCAGCGTAAAAGTGCACCTATCAACACTACAACGGTGCAAACAACGATGAATAACAGCGCAGTTTTATTAGACACCAAAACAGCCGCCCAAAAACTTGGCTTTCAAGCCCAAACCTTGCGCGTATGGGCTATGAACGGATCAGGCCCAATTCAGCCCATCAAGATAGGCAACCGCTTACGCTGGCGTGTGGCAGATATTGAGCAAATCGCACGTCCTCAATTTTCTGAAATAGTCCAGAATTAAAGGGGGCGTTTTCTATGAATACTCAAAAATCTCGTGTGTACTGCCCACAAAATCGTGAACACTTATCTGCTATATGGAAAGCCAAAAATAAAGGCCAGCAACGTGCAGCTATCTGGAACTTCCTGAAAACAGTTGATCCTTCACCGTATGTGAATGACTTTGGTTCAAATCAGAGTGAAGTCCAAGCTGCTGTATCCGTGATCTGGGCCTATTCCTACGTTAAGCCAAGTCGCAGGCTCTCTAAAATTCAAGTATGGGGATTGGTACATACCTATCTTGAATGGAAACAAGCTCAAATAACAAACAAAGCAATGGAAACCGGGCCGGAGGAAACCAGCACGTCCTTGGACGTACATTATGGGAATAAAGGCGACAGGCATTCTACTCAATGAAATTTCTAACCAGAGCACAAGTGATTGAGCAAACATCACTATCAAAAACAGCTCTATATGTTCAGATAAAACAAGGGAATTTTCCAAAGCCAGTGCTTATATCTGCAAAGCGTAAAGCTTGGCTTCAATCTGATATTGAGCAATGGATACGAGAACGGATTGAAAAATCACGATCTTCAAATGAGGTGTAATCGTGAAACGTAATTCTTTTCTTTCAACAAAAAATAAAGGGAACGATTCGCGGTCATTCCCTTTTGAAAAAATCATCAATGGTAATCGCCAATGAATAAAATTTTCATGTTCATGATTATAGCTTTTGTCTTAGGTTTAAACAACTCCCATTCAATTAACAAAGAGCACGATAAGCAAAATATAGGCGGTGAAGCATGATCAAAAATGCCTATCACTTGACCTTGGACACAGTTGCCCGAGCTCTTTCTTATCTTGACTACAACGACCGCAAAGAGTGGTACGAAATGGCTTTTGCTATTCGTTCTGAGTTTGGCGAGAATGGTTTTAGTACATGGGAAGATTGGGGTAGCCAATACGACAAATACGATAAGGCAGAAGCACGCGCGCAATGGCGATCAGACAAGCCGGGCGGCGGGATTACCATTCGTACGCTTATCTATAGAGCGCGGCAGGCTGGATTTCCATTTAACGACAACGACCGCATTCAGATTTCACCAGAGGAGATCGCAGCACGTAAGGCCAAGAGTAAAGCTGATGAACTTCGGTACGCGGCAGAGCTTAAACAGATTCATGATGAAGTCGCACGCATAGCAAATATCGCTTGGGAAAATGCAACGCCAGCGCATGAGCATCCGTATACCACACGCAAAGGCGTCAAAATTCACGGTGCTAGGATTGGGAATTTTCCAGTTTACAAAACGCCTGAACCGGGAAAACCAATTAAACCATTCAAACGGATTCCCGCGCTGCTTGTTCCTATCTATGCAAAGAATGGGAAGATCGTTTCATTGCAAGCGTATTTCTTTGAAGATCAGGAATACTACGGAGATCGTGCATATTTGAAGTCTGGCAAAAAGTCAGGCGGATACTTCTTAATCGGTACACCAAGCGAAAAAATTGCAATCGTCGAAGGTTATGCAACTGGCTTATCAGTTCATGAAGCGACAGGTTGGGCGGTCATGGTCGCGTTTGATTGTAGCAACATGGTCAATGTCGCCAATATTGCGCGCGATCATTTTCCACAGTCTGAAATCATCATTGCTGGGGACCACGACAAACCGGACGACTCAAAAACAGGTAAGCGGCCGGGCAATGAAGCAGCAGAAGCAGCAGGCAAAGCCATCAATGCGCGTGTGATCCTGCCCGACATTGAAGGCATGGACTGGAACGACGTTCACGTCACTGGTGGACTGGAAGCAGTTCAGGCGCAGCTTATGGCGCACCAATTGCCGACGCCAGCGAATGACAACACGTCTCCAATTCAATTCGATGAATACACGCCATTTCTATACGTCACAGGGAACGGCAAGCCAAAGGCTGTGATTGAGAATGTCGAAGACCTATTGCGCCGAATGGGTGCAGTAGTGCGCTACAACGTGATCGCCAAAGACGTTGAAATCCTTATCCCGGGTCACAGTGCAAGCCGTGATAATAGACTTGTGTCGTGCCTTTCTCACATAATTTCCAAGTGTAATCTTGTAGGCATTCCGACAGGAAACCTTGAAGGTTTTCTGACGACCATTGCCGACCGCAACCAATACAACCCCGTCCTAACTTGGGTGAACTCAAAGCCTTGGGATGGCGTCAAACGCTGGGACGAGTTTTGCAATACGATCACGCCTAAAAACGTAAGACCTTTGCCCGATGGTACGCCGATGCATATCGCCCTAATCAAGCGTTGGATGGTATCGGCCATTGCTGCGGCAAGCCGTGACGGCACATCACTGCATGGTGCGCTTGTTTTGCAAGGTGATCAGGGTCTAGGAAAAACAAGCTGGCTTAAGTCGTTGGCTCCCTCAAGTCTTGACGTTGTTAAAGACGGCTTGAGCCTGAACCCAGACAACAAGGACAGTGTCAAAAAGGTGATTTCATTCTGGTTGGTTGAACTTGGTGAAGTCAACGGGACACTCAAAAAAGCAGATCAGGAAGCACTGAAAGCCTTTCTAACAAAAGATAGCGACGAAATCCGTTTGCCTTATGCGCGCGCAGAGTCTGATTTTGGTCGTCGTACTGCTTTCTTCGGTTCAGTGAACCCTAAAACATTCCTGAAAGATGAAACTGGTTCGCGTCGCTGGTGGGTTATTGAGTGTGAAAGCATCGACTATCAACATACTTTTGACATGCAGCAGGTCTGGGCAGAGGTACAGGCGGCATACGAAAGCGGTATGCAATGGCACCTTACAAAAGATGAAGATACAGCCCTAAATGCCAGCAATGAAGATTTTCAGGTCGTTGACCCTATTGAAGAGCGCATTTTATCGAGTTTGGACTGGGAATCTAATCACTCAAGCTGGGAATGGGTTACAGCCACGGAAATACTTACCAAACTTGGAATAGACCGACCAACACAAGGCGAAGCTACCAAGGCAGCAATGTGCATTCGCAAACATAATGGCGGAGAGTCCCGCCGATATGGAGGGAAAACTCAATTACGTGCGCCTAAGTTGGTACCGCCAAAACTAATTAACGGAAAATAAAAATCCGACAGCAGCATTGCCCCGTCAACTCAAGCTCAAAGATAAAAACCATCCTAATTGCATAATGCCAGTCAGTTAAGAAATTGACTGGCATTACGTCTAGTTGTGGTTTTTTTAGTGCCGATCCTGTGCACCCTTATAGTATTTTGTGCACCCTTTTGTGTACCCTTTATTTCAAGGGTACACAGACTGAAACCGTTGCTATATAAGGATTTGATGTATCTTGTGCACCCATATTAATAAAAAAGATATAAGAAGATAAATAAGAGATAGCTATATATTGACGTATTAGACCCTGTGTAGAAAAATGCAAAAAGGATGCACAAGGGTGCACAAAAAATATTTTATTGTTTTAAATCAATTATTTATTTTGGAAACCCTTTTGTGCATCCTTTATTTCGAGGGTGCACAAAGATGTATAGGGTGCACAAAGACTTATCATAGATAACATGCGATAGGCCGACCCGACTTGATCACATTCATCCTTGGTGATGCTGTTCACTTGGTGAGTATTCACCCTTGGTGATGTTGTTCACTGGTGAGTAGTGAATGATGCACTACCATGTGGCGACCCACACCCACTCGTATCCTGACTATTCCTTGATCTTTTCTGACGTGTGTACGCGCATGAAATTATTTTTTGCGGGTCATTGTGCTGTTTCATTCACGTAGATGCGTTTGCTCAAGATAAGCAACTTCATGTAGGTCAGGCATGTAAAGCTTGTGTTCATGCAGCAGGAGCGTGACAGTGAGTAAGTCTTTGGGATTGCGTTTGCATAAGTCATTGATTCTAAACAAAAAGGTACTTTCTGGGCCGCGCGGCGCCTCGGATGGCGAAATTCCCAAAGAAACAAATCTCGGTGATATTTCAATTCATAACTTACTATTATAAGTTTAACTGATATTCTATGAGAAAATCATAGAAAAAGCCCATGTTAAAAATTTTTTTGTTATTTTTCAGTAAGTTGACTTACTACCTGTGTCGGCAGTTGTGACAGTTAATAAAACTCATGATTTTTATGTAAACATTCACGGTATTAGAAACCGGGCCGGAGGAAATCGCATTACCGACCAAGGATAATGTCCTTAATCCACAAAGGACGCCGATTTAAAAAATGAAAGATGACCTAGAAACCCTAAAGTTTAAACGCCAATTAGAAGAGTTCGTTCAGAAACTTAACGAGCCAGAACCTCAGCCACAACTCGATGTGACCACAAGCTCTGATAAGTTGAAAGAGGTCATGTTACAGGCACAAAATGAAACTGGTGTAGTTGAGCATCAAATCCCCGGTTTTGAACCAAAGTTATTACCTAAACCGGCCGTTGCATCGATCGAGCTTGATCTTGGCGTTGACTATGCACCGCTTGTACCACAAATTGACGGCATCGAGCGCAATATCAACTTGGTCAGCAATGAAGCCTTTACTTTATCTGCGGCCGTCGCAAACGCGGCTCGCACCGTTCAGGCAGGTGCAAAACTTATCGTCGCAAATGAGCACTACATTGGTGAAACATCAGGACTTCATATCTTCCAGTCGGATGCGGCTAAACTACGTGTTATTGAAGCTGCAAATTTTGCAACGGTTACAGAAGGTACGCAAATCACATCTTCGGCACTTCCATTCACCGATGCTTCAATTAACTGGCGTGGCGATACGCAAAACCATATTGCCTGCCGATTCACTGTTTCACGTCGCACGCGAAAGGCAGCCGGGAACGAGGGTATTGAATACGATATTATTACTGGGATTGCCCTCGGTTTAGCCAAGGCTGTAGACAATGCCTTGCTTAATGCGATCACAGCTTTAACGCCGGCAAACTTCACCATTGGTGCAGCAGCAGCTCGCAACCTAACGTATGGTGAGCTACAAGGGTTTATCGGGACAAATGGCACTGGCGCGACTGTTCAGAACTGCAACCTTTTCGCGGGCGGCCTTGTTCAAGCTGAATTAACATCGCAAACAGCAGCAACAGTTATTGGCGCATTCAACCGCGTGGGTATAGCGATTAACCCTCATGTGAACGTCATTATTGAGCGGTTGAATGCGGCCAGTGATCTAAATATTACGGTGTATGCAGATATTCAAGCTGTAATCCCATCAGGTTCGACATCCGCATTCTGGTTAGTGTCTTAAGGAGGCTGCCAGAGTGAATATTGCAAAAATCGGTAATGTCTTATCGTTCAACATTGATCGTGATCAGCAAGGCTTGCTTACTGACATCTCGGCACAGAATAACGGATCAAAGCTGTTGCTATCCATTGGTGACAACGAACCAATCTTGATCCGCAATCCACACAGCCTTGCAGTGGTCTTGGCTGGGAACTTTGAATTGACCGTTGCCGAGTCGACGTCAATCGCAAACCAACTGCTCACCGGGCTTGGTATCGAGGTCGAGAACAATGCCAGCACAGCATAACCCGTGGATCGTGTTCTGGCGCGTTCCAGATAAAGAAATAACGATCATCATTAATAGCGATGATTTCGAAATAACACCGAACCATATCCAACAAATTACCACTGGTTGGCTGGAGCAAAAAAAATATGAAACGAAAAAACCACAAACCCAAAGCTGAAGCGGTACTGGTTCCAGCAGAAGTCTTGGCACAGCTACAGTGTGCTGAGTTTTATGACCGCTCGACTGGTGACGTAAATCGGATGGTCTGCAAAATTCCCCAGATGAAAGACTTTATTATTGGCGATGATTTAAAACCAGTGGCAAACCTTTTGCGGAATTTCTATGGATTAGATTTCGAACAAGCAGAAGTAGCAGCGTCGTATTTGGCTGCACAACCCAATGTACGCGCCAAAGCTGAAAGACAAGCCCGCGCTGAAGCACGCCGAGCTAACAATGAGAACTCATGGGCTGGATGGAAGCCATCAACCAGAAGCTATTAGGAGAAAAATTTCATGTCAAATTTATCAGCAGACCCACACCGCGTTCTAACGATCAGTTTGCCCCAAAGCCTACTTAATGCTCTTGAGAATCAGCAACGCAAAATCGAAGCTGAAGCAGGTGTCATTGTGCCAATGAGCCGACTTGTCGCGAATTGTGTACGTCGTCAGATTGAAAAATAATGGCGGTGATCAATGTCCGACTATCCGCTACCAAAAAATATGCAGGCCATTGCCGAAGTTATTGGCAGAGAAAAAGCTTTATTTCTACTGGGCCAGTTACCCAGAACCAAACAGGTTAAACGTGATACTCGGACAAGGTACAGAATCTATCTATATATTCCCAAAACACTAAACCCTAAATCACGTCTTGTCGAAATTCTTGGCTGGAATGATGCGTTTAAACTTACTCAGGTATTTACGGGTGAAACTATTTGCCTAGAATCCTGCAAACAAATGGCTACAGATTTCTTACATAGATCAATACGCACCCAATTTGAAGCTGGTGCCAGCATTGACACTTTGGTAATTTCATTTGGTATGAACCCAAGGTCAATTCTAAAAATAATAATCCAGTGATGTCTGCCGATGCTATGTAGTTTGGTATTGACGCAAACTGCTACCTATTTACTACCTAGAATCAAAAATCATAAAAACCGCTATACAAAAAAAGCCCTTACAGAAACGCAAGAGCTTGATTTAAATAACTAAAATTTGGTGGGCCCACACAGACTCGAACTGTGGACCAACGGATTATGAGTCCGCTGCTCTAACCGACTGAGCTATAGGCCCTATATTATTGCAATTCCTTGTATTTTAAGGAATTTGCTACGATGCGAATAATATAGAAATTTACTGCATATTACAAGTATTTTTTATAAGTAGGTGTACACTAGACAACCAGAATACATGTAATACACTTCTATACTGCAACGGACAAGATCTTAGCGCATGTCAAGAATTAGAGTAAAGTGAATAAAGCTATTTATTAAGCCACTTTAACCAATTAATTTATATAACAAATATCTATTAAAGGTTTAAGTAAATTTACTCGCCTTTGTCTAAATATTGCAATTTATCAGCTTTACCATTCCATTCTTCACGATCAGCAGGTTGATCACCAATCTGTGTAATGTTAGGCCATTTTTGAGCCAATTCAGCATTTAACTCAATAAAGGCTTCTTGCCCTTCTGGTAACTCATCTTCAGAGAAAATAGCGTTTGCAGGGCATTCAGGCTCACACAATGCACAGTCAATACATTCATCTGGGTTAATGACCAAGAAGTTTGGACCTTCATAGAAACAATCGACTGGACAAACCTCAACACAGTCTTGATATTTACATTTAATACAATTTTCAGTGACAACAAAGGTCATGGCGACAGCTACCTAAAAAAACATGGTTTTAATTAATTGTAATATTGTAGGCAAAAAATAGGGTAACAAACAATTCCTTTTATTGATATTAATTATACGAAAATCAGAATAAATGCTAGATAAGCATATATTATTGTTTTTATTGAAATTAAGTTGGATTGATTTTTAATCAAATTAAAAATATCCCAGAATTAGCTTGAATCCAGAGTTATAAATTTTACTCTAATTGCCTGAATTGAAAATGATTCTTACTGCATAAGTGATATATCCACATAGATGATTTAACTATATTGACTATGTAGAAGTGTGACATTAAAAAAATTAACGGTTTATTTCTAAAGCTTGTCCACGACAATTAAGAAAAAGTTGTTGTTGATGCCATGCCAGTTGTCCAGAAATAATAGTGCTATCGACTAAATAGCGAAAGGTTTTATCCTGAAAAGGTGTCCAATTACATCGCATAAAATTGGGTTGTTGTGCAACAGGTTGTCTATTTTTATTCTTTCCAATCAGTACCAGATCAGCCCAGTAGCCTTCACGGATGTAACCACGTTCGTTGATACGGAATAGATCAGCAACCTGATGCGACGTTTTTTGCACCATTGTCTCAATCGACAGTTGTTGATCTGCTACAAGCTCCATTAAGGCAGGCAATGCATGTTGCACTAAGGGTAGACCAGACGGAGCGTTAAAATAAGATTGCTGTTTTTCTTGCCAAGTATGTGGTGCGTGATCTGTCCCGATAATATCTAGACGATTGCTATGGGCGACCGCATCAATGAGTGCCTGCTTATCTTGTGCAGTTTTGATTGCCGGATTGCATTTAATCAAGTGACCTAAATTAGCATAGTCCGTATCGTCAAAATTCAAATGATGAATACAGACTTCGGCAGTAATATGTTTTTTATCTATAGGTAAGTTTTTAAATAAACACAATTCGTTGGCAGTAGTGATATGTAGAACATGTAACTGAGTACCATATTTTTCTGCCAAAGTAACTGCTAAATGAGAGCTTTCAAAGCAGGCATTTTTGTTTCGAATGATAGGATGTAAATCTGCTGGGATATTCTCGCCATATTTTTCGCGATACTGCTGTTCAAGTTGTTTAATGTGGGGTGTAAATTCACAATGCGTCAATAAAATGGTGGGTACATTTGCAAACAAGCGTTCCAAAATCTGAGGGTCATCGACCAACATATTACCCGTTGATGCCCCCATAAAAACTTTTATGCCACTCACTAATTTAGGATCAAGACTTTCGATGATTGGTAAATTATGAGCACTAACGCCAAAATGAAACGCATAATTAGCCATGCTATATTGAGCAGCAATATCCTTTTTGCGTTGTAAAGCAGCGAGGTCTAATGTAGGCGGATTGGTATTAGGCATATCCATTACACTGGTGATTCCTCCTATAGCCGCAGCCATAGATTCAGAGGCAAAATTACCTTTGTGTGGTGAACCAGGGTCACGAAAGTGTACCTGATCATCAATCATTCCTGGGATAAGCCATCTACCATTCGCTTCAATTGATTTGGCCTTGCATACTCCCATAATACTAGGCTGAATTTTACTGATTCGTCCTTGTTGAATGAGAACATCTCTAATTTGGCAAGATCCTTCATTGACGATATTGGCATTACGAATAATGAGGTCAGGTAATTGTCTAAAATTCATTTTGCAATGCCTTGTTATTTTTTATGAATTAAGTGATATGTTATAATGTAACATACAATCTTGACTATAAATAGCTGGAAATATATGGATTTGGTATTATTTTAATATAAACATATGTTTATAAATAAGTTTTAAAAATACGTGAATTTAACATCTAGATCTTATGGTGATTAAATTTTATTTGATGTATCTAATCAATTTAACAAATCAATAACAGCCGGTATTCACCGTCATTTTCTACAGGCGCTCTATGAACACACGGCAAGACCTGTTGTGTTGGATGATCGACTGCCAAGCGCCAAAGATGTCCTGAACCCAAATTTACAGGTTTTGTATCGGGTTTAGGTTGATAATGCAGGTCAAAGAAATATTCTTCTAGAAATTTTTCAAATTTAGCCTCTGGGCCATCATGTAATTTTTTGAGTTCTTCCCTGATTTCTGGAATAAGAATTTTTTGCTCAACTTCATCATTAGGCAGGATGTCGCTTGCAGGGCCATGATAGGTACATAAAAAAGTATCCGTTGCAATAGGGGAGCGATCGACATGATAGGAATATACATCTGTTGAAATGAAATCTAGTTCTTCGTCTCGTTCGTAGTTTTTGAGTAAGTTAAGAGATGGAGATGCTCCGAAATCAGTTAATAGTTGTATATCTTTTAAGATAACGTCTCTTGCTAGATGGCCTTGTTCTGAAAGTTGCAGCGCTAAAAGATCTTCAGTAGAAACTTCGGTAATATTTTCTTTTAACTCAAGTTTTGTCACAATTTCTTGAAAATCGCCAACCAAATTTCTATACCAGCAAACGGCATTCATATCGCCTTGGAAATTCATATTTACAAGTTCAGAGAAGGTGGAAACCACACCAATTTGATTGTTATCTGGAAATGTATTTTTCATGTTACGAGGAAATAAGAAACTATGTTTAATGATACACCATTTGTAAAATCGAATGTGCTTTGGGGGATGATAAAGAGAGCATCCTGTTTGGACGCTCTCTTTTAATTTTTATACTTGAGCTAGATGCTTTAATATTTGATGGCTATGTTCCGTAGCTTCTAATTTAATTTCAGACGCTGTCTTATTGGATATTGGCGATACATTATAAAGTAAAAAAGTTCCGCTTAATTTCATTTGTGTATATTGAATTGAATGTTGAACTGATTTTAAGAAGCTGTCGATGAGGTTCTCTTGATCATTCACCATTTGGATTTCTTTCTGCCCAATCGTCATACTAATGATGACTTGTTTGCCTTTTAATTTGTCTCCCTGAGAGCCATAAGCAAATTGATAAGTAAAAACTTGATCAAACCATAATTTTAAAATTGCTGGCATATTAAACCAGAACATTGGATATTGCAGAATAATCGTGTCATGGCGTAACAATGCTTGTTGTTCAGCGCTCACATCAATTTGATAATCTGGATAAAGCTGAAAAATATCTCTGACTTCTAAATTTGGATAGGTTTTAACAAGTTCATTCACAATTGCCTTATTTGCAATGGATTGTGCATAGTAGGGATGCGCTAAAATCAGTAAAGCCATAACAGTGCCTTTAACTATAAAAATAATAGCTACTATAATTTTTATAGTATTGGTGTACAATAACTATCAAAGTTGATAGGTGGGTGGTGTTGATGGCAAATCCTGAGAATAAATGTGAAGTTACGATCAATGGAAAAACTTACCCATGTCATATCAGTATGGCTATGGATGTAGTCGGTGGAAAATGGAAAAGCGTTATTTTGTATTATTTAAAAGATGAACCCAAACGTTTTAATGAAATCAAACAATTAATGCCCACCATTACGGAAATGACGCTGAGTCTTCAACTTAAACAGTTAGAGCAAAGTGGTTTAATCTCTCGAACCGTATATGGTGAAAAAGCACCCATCAAAGTTGTCTATGAAATGACAGAACTGGGGCAATCCTTTAAGCCTGTTTTAGCATCTTTATCGGTATGGGCACATACGATGATTGATTCAAAATCATCTTAAAATAATGAAGACTATCATTACGAATATTATGTTACTTAGGTTGCTCCACTGGAGAGATTAAACTTGTCCCGAATCTCTCCAGTGGAGTTGCACGTTCTAAAGCTGTAGCAGTACGCGCAATCTCCGACAATCTATTTAACATAAAATCAAGTTATGCGACTCCAAGCCGATCCGATGACGATAACGATGACGATGACGAGGAGGAAGCATGACGACTGAGGAAGAGGAAGAGGACGGCCTAAAGTCCACCATCTCTGGAGTGGACTTAAGTCCGAAATTTCGGAAATTTAACAAATACTAATCTTCTATTACTTTTAAATTACCGCTGTTCGTTAGCTGCACATTTCCTATGCACTGTTCAAGTATTATATGAACTAGTTCGCTTTCTTTAATAGGCATTAAATTTTTGTTTATCAGTTGTTTATTTAACTCTATACACTTTTTTCTAAGCAATTCTTGCTCTCTGTCAGTCATTCTTACTGTAATAGCCAAAAATTGTCAATTAATGGTGAGCTTATGAATCTAGGTGATGTTTTAGGCATTATTGCTATAGTTTTTCCGTTTTCTTTAATTTCTGTTTATTTTATTTTGAAAGCTATTCATTGATTTTTAATTCTTTTTCCCTGATTACAAATCCTGCTTATGCTTCAAATATGTCTTTTCAGCAGGCTTTCAGGGGAATTGACGTGCCCGAGCAGTGCGCAGGGTCGGCAAGGCGTAGTCTAAGCCGTTGCGCGTGGTGATATATGAACGTAGATAATTTGACTCAAATGTTAAATGATTATTTAAAGATGTTGCAGGAAAGCAATGCGGATAACGAAAAAATAAATCAAGTAAAATTAATGATTTGGGCAATACAAGACGAAATAAAATTACAGAAATTTTTGAATAATTTACAAGTATCTAGATATCGGCGCTAGGTTTCGCATAACTCTATATTATGTTATTTCAGACGCTTTTCGCTGTGAATGACAATTTTACCCATTCACAGCGAAAAGTTGCAGCAGCAAGCGGAAACGCTGCATATAGTGCTGCAAGCTGTGCCATGTCTGATTTAACTTATGTTCACCTAGAATTTAATTACTTAGAGCATTAAAATGATAACTTATAAAATATTTGATTCATGAACCTAGCTATGAATACATATTTTCCTACTAAAAAGGTCTTAAGAATAGACTAAATTTGTCTAGAATAGTGGTGGCAGCCCACCACTAATTAAAAGGTGTCTACAAAATCGGTGGCTATTCAATTCTCCCTTTACATTATTCCTCACAATAATCCGTGTACCATCAAACCTGCTACTAAATAAGGGTGTGAAAACATCTTAGTTTCTGGTTGATGTGGAAAATGTTTAGTAACTTCTTTTGCGTTCTCTTCATCAAGATTATCGAAAAAAATTTGTTTTATTTGTGCACATGACATATCAGGTAATGTACTTATAGCTCTAGTCAATGCAGTTGAGGGCTTATATCCCATATTTAAACCTTGACCCACTAAATATGAAATAATGCAACTAACAGTATCAGATATTTTCCATAAAGATGAAAATGCCACAGCACGTTGGTTGAGTAGTATAAGATTTGGAATTGTCACAGCATCATTAGTATAAAATTTTTTTTGATAGTTTCTGATAGATTTAGAGCCAGAATAACAAGTATTTATCATTGCTAAACGTATTGATGAGGTAGGTGCAAATTTCTGTAAATTGTATACATTAATTATATGATAAGTATTGGGATCACCTAATTGAGCAAAATATGCATCTGAGAAAATATCTAAGGAGTTTCCATGTGTCGAGACCAATAATATGTCATTGGTACTGATATACTCGGATAAATTATTTTTTTCGGTTGCACATATATATTTAGGCTCATTTCCATTAGATGATTTAGAAAATAGTTTCGCATCATAATATGCTAGTTGAAGATCTTCATTAGGGTCGATGATTGCTAGTATTGAGTTTATTGTTTTCTCATCATCTAAATGCTCAACCAATGCAGGTACATTTCTAATTTCAAAATCACCAGAAACCATACGATTCCTAAGGCTATCATTTTTTAGTAGGAGCGAGTAAATTGGTAAACTTGGGTGAATATCATCAATATATCGTAATGAAATACACTCATTTTCTGAAATTCTATCAATGATTGGGGCGAAAATAGGAGTTAGATGATGAGTTAACTCATCAACCTTATTCATAAATGTTTTTTTGCTTATACTAAAATTAGCGAATTCTCTCAGAGACTTATTCCATTCAATTAATATCTCTTTTTGTATTTGAACACGATAATAACGGTCTTTAATAAAATACCACAGTAAACTAATTTCATTTATATGTGTAATAAACATTAAACAATGATTTTGTTGTAACTTCTGCTCACATAATGCTCTGTAATTTTGATTAGTTCCTCTTGCAAGGGGTAAAGGAATATCAAAAGTTGAAAACTTCGAACATAAATGAGAAAGATCATCCCACACCCCAGCGAGATGATTAGGATCCCAAGGATCATCATATTTCTCTCTGAATCCATATAAATGTGGAGCGCCAATATCTTTTATACAGAATATGATTTCATCAAGTTCACTGATTAGTTCCACTGGTAAATCTTTATTTTCTAAATTTTTTCGCCATTCGAGTATATTAATCCAATCTGATAAGTTATTTGCATATATTGTAACAAGGGGGAATAACGCTTGAGAAATATTTCCCGTTTCTGGTAGATAGATAAGTAAATTATTTATACGATGATTATAACGTTCGCGTAATCCTCTACGGTGATGTAATCTTAAAGCATCGCTTAAGAGTAAATCCTGCTGAATACATATATTTGTTATATGACTAGTAAATTTTTCAAGATCTAGATTTTTGTCTAATGTAGCCATTTTGGCAGAAGCTAAATGTAATTCTATACATTGTTCAGGATTGTCGATTGTTCCAGATTCATTAATAACATGTTCTAATGTTGTAGTCGCTTCAGTTAAAAGAGATTGGCGTCGTAAGCATAATGAGTAATTTACAAGAATAATTTTTTTGCTTTTTTGATCAAGATTTTCATTATCTAAAGCTATTTTAAAATATTCAACAGCCGATGTTAAATCACCAAGATTCATATATGTAACAGCTAAGTTTGCTATCAATGTATATGGAACTTCCTCATGAGCTTCTTCATAGAGTACAATTGCTTGCATACCAAAATCTTTAGCAGCAAGCATATCGGGTTCTTCAAAAGCAATAACATTCAACACTTTAAGGCAAGTAGCTAATAATAATTTTGAATTTTGCTCATGGGCTATAATTTCTGCATTACAAATACTACGATGCAGCTTGAGAAGCATTGTGTCTAGAGTAAATATATGCAGATTGAATATGCAAGTTAAAGATAGATTCATACTTATTATAAAAATTATATATTGATTCTAACTGTTCTAGTACACTTGGGATTTGATCAATATTATAACCAAAATTATTAGCACTTTTAAAACAGTCGTCTGCTAACTCAAGGACTGTAGACTCCACGATTTCATGATCAAAAGTCATTATATATTTTATAGTCTCAATACATGGTTTCAAATCGTTGTTTACTGCTTGACTACGGGCTTTTAATTCTAAAAATAGTATTGTTTCATCTGTTTCATATCTTGATTTAAAAATATCAACGGCAATATCTGCAAGTTCAATAATTATCTCAGGGATTTCTAGATTTTTTCGCATAAGAGAGTTGTATATATCAATTACCCAAAATTCATTTGAATCACAATTTTCAATTAATTTTTGTTTAAAACTTTCTGGATCAAAAGTAGCCCATTCATCACGAATCATTTAATGTTGTCCCTATATTTGGAATTCCAAATACATAAAAATTTAAATTACATTAATTTTAAATAAAATTAAAATCATTTACTAAATCAATTAAACATCAGAAGAAAAATTGAGTTCATTTAAATGTATAAATGAGTGTATAAATATAATGATATTAAAAAAACATTATATTGAGATCATCTAGCTAAATTTCAAACGTTAATTCTTCAAATTGAAAGTCACTATAGTCCCGTTCTTTTGAAGCGATATTTACCTTACATACATATTTAAATTCAGTTTCAGTATTTCCTATATATTGAAAATATTGTGGAGAAAGCAATGTGTAAGTCGCACATTTGGGTTTCATTTTTGAAGGATATGACCTTTTCCATTCATCATTCCAATAACCTGATACACCAAATTCCATATCATTTAAGAGATATTTAATAAGATTACCATCTGACTGACCTATAATTTTCATTTCAGTGTCAGGCATGATAGGGATGTATATACCTCTTGAATCCTGTTCAACAAACCAATGACCATATCTATGATGAGGGAAAGCTGTTCCAACAAAAGAAAAATTATCAGAAGTTGTAGTCTTAGATTTAAGATATCTGAATTCTAAATTTCTTTCTAATCCTAGGCCAATAGAAACTATTTGAGATCTTTCAGTTACCTCATTTTTATCATTCATTATTGTGCAAGTGATATCTAAGTGCAAATTAGGACTAATTTTTATTGGGAAGGATAAAGCCCCCAGAACTTGACCTTTATTGCTTGTATTGCAAACTTGAATTAAATTTCTAAGATAATCTTTAAGAGATTCAATACTGTATTCGTCTTGCGAATTCCACTTTGTAAACCACGGTACTCTAAATGGTAAGAAACTTAAATATGCTGTTTCAAGTGGCAAAGCTTTTATTGAATAGAAATTAGCATAGTCATTGGGCATTCCATAACGACGTTTAGCAACCTCAAATACTCTTAAATATGCAGATCTGGCTCTATGGCTATTCAATGTGTAAAACTGACCAGTGTTATTTCTTTCTAAAAAATATTGATATGTATCATGAAATCTAGGCTCATTAATAAATGTTTTGTTCCATTCATGCTGAAAATCTTCAGTCAAGGGAATAAAAAACTTTTCTTCGAGATCTTCGCAAGTACTCAAATACACAAGTGGAAATTCAGATCCAAGGTTTTTTCTGAAATTTGATTCTCTTTCAATTAAGTCTGAGTCAATATCAAAGTTTCCTTGGTAATAACCGTAATTGCAGGTTTTAGACTCTATAGCATTCAATAATTGATCAGACAGACTAGATCTAGCAAATACATATTCTCCAAGAACAATAGTTGGATGATAGCCTTTCTGACAAGCCATCCAAAATACGCACAAAATTTCAACAACTTCAGATTCTAATTTCTTAGACTTCAAACTTTCCAATAATCTAGCTTCAACAATTTTTTGAGTATCATTTTTTACAGTTAACAGAGTAGCCAGTTCGCTTGCAGTCCATTGCTTAATACTCGTGAATGGCCACTGTAACCTAGTAACAAGTAACGCTACAGCTATTTCATGTTCATCTAAATTCTCGTTCCAATTCCAACTCGGTGTCTGCAAATTCAAATTCCGAGTTTCTTCTTTTAGAACCTCAATCATTACTTCAATGAATAATTTGACTTCTTCTATACGATCAAGTTGTATTAACAGATAAACTAATCGGGAAGATGGAATCACAAGTCCTGTATTTAATACCTTGTTATTCTTAGTAGATAGTTGGATGAAATCATCTGCTTTTTCTTTATATTCTTTAGCAACAATATCTAAACGTTTGAAAGTATGTTCAGTCGACTCAAACCAATGATTAAACCAACCACCTTTATTTGATTGGGCTTTAACAAGAATTTCAAATGCAAAATTTTTCCCCCTAGTAGCTTTTGCAATTTCATAGATAGGGTCAAGTAGTAAATTTTCATCTTTGTTATGTAGATCATTATCTTTTATATAATTCCAAACATATTTAATGAAGTCAGTTTTTTTTACTTTAGGTTTCCAATATTCCATCCATGGTAGTAAATGGTCTCTGTTTTTATAATCCGACTTAATCCATGTCAAAAAATCAGGAAATTTTTCTAAGGGATAGTCCTCATAACTAATAGTAGTGGGAATTTCATTTGTAGATGAATTTTCATTCCTCTTAATATTTTGAGAAAGATTTTCCATTCCATTGTGATCTAATGCGATATTAATTAACTCTTTCGCATGTTCTATATCTGAATTATTTTGTAATGCATATAGATCGTCTTGTGAAAGCCCAGTTCGGCAAATTGACTTCCAAACATGAGACGACAAGTTTGGTAAATTACTTAATATTTGATGAAAAGAAGTTTCTGCATTGTGCCAATCACCATTTTGAACCTCCCATTCAAACTTAGAAGTCAAACATGATAAATTGAGGCTAGACAAAAGTTTTGTATATTGTGGTAGGGCATGTCTAGTTTCTTTACCATCAGTATATTCCAAAATTTGTGTTACTTCTGAAGAGATTTCCTGTAAGTAGAAAAGAGCATCTCTTGAATTTTTTTGAGATAGATACTCAATTGAATCAAGTACTTCAAAAATACCCACATCTTTACGCCAACCATAACCTAAGATAAGATCCCAACATTGATAAGAATATCGCTTGATATATTCTGGTTTCTGATGAAGTAATGCGATTTTTGCTAAATTTGAAAAATAATCGCATCTTTCATTAGTCTCCTGAATCTCGTGAGCAAATTTTTTATTTATAATTTCAAATAAGTATTCGATAGTCTCATTATCGAAATACTTAATGTTTTGATTGGCATACCATTCAATAAACCAATAAATATTAAAATATTCTTTTTCTTCTGCACCTTTAAAATTAGATAGGCTAATACTTTTTTTATTAATGATTAAATTTAGAGTCAAGCAAATCTCAAACCAATTGTTTTTAAATCTGTTTAACTCCCCTTCATCTTTATAGTTTTCATGAACAGGAAGATCTGAACTATTTAATAATGAATATATTTCTATAAATTTAATTTCTTGATTATATTCAATAAGTTTTACGATATGATCACCCATTTCAACTAATAAGTTATATAGAGGGGCTTTTACAGAATTACTATAACTTAATATAGAAAGATGGCAGAAACTTCCTTGAGATGTTAAGTGTTGGAAGAAGTTCTCAAAAAAGTAATCTTTATAATTAAAGACTAGTTGATCACTTTTAAATATTAGATAGTGATCTTCATCTTCATCTTCATCTTCATCTTCATCTTCATCTTCATCTTCGCCAATTAAATAACTTTGCTTGAATACATTATTTTCTAAAATTTGAACAACTTTTCCTAGAGAAGATGCCTCGAACAGCTCTTCATTTTCTAAACATCCAAGTTCAACTTCTTCAATAGAACCTAGAATTATTATTTGCTCTGCTAATATCTTCTGGATGTCTTCATTCTCTACTACATTAAAAACATCTATCAATTGTTCAAAGTTCTTACTCAAACAATTAGTCTGACATAAGAGGGTTATCCATTCCTCATCCCATTTTTTAATTTTATCTTTCTGAATGAGGCTATTTATATAAACTTCATCACATAAAATTTTAGCAGCAAGTGTGAGACGAACATTTTTATTATAAATTTCATCATGTTCATGACCATTATATAATCGCTCCTCACTAAGGAATCTTTTAAAACATAGATTCGCAGTTGATAAAGCTTGAGGCTTTTCATTTCTATACCATAAGGCTATAGATAAAATTGCCAAACCAGCCACTGAAAGCTGATGATATAAAGAAATTAACTCATTGATTGCAGATTGAGGAGCAGTTGTTAGAAAAATAATTTTTAACTGGTTAAAATCAGTTAGTTGATATTGAGGACCATTTAATAAACGTGTTTTTATTGATCTATGTTTGTATGCCTCAGCATACTGTCGTTCTTTAAAAGCAACCGTTTCAGCTTGTGTTAGTAAGTCGATAAAAATTTGGGGATCATAACCCTCTACTAATCGCTTGATAATCCAATCACGTGTTAGGCCACTTCTTAAAGGATTAGTATTACCAAGTAAAGCATGGCAATGCCATAACCATCTCTGTTTTAATGACTCAGGTGCATCATGCTCAAGCCAACTACATAGAGGTAACAATAATGATTCAATGATTTCATCATGGTTATCTCTACTTTTGACAAAAACACTCAAGCTTTCATGAAATGGCCTTAAACCAGATAAAGATTCATGTAGTAAAAAAATGACTGAATTTATATCTAACAATGAATCAGAAAAAATTTTATTAAAAGAAGTTCTCGGCCAGAAAAAATTAAAATTTACAATAAGATGTAGTATATTTTTTTGCTTATGATTTAGCGTATGCCAAATCGATAGATAATACTCTTCGATATTCCCACCACTATGCATAGGAAGCTTATTTATTTGCCATTCATTAATGGGAAGTAGGTTAGTTCTTAGATATTCACAAGTATAGATCAGTTGTAACGGATAACCATGTGTAGAATTTAATAGTGCTGAAGAAGCTTTAGCTATGATTTCATCTTTATTTCCAGAATCATTGATTATTAATGCTCCATCTTTTATTCTTTTAGTTACATAAGCTAAAATGGCATTCCCAGACATAGGGGGAAGGTAAGTCCAGTTTTTCTTAGGACATAGAGTTAAAAGTTTTTTTGGTAGATATTCATCATCTACAGGTTGCGTACCAACAATAATTTTAAGATTATCTGGTAATGGCAATAGTGTTTTAAAAAGTTCATCTAATGGGTTGATGTTTCTATTATTATCTCGCCAAACATGATCCAAACCATCAATAATAAGTATAAAAGGTTTTCCAATTTTTTTATAGTGACTTCCACATCTCTCAATAATATTAGTTAAATTTTCAGGTTGTTCATGAGATGAGATATTAATTTTATGATGAAATTGTCTGATTTGTGTGTAAAGGGATTCAGAAATAACTCTTAAAGAAAGTCTATCCTGTGTTCTATCACGGGTAGAAATAAAATAATGATGTCTGATATAGGGAATTTTCTTATCTTCTAATTCATTACAAAGATAACTCAGATATGTACTTTTACCTAAGCCCGGGCTACCAGTTAGAACATGTATATTTGTTTTTGCTTCACCAATTATTTCACTAACAAAATTTTCATGAAAACTTTCATCTGGCAACACATAATCATCTGAAATATAAAAACTCTGAGGTATAGGTTCAGGTCTTTTTGTATGGATAATTGAACGTAATATGTCTAAAGTAATCCAACCTTGGGGTGCTGGATAATTTTGAATTGTTGCCCATTTCTTAGCTTCATATAGGAGGCGTAAACATCCTATTTCATCACTAACTTTCATTAGAGAATCTTGTACCTGATTTTCGAGTACTAAATATATGGGATCATCATAAGCAACTTTTAAATTCTCAATAAAAGTTTTAGCTTCACCTTCACTACCTAACTGCGTTATGATTTCGTCCTGAATATTTTTAGGTATTAATTCAAATTGAAGATAATGAGTTTCTTGAAAACAAGGCTCTACATCTCGTGCAAGGCGCTTGTTTGTTACTAAATTGATCGAATTTATTTGATCTAATGGTATGCGTTTGTAGGCATCATATATTTTTCTTAAAATACTTTTTGAACGTTCAGTTTTTCCTGACTTTTTAAGAATCCAATCCCAAGAAAATTCGTTTTCTTCTTTTTCAGGAGAAGGTGAATATTTGACTTGATAGTAGTCATATTTATTGTCTTTTCTGACACAAATTACGTCATCTAATGCCTGCGGGGTATCGTCAGTATCATCAGTCGCTTCAAATAAAACTCTCTGGTATTTGTCTGGGAAATTTAGCCAGTCAGCAAGAACACTTACACCAAATAATGTTTGATAATCATAGCCTTTGTATGTAATCGCAGTACTTTTAATATTATCTTTAGACATAAGCTTATAAATTTCATAAGTATTTTCTATATTATATAGCCTAAAGTTCAACCTGATTTAAGAAAAAATGCAATTGAATGAATATTAATCAAAAACTGGATCTTTTAGTTAATTATCTTGTTCTAAAAAAACTATCAACGACTTCATAGCATTCACTTTTATTTGAAAGTTACTAATTTCTCTGCTTTTTATTGCTTTAACTTGTTCAATTTTGAACTGAATATCAGGAAATTGTCCTTTTAAATCATGCAATGCTTCAATTTCTTCTTCTAGTGCAGTGATTTCGCTCTCAAACTCTTCTTTTTTCAAATTTAGTTCTTGAAGAGTAGTTGTTGATTCTATACAAAATTGGGAACGTAGATCATGCAAATGTTCAGTTTCAGTATAAGTTTTTTGTCCATATCTACTTTTTTCATCATCAACTGATAAATAACCATCTTTAACCAACCGAAGTATTAGCCGATAAACACTTTGATAGTTAACATTACTATCTACTACTTTCAAAAGTTTAACTTTATCCCAGAAATCTACCGTTTGCCATGAGTCAATCTTATAGCTACAAAATACACGAGAAAGCTCTTTGAACATTGGTAAGTTTTGAATTTCCATATTCATAACTCAAATAATGAGGATTATAGTCCGTGGATTAAAACACTTCAATTCCTGATAGTTCTTGTATTTACGGTAGTAACCTATGAATCAAGAACTAGCATTGTCGATTGGCTCAAAAATTAGGGAAACTCGGAAAAATAAATCTATTAGTCAAGAACAATTAGCCTTATTAACAACGATTGATCGTAGCTATTTGGGGCGAATTGAAAGGGGGGAAGTCAGCATTACTGTTGAAAAACTCTACCAAATCTCACAAACACTCAATGTTGACCCTAAAATATTACTCCCGTGACAAATATTTTTTGAGAAGGTGAGGGGCTAGTAGATGATCTATCTTTAAGTTAGTTCTAAGTTTTACCTCTTCAATGATATCTATAAGTGTTTCTGTATTCTGATGAAGCTGTGATTCCAAATCATCAATTTGTGCGCGCAGATTTTTATTGGTGTCCGTAAGAGCCTGCCTTGTCTTTTTATTCACATAAAGTTGCTGTTCTTTAGTCTTTAGGTGTAGTGGAGAAATCTGCTCAGCTACATACAGAGATATGAGCTTCTTCCTTTCAGCCGAACTCAAAGTACTTAGCCCACCTGATATATAACCTTTAGCTGTTAGACGACTGTGAAGAACCTTGTGTGAAATGGGCGATTTTTCAAAGCCTTCAATCAACATCATTTGCAATTCTTGTTCAATGACTTCATCAAGTTGTTTACCGCGTAACATATATTAGGCTTCCTTAGACTCAATTTTTTGTTGTTCGATGGCAAACAGTTCACTCAATGTAGTTGGTAATTTAGTAATCGCATCTCCATAGGGAAAAATGGGAATTGGAATTAAACCATTTTGTCTCTCAAGAGCTTTTGTCTTTAAGTCACTTAAATAAAGTATTTTTTGACGTAAATTCTCAAGCATTTCTCTATAAAATAAATCATGGGCTACGATTTGCTCTATATGTGAAAACTTTTCTAGTAATTCATTCAAAGTATGTTGTAGAACTTCTAATTCACCTTTACGGCCAGTTAAAGCAAAGTTTCCACATTGATCACCAGATTGGCATGCAAGGCGTTTAGGGCAATCGTGTACAGCGACTTCACGCATGCATCCACCAAAAGGCAAGGGGTGTAAACAAGCATGGCGTTGAACTAATGAATTGGCTAATGATTGATCCTCTTTAACCCACTCATTAAAAGATTCAGCGATATCTTGAAAATATTCATCAAAGAAAGATTCCTTTATATAACTCGCTACTTCATTTTTCGAGTCAAAGGTTTGTAAGTTCATCTTTAAATTATTTTCTAGATCCAATTTTTCTGAAAAGTACATTAATCCATCATCTTTGATAGAATCAATTGGATATTCTGGCTTGAGTTCTTGCTGAGCATTTTCATAAAGCACCAATTCTTGTTTTTCTAACAAACTAGCTGTGACCTTACGTTGTTTTAACGCTAAGTGTTGATAATACTGGTTTTGTTTGATATCTACACGCCCCATAAGCATTGCTTGCAAATGTTCAGCTAAACCACTGAGAGCGAGAAAAGTATTGATATTGTGTCTTGGTATATGACTGGTAAGCTTGGAGTGTTCTGTTTCATTCTCAAGTAAATTATATTTTTCAAAAACAGACCTACTTAAGGAATTTCCAAAAAAGCTATTTATTAACATGCCATTTAGAGGAATAATATTTGTTTTGTTGATGAAAGCTCTTTGTAGTGTTGCAGATCTAAACTCATGAATAAAAAGTAGATCTTCATAAGCGATTTTTTCTATTTTTCCTTCATAATTAAAAACATGATCGATAGGATATTCAGAGTCATAACTGGCTAGACTTTTCACAAATTCGTTAATTTCACTTTTTAAGTAATATTTCTTTACGTCTCTACCTTGTTTATATTCTTTCCACATTGGGATGTTCTTTAGAGTTTTTATTATGACTTCGCGCTTTCCTGCATGCTCCCTATAAGTATCTTTTACTCCAAAAACTGTATCTATAAGATCATCAATTTCAACGTAATCTTCAGGAATATCGTCAATTTTTTTTGGTAAGAAATCTAAACAATGTTTTGACCTAATATAATGAAGATGTTCTCTATATTCTTTGCTAAGTTCTAACACAGATTGAAATATTGTCTCAACTAAATTTGCAGACAAAGGTTCAACCCAATGTATTCTAAATCCTGCACCTTTTGCGCCATGATATTGAATTCCCAAAGTATATTGCTTTTTGCCATCTAAAGTTAAATGTTCCTTTGTTACTGGATCAAGTATAGGGTACTTAATCAATGCATCTGTTTTTAAAAGGATTGCTTCCGTTGAACGCAAACCAGTGACGATGAGTAGTAATAAAAGATTCAAAACAATCTTTTCACCATTCGTCTCACACAAACTGATAAGTGAAACAATATTTATAAAAGTACGAACAGAAATCAGTTTCTCTTTATCCAGATCATCTTCATCAAGTTCCAATTGATCTATTAAAGCTTTTGTTTTCTTAGCATTTGGGGTTCTATTCTGGCGGTTTATATAGAGGTATTTCTGAGAAAATTCTAATGGTTGTTCAGTAAAACCATAATGATTTAACATTTCCTGTAATCTAAGGTATGTACCTGCATGGTCTGGAAGATTCGTTTTACTTGAATTTTCTGACAAAACTTCAAAAGACTTATTTAATACCAATGTAGATAACTGGCAGGGATGTATGCTCTCAATATTTTGAGCATTTAGTGAGCTGTACCAACGCTTAAGGATTAGAAATTCTGCATACAGCTTTTGGGGCGATGCTTTAGAGTTAGATTTTCGATAACTAAGTATTAATACTGATTTAATGAATTCTTGAAAAATAGGATCAATGGTATTGTTTTCGATACCTTTCAATTTTTTAATAGTGCCAAAAGTGAAATGTGTTTTACCACTTCTAGATAACAGCCAACCAGATCCTATCGTACCACCATACCAAGATGAATCGTTCCAATTCCATTTAAAATTAGACTGTAAATTCTGATTAAAATAATCTTTTTGTTCGTCAATAAAAGCATTATATTTTTCAATGTTCATGAAGATCATCCTTTTGTAATGCACAACGAGCTATTACAGATTCAATTTCGAATTTAGTTGACTCATGCACTCGAATCAATGGATTTCTAGATACCCCAATTCCATCTGATAGCTTAATAAGATCATTGATTTCACTTTGTATGCTTTCTAAAACATGATTATGGTTAGCATCTATAAAAGGATGAAAGTACATGCAACCATAGCAATTGCGAACTGGTTGCAATAAACATTTGTCTTCGTAAGAACACCCACCAATATCGTAATGAATTTTGCTACCAATATTTCCTAACACTTTTTTCTGAAACCAATCTTTCTTATAAATTAGCCTTCCAGTCAGGAGCATAGCGATCATTTGTCTATACAGTGAATTTTTACCAAGTGCTTGCGCTCTAATTTGAGCTAGTTCTGGGGTAGAAAAAATATAATGTCTGGCTGTTACAACAGAAGAATGACCTAAGATATAAGCAATTTCTTCAGCAGAAGACCCTGCCATTGCCAAACTATAGCCGACATGATGCCTAAAATCAGAAAAAGAGTACTTTTGTTTTATCATTTCGCCCGCTAGAACAGCTTCTCTATAGGCTTTGGGAGCAAAATCAAATAACTTTGTATTAATTGCTTTTGAGCAAAAGCGTGCTGAATTTTCTCCTAAATCAAATAACTTATTTTTTGGACTTAAGTTAAATTTTTCGATATAAGCAATAATGATTTCAGCAACTTCTTCTGGTAATTTCACTGCGATCTTTTCATGTACATAACGTGCTTGTTTTGCATAGGGAATTAGTATGCTATAGCGATGAAAATGATCAGTAGTACGTGTGGTATCTATTTTTATGTCTTCAGCAGATAACTTTGCTAATTGTACAGGTCTAAGACCAGTTACATACACCAAACCAAGTATTGATGAGTAAAGTAGTGCTTGTTTATCGACACTCTGAAAATCATCTTTGATAACTTGGTTTAATTTGATAAAGCCTTGTTGAACCATTGAAATTAAAGGAGAATCTATTGTATCTTCATATTCCTGATAGAATAAATTTGAGTTAAACGACTTAGGTCTAGGAATAAACTCAAGTTCAAAATCATCTTCAATATCAAAGTTAGGAAAGCCTTCTAAAATTAGAAGTCTCAGTAAAAATTTTATATGTGCATAAGTGTTATGATGATTTTCTTGAGGTGCAATTTCTATTAATAATTGTTTTAAAGTTTCATAATTTAAATGTAAATTGTTATTTTTTAAATGATTTATTAAAAAATTAAAAGAATAAATTTTTCTACTCAAAAAAGATGGTGTATTTTTCTGAATAAAGGCTATCAGAAAAAATTTAGCTAAAGTCGTTTCATCTTCAGAAAAGCTTGAGAAATCTAAGTTTTCTTTCTGACCAGAATAATAAAATTTCCAAATATTATTTGTAGAATTGATAAACTTATCGTCAAATTTATCTGCAACTAAAAATTTAACGACTTTTGGTATTTTTTTACTTAGATTCTGAAGAGCCATTATCTGTTGATCATTAAAAACTGATACAGAATGTTGTTCCTGAAAATCTTCAAAAAGATCAAATTGCTCCATTATTTATATTTTCCATAATTCTTGTGATATACGTTGCAAATTCATGAGGTTAGCGCTATCAACAATAAATCTTTTTGCATAGTAACTTGGCATTATACTGTTAGCGCTCCAACCACCTAAGACACGTAGATCTTCTAGGGCTTTTAGCATAATTTCATCATTGTTTTGATTTAATGGTGATGCACTTTCGTTTCGATATTTTTTTATAGCAAAAGCCAAAGTGATATATGCCCATGTATGACGACATACATGAGGGGTTAACTTCTGAATTGAGTCAATATTTGTATCATCAAAATATACAGGATGTGAAGCCCTGAAAGCTTGTTCTATCGTCTTAAAAATTGCATTGATGGATGAATAGCTTAGTGGAGAGTAGGGTGGTTTAAGTGATGTAAACAAGATATCTGAATTATTGAAATTCCTTATCTTTTCTATGTAGAGCATCAAAAATTTATAATCCATACTATCTAGTTTTATAACCCTATAAGATTGCTCGTTTTTTATACTAGGTTTTCTCTGTCTAGAATCATGTTCATCATCCGTATTAGTTATTATGAGACTATATGAGTCAGAATTGAGGGATTTTTTTATTGATCTTTTTGTGAGAAGCATTAGTTCACCAACCCGTAAACCGTAATTCATCATAAGATGTACTATCAGAAAATTACGAAGTTGATGTGATCTCGTTGAGAATGGATTGTCTATATTTATATTAGCTGTCTGGTCTGGGCGAATAATTTTATAAAGCATAATTACCATTTCATTATTTAAGCTTTTAAAGTTATGATTAATTTCACTTTTTACAGTTAAGCTATATTTAGAAAATTTACTAAAAATCCTTTTTTTGTTTAATAAGAACAAATCTATTTTTTTCCTTCGGTTTGTTAATTCTTTGATTGTAATATCTTGATAACGGGTGTTCCAATATTCATCTAAAAGATATACGAAATACTTAAACAATGACCTCAAACGCTGTGTAATGGTCATATAGTTAGCATCTATATTTGATCTAAGTCGAATCAAGTTTGTTTCTAACTTTTTGCTATTTTCTAAGAAAACAATAAAGTTATCGATTTCATTCAAAAAAATCTCAGGTTCATATTTGGAGGATAAAAATGATTCACAGAACAAAGTAGAATATTTCTGATACCAAAATTCATACCAAAACTTTAGTGCCAGCATATCTGATTGTTGTGTAGCAAAACTTTGGAATCTCAGGACAGTTGTAGAATAGAGTAAAGGATATAGACAAGGTACTGTAGCTGAAGCATCAAACAATAGAACTATGTGCTTTTGATTTGAATACTTTTTTGAAAGTTTAATTGTTTTTACGACAAACATTCTAAGTTCCAAGAACTTTATGAAGTAAATAGAATATAAACATAAGTGAACTGAATGTGAAATGTTATTTTATATAAGTGATTGATTCTAGGTTAAACAAAGAGGTCTATGAACTTAAAGTATCATGTACTCAATTTAACATAATATACATTATACGAAATATTGTATATGGCTTTTGACCATTCAGATTCTGTAATAAATTATTCTCTATTCACGAATTAGATTTAGAAAAAACATTTTCACTTTAGTGACATATTTCATTTCTAAAATGAATTTAATTTCATCATTATTAAACTCTTTTAGCATGAAAAAGCTCCCATCTTTGAAATTACTTGCGCTCGTATGCGCCGCAAGTATTTTTTCAGGCTGTGCAACAACTGAAAACCTAACCAAGGATCAAACTGTTGCCAGTTCAAAAAATAAACGAAAAGTGATTGTTTTTGTATGGGATGGTTTACGACCAGATTCTGTGACGCCAAATGTCACGCCTAATCTTGCTGCATTAAGAAATCATGGTGTGAACTTTAGCGACAACCATTCTGTATTCCCAACTTTTACAATGATGAATGCTTCATCGCTTGCTACAGGAACATATCCTGCTTCGCATGGTTTTTATGGCAATACATTGTATCAACCAAATGCACAAGGCACTGATTCTTCAGGAAAACCTGTTGACTTTTCTCAGCCTATTTTCACTGAAGATTATGGTATTATTCAAGGGCTTAGCTCATATTACAAAGGCGAGCTTTATCTAGTCAGCACCTTATTTCAAAAAGCACAACAAGCTGGACTAAGCACTGCCGCTATTGGTAAGTCTGGCCCTGCATTTATTCAAGATTATGCAGATTATTATCAGGATTCGGTCAATGGAAATGGCAAAGGTATTATTCTGGATGAAAAATTAGCATTTCCAATTTCCTTTGCCAAAGATCTTCAAAAAGCTGGGTTTGCTACACCTAAAATGACAACGGTTAATTATCAGGATAAAACCCTCGATCAAGATAAAAATCCAACCGCTGTACAAACCTCAGCACTTGTTAATTTAGCAGATAAAGTCACAAAAGATCCTCGAAGTGATGCAGGCTCACCATATAGCAATGCCAATGAATATATGATGAAAGTGTATCTAGACTATGTATTACCAGTGAAAAAACCTGATCTGTCTGTGGTTTGGTTCAGGAATCCAGATACAACTGAACATAATTATGGCCCAGGTAGCAAGGCGTATATTGAGGCACTTCGTAGTCAAGATAAAATGTTAGGCGCCCTATTGACAAAACTAAAAACATTGGGGATGGATAAAAATACTGATGTAATTGTTGTGTCAGATCATGGGCATTCTACAGTGGCTGGAGATCCAACCGTCTTCCCTGCCCGTTTATTGAATGGCGCGGCAGATGGTCATGCAACTATTGGTAATATTGATCAAAATAATGGTTTCTCAGTTTCTGGGGATACACGTACTGCTGATTTACTCACACGTGCTGGTATTTCACATGTTTATGATGGGAATGGTTGTATTTACGATCCTGTTTTGAGTGGCATTAAAAGAGATGGCTCAAAAGTTTATCCAGATCAGGAAGATACGGATGGTCATATTTGCGGCAAACCGATGAAATATTCTACACCGAGCTATAAAATCCCAGCATCTGTTCCCGATGATGCGACAATTATTGCAGCCAATGGTGGCTCAGAATATATTTATTTGCCAGATCATGATTCGCAACGCCTACAATCTATTGTTCGTGTTTTACAGTCGCGTAAACAATATGGCGCATTATTTGTTGCTGAGCGTTACGGAAAACTTGCAGGAACCATGCCGATGTCTATGATTAAGACAGATGGCAATGCTCGTAGCCCAGATATGATTTTAAGCTTTGATTTTAATGAAAAAGCCTTTACCTCAATCAATAAGGATGTTCCGGGTACTGAATATGAAAGTTCCCAAAACAACCGAGGGATGCATGGTTCTTTCAGCCCTATCGATATACACAATACCCTATTGGCTTCTGGGCCTGATTTTAAAAACCAATATGTAAATACTTGTCCAAGTGGTAATGTCGATGTTGCTCCAACGATTGCGCATATTCTAGGACTTTCCATGCCACAGGCAGATGGTCGTGTTTTATTAGAATCGTTAAAAAATTCAGGAAAAGATTGTCGTCCAGCTCAAGTTGAATCTATTACCACACAAAGTTCAAAAGTTGCAGGATTAACGATTTTAGATCCAGATGATTTAAATGGAACCAAAGTAGATACAACGAAATCTACTTATGAGTTCACCTTATACACCAAAAAACTGCATGCACCAGACGGTAAGACATATCTATACTTTGATAAAGCGAAGGCAACTCGCCAATGAGATTGAAACGCTTACTTGTTGGATGTGGTTTTTCTTTAATAGCTATGATGAGTTATGCAGAACAATTGAATGCACTGACATGGGAAGATGCTTTTCCTGTGTCAGCAGCATCAGCGCAAGTTCATTTCAAAGCCCGTTATCTGGATGGAGATAACGCGTTCCATACGCTAGAAGTCTGGCGGCATGGTATAGATTTTTTGCATCGTCGTACAGATAATGTACTTGATTTATATGCCATGATTAATACATTTGGTGAACTACAATATCGTATGATTCAAAATCAGCGAAAACTTGTGGCCGATGTAAATCGTACACATTTATATCGTTTAGGGATTCATTCAGATTATTCTGGGCTTGCCTTTATTCTCACTAAACCGCGAGAAGATTTTGTCATTCATACTATCCCAGAGCCTTCACAAGTGAAGGTGAAAGATTGTACTTGGTATGCGATTCAACCCAAGCTAGATCATTCTGTTTTAGTTACTCAAACAGTGGTATGTTGGTCAAGACAGTTGGCACTACCCTTGTTTATTGGGAAAAAGCAATCCTCCTCTAGCCTAATATCTCCTACTTTTCAGGTGGAATCTTTCGATACTTCACCGTTGTTAGCATCACAAAGAAAGCTGCCTTCTATACCTTCAGATTATGTTTATCTGGATATGGATGAAGACCATGATGATTAGCAGCGGTCATTGATATTTCATCATGGTAAATTACGGGCTAAAGAGACATTTAGCTCGTATCTATATATAAATGGCTCAGCGAAATTACTAAGCCATTTGTATTTCGTTTTACTGTAGCATTAACCACAAATGAATTGCTGTTGGCCCAACAAGTACCATCAAAATTCCCGCAATTACCATGGTTAGGCTGGCAATAACACCTTCCTCACTATTACGTTGTTGTGCCCGTGCTGTACCAAAACCATGTGCGGCATTACCTAAAGCTGCACCATTTGCAACATTGGAACGAATTTTTGTAATTGCCAAAATAATATCACCGCAAATCATCCCTACTAAACCAGTAATAACTGTAAATAAAGACACTAACGTTGTTGAACCATGAATATCTTCTGCTAAAGCCATTGCAAAGGGAGTAGAAATTGATCTAGCCATTAAACTGTTGGTTACTTCTGAACTAAAGTGGAAAAGTTCAGACATTTCATAAGCGCCAATAACACCAACACTCATTCCAACAACAATGGCCAAAGATAAAACCCCAATATTTTTACGAATAGTTTCTCTGTATCTATAAATGGGGATTGCAAAAGCAACGGTTGCAGGCCCGAGTAAATCCACAATCCATTTGGTATCTTGCTGATAGGTTTGATAGGAAATACCTAAAATCATCATCAAGACGATTGTTAAGACTGGAACGGTAATGGCTGGTGATAACCAAAGTTTGGGATGCTTCTGGTAGACCTTTTTCGCAGCGACATAAGCAATAATTGTCCAGATTAAACAAAAAATTGACCATAAGTTCATGACAAATATCCTCTTAATTGTTTAATGAGAGTGCTGAATACGTTTACGCACATGCCAATATTTTTTGGCACGGTTATAATAGTGGATTGTTAAACAGGTACTTAACATCACGCTCACCGTACCAATAAAGATACTGCATACAATTTGCCAGCCTTCGGTAAGAAAGAGTTCTTTGTATTGAACAACTGCGACAACAACAGGCAAGAAGAACAGTAATAGTTCTCCCAATACAGCGTAAGCTCCCATAGACACTTGCTCTATTTTTATTATTTTTAGAAATAGACAAGCGAGAAGTAACAACATTCCTAATATTCCAGCCGAAATTGGAATATGAAGGGTTTTATTGAGAATATCACCCACCCACCAGAATAAACCCAAAATAATGAGCTGTTTAAGTAACTCAAGCATAAGTCGAACTGGACTTGCTTTTGACTGATCTTCTGCTTTCATGATTTTTCAGATAAATGATTGTTTACTACTAAAGTAGGATATATCGGATATTGCATTATCAATATGAATTATTCATGTTAAAATTATGCCAAAAATGAATAATCTTGAAGTAAATTATGCTTTCATTAAAATCATTACAGTGTTTTGTGTATTTGGTTAAAACAAAAAGCTTTACCCGCACAGCCGAAGCACTTTATGTGACGCAGCCAACGGTAAGTAAAATTTTGCAGCAACTAGAAGATGATCTAAAGGTACAACTATTATTAAAACCAGAGCATGGGCGTAAACGGCAAATAGAGTTAACCGAAATTGGGCAACGTGTTTATCTGCACGCCGTAGAGTTGCTTAAAGCAGAACAAAATATTTTTCAGGAAATTGAAAATTATCAATATCTAAAAACAGGAAAATTAAAACTAGGAGTTCCGCCACTTGGGGGACAATTACTGACCACAACATTATTTGACTATCATCAGCAATGGCCAGATATAGAATTATCGTTTTTGGAAGTGGGTTCTAAGGCAATTGAATTGGCATTGGTAAATAATGAATTAGATGTTGGGGTTATCCTTCACCCTTTCGACCAGCAAATATTTGACTTTATCGAGTTAAGTAATTATCCACTTATGGTGTTATTACCGAAGGACTCAACTTGGGCTAACCGCAAATCATTAAACATGGAAGAATTAAAACATCAGTCTTTTTTGATGTTCCCTGAAAATTTCTCTTTAAATAAAATTATTCTGGATGCTTGCCAACATCATGGCTTTTATCCCAACATTGCTTGTCGTAGCAGTCAATGGAACTTACTCGCAGATATGGTGCAACAACGAATGGGCATTGCACTTTTACCTCGTTATTACACAGATATGTTAGATCCAAATTTATTTGTCGCGATTCCTTTAGAAAATCCTCAAATTCCTTGGCATTTGGTAATGGCATGGAAGAAAAATTTAACGCCGTCTCCTGCTGTACAAGCATGGTTAACAGTAGTTCGTGAACATTTTAAAACAATTAAGATCTGCTGACTTTATTTTGTGATAAGGCTCAGCGATAGAATAGATAAATAAGTTATTTAGATGAGTATTTTGTTTCATAATATATTATGAAAAGTTAAAATATATTAACTCTGTCATACGATTGTTTTGAAACCCAATATAATAAAAATACAAATTTACAGAATGTTGATTAAGTAAAAGACGAATGTAAAAAACAAAAAATATAACTTATTAATTTTTATAAAAATTAATAAAATGGAATATTAAGACTTTTTTAATATAGTTAAGTATTAGTTAAGAAAAATATAAAATTGTTAGTATTTTGTATTTTTTATAGATGAAACATTACCTTATATTGAATTATTTTAAAATAAAATTATTATTTCAGTCGGAATGAGTCTAAAAATCCATTCTTTATACATATCTTTTTCGTATATTTCATTTTAGATTAAATTGAATTTTTTTGGAGTAAAAATGAACGATACACTTGATGTGGATGCTATTCGCGAGTTCTCAGATGAAATCGTTGGCGTACTCAAATCGTTGGCGAATAAAGACCGATTGTTAATTCTAACTTTATTACTGTCTGAAGAGCTGAACGTATCGGAAATTGAAGAAAAAAGCAAAATTCAACAACCGACACTTTCGCAACAATTAATGATTTTGCGTAAGAATGAAGTTGTAAAAACAAGACGCGTGGGTAAACAGATTTTTTACTCTATCAAAGATGATCGTTTTGTTAGCATTGTTAATAGTGTCTATCAGTTCCATAAGCTAGACCATTAATCGAAAAACTGTTTATTCATCCATCATACATTCCAATAAATTACTTGGGGATTGACGTAATTTAGAACAAGGAATGTATGGATGGAGGCTCTTAATATATTTTTATTTAATCCATTTTATTTATCACGATTAAAACTGTGACATTGTAATAAAACGTTTTTTTTCAAAAAATAATGATTTAATTTAAGCAATCGCCCCTTTTTTGTTCAAAAAATGACTCAAATTAGTGCAAGTCAAATTCATGCTTCGCCTTTTTTTGTATAGAATACTGCTCCTGTCGAATTCAAAACCTGTATAGGGTTAAGGCTTCTTTATGCTGTCAGCTCTCAAACGTTTAAGTTTAGTTTCCCGAATTGTTATTGCAATTATTTTAGGGATCATCGTTGCTCTTGTTGCACCAAACATTGCACCTTATTTTAGTCTACTCGGTGATTTGTTTATTAAGGCACTAAAATCGGTTGCTCCTATTCTTGTTTTTGTTTTGGTTATTGCTTCAATTGCGAATTTCCAAACAACACAAAGTGCCAAGAACTTTAAACCGATTATTGTGATGTATACCATTGGCATGTTACTCGCTGCTTTTAGTGCAGTGATTGCCGATAAGTTATTTCCAACCACACTTATTTTGCATTTAGCAGCAGATCAGTCTGTTCAGCCGCCAGGTAGCTTAAGTGCTATTTTGAAAAACTTGGTTCTTAGTTTTGTATCTAACCCAGTTTCAGCATTAAGTGAGGCTAACTTTATTGGTATTCTTGCATGGGCTTTAATTTTGGGTGTTGCATTTCGCCATAGTGCTCACACAACCAAAGTTTTCTTACACGACACAGCCGAGGCGATTGGTCGAGTCATTAAACTGGTGATTGCATTTGCACCAATTGGGATTTTTGGATTAGTAACGGTGACCTTCGCATCTGCTGGGTTAGCAACATTAGCAAGTTACACACACCTTTTAGTTGTGCTTTTAGGAACCATGTTCTTTGTTGCATTTGTGATTAACCCGATTATGGTTGCAATTGTGATTAGAAAGAACCCTTATCCACTGGTTTTTAAGTGTTTAAAAGAAAGTGGTATTACTGCATTCTTTACACGTAGTTCAGCAGCGAATATTCCAGTAAACTTAGATTTAGCTCGCCGTTGTGGTGTAGATGAGTCAACAACAAATGTTGTGGTTCCTTTAGGCTCTACAATTAACATGTGTGGTGCTGCTGTAACCATTACAACATTAACCCTTGCTACCGTAAATACACTAGGTATTCATGTAGATTTTTCTACCATGCTTATTTTATGTGTTGTAGCAACAATCTCTGCATGTGGTGCATCTGGCGTTGCCGGTGGTTCTTTATTACTAGTTCCTGTTGCTTGTGGTCTTTTTGGTATTCCATCAGAAGTTGCCATGCAAGTGGTTGCGATTGGTATGGTGATTAGCGTATTGCAAGATTCAACTGAAACAGCACTCAATTCATCTACAGACGTACTATTTGTAATTGCAGTTGATCAGGGGTATAAAGATAAATAACAATAATGTCATGATTTCTATGGAACTGTTCGACCATTATGCCATTTCAAACGCTACCAAAGTGGATTCAATTAGGTGCATTTAGTCTTGCATTTAATGCTGGAATGGTTAATGCGCTTGCCTTACTGAATATCTGGCATCAAACAGTTTCACACATGACGGGCAATGTCAGTCTACTTGGCATTGCCATTGCAAATGGTCAATATCAGCATGTTATTTATGGACTCTGCGTTATTGTTAGCTTTGTACTAGGTTCTGTATATAGTGGTTACATCTTAGGGAGTAGCCATTTTCAATTAGGTAGACGTTACGGAATTCCCCTAACACTTACTGCAATCTGTATTTTTCTTTGTTGGCTACTCATTCCATACTATCCTCGTTATGCACTGCTTTGGGCTTGTGTTGGTATGGGGGTGCAAAATGCAATGGTGAGCCATTATAAAGGTGCAATTATTCGAACTACGCATTTAACAGGTTTATTGACCGACTTAGGGTTAAATCTGGGATATCTACTTCGTGGTTTAGACGTTGAAAAACGCCGTATATTGTTACTTCTTCTTATTTTATGTGGTTTTTTGTGTGGTGGTGTCGTTACTGCGATGCTTTACCCCCATCTTAAACTACATACATTCCTTATCCCTGTCTTGTTTAGTTTATCTATGAGCCTAATTTATTGGATTATCTATATTCATAAACAAGTCACAGATCATTAGATTAGTTTTGGAGTTTCTATAGTGAAAAATGCTTTACAGGCTCAGTTGCTCAAGTCAGGCTTAGTGGATAATAAAAAAGCAAAGAAACTAAGTAAGCAAGCGCAACATGAACAGCGTACTGGACAAAGTAATCAAGCTGACCTTAAAGCCAGTATTGAGCAAAGCCAGTTGGAAAAACAAACCAAAGATCAGCAATTAAATGCTGAGAAACAACGTCAATTGGAAGAAAAAACACTCAAGGCCAATATTATTCAAATGATTGGTCAACACAAAATCCGAGATGTTGATGGTGATATCATTTACCAATTCATTGATGAAAATAAAGTTAAGAAAGTTTATCTCAACCAGCAAGTTTATAATGCCTTAGTGAAAGGAACATTGGTGATTGCCAAAGAGAATGAGCAATATGCTTATTTACCGCAGGCGCTTGCAGAACGTATAGACCAAAAAATGGAAGGCTTTATTCTTTGGAATAAATCGGAAGATAATCAGCAATCGACTGATGAAGAAGATCCATATGCGGCATACGTGATTCCAGATGACCTGATGTGGTAATTCTTAAAATCGGTATTCTTAATCAATGCTCATGTGAAATGGGCATTTTTTTACACCAATAAAATTACATTGTAATTACGATGTAATTTTAAATGAATGATTTGATTTAAGCAGATCATTGCTATCAACTTCTATCGACCCAAAACTTTAATATATTGATTATATGATTTAGCCCCCAGTTAGGGTTTAATAGTAATTGGACATATTGGAGATCAAAAGATGTTGCGATGGTTTGAAAAATTGGTAGATCCATATCCTTCTAAAAATTTAAGTAAGCCATTGCCTAAAGACTTCTTTGCTTTTGTCTGGGAATGTGCATATGGTCTACGCCGTTACTTACTTGTTCTCGTTTTACTTACAGCAGGCGCTGCAAGTTTTGAAGCACTGTTCTTTTCTCAGATTGGTAAACTCATTGACTGGATGGGACAAAGCCATCCGCAAAGTTTTTTTACCGATCATCGCCAGCATCTTATTTCTCTAGCTTTAATCCTGACAGCAAATATCTTATTTTCTTCAGTGCAATCTATTATTCGACACCAAATCTTATTTAGCGCATTCCCAATGCGCCTTCGTTGGCGATTTCATAATTTATTAATGCAGCAAAGTTTGGACTTTTTTGCGAATGAGTTTTCAGGGCGTCTGTCTGCAAAAGTAATGCAAACAGCGCTTGCTGTACGTGAATTTTGGGTAATTTTAGGCGATATTCTGGCGTATGTGCTGATTTACTTTATTTCTGTCAGCTTAATGCTTGGGAGCATTTCCTCACAATTATTGTTACCTCTATTTGTTTGGCTCATTTTATTTATTGTTGCTGCGGCATTTTTTATCCCAAAAATGATAAGAATATCTAAAAAACAAGCAGACGCACGTTCGGTAATGACAGGACGAATAACTGATGCCTATACCAATATTCAAACTGTAAAACTTTTTGCGCATACACAACGTGAAAACCAATACGCAAAAAATGCGATGAAAGAATTTATGGTTACGGTTTTTGCTCAAATGCGTTTAGGGACATGGTTTGAAGTGTCGTTAAAATTATTGAGTGCGGTATTATTTATTGGCGTATTGGGAATGTCTGTTTATCTATGGACGATTGGGCGAGTCGAGATGGGAATTATTGCGGCTACAACAGCAATGATTTTAAAACTCAATAGTTTAAGTGAATTTGTCATGTGGCAGATTGCACAACTTTTTGAAAATATTGGTACTATTCAGGATGGTAAAGAAACACTCGCTCAAGCAGTTAATATTCAGGATGACGAGAATGCTCAACCGCTTATTTTTAAAGAAGGCAAAATTGAATTTAGTGATGTCTGTTTTTCCTATAACAATAATCGTAATGTCATCGATCATTTTAATTTAAACATTCAGCCAGGTGAAAAAATTGGGATTGTCGGGCGTTCTGGAGCTGGTAAGTCGACACTCATCCAATTATTGCTGCATTTTTATAATATTCAACATGGTTCTATTCGCATTGATGGTCAGGACATTGCTCATGTCCAACAGGACAGTTTACGTAAACATATTGCACTGGTAACACAAGATACTTCCCTATTACATCGAACTGTTGCAGAAAATATCCGCTATGGCAAAAATGATGCAACAGATCAGGAATTTGACTACGCTCTAGAAAAAGCACGTGTTTCAGAATTCATTGATACACTTTCAGATGCTAGAGGACGAAAAGGTATCGAAGCGTATGTTGGTGAACGTGGTGTTAAGCTCTCTGGTGGACAACGTCAGCGGATTGCCATCGCACGTGTATTTTTAAAAGATGCACCAATTCTTATTCTAGATGAGGCAACCAGTGCTTTAGACTCAGAAGTCGAAGCTGCAATTCAGTCTAGTTTGAATGATTTAATGGCTGGAAAAACTGTAATTGCGATTGCCCATCGTCTTTCAACCATTGCTCAGATGGATCGTATTGTTGTTTTAGATCAGGGCAAAATTGCCGAACAAGGTTCACATAGTGAGCTCATTGCACAAAATGGTATCTATGCCCATTTATGGCAACGCCAGACGGGTGGCTTTTTAGTAGATTAAACCGTGATTCGGTTCAAATGTTGGATAAATAACTTCCAATTTTTGAATAAAATAGGAGAACTTTGATTATTTTAATAGCAGCAAATTTTCACTATTTGTTTTATGCTATGGATAATTAAAGATTTATATTTCTTAAAGTTTGAGGAGTTTTTTTATGCAACACCCTGCTGAATTTAAATATGCTGCTACTCACGAGTGGACTAAGGTTGAAGGTGACGTGGTTGTTACAGGTATTTCTGACCATGCACAGGATGCCTTAGGTGACTTGGTTTATATTGAATTACCAGAAATTGGTCGTGAAGTTTCTGCTGGGGAACAAACTGGTGTTGTAGAATCTGTTAAAACTGCTTCTGATATTTATGCACCTGTTGCAGGAACAATTGTTGAAATTAATACATCTTTAGAAGATGATCCAGATTTCGTAAATACTGATCCTTATGGCAAAGGTTGGTTATATAAAATTAAACCACATAATATTGATGATGTCGCAACATTACTCTCTAATGTTGATTATGAAGCAAGCTTATAAACGCTGGAATTAGGTTTATTTAGGGCATGTAATATGCCCTTTTATTTTTTATGTGATCTGATTTCAAGGGAAATAATTAAAAGATTAAATTTACTTAGGCTATTTTAAAAACCAAAGAAAATAGGCTTATTTATCGGTACTTTTATCGAACCAAGCCTTGTGGTTGCAGAATAATAATGGCTGCGCCTAAAAGTACGACACACCCACCTAAGATATCCCAGCGTGTTAATGGTAAGTGATCGACAAATCTGAGCCATAATAAAGCGGTGAAAATATAAATGCCGCCATAAGCTGCGTAGATTTTTCCTGATGCAGTTGGATGCAGTGTTAAAAGCCAGACAAAAATGCTTAGGCTAATTGCTGTAGGAATCCATAGCCATTGTGACCTGCCCTGATTTAAAATCAGATAAGGAAAATAGCAACCAAGAATTTCAGCAATAGCGGTGATAAAGAATAACCCAAATACACTGAGTATTCGGGTTATATTAGATGGGTCAAATAACATATTTATGCAGGTTCGGTGGTTTGATCTTCAAAGACTGTTAATTGTAACCCAATTGCTTTGCCGTTGTCTTTTTTAACGGTTACCGCAACATTGCCACCATTCTCTGCTAACTCACCAAACAAAATCATTTCTGCTAGCGGTTTTTTCAAATGTTCCTGAATTAAACGCTGCATTGGACGTGCACCCATTAAACGGTCATAACCATTCTCTGCCATCCAGTCTCTCGCATCTTGATCAACCTCAAGCACGACTTTTTTATCGTCTAGTTGTGCTTGTAATTCTGTTAAGAATTTATCAACAACAGACTCAATCACAACTGGTGGTAAGGCCTTAAACTGAATCACGCTGTCTAAACGGTTGCGGAATTCTGGTGAGAATGCACGTTTCATTGCATCCTGATTATCGTTACTGTTGTCTTGCTCTGTAAAACCGATACTGGTACGAGAAATACTTTCTGCACCAATGTTTGTTGTTAAAACAAGGATAACATTACGAAAATCAGATTTTCGTCCGTTATTATCAGTTAAAGATCCATGATCCATGATTTGTAATAACAAATTATAGACATCAGGGTGCGCTTTTTCGATTTCATCTAGAAGTAAGACACAATGCGGGTTTTTATGAATCGAATCAGTGAGTAATCCTCCCTGATCAAAACCGACATAACCAGGAGGTGCACCAATTAAGCGTGATACTGCATGGCGCTCCATGTATTCAGACATATCAAAACGAACCAGTTCAACCCCGAGCAAGCGAGCAAGCTGTTTGGTAACCTCTGTTTTCCCCACCCCTGTCGGGCCTGCAAATACAAAGCTACCTACAGGCTTATCTGGAGATTTTAATCCTGCACGTGATAGTTTAATTGCTGAAGCTAAAGCGGTAATTGCTTCATCTTGACCAAAGACTACACGTTTCAAGTCACGCTCTAGGTTTTCTAAGACAGATTTATCATCTTTAGATACGGTTTTTGGTGGAATACGTGCAATTTTAGACACGATGTCTTCAATGTTTTCAACCGAAATAACGCGATTTTCCTCATGATTTTTTAGACGGCGCTGTGCCCCTGCTTCATCAATCACATCAATGGCTTTATCTGGTAAAAAGCGATCATTAATGAATTTTGCTGACAGTTCTACGGCTGAAACCAACGCTTGATCATCATATTCAACCTGATGGAATTCTTCAAATTTTGATTTCAAGCCACGTAAAATATCAATTGTTTCAGAGATACTTGGTTCATTGACATCAATTTTTTGGAAACGGCGTGAAAGTGCATGATCTTTTTCAAACACTTGGCGGTATTCCTGAAAAGTGGTTGAACCAATGCAGCGTAGTGTTCCATTTGCCAGCGCAGGTTTAATCAAGTTGGAAGCATCCATTGTGCTTCCCATGCTTGAGCCTGCCCCAATGATCATGTGAATTTCATCAATAAATAAAATCGCGTTCGGATTTTTCTTCAGCGCATTTAACAGTTGTTTCAAACGTTTTTCAAAATCACCTCGATATTTGGTACCTGCAACCAATGCACCAATATCCAGACTATAAATTTCTGCTTTGCTTAACGGTTGTGGTGCTTTCCCATTAACAATAAGCCAAGCCAGCCCTTCTGCAATAGAGGTTTTCCCTACACCTGGATCACCCACTAAAAGTGGGTTATTTTTGCGACGGCGGCATAGAATTTGCGCAGCTCGCTCAATTTCTTTTTCACGGCCAATTAAAGGGTCTGTCTTACCTTTAGATGCTTCGGAATTTAAATTTAGCGTATAGAGTTCTAGTGGGCCTGTGGCGGTTGAATTATTTTCACCTTCAATATCATCACTGTCTTCTTCAACCTGAATTTCATCTTTACGTGTACCATGAGATAAATACTGAGTTAAATTCAAGCGGTTAATTTGGTGACGTTTAAGCAAGTAAACTGCAAAGGTATCGCGTTCTGAGTACATCGCAACCAAAACATCAGCACCCTCTACAGTACGATCTGTACCACTGGATTGCACATGGAAAATAGCACGCTGTAAAATTCGATCAAAACTTTCTGTAGGATGTGGTGCTTGTTCAATCGTTTCGCCGAGTTTTGGCGTATGTTGTTCAACGTATTCTTCTAGCTCTTTACGTAATAAAACAACATCTGCTCCGCATGCTTTTAATGCATTCACAGCAGAATCATTATCAAGTAATGCAAGGAGTAAATGTTCGACCGTCAAAAACTCATGTCTCTTTTGCCGAGCCATGCTTACAGCCAAACGCAGTGATACTTCTAATTGACGACTAAGCATGTGACCCCCTTTATTTTATGCTTTAGGCTCAATCTGACAAAGTAATGGATGACCTTGTGAGCGAGCGTAGTTATTCACCTGATTTGCTTTCGTTTCAGCGATATCTCGAGGATAGATGCCAGCGACACCTTTTCCCTCATAATGTACTGTTAGCATTACTTGCGTGGCTTGGTCAAGATTCATTGCAAAGAATTCTTGTAAAATTTCAATAACAAAATCCATCGGCGTGTAATCATCGTTCAATAACACCACGGCATACAACGGCGGACGTTTAAATTCTGGTGGTGCTGTTTGTACTGCGAGATCTCCATCAGCATCCTCAGATTGTCCATTTTGAAATAATGGACGCATATGCCAGTCTACATAACCCGACTGTTGAAAACGTATTTTGGCATCATTTAAGGTTGTTTTTCGCTTGGTGCTACACATAACTGTTTTCATATTTTATTCAGACTTTGCTTCTGCTTGAGGTACTTCAGAAACAAAAGAAGATGGGCTATCGACCTCTTTACCTTTGAGCCAGCTAAAACGTTTAACCTCTGTAACTGGGCCATTTAAGCGGACTTCAATATATTGTGGAACAAAACCTTTCGGCATGGTCCAGCGTCCTGTTAAACGTGCAAAGTCACTAAAATTAAAGTTTTTATCTTCCATAGGAACAACTAAAACCTCTGTCCCTCGAATTAAGCGTATTTCGACATTTCCTGCTGCATTACGACCATTTGGACTCACTTGAACTAAATCAAGTTGATATTCATAGGCATTTTCAGGAAGCGGTTGAATACTCAGGTTTTGTACAGTTAAGCTTAGCCCACCACGTTCTTTTAAAACTTTTCGATAGATTTGGCTTTGGCTCTGTGCAATCGACAAGTCCGCTTTTGCATCGTTTAATGCATCGGTCAAGTCATCGGTATTATTTACAGCAACATCACGTTCCTGAACAGCAAGGTTATATCCCTTATTCAAATTATTCAGGGTTTCTTTCTGCTTTTTCACAACATCCACAAGTTGCTGTGCATCGGCATCATAGCCCACTACAGTTAAACCTTGACGATGTCCCACCGAATAACCTAACGCAATACCACCAGTCAATAAAATAGCACCACCAATCAGGAGGTATTTATTGGATGAAAGTACGGTTTTTTTTGTCCCAATATTAGAATCTAATGGGTTATTCGATTCTGTAAGCTTTTCTGTCATCTCGAATACTCGATAAGTAGGAAAGTACGATTAAAAATAACCGTACTCGTAAAAAATATGATTAAGGTAATAACCCTATTCCAGATAATCCTTCATCCTCAGCAAAACCAAACATGATATTCATATTTTGTACGGCCTGTCCTGCTGCACCCTTAACTAAATTGTCCTGTGCAGAAAGGATGATGAGTTTATGTGAATGTGGTTTATATAAGGCGATACGTAACTGATTCGCACCACGAACGCTTCGTGTTTCAGGAGAACTGCCTGCCGGCATTACATCCACAAAGGCTTCATCACGATAAAACGCTTCATAAAGCGCCTGAAGATCAAGCTGAGCACCTTCATCGGTTAAATCTACATAAATGGTGCTTAACATACCACGAATCATTGGAACCAGATGCGGAACAAAAATAATCTGTTCAAAGCCACCTTTTTGACCTGATATGGTTTCTAAGGCTTCTACAATTTCAGGATGATGACGGTGTCCTGCAACGCCATACGCCTTAAAGTTATCAGCATTTTCAGAGTAGATCATGCCCATACTGGCTTTACGCCCTGCACCAGATACCCCAGATTTAGCATCAATAATAATACTTTCAGGTTTAATCAATGGTTTATCGGCTTTTAGTACCGGAGCCAAACCAAGCTGAACCGTAGTTGGATAACATCCCGGATTACCAATCACCATAGCTGATTGAATACGTTCACGGTTTAATTCAGATAAACCATATACGGCATTTTTTAAAATATCAGGGCAAGCGTGTTCCATGCCATACCATTTTTCAAATTGAGCCAAGTTTTGTAAACGAAAGTCTGCTGCCAGATCAATCACCTTGGTATTGGCTTCTATCAATGCTTGAGCATGTTTCATTGCTACACCATGCGGCGTTGCAAAGAAGACCACATCACATTGTTTAAGCACGTCAATATCTAAATCAGAAAAAGCGAGTCCGGTATGCCCACGTAAACTTGGGAACATATCTGCGACAGGTTTACCAGCTTCAGTTCGTGACGTGAGGACGCGCACCTGAACATCTCGATGTTTCAGTAACAATCTTAAAAGTTCAACGCCTGTATATCCCGTTCCACCCACAATACCAACTGAAATCACGACTTACCTCATGCTTGTATTCTTGAAAATGCGTCTAGTATGACAGGAACACGCTGCTTTCAAAACACCTTAGAAAGCTAAAGTTACAGCTTTTTGTTGTTCAAATGCACTTTTAAAAGGAGGATTTTATGATTCAAGCCACCATAATGGCCACTGAATTGTTTTGAGATAATCTCGGCGCTGTTCATAATCGGCATCGAAGTGGCGCACGGTACGCCAAAATGCAGGACTATGATCAAAATGTACGGTATGTACCAACTCATGCACGCAGACATAGCGAATAATCGGTGCTGGCAGCAATACCAATGCAGCATTGAGCATAATTTTTTGTTGTGTCGAACAGCTCCCCCAACGGGATTTTGCATGTCGAATCTGACTTGACTGAAAAACGAGACCTGTATTTTGACTGACTTGCTTTAACACAGGAGGTAATACCCGCTTGGCATAATCAACAATAAAAGCTTTTAGTGCCTGTGCGGCTTGTTCTTGTTGTAAATACAACATGTGTTGGGCTGCATCAAAAATAAATAATTTCTTTTGTTCGACTTGCTTTATCGATATAGAAACGCTGTGATCAAATAACTGAATATGAGACGGAACACCAACATCATCCGTTTGGCGCACTTTTTGCCATGTTTCTTGTAACCAGTCTTCTGACTGTTTTAGAAAATGTTGAATTTGCTTTTGGGTACAAAAAGCGGGGGCGGTTAAACGGATCTCGTGCGGATAAACACGTAAGCGCAAAGACTTTGCCCTTACGTGTCGAACAATTTTTACTTCGGGTAACAGTGCAGCCACAATTACTCAGCAACTCGCTCTTCAATGCCGTTATCTGTTGCAACAACAGCAATATCGGCTTTATTCAAAGCAAAAATACCATTGGTAACAACACCAGGAATATTGTTAATGGTTTTTTCTAAATCTAGCGCATCTAAAATATTTAGATTAAACACATCTAAGATGACGTTACCGTTATCTGTAACCACGCCTTCACGATATACAGGATCGCCCCCTAATGCCACCAATTTACGTGCTACGGCAGAACGAGCCATTGGAATAACTTCTACAGGTAAAGGGAACTCACGTCCTAATTGCCCAACCCATTTAGAGTCATCTACGATACATACAAACTTTTTGGCAATTGAAGCTACAATTTTTTCACGTGTTAATGCAGCACCACCACCTTTGATCATGTGTAAATGACGGTCAATTTCGTCTGCACCATCAACATAGGCATCTAAACCACCGACATGATTCATATCAATGACTTCAATACCTAGTTTCTGTAGACGTTCAGCAGTTGCTTGAGAACTCGCCACGGCACCTTCAAGTTGCAACTCTGGTAATAAGTCAATCAGGAAGTTTACGGTGCTTCCTGTACCTACACCCAAAATCCCTCCACGTGGCAAATGTTTCAGCGCAGCCTGAGCAGCAGCTTTCTTTTTCTCGTCTTGGGTTGTATATAAACTCATAAGTAAACTCAATATTTGAAATCAATGGTCGATTTGCAGCAATTTATCAGCCCAAATCTTTAGGGGTTTGTTACAATAGATGCCTATTTTAAACTGTTAAAGGGAAGATGAACATGTTGTTTCGCTTGGTAAGACAAATTTTACAAGCAACAGTCTATGATGTTGCAATAGAATCTCCTCTCGAAGCGGCACCACGAATTAGTCAAAAGCTTAACAACAACATTCGACTCAAGCGTGAAGATTTACAACCCGTATTCTCTTTTAAACTTCGTGGTGCATATAACCGCATTAGCCAACTTCCAAAAGAACAACTTGAGCGCGGTGTCATTACCGCTTCAGCAGGAAACCATGCTCAAGGGGTTGCACTCTCTGGGAAAAAACTCGGTATTCCAGCCATCATTGTCATGCCACAAACCACACCTGATATTAAAATTCAGGCTGTAAAACGCTTAGGTGGACAAGTCGTTCTCCACGGCGATGCCTTTGATGCTGCCAATAAATATGCCCAGCAACGTGCACAAGAAGAAGGCTTAACTTTTATTCCACCTTATGATGATGAACTGGTCATTGCGGGACAAGGTACCATTGCCAATGAAATCCATCGTCAATGGCGTGAAGTGGATTATATCTTTGTCGCTGTTGGGGGTGGTGGTTTAATTTCAGGAATTGCCGCTTACTTCGCCGAAGTTGCACCACATGTCAAAGTGGTTCCCGTTGAATACGATGAATCGGCATGTTTAAAAGCCGCACTTGAAGCCAATGAACGTGTCATCTTACCGCAAGTCGGTTTGTTTGCAGATGGTACAGCTGTAGCACAAATCGGAAAATTACCGTTTGATATTTTACGAATGGATAAACCTGATGGTTCAGGCAAACTTATTGAACCAGATGTGATTACAGTCAATACCGATGAAATCTGTGCAGCCATTAAAGATACCTTTGATGAAACCCGTAGTATTGTTGAACCATCGGGTGCAATGGCATTGGCTGCAATTAAAAAGTTTGTTAATGAAACCCAAATTCAGGGTAAGAACATGGTGTCGATTGTGTGTGGCGCCAATATGAACTTTGACCGTTTACGCTATATTGCAGAACGTACCGAGTTAGGCGAGCATAAAGAAGCAATCTATGCTGTTACCATCCCAGAGGAAAAAGGTTCATTCCTTAATTTCTGCCGTGCCTTACAAGGCCGCAACATTACCGAATTTAACTACCGCAGTAATGACCAACATGCAGCACAAGTGTTTGTTGGTATCAGCTTAAAAGGTGGGCAAGCCGAACGTCTGGAAATTTTTAACCTGTTAAAAGCACAATACGATGTCGATGACTTATCCGATGATGAAGTTGCGAAACTGCATATTCGTTATCTGATTGGTGGTCATGCGCATTTAGAAAATGAACGTCTTTTCCGTGTTGAATTCCCAGAACGTCCAGGCGCATTGCTCACTTTCCTTGAACGTCTAGGGCCAAATCATAACATCTCCCTGTTCCACTACCGTAACCACGGCGCAGCAGAAGGTCGTGTTCTTGTTGGATTAGAAGCCACCGATGCACAGGAAAACCCTGATGTATTGATTGAAACGCTGGAAAATATTACTTATCCATACGAAGAAATCACCCATAACTTAGGTTATCGACGTTTCTTGAAATAAGTGTCTCAGTTCAAATCAATATTTCACATCTGTTGAAATCAAAAAATAGTTGGCAATATGCCAGCTATTTTTATTTTAGAAGTTGAATACTTATTCTATAAATATGCTGTTTAAACGATTAGATCTTTTCCAAGCGAATCACTCAAACCAATAAATTGTTTTTCAATCGACGTAAATACATGTTCACTCCGTGCGATCAGGTATAAACCTATCTTTCGGTATTCTGCCGGTGTTTCTCTATAGTACTGAATATTAAATTTTGAGATGAGCGATCTTGCAATCATTGAGATTCCCATGCCCAGTTGAGTAAATTGCACCAATGCTTCATGGTCATAAATATGTGTTAATTCGCCTTTAGGGATCTGATACTCTGTATAAATATGATCTAGGGTTGAGGCATAACAGCATTCTTCTGATGCCAATAAAATATTTTGATGACAAAGACTGTCTTTCAGATTGTGATGATTCATCAAATTTTTACCAATGATGACCAGCTCATCCTCTGCTTTTTGAATATATTGAATATTTTTTTGAGTGGGATAGCCCAAAACATAGCCAATATCTAAGTGCCCTTTTAAAATTTCATCTTCAATATAACTTGTTGTTCCTGTTTTCATGGTCACAGAAAGATCGGGATACGCAGCATAAAGCTGTTGAAAAGGTGAATAAAAACACATTCCGCCTAGACTGGTATTGGTTCCAAAACGTAAATAATTTTCCTGTTGATAGATTTTATTTTCAGTTTCTTCCCAAGTGAACATCATTTTTTTATATTGCGTATACAAATGCATACCCGTTTCGGTCAGGTCAACACCTTTTGGCTTTCTAATAAAAAGCTGTTTTTTATAATGATTTTCTATTTTCTTTATTTTTGCTGTCATATTGGACTGTAAATAATTCAATTTGTGTGCCGCAGCCGTAATACTTTTTAACTCCGCAACCGTAATGAAGGAACGGATATCATTAATATCGATATTCATAACACGACCTTTACTTAATTCAAATTTTGTCTGGAAAACCAATCAACAGGTATTAAAAAAAATGATGAGTACATTAAAACATAACATTATTTATGATGTTATTTATTTTGTAAAATAAGCTCACTTCCTATCAATTGAGTACACTCCGTGAATGTTAGAGTTATCAGTGCCATCGTATTGCTATGTCTAATCTGGGGGTCTCTGTGGGGCTTGGTCAAACATAGCCTGCAAATCTACCCACCTTTTCTATTCATTTCTATGCGACTCATCTTGGCAGCAATCACTTTAATGTTTGTTCAGCGCATCATGAAAAAATCTATCATGCCGCAACATGGCGAGTGGTTACACTTAATGATGCTCAGTGTTCTTGTGTGTTTTGGCTTCTACGCCACACAAACATTTGCAATGCAGTTTGTCGATTCTGGTTTATCTGCGGTATTGGTTTTTACCATGCCTATCTTTATTGGAATCTTGGCGCATTATTTCTTGAATGAACATTTAAATCGACAAAAAATATTTGGTTTGATTTTAGGGACTCTCGGGCTCATCTCAATACTTTGGCCGCAACTGCACCATCTTGGTTTTAATGTATCTTTGATTGGACAGGTATTGTTAATCGGGTCTGGATTATTTTGGGCAATGTCAACGATTTACATCAAAAAGTATTTTGCCAGCTATGACAAAATTAAACTGACAATCTGGCAATTTTTGATGGGTGGAACAGTAATGTTGCTTTGTACCCTACCGTTTGAACCTGTAAACCTTAATGTTTGGTTAAACCCTTCAAATGATTTGGTACTCTTCTATATTGCGGTGATCGGGACAGGCTTCGCTTTTGCATTGTGGAACTGGATTGTGAGTCAGGTTGATACCTTTGTTGCATCCATCTCGATTATGTGTATTCCAATCTTAAGCTTGTTCTTTGGCGCACTGATATGGCATGAACCTTTAACGATAAATATCATCATTGGTGCAACCTTTATTTGTCTAGGTATTTTGATGAGCTCACTCAAAATCAGGGCACAAAAAGCTGGGCTGGCATATCCTCGGCATCATAAATAACGTTTCATAAATATATAATTTTGAAAAATTAAATTTATGATTTAAGCTTCTTAAAATGCAGCCCTAAAAATACGGCTGCATTTTTTATGGAAAAAATAGTCAAAATTGAAGTGAAATACTGTCATCTATTTATATACACTAAATCATAAAAATATCAGTTGTTTATTTTGTAATGTATTTATCTTTCGATATTCCTTTCACTATTCTTTCACTTTACAATAAATTAAGATATTTCTGCATGATCAATTATTTCCAACAAAAAGGATCATTATGGCAATTTTTACTGTCATCGGCTTAGGTAGTTTTGGGCAAACCATTGCTTTAGAGTTGACACGACTCGGGCATGACGTCATTGGAATAGACACCAATCAACGAAATATCGAAGATGTTGCTGACCGTGTTACCCACGCGGTGATTGCTGACGCAACAGATGAAAAAGTCTTAGAAGAACTCAATGTCCAAAAATCGGAAGCGGCGATTGTTGCAATTGGTGAAGATATTGAAGCCAGTATCTTGTGTGTGCTGAATTTAAAAAACTTAGGCATTCACCAAGTTTGGGTAAAGGCCAAAACCAAATCACACCATACCATTCTTGCCCATCTAGGGGTAGAAAAGATCATTCACCCTGAAGAAGACATGGGAATCCGCATTGCCCAAACCTTGAGTTACCCAATGGTCAGTCGTTATATGGCTTTGGCAAATGATCATTTTATTGTAAAAGTCATCATCCATGAAAAAATGAAAGGCGTCAATTTACATGGTCTTATGGGAAAATATACGGAAGAAATCAGGATTATTCTCGTCCAGCGTGACAAACATATTTTTTACACCATTTCAGAAGATTTTACCCTAGAACCCAACGACATTCTTATTGTTGAAGGACGACAGCATGACCTACAAAAACTATCTTCGAGTTTTCAATAGAATATGAAACGACTTCATCTTCCTAAACCCAAAAAAACGGTTAACCTCAGCCCGCCAAAAATATTGGCTTTAGGATTTCTGAGTTTTATTGTTATTGGAACCTGTCTGCTGAAACTACCGATTTCACACATAGGGGATTTAAGCTGGTTAAATGCTTTTTTCACAGCAACATCTGCTGTCACGATTACAGGTTTATCTGTCATCCCTATTGGTCAGACACTGACTCCTTTTGGTCAAGTCGTATTGCTTTCTTTAATTCAGATTGGCGGTTTGGGCTTTACAACTTTTGCTGTTTTGGCTGCACTCAGTTTATCTCCAAACCTTGGCTTAAAAGAACAATTGATGGTACAAAATACGCTTGGACAAACCAGTCTGAGCAAAGCCACACTCATCGCCAAGAATGTATTTACCTATACTTTATTTTTTGAAGCATTAGGGACGATTATTTTAACAATTCTTTGGTCTGAAAAGTTTAGCTTTGGAACAGCTCTGCATTTTGCACTTTTTTATAGTATCTCTGCCTTTAACAATGCAGGTTTTGCATTAACCCCTCATGGATTAATCGACTTTCATCGAGATCTTTCGATTTGCCTAACCATTAGTGGGTTATACATTACAGGTGGGCTTGGCTTTTTGGTGCTCATGGATTTAAAAGAAACGCGCGGCTGGAAACGTCTAAGTACCAACAGCAAACTGGTTTTAATGACCATGACGGTTCTCAACATAAGTGCATTTATTTTAATTTGGCTACTTGAAGCACATAATCCAAATACTCTTGGTTCTATGCCGTGGCAAGACCAAGCTCTCAATGCGTGGATTCATGCCACTGTACCTCGTTCATCGGGTTTTAATACACTGGATATTTCTCAAATGAACCATGCTTCAACCTTACTCACTATATTTCTTATGTTTATTGGCGGTGGTTCACTGAGTACGGCAGGTGGTATTAAGATTGGAACATTTATTGTGCTAGTGTTTAGTGTCATTACTTTTTTAAGGCGCAATGATGAAATTAAGATTTTAAATTATGCCATTCCATATGAAACGGCGTTTAAAGCACTTGCAGTGACTATCATCACCTGCTTTCTTATCTTTATCGGGTTATTTGCCATTTTGCTTTTTGAACCGCATAAATCATTTATCGACCTACTTTTTGAGGTTGTGTCTGCTGCCTGTACAGTTGGGCTTTCTCATGGTGTGACAGATAAACTCAATATGCCAAGTTTATTATTACTAACATTACTGATGTATGCAGGTCGGTTAGGGCCTTTGACTCTCGCCTATTTAATTGCAACACCAAAGAAAAGCCGCGTCAAACACCCAATGACCGATATTCAGGTTGGATAAACCAAAACCACGCCAAAACGTGGTTTTCTAAACTTAAAACCGATAACGTAAACTTAGTTGCGCATTCAGTGGGTCGCCTGCCAAGACGCCTGTATTAGACGAACCATTTGCCGAGGCATAATAATGGGTATTGAACAGGTTGTTCAGGTTTAGATTTACATCATAACGCTGTGTATGATAGCCCCCTGCCGCATTCATGACCGCATAACCAGCCAATACCAATTGATTATCAGGTGAAGCGTATTGGCGAGTTTGCGCACGACCACCTACTGCAACAAACCAAGCATCATCCAATTGATACTTTAACCAAAAGTTAGCAGCATGCTTCGGGGTTAATGGCGCATTTGCCCCTTTCGGTACAGTCGCTAAAACCGATTTTTTCATTTGACCATCTAAATAAGCATAGCCCGCCAAAAGTGATAATCGTGTTGTTAATTGACCGACACCACTCAATTCCACACCTTTGGTTTGTTGCTCACCCGCTAGCAATGCGCGAGTACTGTCGGTTGGGTCAGCCTGTAAAATATTATTTTGTGTGGTATTAAATATTGATAAAGTCAAATTATAATCTGGCGTAACATCCCATTTTGCCCCCACTTCATAGCTTTCCGTTTTGGTTGGCGCTAAAGCAGACAAATTATTATAGACCACCAAACTATCTGTCAAAGGCTGAAAAGATTGATTATAAGAGGCGTATAAAGAAAGATTTTTTTGTGGTTGGTACACCAACCCCACACGTGGGGAAAATGTATCATCCTGACGGTTATATCGTATGATCGCACCTGTATTCACGGTTAAAACAGATCGTTTCTGATTCAGGTCATCATAACGTACCCCCAATAGCATTTTAAATTGTGGAGAAAGCGTCATTAAGTCCTGTAAATAAATGCCTGTTGTGGTGTTATCATTTTCATTAACGGCTCTGGCCTTTGCTGTATTAATGGGCGCCCACTCAGGCAAAACAATATGATGAATCGATGTGCTATATGCCGCAGGTGAGGCGAACAATAATTCTTGTTTATCTTGATGACTGAGTTCTACACCCACTAAACCCTGATGTTCTATTTCTCCAGTTTTGAATGTGCCGGATACCTCTTGAGACGTCGATTGTCCCTTTTCCTTACGGATACGCCGAACTTGGGTCAGATTAATCATCTGTGTATTGGCATTATAAGAAGCATTGGCATATTGGCGATCTAAAGAATCGTGGTAAGCATGAATAACACCATGATATTTCCAATCATTATCAAATTGATGATCTAATGTGATGGTCTGACTGCTAATCTCTGTATCGCTATCGCCAACATCCTTTGCATTGGCTGCCCCCAAAAACTGTTTACGACCGACCTCTAACGCTTTATGCGTCGCAGGATTCACAGGTACACCCTGATCAGCCAAACGGTCGTCATGTAAATAATCTGCTTGTAATAATAACTGTGTGTGATCAGAAATATCCCATAGCAACGATGGCGAAATTACCTGACGCTTTAAAAACGCCTGATCACGATATCCTTTTGAGTCCTCTACTGCACCTGTCACTCGTAATTTAACATTTGGGCTAATCGGCTGATTCACATCAATTTCGGTACGGCGTTGTCCAATCGTACTGCCAGAAAGAGAGACTTCACGCAAAACATCATCTAATGGTTTTTTGGTGATCCGATTGACAATACCACCTGCCGAACCTCGTCCATACAATACCGATGCAGGGCCTTTTAAGACTTCTATCCGTTCTGTATTCGATAAATCTCGGTAATACATCGCATCATCGCGTAAACCATCGACATAATTATCAAAAATAGCGTTAAAACCACGTATCGAAATTTGGTCGCTTCGTGCATCGCCCGTATTAAAACCAATACCCGCCACATTTTGTAAAGCCCCTTGTAAAGACGTCACACCTTGATCTCGCAATACTTCAACAGGAATGACATTCACGGTTTGTGGTACATCTTTTAACGGCATATCTATTTTGGTTGCAGACGATGCCCGACTGGTCTGTTCAGCTAAATCTTGTCGCTGCTTCGCTTTAACTTGAATTGATGGTAGCTGGATTGGTTCATTATCAGCATATACCGATGCTATGACTGACAAACAAGAGAGAAATAATAGGTTGCGCTTCAAACGCATCGCAAAAACTTGAGCTGTAGCATTCATATTGAATCCGTTTTTAATTATTGCATACAAAACTTTACTATAATTACATAAAAGGCACATAAATAAAATGAGAATGATTATAATTATTATTCATAAAATTAATTTATTACACTTTGATCTATTCATATTATGAAAGCAATAAAAAACCACGCCGAAACGTGGTTTTTAGGTATTTTTTAGAGTGCTATAGCAAACTTAGAACCAATCCATCAACGACACACCTACACCAATATAGTTAGCACGATGGTTATAATCGATCAGGCTTTCACCATAACCGCTAAAATATTGAATCTGACCGCGCAACTTTCCTTTAATCGGGAATGTCCAGTCAAATTGTGCTGCACCATGTGAAGCATCGCCTGTTCTGAGTGAATGTCGTAGCATCAATGAAAAATTATGGTCATGCCATTTATAAAATGCTGTTACATCTGCACGACCCACATAGTTTTCAATATCAGGGTTGTTATCATCCGCCGCTGCTTCTGGAATTCGATACCATGGACGAATCATCACGGCAAAATTGCCACGCTCTAAACCGAGGTTCAGCATTACCCTGTTCCAGCTACGTGAAAATGGATCTGCCTTACCATTTGATTGATGGTTAAAGGTGACCCCCAATAAACGACCATCTAAACCCAACAGGTTATAGTTGGTACGGAAAATCAGGCTCGCTTCGGGTTCATAGTTGGTCTCACGGAACGGGCGTGATTCCTCTGAGTTATACACTTGCCAACGTGATGACTGTGTATAGGCTAACCAAAGATCACCATTGTCCCCAAAAATATTTTCCCAAGCCTTGGTTTTTAACGAAAGCTGGAATTTAGACTCGGTAAAGTTAAGATTTTGTCGCACCGTCACTGTATTAACAGAATTTGGACTACTCGGCAATTCATTACGATTACTGGTCCAGAAAACAGGTAACGCATATACAGGTTTATAAGCCCGAATATTCCATGTTCCCAATTTACTTTGCGGTGATAACTCCCAACGACTGTCTAATAGCGAGCTATTGGCACTCATTGGCGTTACATCATCCGAATAGATAAAGTGCAATGAACGTGCCAGCTTCGCTTTCAAACTTCGATCATCTGAAGCGGTGTTCTGACGTTCTGAAGCCTGTAACGGTGCGCTAACCACTTTGGGTGGTTCAACCGTCTTGGCTGCGGCTGTCAGGCCGTCAGATAGATTATCCTGTTTTTGCTTAAAGTAACTGTCATAACACACTAAACGGTCTGCATCACTTAAAATGCCAGAACAGGCTTCGGCACTGGTTGGGTGAAAACTTGCTGTTTCAGTGGCTGTGTCCGCAGCAAAAGTAGCAGATGAAAGCATACTGCCCACCAAAGGCAGTAATACTAGCGCCAGACCATTGCGTTCAAATGTTTTGAACTGCATAGGTGCAATCTCCGATTAATTTACTTGTTGAATTTCAAAACCGAGTTGTTCTAACTGTTCATGCTTAGCAAATGGCGCTACAACGGCTTTCACAGGCTGAACCGAGATTAAATATTGCTGTGCAACACGTTGAATATCGTCAACTGTCACCGCCAAAATTCGAGAACGCATTTCATTTCTAAACTGTGGTGTACGTTGATGTAACAGTGCATAACACGCTGTAATAGCCTCACCCGCAGGAGAACCTGGTTTATCCATACCTGCAATCAGTCCTAAAATTGCTTCTTCAAGCTGATGGGGTTGGTGTTCAGAGGTTATAAGCCACTGTAAGCTTGCTTCAAAATCTGCAAAGGTTTCTGTTAAACGTGGGTCACGATAACTAAAGAAACGGAAAGAACATGCGTTACCATCGTAATTTGCGCCACCACCATAAGCACCACCTTTTTCACGAATAGCACTGTGTAAGAATCCATTTCGCAAATACGCAGCCAATACCATTAAAGGTGCAGCATCAGGATGCGTTACTTCCACCGCAGGATATGCCGATGCACAGAATTGAACATTGGTTTGAATCAACCATGCCAGATCTTGATTAGTTGATGCACGTGACAAATCTTGTAATTCAACTGAACCTTTTTGAACTGCAACTTTATCCCAGACCTGCTGAACCTGTTCAGTCAGCGTCTCACTATGATGTTCTTCACAAACTAACAAAAATTGTTTTGGCGCCCGAAGTAAGATTTGATGAATATTTTGTAGCTCTTGAATAAATGCCGCATATTCTGCTTCATCTTGTTCAATCCGTGAAATCAAATCACCCAACCAGTTTAATGCACCTAAACCTGTATTTAGATAATCGCGTTGTGCCAAACCACTCATGTTACGTGAAGCAGCTTGCATGGCATAACTATGTCCAGAACCTGACAAACGAGACTGCCAACGTGTTTTACGTTGTTGTAATAACTCTAAAATACGTGATTTTTCATCAAAACGGAGTTGTTCAAATGCCATTTTCAACAAGGCAATGGCATCAAAACGGTCTGCAAGTGATTTGGTGGTGAGAGTTAACCACGCACTAATTTTTTGTTTATCGGACACATCACTACGCAAAGATGCCCCCATGCCTAAACCACCACTCACAGCGGTTTGGATTTGCTGGAAGCTCAAATAGTCATGCTCGCCAGCACCCACTTCACCCATCAGCACAGCCAACAAGTTAAAGTACGGCGAATGTACAATTTCATCAGGAATTGCAATCAAAACTTGCTGATAGTACAAACCATTTGTACCTGCATGATAAAGGTGTAATGGCATATCTAAACCATTACTAATAATTTCACGCAATTGCCCTTTTACAATTTGTAGTTCGGCTGGAATATCATCCAAACCAACTTTTGGCAACACCTCTAAGTCATCAGGTGTTTCCTGACGTTCTTTTAATGCATCTGTATTCTTTTGAATCTCTGCACGGTCTTCTTCAGTTAAAGTTGCATCTAGCGCATCCAAACGCGCTTGTTCAGTGGCCTGATCTTGTGCTGACTTATTTGCATCTGGAGCAAGCGTTAGCTGTACACGGTGCTGATTATCCAACAAATAGGTCTGAATGAGCTTAGACAACCACATTGGGTCTTTAAGCTCTTCTTTTACAACTGCAATCGCATGGTCAATATCCCAAACAGCAATCGGGTCACTATGATGAATAACGCTACCTAAGCCATTTAGAATAACGCTTAACCCGTATGGCGAACCATCTCCACCAATTTCACGCTGATGTAATTCAATTTGATGCAGAATCGATTCAATCACATCCTGATCGATCGGTTTGGATGCAACCTCTGTCAGAATATTTAAAACGCCTGTTTTAAAGGTTTCTGCATATTCAGGTTCTGAACCTTGAACCGCACAGAAGAAAGTCATTTCAAAATTACTATCGTCTACGCCCATGAATGGACCCGTTGCATCAGCATAGCCACATGTTTCAAGGTAATGACGCAAAGGTGAAGCCGAGTTTTCTAACAGCACACCTTCCACCAAACGCATGCCTAAACGCAATTTGATATCGCTTGACTCTGGCAATAACCAAGACAGAACATGGTAGGTTTTATTTTTCAAATCATCGCCATCTACAGCATAACTTTCTGTAAATGCAGCAGGTTGTGTCAGACGTTGTTCATGCGTTGAATATAAGGTTGTGCCTTTTTCAAATTTATGTAACGCCTGTGTTTCAATCTGCTCTTGTAAGTCATAGACAGATTGATTACCAAAACTCATAAAAATAGCGTTACTTGGATGATAATGCGACTGATAGAACGCACATAAGGCTTCGTAGCTTAAATCTGGAATGTCTTTAGGGTCGCCACCAGAGTTATAATGATAAGTCGTTTTTGGAAATAAATGATGTGCCAGTTGGTGATAAAGCTGATCTGAAGGAGAACTCATTGCTCCTTTCATTTCATTAAATACCACACCTTTGAAAACAGGTTTATTGTTTTCATCCAATTCAACACGAATACCTTCTTGTGCAAAATCTAATGGATTTAAGTTTGCGGCAAAAACTGCATCTAAATAAACCGATAATAAGTTTTGAAAATCTTTTTTATTTTGTGTTGCAAAAGGATAAGCCGTCCAGTCTGCCGCAGTAAAGGCATTCATAAATGTATTTAATGAACGGCGAATCATTAAGAAAAACGGGTCACGTACAGGATATTTTTCAGAACCACACAGTACCGTATGCTCAAGAATATGTGCCTCTCCCTTTGAATCCATCGGTTGAGTACGGAATGCGACAAGGAATACATTTTCATCATTATCACTTGCCAGATGGTAATGTACAGCTTCCGTTACTTTATGCTTGTATTCATAGACATGGATATCTAAAGCTTCAACATGGTGTTGACGTAACAACTGAAACGCAGGATGGACAGTTTGAGAAATAGTTTCAGTGACATCTACAGTCATGTGATCTCCTATAAAATCTTCATTAATTTTCATATTTGCATTATAGCGGTATATTCATGATTTTCACGTAAAACTTGAGTGATTTGGTAGTGTAACCGTATGCTCGGTATCAGACTCTCATTTAAAATATCAGCTTTAAAAACTGCCAATCCCCTATAAAACGATTCACCAAGAATTTTTTATGATTTATGTTAAAAATAGAACGAACGTAACAAACATTGTCATAATATATTGACCATAAGTCTCTTTACTGTCTAAACCTTAAATGTATTGCCCTTTTCAAGATGACATTACCTAAACTAATGGTAAAATACGGTCATCTTGTACTTCATCAAACGCTCTTCAACGACTGAATTATTGTGAATAAAAGATTATCTAAGCCATCTTCTTTCCCTCTTGGGGCACATTTAATTGTTAAACACCTTGGCTATACTCACCATGGTATCTATGCTGGTCGTGGTCGTGTTATCCATTATTCTGGTCTCGCGCATTTCTTCAAGAAAAAACCTATTGAAATCACAAATTTAAAACAGTTTTCTCATGGCAAGACTATTTCTATTCGACATTATGATCAACCCAAATATAAAGGTCGGACGGTTGTTCGTCGAATGCGTTCGCGTATTCATGAAAATCAATATCATTTAATTATGAATAACTGTGAACATTTATGCAGTTGGGCAATTACAGGGGTTGAAAGCAGCCCACAAGTTTTGAAGATGATGAATCGATTAACAACCATTGGTTATGTTAGTTCAATTATGAGCTATATGAATAGCCTATTTTTAACCCTTGCAACCACCTGTTTTGCCTTGGTGCTATACATCAAAAAGAAGCTTAAAGACAAAGCCAAGATTAAGCTTATTCAAACCATGCTTGAACATCAACATAAAGATAAATCAGACTCTTAATCCTAAATATAAATGTTCTATTCGATGGGTAGATTATTCTTTTTCTAAAGTGTCATCATTCAATTTATTGTTCTGAATTTCAAATAAATTTTCTTCAAGCAAATGATTTGATTCCACAATTTTTTTAGCAATGTAATATGAATCTCTCATTCGGATAAGTACGATTTGCGAATGAAGTGAAATTTCACCAAATTCAGAACGCACCTGCACATAGTGTAATTGTCCGTATTCATCACGTACACGTGCCTGAGCGGTGCTTTCTGGTCGAGCATTCCCACTGCTAATGGTTGCTAAACGCCCAAGCAAGTTCAGTTGACGGCTTTCAAACTTGGGCTTAATCACCTGATCTAGACAATGAATCATGAACACCGTAAAAAATAAGGCAATGACCAACGCAGGTAAAAGTAAATAAGCCACAGAGGCGAATTTTTGCTGATAAGAAAAGAAGAAAAACTGTAAGAAATAGCCTGCAAAACTAAAGTTAATCAGGAAAAAAATCACAATCAAAATTTTAGAAAATTTGATTTGTAATAACGGTGCAGCCCATCCTCGTGGCACAAAGTTGCGTAAAAAAGAGAATGGACGCACACCGAAGTAGAAACCAATCGTTTCAATAATACTAAGCACAACAAGTGTTACCACACTCAAATGAAATGGTAACAACTCGGTATGTGTAAGAAAGTTGTGCAATGGCACAAGATTAGGAAAGATAAATTCCACCATCGGAATGCACACTTATCGCTAATTTTTGTAGAAATTCCCCAGTACAAGGTCCAGCAACACACTCGCCTGTTTCAACGGTAAATAAAGCACCATGTGTTGAACATTCGATATATTCCTGATCCTGATCTAAAAACTGGTTTTCTAAAAACTCAAGTTCAACTTGTAAATGAGGACATATATTTTTATATGCGAAAAACATACCATCGCGTTGTGTGACGAAAATATTTTCGCCATCTGGCAACTCAAATGAGCGCGCTTCACGCTCAGGTACATCTTCTGTCATACAAATTTTGTACATTATGCAAGATCCATTTCCATTGTTTTGAGTAGTTTAGCATATTTATCAATACTCAAACGAGGGCCAAACTGTGCAACAACCTCACTTGAAATTAAAATCGCTAATTCGGCAGCTTGTTCCAAATCAAAACCTTTTTTGATGGCATAAAGGAATGCACCTGCAAACGCATCGCCAGCGCCATTGGTATCTACTGCATTCACTTTACGACCTTCTACATAAATTTTTTCTGCATGTGTGGCAACCAAGGCACCTTTCGCCCCAAGTGTAATCACCACTGTTTTATTTTGCACTAATAACTGCGTAACTGCTTCATCAATACTGTCTTTTCCTGTAAACATTAAGGCTTCTTGTTCATTACAGAACAGTAAATCAACTCCTTCAGCAAGCATTTCTTCTAAGCCTGTACGTGCATATTGCACCATTGCTGGGTCAGATAATGACACTGCAACCTGAATCTGATGTTGTTTTGCCACTTCACGCGCTTTTAACACCGCTTGACGTGCGCTATCACTGGTCGATAAATACCCTTCGATATACAACCATTTTGCTTGAGTGAGTGCCGTATAATCAATTTCATTTACGGATAAATCAGCCGTTGTACCCAAATAAGTATGCATGGTACGTTCTGTATCAGGTGTAATCAGTACCATACATGTCCCTGTTACGCCATCACAAATAGATTGCTCGGCAGTACGAATTCCAACATCGTTTAAACCATCTAGGTAAAATTGACCTGATTCGCCCTGTCCAACTCGGCAACCATAAAATGCACGTCCACCCAACGCAGCAAATGCCACCGTTGTATTGGCCGCAGAACCACCACTTGCCTGACCTTTATACAATTGTGTATCACGCAAGTTACTATATAACTGTGCCTGAGTATCACCATCTGTCAATTGCATTGTGCCTTTTTGCAAGTTCTGTTCTGTCAGAAATGTATCTGACACCTGAAACTCTTGGTCAATAATGGCATTGCCGATAGCAAAAAGATCGAGTGCTGACATAGGTTTACTCATCGCTTAATTCAAGAAAGGCGGACATTCTACATGAACGACTTACAACACTGTAGTTTATTGAAAAAAATTCAGCTTAATTTATTAAGCCCAACCAACCGTCATTTTTATGAAGATATTATTTAGATCAAAATTTAACTTGTAATTTAATTGAATACTCAAGTATTATACAATAAATAAATTTAAGAATTTCTGGATATGAATAAGATTGATTTGATACTCGATCAACATTTAGTTGGATCTCTACTCAGCAAAAAGATAGATTTGGCACTCAGTGTTCACGGCATAAATCTAACCGAATTTATCTTAATGCATCACCTCAGTTTTGCTCTAGACGTAGGGTTAAACCGAATTTCTTTAGCGAATAAAGTTGCGCTAACTGCCTCTGGCATTACACGTGTTCTACAACCTATGGAAAAAATTGGTTTAATCGAAAAAGCAACAAATCCTCGTGATGCGAGACAAAGTTTTGTTGTTCTGACTCAAAGTGGCAGAACACTTTTGGACAATGCAACAACAACTGTTAAACAGACTATAGATTCAATTTTTTCACTTTTAGATGAAAATGAAATCCAAAACTTAAAGTTATTATTAAGTAAATTAAAAATTTAGATAAATTCCAATTCTATATTGATGGTTAAACGCCTACTTTAATCATTCCTAATCGTTTCATCAGCGCTTCAGAAGGACAATTCATAGCAGCTGTAAATGAAACTACTTTAGATAAATTCAAGATATGAAACGCATATTCTAAAATAGCTTGAGTGCATTATTGTTTCTCAAGTTTAAAATGATTTTTCAACCTACGATTTAATACAGCAATCACCGTTTTAACATTCATTTTCATTTTTTACTTCCTGCAATGGTTGTATTTTTTGTTCCTGAGATAACGGATGAATAGGTATCGGTGCATCAGTTCGAACATGAGGTTTAAATGCTTGCTTCTGACCATTTACAGGCTTTTTCATATGGATAGGTCGATAGTTTTTACTAAATACGACACCGCCAATTCGCCAACCATCCAAACAAGTGACACTCCCCCAAAAGCGTTTTAGAGATTCGACCTGTACTCCAATAATGCCTTGATTATTATCGATATCCACCATTTTATCACCCGTTACCCCCGTTGGATGTACAGGCTCGTTATATAAAGCGGTTTTAAAAATAACATCCCAAATGGCAAAGACCTGCCCAAAATTACAATTATGTAGTGTCGGACGTTCAGGGACAAAATCCATGTGATGTAAACGATGAAATTCTGGACTCACAAAAATTTTACCGAACACTGGACCAAAACCAATCCGCACATTGGCATGCGAAAAGTTCTGTACCAGTTCGCCAAGTAGCATTAACCAGACAAACTCTTCACCTGATACCCCCCAGAATATCCCAACACCTGCTAATACAAACGATTGCCCCATCCCATCTAGATAATTAGTACGGTCATTGGTCCAACAGCTCATCTGGCGTTGACTATGGTGAAAGCTATGCATTGCCCACCACCACGGGATAACGTGCTGAATACGGTGCATCCAGTAATACACCAAATCGTAACTTAAATAATAAAGGATAAAAAACGCCCATGGATGTGCTTGCAACCAAGGAAACTGGCTACGCATACTCCAGACAGGCTCATCACCCTGTGCTGGTGAAACACCACCAACATAATTCACAATGGGCGTCATGATCAAAAAGGCAAATAATGGGAATAAACCGACCAACATCAGCCAAGTTAGATGAAAATCGATACGGGCATAACGACGATCTGCCCACTTTTCAGCAGGAATTAAATTCTCTAATGGGCGAAATAAGCCACCAATAATCAATAGCTGTAACAAACCAATCATTAAGGTTGCTGCAATTTCTGTTGGTGTATCGGTGTATTTTGTAATATGTAAAAAATTGAGCACTGGTAAAATTGCATGACTACCGAGCCAATTCGCACCTTGATCCCAAAGTATTGCTATTTCAGAGAACATATCTCATTTCGCCCTAAAAATATAATTAAAATTAAGCATATAACAACACATGAAAAACTCTCTTTTTGTATTATAAAGAATGCCTAAAGCCAATATGATGCACCTTATTTATTCAACTTTAATCAATACAGTTTGCAATTGCTTTTCAATTTATATAGTGCTGTTTCAACACAATAAATGTAATGATAGTAATCGATAACAATCTATTATTTTGTATATTTTAATCATTTCACCAACTTTTGATTGTTATTATTCTTTATTTCTCTCCTAAAACAAAAAATGGAAGCTTACGCTCCCATTTCAGACTGCTGACAAAGGTTGTTCCCACAAGGACAACCTTTTTCTATAATGGAAAGATGCTGAAATCTAACTCGACCCAACAAGAAATTGAGATGGTGACACTCGATAGCCTCGTGCCCAAAGAT
>NZ_JBCNKN010000002.1:0-401034 GCF_039596015.1 Acinetobacter sp.
TATACTAGAAAAAATATCATAATAAATTTATTTAAAATAAAAGAGTTGTTCTATTTTGAGAATAAAAATTTTAGACTATATTATTTATTATAGTTAATCCAACTTAAGTTGTAAGTTACCCTAGAATAATATTTATTATTTACAAAATAATTTGGTACAATATCTTTTTTACCATTAGGCAAAATAATGAAAAGCCAATTCTCCCAAGGGTTTACATTAATTGAGTTAATGATCACGGTTGTAATTCTTGCAATCTTAACTGCAATTTCTGTTCCTAGTTATAGTAATTATGTAAAAAAAGCACATATTAAAGCAGCCCAATCCGATTTAATTGCCTTAAGCCTTGTCTTTGAAAATTATTATCAACGTAATTTAAGTTATCCAACAACTACATATAATGCGACTGCGGATATTTCAACAGCATTTCCAACATGGCATGCCAGTGAAAATGTCTTTAACTTTAAAACAACGGTTGCAACAGCAACCTCATATACGTTACAAGCCGAAGGAACAGGAGATCTAACAGGCTGTACATTCAATATTACACAAGCAAATGTCCGAACAATCACCAACTGTCCTGGAGTTAGCTCGTGGTAGGTCATTATGTTCAAAGAGGCATTAGCTTAATTGAATTAATGGTCACTATTGCGATTCTGGCAATCTTAGTTGTTATGGGAACAGCCTTAACAACACAATGGTCTAAACAGGCTGAGCTAGATAAAGCTGTTTGGTCATTACAAAGCGCCATTGATCGGGCACGAGCTGAAGCTTTACGCAATGAATTTGCCATAGACCAATGGCAAGGCACTGTCACAAGTCAACTCTGCTGGAATAGCACAACCCAACAACTTACGATTCACCAAGCGACATCAAGTGGGGCTGCAAGCTGTTTAACACCCGTTGTTTTCAGTTATCAACTTGCCAATACAGTAACTATTAAACAGTTAGATGACAGCGCATTTACCTGTCTCGCATTTGATGACCGCGCCCAACTGATTGATGGAGCAACACAAAATATTAGTGGGTCAACAAACTGTTCAACGAGTCTTGGTCTCAAGATGAGCAATGGAGGATTAAATGAAACGCCAACATTTAATTAGCCGATATCAACACGGTGTAGGCATGCTTGAAGCCATCATTGCTGTTCTTCTATCCACTATTATTATTTTGGGTATTTCCTATGGTATGGGCCGTGTGCTGACTAGCCAAAAACAAACAAATTTACAATATGTTGTGGTCAATGCCTTACGTGCCCAGCTACAAACAGCTACCCCTGATCAAAAAACGAAATGGTGTAATGGTTCAGAAAGTCCTAACATTACTTTACCAAATGACACCACAGCTTTAACGATTACCACCACATGCCCTTCATTTGATGTCACGATAAATAGTCCAACCAATAATAATGCCAATGCCACAATCTCAATACAGCAACCCATTAAATTTACAGTGAGTAGCCCGTTATTAGGTGGCGATTTAATCGTTGGGGAAACACTATAATGAATGCACAAAAAGGTGTAACACTGATCAACCTCTTAATTGGTTTATTCATTGCAATGCTCTGTATCATTGCTGTTTTATCTTTATATCGCATCGTTGTACATACGGGTGCTGACTCACGTAAAGCCGCAACACATGACTCGCAACTACAGCAGGCCTTTTCTACAACACAGATGCTCATACAAAATGCAGGCTTTGGTTTAAACTCAACTATTCCGCAAGTGACTATGGGTAATATTGCCATTACGAGTACAAATCAAACCAATGTACAAGCATTGCTGTGGAGAGAAGCTGAATATGCCAATGGCCCTGCTTATTGTTATGGACTGGCAGATATTGCTGTTTCTGGAGCACGACAGCTCATCTCATTAAAAAGCACAGATGCAAATTGCTCATCCGCAAACTTAACCACATTAACATGGATACAAGATCGCGTTTTAGCACAATTAAGTGATATTTCTGCCGATTCTTCAAATCCGGCACAGGTTATATTTAACTTAAATTCTACTGCCTGCACCCCCTATGGCGCTGGCAATCTTGATCCATCTGTACTGCATCCTAATATTACAGTTTCTGCAACGACCAGTACTCATCAAACCATAAATATGAATATATGTTTACTGAACATTGTGGCATCGTCCTAGGAAAACAAAAATGACTCAATTAAATTTAAGTAAACGTCATGGACAACAAGGTTTTGCCACCATACTCATTGTGTTGCTTGTTGGTTTAGCACTTGCAGCATCTATGTTAGGGACAGCGTATTATGTGCGTAGTACGCAAAATAATCTGATCGCAGATCATGCGTTAACCAATGTTCAATCTGGTGTGTGGACAGGTGTAGAAGCGACTCGTCAATATTTACAGACATTAGATAAAGATCAATTGGTATCACTTGAACAAAAGACATTAACTTTAACCAGATCAAATACGACCACAGGTTCGTTGTCGAATGGTGGCTGGATGGTTGCTTATATTAATCAGATTACAGCACCCACTGGCACAAATACTGTTTACCAAGTCACAGCGACCATTACCAATAAAAGTAATGCATCCAGAGCATCGTCCAAAGTTCAGGTTATTTATAATGTAGATTATGGCAATAGTACCGGAACTAATACAACCAACCCACCAAGTAGCGGAACAACAGTTGCAAATATTTATTCTGACTTTGATGCAAGTGGAGGGATTAATATTACCCAAAACGGTACAAATACATCAGTCATCAATGTCGATGGGAACTTTAAAACGGGTGGTGTGAGTTTAACGGGAATACAAACCCTCAATGTAACAGGCAATGTAACTTTAACCAGTGCCACCCAAATTCCGTATGTATATGCAAATGGATATATCGAATTACAAGGTAGTGCTGCAATTACACAAACTGGATCGGCTAAGGGTTATATTACAAATAATGCTTGGGGAACAAATGGTGATTTTTATGCTGATGGAATAATTGCCAATAATGGTGGTTATATTAGAAACTTAAATACAAAAACAAATATCAATTTAAATAATTGGTCATCAATAAATACTGCTATTGCCAATGGTTCAATTACTTGTGTGAGTTCTGGGTGGAATAATTTTACATCTCTAGCGGCAAGTAGTTTTTCCAATTGTCAAAAATCATCAAAAGTCATCACCAATACAAATCTTTCCGCTACAGGTGCGCTTGCAACAGTAAGTATGACAAATAAACCTGTTATTAATGCCCTGTCTTATGAAGCTTCTGCAAATTATATTTTTAGTGTAGATAGCAGTAATAATATTAAAGTTAAAGTCCAAAATGTGAGTGGTATAACCGCAGGAGAATATTATCTTGCTAAAAACCCTTCAGACCCATATCAAGGACAATCACAAGTCTATTTATGTGCATCTGGTAATAGTTGTTCTAACCCTGTAGGTAAAGTTGCAGACCCATATTGGGGATATAATCCGATTAGTTATAGCTTAGGCACATGGTCATTAAGTGATACTCGAGGCGTTTCGCCAGCAATAGCGCCTGGTATTATATTGTTTAAAGGAAATGTGTCTATGACACTCGGTGCACATTATATTAATGCCATCCTTGCAACAGGCAATATTAGTTATGGTGGAAGTGTTATCTTATATTCGCCAAACTATGCTGGAGCCTCAGCCGTTTGTAATACGCAATATGCAATACCTACCAATTTATGTAGCTCAAGCTCTACCCTTATTCCTTTAGGTTTAGGCAATATTGCGTTACTTTCTGGTTCTTGCACGGACCCAACTTCTGTTGATACATGTTCGGCAAATTATACGGGTGGCAATATCACATTAGGTGCATCAGCCAAAGTTTATGGTAATGTCATTGCAGGTAATTTATTTAATACGAGTGGAAGTACCACAATCGTTGGTGGAATTACAGCAACGGCATTAAATAATTCTTCGAAACAATCCTCAAAAGTTGGTGGCTCAACAAATATTGATTTAACTGGCTTAAATAATCATACCGACTTTACACCAGGCACATCTCCTCCTGAAGGAAATACATCAAATAATAATGCTACCCCCATTGCGACAATGAAATGGGCACGTTATTTATAATCATTCTTTATTCTATTTTTTCCAGAGTTGTATATTCCCATATACAACTCTTTTTTATTAAAACATTATTATTGGTGTGATTTTTCCTCTAGAAAATACAGCCCATCTTTCAAAATTTGATTTATTTTAATTTCAGCGATTTTCATATTTAAATTCATCATCACTAACGCATTTAAATAGGTCATCAATCTGCTTAAATTTATTACTTTGGCCATTTATGATGATAATCATCAATCATAAATTCATGTTCATGCCGCCCATTATGATAATGCTGAACCAAATGTTCATGCCCTACAGGTAAATCATCATGCGTATGAAATAAAACTAAATCATCTTGTTCAGGCCAAATAAAATAGGCAAAAACCATTGCGCCTAAAGCGATCATTGCCATAGGAATAAATGTGAACAATGTTCCAAAATGGGTACTTAACCAACCAACTAAAGGATACGTAACTAACCAGCAGGCATGAGAAAATGCAAATTGTGCTGCAAACAAAGAAGTCCTATTTTCACTTGATGCAGATTTACGAATTAACCGACCTGTCGGAGTTTGCGAAACTGAATAGCCAATCCCTAAAATAAACCAAAGTGCTAAAAGCCAATAATAAGAAGGGATTAAATAGCCACAAAATAGCCCAACGACGAGGATTACAGCCCCACTGAGCATCACTGAACGATCATTAAACTGATCAAGCACTCTTGGAAGAATAAATGCGGACAGCATAGAACCCAGACCAAATAACCCTAAAGCCCATGTGGTTGCATGCTCAGTTAATCTGAAGGTAGATTGAACCAGCACAACTGTATTTACAATAACCACAGCACTAGCCGATGCAATCGCAAGATTTAAAAGTAACAGTGCTTTCAAACGCGGGGTATTAAAATAAATTTTTGCGCCTTTTTTGATTCGACTATATACACCTTGAAACTCTGCAACTTTCGCAGTAGGTAACTTGGCACTCACAACAAAAAGTGCTGAACCAATAAAACCGATCACGGTACCTAAAAATAAATTGTGGTAGCTCATATAACTCAGTAAGAAACCAGCCAACATTGGGCTGATAATATTTTCTAAATCATAAGCCAAACGTGATAAGGACAATGCATTGGTATATTCCTTTTCTGCTGGTAAAACATCTGGAATCATTGCTTGGAATGTTGGAGTAAATGCAGCCGATGCAGATTGCAAAATAAAGATCAGAATATAAATTTGCCAAATTTGCGTAACAAATGGCAGACATAACGTAATCAAAGCACGAATAATATCTAACGAAACCAAAACCTTTTTACGCGGAAGCCTCTCTGCAAATGCCGAAGCAATAGGAGCAACGCCAATGTAAGCCAACATTTTTATGGCCAAAGCAATCCCAAGCACCTGAGCAGCCTGACCTTTTGCAAGATCATAAGCCAAGAAAGCCAATGCAATTGTAATCAACCCTGTGCCAACCAACGCAATCACTTGAGCTAAGAATAAGTGCCTATATGTTATATTTTTCAATACTGCAAACATGATCGTTTTCTAACACAATATACTGTGACCTAAATCATGCTATATCAATATTGGGGATTCCTTAAAGTTGTATATTCAGTTGTTATAAGTATTCAACAAAAAGGCCGCATTATTAATTAATGCGACCTTCTTTATTACCACACAATGATTTGTGAGTAATAGGGTAAGTAAATAACTAAGATATTTTGATGTTATCTTTATATATCAGCAATTTACTCAAGTACAAAGCGGATTACATCATGCCGCCCATTCCACCCATACCGCCCATGTCTGGCGCAGCTGGTTTGTCTTCTGGAATTTCAGTAATCATACATTCAGTTGTTAGCATTAAACCAGCAACAGATGCCGCATGTTCAAGTGCTGAACGCGTTACTTTAGCTGGGTCAAGAATACCCATTTCAAGCATATCGCCATATTCGCCAGTCGCAGCGTTATAACCGAAGTTACCTTGACCATTTTTAACAGCATTAATCACAACAGAAGGCTCATCACCTGCGTTTGCAACGATTTGACGAAGTGGTGCTTCGATGGCACGACGTAAAATGTTGATACCCGCAGTTTGATCTTCATTAATACCTTTAAGACCATCAAGAGCATTTACAGCGCGAACAAGCGCAACGCCACCACCTGCTACAACACCTTCTTCAACTGCTGCACGTGTTGCATGAAGCGCATCGTCTACACGATCTTTCTTCTCTTTCATTTCAACTTCAGTTGCAGCACCAATTTTAATTACTGCAACACCGCCTGCTAATTTAGCAACACGTTCTTGAAGTTTTTCTTTGTCATATTCAGACGTAGATTCTTCAATTTGTGCACGGATTTGTTGAACACGCTCAGCGATTTGAGCAGCATCACCGGCACCATCAACGATCACAGTATTTTCTTTAGAAACAGTGATTTTATGTGCTGTACCTAAGTCTTGAAGAGTAGCCTGTTCTAAAGACATACCTACTTCTTCAGAAATAACAGTTGCACCAGTCAAAATCGCGATATCTTGAAGCATTGCTTTACGGCGGTCACCAAAACCAGGTGCTTTCACCGCACATACTTTAATAATACCGCGCATGTTGTTCACAACAAGTGTAGCAAGTGCTTCGCCTTCAACATCTTCAGCGATGATAAGAAGTGGTTTACCCGTTTTAGCAACTGCTTCTAAAGTCGAAATCAATTCACGGATGTTGCTGATTTTTTTATCAACAAGCAAAATGAACGGATTCTCAAGTTCAGCAGTAAGCGTATCTTGTTTGTTAGCGAAGTATGGAGAAATATAACCACGGTCAAACTGCATACCTTCAACAACGTCTAAAGCATCTTCGAAGCCAGAACCTTCTTCTACAGTGATTACACCTTCTTTACCTACTTTTTCCATCGCTTGAGCAATTAATTTACCCACAGTATGGTCAGAGTTAGCAGAGATCGAACCCACTTGTTCAATCGCTTTAAAGTCATCAGCAGGTTTTGCAGTTGTGCGAATGCTTTCAACAACTGATTTAACCGCAATATCGATACCACGTTTTAAATCCATTGGGTTCATACCAGCAGTCACTGATTTGATCCCTTCATTTAAAATTGCCTGAGCAAGTACAGTTGCAGTTGTTGTACCGTCACCTGCGATATCGTTAGTTTTTGAAGACACTTCGCGCACAAGTTGTGCACCCATGTTTTCAAATTTGTCTTTTAAAGAAATTTCTTTAGCAACAGTTACACCATCTTTGGTGATGTGTGGCGCGCCGAAAGAACGGTCGATCACAACATTACGACCTTTAGGGCCTAAAGTTACTTTTACAGCATCTGCAAGCACGTTTACGCCTGCGATCATTTTTGAACGAGCTGAGTCACCAAATTTTACATCTTTAGCTGACATGTTTTACTCCGAATTTTTTAATAAATACTTGATCTGATAAAAATGAAGTCTTTCGGCTTAGCCTTCTAACACTGCTAAAATGTCAGACTCTTTCATGATTAATAGCTCTTCGCCATTCACTTTTACAGTTGTACCTGCATAAGTACCAAACAATACTTTATCGCCTACTTTTACATCTAATGCACGAACGCCATTATCTGTAATTTGACCATTACCAACAGCGATCACTTCACCTTGAGATGGTTTTTCAGCCGCTGAACCAGGTAATAAAATTCCACCTGCAGTTTTGGTTTCTTCTTCTACACGACGAATCACAACACGATCATGTAATGGACGAATATTGCTCATAGGAAACTCCATCAGATTAAGTTTTTCCACGGTTAATGATGACTTTTTATTCCTTAAAGCCATCAATAAAGAAATTTATAAGGATGTCATTGTTTTGGGGATGGAAAATTTTGCTTCAAGGGTAAGCCCTAAAAAAAATATCATTTTTTTGCATAATTTTTAAAACATCAGATCAATAGATTGTTTTTTAAGCACTAATGACTCAAAATAAATTGGCGTTGAATACGGTCAAATACATAGTGTTCAACCCTTCCTTCTTTGGTCAATACATTAAAACTATTCGGATGATCACGACGTAACCGAAAAGAGGTCGATGTTCCTGCATGAATTTCAAGTACAGGATGCTGTTGATGCAAATGATAAATCTGGTTTAAATCATATACAGCTGTTTGATGTAAATGCCCATGTAATAAAGCAAAAAGCCCATTTTTACTCCAGATTTGTAATGCCATTTTCCCAAGAACAGGACAATCTTTTAGACCATGTGGATGCTGCGCAGACGCATAAAAAGGTTGATGAACCACTATAATTTTTAATTTATCAGCTGGTGCCCGTTTTAAAATTTCATCGATATATTGAATTTGCTCTAACGAAATATGCCCTTTGGTATGATGCCGACGACGAATACTATTCACCCCAATCAGATAATAATGTTCGGTTTCCAGAACGCCTTCTGCTTCCCCAAAAAATGCGTTATAACCAGCAAACGGACTCATGATTCGATGCCAAACATGATACAGCGGTATATCGTGATTACCCGGCACGACCAAATAAGGAATTTTGAGACCTTCCAGAAATTTTTTACATCTTAAAAATTGTAAAAGTCGCGCGCGTTGTGTCAAGTCGCCACTCACTGCGATGACCTCAATTTCATGTTGCTGACAAAACAACTCAATTGCCGTCAGGCATTCAGGCTGCTCTGTTCCGAAATGCAAATCAGACAGATGTAACAACATAAGGCACCATTAAATTTAGAGCATTTTGATCAACAGTTAACTTCAGAGGTAACGTTTCCGTATGTAGCTCCCCATCTACTGCAACACGTAAACTTTTTGCTTTTTTTGCATAAATTTCCACATGATCAGCACTAAAACTATATACATCTGGGGTACGCTCAATTTCACCACGAACCAACTGAAACAAAAGTTTAAATAAAGCTGATTTGCCACTTTTTGCAACCACAATTCCCGCCAATTTACCTAATTTTGCACATTGAGCAATTTGAAGATTCATTTCTTTGAGTTGTAAAGGATTATTCCCAAAAAATACCAATGGCGTTTTGACTGGATACTTTTCACCATCCACAACAACTTCAAGCTTTAGGTCGGGATATTGCCTGAATAAAACATCAAGAGCTGACGTATAAGCATGAATTTTAAAACGCCCAAACCAGCGATTATAATATTCACGTTTTTCAATAAATAAAGGATACAAACCCAAGCTGGCATTATTTAAATAGATGAGATTGTTTAGCTTTGCTACATGAATTGGCAGAACCTGCCCCGTTGCAATCACCTTGGCCGCCTCAATCAACTCTAGCGGAACATTATATGCTCGGGCAACATAATTAAATGTACCGAGTGGCAAAATACCTAAAGGAATGTTTGTATGAATCAAATAAGCTGCAACAGCATTTAAAGTTCCATCCCCACCCGCTGCAACCACAACACCCTGATCTGTCGCTTGCTGATGACGTAACAGTATTTGCTGCATCGCCTCATCAACTAAATTTTGTTCTGTAAATTCAAAAACTTGTATCTCAAAACCATAATCAGTAAAAATAGTCATCATTTGCTCATACACACCTTCTTTATTTTGTGCATGAAACCCTGATTTTCCATTATATAGAATTGAAAGCGGCTTTAAATGCTCTGCCATATCTTCATTCCTGTTTTTCTTCTATTTTGATGGTTTTATAGACACAATATAGTGCGTTTATGTAAAGGAAAGACCTATTGAACTTTGTACTCGTTACATTTTTGAACTTTTACTCTATTCCATAAGATATTGAATTAAATAAACATTCAAAAAATAAATGAAATAAATTTAACTATTTTTTAGAAAAATAATGAAGTAAAAATAAAAGTAACATCATGTTTTTTAAAATTTAAATTTAAATCATCCATTTCAATATATTGCAGGCTCAATGTTTAGACATCTTAAACTTTAGCAAGCTTTGTGGTTTAATAGCGCCAATTTTTAACACACTCACGATTAGCGCTTGTTGTTATCTCTGTGTGTTTGGTTTCCTTATTTTAAAAGGCCATCAACATGACCCAAGTGAATGCACCAGAATTCGTTCGCCACCCTAAGCTTATTGCATGGGTAGAAGAAATTGCTAAATTAACCAAACCAGCAAAAATCGAATGGTGTGACGGCAGCGAAGAAGAATATCAACGTCTTATCGACTTGATGATCGCTAACGGCACTATGCAAAAACTCAACGAAGAAAAGCACCCTGGCTCTTATTTAGCGAACTCTGACCCTTCAGATGTTGCTCGTGTTGAAGACCGTACTTTTATCTGTTCAGAAAAAAAAGAAGATGCTGGCGCAACAAATAACTGGGAAAACCCAGCAATTATGCGCGAAAAATTAAATGGTTTATTTGATGGCTCAATGAAAGGCCGTACCATGTATGTTGTTCCATTCTCTATGGGACCACTAGGTAGCCACATTGCCCACATCGGTATCGAATTAACTGACTCTCCTTACGTTGCTGTTAGCATGCGTAAAATGGCGCGTATGGGTAAAGCAGTTTATGACGTTTTAGGTACAGATGGTGAATTTGTTCCTTGCGTACACTCTGTTGGTGCACCACTTGAAGAAGGTCAAAAAGACGTTGTTTGGCCATGTAATGCTGATAAATACATCGTGCATTATCCAGAAACTCGTGAAATCTGGTCATTCGGTTCTGGCTACGGCGGTAACGCATTACTCGGTAAAAAATGTTTGGCACTTCGTATCGCATCTGTGATGGGTCGTGAACAAGGCTGGTTAGCAGAACACATGCTTATTCTTGGTGTAACGAACCCTCAAGGTGAGAAACACTACATCGCAGCAGCATTCCCATCAGCTTGTGGTAAAACCAACTTTGCAATGTTGATTCCACCAGCAGGTTATGAAGGTTGGAAAATTGAAACTGTAGGTGATGACATTGCTTGGATCAAACCAGGTGAAGATGGTCGCCTTTATGCAATCAACCCAGAAGCAGGTTTCTTTGGTGTAGCACCAGGTACAAACACCAAAACTAACCCGAACTGCATCAAAACAATGTATAAAGATGTCATTTATACTAACGTTGCTGTAACTGAAGACGGTCAAGTTTGGTGGGAAGGTTTAACCAAAGAAGTTCCTGAAAACCTAACAACATGGAAAGGTCAACCACATGTTGCAGGTGAAAAAGCAGCTCACCCGAACTCTCGTTTCACCGTTTCTGCATCTCAGTGTCCTTCTATTGACGCTGATTGGGAAAATCCAGCAGGTGTTCCAATTTCTGCATTTATCTTCGGTGGTCGTCGTGCAGACACCGTACCATTAATCACAGAAGCATTTGACTGGGTTGATGGCGTATATAAAGCTGCAACAATGGGTTCAGAAACAACTGCTGCTGCCGTTGGTCAACAAGGCGTGGTACGTCGTGACCCATTCGCAATGTTGCCATTTACCGGTTACAACATGGCAGATTACTTCAGCCATTGGTTAGAAATGGGTAAAAATGTTGGCGCTAAAGCAGAAGCTGCTGGCAACAAATTACCAAAAATCTTTAACGTAAACTGGTTCCGTCGTGACGAAGAAGGTAACTTCGTATGGCCTGGTTTCGGTCAAAACACACGTGTTCTTGAGTGGATCATTGACCGTGTTGAAGGTCGTGCCAATGCAGTTGAAACACCAATTGGTTTTGTTCCAACATATGAAGATATTAACTGGACAGGCAGCGACTTCTCTAAACAAGATTTTGAGAAAGTAACCTCTCAAGATAAAGATCTTTGGTTAAAAGAAATCGAAAGCCACACTGAATTGTTCAACAAACTTGGTGAACGCTTACCTAAAGCATTAAAAGATCGCCAAGCTGAGCTTCTAAATGCCATTAAAGCATCAGATGCTGCTTAATTTGTAAAATATAAAAAAGCCGCGCTAGCGGCTTTTTTATACAAAAAATAAATACAATCTATCAAAACTGAAGTTTTAGCAATAATTTTATAACCAACCTAAGGGGAACCTTTTGAAAAAATATCTCATTACAACAACGCTTCTTATGACATTTTGTGGGGAAATCTATGCAAATGATCACACAGCATTAAGCAGCCAAAAAACGACTTTGCCAAAAACAGCACCAATTTGTCTTATTTCTGGAACACCAACAGGTTATCAATTTACAGAAATAAAACGCATAAAAGTTGCTAAAGGAACTTATGGCAGCGTAACAGAGTTATATCCAAAGATTCTCAATAAAGCGCATAAATTAAATGCAGATGCAGTGATTCAATATAATGCAAGTCAACGATTTGGCTTTTGGCCATGGAGAATTGTAAGACCTGTGATGACAGGTACTGCAATTAAATGGCTGTCTACACCGCCAAGCTGTGCATCACTCGGTGGAACAGAAATCAAATAACCGAATGATTCAAATGCCAATCCGTCAATGAACTGATTGGCATTTTTTATTTCAGGAAAGTGATTTACAGATTAATGATCATGATGTAAATATTCTGGTTCTTTTGGTAACTTCCAACTACAAAAGAAGCAGATAACTAGCATAACAATCACATAAATAAAGAATGTATTTTCAATTCCCGCACCTTTAAATTGCAATGCAACTGCTGGTGCAGAACCACCAAAAATTGCATTGGCGACTGCGTAAGAAAAGCCGACACCAAGGGCACGTACATGCGGTGGGAACATCTCAGCTTTAATCAAACCACTAATAGACGTATAAAAACTTAACAGTAACATTAAGAAAATCAGTAACAACGTAATCATCACAGGTGAGCCACTCACTGCATGCATTCCTGTAACCATCACTGGATAAATACAGATCGCCAAAGATGCACTAAAAATCAGCATGGCTTTACGACGACCAATCCGATCCGCAATTGCACCAAACACAGGTTGCGCCAGCATATAAACAAATAACGCCACCGTCATCATAATGCCGGCTGTTTTTCCAGGTATACCTAAAGCTGTAATATAGGTTTTTGAATAAACCGTAATGACATAAAAACTTAATGACCCTGCTGCGGTATAACCCACCACCAAGAGAAAAGATCTCCAATGTTTGGAAAATAACTCTCGTAAGCTACCAGATTCTTTCAGATTACTGTCTTGGTTTGATAAAGTTTCTTCAAGTCTACTACGCGCAAGCAATGAAATTAATGCAGTAATCCCACCAATCACGAAAGGAATACGCCAAGCACCATCCTGTAATTGCTGTTCAGTTAAAAAAGCCAGCATTATTACACCTAGCAAACTTGCCAGCAATTGACCACCAGAAAGTGTTACATATTGAAAAGACGCATAGAAACCGCGCTTTCCTTTTAATGCAATCTCACTCATATAGGTCGCAACTGCACCATACTCACCACCTACCGACAACCCTTGTAACAAGCGAACAAGCAACAATAAAAATGGTGCCATCATCCCAACCTGACCATAGGTCGGCAACGCTGCAAACAGAAATGAACTAAGTGCCATCAAACAAATGGAAACCACCATCGAACGCTTTCGGCCATATTTATCTGCAATTCGTCCAAAAACCCAACTACCAATTGGGCGCATAAAGAAACTTGCAGCAAACACCCCCCAAACATACACTGCTTTTGCAGTAGAATTCATATCGGGTGCTGTTAAGGCTTGCTGAAAATAAACTGCAAAAACTGCATAAATATAAAAGTCGAACCACTCAACCAAATTCCCTGATGCCGCACCGACAATACCAAATATACGTTTCCGTTTTTCCTCTGGGCTATATATGTGTTCCGTTGTCATATAACACTCCTCTCTAAGCTTTTATCCATTTTAGAATTGCTGTCATACCAATCGCTCATTTCGGCTTATATCAAAACCTGAACTCACTCATAGATATATCATGTTTTTTATAACAACTTAGTTCTTCTTCATAAAACTGGACATAAAACTTTTACAAGGGCGGTCACACACAAACAGATGAGTATTTATTTGAGCTATGGCATACTACAATAAAATGCTATAGGTCATACCAAATGAACAAAACATTAAAACTAATAAGTCTTGCTCTTTTTGCAACAGGATTAACAGCCTGTCAAAATATGCCTCAAAGCTACAACGGCAATTCAGGCTATAAAGTCGAAAGCCAAACAAACAACAGTGCCATCATTAGCTACACCCTTGCTGTTCGAGCAAATCAGAACCCTAACCCAACCAAACTCCAAAATGTTTGTAAACGTGTTTTAGGCGCAAATCACGATTATAAAATTGATGTACTCAGTACCAATGAAATTGTTAATCCAGCAAATCAGCCAGAACAAACAGGTGTAAAAATTGGCCACACCAACGCAACTTTTGGTTTAAGTAATACCAGTTTAAGTAACGATGACAATGTTGCCCTACGCAATGCAATGCAAACTCGACCAAGTACGCTTACGGTTATACGCTATCGTTGTTCTTGATTTATTTATTGTTATAAAAGATGTACTTACAACAAAGTGCATCTTTCTTTAATCTCATTGATTATGATAAAAACTGACTGTATTAAATTCTTTTGCTTCGTCTAAATCAGGCCATGTCGTCGCTTCTTTTTCAGTTGTTTTTATATAATTAGGATGATTAAAATTTCGAACACGACTATCGGCAACCCAAACATTTTGAGTAAATTTCAAAAAATCATCTAAAAAGAATCGATTAGACTGATCATATAAAACATCTGCGGCTAATAATACATCTACTTCTTCCGCACGATATAAATCATCTAAATATTCAAGTTCTACACCATTTAATTCAGCATTTTCACGACAGGCTGCCAAGCTCACAGGGTCAATATCACAGCAGATCACTCTTTTTGCACCTGCCATTTTAGCTGCAATGGCAACCACGCCTGAACCTGAACCAAAATCAAGCACGGTTTTACCCTTAACATGCTGTGGTTCTGCAAGTAGCCACTGCGCCATCGCCAAACCCGAAGCCCAACAAAAAATCCAGTATGGCGTATCATTCCAAATACGACGAATCACCTCATCATCCAATCGTTCCGTTGGAAATACAGATGGAATCAACCACAAAGAAATTGGGGTTTTGGGTAACTGCTGAACCACTAAATCTGTATCAGGAATAATCTGATGTAATGCATCCAACAACTGCCGTGGTGCAAATAACTGTTTACTTTCTATAGTTTGCATATTTTTATTTTAGCCCCACCGACCTCTCCATCAACCATAAAAAATCACCATGCTGATATAACATCATCCATGGTGATCATTCGCTTAAAGTTTAAATCAACTTATTGCGCTAAAGCTTTTTCAGCAGCTTCTACTGTTTGACGAATCAATGTTGTAATCGTCATTGGGCCAACGCCCCCTGGTACTGGTGTATACGCAGATGCAATTTCTTCAATTCCTTGAAGTTGAATATCGCCCACACCGCCATTTTCACGTGGATGAAAACCTGCATCAACAACTACAGCACCCGCTTTAATCCAGTCTTTTTGAATTAATTCAGCTTTACCTACAGCACCCACCACAATATCCGCCTGCTTAACAAGCTCTGGAAGGTTTTGAGTACGTGAGTGGCAGATTGTAACTGTTGCATTTTCTTGCAACAACATCATTGCCATTGGTTTACCTAAAATTGCTGAACGACCAACCACTACGGCATGTTTACCAGAAATTTCAATATTGTTTTCTTTTAGAATCGTCATAATCCCTGCTGGCGTTGCAGAACCATACGCTGCTTCACCCATTGCCATACGACCAAAACCAAGACAAGTTACGCCATCAACATCTTTTGCCAAAGAAATAGCATCAAAACATGCACGCTCATCAATTTGCGCAGGCACAGGATGTTGTAACAAGATACCATGAACATCTGGATTAGCATTGAGCTTCTCAATTTCAGCCAACAATTGTGCTGTTGTTGTTTCTTGAGGAAGTTCAATTTTTAATGAATCCATTCCAACACGACGACAAGCATTTCCCTTCATACGCACATAAGTCGCTGAAGCGCCATCATCACCCACCAAAATTGTTGCCAAAATTGGGGTACGACCTGATTTTGCTTTCAATACTTCCACTCGTGCAAGTAAATCAGCTTCAATTTGCTTCGCTAACGCTTTTCCATCTAGAACCAATGCCACAATGCTTCTCCAAAGGCTGGTATCAACTAATTTTGCAAATGATACATGATTATTTCACCAAATTTCTTTATAGATGTTGATTTTATGTGCATATCGACACTACACCCTATTGTTTTTTTTTCAAAGGTTGCTAATATGTGCATCACCAAGACAAGGCGGGGTGGCAGAGTGGTCATGCAGCGGACTGCAACTCCGTGGACGCCGGTTCGATTCCGACCTCCGCCTCCAATCTTGGTAAAAACGCCCGGGTGGTGAAATAGGTAGACACAGGGGATTTAAAATCCCCCGCCCACAAAGCGTGCCGGTTCGAGTCCGGCCCCGGGCACCATTTTATATAGCTTAAAATGGTGCAAATAAAAGATCCAGCGTAAGCTGGTTTTTTTATGTCTAAAATTTATAATCTAATGCTTTTGATCAACCTCCTCCTTTCATATCTTCCTTTTTCTTCGTTTATGGGTTCATTGATAAAAGGAATTCATTTTGCATAAAACATCGACAAACAAATAAAAAATACTTGCGAATACAATCACCTTATTTTATTATTGCGCCCATGCCCGGGTGGTGAAATAGGTAGACACAGGGGATTTAAAATCCCCCGCCCACAAAGCGTGCCGGTTCGAGTCCGGCCCCGGGCACCATTTTATATAACTTAAAATGGTGCAAACAAAAGATCCAGCCTAAGCTGGTTTTTTTATGTCTGACAAATTGAAATCTAATTTCATTACAACAAACTCAACATCCACAGTCTATTTTATTTTTAATCGCTGCTGACTGGCTTGTTGCATATCCATCCCGCTTCCACCAATCCAAACCGCCGATCAACTCTTTGACTTTAAATCCCAAAGTCAGCAACTTTAATGCTGTTTTTGTAGAAGCGTTACAACCAATACCATCGCAATAACACACATAAGTCTTATTTCTATCTAACTTAGCGGTATTATTTGTATTCAATTCTTTATGCCATAAATTGATTGCTTCAGGAATATGCTCAACAGCAAAGGCTTCGGGTGAACGACCATCGACGATAATATAATTGTGATCATTTATCTCACATGCGCTGTAGAGATCTGACGAATCCATTTCATACTCAAGTTTTGCCTGATAATGCACCATTTGACTCAATGACATTTTATACACCTCCTTATTATTTCCATTTATGGCGATCAATTTTAATTACTTATTTCTCTTAAGAAATTTGATCTATTTTCAAAAATACAGATCTGTTGCATTTATTTATAGCAAATAACAATTAAGTTGTGTAAAACATCTACAAATAAATGCACCGATACTTGCCAAGTGTTATTTGATTCTCTATGATTGCGCCCATGCCCGGGTGGTGAAATAGGTAGACACAGGGGATTTAAAATCCCCCGCCCACAAAGCGTGCCGGTTCGAGTCCGGCCCCGGGCACCATTTTATATAGCTTAAAATGGTGCAAACAAAAGATCCAGCGTAAGCTGGTTTTTTTATGTCTATTTTTTCAATATCCTGCCATACTCTTTAGATTACTTCATCATTCTCTTTACAGTTCTTGTTTTACGTTGCTGTTCTCTTTACACTAAAATCAGCTTATCTATAGCATATTTTTAAAATGTTATTATCCTTTGCTGAACTCAAACCGTTACGTCAACAATTACGCAAACAACGTCGTCAGCTCAATGCCTTTCAACAAAAGCAAGCGGCTATCGCACTGTTACAGTGTGTCTCTCGTAGCCCTCAATTTAAACACGCCAAAAAAGTTGGGCTTTATTTACATGCTTTTGGTGAAATCGAAACAACCCGACTCATTGAAGCATGCTTCAAATTAGGCAAAACGGTCTATTTCCCCCAAGTCTGTAGCATGAATTTAGGTTTAAACTGGGTTAGGGTCACACGCCAGCAATGGCTAAACCGCCAATTTTCATTACATCATCTGGGTATGTTAGAACCTAAACAAAGGGGTGTCGGCATTCAACATCTAGATTTGCTCCTCTTACCTTTACTGGCCTGTGATGCAAAAGGAACACGTTTAGGTATGGGCGGTGGATTTTATGACCGCACCTTAAAACATGCTACTCATGTTCCCTACCGTTTAGGAATTGCGCACGATTTTCAATACTTATCAGCTATTTTACCAAGGCAACCTTGGGATCAACCTTTAGATGCATTGTATACCCCAAAACACAGGTGTATATTTAATCGCTAAGCGGGTCATATTTTTAATCAAATTCCGACTTTTTTACTTTTTTCCTATAACTGCCCTTGTAATTTAGAAAAAACACATCACTATAATTTTCATGGCAACACTGTTGTCACTCATTAGGAGTGCCCATGACTAAACAAATTTTAAACAATGAAAGTTCGCAAGAACAAGCAGTTCCAAACGTATTACCATTATTGGCACTACGTGATGTAGTGGTCTATCCACACATGCAAATCGCGCTTTTTGTTGGTCGTGAAAAATCAATTAAAGCAGTCGATGTGGCGCGTAGCAGTGACAATTTGGTTTTCGTGGTTGCACAAAAAGATTCGCTCACAGAAGATATTGATCAAGAAAATCTGTATCAATACGGTACTGTTGCGAAAATTGTCCAAGTGGTGAACCATGAAAACGATGAAAACTGTATTAAAGTTTTAATCGAAGGCATACACCGTGCAAAACTTGAACAGATTATCGACCATGAAGATCATTTTACGGCAGAACATTCGTTAAGCCCAATTCATGTGACATTAGATACAGAAGCACAAGCAGATCGATTACAAGAATTAAAAGCACTCTTTGCTCAATATGCTGAAGCAAAACTACGCAATGCGCGTGAACTGATTGCAGCAGCAAATAAAATTGATGATGTATTGCAACTTTTATTCTTTGTCGCGACTCGTGTCCCACTGAATATAGATGTAAAACAAAATTTCTTAGAGCAAGATGAGTTTGAAGCACATTTTAAAGAGTTAATGACTTATTTGTTGCATCAATCTGAAGAGCAACAAATTGAGCAGACTTTACATGACAATGTAAAACGTCAAATGGAAAAGAACCAACGTGAATACTTCCTCAATGAAAAGATGAAGGTTATTCAACGTGAACTTTCCGATATGAATGGCGGTGCTGAAGACGATGTCGCAGAGCTTGAAAAACGTCTTGCAGAGGCTGATTTGCCTGAGCATGTTCGTAAAAAAGCCGATGCAGAGTTCCGTAAGTTAAAAGCAATGCAACCTGCTTCAAGTGAAGCGGCTGTGGTGCGTAATTACCTCGATGTGATTTTAGATACACCGTGGAACAAAGCCAGCAAAGTCAGCATTAACTTGGCAAAAGCACAAGAAATTTTAGACACAGATCATTATGGTCTGGACGAAGTAAAAGCTCGAATCGTTGAGTACTTAGCAGTTCAATCTCGTGTGAAAAAACTTCGCGGGCCAATTTTGTGTTTGGTCGGTCCTCCAGGGGTGGGTAAAACGTCTTTGGGTGAATCTATTGCCAAAGCAACTGGTCGTGAGTTTGTACGTATGGCACTTGGTGGTGTACGTGACGAAGCAGAAATTCGTGGTCACCGTCGTACTTATATTGGTGCGATGCCGGGTAAAATTGTCCAATCATTGTCTAAAGTTGGCGTAAAGAACCCATTGTTCTTGCTTGATGAAATTGACAAGATGGCACAAGACTACCGTGGCGACCCTGCATCTGCATTGCTTGAAGTACTTGATCCATCTCAAAATAGTAAGTTTAACGACCACTATTTAGACTTAGATTTGGACTTGTCTGAGGTGATGTTTATCTGTACAGCCAACAGCATGAACATTCCCGAAGCATTGCTTGACCGTATGGAGGTCATTCGTCTACCGGGCTACACCGAAGATGAGAAAGTCAATATTGCTTCGCGTTACCTTGTTCCAAAAGCAATTAAAGACAATGGTTTACGTGCTAAAGAACTCACCGTTCATGAAGAAGCAATCCGCGATATCGTGCAGCGTTATACACGCGAGGCAGGTGTCCGTAGTCTAGAACGTGAAGTTTCTAAAATTGCACGTAAAGTGGTGAAAGAGGCTGTAAGTAAAAAGGCTAAAAACTTACAGGCAGATATTACCTCTGCAAATCTTCCTGACTACTTAGGTCCACATAAATTTGACTTTGGTATGGCAGAAGAAGAAGCGCAAGTCGGACGTGTTAACGGTTTAGCATGGACTTCGGTGGGTGGTGAATTACTCACAATTGAAGTTGCTGCGGTAAAAGGTAAAGGTAAATTCATTACTACGGGTTCACTCGGTGATGTCATGAAAGAATCAATTACTGCCGCAATGACTGTCGTTCGCACACGTGCTGATGAGTTAGGTATTGAAGCCTCTCGTTTTGAAGAAACTGACGTACACGTGCATTTACCTGAAGGTGCAACACCAAAAGATGGTCCATCGGCAGGTTTGGCACTGACAACAGCTTTAGTTTCTGCTTTTACAGGAATTGCGATTCGTCCAGATATTGCTATGACAGGTGAAACAAGCCTTGGTGGTCGTGCAATGCGTATCGGTGGATTAAAAGAGAAACTTCTTGCAGCACATCGTGGTGGCGTGAAGTTAGTCTTTATCCCACAAGAGAATGTCCGCGATTTAGCTGAAATTCCAGATAATGTTAAAGAAGGACTAGAAATCAAAGCAGTGAAAAGCATTGATGAAATCTTGCCACTTGCATTAGTCGAAATGCCAAAACCGCTACCTAAAACACCGATTGTTAAAGCAATTGATGAAGGTAATGCGATTGCTCGACATTAATTTGTTCTGTTCATAAAATGAAACCCTGCTTGTAAAAGCAGGGTTTTTTATTCTAGCTAAAATCTGGCTAAGAACAGTTTTAATATTGCCTGATAAAAAGCAAAAATCACCGCCCCACGTGGAACGATGATTTTAAAATTTAATGAACTAAATACGAGTGACGGCTTTATTTAATGTGAACCGAGCAAGATTGCAGTAATTAGACTGGATGCTGCTGCAACCAAAACATAATCACCATTAATTCTCATCCAACGATGACCATACGGTGGTGGTGGTAAACGCTGTTCATGCCAGTCTACATAGTAGCGCTCATCCATATAACCACGTGGAATATATTCGCCTTCATGCCAATAACGAACTGGGTGATCTCGATCTCGCCAGTAATCATGAGGTGGATAATATCTCCAATCATGCGGTGGATGGTCTCGCCAATCGTGTGGTGGCTCATCCCAATGGTGATCATGATGATACCCATAATATTCTGATGGTCGATCACCATGCTCCCACGGATCTGCCAAAGTTAGACCCGATGCAAGACTGGTGCTGAGTGCCAAGACGACCGCCATCCATTTTGACTTACGCATTTCTATCTCCTACCATTTTGCATCTAGATATCATTTAGAGCAAATAGAGCAAAATATTGATACTTTCACGCATACATTTAATTTGATGTACCGTGCTACGCTTTTCACCAATGTACGTCAATATTTAAGAGAAACCATGTAGATCTGTGCAGATTTATGCAATGCTTTGTCCGATTTCACTACGCAATTACTGCAATTTTTAGTGGCTTAAGCAAATCTTAATTTTTTGATTTTATGAAAATTTACGGTAAATCCACATAAAAAAACTGCTTCAAAGGAAGCAGTTTTCTAGTCAAATATAATCGATTTTTAAAATGATCGAATCACTTGCGCAGTGACACCAAAACCATTGTCATCAATAGCTCACGACATGTGCCTAACGGTGTGAATATGGTGCGCGATGCTCATTCCAATTTACATGATGGTAACGAGGTGAAAAGCGCTCTCCATGTGACCAACGATCTCGTCTATGGTCCCACCCTCCGTGGCGATGATCCCAACCACGGTAATCTCGGTGATCTCGATAATCACCTCGGTAGTTATAGCCATGACGATCTCCACCACGGTCATGCCAAGGATTTGCCATTGCTAAGCTACTGGTGGCTACTGTCGAAACCACTAACACAGTGGTTATAATTTTCTTCAACATCGCTATTTACCTCTTTTTTTTCACCATCAAGCCAAGACCTGACTAAAAATATTAAGGATTTGCATCAACTCCGCTTTCTTACAAAACTTTGAAGATGGATCCTGCTTGAGAAATAAATTAGTCCTTAAATATAGGTTGATGATGTAGAGAGTCATTTCCTTATGTAATAAGTTTTGCATATTCTATTTCGAATTAATCTATTTGTTTAACAAACCCACTCTTTTGTGCGGCTTCTGTAACATTTAAAGTGATTTTTAACAAATATGCTGTGATCTCGATGGGTTTTAATGTCCCAACTAAGCGACTAAACAATATTGTCAACTCAGATCAAAAGCTCACTTTCCCTACCTACTGCAATACACACGCTATTTTTGATTGATCTTTATTTATCTTCTTATCACTCAAGCATAGCTTTCGCCTTCTTGCGAAGCTTTAGCCGCTTCTCAAGACAAAGCCTTGCTTTGTTTATCTTCTTATCACTCAAGCATAGCTTTCGCCTTGCGCTCAGACAAAGCCTTGCTTTGTTTATCTTCGCTCAGGTTATAATTGTTTTTTTCGCAAAGATTGTCACAATGAAGATTCGTATTTTAACTATCGGGCAGAAAATGCCTGCTTGGGTGTTGACTGGTGTAGATGACTATTTAAAACGGATTCAACCCTTTGTACAAACTCAATTTGTTGAACTACCGATGGCGAAACGTGGCAAGAATGATTCAGAAGCAGATATTTTAAAGTATTGTCAGGTTGAAGGTGAGGCAATTCTTGCAGCACTCAAACCCAATGAAACACTCATTGCACTAGAAGTTGGTGGCCGGGAACTCAGTACAGAAAAACTTGCAACCACTATGCAAAGCTGGATGCTCGATGGTCAGGATATTGCGCTTGCCATTGGCGGGCCTGATGGTTTAAGCGATGCTGTACGTCAGGCTGCAAAATGGCATTGGTCATTGTCCAAACTGACCTTACCCCACCCTCTGGTTCGCGTTATGTTAATAGAACAACTTTATCGTGCCATGAGTATTAACCATAATCATCCCTATCATCGTGCCTAATTTTTGCAAATTTTCATTTTTCACTGATTTAATGTTTAGGTTTTTATGAATTTACAGACGCTTCCTGGTTTATTTATTTCTCATGGTTCGCCTATGTTGGCACTTGACCCTGAACAGGTTGGCCCTGCGCTAGAACGTTTGAGTTTTAATTTACCTAAACCGCAGGCAATCATTGTAATGTCAGCGCATTGGGAAAGTCAGGCACTCGAAGTCAGCACTGCCAACCGACCTGAAACTTGGCATGATTTTCGTGGATTTCCTGAAGAACTTTATCGAATTCGTTACCCTGCTGCGGGAAACCCAGCACTTGCGGAACAACTACTGTTTTTATTGGCTGAGGCTGGCTTTCAAGCACATGCCAATAGCACTCGCCCACGAGATCATGGCGTATGGATGCCTCTGCTCCATATGTACCCGCAAGCAGATATCCCTGTCATTGAAATTTCATTACCCAAGTATTTTTCTGCTGAAAAATTATATCAACTTGGTCAGACACTTCGTAGTTTAAGACAACAGCAAATATTGATTATCGGATCAGGTAGCATCACTCATAATCTATCTACCCTTGCATGGCATACACCAGATGCCGAAGTCCCTCATTGGGCAACTGAGTTTCGTCAATATGTGGTGCAAAAACTGGCACATCAAGATTATGAAGCGGTTTTAGATTGGGAAAATTTACCCTATATTCAGCAGAATCATCCGAGTTTAGAACATCTTGCCCCTTTATTCTTTGCGATGGGTACGGGACATCGTTTTAATCTGGTACATAGTAGTTTTTCGATGGGAAGTCTAGGGATGGATATTTATCGTTTCGATTAAAATTTATTTTTACGTAAAAAGCTGATGTTGTCGGCATCTTAAACGAGGCAGGAAATAACCAAGCCTGCCCCGTATTTACCCACTAAACAGCAGTTAGATTGTGTTGACCAAATGCAAAGTTAGACACCCACACCCCACCGACGAATTGGGTTTCGTGGTAACTTCTCACCGCTTCTTCTTGCTCTGCTGCACCTGCTGCCACCATCAAAGGTAACAAATGTTCCTCACGTGGATGTGCCATACGTGCAGCGGGCGCTTGCTCCCAAGCATTCAAGAGTTGATTGCGTTGCTCACCTTTATGCTCTACAACCGCAGTATATAACCATTCATCAAATGCCTGAGAAGGTTTTGCTGCAAGATAATTGAACATTCCTAAATTGTGATAACTCAAACCACTTCCAATAATGAGTACATTTTCATCTCGCAGAGGTGCAAGTGCACGACCCAGTTCAATATGAGCTTGCGGGTCTAAACCACGCTTCAAAGAAAGCTGTACCACAGGAATATCTGCTGTCGGATTGATGACCTGCATCGGTGAAAACATACCGTGGTCATATCCCCGTTGTGCATTTTGACGCACCTCAATCTTTGCAACCTGAAGCAATTCCGTCACCCGTTGTGCCAATACAGGAGAGCCATCGGATGAGTAATGTACATGATAAGTATGTTCAGGGAATCCACCATAATCATAAATCATGTCAGGTTTTAGCGTGGTTTGCACTGTAAACTGCGACTCTTCCCAATGTGCAGACACCATCAGGATTGCTTTTGGACGTTGTGGCAAAGAAGGCAATAATGCAGCCAAAGATTGTGCCAATTTTGCATAAACTGTTTTTAATTGCTCAGGCATCCACGGCCAAGGCCCACCACCATGAGAAATAAAATAAACAGGTTGGCGAGTCACTATACCTTTTGACATAACACACCTTCTTTTTTAAGTTATTGAATATCCACTACTCTAAAAATATATGATGCTTCGTTCAATCATAAAAATAGAACACTCAAGTCAAGATATAAAACAGCCAAATTTAGCATCTATTTCCACGTCAATTCCGACTGATTTACTGGGTTGAGTCCATGTTTCAGTACGACTAAAATAATTCCCTATTTTTTATCAGCCTTACTTGCCTGATTTGACCGACTATGAAAACAGAACTACTCTCACCTGCTGGATCTTTAAAAAACATGCGTTACGCCTTTGCCTATGGTGCAGATGCGGTATATGCAGGACAACCTCGTTATAGCTTACGTGTGCGAAATAACGAATTTGACCATGATAATTTACAGATCGGGATCAACGAAGCACATGCTTTAGGGAAAAAGTTCTATGTCGTGGTCAACATTCAACCACACAACAGCAAATTAAAAAACTTTTTACGTGATTTAGAACCGATTGTTGCCATGCAACCCGATGCACTGATTATGTCAGATGCAGGTTTAATCATGATGGTACGTGAGCATTTTCCTGACATGCCAATCCATCTTTCAGTACAAGCCAATGCCATTAACTGGGCCACAGTTAAATTCTGGAAAGATTATGGTCTAACACGGGTTATTTTGTCGCGTGAACTGTCTATTGAAGAGATTGAAGAAATTCAACAACATGTACCCAATATTGAGCTTGAAGTCTTTGTGCATGGCGCATTATGTATGGCCTACTCTGGACGCTGCATGCTTTCAGGTTATATGAATAAACGTGATGCCAACCAAGGTGCATGCACCAATGCTTGCCGTTGGGAATATAAAATCCATGAAGCAAAAGAAGATGAATCTGGCGATATTATTCCTGTTCAGCAAGTTGAAACGAAAAAAAGCTGCTGTTCAAGTGAGAATGACCAGCATCACTTTGCCGAACCTGTTTTAGTACAGCGCAATGAAGAAGAAATGTTTGCTGCGGAAGAAGATGAACATGGTACATATTTTATGAACTCGAAAGATCTTCGTGCGGTACAACATGTCGAACGTTTGAGTAAAATTGGGGTTGCTTCACTCAAAATTGAAGGCCGTACCAAATCATATTTCTACTGCGCCCGTACTGCACAGATTTATCGTAAAGCCATTGATGATGCATTGGCAGGTCGACCATTTGACCCAAGTTTAATGACCCAGCTTGAAGGTTTGGCCAACCGTGGTTATACCGAAGGCTTCTTGCGTCGCCATATTCACACCGAATACCAAAACTATGAAGATGGTTCATCACACTTTGACTATCAACAGTTTTGCGGCGAAGTGATTGAACGCAATGGGGATTACATCAAAATTGAAGTAAAAAATCGTTTCGTGGTTGGTGACTCCTTAGAATTAATGACACCTCAGGGCAACATTAACTTTACACTCACTGAAATGCGGGATCGTAAAGGTAATTTCATTGACAATGCAAAAGGCTCAGGGCATGTGGTCGAAATTCCGATGGATCCGAATATTGATGTTACTTTTGCCCTTTTGGTGCGTAATTTGCCTGAAGCAAAAGAAAATATCACGGCATCTGCTTTAGCATATTCAGCAGGCTAAGCTATGGCTTTACGAATTACCGATGAATGCATTAACTGTGATATGTGCCTTCCTGAATGCCCCAATACGGCGATTTCAGAGGGTAAAAAAGTCTATGAAATTGATGCACATCGCTGTACAGAATGTGTGGGGTTTTATGAAGCCCCAACCTGCATGGCAGTGTGTCCAATTAACTGTATCGAAACGGATCCTGAACACGTAGAAGATAAAGCGCAGTTACTGGAAAAATTTAAAGCACTCAATATTATTTAAGTCTATTTTTTATCGCTATAAAAACACCATTGCATATTCAAGACGTGGTGTTTTTTACATTATTCAATATTCAATGAGATAAAATCTATTTCTACAAATTACATCTCATGGCCTTCGACCAATACATGATAGATCAGCGAATGGTCTAAATTATGACATACTGATGACTTATCATACGCTAGATCTGTCAATACATCATAAATTATAGAATGTGATAAGGCATTTTCTATCGACTCGTGACTCACTTCATCTGGACTTGAAGTATCATGATGGAATTGAACCAGCATATTCATTTGGATTCCCTCACATAGTGCTGCAAGTTTTCAGTAAATGAGAAGTCGTTCATAAAACGAAAGGCGGAATTATAAATGTATTGAATCAAAAATCAATAAAAATAACTCGATAGCAAATACGATAAAAAACATTATATTTTCCATAAACATAAAAAAACCAGAGACGAATCTCTGGTTCTTCTTTACGCGTCGATTACTGACCAGAACGGATAATATAATCAAATGCAGATAATGCCGCTTTTGCACCTTCGCCTGTTGCGATAATGATTTGTTTATATGGCACGGTGGTACAGTCACCCGCAGCAAATACACCTTTTACATTGGTTTCATTGCGTTCATTAATCACAATTTCACCACGGTTAGAAAGTTCAACGGCTGTCTCTTTCAAGAAATCTGTGTTTGGTAATAAACCAATTTGCACAAAGATTCCTTCTAAAGCAATATTATGTTCTTCATTTGAAATACGGTCTAAATATTTCAAACCTGTCACTTGTGCACCATCACCTAACACTTCAGTGGTTTGAGCACTTTTAATCACTGTTGCATTTGGCAAGCTGTTTAATTTGTCCTGCAACACTTGGTCAGCACGTAAAACATCACCAAACTCAAGCAAAGTCACGTGTTCAACAATCCCCGCCAAGTCAATTGCTGCTTCGACACCCGAGTTACCACCACCAACAACCGCGACACGTTTACCTTTAAACAATGGACCATCACAGTGAGGACAGTACGCAACACCACGGGTACGATATTCTTTTTCGCCCGGTACATTCATTTCTCTCCAACGCGCACCTGTTGAAAGAATCACCGTTTTAGACTGAAGTTTTGCACCGTTTTCAAGCTCAACTTCAACCAAGCCATTACTGGTCTGATCTGCCCCTGTAATATGGCTCACACGTTGCAGGTTCATTAAGTCCACATCGTATTCACGAACATGCGCTTCTAAATCTGCTGCAAATTTAGGTCCTTGGGTTTTTTGTACAGAGGTAAAGTTTTCAATATCCATAGTATCTAACACCTGACCACCAAAGCGCTCAGCGACAATACCTGTTTGAATGCCTTTACGTGCCGCATAGATTGCAGAGGTTGCCCCTGCTGGCCCACCCCCAATCACCAACACATCAAACTCACCTTTGGCATTGATTGCAGCAACATCTTTTTCAGCAGCGTTTACGTCCAGTTTCGCCACAATTTCTTCAAGTGTCATACGACCTTGACCAATGTGTTCATTATTTTGAAACACCATTGGAACCGCCATAATTTTGCGTTCTTCAACTTCGTCTTGGAAGAAAGCACCATCAATCATGGTTGTAGTGGTTTCAGGGTTGTAGATGGCAATAAGGTTCAATGCCTGTACAACATCTGGACAGTTATGACAGCTTAATGATACAAATACATCAAAATTCGCTTTTAATTTCAAAGTTTTAATCTGATTTAATACTTCATCAGAAACTTTCGGTGCATAACCTGACACTTGTAACAAAGCTAAAATTAATGATGTAAATTCATGTCCCATTGGCAGACCGGCAAAAAATACACGAGGTTGCTCGCCTTTTTTTGCAATCCCAAAACTCGGGCGGCGTGAATTTTGTCCATCAAAACGTGCAGTCACTAAATCAGATAATTCTGCAATTTCACTCACCAGTTCCTTGATCTTTTCTGCCTTGTCAGAATTGTCCAGTGCAGCAACCAATTCAATTGGGCTTTCCAAGCGTTCAAGATAGGCTTTTAATTGTGTTTTAATGTTTTGATCTAACATGCTAACCCTCTCCAAAGGAGTAAAATGTTTAACTTGAAATCATAATACCCCATCATTTTTCATTGTAGAAACAGTATATACTTATTCAGTTAATCGGTTTTCTGAATTAAATTTCAGATTTACCCTTAGCTAAAAACCAACGACGGATTTTCTGATTCAGTGGTGTGGCATAGTATTTTTCAATCAGTGCAGCCAATATACAAGAACCAACCAGAAAGAGAACCAATAACAATAACTTGATGTCTGGCGAGGTTTCCGCAGGTATAAAAAAGACTTTTAGGAGCCCCAAAATAATCAGATGAAAAAGATATAACTCATAGCTTCTTTTTCCCAACCACACCCATACCGATACCCATCTGCCCTTCATTTCGTTTTGCTGAAAAGTTCGCTGATTCAAGGATAAAATCAAAATAGCAGTTAGACTGGCAAACACTGTCATTGACCATGTTGCGACTTCTTTAATAGGTGCATATAGATACAATGAAATCAATAAAACACTGATACAAAGTTGTATCCACTTTTTGGTTAACCACTGAAAGCGAAAGTTTTCCCATAACAAAGCAGTTAAACATCCGATTGCAATCGCATCGAAACTGGAAAAATAATGATAGAGATACGCTTCATTTTCATCTAAAAAATACAATGACCGAAAATAAGGCGCATACGCAATGATCGCCAAAAGCATGATGACAAAAATAGCTGTACGGCGGGCGAATAAACATAAAACAGGAAAAACCAAATAAAAGACTTCTTCAACTGAAAGTGACCACAACACACCTAAGGCATAATTCACCCAACCATAATGAATGATCAAAATATTCATCCAAAAAGTAAACGCAGCAAATACCGTTTTTCCGTAAGACACCTCTACTCCATTGGGTGTATGGTTGACAAAAGGCGATAACCCCAAACAACCTAAAATAGACACCAATGCTACCAACAGAACCAAACATGGGACAATTCGAGCAATACGTCGGATATAAAATGCGCCTATGTCTATTTTGGATAACTGCCCATAACGGCTTAAGCTATGTTGGGTAATTAAAAATCCCGAGATTACAAAAAACATGGTCACGCCATAATTGCCATTTCGTGCGATTAACGTGCTCAAAGGTTCTCCAAAAACCGATACGCCCAAAAATGTTGTGTGTAATTTATAAGGGATATTAAAGTGATGTAATAACACTAAAAAAATGGAGATACCTCGGAGGATATCCATTGAGGAAAAATACATATAGGTTTTCCATAATTTTATTTTCTACGTTTTTTATAATCATAAAAAAGCCTCCTGATGTGAGGAGGCTTTTCGTTACAATGGCTTAATTACGCAGCATATACTGGAAATTTTGCACAAAGTACTGCAACTTTTTCTTTTACTGCTGCAATTACAGCTTCGTCGCCTTTGCTGTCTAGGATGTCAGCAATCCAACCTGCAAGTGCACGAACTTCTTCTTCACCGAAACCACGAGTGGTTACCGCAGGTGTACCGATACGAATACCTGAAGTGACAAATGGAGAACGTGGGTCGTTTGGAACAGAGTTTTTGTTCACAGTAATGTGCGCTGCACCTAACCATGCATCAGCGTCTTTACCAGTCACGTCTTGTTTAATCAAAGACAATAAGAACAAGTGGTTGTCTGTACCGCCAGAAACAACGTCGTAGCCACGTGCAATGAACACTTCAGCCATTGCTTGCGCATTTTTCACAACTTGTTGTTGATATGCTTTGTATTCTGGTGCCATTGCTTCTTTAAAGCAGATTGCTTTAGCAGCAACAGCATGCATTAAAGGACCACCTTGGTTTCCTGGGAATACAGCAGATTGAAGTTTTTTCTCAATCTCTTCGTTTGCTTTCGCAAGAATTAGACCAGAACGTGGACCACGCAATGTTTTATGTGTTGTCGTTGTTGTAACGTCTGCAATTTGTACTGGACTTGGGTAAACACCCGCAGCAACCAAACCTGCAACGTGCGCCATATCAACAAAAAGGTATGCACCTACTTTGTCTGCGATATCGCGGAAACGCTGCCAGTCAACAACACGGCTGTATGCAGAGAAACCTGCAACGATCATACGTGGTTTATGTTCTACAGCTAGACGTTCAACTTCTTCATAATCGATTTCGCCAGTTTCAGGGTTTAAACCGTATTGAACAGCGTTATAAGTTTTACCAGAGAAGCTTACTTTAGCACCGTGAGTCAAGTGACCACCATGAGCCAAGCTCATACCTAAAACCGTGTCGCCTGGGTTTAACAATGCAAGGTAAACAGCAGAGTTTGCTTGAGAACCCGCATGTGGCTGAACGTTTGCATAGTCTGCACCAAATAATTCTTTAGCACGGTCAATTGCAAGCTGTTCAATGACGTCTACATATTCACAACCACCATAATAGCGTTTGCCTGGATAGCCTTCAGCGTATTTATTGGTTAATTTGCTTCCTTGAGCTTCCATAACTGCTGGTGAGCAATAGTTTTCAGAAGCAATTAATTCAATGTGCGCTTCTTGGCGCTCACCTTCAGAAGCAATAGCTTTTGCTAAATCTGGATCGAATTCAGAAATAGAGATGTTGGCAAACATTAGCGAGGTCCTATTATGTAGGGCTTTTAAGCCGTGCTAAAATCGAAAGATATTCTAACAGAAAATTAATCCTTTTAGACATGAAGTTTGTGCAGTATTGAATAAAATTCTCTTAAGCTTCGATTAAATTTCTATTTTGCGATACCCATAGCACAACAAACGGACATCTTCTGCTCTAATTTAAAATTTTTTATAATTTCACAATGAATTCAACATGATTTTTTGAATTAGATCGCTTTTTACCAACAATCATTCAGCTTAAATCCTTCATTTCAGGATAACTCGTTATATAATCAATCCAATTACGTTTTTAATGTTTCATTTCCATGCAAACGATTATCCTTGACACTGAAACACACACACTAAATGGCCTTCCCATCGAGATTGCCTATGCCCCTATTCAGCTTTTGGATGGCAAACTCACTTTAAATAAAAATCAGATTTTTGATCAACTTTATCAGGTTAATGAACCGATTTCTTATGCTTCAATGGCGGTTCATCATATTTTAGAGTCTGACCTGATTGGTCAACCCGAATACACCACTTTCCGACTGCCTGCTGAAACCCAATATATTATTGGTCATAATATTGACTATGACATTCAAGCAATTGCGCGTTGCGGTGTTGATGTCAGCCAATTAAAACCGATTTGTACCCTCGCGTTGGCACGTCAAGTCTGGCCAAATGCAGAAGCACATAATATTTCAGCACTGATTTATCAAATCAGTAAAGGTAGCACTAAAGCACGTGAATTACTAAAAGGTGCGCACCGTGCGGACGCTGATATTATTTTAACCGCCAATATTTTAATGCACATCATTGCTCAGCTAGGCATTCAGTCTGTCGAAGAACTCTATCTTGCCTCCGAAGATGCACGTATTCCTAAAACCATGACTTTTGGAAAACATAAAGGAACTGCAATTGCGGAGTTGCCTGCGGATTATGTGAAATGGTTGCTTCGTCAAGATGAGCTAGATCCTTATCTGAAGTCTGCACTGGAAAACCTGGGTTTTTAATTCTAGATTTTAAAACCGCTTCGCTAAGCTCAGCATAAAAAATGTAGAACAGCCTTATACATATAATTTATTATTCTTAATAAATTATATGTATAAGGCTTTTCTATTTTCGATCCACTTGAATAATTGTCTTTTATTAAATGAAGGATACAGGCATAAACATCGTGGGTTCGGCCCAAACAAGCTTTTCACCAATATAATAAAAGTCAAAGAGCATATACGTTTAAGGGTTTTACCGCACTTGGTCAATAAAGTGTGGTTGATCTTATGAGTTTAAACTACATCTCATCAGTGATTAAAACATCTACTTAAAACTCACAAAATTTTCAATCTGACAGTCTTCAACCGCATCTAACACACATTGAATATCCTGTTCAGTGGTGTATGCCCCAAAACTAAAACGTATAGCACGACTTGCTAAGTCCGTTGGAACTTCTAATGCATTCAATACGTGTGAAGCTGCTAATTGATTTGAATTGCATGCGGAACCACTCGATACCGCAGCAACGGTTTGAATTGCAGCGATCACAACATCGGCTTGTTTACCTGTAAAGCTGACATTCAGATAGTTTTCTACACGTTGGGTAGGACTTCCATTTAGTTGTACTGAGGTTAAAGCTTGTAAGCCCTGCCATAATTTTTGGCGTAATGCAGCTAAACGAATTTGCTCGCCTTCAAGTTTAACTTTTGCTAAAGCAAAGGCTGCCCCCATTCCAACAATTTGATGCGTTGCCAATGTCCCCGAACGCATACCATTTTCATGTCCACCACCATGTATTTGTGCCTTTAATTGCACCGTTGGGCGGACATACAATGCACCTATTCCCTTTGGTCCATAAATTTTATGACCTGAAAAACTCATTAAATCAATTTTCATCGTTGATAGGTCAATGGCTGTTTTACCTGCTGCCTGTGCTGCATCGACATGAAAAAGGCTGCCATTGTTTTTTACAATTTCAGCAATTTGAGCAACATCAGTCAGTGTGCCGATTTCATTATTCACCATCATCAATGAAACCAAAATTGTATCTGGTCGTAAAGCCTGCTGTACCATCTCTGGCGTAATTAAGCCTGTTTGGGGTTCAGGTTGAAGATAAGTGACATCAAAACCGTGTTGTTCCAGTTCATGACAAGTATCTAAAATGGCCTTGTGTTCAATCTGACTGGTAATAATATGCTTGCCTTGATCTGCATATTGTTGTGCAATACCTTTCAAGGCAAGATTATTAGATTCTGTTGCCCCTGATGTCCAAATAATGGCTTGAGGGTTCGCACCAATTAAATCGGCAACTTGTTGGCGGGCTTTTTCTACGGCTAAACTCGCATTTTGACCATAACGATGTGAACGTGACGCTGGATTTCCAAAGTTATTTCGAAACCCCATATATCGAACCATTTCCTCAATGATTTGTTCATCAATCGGTGTTGTCGCAGCATAATCTAAATATATTAAGTTATTCATAGTATTCAATATTTAATTTATATTAGAAGGCTCGATTTCTATCAGAATATAACAAAAATCGAATACCCAAAATCTTAGAATCAATCCTTTATACAACTTTGTATGTGTCAAAGCCAAGCTGTTTTACAAGTTCCTCTTTTGCCATAGAAGCAACTACTGATTTCTGTACAACATCGGCATGTAAGTAATTCTGAACGATACGCTTTAAATCATCTAGTGTGACATTCAACATTTGTTGGCGTAACCGTTGTCTGGTTGCTTCCGTTCGACCATGCAATGCAGCATGGCAAGCGCTTATAGCTTCTTGTGCTGGAGATGACGGTTTATCCATACCCGAAATTGCAGTCAAAATTGCAGATTCCAAAGCTTGCTGGTCATCTTGTTGCTGCAATAACCATTCTAAACTTGCATCAAAATCAGTAAATGTTTCTGCTAAACGTGGGTCACGATAGCTAAAAAACTGGAAAGCACAGGCATTGACATCGTAACTCGCACCACCGCCATAAGCTCCTCCCTGTTCACGAATAGCATGATGCAAGAAACCATTTTTCAGATACGGCCCGAGTACCATAAAGGCAGCGGCATCATCATGTTCAGCAGTCACCGCGGGATAGGCCTGTGAACAAAACTGTACATTACTTTGTGTTAACCCCAATTTTTCCCATTCACTAAAGCTATTTACAACAATAGTAGAACCACGAAAAACGGGCGTATTCACTAAACCATCAAAGCGTTGCGGTGTGCGTCCTAAATTAATTACATCTGTACTAAATTGGTTCATTGTACAATCCAAGAAATATGTCAAATTCATTTCAATTTCATTTCAAATTGATGATAGTGAGATTTCATTGGATATAAATTTTAATTTTTTCTCTTTTTTAGATAAAAAATGGATTTATATTTACTTTTAAAATAAAAAAATAGAATTAAAATTCAATAAATCTTTGCTAAATTAAAATATGATTTACTTATTTTTTGGCATTAATATTGCTAATTTATTCGATTTTTCTCAATTTACTATTCTGAATTTTTGGTTAATCATCATTGATAATTTGCTGGATTTTTTTAGGGTAGTTATTTAAAAAATCTTTTGTCACTTGAAAATGTTCAGTTTGTTCATAACTGATTTGGCAAATGCCTGTATCAGAAAACTGATAAATTTTGGCATGTGGATATGCCAATAAAATCGGTGAGTGCGTAGCAATAATCATCTGAGAATAATTGTTTTGACACAATTCATGGATAGCAGACAATGCAACCAACTGCATTGTGGGTGAAAGTGCAGCTTCTGGTTCATCCATCAGATAAAGCCCCTCACCCTTGAATTTATGGGTCAATAATTTGATAAATGCTTCCCCATGTGAGCGTGCGTGAATATTGCCACCATAACCCTCTAAATAGTTCAATTCATTCATATATGTGCCGACGTTATAGTAACTTTCAGCTCTTAAAAAATAATGATCTTTAGGCCTTTTAAAACTTTTAATTGTTCTTAAATATTGAAATAAATTCGATGTGCTACTGGCAGAATCCAACCTGACATTTAAAGTACCACCCTCTTCTGAAAACCCGAGTGCCAAAGCAATGGCTTCTAAAATAGTTGATTTTCCCCCACAAAAAAAGTGACATCAGGGTGAAATATTAACTGTTCAATATCATTGACGGCAGGTACCGCAAAGGGATAAATCGACCAGTCTGGTTGCAGTTCTGCTTTAATTTTTACTGAGCGTAGATAGGGTCTTGCATCAATCATAAACCGAGCCGATCTTTAATATCCTGTGTATACAATATACTTCGGTCTAGTTGGCTAATTTTGACATTATAGCCCGAAGCGATCATTTTCGAAGTTGCAGATAAGGCTTCATCTAACGTTGGAATGATGCCACCACTATGAAATTGCACTAAAATTGCCGTCACGGCATGTTTAGAAATTTAATCGTTGTCATCCTTTTTTTATTTTCCTCTCAATGTATTTTGAATATGTATAATTTAGAAAAAATTTAAAGGGAGCTCTGTAGTGTATTTAATTTGTTCCATCGCAAAACTAGAACTAACGTCTGTTAAACCTGAAATCTGAATTAGCTTTTTATAAACTTTATCATATTCAGCAACATCAGACACAGCAACTTTAAGCAAATAATCTGTTTCACCCGCCATTCGATAGACTTCAATCACTTCATCAATTCCATTAATGTGAGAATGAAATTTTTGAATCCATTCTACATTGTGTTGTGCTGTTTTTATAAACACCATCACAATCACATTAATATTAAGCTTTTTACGATCCAATAAGGCAACCTTCGCCCGAATAATGCCGTCTTCTTCCATTTTATGGATTCTTCGCCAACATGCGGTGTTACTTAGTCCAACTTTTTCAGCAATATCCCCTATCGCCCATGTACAGTCTTTTTGTAGAAGATCTAAGATGACTCGATCATATTTATCCAAATTTAATTTCATATCGCCAATCTTCTCTGCACTGTCTATCCGTGAAAAACAATCTTAAAGGATGATTTATTCGCATGTGATTCTAATTTTTAGCAATAAATCTCCAAAAGTTATTGCAAAAACCCTCTCAAACTACACCAAGAATCCTACTAAGGGAATCAATACTGAACTAGACTTCCATTTTATACCATCACTTACTAAAACATATTTTTAATGACTAATTCCAGACCATTGCTCAGTACATACAGCAACTCTCTTTGGCAATCTAATCATCATTATGTTTCAGCGTTAAAGCTTTTCAATCTGTCGAAACGTTAAATTAATCCGTGCTGTTATGATTTTTTTACTCGGTGGAAGGCGATGTAGCCAATAGGTTTGTGTTGTATCTTTCATCACCAATAAACTGCCATGTGCCAAAAATAGCTCAACTTTTTCGTTGGTCACTTTATGCTTAAATGCAAACCTCCTTTCAGCACCCAAACTTAACGATGCAATCGCACCATTTCGCTTTAAATCGCTTTCACCATCGCTATGCCACGCCATTCCTTCATCTCCATCATGATAAAGGTTCAGCAAGCAAGAGTTAAAAGATTCACCCGTACAACGCTCTACAATTTCTTTCAATTCGAGTAATACAGGGTTCCAAGCCAGAGCATGTTTTGTTGTTTTTGAATATGTATATGAAAATGAATCATCACCGTACCAAGCCACTTTACGCTTAGTCACGATACGTTTTCCGTAAATAATCGCTTCATCATGCTGCCAAGCCACTGAATGCAATAATTTATCGAAATACGCATTTGCTTGTTGTAATGCAATAATCGACCCGAAATATAATACTGTGCCGTCATAAGGTAGAAGGTTACGATTTATATTGTCTTGCTCAAACAGATCCATTTTCCCAATCCATATATGCCTTTCCTGCACTGCTGACAAAGATGAGATCCGAAGACAAATAAGTCCTTCAGACTCATCTCAATCTGAATCGGTTGCATGTGTTTTTGCTCCTTCCCAACCGATGATTGCTGTTTTTCGTGTCGTTCCCCACATGTACCCACCAATATGACCAGAGGATTGAATCACCCGATGACATGGAATGAGAAATGCAACAGGATTGCTCCCTATTGCAGTACCAACAGCACGACACGCCTTATTATTGCCAATGCCCTTGGCAATGGCGCTATACGTGGTCAATTCGCCCATAGGAATTTTAAGTAAACTTTCCCAAACCTTTAACTGAAATTCAGTTCCTTTCAAATGTAATTTAATTTCTGACAAGTTATTTGGGTTGAGTTGAAAAATACTCATGGCTTTTCTTTGTAATTCGTTTTCCTGCTGCACAAATTTTGCATTTGGAAACTGCGCCTGAAGCTGTGAAAAAGCGTCTTCATGGTTTTCAGTAAATGCCATATGACAAATACCTTTAGCCGTTGAAGCAATAATGATTAACCCAAATCGTGTTTCTGAAAAACTATAATGAATTTGTAATGATTCACCACCATTTTTATATTCAGCAGGTGACATCCCTTCTATCTGAATAAACAAATCATGCAACCGACTGATGCTAGACAAGCCTGTATCAAATGCAGCATCTAACACACTATTTTCTTTATTATTTTTTAAAATAGATTTGGCATGTTCTAAACTAATATATTGCAAAAACTTCTTTGGGCTAATCCCTGCCCACGCTGTAAAAACACGCTGAAAATGTGCCTGACTCAAATGAATATGCTCTGCTATTTCTGATAAGCTCGGCTGCTCTTTAAAATTTTGACTGATGTACTCAATCGCTTTAGCAACACGGATATAATTGGTATTTTCAGACATCATTTTTCTCTAAAGCATATAAACAACAATAAATTATCAAATATAGCCCTTTAAAAAAATCCGATTCTTGCTATAAAAAAGTTTATCCAATTTTAATATTGGCAAATTATTTTCATACCGCATGATTAAAGATGAGTCTGTGAAGTACCTCCCAACAAATAGATCATGGATTTCAGTTGCGAATAGATTCATTTCACATTCAAAATCATCCTTTTATGGACTCATAAACAATATGCTTCATGTTAAAAAACACTCAACGAATCATTTATTTAAGTCTTTTATTCACCCATTTAATTTATATTCAACCCTATTAAAATGCTTCGCTTACAATTCTTCCAAACAACCGTGCTCTGCTTTTAAATGAAAAAAAAGACATCCATGCCCAAAAAATGAGTAAAAATAATCTAATTTTTTATATAAAAACACAAGAAACCACAAACTCAATAAATTTTAAAATAAAAAAATAAAAACAATAGTTTAAATACAAATAAATCATACTAACATGCCCTAATATGTTTTGTTCCATTGTCTGTTTAAGCACATCAAAAACACTCCTTAACATGGACGAAAAAACAAAACCATAAGACAGCACAACTCATTTTAAATACAACAGCAACCTCCAACATGAATTTCACTCACTTTGTAGTGAGAAAAGATCATTTTTATTCATGTCATAATTCAGGTATAAATTACATTATTCAAGCAATTTAGATTTAATCTCAAAAATTAGGACGACATCACCATGAGTACAGAGTTTGCATGTTCAATCAAACGCATTCGTTTTGATGAAAACTATCAACCAGCAGATAGCACACGCTTAACAACGAACTTTGCTAACTTAGCGCGTGGTGAAAGCCGTGAGCAAAATCTACGCAATACGCTTCGAATGATTAATAATCGTTTCAATGCCTTAGCACAATCAGACAACCCAAATGGTGATCGCTATTCACTTGAAATTGATATTATTTCTGCTGATTTAGATATTGAAGGAAATGGTCAAACTTTCCCAATTATTGAAATGCTAAAAAGCACAATTATCGATCATCAGACCAATCAACGTATTGAAGGCATGATTGGAAACAGCTTCTCATCTTATGTACGTGACTATGATTTCAGCGTGGTGCTCAAAGAACATAATAAAGAGAACTCGGCTTCTTACGCACCTGAAGGTTTTGGTGATTTACATGGTAAGTTGTATCAATACCTAGTGAACTCAGAAACTTTTAAAGCTGAGTTTAATCAACAGCCTGTGATCTGCTTAAGCGTTTCAACGGCTCGAACTTATCATCGTACCACCAATGAACACCCGATTTTGGGTGTCGAGTATAAGCAAGATCAATACTCACGTACCGATGAATATTTCCATAAAATGGGCTTACAGGTTCGCTTCTTTATGCCAAAAGGCAGCGTTGCACCTTTAGCATTCTATTTTGCGGGTGATTTACTGCGTGATTACACCGATTTTGAATTGATCAGCGCGATCAGCACCATGGAAACCTTCCAAAAGATTTATCGCCCTGAAATTTACAATGCAAACTCATCGGCTGCACAAGTTTATCAAGCAAGTCTAGAGTACCCAGATTACTCATTAACACGAATTGTCTATGACCGAGTTGAACGTGGTCAACTTGCAGTTAAACAAGGCAAATGGACTGAAGAAAACTTTATTAAGCCATATCAAGACATTCTTGAACAATGGGCTGCCAACTACACTGTAGACAGTAACGCTGCGTAATTTACCTGAAATAGAACATAGAGATAGAAGATTTAAAATGGCAATTTTATTACCAACATCGACCGCTGGCAGCTTACCGAAACCGTCTTGGTTGGCAGAACCTGAAAAACTTTGGTCACCGTGGAAACTCGAAGGCGAGCAACTGCTTGAAGCCAAACAAGATGCTTTGCGTTTGTCATTGCAAGAACAGCAACATGCAGGCATTGATATTGTCAGTGACGGCGAACAAACTCGCCAACATTTTGTTACCACGTTTATTGAACATCTTGACGGTGTAGATTTTCAAAAGCGCGAAACGGTTCGCATCCGTAACCGTTATGATGCCAGTGTTCCATCTGTCGTAGGTGCAGTATCTCGTCAAAAGCCTGTGTTTGTTGAAGATGCTAAGTTTTTACGCAGCCAAACTACACAACCAATTAAATGGGCGCTCCCTGGCCCAATGACCATGATTGATACACTTTATGATGGTCATTACAAAAGCCGTGAAAAATTGGCTTGGGAATTTGCCAAAATTTTGAACCAAGAAGCGCTCGAATTAGAAGCTGCTGGTGTTGATATCATTCAGTTCGATGAACCTGCATTTAATGTGTTCTTTGATGAAGTGAATGACTGGGGTGTGGCAACATTAGAACGCGCACTTGAAGGCTTGAAGTGTGAAACTGCGGTACATATCTGCTATGGTTACGGCATTAAAGCCAATACTGATTGGAAAAAGACTTTAGGTTCAGAATGGCGTCAATACGAGGAAGCATTCCCTAAACTTCAACAATCTAAAATTGACATCGTTTCACTTGAGTGCCAAAACTCACGTGTGCCAATGGATCTGATTGAATTGATTCGTGGTAAAAAAGTCATGGTGGGTGCAATTGATGTGGCAACCAACACCATTGAAACAGCAGAAGAAGTGGCTGATACACTGCGTAAGGCACTTCAGTTTGTCGATGCAGATAAGCTTTATCCATCTACCAACTGTGGTATGGCACCTTTATCTCGTGAGGTTGCCAGAGGCAAACTTAATGCGTTAAGTGCAGGTGCGGAAATCATCCGTCAAGAACTCGCAACAAAGTAATCATGATGTTGTGATGTGCAAAGGGTTGCCGTGTTGAGTCTTCGGATAAACGGGTGGCCCTCACCTCATTCCACTCAAAACACATTCAGATGGTATTGTTAAATCTGAATAAAAAATACGGTTCAATTGAGGAACAAAGTGATGGTTGAAGCAACAGACTTTAGAAATGCAATGTCTTTATTAACAAGTGCAGTCAGTGTCGTGACCACAGCAGGTTTGTCTGGTCGTTATGGATTTACGGCATCTGCAGTGTGTAGCGTAACTGACACTCCCCCAACTTTGTTGGTTTGTATGAATAAAGGCTCTAGCTCACACGCTCATTTTGTAGACAATAAAATTTTAACCGTCAATGTGTTAAGTGCAGATCATGAGCATATTTCTAAAGCCTTTGCATCTAAGCTGAACCCAGAAGAACGCTTTAAACATGGGACATGGACAGAACTTGAAACGGGTGCGCCTGTTTTAAATGATGCTTTAGTGAATTTTGATTGTGAGATTGATCAAATTCAAGAAGTCGGTACGCACACGATTTTTATGTGCCATATTGTCGCGATTCAACAAAGTCAGCAAGAGCAGAGTTTGGTGTATTTTAATCGGGCTTATCATCAAGTGGGGCAAACAGAAGTTGCTTAAACAGGTTGGCTTTTTGATTTTGTCGCATTTAAAATTTGAGTGTGAACATTAAAAGCTTTTATCTCAGAAAACAAAACCATGCTTATTTCTAGGTATAAATACCTTCATCTGGCCATTGAAGCAACCTACATAATTTTATAAATAAGTCGAGTTCTCAAACATTTTTAGAAAAAAATTATCAACAATACAGAACAATTTGGTACTATTGAACAGAAGAACTAGCGTTGTGAGTTTCATATGATAATTCACCAGATGGTTCTAGATCTTATATTTTTCAAATCAACCTCATCCTTAAAAATTATTATAATTTATATCAATGTATTATATAAATTTAAATATTATATCGCTTTATTTGAATCAATATATTTTTTACATCGTATGTGAATAAATAAGAGTATTACTTGTGAAAATTGAATTTATTATTAGATGTATTTATGCACTTTGTCTTATAGGTGCGGGGTTCAACCACTTGCAAACCATTTTGATACATGGTTTGTTTTGGGACTACAATCATGCACCTTTATTTACCTGTATCTATTATTTATCGATCCTCTTGCAGCACTCTTTCTATTTTATAGGCCTCGCATTGGTTTAGCCCTAACTTTTCTAATTATATTTAGTGACGTCATTCATAACACTTGGATTACATTGAAATTTGATCTAAATTTACTCAACTATATGTATGTTTCTCAATTTTCATTTCTGCTTTTTGTTTTATGCACAATCCGGTTTCCATGGACGACTCATAAAATTAGAACATCCATTCATTTAATCAATAAATCTAAAAATGAAAATTTAAATAGTTAAGCTCTAATATTTGATTGATCACTTTGTTAAGTTTTTCAGAAAATTATTAGCTAATTTCTTTCATTAAATGAAAACATATCTAAGTTTTAGGTACAAATGATCAGAGTTTTTACGGCGATTGCTGATAGCAGACTTAATCTTGCTATCTGTAAAACTTACAACAGTTCTAGCCATGTTAATAGTACATTTTTGAGTGTTGTTTTGATGTACTGCTAAATATACCACTAAAAAAGTGGATTATAGTAGTACAACGTGAAACAATGTTAAGAGAAATAATGCTGTGTTTATAATGATTTGAGGTTATTTTGGTACATGTTAAAACATGTAAGTGGTGCGCTCAGCGCGCACAGGAAATATGAAATAAAATATTGATTAATAAATAAATTTATAATTAAAAAATAAAATTACCGCAATAATTACCGTAATAGAATTTTTATATTAACGGTATGAAACAAGTAATTCAAAGTTATATTTTTGCCATAAACTCAATATAATCTAGATTTTACATAATTTATTTTGATTTGGAACGCACTGCGTTCCATATTTCAAAAATGAACACTACTACGCGTAGCAGAAGCCAGTCTAAAAAAAGGAATTGAAGGTACTTACAATCTGCATGGCTATGAAGAGGAATGTGCAATATGGTTACAAAAATGGCCTGATTATATGGATGGTTTGATATAGGCAAACTAAGCATCTTTAACCAGATCAAATCTGACAGATACTAAGCGTATCTGTCAGATTTGAGCTAGTACAACTTAGAGAGCTTACTTTAATTTGGAACTCAATGCGTTCCGAATTATACAGATCAACAGATCTCGTTTAGATTATATCTCATATCTCTTTGCCGATTGTGTATAGAGCCACATAAGGATCCATCATAATTCCACTTTCACTTTGGACAATTATTTATAGACAAGATCAGGATCATCGACTTTAGGCACCATTCCTTTCAAGAACTCTAAAAACTGGTGAATATAGATATCTTTTCCTGATAGCTTCGACCATACAAGATAACAACCATCACCAGTAGAAATGGCTGTCTTGAACGGGAGTGACCCTAAACACTATCAGAGGATTGATCCGTTAAAAAAACAGGTGGTTTATCCGATACTTAATTTTAAAGTAAGTCCTTACAGATTTTTTTACTGAGCGACCAACGTAAGTATATGATCTTTTATGATTCTAGCTGTAACTGTGACCTTTTTATTAAGTTTTAGCTCTTGAACCTCAAAAGTCATGGAAATAACATGGTTCCTATTGATTGAAGTGGATAGCTTAATATTTTCAAAATTTATGCCATGTTTAATTTGTTTTGAAAATGCCTTAAAAATACTTTCCTTTGCTGAAAAAATTAATGTTGCAGCTACCTCCCTGTTAATTCCATGAACCATCAATGAATTGAGTTCGTTGCATGTAAATACCTTCCTTTCTACAGCAAAGCTAACAGCTCTTGTCATAGTAGGCTCAATATCAACACCTAAATAATGAACTTCTTTTGAAGTAGTAACTGCACATATTGCCATTATATGGCTATGAGATAATGTTCCAATCAAATTATCTGGAAAAATTGGCTGTTTACGTAAGCCTACAACCACTTGATCAAAACATAATTTTCTATCTATTGCAGTTAAGGCTAACTTAGCTGCATATCGTCCAGCCAAAAACTCACTCTGCCTAACAAATAAAGAAGAAATCAAATTAACTGGACGATCAATTGCAAGCTCGTCAAAAAGACTTTCATCAAAAGATTGGTAATCGAACTCACATAATGCCAAATACAATTCAGTATAGGGATCAAATAATATCTTGTGAGATTTTATAAATCGATTAGGGAGTTCCAAACGAGTAAATACATTAATAAATCGATTTAGCACAGTTTAAGCTCAGATGATTGAGGCAAATCAACAAGGGCAGTAATCTCAATACCCTTATTCTTGAAAAAATTATTGACTAAGGCTAACCATAGCTTTAACCAATTTAGAGATTCCTTGAGAGATGTCTTTCAGGTTAGCTGTATCATCCATATATGCTGGTGTAGTAACTAATAAGTTACCCGTATCTACGACACAATCATTTGTTTCACATACTTTATGGATTGCTCCTGTTTTTTCGATTTCTGCAGCAGTATCAGCATGACTGCCGATCGTTAGAACGGGCTTTAGTTCACCGAAGGTAAGTGCTAGTAAAGCTGGTGAAATGCAAATTGCACCAATTGGTTTATTACTTTCATTAAAATCTTTCAAAATAGACTTAATTGTTGGATCAACCTCACTCACTGATCCTTGAAATGCAAACTTAGATAAATTCTTGGCAACGCCGAATCCACCCGGTATTACAAGCCCATCAAATTTAGTTGAATCAAGTTCAGTAATTGGGCTGATCTTACCACGAGCAATACGCCCAGCTTCTTCAAGTACATTTCTGGTCAAGGTTTCGTCAGGCATTTGTGCAACATGATTCACTACATGATGCTGCTGTATATCAGGTGCAAAGATATTGTATTCAATACCTTCATTGTCCAATGCTAATAGTGTTAAGACCGACTCTCTAATTTCTGAACCATCTAAATAACCACAACCAGATAAAATAACAGCTACCTTGTTCATTTTTTTCCTTAAAATAGTTGATGCGTTTATCAATACATCATATCCTCACCTAAAAAGGTTAAATACATCAAAAAACGTCAGGAATTATCTCTAATCGATCATTTTAGTTTTACGGATTTCTCTTGGTGTCATACCAAATAAGAGCTTAAACTGATCAGTAAATCTTGACTGTGATTGATAACCACATTTTTCAGCTATATTCCCAATTTGCAATTGGGTAGTTTGAAGTAAATGAAGTCCATATCCTAAACGTGCCCTATTTCTAATATCTTGTAATGTATTTCCTTCGTTTTTGAGTTTACGCCGTAAAGTAGACATACTCATAAATAAGTTAGAAGCGATTAACTCAACAGACCAATCAAAGGAAATATCTTCCAAAATCATAGATTGAACCTTTTCACTCACGTTGGGAGACTTAATGATATTGCAAACATCAGAATATCCAGAGTAATAAATAATCTCTAAAATCTCTCTTTTCCTACGCTTCATTACATGAGAGGGAGCAAACGAACAAAACTCCATATATTGTGAAAGGGTATTGGCAAGCAGTTCATTGATTTCACCTTGAAAATATTTTTTCGAAGGCAACGAATTTTTAGGCAATTCTGAAAAATCATCATGATCAAAATCAATTAGCACTGCAAAATATTCTTCTTGAATAGGAATATTACGCATATCAATTCTTGGGCTGTTTGATAGAAATACAAAACTTCCAGACTGACATTCCACCAAATCAGTATTACCCAATTGTTTTGTACCGTTTAATATAAAAATAAGTAAGGGTTTTAGAATAGGAACATTATTTATCTTCTGTTCTTTATATGATGAATAAACAGAAAATGGGAGCTGGGTATTATCTTGAATTTCATTTTTAGCAATATTAATCAAGTTATTCATTATACAATTATTACTTTTTTCAATTACTTATAATCTAATTTTACTCGATATATCATTAAATTTAAAGGTCAAAACTATATACTTTATACTAATAAAAAGTGCCCTTACATTTAAGTAAGGGCACTTAGTCCAACAACAGAATGCTAATTTTTTAATCAGATCCAAATATTTATTGGTACTGGGTATCTAAAGTCATTTGTGTTTTCTGCAATGGTTTTGTTTTTAACAAAGCTTTGTCAATTATGGCAATTACTTCGTTTAAATCATTTGTTTCCATTATTTCTTGCATTGAAATTGAGACCTTATTACCCAGTGTGGAAAATTCAGATTCCAAAGCACTAACAAATTGCACAATTCCAAGGGAAGCCAATCCATTGTCATTTAAGCTTAGGGTTTTGTCTGCATCAAAACCTGAAATTCTGGAGGCAATCTTTAAAACAACATCAGCAGTATCAACATGTTGTTGATTCACGTGGTCTTTATTATTCCCAATATTCTTAACAAAATTAACAATACAAGCTGTACCATTTCGAAGATAGATATCTGCTGGTTGAATCAACTTTGCAAAAAGCACAACCAAACCAACAACATAAAAATATTCATACCATTCAACAGGTACAGGCTCTGGGCTGAACCAATAAAAACTTTTACGATTTTCCCACCAATTCCACCAATCACCACGAGTTGCTGCGTAATACCATTGACCAACCATTTGATGAAATAGAAAACAAGCATAAGCAGTTGGTGCTAGAACTTGAGATAAAGGACTTGATTTTAAAATCCTTGCTGTGACACCTTTGCCAGTACTTAAAGCAAAAATCCAAAGTACGGTTAGTGGTGCGAATGACCGACTATAGATTTCATCCCAAATACGATTAGTGATAGAAGGATCTGCATAACTATTTGCAGCTTCAGGTCGCATAAAGTATGCATCGACTGGCACTTGATTCATAGTAGGATCAAAATGTGTATAGCCTTGAGCAATATGAGCGATACTTACACAGAGGATAATTAAAGTAATCGCATCTGCAACATACCCCCAGATATAAGAATACTTTTGTTCGGTTGGTCTAATTGCATCATATAAAAATGCGGCACCGATTCCGACTAAGAAATAGATCATCCAGAACGGTGCAAATAAATAAAACCCTAATCCTATTGCATTATCTTTTCCTGCCAATGCAATTTGAGACACAGTGGGAATAATAGTACGTAAACCAGTTATTGGATCAAAATGCCCAAAGCCAACAAAATCAACTGCAAATCCGAACCAGAATCCGAACCAGAATCCGAACAAGATTACAGCATTAACCACCAAACCAACCCCAATATACGTGAGGATTTTATTTACATTTCCTCTATGCTTGTACATTGCATTATAAATGATTGGGAATACAACAAGGCATTGGAAATACATTGAAATAAACCACAAATAGAATCCAATAAACCAGCTTGCTCCCCATAAAGGCGTTGCTTGCAACCCAGTCACATGAATAACAAATGAAGAAATTACATTCCAAAACCAAGAGCCTTCTATCCAAGGAGTACCTTGACAGAAGGATTTCCCAGCTTCATGGGTGAATGGTCCCCAACTGAAAGTTGGAATAAATGTTGACAGATTGCAACTGACAAATAAGTTTGTCATAGCAAAAACCATTGCTAAAAAATAAAGTGGGTACATAACAACTACCCTTGACTTCACAAAAGCAAATTTTTTCGAAATATACGAAGGCATTAGTACAGCTAACGAAAATCCAGCCAAAATAAAGAAGCTATTTACGTGCCACTGAAACTGACGAAGATTATTGAATGCTTCCCAAGAATTATTTGCCCCAATGTGCATAAACATTACATAACATGCCAGTATAAATCTAAAACCAGCAATAGTGTCCCAATCTACATCTGGTTTATCTTTGTGATTAACCTTAGCCACACTAGTAGAATTTGATACTTCTTTTTGTTTTTCGCTCTTTACGCCTGTTCCACTATTTTTTTCATTATTATTTGAAGCTAAATCAGTTATACCAAACACATCTGCCATAACATTACGCTTGTATTTCTTACTACTCGTCATCGGCAAATCATTTTTATCAACGACACGCCAAACTGTTGGAATTTTGTGTGGAGATACCCCTCGTGTATGGAGGAATTTCCGAAGTTCTTTAACCCACTGCGCCTGTTTCTCCATGGAAAATTCAGGATCACTTGAAACAATAGCACACCCAACTTCCTCGCCATACAGCTCAGATGGAACAGGGAAGCATATTGCGATGTCAACACTTGAATGACATGCTAGATGTCCCTCAATTTCAACTGGAGCAATTTGCTCTCCCCCTCTTTTAATTAACTCTTTCAAACGCCCTTCTAAACTTAAATTACCAGATGCATCTAATTGCCCTAAGTCTCCAGTTAAAAACCATGTGCGAATGTCACTTGTATTAGGGATTGGCATTACAAATCTGGATTTGCTATTTGCTTCAGGATTATCCTTGTAACCTGAAAAAACGGTCTGACCTGAAATTGCAACCTCCCCAGCCTCACCGTAAGGTAATGGAGAAAGGGTTTGTGGATCTACAATTGCCATCGAAGCTACTAAAGGCACACCAACCGAGCTAGGCTTAATATCCCAACTAATTTCATTTTGTGCCGGCTGAGATATAGGCATTAACTCAGACATGCTATAGGTTGGCAATACTGGGCAATCATAAGTTTTTATTAATGCTTGTCGATCGTCTTCATTAAGTGCTGCTGCCCCCGACCTGATAAGTCTTAAATTATGCTCACTCCAAGTTCCATCATCATTCAAATATTTTTCTTTATTGGCGTGAACATAACGCAATGTAGATAACTGAATGGTTGGTACAGCAGAATACCAAGTTGGTTTAGGATTTGAATTGACCAATGCTTCAGCCATTAACTGAGGATTGTATGTACCATCACATGTGATTGCTGCACCAACTGATAAACTCGCCAAAATTGATGCTGAAATTCCCCCAATATGATCTAAAGGCATCACACTGTAAGTTACATCAAACTCATTAATTCCAATACTATCCGCTAAAATTGCTCCATTGATAACTAGATCCATTTGTTTAAGTGGAACAACTTTAGGCGTAGATGTAGTCCCTGATGTTCTCAGTAGAAGTATATTGTCATTAGCATTTGAGATTGGTTTTAGAAATGTCGAATAATCGCTTAGCGATTCTTCAAACATAAATAATCCCGGCTTATTCTTCGATAATGGCTTTACATGATGAAGTTTCTTATCGTTATTATTGCGATACTTTTCACAAGCATTGATTACATTCTTAGCAATTACCCCATCAAAAATTATAATGTGATCAACTTTAAGTTGTTGAAGTGCTTCTAATGTTTCTGATTCAGTCAAGGAAGAAGACAGTGGTACTGCACATGCCTGAGAAGCAACAGTAAGAAATGCAGCGGCGCTTTCTGCTGTACCACCAGATGGTGCTAGATATGCAACAATCTGTCCTGTGACAACCCCGATTCTTCGTAAGTCCCCCTCACCACCAGAACTGATAAATTTAAGCATATCCCCATAGGTTGTGCATATTTCACTATTTTGCTCTCTAGCATTTCTAAACAAAGGGGCTTCTGGGCTTCTTCGTTCTAATAGCTCCGAAATTGTCTTTGCTAGAGCCTGAGTTCTTATTGATACATTAGCAACTTGATAGTCAGAATCGATTTTTATCGAGCTTAAGCTACATGAAGGCTTAATAGTAGCTTCTAATGAACAGTCTTCTCTTGAATTACCATTAATTGTGTTTTTTATTGCTTCTTTAACTGTAACAGGTACATCACTTGTAATTTCGTGCTCACTATCTAAATAATAAATTTGAGTTTTAGGATTTATAGCTTGAACTGCAATTAATTCAGACCATGGTTTTAAACCATCAAATTTCCCCATCAAATGAATATTATTATTTGTATGTGTTTTTTCGGTATTCTCTGGTAGCCCAGCAAGTCTTCTAATATCATTTAATGGATATGCACCACCAGCACAGGCATATACAGCAGTATTAAAAAGACTCATAGAAGCAAACTCTTGCTTCCATTTAGAACCCATGTGTTTTTTTAGTGCAGCTAAAAGAATAGGATCATGTTGTAAATTATTTACTAAATTGACTATATAAGCCCCCTGACTAAATCCGTAAATCGCATCAAAAGGTCCACTTTTCTCAATAGCAATTAGAATTACTTCTAGTGCTCGGCAAATAATTTGTAGTACTGCCTGATCACTGAGTTGATCTAATTCATATTTAGGAGGAAGCCACGAATACCAAGGTCCAGTAATTAAATCTACAACGTTTTTCAAGCTTTCATCAGGGATGATTGACTTGGATCGTTCCATTTAAACAGGTCAGCTCGTAATATTTTTCATTAATATCCAAGTTCTGAAGCTGTAGTTGGGTGATCGCTTTATTACTACCATTGCCATGTAGTGCTAAAATTTTGGGGTGTCTCATCGATAATTCGACTTCATGCGTTGACATGTTTTTTCCTTTGAACAAGAAACATGTATTTCTTCAATATCATTCAATAGACTTGAAGCTACATTTTCAAAGTAGCCCCAAGAAATAGTATTTGCTTAACGTTTATATAGTGCTTCGATAGTACTTGAACCCAATGAATGAGCTTTAACCATATAACCTGTTAATGCAGCAGATGCACCTGCTGGTAATTCAAGTTTTTGATCAAGTGCATATACGGTAAATTGGTAACGATGCACACCATGATCTTTCGGTGGACAAGCCCCACCGAACCCTTTTTGACCATAATCATTAGTTACATTAATCACATCTTTATAACTAAGCTTTCCATCACCTGAAGGAATTGAATTAACATCAACAGGAATGTTTACAACTTGCCAATGCCACCAACCACTTCCAGTAGGAGCATCAGGATCATAAGCAAACACTGCGAATGCTTTAGTTCCACTTGGTGCACCACTCCAAGATAATTGAGGTGACTTATTTCCACCTGTACAACCAAAACCATTAAATTCAAAATTAGAACTCATGAAACTACCATGAGAAATATCACTACTTGATAATTTAAATTCTTGGGCATGGCTATAACCAGCAGTTAGTCCAATTAGAGGAAATAAGATTTTTAAAAGTGATTTATACATCAGATTCTCAATGTTTAAAAAAGCACGGTATCTTAATTTTTTTATTACAGATAAAATCTCTTCAAACCATCATTATTTCGCCTGAAAAGCTCAGTTTTTAAATTAATTTTTTGTTATAAAACTTGGACTAGCATTTGAATACAAATTTATAGGCTTTTTTCATTGGTCCTTTTTATTTATCCCTATAGAAGAAAACTAAAGAGAATATGAGCAATTATGAAAGAAAAATATTATTACTATCTATATCTAAAGCTTTAACATCTGCACGATACTTACTTCCCAAATATTTTTTCTATTTCTGCATTTTTTAGTAAGGGCAATTGTGTATAACAATATCCACTATTACAACGATCACAAGCCCACTTTAGTACAAACCTAATTCCCTGATTTATCCATTTTGCTATTAATTTTTTAGCCGTATTATGCTCTAATGTCTCTGGCGTATATTCCAATCCACATGCTGGGGCGGGGCAAAAGAATTTTGCATGCTTATTCTCTGCTTTAACTTGTAATGCTTCAATAATTTTAATCAGTTGATTACTTTCATTGAGTGCATACGTCCAAGTTATTTTTTCTTTTTTATAGACCATAACATCACATAGTAGATTAATTATTTCTTAAGTAGATTACTATAAAAATATTTAAAATGATCATATTTTTCAACTTTTAAATATAGCGAAAATATAAATCTATTTCATAACTTGAGCTGAGCAAAGATCCTTTGAACTGAATCTGCAAAATGAGAATAGGCTTGCTCCCATGTTACCTTCTCATCTCCAAATACCATTGGAGTCACAAAATTATTAAATCTTTCCTTATATAAAGGATTTTGACCTAACTCATCTAAGCCAAATAATAGTTCCACCACTGGTTCTTCACCCATTAACGTGTATTGACGACCATAACGCTGAATATCCATTTTTATAACTTTTGCTGCTAGATCAGCTAAATAAACAAAATTTTGTGATCCCCATGAGTAATTTTAAAGTAGTCATAAATATGGCGAACCAAAGATTCATCATCTACTCTTTCGGCATTTCTAGCGAAGGCTGCTGTGCGCCGTAAAATCGCAATTAGTTTTTCAATACTTGTACTTGCAATAGTGACACAGGGAAAGCTATCAACAATGCATCCTTGCTGCGTTAAATCATAAACAAATGAAGTAATGTTTCTCTTCTCAAAAGGTTCAAGTAAATTTGTTTCTACTAGCTCTAGCTTAATAAATGGTCGCAAGCAAGGTGACTGATTAAAAGTTTGAGGATATCGAATTAATAACTCAATATAACGATATTCATCATTAACTATTGGCTTACCTTCTATCATGAAAACATTAGACTTTGATATTTCTTCTTGTATTTGCTGAAATAACTGCTTTCGTACAACTTTACTTTGAGATCGACTTAATACAATTTCTGATTTAGGTACGATTTTGATATCGACATCTTCAGACATGCGATTCAATTGAATACTTGCTTTAGCTAAAGATGTACCGCCTGCAAAGACCAAATCATGACTATCGAATTTTAAAGGTTGTAGTATCTTTAGCAATTCAACAACATAATAGTCTTTTTCAACGATAGATGTTGCGCCAATACCAAGAGCATCAGCGACATCCGTAAACAAATTTTTTATATCAGACATTAATTTGGCTACGACCAACAGATAGCTGGCGTGTAAAGCGACGTGGCGTTTTTATCTGAGTAAATGCAGGAATTTGAGTAGATTCACCTGACAAATATTTTGCTGTAGCTTCACCTAATGTAATTTTTATATTTAGCCGATTCAAGGCTTCCAAAATCACAGCATCTGCACCTTCTGGACAGGCTGGCATTACTTTTCCAGTAATCTGATTTTTTCTTGCTTTTGTATAGATGCCATAGCCAACTTTGAGCAACTCACCTTCTTGAACCAAGTTTCGTAGAACCCTTCCAATTTGGTCATAGTCTGCAATATCTTTAAAGTCATCACGTATAAAAACATAGTGCTTCGAGCGTTTGATACGCATCTGCATTTTTGCTTTGATCGTCATCATACCCTCCTGACACTGATTATTAGCATATTTAAGGTAGCAAAAATACGACATTTTGTCGACCAAAAGTTAGTTTTTTACAGGTAGCTACATACTCTTATTAACTTGAACAGATAGTCTCATATTACTTGGGCACTCTTAAATTACTAGGGCGTGTCCTCATTTGGCTTTGCACCAAATCAACATACAAGCAATGTAAACCATAGACTGATAATTTCGTGCAAGCTTATCAAATCGGGTCGCTATCGCTCGGAAATGTTTTAATCTCGCAAAGGCATTTTCAACTAAATGCCTTAAGCGATATAAATATTTATCAAATTCTTTGTTTTCTCTCTTACTATTTGATTTCATTGGGATGATTGGCACCATATTTTGCTTTCTTGCCAGTATTCTGATTTTTTCTGAATCATAGCCTTTATCGGCAATCAGGTAATCTACTTGACCAATCTCACAAATCAACTGCTCTGCAACTTGGCTGTCATGGATTTCACCTCCAGTGATTTTAAAATCAATCGGGAATCCATTCACATCGGCTGCAAGATGGATTTTTGTGGTTCTTCCACCTCTAGACAGCCCAATTGCTCGCTTGGAACCACGCCGAGCTCCACTTGCATGCTGATGCGCGCGTATGTAGCTTCCGTCAATGAATACCCATTCTTGATCCAATATGCCTCGTAGTTTAAAAAAAATTTATCCCACAAGCCCTTACATGCCCAACGATTAAAGCGATTATATGCTGTTTTCCAAGGACAAAATTCTTCAGGAATATCACGCCATGTCGCACCTGTACGTAATTTCCATAAGATGGCTTCCATGATATTTCTACTGTTCTTTGAACAATAACAACCATGAGACTGCAGAGTAGATTGAATCTGTTGCCAAATATCATCGGTGAGTAGAGTGCGTGCCCTTGAAAAATATACAAATATAAAGAGGTTAAATAACTCTTTTAAACCTTTAAAACCAATTTTTCAAATGAGGACACGCCCTAGTTCTATGCCTAGGTCTTAATTGTGAGTGTCCGTTTTAATTGGGGGTTAATACAATTGCAGCTTTAAGTTGCTTATCGGTTAGATTTATAACAATTTTTGCCATGATTTGCGGTAACCAAATTGATTGATTTACAACTTACCGCATTTATTACCGCTAAAAATTACGGTAATCAACGGAATTAGTCGGACACTATGGGATAGTATTATGGACTAAAACCTTTTATTTACAATACTTACAGGACTTTATTGGACGGGGTAGAACAAGAAGATGGTGCGCTCAGCGGGACTCGAACCCACGCCACAGGCTTCGGAGACCTGTACTCTATCCAGTTGAGCTATGAGCGCATGCGCTGCAATCATAACAAAAAAAAATATAAGGTAAAGCCTTAAATTAGCTTACCTCCTGTTTTATGCTCATCCTTTAAACAACTTACAAATAAATGAAACAGAGAATTCCACCATCATTGCTTGGTTTCTACGCAAAGATCACTCACAATATATGGGATTTTAATTTTTGCGAGAACGATATGACGCATGCTTTGGTGCTCAAAGACGTATCTAAAATTTATAAAAATGGCTTTCAGGCATTAAAAGGAATTAACCTCTGTGTACCAGAAGGTGAATTCTATGCTTTATTAGGGCCAAATGGCGCTGGCAAATCAACCACCATCAGCATTATCAGCTCATTAATCAAAAAAACAGCGGGTACTGTTGAAATTTTTGGGCATAGTTTAGATACAAACCCATCTTTAGCCAAACAACAGCTCGGTATTGTCCCGCAAGAATTCAACTTCGGTCATTTTGAAAAGATTTTTGACATTTTAGTGACCCAAGCAGGTTATTACGGCATCCCGAAAAAAGTTGCCGAACAACGCGCCGAATATTATCTTGAAAAACTTGGTTTATGGTCTAAACGTCATGTCCAAGCACGAATGCTTTCAGGCGGAATGAAACGTCGTTTAATGATTGCCCGTGCCATGATGCACGAGCCCAAATTATTGATTTTAGATGAACCCACTGCGGGCGTAGATATCGAATTACGTCGCTCGATGTGGGACTTTCTGATCGAGATGAATCAAAAAGGCACAACCATCATCTTAACCACGCATTATTTAGAAGAAGCTGAAACGCTGTGTCGTCAAATTGCCATTATCGATCATGGAGTGATTAAAGAAGACACCAGCATGAAAGCATTTCTCGGTCAGCTTAACGAAGAGTCTTTCATTTTTGACTTGGCAGAGCCAATTGAGCCAATTCAGCTCGATTTAATCGGTATCCAACTTCATCTCATTGACCCGATGACACTTCAAGTCACCATGGATAAAGCACACAGCCTCAATGAAATTTTTCAACTTTTCGAATCTTTGGGAATTCAAATACAAAGTATGCGCAATAAAACCAATCGCCTTGAAGAACTTTTTGTCAGAATGGTTGAAAAAAATTTACAAGGAGAAAGTGCATGAATTTCCAACAATTACAAACTGCACTTTGGACACTGGTTCATAAAGAAATTCGTCGTTTTCTTCGAATTTGGCCACAGACGCTTCTTCCACCTGCCATTACCATGACCTTATATTTTGTGATTTTTGGCAACTTGGTTGGTTCTCGCATCGGACAAATGGGTGGCTTTAGTTACATTCAATTTATTGTTCCGGGCTTGGTGATGATGTCGGTGATTACCAACAGCTATGCCAACGTCTGTTCAAGTTTTTTCAGTGCCAAGTTTCAACGCAGCATTGAAGAATTAATTATGAGTCCTATCCCACTCAGCCTGATATTATGGGGCTATGTGATTGGTGGGGTCTGTCGTGGCGTTCTCGTCGGCTTTATTGTGACACTTGTGAGCCTGTTTTTTACCGACCTTCACTTATATAATCTATTTGTGACAATCTACACGGTCATTATTACCAGTTTATTATTTTCAATTGCTGGTTTTATTAATGCCTTTTATGCGCGTTCATTTGATGATATTTCAATTGTCCCAACCTTTGTGCTGACTCCACTTACCTATTTAGGTGGTGTATTCTATGCCATTAGCGCATTAAGTCCTTTCTGGCAAAAATTATCGCTGATTAATCCGATTGTATATATGGTCAATGCCTTCCGTTATGGCATTTTGGGTCATAGCGATATTAATGTCACAATCTCCCTAATTGTAATGAGTTTATTCTGTGCCGTATTTTATGGTTTTGCATACTATTTATTGGCACGTGGTTCAGGAATCCGTGAATGAGTGTAGAAAAATCTTTATTGGGTAAAGACACTTCTTATCCAACCCAATATCAACCTGATATTTTATTTCCAATTGAACGTGCGCCTTCGCGCACGGCATATCAGGATGTTGCTGGTATTTATCAGGGTAAAGACTGGTGGCATGTGTTTGAACTGTCTTGGTTGAACGCAAATGGCTTGCCTCAAGTTGCCATTGGGCGTTTAACATTGCCTGCACAGTCACCTTATCTCATCGAGTCTAAATCGTTAAAACTGTATTTTAATAGTTTAAATTTCACTCGTTTTGAGTCGAATGAAAAATTGGTTGAAACGGTTGAAAAAGATCTCTCCAATGCAGCGCAAGCAACTGTCCAGTTAGAACTTATTGATGCCAATCATCTTGCCGTTTCCGAACCGCAAGGCATTTCTTTAGATCAACAAATCCCAGAGCGACTTTCAGAACATCCTGATGCAACTTTGTTGAAACATGATGCAGATGGCCAGATCATTGAGACACAATATTTCTCGAACTTGCTCAGAAGTAATTGCCCTGTTACTGGACAGCCAGACTGGGGCACGATTTTTATTCGTTATCGTGGTCAAAAACCGTGTTTAGACAGTTTATTGGCCTATATTATTTCGTATCGACAACATAATGGTTTTCATGAACAATGTGTTGAACAAATCTTTGCGGATATCTGGCAAAACTTACAACCAGAAAAACTCATGGTTTATGCTGCATATACCCGTCGTGGTGGTTTAGATATCAACCCTTGCCGTGTATCACATGCAGACTGGATGCCAGAGCAACCTGTCCGTTTGGCACGACAATAATTGAATTAAAGGAATGATTTATGGCTTTTTTTGGTTTTATCCCTTCTGAAAATTTATTCAATAATATTCAGACCTCTATAGCCAAAAAAAATTCTAAAGATGTGCTGTATCCACTACGTGACGAAATCGCACTACAAGTCAATGAAGAAATTATTGATGCAATTTTAACGCATGTGGTTCAGCACTTCCCTCAAAGTGAGAAAAAAGAAACGGCTGAAAAGTTGGCACACTTTGTGAAATCGAGCGTGGCGGTCTTACTCAAACAACTGTTAAGTAAGGCATCAAATGATGTTGTGAAACAGTCCATTGCATTTTCTGAGAAAAGCTTATTTAAAGATCCTCAAGGACAATTACGCATGGGGGAAAGTCTAGATCCAAGATTAGTGACCAACCTCAAACATTATTATGCACAGATTCATGCTGGTGAAAAAATTAATATTCAGGCTTTTGCCGAGAACTATAAGGTTTTTGCTGAAACAACAGTCAACCATTATATGCACGATTTTAATCACACGCTTGACCTTGGCATGATTAAGCGTAAAGCTTCTGATATTGGCTGTGCAGCTGTCATCAAAGCCGTACATATTGCGATTGATAAAATCTTTCCGCATCTAACCAAAGATGAGTTAAAAGTCTTGGCTTCACACCATGATCGTTTATTCTTTCAATAGCTTAGGTATTGTTCAGTTTTCATAGATCTATACTACATACGATGACGTGGTACAGGATTTTTGAGGTATTTTAAGGTAAGAACGATAAAATTTAGCATGTCTAAACGGAACGTTATTTACAAAGAAATATTTAAAAACAGCCTATTTCCAATGGCGTATGAATGAAATATCAACGGTCATAAAAGACACTATCGAAAACCTAGCTCAAAGCTAGGTTTTTTATTGTAAAACATAGATAATACATTACCTTGTAGTGACATTATGTTAGCATTGATATGCTGATAATCACTTGCTTTTCTTGTTATGTCACCAAGTCCCCAATATAAATTTTTACGCCAAGCTCCACGTGATGGACTAAGCACAGCCATGCAACCTTCAAAATGGCAGCGACTCCATGTCGATCCATGGCTTTGTTCATTTTTAATTTTAAATGCCATGCTCGGCTTGGTCGTACTATATAGTGCATCAGCACAAGACATGGGAATGGTCACAAAACAAGCCATCAGTTTTGGGATTGGCTTTACCGTCATGGTTGCAATTGCCCAAGTCCCACCCAAAGTGTTCCAGTCTTTCTCACCTTATTTTTATCTATTTGGCGTCGTCTGCTTGGTTGGGGTAAAGCTTTTCGGTGAAATCCGCATGGGCGCACAGCGCTGGTTAGATATCCCAGGTATCGGCAGCGTACAACCCAGCGAATTCATGAAACTCGGGATGCCCATGATGACTGCATGGTTCCTGACTCGCCAACCGCTTCCACCAAGTTTTAAAACTGTCATTATTACACTAGCACTAATTGTAGTCCCATTTATTTTAATTGCAGAACAACCAGACTTGGGAACATCCCTTTTAGTTCTTGGAAGTGGCATTTTCGTGCTGTTTTTAAGTGGGCTTTCCTGGAAACTTATTTTTGCCGCACTGGCGGGTGCAGGTGTCTTTATCCCAATCGCGTGGGAATTTTTGCTCCATGACTATCAACGCCAACGCGTATTAACGCTCATAAACCCAGAAGCTGATGCACTTGGAACAGGTTGGAATATTATCCAGTCAAAAACAGCCATTGGTTCAGGTGGTTTTTCAGGAAAAGGTTTTTTACAAGGAACCCAGTCACATCTACACTTTCTGCCCGAAGGCCACACAGACTTTATTATTGCCGCTTATTCTGAAGAATTTGGACTCATTGGCGTTATTATTTTAGTCGTCTTATATTTTGCAATTATCTGTAGAACCTTTCAAATCGGGATGCAATCCTTTCATAATTATGGGCGCTTGCTTGCAAGTGCTTATGGTTTGTCATTTTTTGTATATGTCTTTGTCAATGCTGGGATGGTCAGTGGTATTTTACCTGTTGTCGGCGTTCCACTACCCTTTATGAGTTATGGTGGCACAGCTATTATTACATTAATGACAGCCTTTGGCATTGTTATGTCGATTCATACCCATCGCTAATCGGATTTTAATTATGTGGCAAAAAAAATTAAATAAAATTTGCTCAATTTTGGCACTCAGCGCAAGTGCTTTACTTACTACTTCTTTTTGTCAGGCAAATGAATTTATCAATGCACCAAACTATGAAAATTTTAAGCTCAAGACCATGCAACGCTATGGCCTAACGGCTGAACAGATTGATCAAGCCATGCTTGGTGCACGCAATAGACCCAATATTTTACAAATTATGCAGCGTCCGGGTGAAAGTAAACCTTGGTATTCTTATCGTGAAATGTTCTTAACTGATGGAACCATCCAACGCGGTGTGAATTTCAGAAACCAATATGCCGATGCGCTCAATCGCGCTGAGCAGCAGTTTGGCGTACCTCAAGCCATTATTTTAGGCATTTTAGGTGTAGAAACAGGATTTGGTGGAAATCGTGGCAATATCATGACACGAGATGCCCTAGCAACCCTTGCATTTAACTATCCACGTCGTGCTGACTATTTTGCTGATGAACTCGGTGCACTCATTGCATGGACATATAAAGAAGGTTATCCGATTACGTCAATCGTGGGCTCTTATGCGGGTGCTGTTGGTTATCCTCAATTTATGCCAAGTAACATCACTAAATATGGCGTTGATTATGATAACAATGGTCATATTGACCTCAGAAACTCTCCTGTCGATGCAATCGGCTCAATTGCCAACTATCTTTCTCAGCAAGGTTGGCAACGCAATCGACCTGTTGGTTTCTTAGCAAGATATACAGGTGCGTCACCAGAAAGTGTTATTGCAAAAGATCTGACTCAACCAACACCTTATGCCGTACTCAAACAACAAGGTGTTTCACCACTAAATCCACTTGTACAAATAGATGAATTTGACCCTGTAAATGTCATTCAATTGCAAGATTATAATGGTCCAATTTACTATATTACCTATCCTAATTTTCAGGTCATTACCACCTACAATAAAAGCCGTATGTATGCGACAGCAGTGTGGTTACTTGGTACAGAAATCATGGAAAGATAAACAAATTTTAAACCCAATTTAAATAGTCAAGTTTTTTATGACCACTTTAGACCAAATAACAGGCAAAATTCATACATAGTTACAATTAAGTATATTTTTTAACCGATTTTATGTCTGTTTTTGACCTTTTTGTAACTATTTGCCAATAAAGACTAGACACCCTTGGGGTGACATGAATATTATCCTATCCGTCAAATGCAGTTGAACAAGTCAATTATTGGACAGCTTTACTTATTTTTCAGTAATTTATATTGAATAAAAGTAAATGTCTTAGGAGATTATTCATGCACTACCCCTTAAAAACACTGCTGGCAATTACACTTGGTTTGTCATTGTCGCAGGCGAAAGCAGATATGATGCCATCCTCATCATTTAATAATGATAGTGATAGTGCTAATCTTGCTGCTCGCGTTATTAATAAAGATGCTACTCAAAGTAACCGTCTTTCAACCTTAAATGGTCTTTCTATTACTGAGCGTTCGGGTGATAAAATTCGTCGCCAAACTTTGGCTGCTAAAGTTGCAGTTCCAGAAGATGAACCTTCCGTAATCGATAGATTAAACACCGTTGCTTCAAACACCGTGCGTCGTTTCAGCCAAACAGGCATTGCCTCTTGGTATGGTCGTCAATTTCATGGTCGTAAAACAGCAAGTGGTGACACTTATGACATGAATGCATTAACTGCAGCTCATCGTAGCTTACCGTTAAACTGCTATATTCGTGTAACCAACAAAGACAACGGGCGTAGCGTTGTTGTTAAAGTAAATGATCGTGGACCTTTCCACGGCAACCGTGTTCTTGATTTATCCTTCGCTGCTGCGAAACAAATTGGCCTCACCAATTCTGGTACAGCCAAAGTTAGCATTGAGCGTGTAGACGGACCTAATTCTTAATCAGAATACTCCTATGCTCCAACTGCATTTGATTCCTCCAAGCCACAGAAAGTGGCTTTAAATTTACCTAACTTTCATCTCACTTTTGACTTGTCTTCAAATAACCTGCTTTAAGCGTAAAATAACCTCCAAATTCAATGACCTTCTTTATTTTAAGCAAAAGCAATAATCCATGATTTAATATTTTGCCCAAACAAATCAAGCAATCACCCTACCCTATCAACCATTAGATTTAACCCTAGGACAAACTTCTTTTTAGCTTCAAAATACAATGAGAAATTATCTAAAAATAATCCTACTTTGGTTCTGTGCCGCGATATCGCTATCTTTTCATCAAAATGACAACGACATAACAGACATGCGGCTATTTTCATCGCATATTGCTTAATTTGCTGTTTCAATTTCATGAACACAATCTGAGTTTAAATGTCGCTTGTTCCTAAATAGTTATATTGAACGAGTCGATCTACAAAACAAGTTATTTTTCGTTTAGTTTAAATATTTCTATTATTCTTGTTCTAAATACATATTTGTGATTTTCTCATGCCATGTAATTAAAATGCCCTATCATCCAATAAAACACTCTCCAACAAACAACAGCAAACAACAGCAAACAACAGCAAACAACAGCAAACAACAGCAAACAAATGATCGTATAAACCAACACCTCAAATGATTGTTGGCTTATCTTAGGTAAAAATAACTGCTAAAGTTTAATTCATTATATTATTGATACATTTGCCCATTCCATTTCAACCAGCCACTTTCATGCTGATTACTCGGATCATGGTGTGTCCAATGCAATATTCCACCTTTCGGGTTATATTTATATTCACCATAAAACTCAACCGTATCGCCTTTTTGTAAACCATCCAAACGACGTGCCAAATCAATATTATGCGCAACCAACACGGTCAGGCCATTTCCAACATCTAAAATAAATTTCTGATGGCGTGTCCCTTCCCGATCATCCTTTAAAATTGCTTTAACCCTTCCTACACCCTGAACCTGAATTTTATTCTCATGATGCAAATATGCCGAATAAATTGCTGAGCTAGCATCCTGCTTATTTTGCAGTGTATTGGATGAACCAGAATCATTTTTTCGCAAATCAACTTGTGCTACAGTCTGATCGCTTGAAGCCTTATGGTTCTTTTCTACAAAATAGCCACCCATTGCCGCAATCAATGCAACAATAAAAACAAGAATACTCTTATTCATTTATATCAATTCCCTCTTCTTTTTGGCATAAAAAAAGCCCCATACGGGGCTTTTTTGCGATGCTAAATTACTTAGCAGCAGCTTGAGCAGCAGCAACTTCTTCAGCGAAGCTTAATTCTGCTTTTTTCTCAATACCTTCACCCACTTCAAAGCGAACGAATTGAACTACAGTTGTACCTGTTGCTTTTAATGCTTCAGCAACTTTTTTCTCGTTGTCGATAACGTACATTTGACGCTCAAGAACAACTTCGTTCAAGTATTTTTCAACTGAACCAGTTACCATTTTTTCAACGATGTTTGCTGGTTTGCCAGATTCAATTGCTTTTGCTTCAGCAATTTCTTTCTCTTTTGCAATTAAGTCAGCAGAAACTTGTTCAGCAGTTACAGCAACTGGATTGAACGCAGCAACGTGCATTGCAATACCTTTACCAGTTTCTGCATTACCAGTATAAGAAACAACAACACCGATTTTTAGACCGTGTTTGTAAACAGCTAAGTTTTCGCCTTCAACGATTGTTGCACGACGAACTTGGATGTTTTCACCGATTTTTTGAACAAGCGCAATACGCGCTTCTTCAACAGTTTGACCATCTTCTAATTTTAATTCAGCGATTTTAGCTGCATCTGTTTCACCAGAAGCTAAAACAACTTTTGCAACTGCATTAGAGAAGTTTGCAAAGTTTTCGTCTTTAGCAACGAAGTCAGTTTGACAGTTTACTTCTACCAATACTGCTTTATTACCTTCTTGAACAATTGTAATCGCACCATCAGCCGCAATGTTACCTGCTTTTTTAGCAGCTTTAGCTTGACCAGATTTACGAAGGTTATCAATCGCAAGTTCGATATCACCATCCGCTTCTGTCAAAGCTTTTTTACATTCCATCATTGCAAGACCAGTACGGTCACGTAATTCTTTTACCATGCTTGCAGTAATTGCAGTCATGTTATTCTCCAAAAAAAGGTAGAAAAATCTTTTAAGAAAAACGGCCCAAAGAAACTCTGAGCCGTCTGCTTTTTCTCGACGCTTAATTTGCCACTATTACATGTCGCAAAAATGACAAGCTTGCGTCAAAACGCATTAAGCCTCAGAAGCAGCAGCTTCTTCACTTTTAGCTTGTGCATTTGCTTGAGATTGAGCGTACTCTTTACCAGCAAGAATAGCATCAGCCATTGCAGAAGCGTAAAGTGTTACTGCACGGATCGCATCATCGTTACCAGGGATAACGTAGTCTACGTTGTCTGGGTTAGAGTTTGTATCAACGATACCGATTACAGGAATACCTAAGTTTTTAGCTTCTTTGATTGCAATCGCTTCGTGATCAACATCGATTACAAACAATGCGTCAGGTAAACCACCCATGTTTTTAACGCCGCCTAAAGCACGTTCAAGTTTATCCATCTCACGGCTACGCTCTAACGCTTCACGTTTAGTAAGTTTAGCGAAAGTACCGTCAGTAGATTGAGTTTGAAGGTCTTTTAAACGGTTGATAGATTGGCGAAGTGTTTTCCAGTTCGTCAACATACCACCTAACCAACGGTGATCTACATATGGTTGACCAGCGCGTTGAGCTTGTTCACGGATGATGTTAGAAGCAGCACGTTTTGTACCAACGAACAAAACTTTGTTCTTTTTGCTTGCTAATTGGTTAGCGAAGTTCAAAGCATCGTTTAACGCAGGAACAGTGAATTCAAGGTTAATGATGTGAATTTTGTTACGCGCGCCAAAGATGTATTGACGCATTTTTGGGTTCCAAAAACGAGTTTGGTGACCGAAGTGCGCGCCAGCTTGTAGAAGGTCGCGCATGCTTACGTTGTAATCTGCCATTTTCATTACCTTAATGTTTGGGTTAGGCCTCCATATATCCTCATCCTCCACCCTTTTTCGGGCACCCAGAGCAATGTGTCGATATATGTGCGGATTTTTAAATTCCCATTTTAAAAACTTAGCGTAAAAACAAATTATTCACGAAAAGCATTTGATAAAATGGGTGCATATTTATACCATAGTTACATACAAATTACCAAAAGTTTTTATGCCTTATGAATAGCACTTACGAAGCGCCTCGCCGATTAATCAAAACGCCAGATGAAATTGAGAAAATGCGTGTAGCGGGACGTTTGGCAGCTGAGATCCTTGATATGATCAAACCGCATATCAAGGCTGGAGTAAGCACTTTAGAATTAGATACGATTTGTCACGATTATATTGTGAATGTCCAAAATGCAATTCCTGCTTGCTTAGGTTATGGTGCCGCGCCTGGTCGCCCTGCTTTTCAACACACAATCTGTACTTCTGTGAACCACGTTGTATGTCATGGCATTCCTTCAGAAGCAAAAATTTTAAAAAATGGCGATATTCTGAATATTGACGTAACAGTGATTAAAGATGGTTATCATGGCGATACCAACATGATGTATATCGTGGGAGGAGAAACCTCTATTTTAGCCAACCGTCTTTGTAATGTCGCTCAAGAAGCGATGTATCGTGGGATTTCGGTTGTCAAACCGGGGGCTTATATCGGTGATGTCGGTGCAGCCATTCAAAAATATGTTGAATCTGAGCGTTTTAGCGTTGTTCGTGAATATTGTGGACACGGAATTGGTACAGTTTTCCATGACGAGCCTCAAGTACTTCATTATGGTACAGCCAATACAGGCATGCGCCTTGAAGCTGGAATGACATTTACTGTCGAACCAATGGTCAATGCAGGTGTATGGCAAACCAAAACTCTAGGCGATAAATGGACAGTTGTAACTAAAGACCATAAACTTTCAGCACAATATGAACACACGATTTTAGTGACTGAAACAGGCGTCGAAATTTTGACTGCACGTCCTGAAGAAGATTTATCTCGCTTTAAATAAATTAAGTCGCGATTTTTCAAACCGCATTTGATCATTCATTCAGGTAACAACAGCTATTTTTAGCTGACACATAGCATGAAAGATGGAATTAAACGATTTTAAATCAAAATTCCATCGACTCATGACAATAAAAATTTCATCTCCCCCAAATTACTTCACAAATAATTTCATCGGGATAAAATGTGACAAGCATCTAGTTATTTTTATATTGTATGCCTCATCTTTCATTTTAATCAACTGTGTCAGTTATTAATGAAATATCAATAGCTTCTAAAACATAAAGGACTTTTCAGTCCTTTATGTTTTTTATTGTAACCATACAGTCAAGCGATTAAAATAAATACAGCATATCTCTTATAAAATCCATACCATATGATAAAATTTAATGATCATTACATTTTTTCTATTTTGGCCATACCCCATGAAATATTTGGCTTTACTCAGTTGCAGCTTTTTTTTAACAGGTTGCTTACTTGGCGCATCAAATGAGGTAAGAAAATCTGAACAAATTTTCAAACAATTTCACTGCGATAACATCGAACAACAAGGCATAGATAGCCCAATTAATAATTATCACCAACAAACATTAAGCGTTACAAAACAAAAAGCTGAAAATTATATCCAACACTATAAAGATGGTGATCGACTCTTTAAAATTCCTTTAAATGAAGTCGTCGATCAACAATATCAACTCTATAAAAATGCCTGTCAATCGTTAGGTGGGATTCTCTAATTTTTAGAATTTATGAGTAGCATTTTACCAATGTCTGCAACAAATCATAGATGACACAAGATTATTCGACAATATAGAAGTCATCTCAGTCGTTTAATCATTTTTGAATGATCAAGATATAACACAATATAAAGTAGTAAATAAGAAAGACGCTTCTGCCCAATTTTCAGCATAGCTGCTCATCTGGTACTTAGATAAAAGCATTACTCTATTTTAAATTCGCTCTGAAAGGTCAATAAACCTAAGTCGAGTAAGTAATTTTTGATGATAAAAAACATCGCCTACATGTGTAGGCGATGCTTTTATTTCTGCCAGATCTTAGTGTGCAGCAAACTGATTCATTGTGTTTTTAGAATCGTCACCTGCTTTAAGTGCGTTGTCACCCGCAAAAATTTCTTTGTGATCATCACCAATGTCAGAACCTGCCATTGCCTGATGTTTCACACAAGCAATACCGCCACGGATTTCTTTACGTTGTACGCCTGCAACATAAGCCAACATACCTTCTTCACCAAAGTAACCTTTCGCCAACTCATGTGTTGACAATGCAGCAGTATGGTATGTCGGAAGTGTGATCAAGTGGTGGAACACACCTGCTTCACGCGCGGCATCAGCTTGGAAAGTACGGATTTTTTCATCAGCATCAGCAGCCAATTCAGTGTTGTCGTACTCAGCACTCATTAATTTAGCACGATCATAGCTCGATACATCTTTACCTTCTGCAACAAAACGGTCATACGACTGTTGACGGAAGTTTAACGTCCAGTTAAATGATGGGCTGTTGTTGTAAACAAGTTTTGCATTTGGCACAACTTCTTTTACTCGGTTAACCATATGCGCAATTTCTTTCACGTTTGGAGTTGGTGTTTCAATCCACAGTAAATCAGCACCATTTTGAAGACTTGTAATACAGTCCAATACCACACGATCAATCTGAGTGCCTTCGCGGAATTGGTATAGACCAGAAGCCAAGCGTGTTGGGCGGTGTAATTTACCATCACGTTTAATTAAAATTTCATCTTCTTGCGCTTCTGAAATATCAATTTCTTTCGTATCTAAGTAACCAATGTATTGAGAAGCGATATCACCCGGCTCTTTCACGACAGGAATTTTTTGAGTTAAATCTGCACCTTCAGAATCAGTACGCGCAACGATAACACCATCATCAACGCCCATTTCCAAGAATGCGTAACGCAATGCATGGATCTTCGCAATAAAGTCTTCATGTGGAACTGTTACTTTACCTGCTTGGTGACCACATTGTTTTGCATCAGATACTTGATTTTCAATTTGTAGCGCACAAGCACCTGCTTCGATCATTTTTTTAGCAAGTAAATACGTTGCTTCTTCGTTACCAAAACCAGCATCGATATCTGCAATAATTGGTACAATATGAGTTTCAAAATTATCAATTTGCGCTGTAATTTCAGCAACTTTTGCAGAGTCACCCGCTTCTTTTGCTTTATTTAAAGCACGGAATAAGTCGTTCAATTCTTTTGCGTCTGCTTGACGCAAGAAAGTGTAAATTTCTTCAATCAATGCTGGAACAGAAGTTTTTTCGTGCATTGATTGGTCAGGAAGTGGGCCAAATTCTGAACGAAGTGCTGCAACCATCCAACCAGAAAGATAGATATAACGCTTGCTTGTTGTACCGAAATATTTTTTGTTTGCGATCATTTTTTGTTGTGCAATAAAACCGTGCCAGCAACCTAATGATTGAGTATATTTGCTTGAATCTGCATCGTACTCAGCCATATCACGACGCATAATGGCAGCTGTATATTTTGCAATATCCAAACCTGTTTTAAAGCGATTTTGAAGTTGCATACGTGCTGCATCTTCTGGGCTAATATCTGCCCAAGTGTTGCCAAATTTTGCTTTTAATTCACGAATTGCATCAACTGCTGTTTGATATGTAGTCATTATCGCTTCCCTTTTAGCCCTTACAAGCCGATTTGTATTACGATCTGATCAAGTTTATTTTTTGACCATTTCATCTGATTGATTTCAGATTACCCCGAAAAAAAATTAAATCCAATATTCCCAACAAATCCCCACTATTTATTTAAAAAATATGTAGATTAAAGTCGTATTATAAGCATATAAACACATTATAATTATTTGAATTTAATAGATTTAATTAAAATTAAAATCTTTAAAATTTTACCCAATATCATTATTCGACTATAGTATAACCAATTACATTTTGGATTCACCACGACTTGATTTGGAATAAACACCTCAAGCTGACATCAGCATTGACGTATTAAAAAGGCTGTTTAATATTTGGGATAAACTTATCTTTTTTGTCCAATTTTCAACACAAATGCTTTTGCTTGTGGCATAATTTCAATTAATTTCTTGGTGTTATTTTCGGTATTTTTTTTATGAATCTGGAGCGGGTTGACCTAAATCTACTGATTTACCTTGATGTACTCTTAAGAGAAAAAAATGTCACTCGTGCTGCTGAACAGCTTGGTGTAACCCAGCCCGCAATGAGTAACATTCTTCGTCGATTAAGAACATTATTTAACGACCCTCTACTCATTCGTTCATCTGAGGGAATGACACCAACAGAACGAGCTTTAGAATTACAACCCCGTATTCGTGATGTTCTGTCCGATTTATCCATGATTTTGGAACCACGTACAGAATTCCGCCCTTATACAAGTAATCGTGTTTTCAGAATTATGACTTCTGATTATGCCGAAGCAACACTGGTTCCTCGCCTCGTCAAAGCGCTACGTTCTGAAGCACCGAATGTCGTACTCGACTTTTTAACACCAAGTGATGTGTCATATCGGGACATGGAACAAGGTAAAGTCGACCTTGCCATTAACCGCTTTAATGAAATTCCGCAAAGTTTTCATCAGGTTCTTGTTTGGCGTGACAGCTTTTCTTGTCTACTCAACCCTAAACACCCTAATGTAAATAATCTAAATTTAAAAAACTATTTAGAAGCACATCATATCTGGGTTTCAAAAACAGGGATGGGAATCGGTTTTGGTGTAAACCCAGATAAACAAGCTGGCCTAGGCTGGATTGATCAAGCATTGGAACGTATCGGTCAAAAACGGAAAATTTCTGTCTTTACCCGACATTATCAAATGCCTGCCTTACTCGCACGCAATGTTGACCTTATTGCAACATTACCAAGCCGTATTGCTCGATTACAAGCAAAGAACCAAGAATTAATTATCAAAGACCCTCCATTTTATATTCCAGAAATTGAATTAAAAATGGCTTGGTGTCCTCTTCTGCACCATCATCCAGCACATCGCTGGTTACGTCAGCTTATTTTATATGTTGCACGTCAGATGATTGAAGAAGAAAATCGTGAATTCTTAATAAATCATTCGCAACTTTCTCATTATTAAATCAATGTTTTTTAACATTCTTTAACGATTTGTAAGATTCAGGTGATATTTACTGTATCACCTGAATCGTTTTTATGTTAAAAAATATTGAATAATGAAGAATCAATAAATAACAGGTGCATTGTGAGTCTGTTCCAAAATATCCTTATTATCATCATTCTTATTATAGGAGCTGGTTTTTTAGCCTTAACAGAAATTGCACTTGCAGGTGCGCGTAAAGTCAAACTTAAAATTCTTGCCGAATCTGGCGAGGAACGCGCTCAACAGGTTCTAGACATACAAGAGAATTCTGCTGATTTTTTTGCAGCATCCCAAATCGGTCTCAATGCGGTTGCAATATTAGGCGGTATTATTGGTGAACCTGCCTTTCGCCCTTTCTTCGTTAACTTGTTAAATCATTTTTACCCAACGCCTTGGACTGAATCAATTGGTTTTGGATTATCTTTCACCTTAGTTACCTCTTTATTTATTCTTTTTGCCGACCTCATGCCAAAACGCTTGGCGATGATTGCACCTGAAAGAATTGCCGTTGCAGTCATTAAACCAATTCAGATTTATATCAAAATTTGTAAACCACTCGCGTGGGTAATTAATGCAATCGCCAACCTGCTGTTTCGTTTATTTAAAGTCAACACCACTCGGGATGACAACATTACTTTTGATGATATTTCAGCAGTTATGGATGCAGGTGCCCAAGCAGGTGTATTACAAAAACAAGAACATCATTTCATTGAAAATGTATTTGAACTCGAAGAGCGTAATGTCCCTTCAAGCATGACAACACGTGAAAATGTTGTTTTCTTTACAATGAATGAATCTGAATACAGCATTCGTCAAAAGTTAGCCGAATACCCTTTTTCCAAATTTTTAGTCTGTAACGAAACCATTGATCAGGTCATTGGTTATGTTGATGCCAAAGATATATTGGTTCGCATTCTCAACAACCAATCCATTAACCAGCTAAATGAATCAACCATCCGTAATGTACTCACAATTCCAGATACATTGACACTTTCTGAAGTACTTGACCGCTTCCGTGCAAGTAAAGAAAAATTTGCAGTGGTCATTAATGAATATGCGTTCGTCGTTGGTGTCATCACGCTCAGTGATATTATGATTACTGTGATGGGTGATTGGGTAACCCCTATTGATGAAGAACAGCAAATTATTAAACGTGATAACAATTCATGGTTAATTGATGGTAGCACCCCAATTGAAGATGTTAAACATGCATTAGAAATTGATCAGATTCCAGATGAAGAACACTATGAGACCTTGGCTGGTTTTATGATGTTCCGTTTAAGAAAGATTCCTCGCCCTGCTGATTTCGTAGAATTCGACAATTATAAATTTGAAGTGGTCGATGTTGATCATTATAAAATTGACCAACTGTTAGTGACTCGAATTTTAGAAACCACTGAACCTAAAGTTGAAGAAGAACATTAAAGATTAATTTATCTCTAGGGATAAAATAGTATTGTTTAAACTCCCCTCCAAATTAGATCATCTCTCTAATTTGGAGGTTTTTTTATCAAAAAATCGTCTCAAAGTCTTTTAATTTAAATACTGAAATAACCGATCAGGTCATAGTTTTTATATTTTAATAAAGCTAAACAAAAAATAAGCAAATCATTATTCTTTATCTAATGCTATCGCCTTAAAAAAATCGCAATATGATTGTAATCATGAATTAAATCAGATATTTTCTAAATTAGCCAATTTTACAGCACTGGCTTATAAAACCAGCAAAAACGAAAGATTTGTTTAGCTAGAACAAAAAACAAAGGATTGAAAGTATGCTTACGATTTTAGGTCTGAGCATGATTGGTTGCTTTATGTTTCTAATCATGACCAAACGCTTAAGTGCATTGATTGCTCTAATTATTATCCCAATTCTATTTGCAACACTTGCCGCTTGGCTGGGGCAGTATGTCGATAGTCTAAGTCATATTCATCTTTCTGGATTAGGTGACATGACGTTGGACGGGATTAAAAAACTTGCTCCCACAGGCGTCATGCTGTTATTCGCAATCATGTATTTCGCACTCATGATTGATACAGGTTTATTTGACCCTTCAGTAAAATGGATTTTACGCAAAGTAAAGGGTGATCCTTTAAAAATCACACTTGGTACAGTTTTTTTAACACTTACTGTTTCTTTAGACGGTGATGGCTCTACCACATATATGATTTGTGTAGCCGCAATGCTACCACTCTTCCAACGTCTGGGAATGAACCCGCTCATTATGACCAGCTTAATGCTATTAAGTAGCGGGGTCATGAACTTAACCCCGTGGGGTGGCCCCACTGCACGAGCAGCAAGTGCGCTACAAATCGACCCAAGTGATATTTTCGTGCCAATGATCCCATCTATGATTATTGCCATTGTTTGGCTATTTATCTTGGCATATCTATATGGTCGTTATGAACGCAAACGCTTAGGTGTAATCCAACTCAATACAGATCATGGCGATGCCATTTCCATTTCAAAAGATCCATCTGCACAACGTCCACATTTACGTTGGTTCAATGGCATTTTAACAGTGGTGTTAATGGCAGCATTGGTTAAAGGTATCTTACCTATGCCTGTTTTATTCATGATCGCATTTTGTATTGCCATGCTTGTCAATTACCCACAGCTTGACATGCAAAAGAAACGTATTGCCATGCATGCAGATAGCGTTTTGGCTGTCGTCGGCCTTATTTTTGCAGCGGGTATTTTTACAGGTATTCTTTCAGGCACAGGCATGGTCGATGCAATGTCTAAAGAATTTGTTGCGATTATCCCAAAAAGCCTTGGCCCTTACTCTGCACCAATTACCGCAATCATGAGTATGCCACTGACTTTCTTTATGTCGAATGATGCCTTTTACTACGGTATGTTACCAATTCTGTCAGAAGCAGCGGCACATTATGGTGTTTCACCTGTGGAAATGGCTAGAGCATCTATTGTTGGTCAACCAGTACATCTACTTTCACCACTTGTTCCATCGACTTATCTTTTATGTGGATTGGCAGGTGTCGAATTTGCAGACCACCAACGCTTTACCTTGAAATGGGCCATTATTACCAGTGGTGTACTCTTAATGAGTGCTTTAGTCTTGGGTGTTTTTCCATTGATTGCATAAATAGTAATGCAAAAGCATCTTCAACTTGGGGGTGCTTTTTACAACAAAAATTAGGAAGAAAGCGTATGAAGAAATTACATGTTGTGATGGAGATTATTATTTTTATATAGAGAATAAATTAGGAGCGTCCTTGCTTGTATCATCCCACTCCGAATGGAGTATTCAGTATTTAGAACGTATGCATCATCTTAATTTAATGATGTTTTTTCTAAAAGACCTTTCAATTTCCGAAGAATGAAGATCATTTTTTCTCACCTCTGTATTTGTGATTAACTAAATTTTGCATATTTTAGCGCGATTCAATTTGAATGTTGATAGTTTCACTTATGATTTTTTAGCATAGTATTATGCATTTAATGCCAATGTTCCTGTAACGCCTGCAAGGCTTCAACAAAATACGAAATTTCATCCATTTTTTGTACTTGATTTGCCTGCTCGTGAAGTTGTATTGGCAATTGCATCCGATCCAATGCATGATGTAATGCTTGTGCATAGGTAGACATATGTTTTTTCCAGTTTCATGTTTTATTGGAATTATTATATTTTGAACTTTTAAATCCGTAAAACAGATAGTTTTAATAAAAATGATAGAAAAATTAGATCAAAATAAGAATAAAAAAACCTCCATCTAAATTTAGACAGAGGTTTTTTGAAGTTAAGCTTCTTTACGGCGCATATGTGGGAATAACAACACATCACGGATACTAGATGCATTTGCAAATAACATCACTAGACGGTCGATACCAATCCCTTCACCAGCTGTTGGTGGCAAGCCATATTCAAGTGCTTCAATAAAGTCTGCATCATAATGCATTGCTTCATCATCACCAGCATCTTTTTCAGCGACCTGAGCTTGGAAACGCTCTGCCTGATCAATCGGGTCATTCAACTCGCTAAAACCATTTGCCAACTCACGACCACCAATAAAGAACTCAAAACGGTCTGTAATATGTGGATTATCGTCGTTACGACGGGCAAGTGGCGAAGTTTCAGCAGGATATTCAGTGATGAAGGTTGGTTGACGCAATTGAGTTTCAACAGTTTCTTCAAATACAATTGTTTGCAACTTACCTAAACCAAAGCCTGGTTTCACTTCTTCTTTTAATTCGGTGCGAATAAAGTTCGCCAAGAACTCACGATCACCTACATTTTCAGGTGTAAATTGTGGGTTATGTTCTAAAATCGCATTGAACATTGAAATCTTTTTGAATGGGCCTTTGAAGCTATACACTTCTTCGCCATAAGGAACATCTGTAGAACCCAAAATATCCAATGCCAATTTTTCAAGCATGTTTTCAGTCAATGCCATCAAATCTTTATAATCAGCATAGGCTTGGTAGAATTCAATCATGGTGAATTCTGGGTTATGGCGTGTAGAAACACCTTCGTTACGGAAGTTACGGTTAATTTCGAACACACGTTCAAAACCACCCACAACTAAACGCTTCAAGTAAAGTTCTGGCGCAATACGTAAGTACAGATCCATATCCAACGCATTATGATGTGTAACGAACGGACGTGCTGATGCACCACCAGGAATCACATGCATCATTGGTGTTTCAACTTCCATGAAACGTTGATCCGCTAAATATTGACGAATACCTGCCACAACTTTGGCACGAATCTCAAATGTCTTACGTGTTTCTTCGTTAACAATAAGATCTAGATAGCGTTTGCGATATTTTGCCTCGGTATCACTTAAACCATGAAACTTATCTGGTAATGGACGCAATGATTTTGTCAGTAATTCGAAATCTTCAAGGTGAACATACAAATCACCTTTGCCTGAACGACCAATATAACCTGCTGCTGCAACAATATCGCCCAAATCAAGTGATTTGATTGTGGTCAAGGTCTCTTCTGGCAAACCTTTACGGTCTACATAAAGCTGAATACGACCCGTCATGTCCTGTAAAACGATGAACGAACCACGGTTAAGCATGACACGGCCTGCAAGTTTTACATAAACTTTTTCGCCCGCTTCAATTTCTTGTTTTGAAAGCTGTTCAAATTGTGCCTGCAAGTCCGCAGCATAATGTTCACGTTTAAACGTATTTGGCCAAGGGCTTGTTCCTGTTTCCAGCGCCTTTTCTTGGATTTGCTTTAACTTGGCATGACGCTGTGCAATTAAATCGTTTTCGGAAATAGTGGGTTCAGAAGTCGATTGAGCGTTGTGTTGCGTCATCTCTGCCTCGAAAAGTAATAAAAAAAAGAAGTCACATAGCATAGCAGAATTCCACTGTTTTTCGAGTGGATTATTCAATTTTGCAAGTAAAATTTAAGCTTTTCTGTTTTTTCACTTTAACCAAAGTTGATCTTAGACCTTTCGCTAACTTTCAGTTATGCAAAACATCCGTAAAATAGAGAATCATTTAAATCCTTTTACAGACTAAGTGCATGTTTCTCCCTGATTTTTCAGTTATGCAATGTGAAATCACAACAATGAAGATGAATAATTCTAAAATTTTATTTTTTCATGGTTTAGATTCTTCAAAAGAATCGACAAAATTTGATGCGATTCAGTCACATCAAAAATACTGTATTGATGTCGATTATCGCAATTTAAACTATGACACGGTTTATGCTCTTTATCAAAATATGATTGACAAGATCAAACCAGACTTATTGGTTGGGCATGGTGTGGGAGGATATTGGGCATTAAAAATGTCTTTGCATTATCAGCTCCCCGCAATTGTTGCGAACCCAAGCTTATCGCCCAAGTTTCGTCATGACTACCCTGCAATTCAAGAGTCAGATCTAGAACATGATATTCCGCAATTTGCCTATTTAGAGTTGGCAGATGAAGCACTGGACATGCACCAAACCCAGTCATTCCTAGAACGATTCATGATTGTGCATACCTATGCGGGAGGCTATCATCGTCTGGAATATCCAGAACATTTGAACTTATTAATTCAACATTTTGAAAACACATTGTGTACTTTAAAAAATCATTAATTTTGAATAATATTTATACTAATTTTTAATTTAATTTTCCTTTTATGCTGAGAAGTGAATCCAAATGAAAATCCGTGAAATCCAGTCTTCAGATTACGCAGCATGGTTAATTCTTTGGCAGGGTTATCAGGATTTTTATCAAACCAGTTTAAATGACGACGTGACACAAACAACCTTTCAGCGCTTCTTAAACCCAGATGAGCCTGTCTTTTGCAAAGTTATGGAGCATGAAGAAAAATTAATCGGTTTTGTGCATTTTATTTTCCATCATAGTACGTGGTCAGTTGGAAATTATTGTTATTTACAAGATTTATTTGTGGATTCAACGTACCGTGGAAAACATATTGGGAAGCAACTCATCGAAGAAGTCTATCGGGTTGCCAATGAAGCTCAGTGTTCTCGTGTATACTGGCTAACACATGAAAGCAATGTTGGTGCGCGTCATTTATATGATCAGGTCGCCCAAAATGCTGGATTTATCCAATACAGAAAAAATTTAAATATGTAAGGTTAATTTTAACAATACCCATAAAAAAAGCTGACCTTATGATGTCAGCTTTTTTTTGAAACCTTAAAAACTCAAACCATTGCCTTTAAGCAACAGCATCATGTTCTGGCTTTTGGCTTTCTTTCACGACTGACCAGACATCTAGACCAATATCTTTATGTTCGCTGTCTAGGTCAAGCAAAATAGTTGCACCCAAAACATTCAAATGGCATTTTTTTGCAAGTATCTGAACCGCTTTTAAAGTACCACCTGTTGCCAAAACATCATCAACCAAAATCACATTTTGTGACTTTAGGTCGGCAGACATTTCAAGCTGATCTAGACCATATTCTAAGCTATAACCCACCCCAACTACTGGCGGTGGTAATTTTCCAGCTTTACGAACCAGAATCAGACCTTTGTTTAAGCGTTGTGCTAGGAAACTTGCCAATACAAAACCACGAGCTTCAACTGCAACAAAACTGTCAACTTCTTCAATTTTTTCTGCAGGAATACTTGCAACTAGAGCCTCAGAGAGTTCTTGAATGTGATTCACCAATAATGGTGTCAAATCGTAAAAACAGATACCTGCTTTCGGAAAGTTCGGAACAGTACGAATATGAGTCCAAAAGGTCTGAGCAAAATTCATAGTGAGGGCGCAATGTGATTTATTTGTTCTAATTTTAATCGATTTAAACCCACAAAACTAGACTTTTTTCCTATTCACTTCAGAACACATTCTTTAATAAATATCCACTACATTGTTTTTATTAAAGATAATTATTTTACATAAATTTTAAAGCATCAATATTTTACATATTTGTTTTATTTTCACACTAAAACTTTAGTCTAAGTTTTTATATTCATTAGTTTGGTTTAAAAATAAAGCGTAGACCGTATATTTATACTTTAAAATCTGATTCGATTCAGATCAATCATCACTTTATTTTAAGATTGAGTAAGGTAAACATTTCGATCTGTTGTAAAATATTGGTTAAAGTAGTTTCATCATTAGAAATCATTGCTGACAGGCGGACTCCCCATCAGCATTTTGGAGAAATACATGAAAAAATATCAATGCATCGTTTGTGGATGGATATACGACGAAGCAGCCGGTTGGCCTGATGATGGTATCGCACCAGGCACCAAGTGGGAAGATATTCCCGAAGATTGGACATGCCCTGACTGTGGCGTGTCTAAAGCTGATTTTGAAATGATCGAAGTCTAAAAATATATAAAGACCATGCCTCAAACATGGTCTTTTTCATTCTTACTGTTTATTTGCTGGAGTTATTATGCAGCCTATTATCATTATTGGTTCTGGTATGGCAGGCTATACCCTCGCTCGAGAATACCGAAAATTAAATAAAGAGCAGCCACTTATCATGATTTGTGCCGATGATGGGGTGAGTTATGCAAAACCGACCTTATCCAATGCGCTTGCTGGCAATAAACACCCTACCCAAATTCCATTAGCAGATGCAACCAAGATGGCTGAACAGCTCAATATGCAGATTCATACCCATGCTTGGGTCAATGCAATTGATGCTCATAACCAAAAACTTAGCTATGTAAAAGATCACCAGACATTTGATATTCACTATAGTAAGCTGATTCTTGCTGTCGGAGCCAATCCGATTCGTTTAGCAATTTCAGGAGATGGTAGCGATGATATTTACTTCATTAATTCATTGATTGATTATCGTGCCTTCCGTCAGTGCCTTGACCAGAAACAACAGCAACGAATCGTTATTTTAGGTGCGGGGTTAATTGGCTGCGAATTTGCAAACGATTTGCATCAGGCAGGACATACGGCATCTGTAATTGACTTGGCTCCACAGCCACTTGGACGCTTACTTCCAACCCACGTTGCCCAAGCTTTCCAACAAAAATTACAACAATCTGGTATCCGTTTTATTTTAGAAACGACTGTAGACCGAATTTCTAAAATCGATACTCACTATGCCATTACACTTGCAAATGGTCACACACTAGAAGCCGATGCTGTGATTTGCGCCATTGGTTTGCAACCCAATATCGACTTGGCAAAACATGCAGGTGTACACACCAGCCGTGGTATTTTGACCAATAGTCTAATGGAAACTAACCTACCTAATATTTATGCTGTTGGTGACTGTGCAGAAGTCAACGGTACATTATTGCCTTATGTTATGCCAATCATGCAACAAGCGCGTGCCTTAGCAAAAACGCTGGCAGGCGATCAAACCCATGTTCACTATCCAGCGATGCCTGTTGCAGTAAAAACACCCGCAGCACCATTAACGGTACTTCCACCTCCGCAAGAAGTTGAAGTCAACTGGGAAACTGAATACCTTGAAGATGGTTTGGTGTCTAAAGCAATTGACGAAGCAGGTACGTTACGTGGTTTTGTGCTATTGGGTGCAACCGCAGGTAAACAACGTCTAACTTTAACCAAATTGGTTCCCGACTTAATTCCACCCAAGGTTTAATTTGAATTAAATAATGACGAGATGTTCTGATGAACACACATTTACAGTTTCAGCCTTCTCCAGAATCGACTTTCATGCGTGAAGCCAAAGTCGATTTAAAAAATGGTCTTCAACTGCATGTTGAAATGGGTGGTAATCCTGAACATCCGTGCATTCTTCTTATTATGGGGCTTGGCGCACAAATGATTCTTTGGCCTGAGTCTTTTTGCCAGTCGCTCATCGAGCAAGGCTTTTGTGTTATTCGGTTTGATAATCGGGACATTGGGCTTTCATCCAAGATTCATACTTCGACAATTTCAGCAAAGCATTTATTATTACTCATGGCCCGATTTGCAGTTGGGCTAAAAAATCATGGTGCGCCCTATGAACTTGAAGATATGGCAGATGATGTTGCCTTATTAATTGATCGACTAGACATTCAGCCTTGTTATGTCATTGGCGCATCTATGGGTGGCATGATTGCCCAGATTTTGGCAGCAAAATACCCACAAAAAGTTAAAAAACTTGGTTTACTTTTTACCAGTAATAATCGACCCTTTTTACCTATGCCCGGTTTAAGACAATTAAAAATGATGCTAAGCAAGCGTCCAACACATGAAGATGCGATTATTCAACAATCTGTTCAGTTATATAAACTAATTGGTTCACCTAAATTTACACAATTAGAAGAAGTTCGGCAGCTTGCCAGACGAGCATATAAACGTAGCTATGCACCTATGGGTGTACTTCAACAGCTTTTAGCAATATTATGTAGCGGCTCACTCAGCCAGTGGGATAAACAAATCAAACAATCAACCTTAGTTGTTCATGGTAGTTGTGATCGTTTGCTTCCTCCCAAACATGGTCAAAGTGTCGCACGGGCAATTCAAGGTGCAAAATTTGAATTAATTGTAGGAATGGGGCATGATATTCCACCGTACTTTATTCCACAATTGAGTGGCTTATTTGCATATCACTTTAAATCTTAAAAGTATTAGGACATTATGGCTGCATTACCCTCTTTAAGACAGCTTTCTTATTTAGTTACCCTGTCTGAAACATTGCACTTTACCGAGGCAGCGCGCCGTTCTTTTGTAACTCAGTCCACTTTGTCTGGCGGAATTATGGAACTTGAGCGACTGCTCGGTGGCGTTTTGGTTGAACGAGACCGCCAAAATGTACGTTTAACCCCACTAGGCGAACAAGTTGTTGCCCGTGCACGTGTTCTGCTTGCTGACGCTCAGGATTTAATGCGTTTAAGCCGTGAGATGAGTGAACCTTTAACAGGTGATTTGCATCTTGGAATTATTCCAACAATTGCGCCGTTTATTCTGACGCAACTGTTAGATGAAGTACATCATCAGCTTCCTAAAATTCAATTGCATTTACACGAAGCACAAAGCGAAAAAATTGTTGAACGACTTGAGCACGGCAATTTGGACATGATTATTCTTGCCTTGCCGTTTGATACTCGTGGTCTAAAAGTTGCTGAAATTGCAAAAGAAAATCTCGTTTTAGTGCATAATAAATCTGATCAACAAAGTTTAAGAGCTACAGATCTAGACGATCTGGATCTTTCCCGACTTATGCTATTAGAAGAAGGCCATTGTTTACGTGATCATGTATTAAGTGCTTGTCCTGTTGGCGAACGCAAAAATGATCATCGTTTAAAAGCCAGCTCTCTGCCAACTTTGGTTGAAATGGTTTCTTCCAATTTAGGTTATACCTTATTGCCAGAGATTTCTTTACAACGTCAAATGTTACAATATCATAGTGACTTACAAGTAAAACATATTGAAAATGCGCCAAGTCGTACCATTGCGCTGGTTACACGTAAAAGTACGCCACTACATAGCGAATTTGATGTACTCGTCGAGATTTTAAAGAAAATTATTCACGTACATTAATCTTATATCTATAAAGCCAGACAAATACCTGAAGGTTGGTTTGGCTTTATATTTGTTTTATGATTCGTCTGGGCATTTTGTTATATCTTAACATTTGGCTACACATTTATTCCAATTAACTTAAGCAACTCTTAAGTGATAACCCGCATATTACGCCGCATCTTCCATATCTTTAAAAAGAAGATATCTAAGTGAGTTAAAAATATGGTTCGTGTTTGTTACTGTGCTGATGATTATGGGTTAAATCCTGCAATATCTTCAGGAATTATAGAACTCGTTGCACAACATCGTTTGCATGCAACTTCTTGTATGACGCAAGCACATGACTGGTTTCAAGCCGCGCACCATTTGAAACCTTTTCTTTCGACAATTGATATTGGTTTACATTTAAATTTTACCCATATATTTGACGAACATACCGTTGCATTTCCTCTCAATACACTCATGCAAAAGGCTTGGCTACATAGGCTTGATCGAACACAGTTACGTGAAAGTATCCGAGAACAATGGCAACGCTTCACCGATGCTTTAGGGAAAGCGCCAGATTTTATCGATGGACACCAGCATATTCATCAATTTCCCGTCATTCGTGAAGTTCTGATTGAATTTCTGATTGAACAAAATTTTAAAGGCTGGGTTCGTAATTTACAGCACAGTTTTAGTGCACCTCATCATCAATTTAAAACACAAATGTTAATGCTACTCGGTTCAAAAGCATTGCATCGTCTTTGTGTACAAGCCAATATCCGACAAAATACTTGTTTTGCTGGAATCTATGATTTTAAAGAAAAAGATTATGCGCAACTCAATCAGTCTTGGCTTGCTCAAGCTCAGGATGGTTTACTGATTATGTGTCATCCAGCTCAACAATCAATGCCCAATACAGATTCCATCCATCCTGCCAGAGAACGTGAATATCAATATCTAGCTTCTGAACAGTTTCTAGATGATTGCAACAAATATCACATCACTCTTGGCCCTATTGGAAAAGAACAATGAGAATAAACCCAGTTCTATCTTGCGTGGTTCCTGCTTTTAATGAAGCTGAAAACCTAGCTCTTTTTATTCCTGCATTGGCTGAAAAATTGCAACAACTGGATCTTGCAGCTTATGAAATTATTGTGATTGATGATGGCAGTAAAGATAATACTTTAGAAGTGCTCTATAGCTTAGTCGATCAATACCCTTTACGTGTACTTGAGCTTTCACGTAATTTTGGTAAAGAAGCTGCACTCAGTGCAGGCTTGGATCATGTCACAGGCGATATTGCTTTATTGATTGATGCAGATTTTCAGCATCCAATTGATGAAATTCCAACCATGCTCAATTTATGGCGCAATGGTTACGATATGATTTATGGTATTCGCAATCGCAATACGGAATCATGGTTAAAACGACTTTTTACCCATGCTTATTATCGTATCTTAAGCCTGAGTTCATCCGTGTCTATTCCAGAGGATGCTGGCGATTTTCGACTTATTGATGCAAAAGTCATTACAGCAATTCAAAACCTTCCTGAAAAAAACCGTTATATGAAAGGATTGTATGCTTGGGTCGGTTTTAAAACCATTGGGCTTCAATTTTCAGAGCAAGAACGGCAATATGGCAAATCAAGCTTTAACTTTAAGGCCTTATTTAACCTCGCATTATCAGGTTTAACGGGTTTTTCTGATTTACCTTTACGCGTTTGTATTTATCTTGGTGCACTACTCGCCTTTATTGCAATGGCTTATGGTTGCTGGATTATTGGAGAAACCCTTATTGAAGGAACGACTGTTCCTGGTTGGGCAACGCTTGCAGCTGGCATGACCTTATTAGGTGGAATCCAGTTACTCTTTACAGGCATCTTAGGTGAATATATTAGCCGTATTTATACCGAAGTTAAAAATCGACCTAAATACATTGTCGCCGCTGAATATTCCAAAGAAAAAAATACAACACCCATTGATACCAAGACACCGACATGATCACTCATTTTCTAATGCTGGCTCGCTTTGGCATTATTGGTGTCTTAGCCGCCTTAACCCATTACGCCATTGTCATTTTACTTTTTGAACATTGGCACTGGGGCTTGGCACTGGCAAATTTTGTGGCTTTTGCGATTGCCTTTTGGGTCAGTTTTTTTGGACATCATCATTTTACTTTTCACGTAAAAGATATGAGTTACCAAGCAACCTTACCCAAGTTTTTTCTCGTGGCTGTTTTTGGTTTTATTTTTAATGAAGCCTGCCTTCTTACCCTTCATTCTCTATTCCAAGTCTCCGTTTCTATTCTAGTGATCATTGCAATATTTTTAACTGCAATTTCCACCTTTTTATTGAATCGATTCTTTGCATTCCAGCATTGAGGATATGCTATGCAACCACTTACCCGCTCATCAAAATTATTACTGATTTTCCTGCCAATCTGGCTGTTTCTGAATTCACTTGTTCGCCCAATGTCAGTCCCCGATGAAGGCCGTTATGGCGATATTAGTCGGGCAATGTTCGAATCAGGTGATTGGATTACACCACGCCTAGATGGTTTCCCATTTATGCATAAACCGCCACTTCTACACTGGATCAGTTCTGGTTTAATGGAGGTTTTCGGCGTGCATTTATGGGTACTTCGTCTTGTGCCAACTTTGGCCGCAACCCTCATGCTCGTCAGTGTTTTTTTCTTTACACGAAAATACTTAACTGAACGTCTGGCACAACTCAGTGTTGTGATTTTAGCCACAAGTTTATTGTTTTTTGGAAGTAGCCAATATATCAACCACGATTTACTGGTTGCGACATGGATTACCCTAACTGTGTTTTGTTTTGCAGACTTCACACTGTCTGGCAAAAAATCAATTCTCTTTTTAGGCTATATCGCATGTGCGGGCGGGTTTCTCAGCAAAGGATTGATCGGTGTTTTGATTCCGGGAATGGTAATTTTACCGTGGGTGATTTACTGTAAAGAATGGAGAAAAATTCCTTCTCTACTGAATCCATTCGGTATCTTATTGTTTCTTTTGCTTATAGGTCCTTGGCTCTATTTAACAAATAATCAATATCCTAACTTCTTGCATTATTTCTTCATTGATCAACAGTTTAGTCGTTTTAGCTCATCTGGTTTCAATAACAAACAACCTTGGTATTTTTATTTACTGATTTTATTTGCAAGTTTCTTACCGTGGTTTCTTGCAAGTGGGTTTAAGTTTTCAGCTAAAACATTGCAACAGACGTTACCTCGTCCAATTTTAGCCTTAATGGTTTGGTGGTTTTTTTCTGTTACACTTTTCTTTTCTATCCCACCGTCTAAACTTGCGGGTTATATTCTGCCGTCCGTTGCACCGCTCACTATTTTTGTTGCAGTCTGGATCAATCGTGTTCTCGTTGAGCATAAAAATCTATTACAGCGCATCGGTGTTCCTCTCTTTATTTCGGTGTTCGGCCTAGGTATTTTAATTGCACCACATGTAATTAAAGGTAACCATGAATTTTATTTAGCACATCTGACTCGCATCAATATCGTTGGCATAATTCTTTGTATAAGCCCATGGCTAATTTTTGCAGCTTCTCAAGCTAAAAAAATCTCATTCTTACAATCTACTGCCCTAAGCTTAATGGTTCTATGTTCTGGTATTCCTTTTGCTGTTCAGGCATTCGATACCAAAACCAATTCAGATCAGCTCCAATTTCAGCAATACATAAAACCCAATACACAATTTGTTTTTTATCAATATTATTTTTACGATCTTCCATTTTTACTTAACTTGAAATCACCTGTTTATCTGGTCAACGACTGGGATCATGTAGATGGAGATAACTCGTCTGTCGAAATTAAAGATGGTTTGTTATTTGAGCCTCAACTCAAGCGGTATCTATGGAGTGAAGCAAATTTACAGCAGGCATTAAGCAATCCAAAACAACCGATCATGCTTTTTAGTCGGCCAAATACGTTCAAACCAACAAATAGCATGAAAATGAAAGTAATACATGCACGTAATTATGATGTCTTTATCTTCAATCCATAATCTCAAAATTCAGTCATAAAAAAAGGAAGCCAAGGCTTCCTTCTTTTATTTCAACAAATTACTCAGCATTGGTATCGGTTGTATCTGTAGATGTTTCTGATTCAACTTCTTCAGAAATTAAGTCTTCATCATCCTCTACAGCTTCAATTGAAACTACACCTACCAGTGTTTCATCTTCGCTTAAGCGAATGAGGCGCACACCTTGAGCATTACGACCTGTTGTTGCAACTTCTGCCGCACGTGTACGAACCAATGTACCGCCATCAGAAATCAGCATCAGCTCTTTCGTTTCATCAATTGAAACAGCCCCAACCAAATCACCATTACGTTCAGAGGTTTTAATGGCAATTACACCCTTACCACCACGTTTTTTCGTTGGGAAATCATCGACAGGTGTACGTTTACCATAACCATTCGCACTGGCACACAGTACTTCACCTGTTTCAGGGACAACCACCAAGGAAACAATACGACTCACAACATTTGAATCGTTGTTATCTTCTGAATCATCAGTGTCATCATTTTCTGTGTCGACATCATCTGCTTCTAATGCTGTTGCAGCAAGTGCAACACGCATACCACGAACACCTTTTGCAGTACGTCCCATAGCACGTACATCAGTTTCAGCAAAACGAATCGCCTTACCTTCGTTCGAGAACAACATAATTTGTTGTTGACCATCGGTAATCGCAACACCAATTAAGGTATCTTCTTCGTTAAGTTCAATCGCACGTAAACCATTGGCACGAATGTTGGCAAACTGTTCTAATTCAACACGTTTTACTGTACCCGATGCGGTAGCCATGAAGACATAATGATTTTCAGGGAATTCCGTCAACGGTAAAATTGCCGTAATAGTTTCATTGGTATCTAATGGTAACAAGTTCACCATCGGACGACCTTTTGCACCACGTGATGCTTGAGGTACTTCAAATACACGCAAACGATAAACTTTTCCGACATTGGTAAAGCAAAGTACCGTTGCATGGTTTGACGCCACAATCAGATGTTGAATAAAATCATCATCTTTCATGCTTGTCGCTGACTTACCACGTCCACCACGGCGCTGCGCCTGATAATCCGATAACGGTTGGATTTTTGCATAACCCGTTTGCGAAACGGTAAGCACCACTTGCTCTTCAGGAATCAAATCTTCACGGCAGAAATCAACACGTGATTCTACAATTTCAGTACGACGAGCATCGCCATATTGTTGCAAAATCAACGCTAATTCTTCACGAATCACATTCATCAACAAATTAAAGTCATTCAAAATAGCAGTCAATTCAGCAATCTGAGCTAAAATTTCACTATATTCTGCATGAAGTTTATCTTGTTCTAAACCTGTTAAGCGGTGTAAACGTAATTCTAAAATTGCGCCAACTTGTGTTGGAGATAAACGATAAACATCGTTGCTTAATCCAAACGGACGGCTCGGATCTTCGCCTTCAATTTCATCTGGACGAACAGAAATTGCACCTGCTTTTTCAAGTAATGCAACCACGCCACCACCAGACCATTCACTCGCCAGTAAACGCTCACGCGCTTCTGCTGGATTTGCAGAAGTTTTAATGGTTTCAATAATTTGGTCGATATTGGCAAGTGCAACTGTTAGACCTTCCAAGATATGTCCACGTTCACGTGCTTTACGCAATTCAAACATGGTACGGCGTGTCACGACTTCTTGGCGGTGACGAATAAATGCCGCAATAATATCTTTTAAGTTCATCAACTTTGGTTGACCATTGTCTAGGCAAACCATGTTGATGCTGAACGAGTTTTCAAGCTGAGTATTCAGGAACAGATTATTAACAACGATCTCGGCATTTTCACCACGTTTTAAGTCAATGGCGATACGCATACCATCTTTGTCAGACTCATCACGTAATTCTGAAATACCTTCAAGTTTTTTCTCTTTCACCAACTCGGCAATGCGTTCAATCACACGTGCTTTGTTGACTTGATAAGGGATTTCGGTAAAGACAATTGTGGTACGACCAGATTTCTCATCTTCTTCAAAATGATACTTACCACGAATATGTAAACGCCCTTTACCTGTGCGGTAAGCATCCACAATACCTGATTTACCATAAATAATCCCGCCTGTAGGAAAATCTGGCCCCGTGATGTAATCCATCAGACCTTCAACAGTAATATTTGGATTATCAGCATAAGCCAGACAGGCGTTAATGACTTCCGTCATGTTATGTGGTGCCATATTGGTTGCCATACCAACGGCAATCCCTGCTGCACCATTAATCAGTAGATTTGGGACACGTGTAGGCAGAACCTGAGGAATACGCTCTGAACCGTCGTAGTTATCTTCCCAATCAACTGTATCTTTTTCTAAATCTGAAAGTAGCTCATGTGCCAGTCTTGTCATACGAACTTCGGTATAACGCATTGCTGCGGCACTATCACCATCGATTGAACCAAAGTTACCTTGACCATCGACCAACTGATAACGCAAGCTAAAATCCTGCGCCATACGAACAATCGTTTCATAAACAGCAGAGTCACCATGAGGGTGATATTTACCAATCACATCCCCCACAACACGGGCCGATTTTTTATAGGCTTTGTTATAGTCATTGCCCAGCTCGTGCATAGCATATAGCACACGACGATGAACGGGTTTCAGGCCATCTCTCACATCGGGCAATGCACGAGAAACAATTACACTCATTGCATAATCAAGATATGAGTTTTTGAGTTCATCCTCAATGGCAATCGGTCGGATTTCCGATACGCTCATGCATACTCCTTCGTACTCAGTACTTACGTACTGCCTTATGTGTTAACGCGTCAAATTTAGCTTAAAAAATGCAAGCTAATATCAAAAAATATAGCGAATAATTATAGCACAAAACGGCTCTAAATGCGGGGAAACAACATTAAAAAACAGGAGGAGAATATGGTTTTAATATTGATAGATAAAGAATGCTTTCGTCTGAATACAATATAAATAGAATTGGACCGGATGGATGAAATCCCATAAAAAAACGCCCCAATGAATTGGAGCGTTTTTGAGTTAACTTTTGAATTAAAGTTTAGATACCAGTTCAGGTACAACTTCATTCAAGTCACCCACCAACCAGTAGTCAGCAACACCATTGATCGGCGCTTCTTCGTCTTTGTTGATCGCAACAATCACTTTCGAGTCTTTCATCCCTGCCAAGTGCTGAATTGCACCAGAGATACCCACTGCAACATAAAGGTCAGGTGCAACGATTTTACCTGTTTGACCTACTTGGAAGTCATTTGGTACAAAGCCCGCATCGACTGCTGCACGTGAAGCACCTTGTGCAGCACCTAATTTATCTGCCAATGGATCAAGGACTTTGTGATAGTTCTCACCAGAACCAACACCACGACCACCAGAAACCACAATACGAGCAGAAGCCAACTCAGGACGGTCTAATTTTACAATTTCTTCAGAAACAAATTTAGATACGCCAGCATCAGTCACAGTCGTTACTGTTTCAACTGCTGCACTGCCACCTTCAGCCGCAACAGCATCAAATGCAGTGGTACGAACAGTTGCAACAACAATTGCTTCTTCAGATTGAACTGTTGCAATCGCATTACCCGCATAAATTGGGCGTTTGAATGTATTTGCTGATTCAACAGCAATAACATCACTGATCATGCTGACATCTAATAATGCTGCTGCACGCGGAAGAATATTTTTTCCAGTCGTCGTTGCCGCAGCAAGGATATGTGAATAGCCTTTACCTAAGTCTGCAACTAATGCAGCAACATTCTCAGCCAACTGATGTTCATAAGCAGCATTATCATCTAATAATACTTTGCTTACACCTGCAACTTTCGCTGCTGCATCTGCAACAGCCTGAGCACCAGCACCTGCCACTAAAACAGTGATATCACCACCGATTTTTTGAGCAGCAGCAACAACATTTAAAGTTGCGCTGTTTAGGGTTTGATTGTCGTGTTCAGCGATAACTAAAATATTCATAACTTATCCCTGCCCTTAAATCACTTTTGCTTCATTTTTTAATTTGTCTACAAGCTCATCAACTGATTTCACTTGTACACCCGCTTTACGTTCAGCAGGCGCTTCAACTTTTAAAGTTTTCAGCTTGGTTCCTGTCGCAACACCATAATCCGCAGGAGATTTTACATCCAACGGTTTTTTACGTGCTTTCATAATGTTCGGTAAAGCAGCATAACGCGGTTCATTCAAACGCAAATCTGTAGTGATGATTGCAGGAAGTTTTAATTCAACTGTTTGCAAACCACCATCAATTTCACGGGTTACCAGTACTTTATCGCCTTCAACAGTCACGTTTGAAGCAAATGTACCCTGACCTTCGCCCAATAAAGCCGCTAACATTTGGCCAACTTGGTTAGAGTCGTCATCAATGGCTTGTTTACCGAGTAAAATAAGCTCTGGTTTCTCTTGTTCTACAACAGCTTTTAAAATTTTAGCGACTTCAAGAGCACCAATTTCATCTGTTGTTTCAACTAAAATCCCACGGTCTGCCCCTAAAGCCATAGAAGAACGAAGTTGTTCTTGCGCTTCTTTAGGACCAATAGAAACAACAACGATTTCAGATACTGTTCCTTTTTCTTTTAAGCGAACCGCTTCTTCCACTGCGATTTCACAGAATGGGTTGATCGACATTTTAACGTTAGTTAAGTCTACACCACTATTGTCTGGCTTAACGCGAACCTTTACGTTAGCATCCACCACGCGTTTGACAGCAACAAGAGCCTTCATGTAATCCTCGGCTGTATTATCCAATGATAAAAAAGGGGGAAAAGTGTGACACTCTTCGAATTCGTTTTCGACGTCTATCTTGCAATGCGTTTGGCATTTCGGTCAAGTCACATTTTTTGACCTAAGCCCAAATTTGCACTAAAAACATGAATTGATCAGTTCAAAAATACTTCCCCAGATTTTCGTATTATATTTAAATTTGAATATTTTTAATATAAAACATCAGTTTAAAATAAAACGTATTTCTCTTTTTTTTCAAAAACATCAGTTTTTTTCATGTAGTACATCAAAAAATTTTAGGGCTGATAGCGTACTTTTTGATTTTAATATAAAAAATATCATTTTTCGTTTTTACTTTATCCTCTAAATTCACACCTATAAAAAAACACCAGCTTTACGCTGGCGTTATAAAATGTCTTTTTAATGTGCAATCAACCATGTTGCAGCCAGCATAATCATCGTACCAGAAGTTGCATCTAGCCAACGCTGTTTGGTTTGGTCAAAGCCTGCTTTTTGAGTAGCTTTGACAAACATATAAGCGACACTTAAATAAACCACAATACAAAGCCCGATAAAGATAAAAGATAATTCTAATCCCTGTAACACAGCATTTCCTTTTGCAGTCATAAATTGCGGCAAAATTGCAAAATAGATCAACATCACTTTTGGATTCAGCAATGAGGTAATAAATCCTTTACGAATTGGATTCGTTGTATTGGACTGCTGAATTTGAATGCCTTTTGATTTAAATACAGAACGAAATAAACAAACTGACAAATACAGCAAATATGCGACTCCCAAGAGTCGAATTGCATTAAATAACATTGGATATGACACAATAATGGCCGAAATGCCTAATGCAACCAAAACAGAATGTACCAAGTACCCCGAACACACACCGAAAGTTGCCATCATACCTGACTTGAAATCTTTCCCAATTGCTTGAGAAATAACAAAAAGCATGTCTGGCCCTGGCGTTAAAACCAAGGGAATAATTGTTAATGCGAACAGACTTAAATTTGACATTTCGGCACTCTTCAGACCACAGCAGAAAGTGACGTTAGTATCTAATTTTTACTATCAAATAGGCTTTCAATTATTCTATAATTTAAGTTATTTTTCACATAAAATTCTATTTTATGAAACTATCTTCAAACTCTATTTCAATTAAGTTAGATCGAATCGATAAAAATATTATTCGACACTTACAGGAAAACGGACGTATCCAAAATAATGACCTTGCAAGAGAAATTGGGCTTTCTCCATCCTCTTGTTTAAGACGGGTCAAACTACTGGAGGAAGCAGGTGTCATTCAGCATTACACTACGTTGGTTGACCCGCAAAAGGTAGGTCTGCAACTGATTTTATTTTCCCGAATCTGGCTGATTGGGCAAGATGCTGAAACGATCGATATTTTTATTGAAGCCATGAAAGAATTACCGCAAGTCATGGAGTGTTATATTATTTTAGGTGAATGTGATGCCATGCTAAAAGTTGTGGTACCCGACTTAGAAAGTTATCGTAAATTTCAGTCAAGCCATCTCACCAAAAAAAATGGGATCACCAGTGTAAAAACCGATTTACCGAGCCAGATTATTAAGCAAAGTTATCAACTCCCATTGTAAGATCATTTTTCAAAACAACAATATTTGAGTTCTAAATCATGAGTTTCGTACAACCTGTTTCTCTTTCTTATCATCAAGTCCACCTTGAACCACTTAACTTACAACACGAACAAGGTTTAAAAGAAGCGTGTCAGGATGGTGAACTCTGGAAACTTCGTATCACCTCTACTCCTTCGCCTGAAACTGTCCGTGAGTATATCGAACTCGCTTTACAACAACGCGAACAAGGAACACGTTTCGCTTTTGCCGTCATTGATGAACGCACGGGGAAAGTTATTGGTACGACAAGTTATCATGATATTGTGCCGCAAATTAATCGCCTTGAGATTGGCTATACGTGGTATGCCAAAAGTGCACAGCGTACGCATATCAATACCACATGTAAGTTTTTATTATTGCGTCATGCCTTTGAAAATTTAAATGCCAATGTGGTCGGTTTACGCACCGATAATTTTAACTTTGCCAGCCAAAAAGCCATTGAACGCCTCGGGGCAAAAAAAGATGGGGTACTACGTCAACATGCCATACGAAAAGATGGCACTATCCGTGATACTGTCATGTATAGCATCATTCAAAGTGAATGGGTAAATGTCAAAGCACACTTACTTTATTTATTGGATCGTTAATTAGAAACAAAAGGAATTCAAATGCATCAAGTCAAAGTTTTTGAAGAAAAAAATACACAGGTTTTATTCGACCTGATTCAAAATCATCGTTTAGGTACGCTTGTGACTTCTTTTGAAGGCGAGCTTGATGCAAATCATATTCCGTTTGAAGTCATTGAACAGCCAAATTCGTTCGGGTTATTACGTGCCCATATCGCCAAAGCCAATCCACTGTACCAACAACTTCTAGAACATAAAGATACATCTGTTCTTGTTATTTTTCAGTCGGATAATGCTTATATTTCTCCCAACTGGTATCCAGAAAAAGTGATTCACCATAAAGTTGTGCCAACATGGAACTACATGGTGGTGCATATTAAAGGTAAGCTACGGTTGATTGAAGATCAAGAACAACTTTTAGAAATACTGAAAAACTTAACCCATCAGGAAGAAGCCAAACTTTCACAAACCACACCGTGGCAAGTTTCTGACGCACCACAGGATTATCTAGATCAGATGCTAAAGTATATTGTCGGCATCGAAGTTGAAATTACAGAAATGACAGGTAAATTTAAAATCAGCCAAAATAAAAATGCCGAAACAATTTCGACAGTTCAACAGGCTTTAGCGACAACACATCCGATTATGTCCAGCAAAATGAAAGGTTAAAATGAATCCTTTTCATGTTTTTGCGCTCTAGGATGTGTCTTATCATACACTTGTGCTAAACGGTCAAAATCTAAATGGGTATAGATTTGTGTGGTCGATAAATTACTATGCCCTAACATTTCCTGAATAGAGCGTAAGTCACCACTTGCCGAAAGCAGATGACTCGCAAAACAATGGCGCAGCAAATGCGGATGTAAGTCGACATTAACACCTGCTCGCTGTGCCTGATATTTCACACGGTTTTCAATTTGACGAGCCGTTAATGCATTGCCTTTTTGGGAAATAAAAACCGCATTTTCGGGTTGAAAGCCCCCCATCCAAATACGATAAATACTCAACCATGTCAGTAAGCTATCTTTGGCTTTTTGCCCAAATGGAACAATACGGGTTTTATTTCCTTTACCTGTTACACGCAGCAATAGACGGTTAAAATCGATGTCTTTTATTTTTAGTCCTTGCAACTCGGCTAAGCGCAGACCGCTTGCATAGAAAAGCTCCAACATCGCTTTATCTCTGAACCACAATTGCTGATCTGACACTTTTTCAGGTTCAGGTTGATCAATAATTTGATTGACTGTTTCAATATCAATCATGCCTGGCAAAGGTCGGGGTTGGCGTTTTAACTGAAAATCTTCCGCAGGGTTTACAGTTAAATATCCGCCTTGCTCTGCCCATTTCATAAACTGGCGGATTGAAGTTAAATGGCGTTGCAAGCTACTCGAACTTAATTGATCACGTTCTACACGCGCGGCTAAATATTGGCGTAAATCTGCTGCTTCAACATTTTTTAGTGCAATATTTTTTTGTGTACAAAATACTAAAAAATCATGGATATCACGTTCATATGCCACGAGCGTATGTGCAGACTGATTCTGGATTTTTCGTTCATTCAACCACATTTTCAAAAGTTGTTGAGCAAACTCATTCGAGGTGTGTGTATCCAATGATTCATCCTGTTTTGGCGCTAAAGTGATTGTAAATATTGAAGAATATCGTGTGCCACTTCGGTTGCACAACCATTTGCAAGCTGATGGTTACCACCTTTAATCACTTTGAGTGTGGCTTGTGGAAGTTGTTCAAGTAAATATTCACCAACTGCTATGGGGCTAATATCATCCTGATCACCCCAAATCAATAACACGGGTATCTGAATAAATTGCAGTAAGTCATCATAGCGCGTTTGAGTCGTCACAAACCAGTCAGGATAATTTAAAAATTCTTTCTGGTAGGCGTCTCTCCAATCTGCAACATGAAAAGGTTGTAGATCAACACCTCCAGATGTTGCAATGAGAACCAGACCTTTGATCAGTTCTGGCTTTTGTAACGCAGCTGCAATTGCAAAAATACCGCCCATTGACTGTGCAATCAAAATGGATGGTTGATCAATCTTCTGTAAAACAGCACTTTGTAGTTGAGCAAAATTATGGATCGTCGGATCTACTGGCATCTGACCAAATCCAGCATACGCAATGACACGTTTTTCATATTCATCTGGCAATTGTTGTATTAGCGGTTGCCAAAAGTCAGTACTCCCCGAAGCGCCGGGAAGGAATATCAGTTGTTCATTGATCATTTTCATGCTGTTTAGGTCTGATCCATCAAAATTATAAAAATCGAAGAATAAAAAAACACCCTTTAAATTAGACTAAAAGTGTCCAACTTTCGGGGTGCAATTCATAGACAGTTTTGATTACAACCAATGCCTAACCTTGAAAATAACGTAAGTCCAAACGTCCATCGTAAACTTTCGCGGTTGGCCCTGTCATCCAGACCACATCGCCCTCACGCCATGCAATATGAAGTCGCCCACCTGCAAGCTCGATTTCCACTTCATTTGCAAGAAGACCACGGCGCATAGCGCTCACTGCCGCGGCACAAGCGCCTGTGCCACACGCCAGCGTTTCACCAACACCACGCTCAAACACACGTAAGCGTGCATGTTTTTCATCTAAAATTTGCAGAAATCCCGCATTCACACGTTCAGGAAAACGAGTATGCGATTCAATTTGTGGGCCTAAACGTGCAACATCGGCTTTCATCACATCGGGAACTAATGTGACCGCATGAGGATTTCCCATACTTACAACATCAATATTTATGATTTCATTATTCGCTAATTCAAGCGGATACAAGGCTTCTTGTTCTTCTGCTAAAAATGGAATTTCCTCTGGTAAAAAGCGCGGCTGTCCCATATTGACCCGTACCCAGCCATTTGGCCCCAATTCAGGTTCCACAATCCCTGATTTGGTTTGTACTTTCATTTTGGTTTTATTGGTGAGTTGACGTTCATGCACAAAACGAGCAAAGCAACGAACACCATTACCACATTGTTGAACTTCTGAACCATCTGCATTAAAAATGCGATATTTAAAATCGACATTGGGCATATCTGGTGGTTCAACAATTAGTAATTGATCAAAACCAATTCCAAAATGGCGGTCTGCCATACGTTGGATGGTTAAGGTATCTAAATAGGCTGGCTGGCTGATGAGGTCAATCACCATAAAATCATTACCCAAGCCATGCATTTTGGTAAATTCTAACAACATTTTAATTTACTCCTCAGGCAATAAATGCTCGTTTTGCCATAAAGACTCAATTGTTTCCCGTTCACGAATCAGGTACGCGTTGGCACCATCAACCATCACTTCTGCCGCACGTCCACGTGAATTATAATTTGAACTCATTGCAAAACCATAAGCCCCTGCACCCGTGACTGCAAGCAAATCATTTTCCTGAATTGCCAGTTCCCGATCCTTCCCTAAAAAATCGCCCGTTTCACAAATTGCACCAACAACGTCCCATGCTTTTTTAGCCTGCTCTGGGCGCGGTGTAACTTCTTGAATATCCATCCATGCTTCATATAGTGAAGGACGAATCAGGTCATTCATCGCAGCATCAACAATTGCAAAGTTACGATGATTGGTCGGCTTAAGCAAATCTACTTTTGTGAGTAATACCCCTGCATTTGCACTGATACTACGCCCTGGCTCCATATAGACTTTTAAGCCTAATTTTTCTAAGGCAGGTTTTAGCGCATTGGCATATTCTTCAACAGTTGGAGGTGTTTCATCTTTATACACCACACCCAAACCACCGCCAATATCAATATGTTTAAGCTGAATCCCCATATCCGCTAAGGTATGAATCATCACGGTGACACGTTCAAGTGCATCTACAAATGGTTTGGTTTCTGTCAGTTGTGACCCGATATGACAATCAATCCCAATAATGTCTAAATGTGGCAATTGCTGTGCATATTGATAAGTTTCATATACAGTATCACTTGGGATACCAAACTTGTTTTCCTTTAGCCCAGTTGAAATATAAGGATGGGTTTTGGCATCGACATCTGGATTAACACGCAACGAAATAGGTGCTTTTTTGCCTAATTTTGCTGCCACTTTTTCAATGCGGTCTAATTCTGCATAAGACTCAACATTAAAACATGCAATACCGACATTTAAGGCTTTTTCAATATCTGCTTCTGTTTTGCCTAAACCTGAAAATACAATTTTTGAAGCATCTCCACCTGCGGCAAGGACACGTGCCAACTCCCCACCTGAGACAATATCAAAACCTGCACCCAACTTGGATAACACATTCAACACAGCCAAATTTGAATTTGATTTTACTGCAAAACAAATTTGATGGTCGATAAAAGCAAATGCCTGATCCATATCCAAATAATGCTTTTCAAAACTTTGTTTTGAATACACATAAAGTGGTGTTGAAAACTGTTGGGCAAGTTGTTCTAGTGAACATTGTTCAGCATGTAAAATCCCTTGGATGCGGGTAAAGCTCATGGGAAAATAATCCTTATATTATTGGGCTTGAGATGATGTAATTTCAGAAGCAGACTGAGCATCTTTATGTTGCTGTGGTTGATCATGGTTGTGATACAACAAGTATTTAGGGCGTGTATCTAAATGGGGATCTGAGGTTAACTGCAAGTCACCAGACTGCCCACAACCGACCAATGTTAGCATGGTTGCCAAACAGCTCATCGCACAAATCAATTGACGCATGATCGACATTACCTTCTTTATAAATTCAATGCAGTATACCGTGAACCTGATCATCACCAAAGTATTTCACATGAGTTTATACACAAATAAAAACACCAGTTATAGCAACTGGTGTTTTTCAAACGGCGCTCAAATTTATTTTTTCGGTCTATAGAAAAAATATCCAATGATTAAAAGCACAAACCAGATTGGACTCACCTTTAAGGCATTAAAAGTGTCAGGTTCTAAAGACAACACATAAAGCATGCCGATAAAGAAAATGATCACAACCCAACAGGTAAACAAGCCACCCGGTAATTTAAAGTTGGACTTTGCATGTAACTCAGGACGTTTTCTATAGTAGTTGATGTAACTCCAGATAATAATCAACCACACGCAAATAAAGAAAACTGTCGAAAGTGTTGTTGCAAGAGTAAACGCCTCTACAGTATTTGGTACAAGGTATTGCAATGCTGCACCGCCGAGTAAACACAGTGCTGAAAAATAGAGCGCATTGGCAGGTACACGACGTGAACTTAATTTACCAAACAGCTTTGGCCCTTGCCCTTCACGAGAAAGTCCGAACAACATGCGACTGGTTGAAAAAACACCACTGTTCATTGATGACATCACCGAAGAGAGCACCACCAAGTTCATAATAATCGCTGCTGCGGCAATACCCGCTTGGCTGAATAAGTTTACAAATGGACTAACACTTGGATTAACTTTATCCCACGGTGTCACAGACATCACAATAAGCAATGCCAATACATAGAAAATAATGATACGGATTGGAATCGAGTTAACTGCTTTAGGCAAGTTACGTTCAGGGTCTTTGGTTTCGGCTGCGGTTGTACCCACCAATTCGACACCGACAAAAGCAAATATCGCAATCTGGAACCCTGCAAGGAACCCTGAAATGCCTGTTGGGAATAAACCACCATTTGCCCATAAATGTGTGAATGAAGCGATTTCACCTGTTGTAGAGGTAAATCCTGTAAAAATCATCCACAAACCAACGATAATTAATACGACAATTGCAATAATTTTAACTAAAGCAAACCAGAATTCCATTTCTCCAAAAAGTTTCACTGTGACCAAATTCAGTCCCATAATGAAAAAAATTGAAGCGACACAAATTAATGCGGCTTGGTCTGGGCTAAATGGCTGCCCTGCATTAAAGAATTGAAGATAATTGATAATTGCCGATAAATCCGCAATACCAATAGTGATCCAGCACAGCCAATACGTCCAACCGACAAAATAACCAGCCCAAGGGCCAATCAAGTCGGTTGAAAAATCGATAAACGACTTATATTGCAAATTTGATAGCAGCAATTCACCTAATGCCCGCATCACAAAAAAGACCATCAATCCAATAATCATATAAATGAACAAAATTGAAGGCCCTGCTAGGCTAATGGTTTTGCCAGATCCCATAAAAAGACCTGTACCAATTGCACCACCAATGGCGATAAGCTGTAGATGTCGATTCGATAGGCTTTTGCTTAACTCCTCTTGTTCTATCGGAGTTTTTGAAGGTTGAGTTTCCATTGTTATTATTCGCTCTCTAAAATCAAACTACAAAAGTAACTAAAAACACATGAAATTGAAAAAGCTTTTTCCTTTCATATCTTCTTTTGTTTAATTAACTAACACATCCGACCAAATTTAAATCAAAATCTAATCTTTTATGCGCTGTGATTGTGCATCTTTTATTCAAAATAATTATTTTTTATAATCTCCTTATTTTTACTTCATTTTCGCACCAAATAGGTTCAAAATTTGCATCAAAATAAAACACTGTTTTATAACTGTTATGTGTTTTTATTTTTTGATCAAATTTGTATACCAGTTATCATTTGATAGTTATCATGTTTTTTACAAAAAAATATTAAAAATAACAAAATGATTTCATTTAAATTTTCAAAAAACGCACTATTTTAACTCAAAAAAAAGCGGCATTTGAATTTTACGTTCAATGCCGCCTTAAAATACTTAGCTTAACTTAGTACTTTTTCTGCTTTTTTTCTGTAAAAGCCATAATAGCCAATTGCAAGGATAACCAACCAAATTGGGCTGACCAATAATGATTTACGTGTATCTGGCTCAAGGACTAAAATTGCAATTGTGAACAAGAAGAAGATGATCACAATATAGCTCATAAATACACCACCAGGCATTTTGAAAATAGATTTTTCATGAAGCTCTGGTTTTAATTTACGATAACGAATGTAGCTAACCATGATAATGATCCAAACAGATACAAACAGAATCACAGAAAGTGTTGTTGCTAATGTAAATGCTTCGATGGTATTCGGTACAAAGAATTGTAATGCTGCACCACCCATGATACATGCACATGAGAATAACAAACCATTGGTCGGTACGGCACTTGCAGACAATTTACCCATTGCGTTAGGTGCTTGACCATCTTTTGCTAGACCATAAAGCATACGGCTAGTCGAGAAGATACCACTGTTCATTGATGACATTACAGAAGACAACACCACCAAGTTCATAATCACAGCAGCAGTTGGAATGCCTGCCATCAAGAATAATTCAACGAATGGGCTTTTATTTGGAACAACATGATTCCAAGGAATCACCGACATTACGATTAAAAGTGACAATACATAGAACAAAATGACACGAACTGGAATCGCATTGACAGCTTTTGGTAAGTTAATGTGCGGGTCTTTTGCTTCAGCAGCAGCAGTACCGACCAACTCGACCCCAATAAAAGCAAAAATAGCAATTTGGAAACCACCTAAGAAGCCTTCTAGCCCTTTAGGGAAAATACCGCCATGTGACCAAATATTGCTTAATGCTGCAACATCACCATTTGGAGAATGGTAATGTGTAAAGATCATATATGCCCCAGCACACACCAATGCAATGATTGCAACAATTTTGATAATTGCAAACCAAAACTCGGTTTCACCAAATAAACGAACGGTTAAAAGGTTAAGTACCAAAAGAAGAACCACACAGCCAGCACTAATTAATGCTTGCCCGCCAGGTGTAAACTGCATCCCATCTGGTAGCCAGAAAGTAAGATAGTTAATCACCGCGGTTAAATCTGCCATACCTGTCAAAACCCAACCAACCCAGTACGTCCACCCCACGTAGAACCCGGCTTTTGGTCCGATTAAGTCGTATGACATGTCAACAAATGATTTATATTCAAGATTAGACAGTAGCAATTCTCCCAATGCACGCATAAGGAAAAATACCATCACCCCAATAATCATATAAATAAGAAGGATAGATGGACCTGCCAAGCTAATCGTTTTACCAGATCCCATGAAAAGACCTGTACCAATTGCACCCCCAATTGCAATTAATTGTAAATGACGGTTACTCAAATTACGTTTGAGATCATGAGCTGAATGATCAGTATCGTGATTCATTATAGTCATGCAGAAAGTTCCTTGTTGCATTTTGTGTTTTAACAAACAAATAACGTGCCAAGTTATCTGCTATTCCATGTCAATTGGTTGTTTTTAGAACAGTCTATCATTTCCTTTCCCAATCATTGGGAATACTCATTTTGCCCCTTTATAGTTACCCTGTTCTCGATTCATTGTAAATATGATCAATCACTATTTTTTATAACTCATTATCCATTCTAAACATTAGGTAAAACCTATTTCATTCACAATACAATGTATTCAGAGCATTCACCCATGTATTAGATGAAAAATATTTTCAAAAATATAAGATATAAAAAGTATTACTAGAGAAAAATAGATTTCTTAAATGAACCGAAAAGAATGATGTAACTTGACAAGTGGTTTACCATTGCCTACGTTGCATGCTTTGTTTTATGGTGTTTATCACACCTTATGTTTTAGTCTATTTATTAGCTATGCTAAAACCCCAGCTATCCCTAATCATTAAGTGAAATTATTGAATGAGTAAAGTAAAAACCATCTACCGCTGTGAGCAATGTGGAGCAAGCCATCCAAAATGGGCAGGTCAATGTTCTGAATGTGGCGAATGGAACACTTTACTCGAAACCAAGCTTGAACCAGCCTCAACCCACCGTGCGAAAGTCCAGCTTGGAGGTGGTTATTCTGGTCAGGCTGCACAAATTACAACCCTTGATAAAGTTTCTGTTTCACTCGAAAGCCGTTTGCTGACAGGCAGCCAAGAATTTGATCGTGTACTTGGCGGTGGATTGGTTGAAGGTTCAGTGGTTTTAATTGGTGGAGACCCAGGTATTGGTAAATCAACCATTTTGCTGCAAACCGCAACGCATATTGCCAATCAGCAGTCTGCGCTTTATGTCACGGGTGAAGAATCGCTTTCCCAAGTTGCCTTACGTGCCCAACGCCTCGATTTACCCACCGATCAGCTCAAGGTTATGGCAGAAACCTGTGTTGAGCGAATCTGTGAAACATTGGCACAACTACGCCCTGCCGTCGCAATTTTAGACTCTATCCAAACCTTATATACCGAAACACTACAGTCTGCTCCGGGTGGGGTTTCTCAAATTCGTGAGTCAGCGGCATTACTTACACGTTTTGCCAAACACAGTGGTACAGCCTTATTTATTGTCGGTCACGTTACCAAAGAAGGTTCTTTGGCAGGCCCTCGTGTTTTAGAACACATGGTCGACTGTGTGTTATATTTTGAAGGTCAGACAGACTCCAGATACCGTATGATCCGTGCCGTCAAAAACCGTTTCGGTGCAGTCAATGAATTGGGTGTATTTGGTATGACAGATAAAGGCTTGCGTGGTGTCAGCAACCCTTCTGCCATTTTTCTTAGCCGTTATGAAGAAGCCATTCCCGGTTCAGTGGTCATGATTAGCCGCGAAGGAACACGTCCTTTATTGGTTGAAGTACAAGCACTTGTAGACGATGCACAAGGACAGCCTCGTCGGGTGGCTTTAGGTTTAGAACAAAACCGTTTAAACATGTTATTGGCAGTTATGCACAGACATGGTGGCGTTCAAACCATAGGACAAGATGTCTATGTCAATATTGTCGGTGGTCTAAAAATTACGGAAACAGGATCTGACTTAGCTGTTCTGTTGGCATGTGCTTCAAGTTTAAGAGGAAAAGCTTTTCCTCAACAACTGGCTGTTTTTGGCGAGGTTGGACTGTCTGGAGAAATCCGCCCTGTACCAAATGGACAAGAGCGTTTAAAAGAAGCCATCAAACAGGGCTTTAAATTTATTATCGTTCCCAAAGGAAATACACCACAAAAAGCAATTGAAGGTGTTCAAGTTATTGCCGTTTCCCGTTTGCATGAGGCATTAACCGCAGCCTTACAACTAGAAGATGCTTCCTAAGCTTTACTGCCGTTCTCATAAATATCTTTATGAAGGCCTGAATCTACTTATATGTATAAGATATGAGTAGATTCTGCTAAATTTTGAAGGAATCTGAGCTTCAAGGATGAATATTTACTATATCGCTATTGAAATTGCTGTGAAATGACTGCATAAATACTTGGCAAGATTGTTATGATTTCTCATATACAATCTCGATTGAAAACGTCATTTCTGATTATAGGAAAACTGAATGAACACTCGCCGTCGTGGCTTAGTTGCTAGCATCTTAATGGCAACTTTGGTGGTTTCACCGTTAGTTGATGCAAAACGTGTAGGTGGCGGTCGAAGCCATGGCATGACACGTTCTGTAGCACCAAGTCAGTCTTATCAACAAACTCCGTCACATCAAGCTGCACCAGCTACAACTTATAGTAACACTGCACCTCAACAAAAATCAGGTTCAGGTGTTGGTAAAATGGTTGCTGCGGGCGTTGCAGGTGCCGCTGTGGGCGCAATTGCTGCAAATGCAATGGCAGATGATCGTCATGCAGCGACCTCAAATGGTACAAGTGCAGCAGATTCAACCCAACAACAAGCACAACAACAAAAACAAGAGAAATCTGGTTTACCAGGCTGGATTTGGATTGTCCTCATTGGCGGTATCGCTTTCTTTATTTTCCGTCGTATGAGCGCAAAAAAAAGTTTAGCAACCAACACAGGTGCAAACCCATACGCTCCAAACAATAATGGTCCGTTTGGTCAAACACCATCAACTCCACGCAATGTATCAAATGACAGCACCAATATTTTTGGTCAAAGCGTTGGTGGAAATACAACGACTACGGCTCAACCGCCATTTGCGGGTACTGCATACACCAACAGCGGCAATCAACTTCCAGATGGAACTGAACCTGCTGCCTTTTTACGTATTGCCCGTCAGCGTTTTAACCACATCCAATCGATTAACAGCGCAAGTAATGTTGAAGAAATTCGCCGTTATTTGACACCTGATCTTTATAATTCAATTTATCAGGACATCATGTCGAATCAGGATCAGGACGTTGCTGAATTTAGTAACCTAAATGCAATGGTTGTCGATTCTTCTATCGAAAACGGTCAATACGTTGCAAGTGTGCGTTTTACAGGAAATGTTTCAGAAGACCTTAACAGTCAACCAAAACCTTTCTCTGAAACTTGGCATTTTGTAAAACCAGCAGGCTCTCAGCAAGACTGGCTTGTTGCAGGTATTCAAGTTGAAAGTTAATTTTTAACAACCAAGATAAAAAAGGCTCAAATTGATTTTGGGCCTTTTTATTAAACAATTTTTAGAGTTACAAACCAGAGTGAATTGAAGAAATAGAAGGCATTTCAGTTGTTAAAAATCGTTCAAAATCCTGCATATCTTGCGGTGTAAAAAGATAAGGCTGCGTAACTTCCATTTTCCCTTTTAATAATGTGAAAGCACTATGCTTTTGATATTTAATGTCCTGATCCATTCCAAAGAGCGTTGCACTACAAGAATAAGGGATTTTTTGTTGTGAAAAGAAGCTCCGAATTTGCGCAAAATACTTATGCCAATAAGCAACCTGTAACTGATTTTCAAGCTGAAACTGAATTAAAACGGTATATTGTTGCCCATTCTGAGAAATATTAGCAGGACAATCTTTAAAAAACTTTCCAATCAGTATCTGCATTTTTTCAATACTAAAAGCATGATTTAGTGTCGCAATATGGAATTGATATATATCTTCCATGATAATTTTCCTTTCTGACCACTCCTGCTCTAACAAAGAACAGATTATAATTATTAAAAATGATACTTATATCACATTTATTTAAAATAAAGACAAATTAAACACATAAAATATACTATTTTAGTCTAGTCCGATCTTCAATATATTCTTTATGTATAAATTTATATTTCCAATAAAAGCCCTTTATCTTAGGCCTCGCTCCATTGATTAGTTTGTCCTAAAGAAGACTTATGTTCCTAAGCACATCTAGAAATATAAAGTAGTGCAGATGGTTACTGCCTTATCAATATCTATTTACCAAAATAACAAACGCCCAATGAAAGTCATCAGGCGTTTGTTAAATTAAGTGTCAATTTATTTCTAGGTATACATATCAACGATTAGGCAACGGAATAAACTGCGCATTACTGTTTTTGATTCTGCGCTCTCCCACTTTTACATCAAATTGAATTCGTTGCTTTTTCCGTTCAACAACCAATTGAATGGTGCTATTCGGTGCTTGCAGTGCAACATAATTAATCAAATGTGATGGTGAAGTAATTTTTTCCTGATTCACCTGAAGAATACGATCTCCAATTTGAACGCCTGCATTTGCCGCTGGCCCATGATTCAGAACATCTGCCACAACCACGCCAGACTCTTCAGATTCGAAACCATTCTGATGTGTTGCAACCAAACTAATTCCTAACCAGCCACGAATCACCCGACCATCTTTCAAAATAGAATTAAATACTTGCTGACAGATTTTTGCAGGAATTGCAAAACCAATCCCTAAAGAACCACCTGACTGTGAAAAAATGGCCGTATTGATTCCCACAAGATTTCCCGCAACATCAATAAGTGCCCCGCCCGAGTTACCTGGATTGATGGCAGCATCTGTTTGAATAAAATCTTCATAGGTGTTAATTCCTAAATCGGAACGACCTAAAGCAGAGATAATTCCTTGAGTCACGGTCTGACCCACACCAAATGGATTACCAATCGCCAAAACGACATCCCCGACATCATTACCACTTTGTTTAAATGGCAAAACAGGCAAGTCTTTCAAATCAATTTTAATCACAGCCAGATCTGTATCTGGGTCAGTTCCGATCACTTTTGCCTGTGCCCGACGACCATCATGAAGTGCGACGACAATCTGATCTGCCTGTGCAATCACATGATTGTTTGTCAGAATATAACCATCTGAACGCACGATTACACCTGAGCCTAGACTATTTTCATTTTGATTTAACTGATCTGGAATTTTACCGCCAAAAAATTCTTTAAACGCGGGGTCTTGTAATAAAGCATTGTCATTACGCATGACTTTTTGTGTCGTAAAAACATTGACAACAGCAGGCGCTGCAACTTTAACAGCAGCACTATAGGATTCTACCGCACCTGATTTATGGGTATCGACCAGTGGTTCAACTTTTTCAACGGGCATTTGCACGCCATCAGATGCTATAGGCGCTTTCGGTTTCTGGATTTTTTGCCACGTTAAAAAACCTAAAACCACGACAATCAGTAACAACCAAGGCAACCATGAAAAGGCTTTACGCACGTTATTTTCCTCTACCTTTTTTTAATTAATTGATCACTAAACAAATTCTGCCTATTTTAGAACGAAAAGTACATTTTTAATTCAAAACACTGACATGATTTTGTCTAGCATTCGTTACAATGTAAATGAAATCAAATCATTTTGGCTTATTGACTCAATTTTTGGACGCTTACAATGACTTCTTTATCCAATATTTTACAGTGGTGTGATCAGACGCTTAAAACCGCTGAGTTTAAAGATTACGCTCCGAACGGTTTACAAATAGAAGGCAAAGGCACTGTTAGCAAAATTATGTGTGCGGTCACTGCTTCTTTAGATGCCATTGAAGCCTGTATAGATCAAAAGGCAGATCTGTTACTGGTTCATCATGGCTATTTTTGGAAAGGCGAACCTGCACCGATTACAGGGATGCGTGGTCAACGGATTAAAAAACTCATTCAACATGATATTTCTTTAGTTGCCTATCACCTTCCCCTCGATTCACACCCTCAATTGGGCAATAATGCATCCATTGCAGAATTATTAGAACTCACCGATATTGAACCTTTAGACCCGAGTGAAAAACACCCGATTGGAAATATTGGATATTTAAAACAACCGCTCTCCCCTGAAGCATTTAAACAATTGCTTTCAGAAAAGTTTAATCGTGAAATTACACATCTTCCTGCAACAACACAACAGATTCAAAAAATTGGATTTTGTACAGGTGCAGCACAAGATTTTATTACCCAAGCTGCAAATCAAAACTGTGATGCCTATATCTCGGGCGAAGTCAGTGAACGGACGTTTTATGAGGCTAAAGAACTTGGCGTCCATTATTTCGCCTGCGGTCATCATGCAACTGAACAATTTGGTGTGCAACGTCTAGGGCAGGCATTGTCACAACAGTTTAATCTTGAGTATGCATATTACGAATTGGCTAATCCTATTTAACGCATATCTAATTCACGCGAAAGAATTGTTATTCATTCATAGTTTGTATTACATTATTGATCAAACAGACATTTTGCCTAAAAATGTTTTACACTTAGCGACACTAATTGTCTAACCCCAGCAAATGCAAGGATTGAAAAAATGACAACCATTACATTACCAGCACTTCCATATGGCTATGAAGCGCTTGAACCACACATCAGCAAAGAAACTCTAGAATATCATCACGATAAACACCACAACACATATGTGGTTAATTTAAATAATCTTATTAAAGGCACAGACCTTGAAGGTAAATCTTTAGAAGAGATTATTAAAGCAACTGTTGGTGATGCATCTAAAGCAGGTATCTTCAACAATGCTGCTCAAGTATGGAACCATACATTCTACTGGAACAGTTTATCTCCAAACGGTGGTGGTAAACCTACTGGCGCAATTGCTGCAAAAATTGATGCTGCTTTTGGTTCATACGAAAAATTTGCTGAAGCATTTGCGAATGCTGCTGCGACTCAATTTGGTTCAGGTTGGGCTTGGCTTGTTGCAGATCAAGTCAATGGTGACCTTTCTATCGTTAAAACATCAAATGCAGACACACCGCTTGCACATGGTCAAGTTGCTGTGTTAACAATTGATGTTTGGGAACACGCTTACTACATCGACTTCCGCAATGCACGTCCTAAATACATCTCTACTTTCCTTGAAAGCCTTGTAAACTGGGATTATGCAAATGCTAAACTTGCAGGTGAAGCTGCTGGTGTAGAGAAATAATCTCTGCTTTTGCATTAAAAAGGGTGCGACAAAATTGCACCCTTTTTTATAATGCTTAAAAACATCCCTTGTCTTTTTATTTAAATCAATAATAATAAATTTATTGAACCAAAACTGTTTTATTCAAGGTTGGTTCTTTGGTTAAACATTTTGCTAAATAATCAATAAACACACTTATTTTAGGCGCTAAATGTCTGGTTGGTGGATATAAAATCCAGACCTCGCCGCTATAATTTGTCTTAAAAAACCAATCGGGTAAAACTTGAATCAATACGCCTTGTTCTAAAGCTGCTTTCGCAGTGAAATATGGTAGGCTTGCAATCCCAATATGTTGTAATGCTGCATCTAGTCGGATTCCCGTATGATTTGCTGCATACCGACCTTTGACCGTGACACTCACCGCTTTAGTTCCTTGACGAAATTTCCAGATGGAATCGCTCGGTTCTTCACCCAAGACAATACAACAATGTTGTTTTAAATCATGTGGATGCTCAGGATTACCCTGTTGTTTTAAATACTGGGGCGTTGCACATAAAAGATGGTCTATTGGAAACAACCTACGCCCCATTAAACCTGGAGGTGGTTGATCGGTGATCCGAATTGCAATATCAATATCACTTTCAATTAAATCTACATAACGATCATCAAGTTGAAGCTGCACATCAACTTTTGGGTATTGCTTCAAAAATTCAGCCATATAAGGATGAACCACATTACGCCCAACTGCTTTAGGAACACTAACCCGAATTACACCTTGGGGCTCATTGTTATACTGCCCTGATGTCACCATGACAGCTTGTGCTGAATTCACCATAGCAAGGCAATGCGCATAAACATCTCGCCCACTTTCACTCAATCTCAGTTTACGCGTAGTTCTTTGTAATAACCGTGTACCTAATGCTTTTTCTAACCGTGAAACCGAACGGCTAATTGCAGATGGCGTAGCCGCAAACTGTCGAGCCGCTTCAGAAAAGCTTCCTGTTTCGACAACTTTTGCAAAAACAGCCATCTCATTCAACAATGATAAAGTTTTATTTGTGCTCATAGCGCAAAAATTATTTGAGTTTTAAATGGATTATCACGCCATTTTTTATTGAATACAATAAAAACCATCACGTTAATCTTAAATTCCTTTGGAGTAATCATGTTCACTTCTTTTTATTGGCATGAATTCTTAGCCTTGGCACTTATTCATTTCTTAGCAGTCATCGCGCCTGGGCCTGACTTTGCAATTACAATTCGCCAAAGTGTCATACATGGACGAAAAGCTGGAATTTTAACCGCAATTGGAATCGGTGCAGGGATTTCTGTGCATGTGATCTATACACTGATTGGTATCGGGGCTCTTTTACATACCACACCGTGGCTGATGAATATCGTAAAAGTCATGGGTGGACTCTATCTCATCTGGTTAGGGATCAATTTTCTTCGAGCAAAAGCAAACACGACCAATGAGTTACAATTTGATCGTCAGGAACACTCACCTGTTTCAAATAAAAAAGCGTTCTTGGTCGGGTTTATTACCAATGCGACCAATCCTAAAGCAACCATCTTTTTCCTTGCTATTTTTACAACTGTCGTCAGCCAAACAACGCCTTTATCCATTCAAATTTTTTATGGAATCTGGATGTGTTTGGTCAATGCACTCTGGTTTATTGTCGTAAGTATTCTATTTTCTCATTCTAGCATTAGACAAAAATTTGTAGCATCGGGTTATTGGTTTGAGCGCGCGATGGGAGTTGTGTTAATTTTATTTGCAATCCGCTTATTTTTGACCAGTTTTTAAAGCGTTATTTTCAAAAATAATTTTTTCGTTCATTTTAGACAGTTTTATTTCTGGGTAAAATTCAAACAAATCACTGGATTTTAAGGCAAAAAACCTCATTTCAACTGTCTTTTGTTTAGAAATAAAGCAGTCATTTGTTTTTATTCAAATAAATGCTTGACCAAGTGCGCATGACTCCATAAAATGCGCATCAGATTCTCCAATAGCTCAGTCGGTAGAGCGACGGACTGTTAATCCGCAGGTCCCTGGTTCGAGCCCAGGTTGGAGAGCCAATCTAATCTCCCATAGCTCAGTCGGTAGAGCGACGGACTGTTAATCCGCAGGTCCCTGGTTCGAGCCCAGGTGGGAGAGCCAAGATTCTAAAAGCCCGCTATTCTATGAAATAGTGGGCTTTTTTTATGGCATGAAACAACACCCTTATCATCCAAAATACCGAAATACCCACTATCCTAAAATCAATATTCTTCCCATCGATTATGCAACATAACGGTCTGAACGATGATTCAATGTCAAAATCATATTCAAAATGAGTACACCCAGAATTGAAATGAGCAACAATTTCACATTTACATAATGCAATGAAGCAAGCAGAATGCACACATCCATCATCATTTGAACTTTACCCGCAGCAATGCCATAGCGTTTTTGGATAAACAAAGCCAATAAATTAAAACCGCCCAAACTAGAATGATGGCGAAACAGAATCAGAAAACCGATGCCCATAAAAATGTTCGCCAACACCGTCATATAAAGTGGAGACATGCCTTGAACATGAATAAATAACGGATGCACTTCTGTTAAAAGAGATAATAGTCCTACTGCTATAAATGTCTTGAGCACCATTCCCAAACCAAGTTGCTTATAGGCTAAATAATAAAATGGAACATTGAGCATAAAGAAAACCAATCCGAATTTAACCCCCATCACATAGTGAATAAGCAAAGCTAAACCTGCCGTTCCACCTGTTAATGTCCCTGCTTGTTGCATTAACAACATCGCAAAAGAAATCATAAATGTAGCCGTGAGCATGGCTAAACCATCTTCAACCCATGAATGTGGTTTAAATTCAATATTTGCATTTATCATTAACAGAAATATCCCTATCAAGTTAGTTTTTTATACCTCATTCTTTTCTTAAAAAGAAGTGACTTTCCCCTCAATACATCAGCCATAAAAATAAAAAAAGCGTACCAGCCGCACTGATACGCTTTTACAGGAAATGAATGATCTTAATGGATATTTAAGGCATCTTTCATAATAAAGAACAAGTCGGTCTGATCAATTAGCCCCACAATATTCGCTGCACGAGGGCCATACGCCGCAATACGAACCTGTGAACCAGTATGTTCCTGACTATCACCCGTAGATGTTCCATAGTTGACCGCCATAACCGAATTGTCTTTTGTGATAAGACTTGCAGTTTTTCCAGGGCTGTCTGCATCGACTGGAATAATTTGACTGGTATGCGCATGATCCCCCGTAACGATAATTAACGTATCAGGATGTGTTTTGGCATACGCCAATGCTTCTTGAATGGCTTCATCTAACGCGACAGTTTCACCAATTTGACCACAAGGGTTAGCAGCATGATTTTGCTTGTCAATCGAGCCACTTTCGACCTGCAAGAAAAATCCTTTTTTATTTTGATCTAACAGTTGAATTGCTTTAGCGGTCATTGTAGCTAAAGTGGGTATGTTACTGGTGCGCTTGGTATTGGTTTCACAACGATATGGCGTTTGTTTATTGCCGCCTAAAACTGCTGTTGGGCCTGTCCAGCTTACAGGCAAGTTCCCATCAGCAAAAAGACCAAGTACAGGCTGTTTCTGATCTGCAACTGAAATATTTTGTAGTTCTGTCGTATTGGTCACGACTTTATATCCCAGATGTTGTGCCTGCTCTAACAAGGTTTTGCCTTGATATTGCCCTGCTGTGGCCTTTTCTTGAAAGGATGCCATCCCCCCGCCTAATGTCAGATCCGCACGACTTTGTAATAACTGTTCGCTGATCGAACCCATCCCTCCTTTTTCCAAGGCATTTGTTGGGCACAGTTTTGTCGTTGAAGAAGGCGAATAGCATTTACGAGAAGTCACATGTGCAATCAGTGCGGCAGGTGTTGCATCTTGTAATTCAGTCGTTGTTACATTGCCTGTCGCAAAACCCGCTTGTTTTGCTAAAGCCAAAATGGATGTTTTGGGCTGACCATTAACATCAACACCAATTGCACCATTATATGTTTTTGTCCCTGTTGCCCATGCCGAAGCGGATGCTGCCGAATCGGTCACATAGTCAATACTTTTGTCTTTTTTATTCAATGAATACGTCGTATAACTCCCTGTAAAAGGTAAACTGTCTATTCCTTTAAAATAATTTCCTGCACCCTGAGCATAATTACGTGCAATGGTAATTTCAGAATCACTTGTTCCATCGCCAATAAATAAAATAACATGTCGAACATGTTGCTTTTGAATTGCTGACTTTAATAGATCACTACGTTCTGTGGTTAAACGTGTTGCACCTGAAAACTGATCAACGGCCCCTTTCGCCTGTGGCGATAAAAGTGCCGCAGAAGTAGAGGAAACCCGTGAGGGTTGGACTGAACAGGCAGTTAACGCCATAACCAAAGGTAGACATATAAATTGATAGGATTTCACCTAACGACTCCATAGCATTGTTTTTTTAATTGAAGCGCTACCCTAACCGATAGATATTACAATTTAATAACGATACGATCTTTCAGTGTATATTTTGCATACCAACTTGCAAAAAAGCTTATTTTTAAACCGCTTAGATCATTTTTATCTATTTTTTGAATACAAATACTTGACCAGAAGCCAACTGAACACTAGAATTCATTTCCATATTCTCCCATAGCTCAGTCGGTAGAGCGACGGACTGTTAATCCGCAGGTCCCTGGTTCGAGCCCAGGTGGGAGAGCCAAAATTCAAAAAACCCACTCAGTTTGAGTGGGTTTTTTTATGATTTAAGATGTGATGCTGTGCTGACCCAATTTTCTTTTTCTCATCCTTTTATTCTTCTTAGTATTTTCCTATTTTTAGGATTTTGGGGTTTTCGACTCCTTAAAAAAAGCAAGCAACAATATTTTGCCAGACCACTGATTACGCAATTCGAAACGCGTATGTTCAAACAGTTAAATCATGCTTTTCCGCATTATCATATTATGACTCAGGTCGCTTTTAGCGCACTCATTACCAGTCAGGATTATAAAATCAGAAATCAATTTAACCGTAAAGTAACAGACTTCGTATTGGTCAATGCCCAATGTCAAGTTAAAGCAATTATTGAACTTGATGACCCAACACATCTTAATAAAGTAGCAGAAGACCGATTCCGCGATAAAATGCTCACTGAAGCAGGTTATCAGGTCTTCCGTTATACCGAGATTCCATCTATACGTCAGTTACAACGCGATATTTTATGATGATCACGAATGCCGACCTCCATAGATGAGGAAACAAATTTATAGGTGTAAAAAAAGGATAGCGATTGCTATCCTTTCATTTTATTGCTTCGGTTGATTTGAGACCTGAGCTTCCTGATCTTTTTGCAATTGCTGATATTGCTGCTGACCACTCATTTGTTGGTTTTTATCTTTTGCTTCACGCTCTGCCGTATATTCAGCACGCATCTGATCATATTCCTGTTTGGTTTCAGCATCTTCATGCGCTGCAAAGAATAAGACTAAAACCAACAATATTGGAATAAGCAATGCGATTGAAAAAATCATCCAACGCTTGCGGTCACGTTGTTTTAAATCCTGCGACATAAAAAGTGTTCCTACCTAGATGCACTGCATAATTAGAAGGTATTGATGGTCTAAAAAAGCAACAATACCTGCTAAAGCAACGCAATAAAAATACCAGAGAAAATGATAATCCCAACCCAGCGGTTATGTAAAAACATTTTAAAACAACGCTGCGGGTCACGATCCTTGATTTGCGTCCATTGATAGACAAAATCTAGCGCAACCAGTGTTAAGGCGATGGTACCATAAGGATGCAGTAATTCCTCTCGAAGCAATGCATATCCAATGAGGAAAATACTGAACACCTGTAATAAAGCAATGATGGTAATATCATAGCGACCAAATAAAATAGCCGTAGATTTTACCCCAATTTTTAAATCATAAGCACGGTCTGTAATTGCATATTGGGTATCATACGCAACAGTCCATGCCAAATTACCGAAATACAATAACCAACACGTAAAATCTAGAGGATGTCCAACGGCAGTAAAAGCCATTGGAATTGACCATGAAAATGCTGCACCTAAAAATACTTGTGGTAAATGGGTATAACGCTTCATGAATGGGTAGATAAAAGCGAGAATCACGGCACCAAAAGAACAATAAAAGGTCGCAATAGGCAAGAAAAATAATAGCCCTGCACTCATAGCAACCAATACAGCAAAAACAATAACGGCTTCAACAGGACGGATGATCCCTGTTGCTAACGGTCTATTTTTGGTTCGTGCAACATGCCCATCGACTTTACGATCTGCAAAATCATTAATTGCACACCCTGCTGCGCGCATAAAAACTGCACCAAGCACCATAACCACAATCAGCTTTACAGATGGCGTTTCTCCCGCTGCAATCCATAATGCCCAAAGTGTTGGCCACAAAACTAACTCTGTTCCAATTGGCTTGTCAAAACGACATAGATAGTAATATGCCTGTAAGCGTTGCTGCCAACTGATTTGCTGTGCCTCTGCCATAACGACCCTTAATTAAACTGAAGATCTAAGAAAAGTTTCAAATGCAGGAAGGAAGGTTTCTTGCACAATAAACTTACATCCATGCCAAGTATAACAACTTTGTCGTGTCCACCCTTCTTTGAGATGAATCACTCGACGCTGACATTTTGGTGTTGTTCGCTGAAAAAGAAAACGCCCAATTGGCTTTTTGCCAATATGAGGAAAAATCCGTGCTTTCTTGTGTAAGCTTAAAATCGGAAAAATACTTTTTGCCTGCACCCAAGGTGCTGACTCACAGCCAAATAAATAGCTTTCTCTGACCCATGCCAAATGGTAGTCAGGCATATTCATCCATCGGGCATTAAGAAAATCCAAACGCTGATAGGACTCTGCAATAGGTTCAACACTAAATTGACCTTGTGCAAGCTGAGTTAATTGAAGTGTCAAGGAGCCTTCTGCATATAACCAAGGTTTAAGATATTCGGGCAATTCATGATGTAATTGGCGGGTCTTAAAGCGTGGCATATCTGGTTGTCCAAGGAGGCTCACGCTATTTTAACCGAAATTGATTCTGTTCTGTTGTAGCAAATTGGATTAATGATTGACTAGAGGTCTTCTTCTATGAAAAAACCGACTGCCATTTTAGACAGTCGGTCATGTATTTGATGTGACTAACTCTAAATCACTTACACAATGACATTCAGTGTTACATCGATATTACCACGTGTCGCATTTGAATATGGACATACAATATGTGCAGCCTGAACAAGTTTTTCAGCTTCTGCCCGATCCATACCTTCTAAATGAATATTTAGCGTTGCTTCAACACTAAATCCTGTTGGAATTGGGCCAATACCCACTTCACCATCAATTGAGATATCGTTAGGAATGCTGACTTTATCACGTCCAGCAACAAACTTGATTGCACCAATAAAACATGCTGAATAACCTGCCGCAAATAGTTGTTCTGGGTTTGTTACTGCGCCACCAGCACCGCCCATTTCTTTTGGAACCCCTAATTTAACATCTAGCACGCCATCGCTAGAAGTCGCACGACCATCACGACCGCCAGTTGCTGTTGCTTTTGCTACGTATACAACTTTTTCAAGTGACATTTTTCAATCTCCATTATTATCGCTTACAACTATATCGTACACGATATAATTTTCAAATCAACTGTATTTTCCTTACTTTCTATAGATTTTACTGACATCCCATCAAAATAAAATCATATTTCAATGACTTTGTTTTTAGATAGTCAGCTAAAATTTACTCAATTAACTTAGCACGTAAATCGTCGAGCTGCTGTTTTAATTCACTTAAACTTTGTAAATTACAATGTATATTTCCAAGCAAATTTTCAGGGATTGCTTGCGCTTGCTGTTTTAATTGATGCCCTTTTTCTGTCAAGGAAATAAAAACCTGTCGCTCATCCTTTTCAGAACGCTGCCGAGAAATAAGCTCCATTTTTTCCAGACGTTTTAACATTGGTGTTAATGTTGAAGACTCTAAAAATAGTTTTTTACCAATTTCAGATACCGTCACGTGGTCTTTTTCCCACAAAACCAACATCACCAGATATTGCGGATAGGTAATCCCAAGCGGTGCAAGCAATTTACGGTATTTCTGATTAAATGCCAGATGTGCTGAATACAATGCAAAACACAGTTGATTATCCAGTTTTAACAGTTCATCTTGCTCAATCATTTGGCCTTACACTTGATACGATTTTCGATAGCTTAAGTATGGCATTTATTTGTATTTGAAAACATCTCGCTTTTATTTTTCCTATTCCAAATTTTTTATTTTGTTTTAAAAATTCAGTACATTTAAAACCATCCATTCATTCAAAAATAAAAAAGCCCGCGATTGCGGACTTCTTTATAAGCAAAAATGTATTACAAGCTGTAGTACATATCAAATTCAACTGGATGAGTCGTTGTGTTCAAACGGCGTACATCTTCAGTTTTAAGTTCGATATAAGCATCAAGCATTTCTTTAGTGAACACGCCACCTTTTAACAAGAACTCGTGATCCGCTTCAAGTGCTTCAAGCGCCATTTCTAGGCTGTGAGCAACTGTAGGGATTTTTGCTTCTTCTTCAGGAGGAAGGTCATACAAGTTTTTGTCAGCAGCTTCACCCGGATGGATTTTGTTTTGAATACCATCAAGACCCGCCATCAACAATGCTGCGAAACCTAAGTACGGGTTCATCATTGGATCAGGGAAACGTGCTTCAATACGTTTGCCTTTAGGGCTAGAAACGTAAGGAATACGGATAGATGCAGAACGGTTACGTGCTGAGTAAGCAAGCATAATTGGCGCTTCGAAGTGAGGAACCAAACGCTTATAAGAGTTTGTAGATGGGTTTGTGATTGCGTTCAATGCACGCGCATGCTTGATCACACCACCGATGAAGTACAATGCCATTTCTGAAAGGCCTGCATATTCATCACCAGCAAACAAGTTCTTGCCATCTTTAGAGATTGACATGTGAACGTGCATACCAGAACCGTTATCACCTACCATTGGTTTAGGCATAAAGGTTGCAGTTTTTGCATATTGGTGTGCAACGTTCCAAACAGCATATTTGAACTGTTGAACTTCGTCTGCTTTACGAACCATTGTATTGAAGCTTACACCAATTTCTAACTGGCAAGATGCAACTTCGTGGTGATGTACTTCTACACGACCAGGTCCCATGATGTCTTCGATTTTTGCACACATTTCTGCACGCATGTCTTGAGCAGAGTCAACAGGAGGAACTGGGAAGTAACCACCTTTTACACGTGGACGGTGACCTGAGTTACCAGATTCATAGTCTTTGCCAGTAGACCAAGCAGCTTCTTCAGCGATAAGTGTATGACGAGCGCCAGACATATCGATGTCCCATTTCACTTCGTCAAATACAAAGAATTCTGGTTCTGGACCAAAGAATGCTGTGTCACCAATACCAGTCGATTTTAAGTATTCTTCTGCACGACGAGCAATCGAACGTGGGTCACGTTCATAACCCTGACCAGTAGATGGTTCGATAACATCACATGTTACAACAACAGTTGGTTCAGCGAAGAACGGGTCAAGGAAACCTGCTTCTGCATCTGGACGTAAGATCATGTCAGACGCTTCAATGCCTTTCCAACCAGCAATTGAAGAACCGTCAAACATTTTACCATCTTCAAAAGTATCTTCATCAATTGAATCGGCTGGGTAAGTTACGTGCTGTTCTTTACCTTTAGTATCTGTAAAGCGAAAATCGACCCATTTAGCGCCACTTTCTTTGATGAGTTCAAGGACCTTGTTCGCCATGTTCTTTATGCTCCAATAAAGTATTTTTATTGCACTTATGAAGTGCATGTTACAAGTTGTACGTAATAAAGCAACTCCCGTGCCAACTTTTTAAACCTTAGCTAATATGCTGATAATCATATAAAGAATGCAGATTTTAGCTGATGATCACAATCCTATTATACGTTCCACTTTTTAAAATGCACCATATTCTATCATTTTCATTTTACAACTGATTCAAACATGATTTTTATGCTTTAAATTGGTGCAAATAGGGTTTTCTTACGTTTTTACTATTCCAATGATAAATGTCAATTTTGACCAAATGATGATCGTTTTTCATCTTCTTATCGTTTTTTAATGCTTAATGAAACCGTCAACAACCCACCATCTTAACCTCTCCGCCCTTTTTATCTAAACAAGCCATGTTGCAGGTCTCAAAGTTGTGATGAAGCAATTGCCAAATCTTTTACGCTCTTTGATTTATTACTGTCATACAGTTGGTCTGGCTCATCAAATATGAAAAGTTCTAAGTAGAGCTTTTCGGGCACATCTATTGTTATGTGAGATAACTTTGTTTTTCTGCTGCACGAAATATGGAAAATGCCTCATATACCTTTCCTTTAGACTTACTTGGTTCTGAGAATGAGCATGCTTTTAGGACAACTTATACACACAAATAAACACAAAATAACAAGCCTATAGCTCTGAATATTTTCACTTCTTATTTTGATTTCATGTCTTACGCCTATTTTCTCAATATTATTTTTTAGCTCATTTTACATACTTGTCCACATAGAATGTTCTGGACAGATAGGTTTCTGATCAGTTTTGGTGCAGTTTTAGCGGGTGGTGTTGCGGGAATTAAGGTGCATTTAAAATATGCTGACGAAACTACTCACAATCAGTACATGCATCTATTGATGCGTAGTAAATGATCTGGATCAAAAAGTTTTTATCAATTTTTAATACCATAAAAATTATATGATTTTCACCTTCTGTTATATTGATTGACCTGAATACATTTACTAATATGACTAGAAATTACTCATAATCTGAAATTTTAATGAAAAAACTTATTTTTGCTTTTACCTGTCTAATTTCTAGTTCAGTTTTTGCAATTGGTGATACAGATTCATTTCGATCAACATCTGGGTTGATCGTTCGCATTGGGGATACTAAAGCTGAACTTGTTGAAAAAATGCAAACACGTCAACGCCCAGTAAATGAAACCATTTATGACCATCGTGGTTTTCCAATGAATGTAGAAGTCTATACTTTTAATATTGAAACCATGATTTATAAGGTTTATCTGTTTAGAGGTAAAATTTTTAAAATGACTTCGGATTATTCATAAAATAATCTATAGAAATTTTATTTCTCATCTTATTCTTTATATACATAGTAGAGAAAATCAATGAGCCAAATTCGCTGTCCATATTGTGGTAGTATTCAAATAAAGGCCATGTCAAATCAGCCTAAAAAATATCCACGACCAATAGACCCTATTGCATTACAAGATTGGCAAAGAGGATACGATTGTAAGAAATGTGGAAATGACTTTGTCATACAACCTAAAAAACCGTTAGGATTTGGGAAATTAATAAAATGGATCATTCTTTTCTTTATTGCATTTTTGGCTATTTCCTACTTTTTAGGTAAGGGCGAGCCTGACATAAAAGAAAGTTCGCTCGAAACACCTAAAGTCCCAAGCATTGATAATGCACAGCATGAAGAGGATCCACTAAAACAGGAGTTCTCTAAAGAAGCTGAACGAGCTGCTCATGAATATATTCCCCCTATAGAAAAACCAAAAAGTATTGCAAACAGCAGTAATCCGAATGATACTTTAAATATTAAAACAACAATTAGAAATAAGAACGAATGAGAAAGTTACCTTCTCTTATATGTCTTTTAGCTACGAGTTTTGGCTGATTGTGAGACTTTATCCAAAGTCGCTGAAGAAAGAAGTATCTCCTACGGAACTAAATATAGTTTTCTAGCTCAGAGGGAAAAAGGATTTCACTCCTACTTCTATTCAGCGCCTTCTATACAATATAAGATAAAGCAATTATTCCTCATTCCAAAAGATTCAGTCATTGCATACCAAGAGTTCAGAAATGAAAATCAAACTTGGCTATATGTTATGTATATTGATAAAAATGGTAATGATACAGAAGGTTGGATGCCCGCTAGAAATCTTAAAATATCTGGTTCAATTAACCAACTAAGTGGACAGTGCATAAATTTTTTATTTAAAAAAATAGCGCCAAAACCACTAACCGAGCTAGTCTCCCTATATACGGAACAACTGGATACTTTCACAAATAAGAGAGTACGATTTCATATCTCAAACCAGTCGAAAAACAGTAAAAATCTGCTATAGTAACTATCTACATCGTGGCTTTATTTCACTTCATGGTTACTTTAATCATATTGAGTACAGAATTGAGTACGATTTAATATCAATTCAAAAATACATATATTTTTCATAAGGTTGCTTAAAAAATGCTTCTAATGATCGACAATTACGACTCTTTTACTTACAACATCGTCCAATATTTTGGCGAGTTAAATCAGGAAGTAAAAGTTGTTCGCAATGATGAAGTCTCATTAGAGGATATCGAGCGATGGCAACCAAAATACCTTGTGATTGGCCCTGGTCCTTGTTCTCCAACTGAAGCAGGGATTTCCATTCCTGCTATCCAGCATTTTGCTGGGAAAATTCCTTTACTGGGTGTCTGCTTAGGACATCAAAGTATTGGGCAGGCATTTGGTGGAGATATTGTCCGTGCAAAAACCGTGATGCATGGGCGTCTTTCCGACATGTACCACAGCAACACAGGTATTTTTAGCAACTTGCCATCTCCTTTTACAGCAACACGCTACCACTCTTTAGTGATTGATCAAAAAACACTTCCTGACTGCTTAGAAGTGACGTGCTGGACAAATGAAGCTGATGGTTCAATAGAGGAAATTATGGGTGTTAAACATAAAACCCTTCCTATTGAAGGCGTACAGTTCCATCCTGAATCTATTTTGAGTCAGCATGGGCATCAAATTTTCCAAAACTTTTTAGATCTTTATAAATAGTGGTCGCAATGGATATTCAACAAGCACTTAATCATATTACAAAGAACATTCACCTAACCCAAAGCCAGATGCAAGAAGTGATGCGTAGTATCATGCAAGGTCAGGCAACCGATGCACAAATTGGCGCACTGCTCATGGGTTTACGCTTAAAAGGTGAAAGCATTGATGAAATCACCGCAGCAGCACAGGTCATGCGTGATTTAGCCACCAAAATTGATGTCAGTGATGTCCCTCATCTGGTCGATATTGTCGGGACAGGTGGAGATGGGCAAAATCTGTTTAATGTTTCAACAGCATCGAGTTTTATTATTTCAGCGGCAGGTGCCAGCATCGCCAAACATGGTAACCGTGGTGTTTCTAGCAAATCTGGCTCGTCTGATTTACTTGAACAAGCAGGTATTCAGCTCGATTTAAATATTCAACAAACCGAACGCTGTATCCGTGAAATGGGCATCGGTTTTTTATTTGCGCCCAATCACCATCAAGCCATGAAATATGCCATTGGCCCACGTAAAGAACTTGGATTCCGTACCATTTTCAATTTACTCGGCCCACTGACCAATCCCGCAAGTGTTAAACGCCTTGTGATTGGTGTTTTTTCAGATGAACTTTGCGTTCCAATTGCCGAAGTGATGAAACAACTTGGCGCAGAACATGTCATGGTTGTTCACTCTAAAGATGGTTTAGATGAAATTAGTTTGGCATCTTCAACCACGGTTGCCGAACTCAAACAAGGTGAAATTTCCACATGGACAATTACACCTGAAGATGTCGGAATTAACTCTCAGTCATTACATGGTTTGATCATAGACAGCCCTGCCCAGAGTCTTTATCTAATTAAAGATGCACTTGGACGTAAAAAATCTGAACTGGGGCAAAAAGCCGCCGATATGATTGCATTAAATGCTGGTGCAGGAATTTATGTTGCAGGTCTGGCCAAATCTTACTCACAAGGCGTGGCCTTTGCTCAGGATTTACTTGATGGTGGGCAAGGCTTGGAAAAACTCAGCGTTTTTGCTGAATTCACCAAAACTTTAAAATTGGTCGAAAACGTGTAAGAGGAAGAATTATGGATATTGCCAACACGATTTTAGGAAAAATTGTTGACCGTAAAGTTGAAGAACTTGCACAACGTCGTCAAAAATATTCGTTACAAGATCTTGAACAACTTGCAGCCAGCGCAACACCTGTACGTGGTTTTGCAAAATCTTTGCAAAATAAACGTCCAGGGGTAATTGCTGAAATCAAGAAAGCATCACCATCCAAAGGCATTATTCGGGAAAACTTCAACCCTGCCGAAATTGCTCAACAATATGAACAGGCTGGTGCAGCATGTTTGTCTGTTTTAACCGATGTGGATTTTTTCCAAGGTGCAGATGAAAATATTGCCATTGCACGTAATCACTGTGCCCTACCTGCACTGCGTAAAGACTTTTTGATTGACCCATACAATGTGGTTGAAGCACGTGCTTTACAGGCAGACTGTATTTTGTTGATTGTGGCGTGTTTGTCTGATCAGCAACTTGAAGAAATGTCGAAAACCGCGTTTGAGCATCAACTTGATGTATTGGTTGAAGTACATGATGAGCACGAGTTAGAGCGTGCTTTAAAACTTTCTGAGCAATGTTTGCTGGGTGTCAATAACCGTAATTTGAAAACCTTTGATGTCGATTTGAACACATCACTTCGTTTGAAAAAGATGTTGCCATCTTCGCGTTTACTAGTGACTGAAAGTGGTATTGCCACACCAAGTGATGTACAAATGATGCAAGATCATGACATTCATGCCTTTTTGGTCGGTGAAAGTTTCATGAAACAACCTCGCCCTGATCAGGCATTTACTGCGTTGTTTGGTGTACCAAAGCAGGTATAATTTAAAAAAGACGGTAAATGCATTTAAATCATTCAGTTTAAATGTTTTACTTAAAAAACGATCTGATCTAAAAATCAGGTCGTTTTTTTGCATTCATATTTTGATGGTATTTCCGCATACGATCAGGATTGTTCTAATTTTAATTTAAGTGCATTATTCATACGTTCAAAGTTATATTTTGTCTTTGTTTGCAATGTTTTTAAAAATGGCTTCACTAAAATTCCATTGAATTCTTCACTATGAATGAGTTTGGTCTGATTGGCAGATATTTTTTCCAATACAAAGCTATGCTCTCCATCAAAAAGTCCTGCTACCCATAATTTCCCAATCCATCTAAATTCTTTATTTTTCTCATTTTCGAGTATCCTTGCTTTGAATGACATTTTATTTTTACTTTCATCTTGAAGTGTAATTTTTACTTTATCTCTGATATTCACTGTTCCAACAACATCGTATATAAATGGATTCCAGTTTTTATAATTTTCAAAATTTACCAATGTTTCCCATACCACCTCCACAGGGGCAGAAATTAAGGCTTCTGTTTTGATTTCAAATTTCATGTTCTTCATTTTCCTAACAATTATATTTTATGAAATTAACGACAATATATTAAATAACTTCTTATCAACAGTTCTTATCTTAATGCGTATAAATTACTTTTTCAAAATTTTGAATGTATCGGCACGCACTCTTTCAAGATTTTATATCTAGTCAAGCATAATACCTATTCGCTTACAGAATTTATGTCTTACTTCTTTTATAATCGAATCAACTAAGCAAAAATAAGATCTTGTTTGGATTATAACACCATTGATTTAAACAAGATTCGAGTCAATGACAATATGTTATACTGCCGTCAGTTGATTTTTAACTTTCAAAAATTATTACGCCTCATGAGCAAACACGATACCTCCCTTTCAAAAAGCCAACAAGATTTGCTGAAGCAATTTAAGAAGCAAATCTCCAATCCTCATGCAAGCAATGTTGCAAAACAACCTGAGTCTAAAAAAGCTCAGGTTGCGACTGAAGAGTTGGAAGATACGGCACTGTTTCAAAAGGCTTTACAAGGTGTAAAACCCATTGATAACGGCAATATTGCTAACGTGAAAACAGCACGTAGTAAAAAAGTTGATGCTCAGACTTTGGCAAAACGTGCTGCCGCAGAAGGTTCACCTGAAAATGAGTTGACTGAACTGTCAGATACGCAAGCGGCTCTCAACCCTGTTGCGAGTCAGGCCGCATTGAGTTATCGCATTGCAACCTTGCAGCATAAAGTTTTTGAAGATTTAAAAGCAGGTAAAATACGTTGGTTCGAAGCCGTCGATTTGCATGGCTGTACCGTTGAGCAAGCACGTGCAGCTGTATTACAAATCATTCAGATGGCAAAAGATGAAAACCAAAATGTCATTAAAATCGTGCATGGCAAAGGCCCTGAAGCGATTTTAAAAACCTATGTGAATGGTTGGCTGCGTCAGCATCGTGATGTGTTGGCTTTTGTCAGTGCCCCTGAAAATCAGGGCGGTACAGGTGCAGTTTTGGTGCTGTTAAAACGTGCTGAAAAAAATCCAAAATTTGAACAAAAGAAATGATTTAAAGAGGTCATTTCTTTGCATCAAACACCTGCAAAAGTTGTGCAACTACGGATACAGCAATGATTGCAGGTTGTTTGGATGAAATCCCACTAATCCCGATTGGACAAATCAAACGCTCAACATCTGTTTGGCTATACCCTCTTGCCATCATCCGTTTTTCAAAAATTGCCCGTTTACTTTTAGAGCCGATCATTCCGACATAAGCAAATGGCATTGTGCTCGGTTTCAAAGCTGTAAAGCAGAGTTGTAAATCCAGTTGATGGTCATGAGTCAAAATAAGTATTGCACCTGAACGATCAAAATGTTCAATCTCGGCTTCGGGTACATCGGTTGTAATACATTGCACCTGACTCAGCACATCTAACGGAAAAATATCATCTCGGTTATCCACCCATGTGATTTTCACCCCAATCGGTAATAAACAACGGACAATCACTTCGCCCACATGCCCTGCACCGCAAATCAGAACTTTCATGGCATAAGGTTGAATGCTTTGTTGCCATTGCCAGTGTTCATTTGTTTGCTGAAACATGCATTCTGATTTTAGAGATGAATCTTCCAAGACTTGCCATGTTGAATTGTGTTGGTCTGACAGTTCACGAACAATAATGTTTCCAGCTTGCCAAGCATGTTGGCAGCGATTCAAGTCTGTTTGCACCGTCATAGAAGGTGCTATTTTTTCAAATAGCAACCACATGACACCACCACAACATTGTCCTAGTCGTGCGCTGAGATTAAATCGCTCGACAAAGTACGGACGAGGCTCATCATCACTTAGCATGGCCTTGGCAATATCAATTGCCTGAAATTCTAAATGACCACCACCAATGGTGTCCGACTGCTGCCAGCGGTGCTGTGCATCAAATCTCAGCAACATACTTGCACCGACTTCGCGTGGAGTTGAACCATCTGCACGAACTACCGTCACCAAAACCATAGGCAAGGCATCGGTCTGCCACAGCAGTAGATCTCGCCACCATTGTAAATGTTGCTTCATCATTATTTGAGTCTGGGTTGTGGGCGTTCTGCCAAGGCTTGCCCGCGCCCAATGGCAATTGCACGTAAAATTTCTTCTGCGGTTGCAGGTGCATTTAAGTCTAACGGCGCATCTTTTGGAATTGCAGCCTGTACCGCCTGACGAATGGCAGAAAAAACCGACAATGCCAACATAAACGGCGGTTCGCCTACCGCTTTAGAACGGTAAATGGTGTCTGCCTGATTTTGGTTCTCAAACAATTTGACATTAAAAACAGTAGGAATATCGGCACTGGTTGGAATTTTATATGTCGAAGGTGCATGGGTAAACAATCGCCCAGCCTGCGCGCCTTGCGGTTGCCAATACAACTCCTCTGTAGTCAACCACCCCATGCCTTGAATAAAGCCCCCCTCAATTTGCCCAATATCAATGGCAGGGTTAATTGAGCGCCCAACATCATGCAAAATATCGGCACGTAAGACTTTCATTTCCCCAGTTAAAGTGTCAATCGCCACTTCGCTGACCGCAGCACCATAGGCATAATAAAAAAATGGACGCCCTAAATGATTGACTTGGTCATAGTGAATTTCAGGGGTTTTATAAAAGCCACTGTCCCACAGTTGCACACGCGCCATATATGCCCGATTGACCAAATCGGCAAATGTCCATGATTGACCATTTACAGTGTTCACCTGATTGTTTTCAAACTGCACCTGTTCTGCATCACTTTGGCTAATTTCAGCAGCGAGTTTTGCTAAACGCTCACGGATTTTAATGCAGGCATTTTGTACAGCTTTACCATTCAAATCGGCTCCACTCGATGCCGCAGTTGCCGAAGTGTTTGGCACACGAGAGGTATCGGTTGCAATCAAACGAATCTGATCTATTGATAGTCCTAATTCATGAGCCGCCACCTGACGGACTTTGGTATATAAGCCTTGTCCCATTTCTGTGCCGCCATGGGTAATCGCTACTGTGCCATCCATATAGACATAAACCAGCGCACCTGCCTGATTGTAATGCACGGCATTAAAGGAAATCCCAAACATGAGTGGCGTTAAGGCAATGCCACGTCTAATGATTGGACTATGTTGATTAAAGCGTTCAATTTCTTGTTTGCGTTGATAATATTGGCTGGTTTCTAGCAGTTCTTGCACAATTTTTGGGGCGACATTGTCCCGAACTTCTGCCCCATAATGCATGTGGTCACGTCCATTGCCTGCCTGTTCAGCAAAGAAATTTCGTTGTCGAATAAGCACAGGGTCGCATTTTAACGCACGAGCAATTTCATCCATGATTGTTTCAATCACAAACATGCCTTGCGGCCCACCAAAACCCCGATAGGCTGTGTTAGAAACCGTATTGGTTTTACAGCGCAAATTACGGATTTGTACAGCATTTAAATAATAAGCATTGCCGACATGACAAATCGCACGTTCATTCACAGGCCCAGACAAATCTGCTGAAAACCCACAGTTGGATGCCAACTGCACCTTTAAGCCCTGTAAAAGGCCATCATCATCAAAAGCCACAGACCATTCATAAGCAAAACCATGTCGTTTGCCCGTGCTGCTCATGTCATCATCACGGTCTAAACGTAACTTACAAGGACGGCCCGTTTTTTGTGCTGCCAAAGAAGCAATACATGCCCACTGTGCCGACTGCGACTCTTTTCCACCAAAACCACCGCCCATGCGACGACTTTCCACATTGACCTGATGCATATTCATACCCAATGCATGACAAATCAGCAGTTGCATTTCGGTTGGGTGCTGCGTCGAACAATAGACTTTTAAGCTTTGATTTTCTTGAGGAATGGCATAAGAAATTTGTCCTTCTAAATAGAAATGCTCCTGCCCACCCAAACTGATTGAACCCGAAAGCTGATGTGCCGCATGTTGAAATGCTTGTTCAACATCGCCATGATGAAAATCCACAGGAGGCAACACCCAAGACTCTTTTTCAATGGCATCTTGAATGCTCAAAATTGGCGTTTCGGCTGCATACTCAATTTGTGCCAAACGCACCGCATGACGTGCTTGTTGATAGCTTTTTGCTGCCACCACAAATAAGGCCTGACCATAAAACTCCACCTGATGTTCCGCAAAAATCGGATCATCTTTCACAATCGGCCCCCAGTTATTTTCAACGTCGATATCTTTTGCTGAAAAAACCGCATATACACCGTCTGCCTGACGTACCGCGTCTAAATCAAATTTGGTGATCGTGCCTTTGGCACAACTGGAAAAACCAACTACAAGGTGCAACGTATTTTCGAGTTCAGGCAAATCATCAATATAAGTGGCCTGCCCCGTCACATGCAGATGTGCACTTTCATGGGGGATCGAATCGCCTGCTTTTGCTGATTTTTTTGCAATGCTTGAATGTTCAATGGCTTGATTCATGTTACACCTCCACCAAAGCAATCACATCGACCAAACGGGTTATGGCTTGTGCCTCAATTTGTTCTAGATAAAACCGTTGCAGACAATTTTGTGCTACTTGCAAACGATAAGCCGAACTAGCACGGCCATCACTTAAAGGTTGATAATCTTGGGATAAAGCTTGCTGCGCCTGTAACAATAATTCAGTCGTCAATACTTGTCCTTCAAGCACTGCTTCAGCATGTTTGGCACGTTTTGGAATAGCAGCCATGCCACCAAAAGCAATCTTTATACGGTGAATGGTTTTGTCATCGTCTAGTTCACATGAAATTGCGGCACAAACTGCCGAAATATCCTGCTCAAAGCGTTTGGCAATTTTATAACTGGCAAATTTAAATTGGGCTTGAGCTGCACGGATTGGAATCAAAATCGCTTCGAGAAACTCGCCTACCTGCAAGGCCGTTTTTTGATAATCCAGATAAAAATCTTCTAAAGCCATCTCTCGGACTTGTTCAGCGCAACGTAACCGTAAGTGTGCACCCAATGTAATTAACGCAGGCATGGAGTCGCCAATCGGTGAACCATTGGCAATATTACCACCTAATGTGCCTGCATTTTTGATAGGCATCGAGGCAAAACGGCGCTGTAATTCTTCAAAGTCTGGATAATAGGCTGCAATTTTTGCCAGTGCATCGCTCAAACTTACGTTTGCACCCATCTCTAAAACATCCTGAGCGATAGTTATTTTTTTAAGTTCTGTAACCTGACCGATGTACAGTACATCGCCCAAGTCACGCCCTAATTTCGTTACCCATAATCCAACATCGGTACTACCCGCCACAATCCGTACTTGCGGAAACTGCTGAAGTAAAGCAGCAAAATCCTGCACCGTTTTTGGAGCAAAAAACTGTTGATTTTTATAGTTTAAATATAATGCGGGCAATGCCTGAATTGCTTTTAATGCATCAATGATTTTTTGGCGTTCAATCATAACTCGCGGATAGTCATAGGCTTTTTGCGCGGCATCCAAAATTGGACGATACCCTGTGCAACGGCATAAATTTCCCGAAAGATAATCACTAACTTTTGCCTTATTGGGTGCATCGACTTCATTTTCATACATCACCCATAACGACATGATAAACCCAGGGGTGCAAAAACCACATTGCGAACCATGCACATCTACCATTGCCTGTTGTACGGGGTGCAGACCCTGTGCCGAAACAGGCAATAGACCTTGTAAATCTTCAACAGTAAACAATGCTTTGCCATCCAGTGTCGGTAAAAACTGGATACAGGCATTCACACTACGCAACTGTAGACGGTCATTGATTAATTCACCAATCACCACCGTACATGCACCACAATCACCCTCTGCACAACCTTCTTTTGTACCAGTTTGTCTGGTTTTATCAGTCTGAATATATTCACGTAAATACTGTAAAACCGTCATTGTAGGTGCGACATTTACAACTTGCTGCTGACCACCACGAAAGAAAAAGGTGATTGGACGTTCCGACATTTTATATCCTTATGTTCTATTCTCAATCATATTTGCAAATATGATGCCATGATGACCTTGTTAATCACGCGGGTTTTAAATCCTCATTTTATTTTTTCAATATATCTGAATCACATTCAAGTTGGATGAAAACACTCTAAATAGCTGCAATAACTCCCTGCTCATTCACAGCTTTGATACACAGTTTGTCATCCAGCAAAGACTCCTCCTTAACCGTATATATCCAACAATGGATTTAAAAATGAAAAATATTCATGTTTTTTCGCATCAAAACAGAAGAATAGAAAATAGCCCAACGAGTTATGAACATGCGGTTATGTTTCTGATACAATGTTCAGCTTGTTTAATAGAGTAAGTCAATACGTCTTATGTCCATGCAGCAATCCTACGAAAACATACTCACAGCCGTTGGTGAAGATTTAACTCGCCCAGGCCTAAAAGACACACCTATTCGTGCAGCTAGAGCTTTTTCGTATTTGACTTCAGGTTATAATCAAACACTTGAAGAAGTCACGAATCGTGCGGTTTTCCCATCAGATAACCGTGAAATGGTTTTAGTTAAAAATATTGAGTTTTACTCTTTATGTGAGCACCATCTACTGCCATTTTATGGTCGAGTACATATTGCTTATTTACCTGAAGGTCAAGTTTTGGGTTTATCCAAATTTGCCCGCATTACAGAAATGTTTGCTCGTCGCTTGCAAATTCAGGAAAATTTGACCAAACAAATCGCTGAAGCTGTGGCAGAAGTTACCGATGCTCGTGGTGTTGCTGTTGTCATTGACTCTGCCCATATGTGTATGATGATGCGTGGTGTCGGAAAACAAAGCTCGACAACACGTACTGTTTCATTTATTGGTGACTTTGAGCACAATGAACAAATTCGTCGTGAATTTTTACGTGTTGTTCCTGAAAGTTATTAATTTTTAAGATAAGAACAACAAAGGCAAGTCAATCAACTTGCCTTTTTTTATGAGCGGTCTGAAAATTTCATTACTGCGGTTGTTAACGACCAATTGCCTTGTGCATCACGCTTTCCTAAAATTTTCATGATCAACACCAGACTTAGTAACAGTAACAAATACCAAGAGCCAATTTTCCCCCACCACACAATTTGCCAACCATCTTTTTGGTTGGGATAAACCCAAATGTCATAAAACGTACTGATATTTTCCGCAATCCAAATCAAGAATGCTAAAAACAACAATAAAATCAGCATAGGAATTTTATAATACCGTTGTTGTATCTGAATACTGGCTTTGGTTTTCCAAAAAATAACTGCGCTCCAGATAAATAAAATACTGCGAATATCATGAATAAAAAACTTACTCATAAAATTAATATACGCCAGAATCGCCAGTAACAGCATATTATGAAACTGCGGTAATCCCTGAAAGGACACCTGAAATAAACGAATTGCCCGAGCAAAAAAACTACCAATGGCAGAATACATAAACCCTGCAAATAATGGCACGGTCATGATTTTTAAAATCGCAGGTTCAGGATATTGCCATGAACCGACATTCGGATCGGTCAATACCAGCTCCATCACCATTGCCATCACATGAAACAGAGCAATCACTTTGGCTTCTTGCCATGTTTCAAGATGAAAATAGAGCATCAAAATCTGAATAGAAATAGCACAAAAAAACAGATAATCGTAACGATAAAACCCTAAAAAGGGATGCTCCCCCATAGAGGAACTCACGGCAAATGCCGTTAATAATAAAATTCCAAAAAGCGCAGCGGAAACTGAACGCTGCGCCAAAAAAGCAAAAGTCCGACCAACTGAATTCACGTGAGTCTTAGCCTAAATATTTAGCACTATATTCATGTACCGTATCGACAAATACTTTGGCATGATCAGGGTCAGCCCATTGCGTAATGCCATGCCCGAGGTTTGCCACATAACCGGTTTTTTCACCATTTCTATAAGCATTATCTAACATGGTTTTAACTGCTTTTTCAATGGTTGCCGCAGAACCATACAGTGTTGCAGGGTCTAAATTCCCTTGCAACGCAACACGCCCCTGAACCACCTGACGGGCATCTGCTAAAGATGTCGTCCAATCTAGCCCAAGTGCATCTGCACCCGTTGCCACCATTGATTCTAACCACTGACCGCCACCTTTGGTGAAAATAATGACAGGAATTTTTCGCCCGTCATGTTCACGTTTCAGCCCAGCGATAATTTTTTGCATATATTGCAATGAAAATTCTTGATATTCACGATGTGCCAACGCTCCCCCCCAACTATCAAAAATTTGAATCGCTTGCGCACCCGCTTCAATCTGTGCATTTAGATAATCGATTACAGATTCAGCCAAATGATCGAGTAAGGCATGTAATAGCTCAGGCTGTGCATACATCATCTGTTTGGTAAAACGGAACTCTTTACTTGAGCCACCTTCAACCATGTATGTTGCCAAGGTCCACGGGCTACCCGAAAAACCAATCAAAGGCACTTCACCACCTAACGCACCTCGAATAGTCGAAACAGCATTCATCACATAAGACAAATCAACTTTCGAATTAAGCTTCGGCAATTGAGCAATCTCTTGCTCGGTACGAACGGTTTTATGAAATTTTGGGCCTTCGCCTGTTTCAAAATAAAGACCAAGTCCCAATGCATCGGGTATGGTTAAAATATCTGAAAATAAAATTGCAGCATCTAAAGCATAGCGACGTAGTGGCTGTAAGGTCACTTCACAGGCAAAATCTGTATTTTTGCATAACGACAAAAAATCCCCTGCTTGGGCACGTGTTGCACGATATTCTGGTAAATAACGTCCTGCCTGACGCATCATCCAGACGGGTGTTGTATCTACAGGTTCACGTAATAAAGCACGTAAAAAACGATCATTTTTTAAAGTCGTCATGCTCTTTCCAATTAAAATTTTAAAGTGCCCCATGATAACAAAAACACTATAGCGGCTGTGAATTTTCGAAAAATTTTCTAAAACCACTTTAAATTTATATTTTTAAATATTTTCTATAACAGCATTGCCATGATTTAAAATTTGCTTGTATTTACCCGAACTTATTTAAAAGTCACTCATTTGCAAATCACTTGTATCATCTAAAAATATCCATTGTCATCATCTCTAATCAAAGCCAACAGATCTGCTATATATGTGTCTGACGTGATATATTGCAGTGCAATAACACGCCCTCTCAGCTAGATAAAACTCAATAATAATGCAAGCTTCTCTACGTGACAGATACGAAATAATTAATGCAACACCTTTTAATTTCTGTAATACTGATTACGCTTTTTGTCACAAATACATTTTTTCTTTAAGGTTTAATTAGATGTTTGTTCGCTCATTACTCGCTGTGAGTTTAAGCTACCTCATGCTAAACAATGCTTTTGCAGCATCTCATGCGGAGCAACCATTAACGCCTCAAAAAGTGGCTTCTGCTCCTATTGAAGATCCGATTGATCCTTTATCTTTAGATACAAAAACTGCATCTCAAGTCATGGGAACAACAGCCGCATCTGACGTTACCCCAAAAGACGCTGCATCTGAAACACAAATTACCCAGCAAGAACAGAAAAATTTGAATCAGGTGACCAATACGGTTAAACGTATTGATAATACAGTCGAAAAAAGTACGCCAGCCCCAACCAATGCCAAAAAAACAGCTTGGACACTTGATAATCTGAACCACATCGAATGGTATTCGAATATCGGTAAAGGTCAATTCCCTGTTTATGCTCGGGCGCAAGTCATGCTCAATAATATGCATGCTTCACCAGGGGCGATTGATGGTTCAAGTGGTAAAAATACATTAAAAGCAATTGCATCATTCCAGCAAATGAATGGTTTAGCTGCAACAGGCGAACTCGATCAGGCAACATGGGAAGCACTGGTATCGAAACAAAGTAAGCCTGCTTACATCGAATACACCATCACAGATGCTGATATTAAAGGCCCTTATGCAGAAAGTATTCCGCATGATTATGCCTTACAAGCAAAAATGAAAGGTTTGTACTACACACGCGTAACCGAAATGTTGGGCGAAAAGTTCCACATGGATGAAGGTTTCTTAAAACAACTCAATCCAAAAGCAAACTTTAAAAAAGTAGGCGAAAAAATTATTGTAGCGAATGTTCGCAATAACTTATCTGAAGATATTCATTTAATTATTGCACATAAAGGTGCAAAACAACTTTATTTATTTAACGACCACAACCAGATGGTCGGTTCGTTCCCTGCAACGATTGGTAGCTCAGATACACCATCACCAACAGGAACATATAAAGTTGTCGGTGTCGCTAAAAACCCGTACTACAGTTACTCTCCAAGCAACTTTGTTCAGGGCAAAAACTTAAAACCATTGACTTTACCACCTGGCCCGAACGGCCCTGTAGGTAATATCTGGATTGGTTTAAGTAAGAAATCTTTTGGTATTCATGGTACGCCAAACCCATCTGCAATTTCTAAAACTGCTTCACACGGTTGTATCCGTTTGACCAACTGGGATGCGAATGACCTTGGTAGCAAAGTTAAAGCAGGTGTAACGGTTAAATTTATCGAATAACCTCAAGTCACATCCAGACCAAGAAAAAGCCTAGTCCAATATTGAACTGGGCTTTTTTATAACTTCAAAGGCTATTTAAGTCTGTTCGCATTTCATCACCCCTTATCTCCTCTATCCGTACTGTACAAACCTTGACGTTTTACAGGCAATAAATTGAGATGATTTAAAAAATCATTATGGGCAATGAAATGCTGAAAAATAACTTAGAGTTTAGGATCTCGCATTTGAATACGTGACTGATTCACTTTGGCAGCATACTCAGTAATTTTATCAAACATAGATGGAATCAACTGATCTGCAATTTGTGCAGCCTGTAAACCTAACTTTTCACCTAATGTTGGTTTACGGCGTGTGCTCACCAAATATACATCATGTTTCGCCAACAACTCCAAAATGAGTGCATCTGAGGTCTGTAATTGATCCACCAAATTTAGATCAAGTGCATCCTGTCCATACCAATGCTCACCTGTAGCCACTTTTTCGACATTGAGTTTTGGACGATATTTTTCTACAAAATGCTTAAATAGTGCATGCGTTTGCTGTAACTCTTCTTCAAACTTGGCTTTACCTTCTTGAGTATTTTCACCAAACATAGTCACTGTACGTTTGTACTGCCCTGCGGTATACAGTTCAAAATCAACTTTGTTTTCACGTAACAAACGGTTAAAGTTTGGAACTTGTGCCACAACACCAATCGAACCGACAATTGCAAATGGTGCAGCAACAATTTCATTTGCAATACACGCCATCATATAACCACCGCTTGCTGCGACTTTATCTACGGTTACCGTGACATAAAACCCTGCATCGCGTAATCGAACCAATTGTGCTGCTGCAAGACCATAACCATGCACCATACCACCCGGGCTTTCCAAACGAATAATGACTCGGTCTTGTCCCGCTTTTGCAGTTGCAAGAATAAGCGTCACTTCTTCACGCAATTGCGCAACAGCCGAAGCCTGAACATCACCTTTAAAGTCAATTAAATAAACTTTTTGTCCATTTTTCTTACGGCTTTTTGCCTCTTTCGCCAATTGCTTGGTAAATTGTAAAAGTTCAAGTTTTGATGCAGTTGCCTGAATAATTTTTTTACGCTGTTCGTTTACTCGCGCATTAAGATGAGTGATATTAATTTCTGAGGGAAGCTTTGGTAAATGAAATAACATAAAAATTCTATTCTCAATTTAATTCAGTTTATGGTATTTAGATTAGGTCAGTTCAGGTATTTTTCAATAGGTTTTATGCATCTTGTTGTTTTCTATTTTTCATTTTAATTTGAATCTATGATCTTACTCAGTGATTTGCACGGCAGATAAACAGACCATAACTCAGCCATAGCTTGATAAAATACGCTTTAAATTGAATAGAGATACTTACAGTCATTATAGAAAGAGCCTTTTGAAACTCTCATTTTTACAAAAACTCTCCCCCTAAAAAACAGAGCGCAAAGGCTCTGTCTTATACAATTTTGGTGAATATACCTCAACCAAAACGTCCAGTAATATATGCTTCTGTCAATTGCTGATCAGGCTGGGTAAAGACTTTTTCAGTTGAATTGACCTCAATCAGACGTCCTGAATGGAAATATGCCGTCCGATCAGAAACGCGTGCAGCTTGTTGCATAGAATGCGTCACAATAGCAATGGTGTATTGCGCAGAAAGTTCCGAGATGAGTTCTTCAATTTTAGCTGTTGCAATTGGGTCAAGTGCCGAACAAGGTTCATCCATTAAAATTACTTCGGGACTAACCGCAATTGTACGTGCAATACATAGACGTTGCTGTTGCCCACCAGAAAGACCTGTACCCGACTGGTTTAAACGATCTTTAACTTCATCCCATAAACTGGCTTTACGTAAACTATTTTCTACAATTTCTTCCAAATCATATTTGTCACGTGCTAAACCATGTAATCTTGGGCCATAGGCGACATTGTCAAAAATCGATTTTGGAAATGGATTGGGCTTTTGAAAAACAATACCCACCTGCGCCCTGAGTAACACCACGTCTAAGTTTGGGTCATAAATATCCTGTTCATCCAGAACCACTTTACCTTGAACACGACAGCCTTCTATCGTGTCGTTCATACGGTTTAATGTCCGCAAAAAAGTCGATTTACCACAACCAGAAGCCCCAATAAATGCAATGACTTCATTTTGATAAATATCTAAATCAATCCCTTTAATGGCTTCTGTTTGACCATAATAAACATGAACATCTTGTGTAGAGATCTTAACGTCTGGTTGAGGTTTGTGTTTTGACTCAGACTCGTTTGAAGCGACATGAATGTGTATAGACGGCTTAACTGTTGTGTTTTCTATTGGTACATGTTGGTCTTCAGTCACATTCATATCCTGTCTTAAAGATGTGTTATATTCGGCAGTATTTTTCATCATGACCTCTGTTTTACCAACGTACTTCAAATTTTTTGCGTAACCAAATCGCCAAACTGTTCAGGCCAATCATCAATGCAAGTAACACAATAATGGCAGCAGCAGTTCGACCTTCAAAAAAGTTACGTAACTCATTGCCTTGCCATAAGAAAATCTGAACAGGTAAAGCCGTAGATTGATCTAAAGGTGTTGAAGGAACACTGGCAACAAAGGCACTCATTCCAATTAAAAGCAAAGGTGCTGTTTCACCCAATGCCTGAGCCACACCAATAATGGCGCCTGTTAAAATACCGGGTAAAGCCAATGGTAACACATGATGAAAAACCGTTTGTATACGAGAAGCTCCCAAGCCTTGTGCCGCCCGACGAATCGATGGAGGTACTGCTTTTAAAGAAGCACGTGTGGTAATAATGATGGTGGGTAACGTCATTAAACTTAACACCAGACCACCAACAAGTGGTGCAGATAATGGCAAATGCATCCAACCAATAAAAATTGCAGCCCCTAATAAACCAAAAATAATTGAGGGTACTGCTGCAAGATTATTAATGTTGACCTCAACAATATCGGTGATCAAACTTTTCTTTGCAAATTCTTCTAAATAAATTGCACTTGCAACGCCAATTGGAATAGACACAAAAATCACGATGAGCATCATAAACAATGACCCCATAAACGCTCCCGCTAAACCACTAGATGAAGGAGAACTACGTGAGTCGGTATTTGTAAAAATTCTAAAATTGAACGTGCGTTTCAAAAGGCCTTTTTTCACCATTTCATCTGCAAGAGCACGAACGCTACCGCTAAGCTGCTGCTGATCGGCGGGTAAATCTCTGTCAATTTTCCCATTGATCCAAACATCCACATTGGCGCCAGCAATCAGGTTCATCTCAATTGTTTTGCCTACAAGACTTGGGTCGGCAAATACCATATCTCTTAATCGGTATGCTTCTGAACTGCTATAAATATTAAGTAAATCATTTTCATGATGTTTCAAACTTGGATCTTGAGATTCAATACCACGAAGGATTAATCCATCCCAATCAAGCGCCCCCATTCTGAGTTGCCAGTCAATATAGCGTTGTTGATACTGTGCAGGACTTTCATGAACCAATCGAACAGGTTTTGCCCCAGCCGTATGAATCACTTTAGGGTCTAGATAAACTGGTGCGGTTATGCTTGCTTGCCAAAATGCAGGTATGCCCTTTTGTAAAATACTTCCAAAAAGTAACGCCACAAACATTAAGCCCAAAATCACGGATGAAAGACCCAAAATACGGAATGTTTTTTCTTTACGGTGTCGTCTAGCTAAGGTCTGAATAATCAAACGCTTTCTTTCTTCACTTGCCTTAATAGCCACTTTAGAGTCAGGCACTGGGGGCTGAATAGTAGAATCTGTCATACTCATTCGTATTGCTCACGATATTTACGCACGATACACAGTGCTACGATATTTAAACCCAGTGTAATTACAAATAAGGTTAACCCCAATGCAAATGCCACCAATGCTTGCGGGCTTGCAAAGTCTGTATCCCCTGTTAGCTGATTTACAATTGTCACCGTCACAGTAGAAACTGCTTGTAATGGGTTGGTGTGAAGCAATGGACTATTCCCTGCCGCCAAAACCACAATCATGGTTTCACCAATGGCACGTGAGGCCGCAAGTAAAAAAGCGCCAATAATCCCGGGCAAGGCTGCGGGTAACACAACCTGACGAATGGTTTCTGAACGTGTAGCCCCAAGCCCTAATGAACCATCCCTTAAAGCTCTTGGCACTCGCGTGATAATGTCATCAGATAAAGAGGATACAAATGGAATAATCATAATTCCCATGACCACACCTGCGGTTAATGCACTCGTTGCATTAATATCCACACCGATACGATCCCCCATTTGCCTAAAGAAAGGGCCGACAAACATCAAGGCAAAAACACCATATACAATGGTTGGAATCCCCGCCAAAATCTCAATTGTTGGTTTTGCAAATGCTCTAAAACGAGGAGATGCATACTCTGCCAAATAAATCGCAATCATTAATCCAACAGGAATCGCGACCAATAAGGCAATCGCACTAACCATAATGGTTCCCCAAAGCAAGGGCAACACACCATAGCGACCATCGGCATTCCCTGTCGTACTAAAACCGGGGTCCCATTCAGTTCCAAAAAAGAAATCCATTGGACTAACAAAATGAAAAAACCGTAATGCTTCACTCAACATTGACATCACGATTCCAACTGTTGTCAAAATGGCAACGCCAGAACATAACACCAAACTTGTTTTGATCACTTTTTCTACGCTGTTACGGGCACGATAGGTCTGGCTAATTTTATTTTTTGCAACCAGTAAACCCAGCAATGCAATACATACGACAACCGTAACTTTTGCATAAGCCCCAATTTTACTGATTTGTGCATATTGTTCGGCTGCCGTGACTTCATAAGCGGCGGCATGATCAGTCACCCCAAAACCTGTCGCAAGCGCATGAATACGGTCGAGTAACACCTCTCGGCCTGCTGCATCCAAACCAGATAATACCTGTGCAGGAACATGATTAAACGCAACCTGACGCAAAATAGAGGGTTCGATTAAGTTCCAGACGATAAAAATCGTGAATGCAGGAATACCACACCATAGTGCAACCAATACACCATAATAACCAGGACGTGAATGCAAATTTGCAGTGTTATGATGAACACCCGCCAATTTCCGACTTTTTTTCAACCCCAGTTGATAGGCGATTGCAATCAATGCCAGTAACACGCCTAAAAGAAGCAGATTCATTTTATCTTTGCCTAAAATCGTTTTGATAAAAAATCCAACACGAACATTTTTCCATGCCAGATCCAGATCATCTTACCGAACAGATTTGCCCGCTTTAAAATCAGCCAAAACTTTGGTACGTTCAGCATCAGACATTGCAATTAAGCCCGCACGTTCAATTTTAGATCCTTTTCCTGAAATTTTCTGATTCAAGAAAAATTCAACATATTGAGATAAACCATTAATTGCAATCAGATGTTCGCCTTTTATGTACATAAATAATGGACGAGACACGATATAAGAACCATTCAATACTGTTTTTTCAGATGGAATAACATTGTTCACCGAAGCCACACGCAACTTGTCTCGATTAGAGCTGTAATACCCTAAGCCAAAAACACCGACTGCACTTGGGTTAGTTTGCAAGCGTGCCAGCGTTTCTGTGTAATCACCAGAAATTTCAATAACATGGCCATCTTCACGGAAAGTCGAACATGCTTTTGTACGCTCGGCCTGATTGAGCCTTTTAAAATAAAGATATGCTTCACACCCAGCATTGACCATTTTTTCCTGAAAAACTTCACGTGTTCCGTGGTTCGATGCAGGAATGACTAAAGTAATCGGTTCATTCGGCAATGTAGGGTCTATTTGACTCCAACGCGTATAGGGGTTTGGAACCAACTTTCCTTTGGATGGTAATGTTTCAGCCAGTGCTGCAAATATATGATAGGGTTTTAATTTATAAGCAGGCTTATGCGAGTTTGATGCAAATACAATGCCATCATATCCCACTTTCACTTCCTGAATCTTTTTGACACCTGCCTTTTTACAGGTTGCGATTTCAGTATCCTTAATTTGACGTGAAGCATTTGCAACGTCAATTGTATTGTCTGCAACGCCCTGACAAAATTGTTTTAAACCGCCACCCGTACCACCAGAACCAACCACAGGTGTTTTGTATTGTGGGAACGTATGACCAAACTCTTCGGCAACAATACTTGCGTATGGTAAAACAGTTGAAGAACCCGCAATCTGAATTGTATCTCTCACTGCATGTGCACTCGTCGCAAGTGTCACCCCAGTTACAGCGAAAAACAATGTCATTTTATTGTTGAAACTCATTGGCCATCTCTCTATATCTATGCCTCTAGCGCATTTCTCCAAGCCAATAAAGGTTATCGTTTCATGCGGAATATAGGCATCCTGACCATTTATACAGTAATTCGATTACAAATTTATGACGCAATAACAAATCTGTTTTTCATTCATCATAATTCTTTCTTTGCACTGCTCTCTAAAAAACCGAAGGATGATGCAAGAAACTTCCTCCAGATTCAGGGTCATATCTTTGTACCCAATTTCACATCTCAATGAAAAATAAAAAAGGCCACCAAAGTGACCTTTTTATCAAACAAATGAATTAATCAATTGGCGGTACATATGTACCTGCGGCAATCGCATCACGGATACGATCACTTTCACTTAGCACCATTGCCAACAAACCTTGTACATTTTCAAGCGTTGCAACTGGGCTTAAAGTAGTCATTTTCAATGATTGAACATTGCCCACTTTCGTCACACCAATATTGGCATCACCACGTGCAAATAATTCATCAGCAATGTTTTGGTTCAATGTATCCAAAAGCTCAACTGGATAACCTTCTGGTACGACACGGAACAAGACAGATGCAAATTGAGGCTCAACCAAAAGCTCTAAACCTGCTGTCGCTTGAATATAGTCCGCAACGTCACGGGTTAATTTAACACCATGATCAATCATTGAACCATATAGCTCTTCGCCCAAAGCCTCAACTGTCATCCAGAGTTTCAATGCATCAAAACGACGGGTTGTTTGCAATGATTTAGACACAAGGTTTGGCACCCCATGCTCTTCATCATAAGCAGAGTTTAAATATTCTGCTTCATAGTGCATAAAGCGATAGTTTGCTTCGTCTTTCAACAAGAACGCACCACAGCTAATGCTTTGGAAATAATGCTTATGGAAATCCAGTGTTACAGAATCTGATAGTTCGATACCATCAAGCATTGCACGATGTTCATTCGATAGAATCAGTGCACCACCCCATGCCGCATCGATGTGCATCCACGCGCCATATTTATTGGTGATTTCACGAATCTGTTTTAATGGATCAATTGCGCCAGCATCGGTTGTTCCTGCTGTTGCCACAACACATGCAACGATTTTGCCTTCTGATTGTAAACGTGCCATTGTTTCTTCAAGCACATTCACATCCATTTGGGCTTTTTCATTCACAGGAATTGCAATAACTGATTGGAAACCCATTCCCATCATCGCCATGTTCTTTTGCACAGAAAAATGTGCATTTTCAGAACAAATGACTTTGACATTTTTCATTGCATCTGACGGAACACCATCTTGCTGAACAGACCACGGCTGACCATTGGCATCTTTCCAGTTTTTCGCAATGCACCAGTCACGCGCAAGTAAAACACCCATCAGGTTCGATTGTGTACCACCAGAAGTGAACACGCCTGCCTGACCTGAACCATAACCCACTTTTTGACGTAACCAGTCAATTAACTGAACTTCCATCAATGAACCTGCTGGGCTTTGATCCCATGAATCCATTGATTGGTTGGTCGCATTGATCAGAACTTCGGCAATTTGACTACTAACCATTGTTGGGCAGTGCAAATGTGCAAGTGAATATGGATGATGTACTTTTAGGCTTTTGTTGAGGAATAACTCAATCATACGCTCTAAAGAAGATTGTAGCCCCATGCCTTCTTTTGAAGGTTGGAAAGAAATTGCCGAACGCAATTCTTTAATGCTACCACCTGTATACATTTTATCATTTTGCAACCATGCAGAAACGGCTTTTACCGCTTCATCCATTGCTGACTGATAGTCAGCAATGGATCCAGCATCATTGCAGAGTAGCGCTTTACGATGTTCTGCAAAATCAACCATGTATTAGCCTCGAACCGATTTAACTGCTTGTGCAACTGCTGTTTTAAAACGTGCAATTACTTCTTCAGATTCTTCTTGAGTGATGATAAGCGGGCAAAGTAAACGAATTACTGTACCGTTACGACCACCTTTTTCTAACAACAACTGGTTATTGAAACATGCAGTTTGGATTGCCGCAGCCAATTGTGAATCTGCTGGTAATGCACCCATATGATCAGCAGGTTTACGCTCATCAACGATTTCAATACCGATCATCAAGCCACGACCACGGACGTTACCGATACATGGGAATTCTTGCGCTAATTTTTTCAATTCAGCTTGTAGATAATCACCACGTTCTTGTGCATTTTGAGCAAGGTTTTGTTCAGTAATTGTTTTTAAAACAACAAGACCTGTACCCATTGCCAATTGGTTACCACGGAATGTACCCGTGTGACCCGCAGGTTGCCATGCGTCAAACTTACGTTTGATACCCAATACTGCAAGTGGTAAACCACCACCAACAGCTTTAGACATCACCACAACATCAGGTTCAATACCCGCATGTTCAAATGCAAACATTTTGCCTGAACGCGCAAAACCTGCTTGAACTTCGTCAAGAATCAATACGATGTTGTGTTTTTCAGTAACTTCGCGAATTTTTTTCAACCATTTTACAGGTGCAGTAACAACACCACCTTCACCTTGAATCGCTTCAAGAATGACTGCAGCAGGTTTTGTTACACCGCTTTCTACATCTTCAATGAAGTTTTCAAAGTAATAGGTTAAAGCATCAACACCCGCTTCACCGCCAATGCCTAATGGGCAACGGTATTCGTGTGGGTATGGCATAAATTGTACGCCTGGCATAAGGTTATTGACTGCATTTTTTGCAGACAAATTACCTGTCATTGCCAATGAGCCGTGTGTCATACCATGATAGCCGCCTGAGAAGCTAATCACAGAACTACGACCTGTATAAGTTTTTGCTAATTTAATTGCCGCTTCAGTCGCATCTGCACCAGATGGACCACAGAACTGTAAGCAATACTCTTCTTTACCGCCTGGCAAATAAGATAACAAACTTTCAGTAAAAGCATCTTTTAAAGGCGTTGTTAAATCTAAAGTATGTAATGGTAGACCACTGGTGAGTGTATCTTGAATACTTTTAATCACCGCAGGATGATTATGGCCTAAAGCCAATGTCCCTGCCCCAGCTAAACAATCAAGGTACTTTGTACCTTCAACATCGGTAACCCAACAACCATGTGCTTCCGCTATCGCTAACGGTAATTTACGAGGATAACTACGAACATTCGATTCCATCTGACTTTGGCGAGTCAAGTAGTATTCGTTTGTGGAAGTGGTGGCAGGATTTACAGAAGTAACGCTCATATCGAATTACCATCTCTGATATGGGTTGAAAGAAATAAGTCTGGTGACTTGCGGTCCTTTGACTCGGTGCTTGTAAAATTCTAGTTAGACAAAAGATGTAGAGATAACTAGGAGGGCGATAATACCCTTTTTTTTATAAAAATAAAGTGCTTTTTATGCCTTTATTTGCTCTAAATCTATTAAAAAAAACATTCGCCTAATGAATTTTAGGCATTATGCAGATTTCTAATGACACTATGATGAAATTTTGGTTTGATCACATCTAGTAGATAACGACATAACTTAATGTTTTTCAATATATAACACCACCTTTGTCCTACTCAAAATCACATTAGAAATTAGATCACTTTTTGACATGCTTTTCTTAAAACATTACAAAGCTTCTACAAAATATTGCTTTCATTTCATTTTGAAACTTTAGTATAGACACATAGGTTCAAGTGATTGATTTTTTAAATGGAAATCGTCCATTTTCAATCATGATCCATACCAATTACATAATTTGATACCAAAGATAAGCAGGACACCATTATGCGTACTTTTGTAAGTTCAGGAATTTTAGTTTGTAGCGCTCTATTTAGCTGTGCCACATTTGCCCAAGAAGATGCTGTTCGTTATAACATAATTAACCTACAAGCCAACGCCTCTCGTCAGGTCTTAAATGATGAAATGCGGGTTGTACTCTATATTGAAAAAAATAATAAACAACCTTCGACGCTTGCCACCGAAGTGACTCAGGCGATGAATCAGGCACTTGTGACAGCTCGCCAATATCCTCAGGTCAAAACAACCACTGGCACTCAAAGTACACAGCCGATTTATGATGATAAAAACAAACTCAAAGAGTGGCGCTCACATGCCGAGTTACGTCTGGAAGGAACAGATTTTAAAGCCATTAGCCAACTTGTAAGCAAATTACAAAACAATTTCCAAACCCAAAGTATCAGTTTTAACGTATCCGAAGCTCAGCGCAAAAAAGTTGAAAATGAGCTGATGATTGAAGCATCTAAACAATTTCAACAACGTGCAGAAAATTTAAGCAAAGTTTGGAATAAATCGGGCTATCAATTGGTTAATTTAAATATCAACACCAATAGCAATGTCTATCCGCAGCCGTATTTGAGAGCAAATATGATGATGAAAGCATCTATGGATAATGAAGCTGCACCTGTTCAGGACATTTCTGCTGGAGAAACCAAAATCAATGCAACGGCAGACGGTACAATTCAGTTAAAATAAACTGCCTCATTTAGTCATTTGAGAAATGCAATGAAATCTTTCCACGCCCATTCTGTTTCTATTCAGCATGAGGATCATGTTTTAAGCATTGGGTTAGCCGATGATGCGTTTGACCCTATCGATTTTGTGATTTTAACACGCCAAGATGACCCAGATTTTGCTTCAACAGAGTTACTGGTGAATGAAACTGATGTTGAATTTTTTGATGCCGTAACTGCGGTTCGTTTTTTTGATGCACAAATTGTGCTTGAATTGGACACCGCTTTGTCCGATAGCCTAGATTATTCATCAATTCATATCGAACTAGATCATGACAATGATCAATTAATTACAGCCATCAAACGCTTATTCCAAGGGTGTAATGTTTCCATTACTTTGCACTAATCTATGCCCCGTAAACACAAATTACGGGGTAAATTCACAACAAAGTACAGCCAAATTAGAAGCATAAAAAAAGCGATGTTTTAAACACCGCTTTTTTAAATTAATATCTTATTTTTTGAAAGGTAAGGCATATTTAAAAATACGCCCAATCACCTGACCATATTGTTTGACTAAACTAGCATTGTTGTAGTTCAAGCCATATTTTTCACAGACTGCCTTCACTTTTGGCCCCATTTCACGATAACGTAAAGATGGTACTTCTGGGTATAAGTGATGCTCAATCTGATAGCTTAAATGACCCGTTAAGATATGGAAAATTTTTGAACCTGTTAAGTTAGATGAACCACGGATTTGGCGCATATACCAGTGACCACGGCTTTCATTTTGCAAAACTGTTTTTGGAAACACTTCAACATCTTTGGTAAAGTGACCACAAAAGATAATACTGAACGTCCATACATTACGGATACCGTTGGCTGCCATATTTCCAAAAAATACAGGTACAGCATTTGGCCCAGCAATCAATGGGAAAAAGACATAATCTTTAAATAATTGTTTTGCCACTTTTTTCTGAACAGGTTTCCATTCATTCCAAAGCTGTTTCACAGTTTTTCGTCCAAATAAAACTTTACCAATTTCTAAGTTTTGAATGGCAACGCCCCACTGGAACAACAAGCAAAATGGAATACTGTAAATAGGTTGCAACAAATGGCCTTTTTTCCAGCGTTGTTCTGGAAATAACCGAATTAAGCCATAACCAATATCATCATCCATTCCTTTAATGTTCGTATAGGTATGGTGTTTGTAGTTATGGGTTTGACGCCAGTTATCTGCCGTCCCCACGATATCCCATTCGTAATCCTGTCCTTTGAATTTTGGATCATTCATCCAGTCATATTGACCATGCATGACATTATGACCGACTTCCATATTTTCCAAAATTTTAGACAGTCCAAGCAAACCTGTACCTAACAACCATGCAGGTGGAAACCATCCAGCAAATAACAATGCTCGTCCAGCTATGCCTGTATAGCGCACGGTTGAATAGATACGACGAATATATTGCGCATCTTTTTCACCAATTTGATCTAACGCATCTTGCTTAATTTGGTCTAACTCTTGTGCCAAAGCATCTAGTTCTGCTGGTGTCAGATTCCGATTTTTTGGATTTTTAAAATATTGCGTTTTAACTTGCATATTCATAATTCAATTCTCTTCTTAAAGATCTAACACCAAGTCGCTTTTTGCTGAATTTACGCAAATACGCAGAGGATTACCTGGCTCTGCATTTTCAGCACCATTGCCCACATGTTTGGTGATACCACTCACTTTGTTACAAGAACACTTGTTGCAAATACCCATACGACAACCATATTCGGGTTGAATTTTCGCCTGTTCCAATGCTTCCAATAATGGCTGCCCTTTCGGAACGGTAATGGTTTTATCCGACTTTGTGAGTGTAATATTCACAACACCTTCATCGTCATATGTCACAGGGGCGAGGCTAAAGGCTTCACCTTCAAATTGTTGAGCTTGTGCAAACAACTGTTCAGCACTGTTGATAAAACCAGAAGGCCCACATGCCAAAACACGGGTTTCAGCCAAATTCGGTAACATGTCTAAATGCTGCTGGTTTAAACGAGAGGCAGCAGGTTCATCACGCGTACAGAATGTAGAAAATTTAAAATTTTCATACTGCTGTTGCCATGCTTCAAAGGTCGCTTTAAAAGCCAAACCTGTTGCATGCTGCGCCCAATACATTAAATGAATTTGATGATTTTTCAATTCACCAGTTTGATGTAAATGAGATAACAAGCTAAACATTGGCGTAATACCGCTACCTGCGGCAAGTAAAATCAAAGGTTGTTTTGAACCATATTCAACCTGCATTTCACCGTAAGGTTTCCCAAATTCGATGATATCGCCAACTTGAGCCTGCTCACATAACCACGTGCTGACCAAACCCTTATCTACTTTTTTGACAGTCAATAATACCTGATGGGCATCGAGCTGAGTCAAACTATAAGTTCGCTCAAAACGGCGGCCTTCTATTTCAACTGTTACTGGATGGTGTTGCCCTGCCAAGCCAAATTCCATCAAGCGATTACACTGAATCGTCAAACTGACAATATCATCGGCAAGCTGCTCTTTTTTGACGATGCGCCCCAGCATCTCATTTGTTGACCACAAAGGATTGACTTTATTTAGCCAGAAATTAATGGTTTTCGTATCAACCACGCTGCCAGATAAAAAGCCTAAAAACTGATTTTTTCGTTGTATAGCTTGCATCACAGGTCATCTCAATTATGCCTTTTGAATTATTATACACATGTATATATATTTGTATAGTATTTCTACAACGCCAGAAACAAATCTTTGCACTATTCCTTATCGGCTCAGTCTAGGGCATAATCCTTAATATCAGTTTGACTTAACTTTATATGGATATACATGTCGTTACTCACCCAACCCCTAGCCGAAGCGTCTCAACCTGAACCTCATCAGGTCAAAGTAACGCGTGGTGCTGGCCGAAGAGCAACGATTACCAAAGAAGAATTATTTCAGGCGACTTTAAACCTGATTGGTCCGCAAAAAAGTATTTCATCCCTGAGTTTACGTGAGGTTGCCCGTGAAGCAGGTATTGCACCCAATAGCTTTTATCGGCATTTTAAAGACATTGATGAGCTCGCCATTGCACTGATTAATCGTGCAGGTTTAGTTTTACGGAAAATTATTCGTGAAGCTCGGCTTCAGGCAACAAAACAAGACAGTATTATCCGAAGTTCGATTGAAGTTTTTTTACAACAGTTAAATACCGATGAAGGCAACCTAGGTTTATTGCTTCGTGAGGGTTACACAGGTTCTAATTCATATAAACAGGCTGTCGAGCAACAACTCAGCTTTTTCCAACAAGAACTACAAGAAGACTTAATCCGTCTTGAACGCTTAAACCATAATAAGCTGTTTTATCCAGATCTCGTTTCCAAAGCCATCACTCAATTGGTTTTTAATATGGGGGCAAAAGTCGTGGATTTATCAAGCGATGAACGTAATCAGGTTGCAGAGCAAACCATTCTCATGATTCGTATGATTTTAGAAGGTTCTCGCCACCTAGATAAAGCAAAAATTCGTTAAAAATAAATAATTTAAATTTAACCAATAAAAATTCTGATCGGCGAACAACTAGATTACTGAAATTTCATACTTTTTGTCATATCTAACTTTCTTCGAAACCGTTAGAATAGTTTTATCCAAAGTATTGGTCTGCTGTTCCCCCCAAGCGCTTGCAGATCTATCTAACTAGATTGACAAACGCGTCATAAATTTATTTTTCAGGTTCAACTATCATGAATGTTTTGAGTGATAAACCGTATATTTTAGCAAGCTACGTCATTATTTTTTTAAGTCTGCTGTTTATCATTCCCCTGCACTTATTACCCAGTTTCTTTGCAGGTTTTATCATCTACGAAATTATTCATGCTTTAAGTAAAGTCATTGACCGTTATATTGATAGTCATCGCGCCAAACTAATCATTAGTGTTGGGCTAAGCGTTCTGATCGTTTCGTTACTTGCCGCTTGTATCATTGCTTTAATTAGTTTTGTTGTTCACGATGTGCAAGGCACTGGTATTTCATCTGTTGGGGCTAAGGCAGATCAGGCACTAGAGCAATTAAGACTCGAAGTTTCAAAATATATTCCCGTTTATATCCCAAGTAGTGTGACCGACCTAAAAAATGAATTATTTGTACTGTTAAAAGACAATGTGTCGATTTTACAGCACACAGGTTCAGATATTTTACATAATCTCGCGACCATGCTTATTGGACTGATTATTGGAATATTAGCTTCTTTACATAACTTTAGTACTCAGCCACAACCCGTCTTTAAACTTGCCTTACTACAACGTATTGAAAAACTTTCTATTTCTTTTCGCAATGTAGTTTTTGCTCAATTCAAAATTTCACTCATTAATACCATTTTATTTATTATTTTTGTTTTTATTGCACTTCCACTGTTTCATGTTCAACTGCCTTTTGCCAAAACATTAACCATCTTAACTTTCATTTTTGGCCTAATCCCAATTGCAGGGAATCTAATTTCCAATACCTTGATTATTATTTCAGGACTCACTGTATCACTCCCTGTAGCGGGTGCTGCACTTGTTTATTTGGTGGTGATTCATAAGCTTGAATATTTTGTGAATGCCAAAATTGTGGGAGGAAAAATCGATGCCAAAGCATGGGAAGTTCTGTTGGCAATGTTGGTTTTTGAATCTATTTTTGGTTTTGGTGGATTAATTGCAGCTCCTGTTTTTTATGCTTATTTTAAACGTGAATTGCGTGATGCTGGTTTGATTTAATTAATTCATAGGTATAAAAAAACCGATTAATAGATAATCGGTTTTTTTATGTTTCGTTTATTTTAAGGTTTTACAACAACCAATACCTGAATCGCTTCTGGTGTTAAGGCTAAACCATCCAATAAATTGAGACCTTCTTTTTGTAATTTCTGCAAACGGTCAATTTCATCTTCACGAATGCTTGGATTAAACTGTTTTAAATACGTTAAACGGTCAATTTCGTATTGCCATTGCTGACCATAAACCGATTTTGCCTGCGCAACCAATTCTGGTAATGCTGTTTTCGCCTGATCAAGTGCCTGCTTATAACGTGTTTCGATAATTTCACGACGAGCCTTCACAACCTGACGGCAACTGTTGCCATCTAAATGTTGTAAGTATGGTCTTAAAATCATCGGATCAATTTTTGCAGATAGATCCTGACCATTTTCATTTAACAGCACACGAATCAACTGTTGTGGCAAACTTGCAGAAAGATTGAGCGCTTTTGGTGCGACAACATCTAACTTAAACCAAACTTCCAACAAGATCGAACCTTGTTTTAAGGCATTTGATTTCAGCAATGCAACATTGGTACTCCCAAAAGATTGGGTATTGATCATTTCCATCACACTTTCAATAAATGGATGTTCCAATGTCAAATATTGTGCATCTTCACGAATTTGCGCCTGATCACGATAGAACGTCGCAGTAATCCCTTCTTCGTCTAAGGTCAAACCTTGAACCTGCATTTGGTCTGTCGGCTTGATAATCACTGTTCCGTTACTTTGCTCATCAAAATCGATGTTGGTTGAAGACATGAAGCGTTTCACAAACATTGGCAATGTCGTGTTGTCATCATAATCTTCGAGTGCTTGAACAATTTCTTGTGCAACCATCGGACGGCAAGAGTTATATTCTAACAGTCGGTCACGCCCTGCCTGCAACTCAGCTTCAAGTGCTTCACGCTGAACATTAACTGCTTCAAGCAAATCTTCAAATTTTTGACCCTGATCACTGAGCAAGCAATCTTTTAAGTCAACAATGAAGTTTTCCTGCAAGGTCTGTGCTGTCGGTGAAATATTGCTAAAAATATTGAGTGCTTCGTTGTACCAACGGAACATACGTTCCTGAGCAGTACCAATCAAATATGGAATATGAATTTGAATACGGTTTTGCTGACCAATACGGTCAAGACGACCAATACGCTGTTCTAGTACGTCAGGGTTTGCTGGCAAATCGAACAACACCAAATCACTTGCAAACTGGAAGTTACGCCCTTCTGAACCAATTTCTGAACACAGTAAAATCTGCGCACCGTAGCTTTCTTCTGCAAAATATGCCGCAGCCTGATCACGCTCAAGTAGGCTCATGCCTTCATGGAACAATGCGGTACGAATACCTGCATGTAAACGCAAAGCATTTTCCAGTGCTTCAACCACTGGGCCGCTTCGTGCAATCAAAAGCACTTTTTTATGTTTTAAATCTTTACGTAAAGCGTCCATCAACCATGCAACACGTGGATCTGTTTCCATCCACGAACCATCTAACTGGTTTTCTTCTGGCCACATTTGCTCACGTAATTTACCTGTTTTAGACCATGTTTCAGGTGCAACTAATGCAACAGGTTGACAGTCACGTCCAGGGAAGCCCTGAATCGCTTCACGTGTGTTACGGAATAAAATTCGACCTGTACCATGACGGTCTAGCAACTCATGAATCGCCTGATAACGCTGTTCTGGCTGATCTTCAATTTTATGACCCAACAAGCCTTCTAAAGCATCTAAATGTTGTTGTGTTAATGGATCATTTGACATCAACACTTCTGCAATTTTTGCGGTATGTTGATATTGTGCTTCTTCATCCAAGAAACGATCTAGACTGCTGAAGCGTTGCGGATCAAGTAAACGTAACCGAGCAAAATGGCTTTCTACACCGAGCTGTTCTGGTGTTGCGGTTAACAGCAAAACACCCGGAATACTTTCTGCGAGCTCTTCAACCAAGTCATAACGGTCATTACCGCCTTCTTCTTCGCTCCACATCAAATGATGTGCTTCATCTACCACAAGCAAGTCAAAACCAGCCTCTACCGCCTGCTCACGCAAGTCGTCATGGTCAATCATCAAATCAACACTGGCAATAATGCATTGTTCTGTCAAGAACGGATTAAGCTCAGGGTCATGTTCGCGAATAGAAGCGGTACGGGTTAAATCGAACAACGAGAAGTTCAAGTTGAAACGGCGACGCATTTCAATCATCCACTGATACTGCAATGAATCAGGGACTAAAATTAAAATACGTTCAGATCTGCCCGTTTTTAATTGTTGATGGATGATCAAACCTGCTTCAATGGTTTTACCTAAACCCACTTCGTCAGCAAGTAAAACACGAGGCGCAAAACGCTTACCGACTTCGTGTGCAATATAAAGCTGGTGTGGAATAAGACCAACACGTGCACCGATTAGACCACGTAATGGACTGGTGTGCATATTGGCTTGTAATTGTAATGCTTCAATGCGTAGGTCATACCATGCTTTGATATCCACCTGACTTGCCAATAAACGGTCTAATGGTTTAGAAAGTTGAATCTGGGCGCCAATACGTGTTTCATTTAGTGCTTTACGCTCTTGCTCACCATTTTGCAAAGTACGAACAGCATTATAGCGAATGACGCCAAAGCGCTCATCGAATGATTCAACAATCCATCGATGACCTTCTTGGTCGTGCAGTTCATCATTCACATTAAAAATAATGCGGGATAAAGGTGCATTGCTACGGGCATACACGCGGGTTTCGTCACTTTTCGGGAATAAAACGCTTACCGAGCGTTCATCCACATCGATTACAACACCTAGACCTAGTTCTGTTTCTGTATCGGATAACCAACGTTGACCAATAGCAAACTGTTGCAATTTTTTCACCTTTATTTCAAATTTGCACTGGATTTCATCAAATACAACTATTTTTCGGAATCCAGCTTTATACGAATATTTTTGCACAACTCTTGTTCAAAGACGAGATGATGTGCACAAATTTTAAAAATCTTTTTAAAACGGAACTGGGCAGTTAAATGTCAGTTGTTCACCCGTGCGAGGATGAGCAAAACTTAACTCAGCAGCATGTAAACATAAGCGAGACGACCATTGCTGCTGCTCAGCCGTAGCATAAAGCGTATCACCAACAATAGGATGTCCTAAATATTGCATATGAACACGTAACTGATGTGACCGTCCTGTAATTGGAGTAAGTTTCACGCGTGTCACCGCATGTCCATCTAATTCAAATTGTTCAATGACCTGCCAATGTGTTAACGCAGGTTTGTTGTGCTTGGTATCAACAATATGTAATGGTGGACGATCAGGATCATAAACAACGGGAATATCAATGGTTCCTTCACCACTTAAGTGACCTGCAACCACTGCCTGATAGACTTTTGAAGTCTGACGATCCTGAAACTGACGTGCAATATGGCTTTGTCCATATTTCGTTAATCCGAATACCAGAATGCCTGACGTATCTCGGTCTAAACGATGAATTAAAAGCGTATTGGATTCGATGTCTACAAGACGGGTCAATGCACTGTCATGCAAGGCCTCACCTTTTCCTGGAACACTGAGTAAACCTGAGGGTTTGTGAATTACCATAAAATCGTCATCACGATGAATCAGATGTTCGGTTAAAAAATTACTCAAAACTTAGTCCCAGACTGATCTCGAAAATAAGGCGGCAATGATAAAAAGCTTAAACCAGAAATACAATAGAAAAGATGTATTAAATATGATTCTTTTGCGCTTTTACTCAAACTTTTTAGGCTTTTACTACATTTGCAGAAAATGATCATCACTCCATACGATAAATCGTCAGCAGCAAAGTAAAAAGGAGCAGAAAAATCTACTCCTTTTCCAATATACGACTGCCGAAACTTACGCTTTTTTCATCTGCGCAAAAGTTTCCTTCGCTGCCTGAACGGTATACGCAATATCTTCATCTGAATGTGCAGAAGAGATAAACCCTGCTTCAAATGCAGACGGTGCAAAATGAATACCACGATCTAGCATGCCATGGAAGAATTGTTTAAATGCTTCGACATCACATTTTAAAATATGATCAAAGCTGGTAATTTCAGTTTGGTCAGTAAAGTACAAACCAAACATCGCCCCTGCTTGTTCTGTTTTAAGTGCAATACCTTCTTCGTTTGCAACTTGCTGTAAACCAGCAAGTAACTTAGCAAGCTGAGCTTCAAGTTTGCTATAAAATTCAGGCTGGCGTAAATGCTTGAACATGGTGATCCCCGCACGCATTGCCAATGGATTTCCCGACAACGTCCCTGCCTGATACACCCCACCTAAAGGTGCAATGCACTGCATGATTTCGCGCTTACCACCAAATGCACCTACTGGCAGACCTGCACCAATAATTTTACCCAAGGTGGTCAAATCTGGCTTCACATTGTAATACGCTTGTGCACCACCTAATGCCACACGGAAACCTGTCATCACTTCATCAATGATAAAAACAGATTGATATTGGTCGCACACTTCACGAATCGTTTCAAGAAAACCTTTGATTGGTTTTACCAAATTCATGTTCCCTGCGACAGGTTCCACAATCACACAGGCAATTTCAGAACCGAATTTTTCAAAACATGCTTTAATTGCTTCAATATCGTTATATGGTAACGTCAAGGTATGTTTTGCAAAATCAGCTGGAACACCTTTTGACGTTGGCTCGCCTAAAGTGAGTAAGCCAGAACCCGCTTTCACCAACAATGAATCTGAATGTCCGTGGTAACAGCCTTCAAATTTTACGATTTTATCGCGACCAGTATACCCACGTGCCAAGCGAATTGCAGACATGGTGGCTTCTGTACCTGAGTTGGTCATACGTACCATTTCAATCGATGGCACTATTTCACAGATAATGTCGGCAAGCGTCGTTTCATGAACTGTCGGCGCACCGAAACTTAAACCGTCCTGCGCTGCGGCTTGCACTGACTGCACAATATCAGGGTGTGAATGACCTAAAATCATTGGCCCCCAAGAACCGATATAGTCGACATAACGCTTTCCATCGACATCCCACAAATAAGCACCTTGTGCTTTTTCAATAAATACTGGCGTTCCGCCGACACCATTAAATGCACGCACAGGCGAGTTCACACCACCCGGAATATGTTTATTCGCCTGTTTAAATAGTTGCTCTTGTTTAGGAGATAAGCTCATGAAAAATCTCAATCGATAAAGATAATTGATTTATGAAACATTGGTTGTTTCTTGAAATAATCCATCCCATACCGCAATACGTGCTGGAATGTCTTGAATACTTCTACCTAATATATCACTAATCACGGCACAAAGGTCAGCACCACTTTCAATGACGACTTTTGAATTTTCCGCGCTTAATCCACCTATCGCACAAACTGGTACAGAAAACTGCTGATGCGCTTGCTGAATCACCTCAAGCCCAACCTGCCCTGCTTCAGGTTTGGTACTAGTGGCATAGACCGCACCAAATGCCACATACGTTGCGCCTTCTGCAATCGCTTTTTGTGCTAAATTCAATGAATTTAAACAAGTACGACCAATGATCACACCCGATGGTAATCGCGCTACAGCATCAGCAATTTCACCATCACCCTGCCCCAAATGAACGCCTAAACCAAATTGTTCAGCCAATGATAAGTCATCGTTAATCACAAAAGGGGTTTGATATTGTTCACACAGTTTTTTGATTTGCTCAACTTCAAAAGGTTGATCGACTTTGGCAACTTTTTTACGGCGATATTGCAAAATGGCAATTTTCTGTGTTGCCAAAGCAACCTGTAATTTTTGAATCAGCACATCGAAAAGATCATCATTGGTAATAAGATATAAACCTCGCATATTCGCTTCCTGATCTATCAAAAATATAATTTCAGTATAATAGGCTAAAAATACGCTGTTTTTTCAAATAAAAAACCGAGAAATTTTCCCGGCTTGATATATCGATGTTCCTGATTAGAAACGGTAACCAATCCCTAAATAAGTCACAATCGGGTTAATTTCGATTTCGGTTTTTCCTGTTACAAGCGTCGCATTATTGGCATTGCTCACCACATCCAAACTCGCACGAGTATTTAAATGCACATAACTAACTGAAGCTGTTGCAAACCAGTTAGAGTTAATATTGTAGTCGGCACCAATAAAGGCTACAGGCGCTACGGCATTATCAATTTTAACATTGCCGATTCCCATGCCTTTCGCAGCAACATCTGAACTTACAGCAGAGTCTAATTTAAAATTACTAAAGTGCGCATACATTAAACCAGCCCCGACATATGGACGGAATTTATTGGTGACTGCACCAAAGGTATATTTCCCTGTAATCACAGGGCTATAGACTTTAACATCCCCCACTTTATTAAATTTATCCAGATTTAACGCGCCACCAAGTAACGACCCTTTTCCTTTAATATCTAACTTAGGCGGCACACCGACAATAAGACCAACGCTTACATTGTCATTGACTAAATAATCAAACTTAAATTCGGCTGTATCCGTATTTTCAAGTTCAAACCCAGCATTTGAATTAAAGTTATTAAACACAGGAGAGGTTGGAAATACTGTAGAACTTGAGCTTACGCCCTGTTTAGTGCCCTGAGGCATAATATGCGCCCAACCCGCAGAAACAGCGAATTGCTTTCCATCTGAAGTTTCTGCATGAGTTACAAAACTTAAAGAAAGTAATGCTGCGGGAATAAAGACTTTAGACATTTGTTTCATAAATAAACTTCCTGTGGCGTTTTGTTTTTTCATTAAACTGGTGAATCCGATCACCGATTGCTTTTTTAGAATAATAACCCTATTTTTTTTGATTTTTATTATATGTTTTGTGACTAGTGAGGTCATATTCTCTTCCCCGCGAGCCATCAGAAAAATTGCGATTTGTTATAAACCGCAATTTCATCTTATATCCGATTTAGAAACGGTAACCCAAACCTAAATAAGTCACAATTGGGTTGATTTCAATTTTGGTTTCGCCAGTCACAAATTTATTTGAACCAGAATATACATCAAGTTTTGCACGCGTATTTAAATGTACATAGCTTACAGAAGCTGTCGCAAACCAGTTTTTGGTAATATTGTAGTCGGCACCAATAAAAGCAACAGGCGCTACTGCATCATCAATTTTGACATTACGAATTGAACCACCCAAACGCAGTAAATTTGGATCATCTGCTACTGATGAGTCTAATTTAAAGTCACTAAAGTGTGCATACATAAAACCTGCACCAACGTATGGGCGGAATTTATTGTTCACTGTGCCAAAAGTATATTTACCTGTCACTACAGGGCTATACACTTTTACATCACCTACTCTTTTATTAAGATTTAAACCATTTGGCAATGCAGGACTAATGCCTTTAAGCAAGCTTCCTTTCCCTTGAATATCAAAAGTTGGAGGAACACCCACAATTAAACCTAAACTTACATTGTCATTAACCAGATAATCGAATTTAAATTCAGCGGTATCTGAATTGTCTAATTCAAATCCAGCTTCTGGAGTCGAAGTCACTGCGCCTGTAACATATGTAGATGTTACACCTTGTTGTTTCCCTTGAGGCATAATATGTGCCCAACCTGCAGAAATCGCAAAATTTTGGCCATTTGAAGTTTCTGCATGGCTAGAAAAACTCAATACAAGCAAAGCAGCAGGAAGTAACGCCTTCGTCATGTGGTTCATAAAAACATCCATCTATTGGTACATTCAGAAACAGGGAGATCGTTTCTTTGTTTAATCTAACGCAAATATTAGAATAATTACTTTAAAATACAATAGATGTTTTTCTTAATGAAAAAAATCAACCACATAGAATTAATATATTTATTTGTTTTATATTAATTTTTTATAAAAACAAAAAATTCATGTGTTTAAAAAAAATAGACTATTTGCTTATTATTCAAACATATAAATTCTATCTTAATTAAGATAAAAGATTGATTTGCCTATATCTTCATGACAGCGTACATTTCTAAAATTCAGAAATTTTCATCACTCAAGAGAATGTCATCTGCAATTTAGCTAAAAAATGGATTTATAATGACTTCTCATCGCCATGGGGAATAAACATGCATGAAATTGAACTCAAATTACAAATTCCAGCACATAACTTTGATGCGCTGAATAAAGCATTCTTGACGAAAACAACACAAGAAATTGATTTACATGCACGATATTTCGATACGGAAGATTGTTTACTTGCCAAAAATTTAATGGCGATCCGAATTCGTAAAGAGAATACTCGCTGGATTCAAACCTTTAAAAGTTCGGGTGAAAGTCATTTACAGCGCTTTGAGCACGAGTTTGACCTAGGCAGCTCAGATGAAATTCCAAACCTAAATTTAGACATTTATCAACAACACCCTCAAGCCTTAAAATTACTCAATCAAGCATTGGGGTCAAACTGGCAACAGTTACAACTCCAGTTTGAAACAATCGTGCATCGTCGTTATCGGTTAATGAACGTTAATGGTTCAAAAATTGAAGTTTGCCTTGATCTGGGTACATTAAAAAGTCTTCAGCAAGAACGTCCGATTCAGGAAATTGAATTTGAACTTAAGTCTGGAGATTTAACTGATCTGATTGATCTCACTTCACAATGGGTCAACCGTTATCATTTATGGTTAGATGTGCGCAGTAAAGCAGAACGTGGACATTTACTCGCTCAAGGGAAACTGGTTTCTCCAGCAACAACAGCTAAAGCATTACAGCTAGACAAAGCGTCTTTACCTGAAAATGCTTTAAAAGCCATGATCGCTAACAGTCTTGAGCAAATTTTACCGAATGTTGCTGCCATTGCTGAACAGATTGCTGAACCTGCTCATATTCATCAAGCACGTGTAGGTATTCGTCGTTTACGCAGCGCTCTGCAAAGCTTTTCTGCTTGGTCAAAACAAATTGATCCCGCATGGGCTGCCCAAGTCACTGAACTTTTTCGTCAACTCGGGACATCCCGCGATGAAACAGTCGTCTATCAGGAGATTTTGCCTAAAGTAATTGAAGCTGGCTTTAGCATCGATTTGGCACAACCGACTCCCTGTACAACCGTTTTGGCTCAGGTTTTTCAAGATCCTATAACGACTCAACTCTGGTTAGACCTGCTTGATTTTGCTTATACACCAAGCCTTGCAGCACACCAAAAGAAAAATTTAAAGAAAAAAGCAGATAAAGTTTTAACTATGCTACACGGTAAAATTCTGAAAAATGCAATTCAGTATCAAAAACTCAGCATTGAGCAAAAGCATCGATTACGTAAACAATTAAAACGCTTGCGCTATAGCATTGAGTTTGTGAAAGATCTATATCCAGAACACAAGATCAATGACTATTTAGAACAGTTAGCGCCCGTGCAGAACGCACTAGGTCAATACAATGACACACTAATCGCTGAGCATGTTTTTAAACAAAATACACAGAAATCTTCGTCACAGACTTCTGCTATCAACTGGTTAAAAGGTCAGCATCCAGCTCATGAAAAACAAGTCCTTAAAAAATTGAAGAAGTTTATCAAGCTTAAACCAATCTGGAATTAAGCCATTGATCGTTAGCAGGTTGTCTAAAATTAAAATACACTTGCTAACGATATTTTCCAAAAATTTTCCATGTTCCATTGTCTGCAAGCGGGTCACTATAGCTGTCGCTGCGCTGCTTTCTTGGTTTTTCCCGTGCATCAATTAGCTGAAAGTGAGGCTCAACCCCAAGAACAATGCCATTCATATAAAATCGGGTACGGGTATATTCAGGACTACCATGTTGGAAAACGTAGGTACGTAAATCAATAAATTCACGATGTGCAACAAGTGCGGCTGTATCATCCGAGTCGATCCATGCATTCATGGCCTGCTGCTGCTCGTCTTCAAACTGACCACATTTGTCTAATAAACTCGATACCCCTCTAAATGTTTTAGATTCTTTCGCTCGGGTTTTATTAATTCGAATTCGGTCTACTTGAAAATAAAAGAGCGGTAAATTTAAATGACTCGGCAAATGAATTGCATCCATCACCTCATCCTCCATAAATGGCTGACATAATTGCTGCGCGCGCTCAATCAGGTTTTGCCACTGTTGGTAATAGCGTTCAACTTCTTCTTGTTCTGCATAATAAATCGGCAGCCCTTCTACCGCATGCAAATGCTCAGGTGGCCAAATTTGTTGGCGTAATAACGCAATATCTTGTTTTAAATTTTGTATTGCAATTGCATCTTGCATGGTCATTTTAATCTTTAGCTTAGGCTATTTTAGATTACGACAACAGTTTAGTTTCTGCAAGGCTTTGCCTATAATAGACACTCTTTGATGTTGGATATGGGAAAGATGACTCAAAAAATTCAAGCAACAGATATTACGGAAGACGAAGCACAAAATGCGGTTTTTTTTGAGCGCGCAGATGAATTTATTAAACTTGCAAATGAATTTTGTCGTCCTGTAAAGGGAGAAACGCCTCAGCCAGCTCAGACACGTGGCCAAGTGAGCGCTGCCATGTTATTTGGGGCAGCACGTTTTAATACTTGGGTTGCTGCAAATAATTTTAAAGATGGCAATGAAATGCGCGATGCAAAAGAACAAGTCATTTCTTACCTTATGCAACAATTTCACATGATGTTAGAAGATAACTTCGATGAATATTGTGACCAGTTTGAAAACTACCTACGTTTCCGTAAAAATGAAGAATTCCATGCGCACAAACATGATCATGACCACGATCATCAGTATTAATCTTTAGAGTTAAAAATGGAAAAACCGAGTCGTTTAACACAGCAAAGCGACTCGGTTTTTTTATGACTCTAACTTAATGTTGTTATGGCTTTACAGGTTTACCATATTGGTCTGCCATCACTTCAACATAATGTTCTGGTTGAATATATTTTTTGATCACCGCATCAATATCCGCTTTTTTCAGTTTTAAAATCGCCTGATCTCGTTTTTCACGCATAAACATGTCTTTGCCACGTTCAAGCTGGCCATTGAGCATTTTATGCACAATTCTAGCATCATCCAACGTGGTTACTCTTTGCTTCAAAATATTTGCCTTAGCCGCTTCAACTTCCCAGTCGGTAACGCCATCACGAAGTAAGTCATTAAAAACTTTATGAATCCCTTCTGAAACCTGATCGGCTTTTTCAGGAGTATAGTTCGCTTCAATGCTTAAAACACCAACGGAGTCCTGATCGTCTAATTCTAAATCACTTCCAAACCCATAAACCAAATGACGTTTTTCACGCAGTTCTTGCCCTAAACGAGATGAAAGTTGTGAATTACCCAAAATATCACTCAGGACAATTAAAGCAGGCGCATCTGGATCTTCTATCGCAACAGGTAAAGTGAGTAAACCCTGATAATGACCAAATTGACGCTGCTCTGCCAACACATGAACTTTTTGGGCAGGATAGGTTCTAAATGTCGTCGTAAGACGTTGATACGGCTGTTTTGTTTTCCACTCGGTGAAGTTCTGCTTTAAAACCTCACGCATTTGCTTAGGATCAAAATCGCCCGTTATCGCAATTTCAGCATGATCAAACCCAAAAAATTGCTGAAATAAGGCTTTTGCTTGTGGCTGTGTTGCCTGTTGGAACTGTTGCTTGACCAATTCTGGCTCAAAATGGTAACGCAAATCACCTGGTTGATACACTTCAACCAACCGCGCCATAGTTAATGCTGCAACGGTTGACGGTTCTGTATAAGAACGGTTCAGGCTTGCCAAACTTTGGGATTTTGCCAAATCGAACTGACTTTGCTCAAAGCTCGGCTGCTTCATGACTTGAAGAACAAATTTTAGATAATCATTAAAATGTTCTTTATTTGCCTGAATTTTAATCGTCATGCCATTATCATTGGTCATTGCCACAGCCTGACCATTGGCAGCAATAGACTGATCTGCAATATCCTGTAAAGAATGTTGCTGTGAACCTCTTAATAATAAATATGAGGTTAAATCGAGCAATTGTCCTTTGTTCCATAACGACTTCGTTGTGCCAAAATGTACAGTAAATGTCGCATAAACTTTATTATCGAGAGTTTGTGTTGGAAATAAAGCGTAACTCAAACCTTTGTGTAAAGTACCACGCTGAATGGTCTGCTCGATTGTTTTCAACTTTTTGGCTGAGTTTTCAACATAATTTTGGCTTTCTTGCTGATAGGTTTTGATGTCTTTGACAGGCTCTACTGTTTCAGGACTTGCTGTGCTGACATTCGCTTTTGGTTCAGTTAATTTTTGCTGCTGTGCCTTCTTTTCACTGTCAGGTGTAGGCTGAATCTCTGCTGAAACCTGATGCGAGGCAACTAAAAACTGCTTTAATGTCTGATTGACTTCTGACACCGACATATCTTGTATGGCTTGTTGATCGCTAAAGAACTTATCCCACTGTCCATTTTCTGCAACAACATAGTCACTCAAAACTTTGCCCACCTCAACACTACTATTGAGCAAAGTCTGCACATCATTTCCAATCAGTTTTTTTGCCCGTTTTAATTCAACTTCATTAAATGGCTTATTTTGCTCAACATCCTGTCTTAAGGCTTGAGCAACTGTTTTGGTTTGTTGTGCAGGTGGTGTATAAACAGCACCAATAAACACCATGTTAAAATCTCGATCTAACCAAGTCGATGCTTGTACATCGGTAGCAGTGGCTGTTTCCACCATAGATTGATACAGATGTCCGCTCGGTTGCAGTGTATAAAGATAAGGTGCAAATGTGAGAGCAGGTTGAATTTTAGGATTATGTCCATTGAGGTATAAATGGAACAATGCGTATTGACTGCCCTTTTGCACGACAAAATCACGCTTTTGTAATTTAGTCGAATCTAGCATCGGGACGGATGGCATTTTAGGAACAGTACGAGCAGGAATCGCATCAAAATTTTGGGCAACTGTTTTTAGTACTTGTGTTTTATCAAACTTTCCAGAGATCACCATCACTGCATTATTCGGTGCATACCAAGTTCGATAAAACTTTTGTAGTTCATCGAGTTTGATTGACTTTAACTCTGCCAAGTCGCCGATAGGCAAACGTCCGAGGGACCGATTTCCATAGGCCGACTTCCACATCTGATCCATGACCACGGCCAGTGGCTGATCAAGTCGCAACTCTCTTTCACGACGGACAATTTCAATCTCTGAAGGAACATATTTCTGCTGAAGAACCAATTTATCCATCCGCTCTGCTTCAAGATGAATCACATGATTTAAAGCATCCTGATCTGGACGGACAATATTGGTGTATCTCGTGGAGTAGTAATCGGTACTTGCATTGGTCATTAATGTGTACTGATCCAACTGGCGTTGAAATTCTTTCTCTGCAACATTCTGAGTACCTTTAAAAGCCAGATGTTCCAGTAAATGTGCTAAACCACTTTTCCCTTTCGGGTCATTTAAAGAACCCGTCAAATAGACGGTGTTGATCAATACTTTTGTTTCTTTATTGTTGGGTGCAAGAATGACTCTTAGCCCATTATCTAGACGATACTCTTCAATTTCATGTGTTGTTTTAACCAAAACAGGCTGTGCCAATGCGGCTGTACTTCCTCCCAACAAACACATCATCAATACTATTTTTTTGAAACGTATCATCATTTTCTCGGTATAAATTGCTATTTTTAAAAGGCTTATGGTAAAAAATCTTATGTCTTAAGAATAGTAGTATTTTGCAAAATCTTCTTTTTTGGAAATAACAGGCAAAAAAAAGACAGTATTTTGTCACTGTCTTTTGTTCTCACTCAAATAAATTTAGTGAATAAATAGTTTTGCGAAACGATTACTCACTTTCACTGAAAAATCATCAACATACCGGCTATAAATTGCAGCTGAAATAAATATTGCAATTAAAGATGCCGTTACCGCAAGCAACACAGATAAATCGTAACTGAGATGTAAGCCCATCAATAGATTAAATATCGGCAAACAAACCAAATAAATCATCATCATATGCAACAGATAAATTGAGAATGAAAGTTTACCTAAATAAATCAGCACTGGACGGTCAAAAGCCAGAGATAGTCGCTCACAAAGTAAAATACTATAGACAATCAAAATACCTGAAAAGAAGTTACAGTAGTCGTAAGTTCTCCATTTCAGAATGTTATAGATCCAATGATAAGCATGGCTACTATTATGCGCCCCCGCAAGGTATAAACCTGCCAAGAACATAAGCCAGCCCATAGGCGTAGGAATTTTCCGTCCATACAGATACATGTAGCATCCAATGACAAAACTAAAAAGTCCTAAAAAGAATCGCTCATTAATCAAAAAACCAAGCAATGGCAAAAGAATAGAGCCAATAAAAAACAATGCTTTTTGATAATGATATAACAGCAAAAGAACAAATAACAAAATAGAACCGAACAGCTCTATTTGCATGGTCCATAAAACCCAGTTACTACTACTGTCGGCAAATAAAAATGCACCGATACTTCCTTCATAAGCCGCTTGAGTAAAGGTAACAGTTTGTGTTGCATAAGACTGAAACCAGTCATTCACCAAATCGCTATTAAAACTAGTAAAATTCAGCGTTGCCCATGCCAAAATACAAGAGCCAAAAGCAGGAATTGCCAAACGTGGATAACGCTTTAATGACATTTCAAGAACTTTTTTCGGCACATTTGGATTTTTTAAAATTGCATAACTTAAAACAAAGCCACTCAGCACAAAAAATACAAAAACTGCTGCCGTACCTGAGTACCAAAAAGCAAAGGGAGAGTGATGAATAAAATAATCCCATTTCCCATGTGCTCGATCATCTGGACTAAAATGATGTAGATAAGGATAGAAACTCAGAGACAGATGCGAAAATACGACAGCTAAACATGCTAACCCTCGTATACTTTCTGCAGCATTTAACTTTGCCATGGAACGACTGACTTATGGAATAAAAACCTGCAAAGAATAGGACTGAATACCCGAACATGCAAGTATAATTCGTATACCAATAAAAAAAGGCAAACCAAATTTAAAACATATTGGCTTACCTTATTAAATATTTAAAATCAATAAAATGAACTATTCAACGTGCTCAATTTTCCCCTGTTCATTATGATGAACAACGGCAATTTTTTTGTTACGGCCATCAATAATTTCTTGCTCAGGGATATCAAAGTAACGTGCATAATCCATCGTATCTTTTTGGCGTACATGCTTGACTGTATGTGAAGGGATTAACTTACACCATAAGCATAATACAACCGCACACGTGATGAGTGTGATCATATCCATCTGTAAGCCAGTCCAAAAGGCATTGAACAACTTATGAAAAGCATAAGGCTTATCATAAGCAATCAATGTATAGAGCACGACCATTGGACGCCAGAGCAAGAACCAACCTCCCCACAGAATTGCTGTGGTTGTTGTGGACACATAACGCCTATGCCAAGGGAGTTTAGACCTTAAATCAATAATTAAAGAATTTGTACTCATATTTATACCTATAATTATGAATCTGAACGCATACCACGATCTGGACTTACCCAACGTGCACGTTTATCATCGCCTCGGGCGAGCACTTTTGGAAATGCAATAATGCTAGCAGTTACGGTGATAAGCCAAAAAACAAATGGATACCAAATCATCCAATAATAGTTTTTAAACAGACCTGATTCGTAACGACTGTCCATCCATTTACTAATCATAAACTGGAATAAACAGGTCGCACCTAACAGAATTCCTGTGCCATAAGGTAAAAACGGTGAGCTCATTTGTGGCAAGAACGCATTTGGTACGATTAAATTCACGAACCAGATGCAGGCTAAAATAAGCATCAGATATGACCATACAAGTGTGAGGCACAATTCCAGCATGAGTGGCCATAGAAAATTCAAACTTGGTTTAAATAATACATCAAAGTTTTTAATTAAAACCTGAGCACCGCCCATGGCCCAACGCAAGCGTTGTTTATAAAGCCCCGTGAGGGTTTCAGGCATTAAAATCCACACCAGTGCATTCGGTTCAAATTCAACATCCCACCCTGCACGTTGCAGTTTCCATGTGATGTCGATATCTTCCGTCAACATATTTGGCGACCAGTATCCGACTTCATGTACCGCTGTTTTACGAAACGCAGTAATGACACCAGATACGGTAAATAGTCGACCAAAAACACGTTGCGCACGTTTAATCATTCCAACAATAGATGAAAATTCACCAACCTGAATCCGCCCAAGCAAAGTTGAACGAGTTCGAATACGTGGATTGCCCGTCACTGCGGCAATCGTTTCATCCCGAAGGAAATGTCGGATCATCCATTTTGCGGCATGGGGATCAAGTAAAGCATCCCCATCAATCCCAATTAGGTATTCAGCATCAGTCAGTAAACTTCCTGCCTGTAATGCCATTGCCTTGCCTTGGTTTTGCGCTAAATGTACAACCCTTAACTTTTCATACTTTGCAGCCAGCCGATCTAATACTTCGGCTGTGTTATCTGAGCTACCGTCATTAATTGCAATCACTTCAAAATCAGGATAATCCAGTTTCAAAGCATGACTGATGGTTTCATCTGCATTATCACCCTCGTTAAAACAAGGGACCAAAACCGCAACCTTTGGATATTCAGGTAAATCTTTAGGTTGATCACATGGTGGGTCTTTGCGTTCTTTCATATTGAACAACAACGCCCCGATCATCCATAGATACGACATGAATAAAGGGTAGTAAAAGACAAAGGCTAAGGCCGAATGCCAGAAGTGTTGCAATGCTGACATAAAAACTCCTATCGCACGATACGGTCAGCTTTCGAGTCAAATGCCTGACGCATCAGATCTACATCTGGTAGACCTTTAATTGGATCATCAGGATAATATCCTACATGAATCGCGCCTTGTTTATACAATGACTTAATAGTATCTGATAGTTCCTGCGAATCTACAGGCTTATTGGTGCGCCAGTTCTGAGCTTGCAATTCAAAAACAGTTTTATGTAAACCTTCTGGGTATTTTTTAACCCGATTCACGATGTCTGCATAAAACTTATCTTTGTCTTCTGCTTGCTCCATATATGGCATCGCCATAATCGCTGTAAAGTCATAGCGTTTCAAAGATTGCTCTAAAGACTGTGCATACCAATTTTCTGCATATGGGTTTAAAGCGACCTGTGCATATAAATTACGAGCCGTCATCAAGAATGGTTGATATTGACGAACCGTTCCTGCTAATTGTAACGCAAAATTATCAATATTATTTGTTTTAAATTTTGTCCATTTTGCAAGTTCTGCATCATTATTACGCATTTCTTCGAGATTTGTTGACAAACCTGCTTTTTTATACGCTTGTAATGCTTCAGGGCTGGCATCTTCATAATCAGACAATGTCGTATCATCATGGAACAAAATACCATTAAATGTAGAAGACTTCGCTAAATCCTGATAAAGCCCTTCAATCACACGACGCGCAGGCTTAGAAAATGGACTTAGACGAATATACCCCATATTTAAATGGTCTGAATTTTTAGGCTGTTGGGTTACAACCAAATCCTTAGAAACTGGATTTGATTTTGGCAATTCCCAAGCTAAAAGTGGCATCCACGCATATAAACGTGTTACCTGAGTTCTAGATTGAATCTGCCATGAAACGCGGTTAAACAAATCCGCACGCATTGGCAAATAACGGTTCGGGAAATACACCATATCTGCTGAACCATTTGCATCAGGGTCAGCAAACGCCTGTAAATATACAGTTGTAATATGCATTTTTTGAATACGATCAAGCAGTTCACCCAAGTTACGTTCTTGCTGTGCTGGATCTGGATCATAGATATCGTCTAAATCGACATGCATGATTTTTTGAGGACGGTAATTATCACCTAAGTCTTTATCACGTACTTCGATTTCATTCGATAGACTGCTCAGTGTCATGTCATGTTCAACCAAAATACGATTAATCGCACTTAATGATTTTTTCAAATACACTGGGCCATCATCAAGGCTAACGGTAATTGGCATGCCTAATGATTTTGCAATATTAACAGTCTGCAAGTTATAACGACCGTAAGGCCAAACCATTACACGCGGTGCAGGAATACCATGTGCCTTAATTGCATCACTGTTTTTCTTTAAATCATCATAAATTCGTTTTGCGTACGCAGCATCGCCTTCATAAGTTTTTGTTGTAGGATTATACAAACGTGTTGTCGCAGCGGGTTCAGAGTTACCCTGAGGGTTCCCTAAAATACCACGATGCAGGTTATAACTATGGCTTGCAATTTCAACGTAACCACTTTGACTCATTTCTTTAATTTGAGCCCAAGTCAAGATTTTATTACGTGCAATATAGTCATCGCCAAAATGAACCTGTTTGTTGGCTGGTGTATCAACCCATGAACCAACAATCGCTAAAACAACAGGTATTTTATTTGCTTTTGCAAATGGATAAACGTCATGATAAAAAGACTCGTAACCATCATCGACAGTCAATAAAACTGGCTTTTCAGGTAATTTATATTTACCTTGGTGTGCTTTAAGCAATTGATCGACACTAATAAAATTAAAACCATTTTTTTGTAAAAAACGGACTTGTTCTTCAAAATGAGCTGTGTCAACTGCATATTGTGGGATCATTGCATCTTTATTACTTGCCGTCACCTCATGATATCCAATAACAGTTAATGTCGTTGGATTGATCTTTGGTTTTTTAGCAGTCGCAGCATTAGCTGTTTTTGTCGTCGCAGCATAAGCCGTTTGAGTTACGCCCACAATTGCCACACTGACACATGTTGCAAGTACTGAACCTATAAAACGATTAAACATAATTGTTCCGTTTACAATTTGATTTTTCTAACTGACCCCAAATCACAATAGGTTTTCTAGTTTTCTACAATGAAACAGAACCTTTGCTGCTTTAGATCAATGACAATGTGCATTTTTGGGAATTAAACTGAAAACAAGCTTAAAAGCAAAGAATCTCTACCAAATATTCACGTTACGACGCTCAAAAGCATACACAATTATTTTATCATCTTTTCTTAAAATTCTCTTCGTATTTAACATTTATTTAAGAAGAATATACTTAGAAATTAAAATAAAAATATATACCTGTTTAACAATATTGAAAGTAGAACCAACCTTCCATTTTTTGTCTATAACATGCTCAATAACAACATCTTTTGCTTTTTCATCTGTCTAAACTCAGTCACGTCCAGATAAATACCTTTTTTACTGACGATATCCAATGTTACAAATCAGCTGTTCAATTTCTAGCAACAGTTTCCCAGAAAAGTTTGGCTTTATTTTAACAATATTTGTTTTAAATTTAACCTTTTTTCTAACCATAAAGCATATTATTTTTTTATTACAATCATTTTTCTGCCTTATTCTCTATTTAAAACAGACAATGCTTTTACACAATAAATACGAACCTACCCTAATAAAATAAAAATCGCTTATTCAATATTTTTAATCGCGAATAAAAACGATTATTAAATTTGATTGGTATTTCATAAATAGCTTATATTTTAGCTAGAATAAAATGACTGAAGCATAAAATACAAAAATAGCACCTCTTTCAGACTTTATTACTCAATTTGAAATCATTTAACTACAGTACTGCAAAACTAAAGTAGTTTCATCACAATAAAATAAAACTTCCATTCAAAATCGTTCATCTTTTGTTTAGACAGTTTATTTAGATTTTACAAATACTTTCAACCTCAGCCATAGACATAAGGTTTTTAGACAATATGTTTTGGGGACAACAAAGCTTGTCTTGAAATTTAACTATCCTAAATGAATGATGACGATATCAAACAACGAGACACAATTAAAGCAGCAAGAAAATGCCCCTCTGTCCCACTCGTGGCAAAGAGGCTTTTTAAGCGGTTATTCGTCTCTTGTTTTGACATCAAATAATTCGATTTCAAAAATCAGGTTAGAATTTGCAGGGATAATATTTCCCATTTTACGCTCGCCATAGGCCAAATGCGCAGGAACAATAAGTTTGCGTTTACCGCCCACTTTCATCCCAATAATGCCCTGATCCCAACCTTTAATCACACGACCAGTACCAATCACACATTCAAAATAACGTCCACGATCAATTGATGCATCAAACTTGGTTCCATCTTCTAGCCAGCCAGTATAATGCGTTGTGATCAGTGCGCCTTTTACCGCCTCTTTTCCTTCGCCGACTTTCAAATCAATGATCTCTAACTCTTGCATATCTTATTCCAAGCGATTAATTAAAATTGTTTCACCCGATATTTTACTATGAACAGTTATAAAAACGCATATTTTAATCGTTTAAAACGATATATAAATCGATCAGAATTTTCCCTAAAATCTTATTTCATGTATCTGCACTGTAAAGATGTAGTGTAAAAAACATCCAATACATACAAATTTTCCCCACAATTCTTTTATCTTTCCTGACAAATCGCAACCCCTTCCTAACAAAACCCATGCTCAGGTAGTCGCAAAGTAACCCCTAAGTTACGATTTGTCAGATTGATTGCCTACATTGGAGAGTGCTTTTAGTATGGGCAGGCCTTGATGCATTTACATCAAGACGTTAATGAATCTTAAAAAGGATGCCAAAATGAAACTTGTAAAATTATTGATGCTCACAGGATTAACTTCGCTGACTGTATCTGCCTTTGCTGCTACAGATACGGCAACGCCAACTTCGGCACAAACGACCCAACCAACGATTGTTTCGACACAAGAACAACCGCAAACGACACTCGCAAAAGACCCAACATTAACTTCAGATGCTTCTGCAACTGCATCAGAACCTTCGACTCAATCTCCAGCAACAACTACGAAACACAGTAAAAAACATCACTAATTTTTTCTGTTTTTAATAAAAAAAGACTGTGGCATGCTACTCCACAGTCTTTTTTATTGTGAAACTCTTCAGAATTACTGCCACTTTATCAAAAATTCTTTTTGCTCAGCCCCAATAAGACATCACTGAAGAAATGGCAATCCCTTCATTATTCACTGGTTTTTTTAACATTTTCTTTATAGATGCTACATGAAATATGATGATTTTCTTGTAAGCGTAACTTTTTACGTTGCTCTGCGGCTTCAAAACGGCAGCGTTTCCAGTCATTATCTAATTTCAATGGGGGTACTTGTTGTGGTTGTCCATGTTCATCCACTGCAACCATCGTAAAGAAACAACTATTGGTATGACGCATGGTACGATTACGAATATTTTGCGCTTCTACCCGAATTCCAATTTCCATTGACGTGCGTCCAACATGGTTCACACTGGCAAGAAAAGTGACCAATTCTCCAACATAAATCGGTTCTTTAAACGTCACCTTATCAACAGATAGTGTCACAACATAACTGCCTGAATAGCGACTCGCACATGCATACGCCACTTGGTCAAGTAGTTTTAAAATTGCACCACCGTGTACATTACCAGAGAAATTGGCCATATCAGGTGTCATCAGAACGGTCATTGTGAGTTCTGATTGATCTCCCGATGATTGTACGACTTGATCTAAAGGGGACATTTTTAGCATCCATGACTAAAGAAGTATTGACGCGCGATTATATATGATTTTTTAATTTTTTGTGTACTTTAACTTTGTTTACTTTAAAACTTTGCACAAAATTAAAATGCCAGACTTTAGGATAAAAAGAATGAATACATCTGATCGCTTTATTATTGCTCTGATTTATGCTGTCGCAGGCATCATTTTAGGTCTGGGAATTACTCTTTTTTGTTCTTCTCAGGGTCTACACTTCAGTGCTTCTAGCATCATGCTTACAACTATATTCTTATGTTTTTTATTTGGTTATCTCTTTCCCAATGTGTTTCCGACCTGCTTTAAATGGCTTTGGAAATTATTTCTACACTAAGCACTATTAAGCTTTTGCACCATCCTGCAACTCGAACCATATACAGCCCAATATTTTTTAAAATTGAGGGATAACACCACCACCCCACCCAATAGCATGTTCTCAAAAAAAGGCTACAGCGTAAATTCTTTAAAACTTCGCTATCAAATAATACTATTTTTCGTTTGATTCCTCGCTAAAGTGCCATAAACAGAATACGAGCTTTTTACTGATGCTGTATTGCTCGTACAAATCACTTTGCTGAGAAAATCTTTATTAGCAATCTGTACAGCACTGCCCCACCCGATTCAACACGCTTTATTGCAAACTCATATTTGGGGTTTGCAATTTTGCAAATCCATTCGTGAAGTCCTGTAGATTATATTCAGTGCTTTTTTCCTGAATAATATCTTTAATATTGGCAATTTTAGCCTGCGTTGCAAACTCGCCTGCAACCATCGTATTGCTACGCTCTTTGACATCAAAAATATGGGCTTTCTCTCGTAAATCTGGCTGAATCACAACATCTGCTTCTTTCAATTCAGTTTGAGATAAGTGCTGCTGCATAATGTTGATATTCTGATTAAACAACCCCCACATATTTTCAGTTTCGGTATATTTCGGTTGTGCCAAAATATCCACGGCAATCACGATATCCGCACCTAGTTGGCGCGCAACTTCGACAGGTACTGGACTCACTAAGCCACCATCAACGTATTCTTGCCCTGCAATTTTAGTTGGAATAAACATACTTGGAATTGCAACGGAAGCACTGACTGCTTGCCCCGTATTACCATAATTAAAAACAACTTTTTTACCATTATTCAGTTGTGTTGCCACCACAAATAATGGGATTTTCATTTTCTCAAGCGGTAAGTTATTGACCTGTTTATTCACAAAGTCTTGTACTTTTGTGCCATCCAGAAAGCCTTTTTTGCGAATCTTAAACTCACGTACATCCTGTACTTTTAAGTTTAAGGCAATGTCTTTCATTTGTTCTGGCGTTTTACCACTGGCATATAATGCACCGACAATACTGCCAGCACTTGTTCCAACAATAAAATCGGGGCGAATCCCATTTTTTTCCAAAACATCAATTGCCCCGATATGCGCATAGCCCCTTGCGCCACCACTGCCGAGCACCAATGCAATCACTGGACGGTGTTGTTGTTCTTTTATTTTTTGAAAATCAATCGAATTTGGATATTCCTGTGCATTTTCTGTCAAATTTTCAGACGAGGGCGCATCAATCTGCGTTGCATGTGCAACAGGAATCATGGCTGTATTCAATATAAAACTACTGTAAACAAGTGCTAAAATCCACTTTTTCATTTACTGCTCGTATGATTTATTTTTCGCTGATATTTTACTGCGAAAATAACTCTAGATTAGTGCTATTTCTTTACAATATTGTTTCAACTCATTCACGATTTCTCTAATAACAGCCTCAGATCATGATCATTTCGCCTAAATATTATTTCCGTCTTATTTTATTGATTTTTGGCTGCTTATTGTGTGGGGATAGCCTTTATTTACTCATGCTTGGGAAAATCCATATTGGTATTCTCCTCCCTTTTGTCATAGGCAGTATTTTTTTGTTTATCAGCATTCAATGGCATGCTGTACAGCTTTTTTTAGCCCACCATCACACACTCAAAAAAATCTACAACCTGCTTTGGGCTTTGTTTATTCTCTGGCTAATTTCTTTTGCCTATTTTGCATATCAACTTCAAACACATATACAGAATCAGACAACTATTCCCGCTGTTAAAGCGATTATTGTACTAGGTAGTGGCACCATTCAAGGCAAGCCAAGTCCAACTTTAGCCCTGCGTCTTGACCGTGCAGCCTCCATTGCACAACAACAACCACAGGCATGGATTGTGCTCTCTGGCGGTTTAGATTTTTCAGCAAAGCTCACCGAAGCCGAAATTATGGCAACGTATCTGCATAATCAATATCACCTTTCGCCAGAACGTATGCTTTTAGAGAATCAAAGTACCAGTACAAAACTTAATCTCAAAAACAGTGCCGTGTTATTGCAGCAGCATCAGATCAATAAAAATGTGCCAATTGCCATTGTTACCAGCGATTTTCATACCATTCGTGCAAAAGCCATTGCCCAAAAACAGCAATACACCCACCCCATCATGTTTGCTGCACCAACGCCTTTACAGACACGCTATCAGGCATGGCTCAGAGAATATTTTGCATTCATCAGTGGAAAAATTCTGCAAGAATACTAAAGTTAGCTCGGCATTCTTTTATGTTTAGGCGTAACACTTTTTTATTTTAAAAATACAGGACTTAAAAATAAATATAGCCCGATCATTGAACTGCATGTCGGGCTTGTTATTGAATTTTTATGAATGCGAATGCTCTAAAAGCTGTTGTTTTTCTTCGCTAAATTGGCGTTGTGTTTTCGTGAGCAAAAAGTAGATATACCCCACTACAAGAAACCCGATGAAGATCGCGCCAATTGTCGCATTGTAGTAGAACATTGCGACAAAACAGAAACTTGCAATGATTAGGGCAATTGCTGGAATAACGGGATAACCTGGGGCAAAGAATGAACGTGGAAGATCTGGTTCAGTACGGCGTAATTTAAATAAGCTCAACATACTCATGATATACATCAACAACGCGCCAAAACACGACATAGTCACGATGGCTGCGGTTAAGCTCATGCCTTGAATATTGATAAAACTATCACTAAAAATTGCTACAATTCCGACAACACCGCCTGCTAAGATTGCTCGGTGTGGTGTTTGGAACCGTGAGAGTTTTGCTAAACCTTTAGGTAAAAAGCCCGCGCGCCCCAAGGCAAAAATTTGACGTGAATATCCCAAAATAATCCCATGAAAACTTGCAACCAGACCAAATAAACCAATCCAGACCAACATGTGCATCCATGTTGAATTATTTCCTACTACCATTTTCATAGCTTGAGGTAATGGGTCATTAATATTAGCAAGTTTGCTCCAATTTCCAACGCCACCTGCAAAAAGCATCACTAAAAAAGCAAGTGAAACAAGGGTTAAAATGCCTGTGATATAAGCACGTGGAATGGTGTGTTTCGGATCTTTGGCTTCTTCAGCCGCCATGGCTGCACCTTCGATTGCCAAAAAGAACCAAATGGCAAATGGAATAGCTGCAAAAATACCTGACATGGCAGCACCACTAAAGTGGTTTGAGCCAGCCCAACCATTGAGTACAAAGTTAGAAAAACTAAAGCCTGGTTGTACCACGCCAATAAACACCAACAGTTCAATCACAGCTAAAACTGTCACAATCAACTCAAAAGTTGCCGCAATTTGTACCCCGACAATATTAAGCCCCATAAAGACAACGTATGCACCTAAGGCGATAATTTTGGGATTGATATCTGGGAATTGCACATTGAGATATGCCCCGATTGCCATCGCAATTGCAGGTGGTGCAAACACGAATTCAATCAGGGTCGCAATCCCTGCAATAAAGCCACCTGTTTCGCCAAAGGCTTTACGGCTATAGGCAAATGGCCCGCCCGCATGTGGAATTGCTGTGGTTAATTCGGTAAAACTAAAAATAAAACAGGTATACATGGTCGCCACAATGAGCGTTGTGACTAAAAAACCGAGTGTTCCTGCAACACCCCATCCATAACTCCAACCAAAATATTCGCCAGAGATCACTAATCCAACGGCAATCCCCCACAAATGAAAGGTACCTAATGTCGGTTTTAGCTGACTATTCATCGCTCTCTCCTCTCAATCGAAGAATCTAAATATGATTTAAGCAATAACGCTGTACTGCATGCTTGTTTAGATAATGCGTCGGTCAAGAGGATGAAAACTTGACATTAAAAGACAAGTTTTCATGGTTTATTGTCAAGTCAACAAAATTCAATCTCGCATACGCTGTATGAAAATGATGGATTGCGTTCACTTGCATCCAAAGCAGATGACTGGTGATATACGAGGTAAGCGTATGATTGATGTTGAACAAAATGAATTTTTAGATATTTCCACATTACAGACCCTAGCTGAACAGGCGATGGCTCAATATCCTAAAAATTATCAGGGACAAATCAAACTGCTCTGCCAGTCTGAAAATGCAACTTTTGTGGTGCGCACTGAATATGCTCGCTATGCGCTGCGCCTGCATCGTCCTAACTATCACAATAAACAAAATATCGAAAGCGAATTGCAGTGGCTCGATGCACTGACGCAAAGTGGTATCGCTGTTCCACAAGCGATTTTGAGTGAACAAGGTGAACGTGTTCTCACCCTTCGTTTAACGGATGATACCACCCGCTATGCTGTTTTATTTAACTGGGTTGAAGGCGATATGCCAACCACAGACGTAAACCCAACAGCATTCCAACAGTTGGGACAAATTACTGCAAAATTACATCGTCATAGTAAAACATGGCAAATGCCACAGCATTTTGACCGTATTATCTGGAACTTTGAAACCATGCTAGGTGCAGATGGTCATTGGGGGGACTGGCGCAATGCTCCCCACCTGCATGCCAAAGATCATGGCATTGTTAAAGAAGCCATTCACTGTATCGGACAAAACCTTGCCAATTTTGGTAAAACACCTGACCGCTATGGTCTAATTCATGCCGACTTACGCCTCACCAACTTACTCCTACAAAATAACCAAATTGGTGTCATTGATTTTGATGACTGCGGTATGAGCTGGTTTATGCATGATTTGGCAGCAGCCATTAGCTTTAATGAACATTTGGCCCCTGCCCCACAATGGGTAGACAACTGGATTGAAGGTTATGAGCGTGAGGCACATATTAGCAATGAAGAATATGCACTGATCCCCACTTTTATCATGCAACGGCGTATTCAAATGATGGCGTGGGTTGGCTCACATGCACAAACTGAAATGGCACTCAGTTTAGGGACAGATTGGGCAAATCATACTGTTCGTCTTTGCAAAAAATATATGAATCATCAACAACTGCCTGTTGGTGCTGCATAACTATTGATTGGGCAAGACTTCTTTCATAAATCCTTTATTTTTATGGGAGAAAATAAAGGAGATACAAATAATGATGAAAGAAGCCTATTATAGATTCATATGAATTTAAATATTGGGATGGCTATCCATTTAATTACAAATTGCCATCCCTTAATCACCACGGACAGGTGATTTTCCTTTTAAGCAAATGTACCAATTTCTGCTACGCTTCTTCCGATTGGTACGCATTTTGCTTAATGTAATGAATATGTGATATATGGAGATTTCATATGATTCAAATGCGTCACATCGCGAGTTCTTCACAACTTTTTCAGTCAAATATGGGAAATCAAGGCGTGTTGTCGGCTGCGGCAGCGGGTCTGAGCGACTTTATTGTGCAAAAAGGTGCCGATGTAGACCGTGTTTTTGGTATCAGTGGAATCAATCCTGAACTGCTTGCAAGCCCGACATTAAGCTTGCAACTACCAAATTATTGTAAAGTTTTAGAACAAGCCGCCCAAATTTCTGGTTGCGACAACTTCGGCTTGCACTACGGACAACAGTTCCAACCCAAAGAACTGGGTTTAATTGGCTATATTGGCTTATGTTCTGCCACGTTAGAAACTGCACTACGCAATATGGTGAGTTATTTTCACCTGCATCAAAAAGATACCTTAACCCGCATGGTTGAACATCAAGATTGCTGGCGACTAGATTATCAAGTCCAACATGGTGCCATTTTAACGCGCCGCCAAGATGCTGAACTGACCATTGGCATGTTTATGAATGTGATCCGCGGCGTACTGGGCTCGCACTATTCACCACGTGAAATTCATTTTGAACATACCCGCCCTGAATACTGGCAAGAACACAGCAAGTTGTTTAATTCAGCCGTGTATTTTGATCAGCCATTTAACTCGATGGTGATTCCCAAAAAAGATTTAATGCGGGATATGCCAAGCAGCGACCCTCTGCTACTGACCATGATGCAAGATACTTTACAGCTATTAAACCAGTCTAATACGACACAAGGTTTAAGCGACCAAGTTCGCTCACAGATTCAACTGGCACTGAGCGAAGGTGAACCTAATTTAGAACACATTGCCGATGATTTGGGCATGTCGAGCTGCTCGCTGACCCGTCGCCTTAAATCTGAGAACATGACCTTTTCTTCACTGGTCGATGGTGTACGCTGTGAACTGGCGGAACATTATATGAAACAAAAAAATATCCCCATTTCCGAAATGGCATTTTTATTGGGTTACTCTGAAGTCAGTGCTTTTTCTCGTGCTTTTAAACGCTGGTTTGGAATTAACCCAAGGCAATGGCGTAATTAATAGACTTTGCAACAGCATGCACCGCAATTAAACGACCAAATGCACTACTGCTGCCCAGCCTGATTGAAAGCTAAAACCCTTCTAAAACAATTTTGCCTTTCACACCCCCTTGTTCAAGCAAGGCATGGACTTGTTTCAAATTTTCGGCATTAATCTTTCCAAAAACATCGGTCAATGTAGTACCAATTTTCCCTGCATCGACCAATGCCGCGATGTCATTAAGCAATTCAGATTGTTTAATCATATCCACAGTTTGGAAGGTCGAACGCGTAAACATCGACTCCCAATGAATCGACACCGATTTTCGTTTAAATGGCATGATATTCAAATGCTCAGGGTCATCAATTAGACCAAAACGTCCTTGTGGTGCAATCAATTCGGCAATCTGCGCCACATAATCATGACTATGCTGAATTGAAAACACAAAACTTGGCGCAGCCAATCCAAGTTGCTCAAGCTGTGGTTGTAATGGTTGATGATGGTTCAACACTACATCTGCACCCAACTGCTTAACCCATGCTTCGGTTTCAGGGCGTGAAGCCGTGGCAATAATGTGTAAATCAGCTCTGGCTTTGATTAATTGTAAAGTGACAGAACCCACACCACCTGCTGCACCAATAATTAAAATACTCGGTGCAGCACCTGCCACAGGTTCATGAATGCGCAAACGGTCAAACAACATTTCCCATGCAGTAATTGCGGTCAGTGGTAATGCTGCTGCCTCCGCGAAAGATAATGACTGTGGTTTGTGCCCGACAATCCTTTCATCAACCAAATGATACTCGGCATTGGTGCCTTGTCGAGTAATATCACCCGCGTACCAAACGTCATCGCCTACTTTAAAATTTTTAACTTTATCCCCAACTGCCACAACGGTTCCAACTGCATCCCACCCAAGGACTTTCCATTGTCCTGCCTCGACAGACATATTACGGCGTACTTTGGTATCGACAGGGTTGACCGAAATGGCCGCGACTTTTACTAATAAGTCATAACCGATAGCCTCAGGAACTGGAAGTTCGACATCCACTAAGGCATCAACACGATCAATTGCTCCCTGTTGCTGATATGCGACTGCTTTCATTTTGATCTCCACTTGCGAAAGACTACAGCATACCCTATGCTCGATTTTGGGTTATACAGACAAATTTCGCACCTAGTGTCAAAAAGGATACTGTCATGAGTAAAGTAAAACATTCACGTTTTAACTGTAGCCCGGGTTGCTCTGTCGAGGCTGCCATTGGCCTCATTGATGGTAAATGGAAATGTATTGTGCTGTGGCATTTGCTTAAACTTAAGGTCATGCGATTTAACGAAATTCGAAAAAGTATTCCGAATGTGACACAGCGTATGCTAACCAATCAATTACGCGAGCTTGAAGAAGATGGCTTAATTATTCGAACAGTTTATCCACAAGTGCCACCCAAAGTGGAATATCAACTTTCGGAACTGGGCAAAAGCCTTGAGCCAATTTTGATTGCCTTAAAACAATGGGGCGATGCACACATTGATTTGTATGGTAAACCGTATCAGCAGGATGTCATTGATAAAAATGTCGAATTAGAAACACTATAAATTTCTTTCGTCATGACAGTCTCCTCTTTGCATTGCTCTCATAGAAAGAAGCAAGAGGGATGAATAAGATCTTGAATGAACAACAAAATAAAAAAGCCCCATCTTTTTAGATCGAGCTTTTTTACAATTACATGATCAGCAAACCTAGCCTTTTAACTTTGCCAAAGACTGATCCAACGCTTCCACCAACCAGTCAATATCATGTTCTTGGAACGCAAGTGGCGGACGAAGTTTCAACACATTGCCATAAGGCCCAGCAACCGAAGTGAGTACACGGTGTGTATTACGCAACTCTTCAATCAAATCAAGTGCCAATTGTTTATCTGGTGTTTTACTGTCACGGTCTTTGACCAACTCAAAACCAATAAACAGGCCTGCCCCACGTACATCACCGACACATTCATGTTTGTCCATCAACTTGGCAAGTTCAGCCTGCAATAAACCACCTACTTTTTTACTGTGTGCTTGTAATTCTTCTTCCTGAATCACTTTCAGTACAGCTTGTGCAGCCGCCATCGAAACAGGGTTCCCACCAAAAGTATTAAAATATGGAATCTGGTCGCTAAAAGCAGCCAAAACATGGCTTTTTGCAAGTAAACCCGACACAGGAATACCATTACCCATCGGTTTACCTGTAGTGATTACATCAGGAACAACACCATGACGAGCAAAACCCCAGAACGCATCACCTGTACGGGCAAAACCAGGTTGTACTTCATCGGCAATAAAAATCCCACCATTGGCATGCACCACATCCACCGCTTTTTTCAAAAAACCCACAGGGTTTGGCATCACACCATCCGATGAGAAAATTGAGTCAGCAAGGAAACCTGCAAATTTAATGCCGTTAGCATTCATATCATCAATCTGTTGTTGAATTTGGGCAGCAAACCAATCGCCTAAATCTTCCGAATGAACACGGTAAGCATCTGGTGCAGGCACTAAACGTGTGGTCTTTGCCAAAGATTGCCCTGTACCCAACGCAGGTGAACAACCAGAGGTTAAATCACTCGTACCATGATAAGCCTCTTGCGACACGATAATACCCGTTCCACCACTGAACTCTCGTGCAATACGAATTGCTAAATCATTCGCTTCCGAACCTGTACACATATACATGGCACGGTCAATTTCGCTCGGTACAGTTTTGAGTAACTCTTCGGTGTAATCGAGAATATTTTCATGCAAATAGCGGGTATGTGTATTCAACATTTGCATTTGAGCATTAACAGCTTCAATCACCGCAGGGTGGCAATGTCCAATACTTGCCACATTGTTATATACATCTAAATATTTATTGCCTTCAGCATCCCACAAGTATTGCCCTTCACCTTTTACCAAATGCACAGGATTACGGTAAAACAAGCGATAAGATTCCCCTAAAATTTTACTGCGTTTATCGGTCAACTGACGGGTTTGGGCATCTAAGGCATCGGCATGTTCTGCGCGAAAACTGTTGGTATCCATAATCGTTGAACGTGTATTCATAGCTATTCTCCTAAAACATGCCTCTGCTGACCGAGGTTAATTTTTCTGCATGATTTGATCTTAAACCGCCCTTTTTTAAAATGCAATAAAATACACAAATACTTTTTTATACATATTTATAATTCGATTTTTTCTCAAAGAAGCAGTACTATGCTCATGAAAAGAAAATTTGAGAATTAAGATGCTGCAACAAGAGCGTTTACATCGTATTCAAGCTTTATTGAAAAAATTACAACGACTTAGTACAGAACGTGTAATGAACGAGCTGGATATTTCCAGAGAAACTGCACGGCGGGATATCATTGAACTTGAAGCTTTAGGTGTAGCAAAACGTGTACATGGCGGTATTGTTGCAGTCGATAGCGTGGCCGTTGAAGCCCCGCTACATATCCGAAATACACAATATGCCAAAGAAAAACGCGCCATTGCCCGTGCTGCAATACAGCATCTTCAGGCGGGTCAAACTATTTTTTTAGATGCAGGCAGCACCACTTCGATTTTAGCCGAAGAATTGCGCACCATTTCAGGTTTAACCATTTTAACCAATAGCTTACAGGCTGTTTTTAATTTAACGATGGCGAACAACGCCGAACAAATCAATCATGAAATTATCTTGCTCGGTGGTCGGGTTCAGCAACGTCCACAAACCCAAGGTGAATGGGTCATTCAGGAAATTTTTCGTTATCAGGCAGATGTAGCATTGCTGTCCCCTGTAGGCATTCACCCTGAATATGGCGCAAGTAGTTTTTACACCGAAGAGGCACAAATTGCTCAGGCAATGGTTAAACAAAGCCAACGTACCCTGATTTTGGCAGACCAGAGTAAATTAGGGGTAGTGAGTCGGATTAATTATGCCAAACCTTTAGACATTGACTGTGTGATTAGCAATGTAAATGAGAAATCAGAGATTGATATTGCTGCCTATCAAAACGCATTTCAAATGTTTGAACTGGTTTAAACGCACAAAAAAAAGACCACGCAGGTGCGTGGTCTATAAAATGGTGGCTATGACGAGACTTGAACTTGTGACCCCCGCATTATGAGTGCGGTGCTCTAACCAACTGAGCTACATAGCCGAAAAACTGTGTGCGCATTATCGTAACTTTATGTTACAGCGTCAAGCTTTTTTTCAAAAAAAATTTGGAGAAGTGAGCCTGTAAGCCGGGTTCTGTCGAGAACGATCATTCCTCTAGGCGTACAATCACTCATACGCTCAAGCGACCTACCCGAATCCAGTACGGGCCGTACCTATTGGATTCCTATTTGGTCTTGCTTCTGGTGGGGTTTACCATGCCGTGAACTGTTACCAGACACGCGGTGCGCTCTTACCGCACCCTTTCACCCTTACCTCACGAATGAGGCGGTCTACTCTCTGCTGCACTTTCCGTCGGCTTACACCGCCCAGGCGTTACCTGGCACCCTGCCCTTTGAAGCCCGGACTTTCCTCCCCTGCTTTAGTCACGAAGACCTCCACAGCAGCGACCGTCCAGCTCACTTCGGCGCGTATAGTATCAAATCTTATTCAGAATTGCTTGTGTTTTTTTGAGCAGTCAGTTGCTGATATTTCGCTAAAAGCTCATTTTGACTTTCCTGATGATCTGGATCATGCGGGATGCAGTCAACGGGACAAAATAACTGGCACTGTGGCTGATCAAAATGACCAACACATTCGGTACACAGATTGGGATCAATTTCGTAAATCAGCTCACCAAAATAGATTGCCTCATTAGGGCAAACAGGTTCACAGACATCGCAATTGATACATTCATCAGTAATATATAAAGACACCTGATCAACCTTGCTCTTGTTGATATTTACGTTTAAATGCTTCAACCACATGCTGAGGCACAAACTTGGAGACATCACCATGCAAACGTGCAATTTCACGCACCATCGTGGATGAGATAAAAGAATACTGCTCTGCGGGCGTTAAGAAAACCGTTTCAAAGTTAGGATCTAAGGTACGATTCATGTTGGCAAGCTGAAATTCATATTCAAAATCTGAAACAGCCCGTAATCCTCGTAACACGGCTGTCGCATTTTGCTCCTGAAAGAAATTGACCAATAAACCATCAAACCCGACAAATTCAACATTGTCTAAATGGCTCAGTGATTGTTTGGCTAAAGCGACACGCTCATCTAAAGAAAACAGTGGATTTTTATGGTGCCCTATCGCAATGGCAACCACCACTTCATCAAACATTTTTGAAGCACGTACCACCAAATCAACATGCCCTCTGGTGATTGGATCAAAAGTCCCAGGATAAATGACGCGTGTTTTAAACATCCAAATGTTCTCTAGTTTGACCTTGAATACGGTCATTTTAGCAAAAAGTTGTTTTTTAGCGAAGGAACTCCATGCGAACAATATGAAATTGCTTCACCTCAGGCGTAGTTTACGGCACAATAGACACAGATTTGGAATGATTTGATTATGGCGAAAGCAACTGTTGTAGTTAAAAAAAATAATGGCGGTACGATTGCTCAGAACAAACGTGCCCGTCACGATTATTTTATTGAAGAAAAATTTGAAGCTGGCCTGTCACTACAAGGCTGGGAAGTAAAGTCGTTACGTGCGGGGCGCATGAGCCTTGTCGAAAGCTATGTCCTTTTTAAAAATGGCGAAGCTTATTTGTTCGGTGCCCAGATTCAGCCGTTACTATCTGCCTCGACCCATGTTGTCCCAGAAGCGACTCGAACCCGTAAATTATTGTTGTCACGTCGTCAGCTTGAACAGCTTATGGGCGCAGTGAACCAAAAAGGTTACTCGTGTGTCCCACTTGCATGTTACTGGAAAGGTCGTCTGGCAAAGCTGGAAATTGCTTTGGTTAAAGGTAAGCAATTACATGACAAACGCGCCAGCGAGAAAGATCGTGACTGGCAACGTGATAAAGCAAGATTGTTTCATAAGTAATACATCATCAAAGCCAACTCTGTTGGCTTTTTTTGTGCCTGCTCACATGGTGAAGTTATATCTTTTTTCGAAATTCTTATTTGTTTTTCAGCTTTCATTCTTTTTTATCTAATTTTTAAAATTAATTTTTTATATTTATCAAAATCTTATATTTCTAATTTATTTTTTATCATCTCAAAAATTCCATTTTTATTTTTTTCATAACGATTCCTAAATTCCTCATTTCTATTGATAAACATTTTTGACTAAGGTTGACCTATTCATTTAAAGGGGTAAACCATGTCTATATCAATACACTCCAAAACGACACCCATACAAAACGATCAGGCCGCATTGAATGCAGCGTATCAAATTGCAGATCTTGCTTTAGAACAACGAAATTTACGGGATCAACAACGTATTTTACCGCATTACATTATTGCCCAACTGGCGGCAAAAGGTCTGGCTGCCATTCGTGTGCCGAAAAAATATGGGGGTGCATATGTTTCCAATAAGACTTTAAGCCAAATTTTTCGAATTTTGGCCAAAGCCGATGCCAATGTGGGACAAATCCCTCAAAATGGCTTTGGGGTGCAAAACACAATTCGGTTGGTCGGGACAGAACAACAAAAACAATTTGTCTTTGCTGAAATTTTAAGCGGAAAATTTCTTGCCAATGGTGGCCCAGAACGCAATACACATGACACCCAAACCATTTCAACTGTACTCGAAATTAAGGATGGTCATTACAGCGTAACAGGTGAAAAATTTTACTCAACGGGTAGTCAGTTTGCCGATTGGCTAGCCGTGAAAGCCCTGCATCCCGAAGGTCATGTGGTGTTGGTCTTGGTGGATCGCCATGCCCAAGGGGTTGAAGTGTTAGATGACTGGCATGGTTTTGGGCAACGCACCACATCTAGCGGCAGCGTCAAATTAGACCATGTACAAGTTAATCCGCTATTGGTTTTTGATGAACGTCCCTTGACACAACAGGTTTCAACCCGTGGCGCATATTCACAATTATTACAAGTTGCCATTGATGTCGGTATTGCCGAAGCCGCTTTCCAAGACACACTCAGCACCATTCGTAAAGCCCGCCCCATTGCCGATGCCAATGTCGAGCGTGCATCTCAGGAACCATACACCATTCAAGAAGTGGGCAAACTCGATGTCCTACTCTCTGCTGCCATTTTGTTGCTTGAAGATGCAGCAGCGTATTTAGATGAACTTGAAGCCTTGGCTCAAATTAATGAACAACAAGCCGCAGAAGCGTCTATTCGTGTTGCAGAAGCCAAAATCTATGCGCACCACGCAGCATTAACCATTTCTGAAAAATTGCTTGAACTGGGGGGTAGTCGTTCTTCATTACGCCAGTACAACCTCGATCAACACTGGCGCAACGCCCGTGTTCACACACTACATGATCCTGTGCGTTGGAAATATCACGCTTTGGGTAATTATTATTTAAATGGCGTCCATCCTGCTCGCCATGCTTGGATTTAAGGAGCAGTCATGACTTCATATCACGAATTTTGGACACAAGATCACGTTCAAGCCCCTTCTGCACATGTGATTCGTTCCGACCAAGAAGCATTAGATATTGCACATGAACTAAGTCAGCAATTTAGAAAAGATGCCGTTGCACGAGACCATGAACGTCGTTTGCCTTTTGATGAAATTCAGAAACTTAGCCAGTCTGGTCTATGGGCGATCACTGTTCCCCGACAATTTGGCGGTGCGGAGGTGTCTTACTATACCGTTGCACAGGTCATTGCCTTGTTAAGTGGTGCGGATGGTTCGCTCGGGCAAATTCCGCAAAACCATTATTATGCACTTGAGGTGCTTCGCAATACAGGTACGCCAGAACAACAACAGCATCTTTATCAAGAGGTGTTACACGGCGCACGTTTTGGCAATGCCTTAGCCGAGTTCAAAACCCGAAATGCTGCACAAAAACACAGTAAAATTCAGGCTGTAGATGATGGATATATCATTCAAGGTGAAAAGTTTTACTGTACTGGCAGTCTATTCGCACATCGCATCCCAACTTTGGTTAAAGATGAGCATGAGCGAGAGTTTTTGGCTTTTGTCCCCCGCCATAGTCAAGGGCTTGAAATTATTGATGACTGGACAGGGTTTGGACAGCGCACAACAGGCAGTGGCTCAGTAAAACTGGATCAGGTTTTTGTTCAGGCAATTGATGTCATTCCTTTTGATGAAGCCTTTTTACAGCCAACACTGGTGGGGCCATTTGCACAGCTTCTCCATGCTGCCATTGAGACAGGAATTGCTCGTGCGGCATTTGAAGAAACCAAACAGCGGATTCGACATGCCCGCCCGTGGATTGATGCAGGTGTCGACAGTGCAACACAAGACCCTTTAACCCTGTATGAACTGGGTCAAGTTGCTGTAGATGTAAAAGCTACCGAATTGCTACTCAAACAGGCAGCCAGCACAATTGATGCTGCGAAACCACAGCCAACAGCCGACAATATTGCAACGGCCTCAATTGAAGTTGCAAAAGTCCGTGCGCATAGTACAGAAACCGCATTAAAAGCCGCTTCAAAACTAATTGAGCTGGCAGGCAGCCGTGCCAGTCAACGCAGTGATGGACTCGATATTTACTGGCGTAATACACGTGTGCATACCCTGCATGACCCCTCACGCTGGAAATATTATTTTATTGGGAACTACGCTTTAAACCGTATTTTGCCACCACGGCGGGGGACATTGTAATGACACAATCAACCCAAAAACACATCTTACTCAATGCCTTTGACATGAACAGTGTTGGGCATATTAATCATGGACTATGGACACATCCACGAGATCAATCCTACCGTTTTCATGAACTCAGTTATTGGACAGAACTGGCGCAGACTCTCGAAAAAGGACTGTTTGATGGTCTGTTTATTGCCGACATTACGGGGGTTTACGATGTTTATCAACACAACCTCGATGTGACGCTCAGAGAATCGGTACAATTGCCAAGCCATGACCCTGCCACGCTCATTTCAGCAATGGCGCATGTAACACAACACTTGGGTTTTGGGCTTACTGTGAACTTAAGTTATGAACATCCCTATCAACTGGCACGACGTTTTGGCAGCCTAGATCATTTAACGCAAGGACGCATCGGTTGGAACATCGTTACAGGCTACCTTGACAGTGCCGAGCGTCTGATTGGGAAAAGTGGCTTAACCGATCACGACTTACGCTATGACCAAGCCGAAGAATTTTTAGAGCTTTGCTATAAATTCTGGCAAGACTCATGGGAAGACGATGCCGTCAAAGTAGATAAACAACAGCGTATTTTTACAGACTCAAGCAAAGTACATCAAATTCATCATCATGGTCGTTTTTTCCAGAGTGAAGGTGTTTTTCAGGTATCGCCTTCACCACAACGCACGCCAGTCCTGTTTCAAGCAGGAGCCTCACCTCGTGGAACAGCTTTTGCGACACGCCATGCCGAATGTGTTTTTATTGGGGGCGATCATCCTGAAAAAATCAAACAACACGTACAGCATTTGCGTGCACAAGCCAAACAACAAGGTCGTGATATCGACTCACTTAAAATTTTGGTGGGGATTACCGTTGTCACCGCAGCAACACATGCACAAGCACAGGAAAAATTCGCTGAATATCGTCAATATGCTAGCCCCGAAGCAGGATTGGCGCACTATTCCAGCTCAATTGGTTTCGATTTAGCACAATATGCGGATGACGAGGTCATTCCTTATCGCACCAGTAACAGTATTGTTTCAGTCAATCAAAAATTTAAAGAACAATCCATCACCACTGCCGATTTAAAAGCACAACATGTTTTAGGCGGACGCTATCCACTCTTTGTTGGGAGTGGTGCTGAAATTGCAGAACAGCTCATTGCATTAGTCGATGAAACTGGCATTGATGGCTTTAACCTGACCCGTACCGTTGCCCCAGAGTCACATCAAGATTTTATCCAATGGGTTATTCCCGAACTGCAACAACGGGGGCGCTATAAAACGGCCTATCAAACTGGAACTTTACGCAACAAAATTTTCCAGACAGGAGATCAATTACCACTGAATCATCCTGCACGACAACATCATCCATCCAAAACAACAAATAACACACATGATTACGCATTGACTTAGGAATTGAACATGGCTCAACAACATACTTTACGAAATCTATCTATTATTGGGGGCGTTGTCCTTATATTGGTCATTGCTTTATATTTTTGGAATAAGCAAAAACAAGATCAAAAAGAACTGGTGATCGGAATCACGCCCGCATTTGCAGCCACCTTGCAAGTCGCAGCGAGTGAGGCCAAAAAACAAGGTCTAAATGTCAAACTGGTTGAATTTTCAGATTGGAAAACCCCAAATGTAACCTTAGATCATGGCGATATTGATGCCAACTTTTTCCAACATCAACCCTTTTTAGACAATGCCATTAAAGAAGGTCATTATCAGTTAAAACCCTTTGCCGCAGGTTCTGCCTCTTTGGTCGGGCTTTATTCTAAAAAATATAAAAGCCTAGATGCGCTGCCACAAAAAGCCCGTGTCGCTGTACCCAATGACCCTGTCAATGAAGGTCGTGCATTGCTGTTATTACAACAAGCCAAGCTGATTGAACTAAAAGACCCCAATAATTATTTGTCAATGCTTCAAGACATCACCAGCAATCCAAAACAATTGCAATTTGTTGAAGTCGAAGGCCCACAAACTGCCCGCGCGGTCGATGATGTCGATCTGGCATTTACCTATCCACATTATTTGCATCTTGCAAAAACCATTGACCCCAAAGATGCGCTCCTCTTTAACAGTAAAGCAGATAAACGCTATGCCATTCTTTTTGTAGTACGCAAAGATTACAAAGATGAAGGTGGGCGTTTACAAAAATTTGTAGAGATCTACCAAAAATCACCTTTGGTGAAAGCCTCTTTAGACAAAGAGATTGGTGCAGGTCTTTGGTATCCCGGCTGGTAAATGAAAGGAGAATAACGATGGTTAGCTTTGGTTCACAAGTCGGGTTTCAAACCCCACATATTCGAATTCGCAATCTGAACAAATACTATTCAGGGCAAGATACAACACAGGTTCATGCCTTAAAAGAAATCAATCTGGATATTCCTGAAGGACATATTTTTGGCATTATCGGGCGTAGTGGCGCAGGAAAATCTTCACTCCTGCGTACCTTAAACGGTCTGGAGCAACCATCGTCGGGAACGATTCATATTCACCAACAAGAGTTGACCACCTTTAACCATGCACAGCTCATTCAAACCCGACAACATATTGGCATGATTTTTCAGCACTTTAATTTAATGTCTGCCAAAACCGTTTGGGAAAATGTTGCTTTGCCTTTAAAAATTGCAGGCGTGAAAAAAGCTGAAATCAATGCCCAAGTTGAACAGGTTCTGGCATTGGTTGGACTCAGCCATAAAGCACAGCAATACCCTGCCCAACTTTCAGGCGGACAAAAACAACGGGTCGGTATTGCACGAGCGTTGGTACATCAACCTGAAATTTTACTGTGTGATGAAGCAACATCAGCGCTTGACCCTGAAAGTACCGCAACAATTTTGGCATTGCTCAAAAAAATTAATCAGGAACTTGGCATTACCATTGTGTTGATTACCCATGAAATGCAGGTCATTCGGGATATTTGCGATGAAGTAGTGGTGATTGATCATGGTGAAATTGTCGAATCTGGTGCGGTTTGGTCAGTATTTTCGCAGCCACAACAAAAAATCACCCAAGAATTATTAAACGTTCAACAGCGTGATCTGCCCTTTGCACTATCAACGGCCCCAAATGCTGAAACCACACACCAAATCTTTAAACTCCGCTATGTTCATGATATTCAAAATCCATTTGATTTATCAGCATATTTCAACCAGTTTCAAGCACCAATTTATGTACTACATAGCCAAGTCGACCAAATTCAGCAACGTATTTTAGGGCAAGTCATCTTTGGCGTTCCAACCACAGAACTCGTGTCTCTAGATGCACTTTCATCCAACACACCAACAAGATCACTAGAGGTTTTAGGCTATGCAAGAACTCTTTGAACTACTCATCATAGGAACCATCGATACACTATTAATGGTGGGAGTATCTGCATTGGTTGCCTTATTGCTTGGGCTACCACTCGCAATTTTGTTAGTCATCACCTCTCCACAAGGAATCTATCCCTCTAGCAAAATCAATCAACCCATTGGCTGGTTGATTAATGTCACCCGTTCTGTGCCCTTCCTTATTTTAATGGTGGCACTCATTCCACTAACCCGCCTCATTGTCGGGACAAGTTATGGCGTGTGGGCCGCTATTGTGCCTTTATCACTTGCTGCAACGCCTTTTTTTGCTCGTATTGCAGAAGTCAGTTTACGGGAGGTCGATCATGGGCTAATTGAAGCTGCTCAGGCGATGGGCTGTAACCGCAAACAAATTATCTGGCATGTGTTATTGCCCGAAGCATTGCCGGGCATTGTGGCTGGGTTTACCGTGACCCTTGTCACCATGATTAATTCATCGGCAATTGCAGGCGCAATTGGTGCAGGTGGTTTGGGTGATGTCGCCTATCGCTATGGTTATCAACGCTTTGACACAGAAATTATGCTTGCAGTGATTGTGGTATTGGTGGTTCTGGTAATGTTTGTGCAAGCCATCGGTGATCAATTGGCACGGCAACTCGACAAACGGAAGATTTAAAAAAGCTTGGTTTTTTAAAATTTCACAAATGCTTGCAACGCACACCTTATAATGACGCATGATCTGCAAACGATGCTTGGCATGTTTTATAAAATTGAGTGATTCCAAACAATAAGGACATCACTCATTACAACAAATCCATGCAAGATATTGTTTTATTTAGTATTTACAAAAATTAATGCAGTCGATTCAACATCAAGGCAACATATTCACCAAACCAAAGTGCGGTGTCTAAATCGCCCTGTGGTGGGGTAATTTCAACAGGTGCATTATTTGACTGAGTCATTAAACCCAAATGGCTGGCTAAACGGTTTAAATCGGTTTCTTTTTGCCCTGTAGAAAGCAAAGGTAACCCCACCCACAACATGCCATGTTGCATGGCAAATAAATTAATTTGTTGTAAAACAGAAAGTTTATCGCCGCTTAATCCGCCCGAGTTGGTAAAGCCTGCGGCAAGTTTGCCTTGCCATGAACGGTTGATCCAGCGTTTAGAAGTTGAATCCATAAACACTTTAAATGCGCCTGTGACGCTGCCCATATAAGTTGGACTTCCCCAAATAATGCCATGTGCCTGATCAAGAGCATCCCAATCTATGTGTTCAATCGACATCAGATGAACACTGACTCCCATTTTCTCTGCGCCCTCTGCGATATATCGCGCCACTTTGGCGGTATGCCCATAGGGACTATGGTAAACAATGGCAAGTTTTTTTGGTTGCACAGACATAATTGGAGATCAATGGTCAAAAACCTGTGTATTTTATCATGTTTTATTGCATAAACACGAATGTCGCCATGCGCCCTGTTTTTGCATTACGTCGATACGAAAAATAGTCCTCATTTTGGGCAAAGGTACATTCATGCCCACCTAACACTACACTTACGCCATGTTGTCCCAATATATAACGGGCAATTGCATATAAGTCGGCATAATATTTTCCCACTTGCTTTCCTTCTTGGAAGGCAAAATCTAAAGGATACTTTTCACAAAATGCCTGTTTGACTTCTGCACCAATTTCAAAACTTGGCTGGCTAATACACGCTCCAAGCCACGCCCATGTTGGCGGCGTTTGCATGGTGGCAATGGTATTTTCAATAATACCGCCTGCCAGTCCACGCCAACCCGCATGTAAATTGGCAACTTCTGTTCCCGCAGCATTCCCCAAAACTACGGGCAAACAATCAGCAGTCATCATCAAAATTGCATGGGATTTCTGCTGTGTCACCAAGCCATCGCCAACCAAAGGCTCAAAATACACCTGTTGATTGACCGTATGGCAAATGGTGCTGTGAGTTTGTGTCATCCAGGTCAGTTTTTGCACACCGTAAGGTGCAAAATCTTGTAATAACTGCATACGATGCCGTTGCACACGTGCTGCATCATCCTGCACATGTAACGCCAAATTAAAGCCTGTTAAATCAGACTGGGAACTCGGCAAACATTGAGGATGCTGAACTCGTGTCTGTCCAACATATACCCCTTTTGGTAAGCCTTCTACAAATTGCATTTTCCCACTCCTTTTCACAAACAATTATTCAGCTTCGCTTATTTCATCCATACAATTGAAGGACGATTAACTATTTATGCTGTACAACTGCACAGATCATATAATGAATCGTCCACAACACTTAATATGCCTGATTTTCTTCACGCAACACTTGTACCAAGTTTGCAAAATCTTCAGGCCAGGGTGCTTCAAACAACATTTGTTCCTGAGTGCGTGGATGCATCAAGCCCAATTTTGCAGCGTGTAATGCCTGACGGCGAAAACCACGTAATGTTGTTGCCAGGCGTTCTGATGCGCCCGCAGGAACACGCACACGACTCATATAAACAGGGTCACCAACCAAGCCATAACCAATATAAGTAAAGTGCACACGAATCTGATGTGTACGTCCTGTTTCAAGCTGTGCCTGTACACGGGTAAAATGCTGAAAACGCTCTTTAACATTATAGTGCGTTACTGCATCGCGCCCGCCCGGAAGGACTGCCATTTTTACACGGTCAACAGGATGGCGCTTGATCGGTTCATCAATGGTTCCACCTGCAACGATGTTGCCATACACCACCAAGTCATACACTCGATAAACAGATTTATCGCCCAGTTGCTTGGTTAAAGAAAACTGTGCTTCCAAGTTTTTCGCAACGACTAACAGACCACTGGTGTCTTTATCAATACGATGTACCAACCCTGCACGAGATAGCTCAGCCGCTTTCGGAAAATGATAAAGCAAGGCATTGACCAATGTTCCCGAAGGATTGCCCGCACCCGGATGTACCACCATGCCGACAGGTTTATTGATCACAATAATATCGTCATCTTCATAAACAATATCGAGTGGAATATTTTCAGGCTGGCTGGTGGTTTGCACCTCAAGTTCAACATCAAGGGTCAATACTTCTTGTCCCTCGCAGCGATATTTTGGTTTAATTTTGTTACCGTTCACCAGTAAATAACCGTCTTTCATCCACTGTTTCAGTTTTTCACGGGAAAATTCCGACCAAACCGTTGCAGCGACTTGATCTATGCGTTGCCCGATATACGTATCATCCAACTGAAATTGCAACGATAAATGTGTTGCAGTTGCGGACGAATTATGATTATCTGCATCCTCAGCATCTTCAAGTAAATTGAAATCTGTTTCAGTGAAATTAGAATGAGAAGATTGTGTTGAAGTCATTTGGCTCATTAAGACAATAATGGTTTAATATTGCCATTGTAGCTCATTGCCCGTATTAACTGAGGAATTTTTATGTCGCTACCACGTTATAAAGTTACGATGCTTGCTATTTCTTTAGGCATTGCATGTACATTTGTGGGCTGTAGCAGTAATCCATCAAAAAAAGAAGTCACCGATCTTGGACCACGCGTATCTGAACAAGCCTATTTTGATTCAGCACAAAAAGCCTTAAATAAAGGTCAATATACCGAGGCGACAAAAAATCTCCAAGCGCTTGATACCTATTTCCCGACAGGATCACATGCTCAGCAAGCACAACTTGACTTAATCTATGTAAAATTCCAACAAAAAGATTATCCAGGTGTCGTAGCTGCTGCTGACCGTTTTATTCGTTTAAATCCAGATCACCCTCAAGTTGCTTATGCTTACTACGCACGTGGTGTGGCAAACATGGAACAAAACTATGACGGTATTATTCGCTATACCTCATTAAAACAGTCTCATCGAGATGTCAGCTATTTAAAAAATGCATATCAAAACTTTGTAGACTTGATTCGTCGTTTCCCGTCTAGCCAGTATTCTGTTGATGCCGCTTTGCGTATGAAATACATCAATCAGGAACTTGCAGAACACGAAATGGAAGCTGCTCGTTTCAACATTGAACGTAAAGCATGGGTTGCCGCAGCACAACGCGGTCAGTGGGTCGTTGAACATTACCCTCAAACGCCACAAATTCCAGAAGCACTTGCAACTGTTGCTTATAGCTATGGCAAACTTGGCGATAACGCGACAGCACAACAATATATTGATATTTTAAAACTGAACTACCCGCAACTGGTTAAATCAAACGGCTCAGTGAACTTGGCTGCTGCACGTCATGAAGGCAGTTGGGTCAATAAGCTCACTTTGGGTATTTTGGGTCGAAGCGATGAAAACGCAGTCCAAGCGAACGATGCCAATTCAACAGCGCCGAAACGCAGTTTAACCAACCGCCTTTCATTTGGTTTACTGGGCAAGTCTGACAGCGATGATGCAGCAGAAGCACCACAAGCAGCACCTGTCAGTCAGGCAGCACCACAAACTGAAGCTGAAAAACCAAAACGCAGTTTAACCAACCGCCTTTCATTTGGCTTACTGGGTAAATCTGACAGTGATGCAGCAGAAACACCACAAGCAGCACCTGTGAGTCAAACTGCACCGCAAACCGAAGTTGAAAAACCAAAACGTAGCTGGACAAATCGCCTAAGCTTTGGTTTGCTGGATAAACCAGAACATAACTAAATCAACTTTTGTTTGAAGTAAAGGCAAGTTCAAAACTTGCCTTTTTCTTTTGCCTCATCAATCCAAGCTCAGACTCGCATCTGCATGCTTGAGATGTGATAACATTGCTTTTTTATTTGGCTTCTTTTTAGTGCGGCTTACGTTTTATGGCGATTCCTCAACAGACCATTGATCAAATCTTAGATCGTACCGATTTGGTTGATCTTATCGGTCAACGTGTGAAACTTAAAAAAACAGGTCGAACATATTCAGGCTGTTGCCCTTTTCATCAAGAAAAATCCCCATCTTTCCACGTCTACCGTGATAAACAGTACTATCACTGCTTCGGTTGTCAGGCGAATGGTAACGCCATTAAATTTTTAATGGACATTGATAGCCGTAGTTTTATCGATGTGATGAAAGACTTAGCCAGTCAAACAGGTATCGAGCTACCTAAAGACAATCAGGACAGTAAAAAACTTACCTATAAAAAAACACTTCACACCGAAGCCACTGCACCATCTGCATCACAACCACATGTGGATGCACCTGAAGCCCCACAAACAAGTGAGATTTCTCCAGATTTCTATTTTGATCCATTCTTAGCAGATCCAACATTTAACTTTGAGCCACCACAAACACAAGAAGGCAACTTATACGACCTACTCGAAAATGTGGCTGTGTTCTACCAACAACAATTGCCCAAAAGTCAGAACGCTCAACGCTACTTTAAACAACGTGGCTTAAGCCAAGAAACCGTGCAAAACTGGCGACTTGGTTATGCACCCGAAGATTGGCAACATCTTGAGCATGCTTTTCCTTCTGATATTGATGGTTTAAAGCAACTCGGTTTAATTCGAACCAGTGACACAGGACGGGACTTTGATTTGTTGCGCGATCGGGTGATTTTCCCCATTCGTGACACCAAAGGGCGTGTGGTTGGTTTTGGTGGTCGTGCCTTAAATGACGAGATCAAACCTAAATACATTAACTCGCCAGATTCCGAAGTTTTTCATAAAAATCAGCTACTTTATGGTCTATATGAAGGCACAAAGAGCAAGGCTCAAGACTGGTTTCTAGTCGAAGGCTATATGGATGTTATTGCACTACAACAAGCGGGGATTTCGGGTGCAGTCGCAACTCTAGGTACAGCAAGTAATACTGAACATCTCAATTTACTCTTTAAGCGTAATCACCGAATTACCATTGCCTTTGATGGTGATGCAGCAGGACAAAAAGCGGCAAAACGCACCTTAGAAATTGCCCTACCGTTACTTAACGATGGTCGGGAACTCAAATTTTTTATTTTGCCAAATGAACATGACCCTGACTCCCTCATCCGTCAGGAAGGCATTGAAAAATTCCAGCAACTTTGGCAGCAAGCACCGCTACTTTCAGACTTTTTATTTGCGCTACTTTCGCAACAACATGACGTTTCGACACCCGAAGGTAAAAGTCAGGTGATGGGAGAATTACGCCAGCTCACGGCATTACTTCCACAACAAGGCTCTTATCGCTACCTGTTGACCCAGTCCTTTCGTGAAAAATTAGGTTTAGGCAAACGCTTCACTCCACAAGTCAGCAACGATGCATCACTGTCTTTTAACATTCGTACTCGGGATGAAGATTTTGCGGTTGCATTATTAATTTGCCACCCGTTTTTGTATCCACAATTTGAACAGTTACGGGCTTATATTCAGCAAGAAGAACTACTGGCCGAAGTGCTTGCAACACTCAATCAAATTTTTGAAAAACTTCCAGAAGATCAAGAACGTGCGATTTATTATACACTGGGGGCTTGCTATGCCTTTAGAGAAGACCTGGCCGATGTTTTACAGCGAACCAACATGCTGAATTTAATTGAAACACCAGAGCAGGCATTTAACTTTGCAACGGACAATGCACTTGCATTACAAGAAAAATATTTAAAACTGAAAATGAAACGCCCGCAATCCTTACAGGAAACATTTAATTTACGTCTACAATTAAATGAGCTAACCAAAAAAATTAGTTTAAGGCTGATTTCCTAAGCCATAAAAAAGGGTGAAACCAAAATTCACCCTTTTATCATCATCATTTTTTCATCATAACTTAATGGAAAAAAATACGCTGATAGGCAGGAATCAATAATTTATGCACACCATGACGACGTAAATATTGACGCTGCGTTTTGGCATCTTCAAATTCACCATCAAACACACCCACAGAAATACCTTTCATATCAATTTTAAGCTGCTCAGGTAAATAATCTAAAACATGCTCGGTGGTATGGTTCATGTGATTCATCACTTTATTCAACACACGTTGTTGATAATCGCGACCACGATGAACAAAAGGAGAAGCTTGTGCCAGTAAATGACTAAAATCGTGGGGAGTTTTCATAATAATCTCCTCGAACTCAATGATATGGATGATATACAACCTAAGATATGAAAACTTAAAATCAGCCAATATCCCTTTCGGAGATTTTAGGTATTACCCGATTTATTATACTCAAGCAAAATAAATAACCAATAACGCTAGTCCGCTTCAAAACCCGAGTGAACTTTATTCTATTTTTTATTTTTACAAATCAATATGATAAATTAGAAAAACGTTTCCTAATTAAATGACCAGGCAGTCACTTTTTTTTAAACAGCTTTATTTCTTATGTTTTGGCTGTCGCTGTACTTTTAAAATATCCTGTAAGTGTTCTTGCATCCATTCAAATTGTTCAGGGTCTTCTGCCTGTGCGGCTTCTCTCAACAAAATAGACGTTGGATGTAAAAGTTTTTGAGTTAAACGATGTGAAAATGCCTGTAAAACTTGCGCTGCATCCTGACCATCATTTAAACACTGAAGCGCATGTTCAAGTTCTGCTTGTTGTGCTGCCTCACCTGCCATACGGTAGTGTTGAATAATTCCTGATGCACCCTGGATTTTTTCTTGCGTCAACATTTGTGTCGCAAGCTGATTCACCATCACTTCGGCTTCAACTGCCGCCTGACGACGCTGTGCTAAGTTTTCATCAATCACGGTTTGTAAATCATCTACACCATATAAGTAGACACCATCCAAACCTTCAACTTTAGGGTCTATATCCCTCGGAACGGCCAAATCGACCATCAACATTTGTTGATAACGACGCTTCTTTAATGCCGTTTTAACATCCTGATAAGAAATAACCTGATGCAAACTTCCTGTGCAGCTTGAAATAACATCAGCACGATACAAATTATCCGCCAAAGCATCAAAAGGAATAATTTCGACATCTACAAATGGGGTAATTTCCTGTGCTAACTTTTCTGCACGTTCACGGCCACGGTTACAAATAAGAATCTTTGCGACCCCAATGTCCGCCATATGTTTTGCAACCAGCGTATTCATTTCCCCAGCAGCAACCATCATGACCACAAGTTTTTCAGGGTGGCTAAACACCTGCGATGCCAACTGTGCAACGGCATAACCCATTGAAACGGCATGACTTCCGACTGCTGTTTCAGAGCGAACACGCTTTGCGGCATAAAATGCATATTCAAAAATACGGTTCAGGTTACTCGATACAGTCCCTGCTGTTTTCGCCAAAGACAATGCAGATTTGACTTGTCCTAAAATTTGCGGTTCTCCGAGCATCAGAGAATCAAGGCCACTCGCAACACGCATTAAGTGCGTGACCGCCTGAATATTGTCATAACGGTATACATGATTAAACAATTGATTAACATCAATGTCATTGGTTTGGGCTAGCCAATTCAATAAGATGTCTGCATGTTCAGTCATGGCATAAATCTCTGTACGATTACAGGTAGATACCACGACCAAATCATTCAATTGACTTTGGCTGTCCTGTTCAGACAATAAAGAACTCAAGCGTTCTGCATTAAAAGCAATACGCTCGCGCAACTCGACTGAGGCTGTTTGATGGTTGACACCTATGGCATAAAACGTCATGTCAGATCATCATTTCACTAAAATTATGCAAGTGCTATTGTGCGTCATCGGTGTCATAATAAGCATAAAGATTTGGATAAAGAAATTTTGCAACAAACAATTTGGCAACATTCCGCTCTGTTTATTCGACAATATTCTAGCACAATCTTCATGCTAGGTAGCATAGTGTTATGTGCTTATCCCAATAGTTATGCTCAAAATACAACAACACACTATAACCCTGAGCCACTCAAGCAAGCGATGATTGCGGAATTTGCCTTACAATATCAACAACCCGCAACCGCATTACACAACTATACCGTCCTTGCAATTCACACCAATTCAACTGTAGCAAAGCAACGAGCGCTCGATATTGCGCTGGATGAAAATGACTTATATGCAGCACTCGATATTGCATCACAGTGGGTAACACAAGACCCAAAGGACGTACCTGCACTCTTTTATTTGGCGCATATTACGCTAAAAACGCATAAATATGAGATGACCGCCTCTACACTCGATAAAATTTTGAATATTGATCCAGATGCAGATTTAGCCGAAATTTTAGCCGGAATTGCACCAGACTCACCGACAGATCGAAATATTCTTTTAAACACTCTACGCAAAAGTAAAGCGCGTAACAACCCATCCATTTTGGTATTTATTGCCAGTCTCGAAGCACAAAATGGTGAACTAGAATCTGCCCTCAAAAATATTCAAAAGGCTTTAAGAAAACGCCCGAATGTCACCAGTTTTATTTTACTCAAAGCGAATTTGCTCGAAGCATCTGGCAACCAACAGGCGACTCTTGACTGGTATGCAAAATCCAGTAAAAAACATCGTTATAACCTCGAAGTCCATCTGGCCGAAGCAAAATATCTGATTAAAATTGAACAGCCAGAACTCGCACTAAAGAAGTTTGAATATATTATTCGCACATGGCCAAGTGCAGACGAAGCCATCTTTATTGCGGGCTTAACCAGTATTGACTTAAAGCGTTATGATCAGGCTGAGCAATTCCTGTTACAGCTCAAAGATTCCTCTCAATATCAAAATGATGCTTACTATTATTTGGCGGTGAATGCCGAACGAAAACAACATTATGAAACAGCAAAAACTTACTATCGGCTTGTAGATGGCAGTTTATATACCGTTTCAAGACGCAATCTGGTGAGTATTTACGATAAAGAAGACAAACTCAGCGATGCTTTGCGCTTTTTAACCCAAGAACGGGTTAACTATCCACAACATGCCAGCTTTCTCTATCAATTACAGGCAGATATCTTAAAAAAGACGCATCATAAACAAGCTGCAATTGAATTATTAGACGAAGCCATCCACAACTTACCGGATGATCCTGATTTGTTATATACACAAGTACTCTTTCTCGACCCTTATCAGGATCAGGAACGCTTAGAAAAAGATCTAAATAAGCTCCTATCCATTGAACCCAACAGCCCAACTTATCTCAATGCCTATGCCTATACACTGGCACTTCAAAACCGCCGTTTAGAGGATGCCCGACGCTATGTCGAACATGCTTTAGACTATGCGCCAGATCAGGCATCTATTTTGGATACTTTTGGATTTATCGCATTTTTACAAAACGATTTTAAATCTGCGATTCCTGCATTAGAGAAAGCCTATGAGCTTAACAATAATGCCAGTACAGGCATTCGTTTAGCGAAATCGCTTTATTTGCAAGGTGACGTACAGCGTTTTAATACATTGTTACAACAACTACAACAAAGTTTCCCAGATAACCCACAAGTTATACAGCTCCATAGCTTACTTTTGCCTTCACAACATAAAACGAGTCTGTCCCATCATGCAGCAATTCACTAAATTTTGTCTTGGTTTATTTACCAGTAGTAGCCTCTTTTTAACAGGTTGCCAACACTATCAAAAAGTTACAACGTCAACATCACAAATACCACAATCATCCGATGCACTAAACCCAACGAACCAGTTTGAACTTGAAGGCAAAATTGGTGTACGCACCCCGCAACAATCAGGAAGTGCATTTTTTACATGGCAACAACAACAAGATCATTTTGAAATTGACCTCACGGGCGCACTCGGTATCGGGAAAACCCATATCGAAGGACAACCAGGTCAAGTGAGTCTCACCAGTTCAAAAACTGGAACTATTACCGCAACAACCGCAGAAGAGCTATTAGCACAAGCGACAGGTTGGCAAGCTCCGATTACTTATCTTGTTCAATGGGTACAGGCTAAACCAGCGACACAAAATGCAAAAATTCAATATGATACAGAACAACGACCAACACAGTTTATTGAGGATGGATGGCAAGCCAACCTCAGCTATAACAATCAACTCAAATTACCCAATAAACTTGTTTTGAAGCAACTTCTCGAAAATGGACAAGAAAATCGTATTACAATGGTGATTCAGAATCGTTAAATTTTTTTATTTATGATCCGTGTCCCATCTCCTGCCAAACTCAACCTGTTCTTACATATTACAGGTCAACGTGCCAATGGTTACCATGAATTACAGACCATTTTTCAGCTCATTGACCTGTATGACTGGTTAGAATTCACACCTTTAAGCACAGATAATATCTCATTAGAGGGTCTTTCTTCGGTTGAAGTTGAAAATAATCTGATCTACAAAGCAGCTCAATGTATCAAGCCTCATGCAACGCATTATTGTGGATTAAATATCCGATTAGAAAAAAATATTCCTATGGGAGCAGGTTTGGGAGGTGGGTCATCCAATGCCGCCACGACCTTGATTGTCCTCAACCAACTTTGGCAATGTGGATTAAATAACAATCAACTGGCTGCGCTTGCTGTTCAGCTTGGGGCAGATGTGCCAATTTTTGTTCATGGAAAAAATGCATGGGCTGAAGGCATTGGCGAACACCTAACTTTCATCAATCTGCCTAAAAAACAGTTCATTGTGCTTAAACCTGATTGTTTTATCAGCACTCAACTGCTTTTTTCACAAAAAACATTGACAAGAGATTCCAAGCAAACTAAATTTTGCGCCTATCAGCAAACGCCATCGATTTTTGGAAATAACTTTGAGCCACTTGCAAGAAGTTTATACCCAGAAGTAAATGAAGCGATGCAGTATCTCGACCAGTTCGGAACTGCAAAACTTACAGGTACAGGTGCTTGTGTTTTTGTTGAAGTAACTGCAAATATGGATGTTGAGTCCGTTTTAAATCATTCGCCTTGTAAATCTTACTTGGTCAATAGTTTAGATCAGTCTCTACTAAACCAATTTAGCATTACAAGTTAGGGGCGTCGCCAAGTGGTAAGGCAGCGGGTTTTGATCTCGCCATCCGTTGGTTCGAATCCAGCCGCCCCTGCCATCATCTGTTGATTTTTGCATATTAGGGGCGTCGCCAAGTGGTAAGGCAGCGGGTTTTGATCTCGCCATCCGTTGGTTCGAATCCAGCCGCCCCTGCCATTGCAAGAATCTAAATTTAGGGGCGTCGCCAAGTGGTAAGGCAGCGGGTTTTGATCTCGCCATCCGTTGGTTCGAATCCAGCCGCCCCTGCCAGTTATTCAAAAGACAGAACAAGCAAAGATTTTCTTGAAGTTGTCATTTTTCCTTGACAAAACAAGATAAAAACTTTAAAGTTCTGCCACATATTAGGGGCGTCGCCAAGTGGTAAGGCAGCGGGTTTTGATCTCGCCATCCGTTGGTTCGAATCCAGCCGCCCCTGCCATATTCTTCTAAACACATACCAACCGCCAAGGGTGCTTCATGCCCAATCTTGTCGTTTTTAGTGGAAATGCTCATCCACAATTCGCTCAAAAAGTCGTAAGTCACTTACACATTCCTTTAGGCTCTGCTGCTGTTTCACGTTTTTCTGATGGTGAAATTGCTGTAGAAATTACAGAAAATGTTCGTGGTAAAGACGTTTTTATTGTTCAGCCGACTTGCGCACCAACCAATGATAACCTGATGGAAATTCTGGTTATGGCTGATGCTTTACGCCGTGCAAGTGCTGGCCGTATTACAGCTGTTATTCCTTACTTTGGTTACGCTCGTCAAGACCGTCGTCCTCGTTCTGCTCGTGTACCAATCACTGCTAAAGTGGTTGCGGATATGCTTACTACTGTAGGTATTGACCGAGTTGTGATGATCGACCTTCACGCCGACCAGATCCAAGGTTTCTTCGACATTCCTGTCGATAACATCTATGGTACACCTGCACTACTTGCTGATCTTCGTCAACAACAACATGACAACCTGATGGTTGTTTCACCTGACGTAGGTGGGGTTGTTCGTGCTCGCGCAGTTGCAAAACAAATGGGCGATATCGATTTAGCAATTATTGACAAACGTCGTCAAAAAGCGAACGAATCTCAAGTGATGCACCTTATTGGTGACGTAAGAGATCGTGATTGCGTTATCGTCGATGACATGGTTGATACTGCTGGTACGCTTTGTAAAGCAGCTGATGCACTAAAACAATTTGGTGCTCGTCGTGTTGTTGCTTATGCAACTCACCCTGTGCTTTCAGGTAAAGCAATTGACAATTTACGCAATTCTGTCATTGATGAGTTAGTGGTAACAGACACAATTCCTCTTTCTGACGAAGCAATTGCATTAGGTAAAATCCGCCAAGTTTCTGTTGCAAGCATGGTTGCTGAAACAATTCGTCGTATTAACAACGAAGAATCAATCAGTGCAATGTTTGACAGCTATTTATAAAACTTAGCGCTTTTTCCCAAAAGCCCTGCTATAATGCGGGGCTTTCTATCACTAGATTGGTCGCAAATCTAGTTTTACCGTAACTTAATGAGGATATCTCATGGCTAATTTCGTATTAAACGCTCAAGCACGTGCTGAAGAGAAACAAGGGAAAGGTGCGAGCCGCCGCCTTCGCCGCGAAGCACTTGTTCCTGCTATCATCTATGGTGGTAATGCTGAGCCTGTAACTGTAACTTTAGAACTTCGTGAACTTGTAAAAGCATTAGAAAACAATGCTTTCTTTGAAGAAGTTGTAGAAATCAAAGTAGGCGACAAAGTTGAAAACGTTAAAATCCAAGCGTTACAACGTCACCCTGCTAAAAACACACCTATGCACGCTGACTTCAAACGTGCTTAATTGTGTTTGAGAGCGTAGTTTCGTGAATAAAATTTCGCTCATTGTTGGTTTGGGCAACCCTGGAAAGGAGTATGCCCAAACTCGACATAATGCTGGCTTTTGGTTTGTTGAACAACTCGCTGACCGCTATGGCATTACACTCAAGTCTGATCCAAAATTTTATGGAATCAGCGGGCGCGGAAATATAGAAGGTCACGATGTCCGTCTATTACTTCCAACGACATTTATGAACCGTTCTGGTCAAAGTGTTGTCCCCTTTTCCAAATTCTATCAAATCAATCCTGAAGCAATTCTCATTGCTCATGATGAACTCGACATGAACCCAGGTGTTATCCGCCTCAAAACAGGTGGTGGTCACGGTGGTCATAACGGTTTACGTGATATTGTTCCTCATATTGGTGCAAACTTTCACCGTTTACGTATTGGGATCGGGCATCCCGGTGCAAAAGATCGAGTTTCTGGTCATGTTTTAGGTAAAGCACCTAAAAGTGAGCAAGACTTAATTGATGCTGCTCTTGATCATGCGCTTTCTAAAGTCAGTCTCTTGGTTGATGGACAGGTTTCCCAAGCCATGAATCAGATCAACGCATACAAATCCACTTAAATTTTCTTGATCCCCTCTTGTCTTATGTTGTTTAACTTTAAACAGCATGATCATGCATTTTGCTTAAAGAGAAGATCAACACATCGTTTAGATGTGTCCGTTAGGAGACGCTTTCATGCTATCGCGTTTATTAAAATGTAAAATTCATCGTGCCATTGTCACCCATGCAGAATTACACTACGAAGGCTCTTGTGCTATTGATGGTGTACTCATGGATTTGGCAGGCATTCGTGAATATGAAGAAATTCATGTTTGGAATGTGACCAATGGCAAGCGTTTTACAACTTATGCGATTCGTGGTGAAGACAATTCTGGCATTATTTCTGTCAATGGTGGCGCTGCACATCAGGCAGAAGTGGGCGATATTGTCATTATTGCAACATTTGGTGACTTTACCGAACAAGAGGCCGATGCACACAAGCCACGTTTGGTTTATGCCAACCCAGATAATACAGTCAACCACACTGCAAACTGTATTCCAGTTCAGGTGGCTTAAAAAATTCCCGCACACTTTGATGCGGGATTTTTTATTCAAATTTCGCTCCACTTTTATGCAATTTTTTACAACTATTTTTATATAAAAATACATCTTTTCATTCAAAAACATGACTATAATAAAACCACATCGCTTCAGGGCGGGGTGTAATTCCCCACCGGCGGTAAGCTTTTCAAAAGCAAGCCCGCGAGCTTTTTAATGTATTTTTTTCAATAAAAAGCAGATTTGGTGAAAATCCAAAGCCGACGGTATAGTCCGGATGGAAGAAGACGACGTTTAACAATAGAGTAATCTACTCTATAGCTACGCCCCCATTTCTCATCAGTCCTGAAATGTTCAACCGTATTTACGAGAGCGTTTCAAATGCCTAGTTTAATTCAACCTGAAATTTTCTTTTCTACCCTTCCTGCTGCCGAAATTCGTATTCAACAGGCATTACAAGATATTCGTGATGGCAAACCTGTATTGGTCATGGATGATTTTGATCGTGAAAACGAAGCAGACTTAATTATTGCAGCCGAAACACTCAATGTTGAAACCATGGCACGTATGATTCGTGATGGCTCAGGCATTGTCTGCTTTTGTCTGACTGAAGAACTTGCAGATCATCTTGAACTTCCACCGATGGTTCAGCATAACTCAAGCCAATTTGGGACAGCTTTTACTGTAACCATCGAAGCAGCCCAAGGCGTTACCACTGGCGTTTCAGCCAAAGATCGTGTAACAACCATTCAGGCAGCAATCAAAGATGGTGCTGTAGCAAGTGATTTAAATCGCCCTGGACATGTGTTTCCACTGCGCGCCCGTGATGGTGGCGTTCTAAGCCGCCGAGGTCATACAGAAGCAACCATTGACTTGGCTCGTTTAGCGGGGCTTAAAGCCAGTGGCGTACTCTGTGAACTGACCAATCCAGATGGCACAATGGCATCAGGCATGCAGGTTTTTACTTATGCACAAACCCATCAATTGACCATTATCACCATCGAAGAACTAGTTCAATATCGTTTGCAACATCAGCTTTAATTACATGATCATATTGATAAGTCCCAGCATTTAACCTGCTGGGATTTTTTATTACAAAGATTTTGTTTCAGTTATAGCCAGAGCATAACTTGGCCATTTTTGCTTGTTTTGAATATTATTGACAAACCGAGCAATCAAAACCAATAACACTACCCCAACAAGCACAGGAAAAATTAAGAATGACCAGTCATAATGAATAGTATTGGCGGTCAATAAAATAACCAAAGGATTTGCACCAGCAGGTGGGTGAATGCAACGTGTCGATTGCATTACAGCAATTGCTGCCCCGACAGATAATGCAACTGTCCATAGATGTACCCCAACAAAATAAACAATTGCTATTTAAATTAATTCAACTGTTGCAAGTTTAAGGTTGATTCAGAGTTCGTCCATCTTTGGCAATCTGGGTTTTTAGCTGACATTACCAAGAAATCACAATCCATTTTAGTCTTCTAAAATCATCTGCACTAAACTGTGATGAATGCCGTCTGCACGCAACCAAGCCAGTTCATAACTGGCCTTTGCCAATGCCAAAATACGTCGTTCAAATTCATCCCATAACGGTTTGACCTGTTTTTGTGGAATGCCAAGTCCACTTTCTTCAGCAAACTGACGGTGTTTTTCACAAATTTTTAAAGCATGGTATAATTTTCGACCAATCGAGGCGTCTTGCATTAAGCGGACACGTTTAGACAACACAAATCCTTCAACATGGCGTGCATCCGCATTTGGAAGCATTGGAATCAAGATTTGGTCTAACTGGATGTCTAATCTTTTCCATACAGCATGTTGCTGCGCTGGTGTATACGTATTCCACTGAATCACTTCATGGTCAAAACGTCGACAACCACGACAGACATGATCACCAAAAACCGTAGAACAACGTCCCGCACATGGCGTTAATGCAGGTATTCGACGATCATTACTCAAAATAAGCTCCTTTAAGCTTGCAAGAAAAGGGTTCTCGCTTAATATGCAATTTCAGGCTAGAATATGCGCCTTCATTTTTCCACTAGATTTATACATTTTGGAGTTTTTCCATGAACGCTACTGTAGAACAGCTTGCACCTGTAGAACAGCACGTGACCTCTGATTGGGTTGTTGCCGCACTATACCAATTTAAAGAAGTGACTAATCCTTCTGACTTACAACAACGCCTATTAGATCTTGTCAAAAGTATTCATCTTTGTGGAACGCTCATTGTAGCAAATGAAGGAATTAATGGCACTGTTGCTGGTAATCGCGCCGCGATTGATACTATGCATCAGTTCTTACTGAACGAAGGTTTTACTGCTATGGAATATAAAGAATCACATAGCTCGGAAAAACCATTCCGTAAAATGAAAATTAAACTTAAAAAAGAAATTGTCACTTTAGGTGTTGAAGTTAAACCGCGTGATTTGGTCGGTCATTACTTAAACCCTCAAGAATGGAATGAACTGATTGCACGTGATGACGTTATCTTAATCGATACACGTAATGATTACGAATATAAAGCAGGCACATTCAAAGGTGCACTTGATCCAAAAACAGAGACATTCCGTGAATTTCCTGAATATGTCAAAAAAGAGCTTGAACAACACAAAGACAAAAAAATTGCCATGTTCTGTACAGGTGGTATTCGTTGTGAAAAATCCACATCTTTGCTTTTACAAGAAGGTTTTAATGAAGTCTATCACCTTAAAGGCGGTATTTTAAAATACCTAGAAGAAACACCTGCGGATGAAAGCATGTGGGAAGGCGAATGCTTTGTATTTGACGGACGTACCGCAGTTAAGCATGGTATGGAAGAAGGTGAAAATATTAAGTGTCATGCTTGCGGCTGGCCTTTAACACCAGAAGAATCAGCACTACCAAGCTATGAACATGGTGTGTCTTGTGTTTACTGTATTGAAAAAACTTCTGAGAAACAAAAAGAAGGTTTCCGTATGCGTCAATCACAAATTGCTGCTGCAAAACGCAAACGTCTGTAATGACAAATATTTAGCATCAAGCCCCAAAAAGCGATGAAACCCTCATCGCTTTTTTATTTTTGATGTTGTCATAAGAAAAATAGATCTCATGACCTTTCAAGTGTTTAAGTGAACAAGGCTGCCCCTTCTATTTCACTCAAAAATCTGATATTTAAAATCACAAAATCTAGATACAATTGTTTAAGGCATAATAACAAATAGGCAAATCATGGAACACGAATTTTGGCATCAGCGCTGGCAGGAAAATCGTATTGGGTTTCATCAATTACAACCCAGCCCTTTTCTTATTCAACATTTCCACACCTTAAAATTAGCCTCCAATGCTCGTATTTTTGTCCCTTTAAGTGGAAAAACACTGGATATCAGTTGGCTGATACAGCAAGGTTATCGTGTTGTAGCGATTGAACTTAGTCAAATTGCAGTCGTTGCACTTATTGAACAATTATTTGAAGATTTTAAGCTTGATTTTGAAATTTCTGAAAAAAATAATCTGATTCACTATGCCCATCCACAAATTGACATTTTCGTTGGTGATTTTTTTGACTTAACATATAAACAACTTGGACATGTTGATGCTGTTTATGACCGAGCAGCGCTAGTCGCCTTACCTGCCGATATGCGTAAACATTACACACAACACTTAATGCATATCACGCATACTGCGCCACAGTTTTTAGTCAGTTATGAATACAATCAGGCCCAGTTTTCAGGCCCTCCTTTTTCGGTAGATTCAGAAGAAATTCAACAGCTTTATGGAGATTCTTATCATCTTCAACTGCTTGCACATTTAGCGCATTCTGAACAGTTTAAAAGAACGCATGCACAAGATAAAATCTGGTATTTACAACCAAAAACCAAAGCATAAAAAAACGCCCTGACGGGCGTTCTTCCAATCTATCCAGTTGTTTCTGGTTCATATTTGCATCACAACATGATACAAATATCTACAGATACAATCTTAATTCGGTGTGTGATACATCAAATACAATTCATTCAAATTTTCAGGAATTTCCTCAGCGAGTTCATCCATCAACTGACCATTTCGACGGAATGATTCCATTTGTGGATCTTCTTCATCGATACCACTAAACACCATCATCGGCAAAGTTAAATCAACCAGTTGTTCTTCAAATTCAGGGGTAAACCATGCATCTTCATTTAGGAACATAGCATCGACAAAACCAACACACCAGTCACCTAAACTTGATTCAACTTCAGCTTCTTCAATTTCAAATGGAAACTCAATTCCCTCTTCATTGGCTAGGCACTGACGTAAATAATCTAACCATAACTTAATTTGGGTAATGATTTCACTTGGTACTTTTTTAGGGTTCCCGTCAAATAAAGCATCTAACCAATTATCAAATTTAGGTCCAACAGCAATTGCACTTAAAAAACCATGTGTTGCTGCGAAATCTAAACCATATTCGTTTTGGTCACCGTCCAAATAATCACTCAATTGATCTAAATTTAATGCACTCATGGCAATCCCATTATTAATTAGCTGTACATGAGCATAACACCGAATCAAACAACTTTCTAAGTGCTTTTACTCGTCGTCATCCTCAAAATCATCATCATCGTCCAAATCGTAGTCAAAATCTTTTAACTCACGCTCTAAACGACGCTGTGCAAGCAAATCATCAATTAAGCGACGCTTTTCCAATGATTCCTTGGCGCTGATTTTATTTGATGCTTCGTCGAAACTCACATCATCATCGTAGTTATCATCTAGTTCAAAATCTGTAGAAGACACTCAAACTACCTCAACATAAAAATATAAATGTTTTACGCGCTATTTATCGTGGTTACAGTTTTTTGTCAAGCTTTTTATATTTTTATATTTTTTAATGATCAAATAAAGCCCTCTTTTTTTATCCGCTTTTTTTGTGTATTTATATGCAAAGAGGACATTTTGAGACAGAATAATTATGTCATTTCCCCTTGAAAAAATCCTAAATAGCATTATATCCATAAGACTTTACCCAGTCATCATTTCAAAACCTATGGATAACACATGATAACTGAAAAAAACCAAGTAAAGTGTGCTATCATGCACGGTTTTTCACTGCCACAGATTCAACTGAGAGTAAGCAAAAGATGAGCGATATGAATTCCCCTACTTCTCAAGTAGCGGCTCTGATTAGCCGAGGCAAAGAGCAAGGTTATTTAACTTACGCTGAGGTTAACGATCATCTCCCAGACTCGATCACAGAAAGCGAACAGATTGAAGACATTATTCAAATGCTTCAAGACGTCGGGATTCCTGTGCATGAACGTGCGCCCGAAACTGACGACACAATGTTCGGTGAATCTACTGAATCTGGTGATGAAGTTGCTGAAGAAGAAGCTGCTGCGGTACTGGCTTCTGTTGAGAGTGAACCTGGTCGTACCACAGACCCTGTCCGTATGTATATGCGTGAAATGGGGACTGTTGAACTTTTAACACGCGAAGGTGAAATTAGCATTGCAAAACGTATCGAAGAAGGTATTCGAGACGTCTTAAATGCCATTGCTTACTGGCCAAATGCAGTAGAAGTTGTTCTAAAAGAATACGAAGATTTTAATAACGGTGAACGCCGTTTAGCAGATATTTTATCAGGCTATCTAGATCCTGAGTCAGATGAAGACATCCCTGAAGTACTTGAAGAAACTGAAATCGAAGAGGAAGTGGAAGATACGTCTAAACCAACCAAAGACGTAAAACTTGACGATGACGATGAAGAAGAAGAATCTGAAAGTGATGATGACTCTGAAGGCGATTCAGGCCCAGACCCTGAAATTGCAAAAGTACGTTTTACTGAGTTAGAACAGGCGTGGAACCATACAAAAGCGACATGCGAGAAATATGGTCGTAACTCGCCTGAAGCAAATGAAGCATTAAGCTCGCTTGCAACAGTATTCATGATGTTCAAATTTACACCACGTTTATTTGATATTATTTCTGAAATGATTCGTGGTACCCATGACCAAATCCGTACTGCTGAACGTGAAATTATGCGTTATGCCGTTCGTCGTGGTCGTATGGACCGTACACAGTTCCGTACCTCTTTCCCAGGTCAAGAATCAAACCCAGCATGGTTAGATGAGCAATTAGCGAAAACACCTGCGGAAACACGTGGACATTTGGAAAAAGTACGTCCTGACGTATTGGCTTTCCAACAAAAAATTGCCGATATTGAACAAGATCTTGATTTAAAAGTTAAAGAGATTAAAGATATTTCTAAACGTATGGCAATTGGTGAAGCCAAAGCTCGTCGTGCGAAAAAAGAAATGGTTGAAGCAAACTTACGTTTGGTTATTTCGATTGCGAAAAAATACACCAACCGTGGCTTACAGTTCCTTGATCTTATTCAAGAAGGGAACATTGGTTTGATGAAAGCGGTTGATAAATTTGAATATCGCCGTGGTTATAAATTCTCAACCTATGCAACTTGGTGGATTCGTCAGGCCATTACTCGTTCAATTGCGGATCAGGCACGTACCATTCGTATTCCTGTTCATATGATTGAAACGATTAATAAAATTAACCGCGTATCTCGTCAGCTTTTACAAGAAATGGGGCGTGAACCAACACCTGAAGAACTAGGCGAACGTCTAGAAATGGACGAAGTGAAAGTTCGTAAAGTCCTTAAAATTGCCAAAGAGCCAATCTCCATGGAAACACCAATTGGTGATGATGAAGATTCGCATCTTGGAGATTTTATTGAAGATCAAAACATCACCTCTCCTGTCGATGCAGCGACTTCTGAAGGCTTAAAAGAAGCGACACGTGAAGTTTTAGAAAACTTGACTGAACGTGAAGCAAAAGTATTGAAAATGCGTTTTGGTATTGATATGCCAACCGACCATACGTTGGAAGAAGTCGGCAAACAGTTTGATGTGACACGTGAACGTATCCGTCAGATTGAAGCAAAAGCTTTACGCAAATTACGTCATCCATCACGTTCAGAACACTTACGTTCTTTCCTTGAAAATGACTAATATTTGAAGAGGAATCTTGTGCAGGCAAAGTCATCCTTTGCACCTGTTCAAGACTTGAAATTCTTTCAGTCCTCCCCATTATATAAGTTATTAACAGAATGCCTGCGCTGATTGCAGGCATTCTTCATTTAAAATGAGGCTACTATGTTAGAAGACCGCACACCTTCTCGTGAACTTCGTGAAGACCTTTGGGTATTTCCTATGGATTATCCAATCAAACTCATCGGCAATGCAGGTGAAGAACTTCGTGTTGCGGTAGTTGAAATTTTAGTGAAACATTTTCCTGAATTTGATGAAGCAACACTGGTGACTACACCATCTCGCACAGGAAAGTATCACTCTTTGACTGCGCAATTACGATTTGAAGAATTAGAACAAGTTCATGCTTTATATGCAGACTTGGCTGCTTGCGCACTCATTAAAACAGCACTTTAATTCAAAACACGCTCTAGGGCGTGTTTTTTTATCTCAAAGTAAATACGTTTATCCAACCATAAGTGTTTTATAATAGGGACATTTGATCCCGTTCAAGGCATATGACTGTGACCGATTCAGTTATAAAACCCACACTTCTCATTCGTCATTATTCTACGCTTACCCCCTATCTAGATCGTTTTCAGGAAATGAAAAACTTTACTGAACAACGTGATGAACATGCATCTGACCAACTCTGGATTTTGCAGCACCCTGCGGTATTAACCCAAGGTCAATCGGGCAAACCTGAACATATTCTTATTCCAAGCGACCTCCCTGTCGTTCAAACTGACCGTGGTGGACAAGTTACATGGCATGGTCCGGGGCAAATGGTCATTTACTTTATGCTCGACTTAAACCGCCTGAAATGGAATGTTCGTACACTGGTGTCTTTTGCTGAACAGTTAATGATTGATTTACTCAAAAAATACGGTATTGACGGTTATGCAAAACCAGATGCGCCCGGTGTGTATGTTGAAGGTCGAAAATTTGGCTCTCTAGGGTTTAAAATTCGCAGAGGACGTAGCTATCATGGCTTGGCATTAAATATTGATTGCGACTTATCGGGTTTTCATACCATTAATCCGTGTGGTTATGCAGGGTTGGAAATGGTGCGGTTAAATGATTTGCTTGAAAACTATCCTAACTTTAATCAAGTTAGCCTAGACATCATTGATTATTTTAAAAACACAGATTACTTTAGTGAAATACAGGTCATTTCTGAATGACCGATTCAGATGCACCCAATGAATACAAATACGATTTAAATACAATGATAAATGTGAAAAAAGGATAATGACGTGACCTTAAATGCACCCGCAAAATCCAACTGGCAACGGACCTACGTCAAACTGATGATGGATGTGATTGGTCGTGGTCTAGTCATGGCAAGTCAGGTCGATCAGGAAGTACAAGCCGAATTTGCTAAGTTTCCAGATGACTTTATTTTTTCAATGAATGTTTTTCCTCATGGGCCTGCGTTCATTGCGCAAGTTACGCCAGACAAACAAGTCAAATTACTGGCTCAAAGCCCTAAAAAACCTGATTTGACCATTACATTTAAACATCTGGCACACGCATATCTGGTTTTTTCTTTTCAGGAAAGCACTGCACAGGCATTTGCCAATGACCGTATGATTGCAGATGGTGATCTTTCATACGCCATCCGCCTAGTACGCTGTTTAAATAAAATGGAAGCACTTATTTTACCTAAATTTATGGCTTCTATGGCTGTAAAAGAATATCCAACCGAACTGACTTTAAAAGAAAAAGTCGGTGAAGCTGCCAGCATCTACCTTAAAATTGCACAATCTTATTTCAAACGGAGCATTTGAACATGGCAAAACCTTATTATGAATTTTTTTGTCCTGTCAAAATTATTGCGGGTCATGCTGCACTAGAACATATTCCGTTTGAACTAGCCACCTTAGGTGCAAAACGCCCACTGATCATTACCGATAAAGGTGTACGTACCAATGGTCTACTCGCGCCCATTGAAGCTGCTTTTATTACAGCAGAAGTTGAAATTGGCGCAATCTTTGATGAAGTCCCACCTGACTCTAGTTTAGACACTGTTCGCTTGGCGGCAGCACTGTATCGAGAGCATCAATGTGATGCCTTGATTGCAGTTGGTGGTGGTTCAGTTATCGATACAGCCAAAGCAACCAATATTTTAGTCACCGAAGGTGGTGATGATCTGCTCAAATATTCAGGTGCGCACAATCTCCCAAAACCGCTTAAACCTTTTTTCGTGATTCCTACAACGTCAGGAACAGGTTCAGAGGTCACTATGGTTGCTGTGGTGTCCGACCCTGAAAAAAGCGTTAAAATAGCTTTTGCATCTTATTATTTGATGCCACATGCGGCTATTTTAGACCCACGCATGACCATGACATTGCCCCCACATTTGACTGCAATGACTGCAATGGATGCCATGACACATGCCATTGAAGCCTATACTTGCATGGCAGCCAATCCTTTAAGTGATGCTTATGCTACGGCTGCCATTAAAAAAGTCAGTCAAAATTTATTTAAAGTTTTAGATAACCCTAAAGATCATGAAGCACGTCTGGAACTGGCTCAGGCATCGACAATGGCAGGCATTGCCTTTTCCAACTCAATGGTCGGTCTCGTACACTCTCTTGGTCATGCTTTAGGTGCTGTTGCACATCTGCCACACGGGTTATGCATGAACTTATTCTTGCCTTATGTGCTGGAATATAACCAAGAAATCAATGGTCAAAAAATTGCAGATTTACTCCTTCCACTTGCAGGCAGTGAAATTTACGCACAAACCCCTGCATCTGAACGGGCAGAAAAAACCATTGATACCTTATATAAGATTCGCAATCAGCTTTATGCACGTACCAAGTTGCCTCGTACTTTAAGCGAAACAGGAAAAGTACAAGAAACTCAGTTTGATGAAATTGCAGAAAAAGCACTCAATGATGGTTCTATTATTTACAACCCGAAAGAAGCATCTTTAGAACAATTAAAGAAAATTTTGCAAAAAGCTTGGTAAGTTGTTTTGACCTCTCAATAAAAAATGCGTAATGTCATTTGAACATTGCGCATTTTTTGTTATATAAGAAACTGTTGTAATCATGATGTTCTGAACTGGCAGATTTTTTGCTAATTGAATAATTAATTGCTGTAAAGTTATATCAAATTGATATAAAGTTGCGCTCTTCGTTTTACATAGTAGGGGGGATCGTTCGTCCTAAACGATCCTAAAAATTCAGCTGATCCTTGATCAACGATTATGAGGATAACGCCGTTGACACATTCTTCTGGGACTCAACCGGCAGCTTCACTGCAAAAAACACTTCTTCTTGGCCATATTATTATTATTGGATTGGCCTACATCCAACCTATGACCCTATTTGATACCTTCGGTATGGTATCTAATGCAAGTGTCCAACATGTTCCCACTTCTTACTTCTTTGCTTTACTGGCCGTTTTATTTACAGCCTTAAGCTATGGAAATATGATTCGACGCTATCCATCATCTGGCTCTGCTTATACGTATGTACAGCGTTCAGTCCATCCCAATGCAGGCTTTATGGTCGGCTGGTCATCATTACTGGACTATATTTTAAGTCCGATGGTGAATATTCTACTGGCTGTTATTTATTTAACAGACATGTTCCCGGGCGTGAACCACTGGGTTTGGGTCATTGGACTAACCGTATTTATGACATGGGTTAACCTGCGCGGAATTAAGTTTGTCGCAAACTTCAATGGCTTAATCGTATTCTTCCAGATTTTAGTCATTCTGATATTTGTTATCTTAATTATCAAACAATTAGCAATTGGTAACACTGCACTTAACACATTAGGTTTATCTACAAACCACGATGCAACCCTGTGGTCAACAACACCATTCTTTAGCGATCAGGCAAAAGTTGGAGCGTTAATTACAGGTGCGACTATTCTATGTTTCTCATTTACAGGATTTGATGCGCTCAGTTCTTTAGCTGAAGAAACCCATGAAACAGATAAAGTATTACCACGGGCGATCTTCTTAACAGCGTTGATCTCTGGGATTATTTTTATTGCTGCAACCTACTTCATGCAACTGTTCTTCCCAGGCAATCCAAGCCAATACTTCCATGATGTCAATGCAACCCAACCTGACATTTTACGTATTGTCGGTGGAGAAATGTTTAAGTCAGTGATTTTGGCTTTTGCAATCGTCACTGTCATGGCGTCTGGTATTTCTGCACATGCAGGGGTTTCTCGACTCATGTATGTTATGGGACGTGATGGCGTATTTAACAAAAAATACTTTGGTAGTTTAAGCAGTAAAACGCACTCACCTGCATTCAACATTATTTTGGTGGGTGTCATTGCTTTATCAGCAGGTTTTACCGATCTGGATCATGTGGTGTCATTGATTAGTTTTGGTGCATTAACGGCTTTTAGTTTTGTTAATTTATGCGTCATTTCTCAATATGCATTGCGTGAAGGACGTACTAAAACGCCAAAAGACATTTTTAATTATGTGGTTATCCCGTTATTAGGATTTATCGCTGTTGGTGCATTATGGCTTCAAATTGACCATGTTGCACTAAAATGGGGAATTATTTGGGCTGTTGTGGGTGTTTTATTCCTTGGTTATAAAACCAAAGGATTCAAGATTCCACCGCCTCAATACAAACACGACTAATCAACTGTCATCTCCATAAAAAAACCAGCAACTCAAATTGAGCTGCTGGTTTTTTCTTTGCAACCTTTGAATTAGCCTGCAAGTTTTTCAGCGACAGCCAATACACGTTTTGCATATACTTTTGCTGTGTCTAAATCACCTGATGGAATTTCATCAACGCTTGCGTCAGATGGGCTTTGTACCAATAAACCAACTGAACCGCCCAAGTTATTTACATCTTGGCGTGTTGCCGCTTTGCTGTTTGCAGGAAGTAATCCTAAGCTTACCCAAATTCCGCCATGTTGAGATGCCAAAGTTTGAAGTTGAATTAAAGTAACTTGCTTGTCACCATTTAAGCTTGCACTGTTCGTGAAACCTGCAAAAACTTTATCCATCCAACCTTGAGTAAACCAGATTTTAGAAGTTGCATCAGCAAATTTCTTAAATTGCCACGGCGATGAACCCATGTATGTTGGCGCACCAAATACAATCGCATCTGCCTGATTTAATGTTTCCCATTCAGCTTCTTGGATATCACCTTGTTGATCGATTGCAATCAATGTTGCATCAATTTCTTTTGCGAATGTTTCTGCAATTACTTTAGTGTGTCCATAACCAGAAAAATATACAACTGCGACTTTAGCCATATTAGAACCTGTTTTTTCATTTTAGAAAGGAATTGCTATATGATATATTTTAGAAACTAACTGTCAATTAGTTACCATGAGGTAACTACTGGCAATACACCCAAATTAGCACGGAATGTATAAAATTAATATGACAGCTTTATCGAGTTACAACATTTATAGTATGCATTGCCCTGCACGGCTTTTTTTTGAAACACTTGCCAATAAATGGGTACTTCTGATCATGAATGCACTCGAGTATTCTCCTCAACATTTCAATCTATTAAAAAAGAACATTGAAGGAATTTCTCCAAAAGTACTCTCAAAAACACTGAAAAATCTAGAACGTGATGGTTTTGTAAAAAGAACCGTCATTGACACCAGCCCTGTCCGAGTCGAATATTCTCTGACCACGCTTGGAACAGATTTTTCCAAAACTGCATATCAATTAAAAGAATGGGCAGAACAAAATATCAATCGAGTTTTACATGCACAACAAACCTATGATGCAAACAACAAAACCGAACTGAGCAGCACCTAAGGTCTGCTCATCCATTGCGGTTTATACAATGCAGATTTTTAAAATAGCACAAGACATATCGTTGAATATTTAAGTATGTCGGCTCTGATGTTTTTATCTTAAAATATTAAAAATTTTGTACTGCAATAACGACATATCATGTAAATATCTGTGGAATAACCCAAAATAAAAAAGTGCCAGTCAAATGCTGGCACTCCAATCAATTTTATACAAAATTACAACGGCTTGAACCCCTGCTGACGCCAAGCTTCATACACAATCACAGCCGTCGCATTCGATAAATTTAAACTGCGTGAGTTTTCTGTCATTGGCAGGCGAATCCATTGTTGTTCTGGAAACAATAACCGAACAGCTTCAGGCAGACCACGTGTTTCTGGCCCCATAAGCAGCGCAACAGGTCGATTTAAATCGACCGTATGCGGAGTTGCTGAACCTTTAGTGGTTAATGGAAAAATATGCTCAACGCCTTGCGATTTCAAATCTGCCAGACATTGCTCAATATTGTCCCAAATTTTCATACGGGCATACTCATGATAGTCTAAGCCTGCACGTCTTAACTTTTTATCATCTAATTCAAACCCCAATGGCTTGATTAAATGTAACTGTGCGCCAGTATTGGCACATAGCCGAATAATATTTCCTGTATTACTTGGAATTTCAGGCTCAAATAAAACTACATGAATCACTTCATTACTCACTTGTAAGCATTTATTAATCAACTCAGGCAGACATTGCCTTGCGTTTAGACAGGTTTGCTACTGACTTTCTTCCATACAAGTACAGTTTTCCCAAGAGACTTTAAATCCCAAACGAACTGCATCTGATCATCCGGTTCACTCACCCCATTGCAGTTGTTCGCGCAATGTGACTACTTCACCAATAATGGTAAGCGTTGGCGCATGAATTTGATGCTCTGCAACCTTTGATGCAATATCTTGCAAAGTTCCGACAACAACTTTCTGTTCAGGTGTTGTACCTTTAGAAATTAATGCCACAGGCATATTGGGGCGTTGACCATGTGCGATCAATTGTTTACAAATTCGGTCTAATCCGACTAAACCCATATACAGAACCAGCGTCTGGTTTTCGTAGACCAGTTCCTGCCAAGGCAATTCAGGAGACCCCTCTTTCAAATGCCCCGTTAAGAACCGAACACTTTGTGCATAATCCCGATGAGTCAAAGGAATTCCTGCATACGCAGAACAGCCAGATGCCGCAGTAATCCCCGGCACAACCTGAAATGCCACACCTGCGGCAAACAGTTCCTGAATTTCCTCACCGCCACGCCCAAAAATAAATGGGTCACCGCCTTTCAGACGACACACTCGTTTACCCTGCTGTGCATATTGCACAAGGAGCGCATTAATCCCGTCTTGAGGCACACTATGATTTGAACGGGCTTTTCCTACATAGATTTTAACTGCATCACGACGGCATAATTCTAAAATAGGTGCAGACACCAAACGGTCATAGATCACCACATCAGCCTGTTGCATCAAACGTAATGCTTTTAGGGTCAATAGTTCTGGGTCACCAGGTCCTGCCCCCACCAAATACACCTCTCCTTTCGGAATTGACCATGTATCAAGTGCTTGCCGCATCATGTCATGAGCTGTGTCGAGATTTCCTGTAAAGACCTGTTCTTTGATGGCACTTGCATAAACATCTTCCCAGAACACTCGGCGCTGGTCAGGATTGGAAATTTTTTCCTTCACCTGTTTACGCCACTGCCCTGAAAATTCAGCCAGTTTCCCCATCCCTTGTGGAACCAAAGTTTCAATTTTGGTACGAAGTTGGCGAGAAAGAACGGGCGATGTGCCATTTGAAGCCACCGAAATAACCAAAGGTGAACGATCAATAATGGCAGGCATCATAAAACGACAGTGAGGAATGTCATCCACACTGTTCACCAGTAAATTACGCTGTTCACACAAGGCAAAGACCTGATGATTCACCTCGGCAACATTGGTCGCGGCAATTACCAGTCGATAAGGAAATGCTAGATCTTTTTCGGAAAAAGTATGCTGCAAAAATGTCCCTGTCGATTTTTTTACAATCTCAAGTAAATTTGCATCAATTTCAGGTGCAACCACATCAAGGATTGCCCCTGCTTTTTGTAACAAAATCGCTTTACGATAGGCAATATGCCCACCGCCAACGATCAAACAACGCTGCTGCTGCAACTTGAGTGAGATTGGAAAAATTTCCACAACAAACCTCTAACTTTTCAATTTGATCGTTTTAAGCAAAAATCATGCACAAAATTAATCGATATATGCCAAACCGCCCATATACGGACGTAATGCCTCTGGAATCTCGATTGAACCATCAGCACGTTGGTAGTTTTCCATCACCGCAAGTAAGGTACGACCTACGGCCAAACCAGAACCATTCAATGTATGTACCAGTTCAGTTTTCTTTTGGTCTACACGGTAACGTGCCTTCATACGGCGTGCCTGAAAGTCGCCCATATTCGAAATACTTGAAATCTCACGATAGGTATTTTGACTTGGAACCCAAACTTCTAAATCATAAGTTTTAGTTGAACCAAAGCCCATGTCGCCTCCGCAAAGTAAAATTTTACGATATGGCAAGCCTAAAGTTTGCAAAATTCCTTCGGCATGTGCAGTCATTTCTTCCAAAACTTGCATTGAACCTTCAGGTTTTACAATCTGTACCATCTCAACTTTGTCAAACTGGTGCTGACGAATCAAGCCACGTGTGTCACGACCATAAGAACCCGCTTCACTACGGAAACATGGGGTATGCGCTGTATATTTGAGTGGTAAACGATCTGCATCAATAATTTCATCACGCACAAAGTTAGTTACAGGCACTTCGGCTGTTGGAATCAGGTAATATTCTTTTTCACCTTGCAATTTAAACAAATCTTCTTCAAATTTAGGAAGTTGACCTGTCCCACGAAGTGAATCTGCATTCACCAAATAAGGCACATAAGCTTCGGTATAACCATTTTTAAGCGTATGCGTATCCAACATAAACTGGGTTAATGCACGGTGTAAACGAGCCAAAGGTCCTTTCATGACACTAAAACGCGAACCTGTCAGTTTGGTTGCAGTTTCAAACTCTAAACCGCCCATAAACTCGCCCAAGTCGGTATGATCTTTAATGTCAAAATCAAACTGACGTGGTGTTCCCCACTTTAAGATTTCAACATTATCACTTTCATCTTTTCCTTCAGGGACAGACGCATCTGGCAAGTTTGGAATAGACAATGATTTTTGTTCAATCTCATCTTGTAATTCGGTAAGCGCGACTTCTGCGGCTTTGATTTCATCACCAATGGCTTGCATACGCGCCATGATCTCAGAAGCATCACCGCCTGATTTTTTGATTTGTCCGACCTGTTTAGCACCAGCATTACGCTCTGCCTGCAAATTTTCTGTTTTCGACTGCAGTTCTTTACGACGTGCTTCTAATGTTGCCCATTCTTCAACATTTAAGTGCACACCACGTTTTGCCAATGCCTGATTTACTGCTTCAATATTCGTTCTAAGTAATTTCGGGTCGATCATAACCAGTCAAATTGCATAAAAAAGATTGTCTAATAGTGTAAGCGGTTCACTATAAAAAATATAGTCACCCGTGACTTACTTATCCAAAATTGAGAACCTATTCAGGCAAATATTGTGGCTGAATCAAACCCTGTGCATCACGATACGGTAAAGTTAATTCCGTCATTCCTTCTGCATAAGATGCCAATTCATAAAGCGGATAAACAAAGACAATCCCATGAACGCCATAGTAAAAGTTATCACTCAGTTGCAGTTTTTCTTTACTAATCTGGTGCGCGTCAAGCCACTGCCGATTTGCCTCATATAATGCAGCTAAAACCTGCTGTTGCTTACCCTGCTTCATTAACTGGTCTACCATTACACGGCGCTTATTTTGCAAATCTAAAATTACATAATCTTCATGGTACATACCATGTGCCGCGCCCGCATTATAGGTCGAAGAATCAAAAACAAAACTCGCTAAATTTTTATTTTGCCCCACATAACGGACAGAATATTGATTTTGACCCACTTGCTCTGGAGCAACAGACGATGCGGGTTTAGATGATGGTTTAAATGCCAAAGGTACATCTTTTTTTAACCGATCCATAAAATACGCATTGATCCACGGTACATTACTTTGAACACTCGCCAATTGATAATTGGTACATTCATCCGTTTCACAGACAACCGTTTGCGTTAATTTTACAGGAACCGTTTTTGCTTGAATAAGCGGAATGGATTGCGCTTTGACTTCGGAAGCCGCTTGATGATTTGAACTTTCAGTTTGCGATGTTGAAGACGATGGCTGACACCCTGCCAAAAAACCACCAACCAGTAAACTCACCACAAGTGTTTTAGAATAATGATTTTGCCACTGCCACATCATGAAAATTTCCTGATCCTTATTTCCATTCACTATACAAAATTTATAGTTCATTAAAAAATAAGAGAAATGTATCCCAAGGCAAACATCCTCAAACAAAGTCATTTTTACGATTCAAAATGCGATGGATAGGGCTCAAAAATTTCGATGAATAGCGTTTCCTGACATTTCATTTACAACCATTGTCATTAACTGAAATTCTACTAACCAACATAAAATAGAAGTGAAAGCAACGTCATATTAAGTTTCAAAAAGAATTTTTATATAGACCTTCGGAATGAAAATATTTTTAAAATTGTTTCGTGAATAATAAACTAAGAGTGGCTGAACTTTATCATTCTTATTTCAAAGGCTTAAGAACCTTACATCTTTTCATGCAAATCGTGAACATAAACAACTTATAAATCAATACAAAAGATTCGTTATTATAAGAAGATATATACAACCGCATTGGACTGCAATATCAAAAAATATTATCAGTCCAATAACGATTGGCGACTTACAACATTAGCATGACCACATAATGTTGCGATTGATCAGCACTTATTGATCAATAATATCGGTGCCTTTTGGCGGAGTGAAATTAAAAGTTGATGCAGGAATTTTTGCATTTTTATTCACTTGGCTAAAGCTGACAGTTGTGGTTTGCCCTAAAGAGTCATTTAAGATCATCAATGATGGTACACCATTTGCACCAAAACTAATGGTTAAGTTTTGGAATGCACTGTCTTTTGCCTTCGGTTTTAAGGTGTAATAAGTTTTGCTACGGTCTGGCTGAGTCACATGATACGACTGCATAATCTGAGCTGTATTTCCTGACAGCAATAATGCAGGCGTATTGGCAACCTGATCACTTAAACTTTGACGAACAGCTTGCTGTAAATCGGGATCATAAATCCAAACGGTTTTACCCGAAGTTACAATGGTCTGTTTAGATGGAGAAGTGGTTTCCCAGAAAAATTTCCCTGGGCGCTCAACCTTCATCACTCCTTGGAATGTTTGATTGAGGTGTTGAGAGGTCAACCCTTTTTTCTGAACAGTCTTTTTACCATTTGATTTTGTAGTTTGAGTAAAATTTGCAGAGAAACTATGTAAGCCCGTAAGTTGTTTGACCAGATTTTGAGTGGCTTGCTGTTCTGAGGCAGCAACAGGCGCTGCAAGGGCATGCATACTGACAACAGGTGTTGCAATAAACGCAACACTCAAAACAGCCGTACTCATTTTTTTACCAAGCATTTTCATGGTTTAAACCTTCTTTTATCTTTTAAATACACCCTATAGGATGTCTTTCATACTAAGCCACACAGCCACATGCAAGAATAGAAAAATTGAGAAATTTTGTACACTTATATCTTCGATTTGTGACAATCATTTAAAATTTGAATAAAGTATGAACGGTCAAAAAAATTTAACCATAAAAAAAGCCTGCATAAGCAGGCTTTTTTGTCACAGTCTAATACTTATTCAGCATCAACTGTTACGTAGCGACGGCCAAATTGACCTTTCACTTCGAATTTTACTACACCGTCAGCAGTAGCAAATAAAGTATGGTCACGGCCCATACCTACGTTTGCACCAGCGTGGAATTCTGTACCACGTTGACGAATGATGATGTTACCAGCAGTTACAGTTTGACCACCGTAAACTTTAACGCCTAACATTTTAGGATTCGAATCACGACCGTTTTTTGTCGATCCACCGGCTTTTTTAGATGCCATGTCTACTTCTCCTCGTGATTAGCCTGAAATACCAGTAATTTTCAACTCGGTAAACCATTGACGGTGACCTTGTTGTTTACGGTAATGTTTACGACGACGCATTTTTACAATGCGAATTTTGTCATGACGACCATGACCAACCACTTCTGCAGTTACTTGAGCGCCAGCAACAACTGGAGCACCGATTTGAATGTTTTCACCGTTTACAAGCATTAATACATCGTCAAATGTAATTGTTGTACCAGTTTCAGCTTTCAATAATTCTACTTTAAGGGTTTCACCCTCAACAACACGGTGCTGTTTACCACCGCTTTGGATTACTGCGTACATATTGTACTCCACACTGCCCGTGTCGTCGTGCCGATAAAGGGAATATCGATCTTAAAACGAGCGCCACTGGGGAATTGTTCAAAGGCGGTTATTTTATGCAAAAAATCGCCAAATCTCAAGTGAAGTTTCCGTTTTTTTATTTTTATGGCACCACTTCTCTTATAGTTTCGATAATTCCTATGAAATCATGTGCTATGTTCAAGAAAATTTGAGGAATTTGTGGTATAAAACAGGCTTTCCAATGTAACACGATCATTGGATTATCAAGCATTACGATAAGTTTGCTCGTAAAACGACATATAACATTTAATGGATCTAAGGTTTTTATTTGTATGGCCATTGATTTTAAGCAAGATATTCTCGCTCCTGTTGCCTCTGATTTTGCAGCTATGGATAAATTCATTAATGAAGGAATTAGCTCTAAAGTCGCATTGGTCATGTCAGTGAGTAAACATGTGGTTGAAGCAGGCGGTAAACGCATGCGCCCGATTATGTGCTTACTCGCAGCGCAAGCCTGTGGTGAAACAGATTTATATCGGACACAACGACTCGCAGCCGTCATTGAAATGCTCCATACTGCAACATTGGTTCATGATGATGTCGTAGATGAATCAAACTTACGACGTGGGCGTCCGACAGCAAATGCAACATGGAACAATCAAACTGCCGTTTTGGTTGGAGATTTTCTGATTGCACGTGCCTTTGATTTATTGGTCGATTTAAATGACATGGTTCTGTTAAAAGATTTTTCAACAGGAACCTGTGAAATCGCTGAAGGTGAAGTACTACAGCTACAGGCACAGCATCAACCTGACACCACCGAGCAAACCTATCTCGATATTATTCACGGTAAAACCTCTCGTCTATTTGAACTCGCAACCGAGGGCGCTGCGATTTTAGCTGGCAAGCCTGAGTACCGTACTGCGCTCAGACAATATGCGGGACACTTTGGTAATGCATTCCAAATTATTGACGATATTTTAGACTACACTTCTGATGCAGAAACATTAGGTAAAAATATTGGTGATGATTTAATGGAAGGTAAACCAACTTTACCGTTAATCTCTGCATTAAAGAACACATCGGGCGAAGAACATGACGTAATTCGTAAGAGTATCGCAACAGGTGGCTTAACCGAACTTGATCGTGTCATTCATATTGTTCAAAACAGTGGCGCTTTAGATTACTGCCGTGAACGTGCAAAACAAGAAACTCAAGCTGCGATTACTGCATTACACATCCTCCCTGAAAGTTCCGCTCGCCAAGCCTTATATAATTTAGCCATGCTAGCATTAGACAGGATTCAATGATTAATCATCAAAACGCAACACAACTTCTTCAGCAAATTAAATTCTCAATCCAACAACAGCTTGAAAATGATCAAGCCGTTGTTGGCGAACAAGCACTGATTGATTTTGTTCGCATATTACGCCCTAAAAATGCAAAAGATTCACAAGAAATCCATCAAAATATTCAAAATGTTATTCAAGTCGTTTTACAAACGCCTGATTTTTCAAATGTCCTTAGACGCTATATTCTTCGGTTAATCACACAATATAAGCAAACCAGACTGTATTCAGACAGCGGCATTCTTTCTTTAGATGGTTTTTGGGACCAGCTTGGGCAACGTATCGTTTCACATATTCTCCCGCCATTAAATGACGACACCCAATTACAAGATCTTGTCGCTAAAGTTTTTTATCTCCCAAGCGATCATTATTGGTTAGAACGCATTGAACAGAGCGACTGGATACTTTTCTTTGGATTATTTGATAACAGCACCTCAGATCAAATCGCAAAAAACAATATTCGGCAAAGCCTGATTAAAGCGATTAATGTTTTGAGTTACCGAATTAGCGGGATTGGTTTATTCCCAGAGCTAATTTACGCTGAACCCAAATTAATTGAATATGAATCTCCTTTTATTGCACAAAATAGAGAGATTATTCATTTCGTACAGCAATTTAATACGCCAATACAACAACACAATGAAGTCAGTGTTTTCCCTCCACCAGATACCGCTCAGGCTTTTGTCATGATTGAACAATGTCTGGATATTGTTGCCAATATTCGTCGGGCGACTAAACGTATTGGTGTGAGTTTAAATCTGACCTATTTATTGACCGTGTTGGAGCAAAGCCTTGATCGTTTAGAAATCCTGTTACAACTGGTCGATTACCAATCCAAAACACATGCTGTTGCAGCAAAAGAGTTGCTTTATAACTTAATTAAAGCAACCCATAATGAAAAAAGTGTCGGTGCTTTACTCTCTGCAAATAGTGAGTTATTGGCATTACAGGTCACAGAAAATGCCAGTAAAACGGGCGAGCACTATGTAAGCACAGACAAAAAAGGCTTTTTTGACATGTACCGTGCAGCCGCTGGTGCAGGTTGTATTATTGCCGTGATGGCAACCATTAAAATTTTGTTGTCACGACTGGTACTCTCACCGTTTATGCATGCGTTTAGTTATAGCATGAACTATGCATTTGGCTTTGTGTTTATTCATATTCTCCATTTTACTGTCGCTACAAAACAACCTGCCATGACGGCTGCCGCACTTGCATCGACCGTGCAACAAAGAAAAGGAACAAGAACAGCGCAGCTAGCCGAACTTGCCGAATTGATTGTGAATATTATTCGGACTCAATTTATTGCAATTTTAGGCAATATTACCCTTGCAATGCCGATTGCAGCGCTGATTACTTTTCTTTGGCAAAAAGGCTGGAATGAGCCCTTACTCAGCAACACCAAAGCCGCGTATACATTACATTCATTAGACCCTTTTACCTCATTGGCTGTGCCGCATGCAGCGATTGCTGGTGTCTGTCTGTTTCTTTCGGGACTAATTGCAGGCTATTTTGACAATATGGCCATTTACCGAAAAATTGGCCCACGTATAAAAGCGCACCAGCGTTTACGAAAGTTACTCGGTGAGCAACGTCAAAATAAATTTGCAGATTATATCGAGCGTAATTTAGGTGCGCTGGCAGGTAATTTTTTATTTGGCATTATGCTAGGTAGTATGGGAACCATTGGTTTTATTTTGGGGCTACCCCTTGATATTCGCCATATTGCCTTTGCATCAGCCAATTTAATTCAAGGCTTAATGTGTATCCAAAGCCCAGATCTTGGCCTGATTTTAATTTCGACCTTCGGTGTGATTTTAATCGGCCTAACCAACCTTTTTGTGAGCTTTTCACTCACCATCCTTGTTGCTCTCCGTGCCCGTCGTGTTCGTTTTGAACAGTGGAAGCCTTTGGTCAAATTAGTGCTAACCCATTTTTTCACACGACCAAGCGATTTCTTTTGGCCATCTCGCTCAGAGCAATCAGACAACCATTCTGAACATCCACATAAATAATATGATTCTCACCTTGCTGTCACAAACATACAGTAAGGTAAAAACATCTTGCCAAGATTATTGTGTCCACGCGCTTAAGTGCATTATTTTATTTCGAATCTGATCACATTTATCATCAAAAATTACAAATGATCTCCCTCAAATATTTCAAATTGTTTTTCTTTGGTAAACAAGTTCTGCTTTTCTGTTGCAAGATGAGATAAGCTTCTCCAAAGTGATCTAATTTTCACCTTGAAATAAAGTGTACTGACGAGTACACTTGCAACCTGACCAGAGTCTTCAACTTATCAATACAAGGGATGCTCTATGCCCAACCTTTATCTGTATATAGGTGGCATTTTTTTCGGAATCAGTGTAATCACATTGCACTGGGGTTTTACAAATCCATTCGATAGTGTTGTCGTCGAGTTTCTCAGTGAGCATCGCTTTGCCTCACTCAATGTTGTAACACAATGCCTCTCATTGATTGGTGGCATGCCTTTTGTATTACTATTTACTGCACTCTGGTGCTTATATTTCATTGTAAAAAAGCAATATCGACCTGCAATATTTATTATTGTAGGAATAATAGGCAGTATAGTTCTAGGTTGGTCACTCAAATGGGCTTTTGTTCGACCTAGACCAGATCTTGTCTATGCAATTGTGAAAAGTTACGGCCCATCATTTCCAAGTGCCCATAGCTTATATGCCGCAACCCTAGCGAGTATAGGTATATGTCTTTATCGGCAGCAACGAAGTTTTTATGTTGTTGTTTTAATAACAATATGGTGGCTGGTCATGGGTCTTTCAAGGGTCTATGCGGGTGTACATTTTCCAACAGATGTTTTGGCTGGATGGGGGCTTGGTTTCATATGGATCTCTCTATTATGGCGACTGCTTCTACGGATAAATCAGAAAAATTCTGGGTCTATTTTTTAAAATTTATAAAGAGGTGGAACAATGATGTCAGCTAAGCTTTGGGCCCCTGCCCTTACTGCTTGCACATTAGCAATAAGCATAGCGCTTGTTGGCTGTAACAATAAAAAGGATGCACAGCAAGCTGCCGCATCCCAACAGGCTCCAATGGCTGAAGTTGGAGTTCTTGTTGCACAGCCGCAAAATGTCGAAAAAACCGTGGAACTTGCGGGAAGGACTTCTCCTTATGAAGTATCAGAAGTCCGACCTCAAACCAGCGGTGTGATTTTAAAACGTCTTTTTGCCGAAGGAAGCTATGTTAAAGCAGGTCAAGCGCTTTACCAACTCGATCCTCGTACCAATACTGCATCTGTCGACAATGCAAATGCAGCTTTACTACAGCAACGTGCCAATTTGGCTTCATTGAAGACCAAAGCGAATCGTTATCAACAATTGATTGGAATCAATGCTGTTTCCAAACAAGATTATGATGATTTGATGGGACAGATTCATGTCTCAGAAGCTCAAATCGAAGCTGCTCAAGCCGAACTTAAAAATGCCAAAATCAATCTTGGCTATTCAACCATTCGTGCCCCAATTTCAGGTCAAACCAACCGTTCGACTGTCACAACAGGCGCATTGGTTACAGCAAACCAAACAAATGCTTTAGTGACCATTCAACGTCTAGATCCAATCTATGTTGATATCAATCAATCAAGCAGTGATTTATTACGTTTACGCCAAGAGCTTAAACAAGGCAGCTTGGACAATAGCAACAATGCCAAAGTGAAATTAAAACTTGAGGATGGCAGCATTTACCCAATTGAAGGGACGTTGGCATTCTCTGATGCAAGTGTAGATACCAGCACTGGCAGTGTGACCATTCGCGCTATTTTCCAAAACCCAAATCATTTATTGCTTCCGGGTATGTATGCCACTGCACAGATTGTTGAAGGCGTATTACCAAATGTGTATCTGGTTCCTCAAATTGCGGTTACACGTACCCCAACAGGTCAAGCAACCTTATTTGTTGTAAATCAAAAAGGCAACATTGAAGTGCGTAATGTCGAAACTTCAGGTACACAAGGTTCAAACTGGATCGTGACCAAAGGTTTAGTCGCTGGCGATAAAGTCGTGGTTGACGGCGTTGCAAAAGTGAAAGAAGGTCAACAGGTGAAAACTACACCTTATAAACCACAACCTGATGCTGCAACGACTCCAACAGCAAAACCAACGACAGCTCAAGCGCCTACATCATCCACTGAACAAAAAGCAAAACAACATGCTTAAAAGGGGTAGATTGAATGGCTAAGTTTTTTATTCATCGCCCAATTTTTGCTTGGGTGATTGCATTGGTCATTATGCTGGCGGGGATTATCACGCTAACAAAAATGCCGATTGCACAATATCCTACAGTTGCACCGCCCAGTATTAGTATTTCTGCAACTTATCCTGGTGCTTCTGCTGAAACTTTAGAAAACACAGTCACCCAAGTCATTGAACAACAAATGAATGGTTTGGATGGGCTACGTTATATCAGTTCTCAGAGTACATCGAACGGAACTGTGTCTATCAGTGTCAACTTTAAACAAGGTGTTGATGCAAACATTGCACAGGTACAGGTACAAAATAAACTGCAAACTGCAACAGCATCTTTACCTGAAGCTGTGCAACGTCAGGGGATTACCGTTAAAAAGTCTGGTGCAAGTTTCTTGCAAGTCCTTGCTTTTTATTCTCCAGACAACGCTTTATCTGATGCCTACATTAAAGATTACGTCAACTCTAACATCAAAGATCCGCTTAGCCGTGTTCAAGGTGTGGGTGAAGTGCAAGTCTTTGGTGGTCAATATGCAATGCGTATTTGGCTAGATCCAGACAAACTAACCAACTACCAACTTACGCCAACTGATGTCAGTAGTGCTATTACTGCTCAAAATGCACAAGTTGCTGTAGGTCAATTAGGTGGTGCCCCTGCGGTAGATGGACAGGTGCTCAATGCAACTGTAAATGCACAAAGTATGTTGCAAACACCTGAACAGTTTGGAAATATCATCCTTAAAAACACCACTTCTGGCGCACAAGTACACCTAAAAGATGTTGCTCGTATTGAACTTGGTGCAGAAAACTATCAGTTCCAATCTAAGTTTAATGGTAAGCCTGCGGCTGGTATTGCAGTTCGTTTATCCACTGGCGCAAATGCTTTAGATACAGCAAAAAATGTTGAAGCTACATTAGCAAAATTACGCCCTACTTACCCAGCTGGTTTAAAAGATGATATTGCCTTTGATACCACACCATTTATTCAGCTTTCAATTGAAAACGTAGTTCATACGCTCGTTGAAGCGATTGTTCTGGTTTTCATTGTCATGTTCTTGTTCTTACAGAACTGGCGCGCAACCATTATTCCAACGCTGGCTGTACCCGTTGTTGTTTTAGGTACGTTTACAGTTATTAACCTGTTTGGCTTCTCAATCAATACCCTTTCGATGTTTGCCATGGTGCTTGCAATTGGTCTATTGGTCGATGATGCGATCGTGGTGGTCGAGAACGTCGAACGTATTATGCAAGAAGAACATCTTGATCCTGTCAGTGCGACTGAAAAGTCAATGAGTCAGATCACAGGTGCACTGATCGGGATTACCAGTGTATTAACTGCGGTATTCGTTCCGATGGCATTCTTTGGTGGGACGACAGGGGTTATTTATCGTCAATTTTCTTTGACCCTTGTGACAGCAATGGTACTTTCATTGACAATTGCCCTTACCTTCACCCCTGCTCTTTGTGCCACAATTTTAAAACAGCATGATCCAAATAAAGCACCAAGCAATAATATTGTTGCGCGTTTCTTTAGAGGATTTAATAACGGGTTTGAGAGACTTTCTGAACGTTATCAGAAAGGTGTAAACCGCATGACCCATCATAAGGTCTTCTCTGCGGTTCTGTATTTAGTTGTGTTTGGTATTTTTGGTTTCGTCTTTAAAGCATTACCAACGTCATTCTTACCTGATGAAGATCAGGGCGTTATCATGACCTTAGTTCAGCTACCAAATAATGCAACTCTTGAACGTACCACAAAGACCCTTGATACCATTACTCAGCATTTCCTTAATCAGGAAAAATCAAGTGTGGCTTCGGTGTTTAGTGTTGCTGGCTTCTCATTTACAGGTCAGGGACAAAACCAAGGTTTGGCATTCGTTAAGTTAAAAGACTGGAGCGAACGTAAAACCCCTGATACACAAGTTTCTGCACTTGTTGGACGCTCAATGGCGCTCAATGGCATGATCAATGATGCTGCGTTGATTTACCCATTACAATTACCTGCAATGCCTGAACTTGGTGTGAGCCAAGGCTTTGACTTCATGTTGAAAGACATCAATGGTCAAGGACATGACAAACTTCTGGCTGCGCGTAATGCAATTTTAGGTTTAGCTGCACAAGATAAACGCTTGATGGCAGTACGTCCTAACGGGATGAATGATACGCCTCAATATAAAATTGATATTGATCAAGCAAAAGCTGGCTCTATGGGTGTAAGTATCTCTGATATTAACAGCACGATGGGCATTGCTTGGGGTGGTAGTTATATCAATGACTTTATTGACCATGGCCGTATCAAAAAAGTTTATCTACAAGGTCAAGCGGACAGCCGCATGATGCCAGATGACTTAAACAAATGGTACATCCGTAACTCTGCGGGAAGCATGGTTCCATTCTCAAGCTTCACCACAGGTCATTGGACATATGGTTCTCCACGTCTTGAGCGTTATAACGGCGTGTCTTCCATGAACATCCAGGGTTCCGCGGCAGCAGGCGTAAGTTCTGGTCAGGCCATGCAAGCGATGCAGGAAATCATGCAAAAGCTTCCGTCTATGGGCTTATCTGGCTTTGACTATGAGTGGACAGGGTTATCTTTAGAAGAGCAAGACTCTGGTAAACAAGGCCCTGCTTTATATGCACTTTCATTGCTCATTGTATTCTTGTGCCTTGCAGCATTGTATGAAAGTTGGTCTGTACCGTTCTCTGTATTGCTGGTTGTACCTTTAGGTTTGGTCGGTGCGGTATCGTTGACGTTCCTTGGGTTATCCATCTTGCACAACCCGAACCTGTCCAATAACATTTACTTTCAGGTTGCCCTGATTGCGGTGATTGGTTTGTCTGCGAAAAATGCAATTTTGATTGTAGAATTTGCAAAAGAACTACAGGAAAAAGGCGAAGATCTATTTGAAGCAACCATGCATGCCGCTAAATTACGTCTACGTCCAATTATTATGACAACCTTAGCATTTGGTTTTGGTGTTTTACCACTTGCCATTTCGACAGGTGCAGGTGCAGGTAGCCAGCACTCTGTAGGTTATGGTGTAATCGGTGGTGTACTAACCTCAACATTCTTAGGTATTTTCTTTATCCCAGTATTCTTTGTATGGATTCGTAGTATCTTTAAATACAAACCGAAGAATACAAATCATCAGGAGCATACATCGTGATGCAACAGGCAAAATCAATTTTTGCACGTGGCTTTGCGGTTTCTACACTTGCGCTTGCTTTGACTGCATGTCAAAGCATGCGTGGTCCAGAACCAGTCGCTAAAGCAGATATTCCAAATAGCTATTCTTACAAAGGAGCAGATGGAACGTCGATTGCCGCTCAAGGGTATAAAGACTTTTTCTCTGATGCCCGTTTAGTACAAGTGATTGATCTTGCACTGCAAAATAACCGTGATTTGCGTACTGCTGCTTTGAATATTCAAAAAGTTCAGCAACAATACCAAATTACTAAAAATGATCAGTTACCTACAATTGGTAGTTCAGCCAGCTTTACTCGTGCTGCATCTACATCAACCAACTACAAGCCCGTTAGTGTTTATCAGGTTGGCCTAGGTGTCACCTCTTATGAGCTTGATTTCTGGGGACGTGTTCGTAGTTTAAAAGATGCTGCTTTAGATAATTATCTGGCAACGCAAAGTGCACATGACTCGACTCAAATTAGCTTAATCAGTCAGGTGGCACAGGCATGGTTAAGTTATTCTTATGCCAATGCAAATCTGCACCTTGCTCAACAAACGCTTGTTGCTCAACAACAGTCGTATAATCTGAACAAACGTCGTTTTGAAGTTGGGATTGACAGCGAAATACCACTACGCCAAGCACAAATTTCGGTAGAAACAGCACGTAATGACGTCGCAAACTACAAAACCCAAATTGCAGAAGCACAAAACTTGTTAAATCTGTTGGTGGGTCAATCTGTACCGACTGAATTACTGCCAGTGCAGACTGTACACAACATTACCCGTCAGTCTGTTTTTGGAACAGGTTTACCGAGTGACTTGCTAAATAACCGTCCCGATATACAACAAGCGCAATATCAACTGAGTGCTGCGGGTGCAAATATTGGTGCAGCGAAAGCACGTTTGTTCCCAACCATCAGCTTAACCAGTTCGGCAGGTTTGGCATCAGCAGATTTATCAGATCTATTTAAATCTGGTTCATTTGTCTGGTCTGTCGCACCGAGTCTGGACTTGCCTATTTTTGACTGGGGAACACGCAAAGCTAATGTAAAAATTTCTCAGACAGATCAGCAAATTGCGTTAACGTCTTATGAGAAATCGATTCAAACCGCTTTCCGTGAAGTCAGTGATGCTCTTGCGATTCGCCAAAATATTGGAGATCGTCTATCAGCACAACGTCGACTAGTTGAAGCAACCAACAGAAACTATCAACTTTCTAGTGCGCGTTTCCGTGCAGGGATTGATGATTATTTGACAGTGTTAGATGCTCAGCGTTCGAACTACTCTGCTGAACAAGGTTTACTCACACTACAACAAGCCAATTTGAACAACCAAATTGAACTCTACAAAACGCTGGGTGGTGGTGTTAAAGCCCAAACCAGCGATGAAGTTCAACATCAACCTTCTAGTCAAGAATTACAACAAAAGTAATTCTGTCTGAAATAAAAAATGCTTACTTCGGTAAGCATTTTTTATAGGTCAAATTCGGATATTGAAAGCTCATCAATCGCATGATTCATCAGAACAGATAAAGCAAGTATCATCGACAAAACACAACTGACGTTTATTTTACTTTTGATTTACGGATCATTTTATACAACCATTGCGGTGCAATACGTGACATTGCCACACCTAGTTTTTCTTTTGCGCCGCCAATCACAATATATTCCTGTCCACTCATCACTGCCCGAATTGCAGCTTTGGCAAATGTATCGACATCGAGTCCTTGCTCAATGGCTTCATCCTGATGTGCCTGTGGTTGCCCCGCACCATTAAGTGCATTAAATGACACATTGGTCTGAACAAACCCCGGGAAAATCACCGCAACGCCAATCCCCTGATCTGCCACTTCGGCACGTAGACTATTTGCCCACATGTGAATAGCAGCTTTTGCAGCAGAATAAGTTGCACGATATTGTGTCCCAATTAACCCTGCAACACTCGACACAAACACAATTTGACCATGACCTTGTGCTAACATTTTAGGCAAAACAATTTTGGTTAAACAGACCTGTGCAAAATAATCAATTTCCATGATTTTACGTTCAGTTTGCATCGATGTTTCACTAATCAAGGCACGTTGACTAATCCCTGCATTATTAATGAGCCAATCTACTTTACCTTTGCGTTGTAAAATCTGCTGATAGGCATCTACCACCTGTTGCTCATTAGTCACATCCATCACCACATAGTCATGTCTTTCTGGTGCGGGTAAATCTTGCAAAACTGCTTTTAACTCATCTTCCCGACGTGCCGACAAAATCACCTGTGCACCTTGTACAGCACAGACTTGAGCCAATGCCCGACCAATCCCCGAAGATGCCCCTGTAATCCACACTACCTGATCGTTTAGGTTTATATTTGACATTACTTTTTCCTTTGATTATTCAGTCGTGTTTTCAGGGTTTAAAAAAGTTAAAAAATGGTCGATATAATAAGGTGCAGACTCCAGATCCACCTCTCGTCCTAAACCTTCTAAGCGTTTATATGCAAGATGGCAACTCATCTGAATCACTCCATTGAGGGTTTTATCCACCACAAAATTAAATTTCAGCATATCTTTGGGATGATGAATCAATTGTTGGATACCTAAATCAATGATCTCAATCAAACACCCAAAAGCTTCAGGAATAGCCACTTTTTCGCCCTCCCTGACACGCTGAATCGTGGCATACGTTTTTGCCACCAAGTCATCATTTACATCATACTTTATAAAAATCTGATTTTGCTGCTGCACAATCATCTCATTAAAATAATTTACAACAGGCGCTAAGCGTTCATTACTGAACAACGCAATTGCCCACGGTAAATACTTTTGAATCGCATGCAACACATGTTCTATGACTTTTTCAGAATCCTGTGCAATTTTATGCCCTTCAGGTTTTCGGATACGACGTTTTTGCTGTTCTAATAACGCAACAAAAACCTGCCGAATAATCTGTACCGCAACATCTGCCAAGACTTCGCCTAAATCATGCGCCTGTTTGTGTTTAACTTTGGCGTTCAATGCGGTCCGAATCTGTAAAAATTTTTGATAAGACTGCGTGTCTACCTGCAAATATACTGCATACGCCATAAAAACGATTACCCCAACTTTTGTTCTATTCCTGCCGTTTCTCGCCTGTTTACAAACCGTAATAAGATGGCGATGGTCAGCTTTACACTTGCGCTATCATCTCAAAAATACGCATCGTTTTAAACATAAACGATGTCGCTTTTCCGCTTCGTCACACCTCACGCAACACTTAAATTTTTTGTTATAATTAAAAGCAATTTTTATTCACTTTTGATCTGTTAATTATGACTGACGCTCAAGCAACAAACGCTCAGAATATTGCTACAACGTACGATCCGACTGAGATCGAAAAGAAATGGTACTCCATCTGGGAAGAAAATGGCTATTTTAAACCATCAGGTCAGGGTGAATCTTTTAGTATTGTGATTCCACCGCCAAACGTGACAGGCAGCCTGCACATGGGGCATGGTTTTAACAATACCATTATGGATGCTTTAACCCGTTATAACCGTATGATGGGTAAAAACACACTTTGGCAACCGGGAACTGACCATGCGGGTATCGCAACGCAAATGGTGGTTGAACGCCAACTTGGCGCGCAAAACATTAGCCGTCATGACTTGGGCCGTGAAAAATTCATCGACAAAGTTTGGGAATGGAAAGAACAGTCGGGTGGCAACATTACACGTCAAATCCGTCGTTTGGGTTCATCTGTAGACTGGTCACGTGAACGCTTCACCATGGATGAAGGTTTATCGAATGCCGTAAAAGAAGTCTTTGTTCAACTTCACGAACAAGGTCTGATTTACCGTGGTAAACGCCTAGTAAACTGGGATCCAAAATTACAAACTGCCCTGTCTGACCTTGAAGTTGAAAACCATGAAGAAAAAGGCTCTTTATGGCACTTTAAATATTTCTTTGAAGATAAATCTGTTAAAACTCAAGATGGCAAAGACTATTTAGTCGTTGCAACAACGCGTCCTGAAACACTATTAGGTGATACAGCAGTTGCGGTACATCCTGAAGATGAACGCTATCAACACCTAATTGGTAAAAACATTGTCTTGCCAATTACAGGACGTTTAGTTGCGATTGTTGCTGATGATTATGTCGAAAAAGATTTCGGTACAGGCTGCGTAAAAATTACCCCTGCACACGACTTTAACGACTACGATTTAGGTCGTCGTAATCACTTGCCAATTATCAATATTTTCAACAAAGAAGCAGCGATTTTGCCTGAGTTTGAATATATTGAAAAAGCTGGCGAACAAATTTCTAAAACCATTACTGCACCTGCGGACTATATTGGTTTAGACCGTTTTGTGGCACGTAAGAAATTAGTCGCTCAAGCCGAAGCTGAAGGCTGGTTAGATCAAATCCAACCTTACGACTTAAAAGCACCACGTGGTGACCGTTCAGGCGTAATCGTTGAGCCACTTTTAACCGATCAGTGGTATATCAAAATTGAACCGCTTGCAAAACCTGCTGTTGAAGCGGTTCAAGACGGACGCATCAAATTTGTTCCAGAACAATACACCAACATGTATATGTCATGGATGAATAATATCCAAGACTGGTGTATCTCTCGTCAACTTTGGTGGGGTCATCGTATTCCTGCTTGGTACGATGCCGAAGGCAACATCTATGTTGGTCGTAGCGAAGAAGAAGTACGTGCCAAAAACAACATTGCAGACAGCGTTGAATTACAGCAAGACGAAGATGTGTTAGACACATGGTTCTCATCTGGTTTATGGACATTCTCAACTTTAGGCTGGACGGGCGATGCTGCTCAAGATGCAGCAAATGACATTTTAAAAACCTTCCACCCAACAGATGTGTTGGTGACTGGTTTTGACATCATTTTCTTCTGGGTTGCCCGTATGATCATGATGACCATGCACTTCATGAAGAATGAAGATGGTACGCCACAAGTTCCATTTAAGACTGTTTACGTTCATGGCTTGGTACGTGATGGCGAAGGTCAAAAAATGTCGAAGTCGAAAGGTAACGTGCTTGACCCACTTGACCTTATTGACGGGATTGACCTAGAAAGCCTTGTTGCTAAACGTACTACAGGTTTGATGAATCCGAAACAAGCCGAGAAAATTGAAAAATCGACTCGCAAAGAATTCCCTGAAGGGATTAATGCCTATGGTACAGATGCAGTTCGTTTCACGTTCTGTGCACTTGCAAACACTGGTCGTGACATCAAGTTCGACTTAAAACGTGTTGAAGGCTACCGTAACTTCTGTAACAAAATCTGGAACGCAACTCGTTTCGTTCTGATGAATGTCGAAGGTCAAACTGTTGGTACTGATGCTCGCCCTGATCTATGGGAACTTCCAGAACAATGGATTATGAGCCGTCTGCAGAAAGCTGAAGCTGCTGTACACCAAGCGTTTGCAACGTATCGTTTAGACCTTGCTGCTCAAGCGATTTACGACTTTATCTGGAATGAATACTGTGACTGGTACGTTGAATTGACCAAACCAGTTCTGAACGATGCAGACGTTTCAGAAGAGCGTAAAGCTGAAGTACGTCGTGTATTGCTTGCAGTGATGGAAGCATCTTTACGTTTGGCTCATCCGTTAATGCCGTATTTGACTGAAGAAATCTGGCAAACTCTTGCACCAATGCTTGGCAAAGGTGGTGCAACCATCATGACAGCGCAATACCCAGTGCCTGAAACTGCAAAAATGAATGACCAAGCCGAAGCAGATATGCAATGGCTACAAGGTTTGATTGGCGCAGTGCGTAACATTCGTGGTGAAATGGGCTTAGGGAATGCGCGCTTATTGCCTGTGTTACTGCAAAATATTTCTGATGCTGAACGTGAGCAAATTGAACGTATTCAACCTTTATTCAAAGCATTGGCTAAAGTTGAAAGCATTGAGTTTTTAAGCCTAGACCAAGAACCACCACTTTCTTCTTCAAGTGTGGTGGGTCATGCGTCTGTGTTTGTACCAATGAAAGGTTTAATTGACCCGAAAGCGGAACTTGCCCGTTTGCAAAAAGACTTGGATAAAGTCCAAAAGCAACATGACCAAATTGCAAATAAACTTGCAAATGAAGGCTTTGTTTCTAAAGCACCAGCAGCGGTGGTTGAAGGTGAAAAAGCGAAGCTTGCTGAGTTTGCTGCTCAGTTAGAGAAAGTTAAGGCGAATATGGAGCAAATTGCTGCGCTTTAATGCAGTGGTTTGATTAAAAAAATCCCCTCATTTGAGGGGATTTTTTATTTATAATTTAATAAATTAAATTATGAAAAATATTATGCCAAAATATGATCTAAAAAACATAATCCATGAAATGCAGGATTCACCAGCTTTAAAATTTTTCCGAGAAATGCAAGATTCTCCTACTGTGAAAGCTATTCGGGAAATGCAAAACTCTCCTGCTATGAAAGCTTTTCGGGAAATGCAGAGCTCTCCTGCTATGAAAGCTTTTCGGGAAATACACGATTCTCCTACTATGAAAGCTTTAAGTGCCATTCGTGCATCACAACAGAAAAGTTTGAGCTCTATTTTCAGTACAAATTTAGAGGCACAACTAAGATTAGGAAGTACTTTAAGTGCTTTACAGCAACATAGTATTAGTTCAGTTTTGCATGAACGAATGATTGATTACTTTTCTTCTCAACCAATTATTCAAGACCTAGAATCAGCTAATGTTCCAATCACCCCCAACAAAGATAATCTAACGGTCAGCTCAACAACTACAACCGAAGAAAATAGTTCTGCTTCGATCATCATTTCCATTATGTTCTCGATTTTTATAAATATTTGTTCGAGTTCAGTATTTAAAAAATTATCCGTAGATGCTGCTTTTGACTTAACTATAGCTTTTGTCTTTGAATATGCTGTTAAACCTTTAGTTGATGAATTAATAAAAAATGATTCTGAAAGAGCCAATTGTAATACTGAACCAGTAGCTAATATTTCCAACCAAGAAACTCTAAATCAATTTCTTGCAAATAAAAGAGTTGTTATAAATACCGTAGACTTTTTTGAGTCACCCAAGAAGAAAAGCTCCATTATTGAGAGCTTACCCTCAGGCACTCTGCTAACAGTTATACCTGATAAAACCATTTCTAAATCATGGTTAAAAGTTCGAATTACATTAGATCAAAGTGAAATTGAAGGTTATGTTTTAAGGCGTTATACATCACCAGTTAAATAACCCCTACTCCAATTCTTTCCCTGAAGGTGAGGGAGTATCCTTTGTGAATTAACTTGTTATTCGATACGCAATGAAGTTCCCTCTCCTCAAAGGAGAGGGTTAGGGAGAGGTCATATTCGAACACTCACCACAAACAACCCACAAATCCCCCAAAACTGATTCAGTATTCCTCAGCACATCATTATTCCAATACCGCACAACTTTCAAACCCAAAGCTTCTAAAAACTTAGTCCGTTCGGCGTCGTAAGCTCGACCATCATCAGTGCCATGCTGACTACCATCTAACTCAATAACCAAACCTATTTCATGGCAGTAAAAATCCACAATATACGGTGCAATCACATGCTGCCTACGAAATTTAAGATTCATAAATCGCTTGGCTCGAAGTAATTGCCACATTAAGCTTTCTGCATCTGTAGCATTACTTCGCATAGTTTTGGCAAATACTAATAATTGTGGGTTTAGCTTCATTCTTTATTTTCCATTTTAATTACCCTCACCCCAGCCCTCTCCCTAGGGGAGAAGGAGTATCCTTTGTGAATTAACTTGTTATTCGATACGCAATGAAGTTCCCTCTCCTCAAAGGAGAGGGTTAGGGAGAGGTTATAAACCCCCACCACCCAACAACATCTCTACCCCACTCACTTTTTTCATATGTTTTAAGCGTTCCTTTTCCCATTTCAACTGCTGCTTTAACTCAGCACAGTCCGCCTCTATAGCTTTATAAACATCGTTGATATGCACATGCTCTGCTTTTACATTCTTGGCTAACTGAAAAGAATCTAAAATCTCAGCTATTTGGCTCTCAAGCTGCTGACTTTGTGCATCTAAAGCCAGTTTATAAAACCGTAACTGTTCGGCTGATAGTTCTTTAGTGCCTAGCCCTTTATTCTGTTCAAGCCGCAACTGGAGCTTGAGTAAATAAAACAAATCCTGCTTTTCATAGGCCTGACTTGCCTGTTGAAACAACTCAGTTTTTTCTTCTTTCTTTGTTTCATCTTGCTCACGGTCTGGGTGAATCATCGCAGCAATTTTTAAGTAAACTGTTTTGAGTGACTGCGCTGCCATTTGCTCAGCTTGTTTACGTTTCTGTTGTTGCCTTTGCTGTTTGGCTTGTTCTCGCGCTTGTTGTTGCTCGGCAGCATACTGCTCAAAGTCTTCTTCTAACTCTGCACGTTGATCAACGCTTTCTTCATATTCAAATTCTACGGAATGAACTTTTTTATTCTTTTTTCCCGACTCTTGTACATGTTGCTGATAAAAGGTCTCGATCTGTTTTACTAAATCCAACTGTTCAGCAGATAGCATTTTGGAACGCTTCAACATTTGTGCAAGCTGAGCAATTTTTTCATCGAGTTGTTGCATGTCTGCTTTGGAAAACTCATGGCTATGTAACATATTCCAAAGTTGATCCAACTGCTGAAATAGCACTTCATGCAAATCATGATACACAGGTATCAGTTTTTGCCGTATGTGCTGTTGAATCTCGGCTTGTGCATTTTGCCAAGTCGTAAGACTCACTTTTTGCTGTTCTATTTTATCAATTAGGCGATTCAGTTTTTTCTGCTGTGCAGACGGTTCAGACCTTCGCTGCACACTCACTTTGAGATCAAAGGACATACTCATCCACCTGAAAAAGAAAAAAGTGTAGCAATAATCAGATCAGGAAGGTAGCAAAGCATGCTTTAAGAGTGAATCAGTATGTTAATTTCTAGTGAATAGAAAGTGGCTTTCTTCGCTTTATCTTCTTCCCTACCCAGCGATTACCCACATTACAATGATCATGAATAAATCGTCACCATATCCAAGCCAATAAAAACCCAACCATTTACAACATAAAAAGTATAAAAAACATGCGATAACTTTAAGCTGTTCTTATTTTTACAAAGAGGCACAGCGCTATGAATCCAAACACTGCCCCTCTACTGATTGTCACCGACTTAGACGGCTCTTTGCTCGATCATCACAGCTATAGCTGGGCAGCCGCAGAACCTTGTTTAAATCGGCTTAAACAACACAATACTCCGATCATGTTTTGTACCAGCAAAACTAAGCCTGAAGTCGAATTATTACAGCAACAAATGGGACTGACAGAACAGCCTTATATCTGTGAAAATGGTGCTATCCTTGCGACAAACCAACAGACAGCGATTATTGCCCGTCAGTCTTCTGCACTCAATTATTTAGAAATAACACGCATTTTAGATCAGCTTAAAAAGAAATATCATTTTCATTTTTCAGGTTTTGCACACGCTTCATTGCAGGAAATTATGCAATGGACAGGGTTAAGCCCGCTGCAAGCCCAATTTGCTAAACAACGCATTGCGTCAGAACCCATTTTATGGCAAGACTCAACCGACCAATTTACACAATTTCAACAGCAGCTTGAACAATATCAACTATGCTTAATTAAAGGCGGGCGTTTTTGGCATGTCATGAATATTGGCAGTAACAAAGGCGTCGCTCTTTCTCACTTTTTACAGCAAGAACAACAACAAGGTCGTTACTGGCAAACTATCGGTTTAGGAGATAGTCCCAATGACCTACCATTACTAGAAGTTACTGATTTTTCAGTGATTATACAGTCAGCACAGTCCCAAAATATTCTATTGCAGCGAAAAGACTCATCGCATATTTTCCATAGCCAACACTCAGGGCCAACAGGCTGGTGTGAAGGCATTTCCTTTTTTATCAATCATTTAAATTTATAAAAAACAGTGAGGTGTATATGTCAGATTTTCATCAAAATGGATGCTTTACCAATTTTCATAACCTCACACGTCGTCCCGTAGAAGAATTAGAACAAGAACTTATCACTTTTTCAAAACGCCGCAAAATGGGGCTGATTTTACCTTCATTATTTTCAGAACTCGAAGGCCCTGCACTTAAACATATTATTGATGAACTCACACAAGTCCCTTATTTAGAAGAAATTGTCATTGGTTTAGATCGGGCGAATCGTGACCAGTTTCTTTACGCAAAAGAATTTTTTAGTCGCCTTCCACAACGCCATCGTATTTTGTGGAACGATGGCCCACGCCTACAAGAAATTGACGCAAAACTAAAAAAAGAGGGATTATCCCCGCTCGAAGCTGGTAAAGGTCGCAATGTCTGGTTTTGTATGGGGTACACACTGGCCTCAGACCGTACAGACTGTGTGGCTTTACATGACTGTGATATTTTAACTTATGATCGTTCTTTACTTGCCCGACTCATTTATCCCGTTGCCAACCCCACCTTTCAATATGTCTTTTGCAAAGGCTATTATTCTCGTATTGCCAATAACAAATTAAATGGTCGTGTCTGCCGTTTACTGGTTACGCCATTATTACGTGCTTTAGAAATGGTCTATGGCAAGCATGATTTTTTAAGTTATTTATCCAATTTCCGCTATGCACTTTCAGGTGAGTTTGCAATGCGAACCCGTGTGCTCAATGGTATTAAAATTCCCGGAGACTGGGGTTTAGAAATTGGAATTTTGTCTGAAATCTATCGAAACTATAGTCCAAAACGCAGTTGCCAGATTGATATCTTGGATCATTATGACCATAAACATCAACCACTTGCCAATGAAGATGGCACGGGTGGCTTAAAGCGTATGAGCAACGACATTATCTTATCGCTGTTACGAAAACTGGCGACTTTGGGAGTTCATGTGACCAGTGATTCTTTTCGGATTTTAAAAGCGGCTTATTATCGTAATGCACTGGATATGATTGATGTTTATCAACATGATGCACAAATGAATGGTTTGTATTTTGATCAACACAATGAAGAAGCGGCTGTCGAGCTATTTACCCAATGTATTTTAGATGCAGGTCAATCCTTTATCGAACGCCCCAATGATCAACCTTTTATTCCAAGTTGGAGTCGGATTGAATCTGCCTTTCCCGATCTTTTTCAGGAAATTTATGATGCAGTTGAAGAGGATAATTTAGGCAATGTTTAAGATAACTTATCCTCTAGCCATGTTTATCATGATGAATGGTAAATTTTTGGAAATAATAAAAAATTAGCTATAAAATTTCATTAACTTACGTAAAAATTCAATCATATCAAGAATAAAAAAACAGACTTGATTGAGATTTTAACCAAGTCTGTTTTTTACTCAATCGATTGATTTTCTTTCCACATATCGCTCAAAAACATAGCGGATATTAGCGCTGTCCATCGGTGGATTTTTAATTTGAATCTGCTTCATCTGTATTACAACTTGTTCATGGTTGTTATGTTGATATCCTTCAATTGGACTATAAAAATTTAACCAGTTTTCATCTAGTGTCTGCTTTTTCCCTAAAGCGTTATAACTGACTTTTTTGACTTGTAAGCACTGAGTCTGCATGACGCCTGCAACACACGGTTTCGTCTGCGGTGCAATTTCTAAATATAACGGTTCAGATGAAGGCTGTGATTTTACAGGAAGCTGACTACACGCTGTAAATAGCCCTAAAGTGACCATCCAATAATGTTTTTTCAAATTGATTCTCCTTAAATGAAAAAAATCACCAACAACATGGCTGCACATAACACATTAAACAGACCTAAAAGCATCGCTAAATCTGTTCGATACCCCGCAATCAATTCAGCAGGGTTAAGTGATTTCAAAGCGACTTTATATTGTCGTATCGACCATAGACTCATCCCTGCTGCCAGTAGCACAATGATGACTGCAAACCATTTACTTAACGTGGCTTTAGCAAGGTGTTCATGTGGATTAAGAAGCTGAATCAGTAAACTTGAACGCTCTAACACAAAACCAAATGCAATCAGCCCTAAACTACTTCTGTTCCAAGCTAGAAGTGTGCGTTCTAAAGCCAAAAGTACCCGTGGGTCTTGTAAATTAGACATTTTTATCCTTTGATATATTTATCATTATGACTATACTCACCTTATTTCTTTCTAATTGATCTGTAAAGTTTTATTCAGAACACCTTTACACCAAACCTATAAAGCACTATTTTTGTGCCATTTTTCCATTTTAGTGCGCAATTTGCGCTATATCGATTCTTTGTTGGTTTTTATTTTTTTCTATCAATATTTCCATCCTGACATTGCTATATTGGTGCATGTTGCATGGTTATACTTGTGCGATTTTCAGTATACGCACTCTTGTAGATCATTATTATGCAAAATATTGACATCTTATTTCTTTTACTTGGGGCCGTCCTTGTTTTAGCCATGCATGCAGGTTTTGCATTTCTTGAGCTTGGAACAGTTCGTCATAAAAATCAGGTCAATGCGCTGAGTAAAATTTTGTCAGATTTCTCTATTTCTGCCATCGCCTATTTCTTTGTAGGTTACTACATTGCTTATGGACAACATTTTTTCCATAGTGGTGCTGACCTTGCTTTACATCATGGTTATAACCTGATGCGTTGTTTTTTCTTACTCACCTTTGCCGCAGCCGTACCCGCAATTATTTCGGGTGGTATTGCCGAACGTGCCAAAATGCGTCCCCAAGCCATTGCCACCTTACTTTTGGTAGGTTTGGTTTATCCTTTTATTGAAGGGCTAATCTGGAATAATAATCTGCATTTTCAAGACTGGCTGCAACAGCATTTCCATGCCACTTTTCATGATTTTGCGGGTTCAGTGGTGGTTCATGCCGTAGGTGGTTGGATGGCGCTTGCTGCGGTATTACTGCTCGGTGCCCGCTATGGTCGTTACCGTAAAGATGGTGCGATTTTCGCGCACCCACCTTCATCGATTCCATTTTTAGCCTTAGGTTCATGGATTTTGATTGTCGGCTGGTTTGGCTTTAATGTAATGAGTGCGCAACGCGTGGATGCGATTTCTGGACTGGTTGCCATTAACTCACTCATGGCAATGGTTGGCGGAACACTGACTGCAAATCTTATGGGTAAAAATGACCCAGGTTTCTTACACAACGGCCCTTTAGCAGGTTTAGTCGCCATCTGTGCAGGTTCAGATATTGTTCACCCTGTCGGTGCATTAATGATTGGTGCAATTGCAGGGGTCTTGTTCGTACAACTGTTTACATATACCCAAAACAAACTCAAGGTGGATGATGTACTTGGGGTCTGGCCTATGCACGGTGTATGTGGTGCATTTGGTGGTATTGCCGCAGGAGTTTTTGGTCAAACATGGCTTGGTGGTTTGGGCAATGTGTCTTTGATTGTGCAATTTATCGGAACGGTTGTTGCAATTGTGATTGCCTTTGCAGGCAGCCTAGTGGTTTATGGCATCTTAAAAGCAACTATCGGGATTCGTCTAACCCAAGAAGAAGAATACCGTGGTGCCGATTTATCGATTCACCGTATTTCAGCAAATGCCGAAGAGAGTAAATTTTAAGCTAGATTTCAAACCAAGATGAGCAAGAGATCAACTGCTCATCTTGCCTCGGGGAAGAAAACGGCCTGGAACATAGCTTCTCTATATGTTTTAACGTAATATAGGTGCCTCGTTTAGATGCAACTTTTTAACATGCAGAAATATCAAGAATTTTTAGCCGCTACTGTCTCTACTCAAATAGAGTCAATTGAGTCTTATGAAATTGATGGTATCAAAGTATGGCTCAAAAAAGCATCAAAACGCCATCCAAAATGGATGTATACCCTTGCTGCTTGGGGTGCTCGTCTGTTTAATGTGCAAATTTTAACCCCTGTGCCAAACTATGGCGGAGCAGCTTCAATTCATTGTGAAGCATCTCGCATTCAAGCATTGGCTGCTATAGGGGTAAATGTTCCTAAAGTGCTTGCCGTTTCAGATCAAGGTTTATTGATTCAAGATAATGCACAGAATAATAATCGACTCATGCAACTTGACCATGCCTTGGCAAATACAGCAGATTTTGATCGGCGCTTTGCATTATTTCAACAGGCTTGCGAAGAGATAAAAAAAATTCATCTTAAACACAACTATTTGAGTGAAGCATTTGCACGAAATATTTTAGTCGATGAACAATTGAATATTTCTTTTATCGACTTTGAAACCGACCCAAATACAATATTAGACTTAGATATTTGTCAGGCACGAGACTGGTTGTGTTTTCTTTTTTCTACTGCCTTTCGCTTTAGCGAACAAGAAAGACCGCAAGTTGAACAGTACTTTTCAAATTTGCTTCAGGATCAGCCTAAAAGTTTAGCTCAATTAAGTAAACTTGGACGACGTTTTGGCTGGCTCAATCAGGTTAAGGTTGAAAAAACAGGAAACGATGGAAAACGTATGAAAATCTTTCTTATGTTCCTGCAAAAATTAGGTCAACCCCAAAGCTGATTTTTCATTGGGCAAGGTCAACGGTAATCTGACCGTGACCTTTAAACCATTTAGTTCAACACTTTTCGCAAAGGTCAATTCACCACCCACTCGCTGAATGGCCTTTTGCACAATAGATAATCCCAAACCGCTTCCTACTTCCAAATGATGATGCACGCGATAAAAGCGTTTTAATACTTCCTCATATTGCGCTTCGGGAATCCCAGGACCACTATCTTCAATAATGATATAGGCATCCTGTTCTCCCCCAGCATAAACAGAAATATTAATCACGCCTGCCTGCGGAGTATATTTAATTGCATTATCAATCAGGTTATAAATCACTGAATGAAGTGTCGGCTCATAACTCTGTAAAAGCACTTCATCATTTCGCTCAAATCCTAAATCAATATCTTTTTCCATCGCAAGATTCATTAATTGCTCAACGCAGCTCAACGCCACATCGTTTAAACAAATCTTCTTCGGCATTTCCATAATATTGATCGAAGCATCTTGTTTAGCCAATGATAATAATTGGCTCACCAAATGCTGAATACGAGCAAGCCCTTTACTCAAATTGATTAACGCATCATTTTCAGGAAAATCACGCAATAAAATTTTTGTTTGTAAATTTAATGCCGTAATCGGTGTTCGTAACTCATGAGCAGCATCGGCTACAAATTGTTTTTGTTCTTGCTGTGTTTTGGAAATACGGTCAAATAAATAGTTAATTTCATGAATGGCAGGCAATAATTCAATTGGATATTGCCCCTCTTCAATATGGCTCAGTTCATTTGAATCCCGTTGTGCCAACTCATTTTTCATATCATCGAGCGGTTTTAAACTGCGTCGGATCATCCAAAAAATAAATAACAACACCACAGGCATAATCAGAATATACGGCAGCACCATACTTCCTGCGAGTTCTAATGCCAGAACTTGTCTTACCCGTTCATGCTGACTAACTTGAATCTGAAATTTTTCAGTTGGCAACACATAGGTATACCACGTGCCATTTCCCGTTTCTCGCTGATAAAACCCTGCTTTCGATACTTTAGGGACCAAAAGCGGATTCTTTTGCACATCTGTTAAATCATCATAAGACCAGATATCAATTAATAATTCTTGATGTAAATAATCCTGATCTAAATTAAAACTCGTGTGCATTTTTCGCAAATGAAAGACTGTTGCTCTTTTTGCCAGAAACTCCATCTGTGTATCTAAAATACGGGTGAGTTCTTTTAATGCAATATGATAGGTTGAAAACATCAAAATGCATGCCATCACCAAACTTAAGAGTGATGTAAATAAAACCAGCCTTGAATTTAATGATGTGCGCTTTGGCATAAAACAGACTCTAGGTTAATGGTGCCCTAGACGATATCCTAACCCACGAATTGTACGAATAAAATCTTTTCCGAGTTTGGCACGTAAATGATGAATATAAACTTCTATCGTATTACTCGAAACTTCACTATCAAAATCGTAAAGTTTGTCTTCTAAATTGGCTTTTGAAAAAATCTTATTCGGATGCGTCATTAAAGGGGTTAAAATTGCCCATTCACGATTAGACAATTCAATAATTTGCCCTTTATATTTTGCAATATGCTGTTCGATATCTAAAATTAAATCACCATTGACCAAGACTTTATCGTTTTGTGTAGTTTGAGCTTCCACCCCTGCACGGCGTAACAAGGCCTGAATACGCGCCAATAACTCTTCAAACTCATAAGGCTTAACTAAATAGTCATCCGCCCCTTGGTTTAAACCATCTACGCGGTTTTCGAGCTGATCTCGTGCTGAAATAATGAGCACAGGAATTTGTGTTTTTTGTCTAATCTGTTTGAGTACCTGCATGCCATCCATCATGGGCAAACCAAGATCTAGAAGTACAATATCAAACTTCTGTTTGGCCAATGTTGCTAAACCATCAACACCATTATTTACCCATTCGACATCAAAACCATGATATTTCAATAAGGTAATCGTTGATTCGGCAATCATAAAATCATCTTCAATTATTAATATCTTGGTCATGCTTTGCACTCTAGTTTGATGCAGTAAGTGAATGCCTTACCTCATCTTGTAAAATGAATCTCCTAAATTCTAGATTCGGATGATTCATTAAAATAAATTTGTACAGAATTTTCCATACCCCTCATCGCACTAAGAAAATCGAGAAGTATTGGCTTTTTTTCATTGTGAAATTCATTCTACCCTTAAAGTATTCTTTTCTATATCAGATAAAGCTTTAATCGTAAAATATAACAACGCCTTTCATACTCGGCAATGTATAAGGATTAACTTAAAAAACACTTAAACAATAGTTTACAATGCAATTCGTCCCCAATTAGGGAAATTTTTCACCTGAAAAATGATTGTAAAAATGCTTTTCATAATACTCTCTATACAAGTAAAAACATTTCTTGCTTCGTATAAAATGTTCACAAAACAAACAAAAACAGCAGATCATTTGAGCGTTTTAGACACACCCAAAAGCTGCCATAAACAATTTTTTAATTTCTATCCTAAACATGTTTTATGGCTAAAATTTAACCTTTTTCATTGGACTTAAATCAAGCATTGCATTTTCAGAGGACTGTGAATAATGCAAAAATAAGGCTGTTGACCTATATAAACCCGTATTCAACAGCCCCTTTTTTACTGTATTTAGAAATTATTTGGATTTTCCAATTGTTTCATTTCCACAATTTTACTTGGGTCATGTACTGCTGCAACACCATCATCAGCTTTCGTATCAGATAAATGTTCTGGGTTATAAATAGTAATGGTTTCATTCCCATTTGCATCTTCACCAACAATATATTTAATGCCTTTACGGTTCATTTTATGGCACATACGCTGATACCAACCTTTGAAGCCTTTCGTTTCTTCATTTGGGTTGTAATAAAATGCATTCATTACCGCAGGTAAACCTAAACCACAAACCAGACCGGACATTAATACACTAATAAATGTATAACCGATAAGAATACTGCTATATGGGCTTAAAGTCGGATGGTTAGCAACGGCAAGAATCAGTGCTAAAGAAAGACCACCACGTACCCCACCCCAGCTTAAAATCGCTAGACTTCCATTATAGCTTTTGTGGCGAAAAGATGGAAAAAACGCAAACGACATAAAGTTTGCAGCAAACCGTGAAATATGCAAAATAATAAAAGCAACCATTCCACCTAAAATCATGCTGAAATTCAAATCAAGGATAAATAATTCCAAACCAATTAGGGTAAATAAGAAAGAATTAATAATCCCTTCAACAGTATGCCAAAAATGATTAATTTCACGAACAGCATGTTCATTTAAAATATCTGTCCATTTATTTCCAACCACCAAACCACCAATCACACAGGCAATCGGTGCAGAAGCATGGGCAAAAAGTGCAACAAGGTAAGAACCACATGCCAACAATGCCGTCGTTAAAATCAGTGATTCAGGCTCATGCTTACCACGTAAAATCCGTAAAATCCCCTGACCAAATGCCCAGCCAATCAACACTGCAACAACAATTTCATACAACAGTGTTTCAAGCGTTCCACTCAAATTAAAGTTTTTACCCTGAATAACATTTAACAACGTCATGAATACGGCAATACACATAGCGTCATTAAATAAAGACTCACCTTCAAGCTTGACCATTAAATGATGTGGCGCACGAACCGAGCTTAAAACGCCTTTCACACCAATCGGATCTGTTGCCCCTAAGGCTGAACCTAATAAAAGTAACACAATAATTGGAACAGGATGTCCAACCAAAAATTGAAAGCCGTAAAGCATCCCACCAAATAAAACTGCACACAGCACCAATGAAATACTGGCTAAAATACTAATCGGTTTCCAATGATTCCTTAAATCTGACAATTTAAATTTGAGTGCAGATGAGGTCAAAATAAAACAAATAACCCCATTAATTAAAAAATCATAAAAATCGATGCTACGTACTGCACTTTCAATATTATGTAAATTAATCGTAATAAATTGATTTCCACTTAATAAACTGGCAGCCCACTGTAAAACAAAGACTAAAACAGCAGAAACAATCGGAACGCCAATGGCTTGTGGAAAACCTAAGATTCGTTTATTAAAGGTTGTAGTAATAATAGATAAGGCAAAAACAACCGTGAAAACTTGTAAAATAAAATAATTTCCCATGAACTCCCTTACCAACAAAATAAAAAAGAAAAGTATCTTTGTATATCAAACCACGGACTATGAAATGTCAACAAACACATATATAAAAAAACAAATTTATTAAAATGAGTCGTTTTATATCTATCAGAAAGATCAGGAAAAATACCTGATCTCATTATAATGAACCATTACCGAACGTATTACATTGATTTAAATCACCTGATTCAAAACCACGTTTAAACCAAGTCATACGTTGCTCGCTCGTACCATGTGTGAAACTATCTGGAACAATCTGACCTGTAGCGCGCTTTTGAAGATAATCATCGCCAATTTTTTGTGCAGCATCCATGGCTTCATCAATATCCCCCTCCTCCAAAAAGTGGGTGCGCTCATTGTTTGACTTGGCCCAAATGCCTGCAAAACAGTCAGCCTGTAGTTCTTGACGTACAGATAATCGGTTTCCCTGAGCCTGACTTAATTGGCGACGCTGATTATAGACTTTATCAGAAATTCCCAATAAATTCTGAACATGATGCCCCACTTCATGCGCAATCACATAAGCCAAAGCAAAATCGCCCGCCTGATCATTTCTAGATAACTGAGTGTTGTTCTTGTTACCTGTAATTCCAAGCTCTTTACGCATTTCTACAAAGAAAGCGGTATCTAAATATACCGTTTGGTCAGATGGACAATAAAATGGCCCCATTGCCGCCTGCCCTGTACCACAGGCAGTCGTGGTCGCACCACTATAAAGGACCAGTTTAGGTGCCGTGTACTGCAAATGATGTGCTTTAAAAATTTCAGTCCAAGTATCTTCTGTATCGGCCTGAATTGTTGCGACGAACTGTTTCGCTTCTTGTTGTTCAGGCGTTGGCTGGGTTAAAGCCGCATTAGATGAAGTTGTTTGCTGAGTGACCTGTTTGGTGACCTGATATGCCTGTTGTGGATCGACACCAAAAAATTTCCATGCCACAAAAGCAACGACCAGACCAATCACGCTGATTCCACCCGCTTTTGCTGCACCACCGCCACGGCGATCTTCCAAGTTATCGCTTTCTCTACGTCCTTTCCAAAGCATAGGTCACCTCTAAAATATGGCTGATTCCGAAAAATCTAACTTATTTCTCTTTTTTTAACATTTTCTGAATCAAGGATACAACCGCCAAAACAATGGCACCTGCAACAAAACCAATCAACATGTTCAGTGTTGTTGGCATGACACTTCCAAGAATTTGTCCAATAGTTGGAATCACTTCTGCCTGATCTGCCGTGTGTTCAGAGAAATGATGAACAAAAGGAACAGCGTGATTGATAATACCACCACCAACGAGGAACATTGCAATCGTGCCAACGATAGACAAGGCTTTCATTAGCTTAGGTGCAAAACTTAACAAAATCCGTCCTAACGTCTGTTTCCAGCGCTGTGTCATTTTCGATAAAAACAAGCCAGCATCATCAATTTTGACAATGACTGCGACAAATCCATACACACCGACGGTCATAACAAATGCAATCAAACTCATCACAACCACTTTGCTCATCAGTGGCGCACTTGAAACCGTACCTAGAGTAATCACGACAATTTCGGCAGACAAAATAAAGTCTGTACGTACGGCACCTTTGACCTTATCTTTTTCATAGGCAGTAATATCTGTGATGGCTTGGTCAGCAGCAACTTCTTCGACATTTTGATGTTTTTTATGGGTCAAACTATGCAGTACTTTTTCAACGCCTTCATAGCATAAAAATAAGCCCCCAATAACCAACAGCGGGTTAATCAACCATGATGCAACCACACTAATCAACAATGCTAAAGGCACTAAAATACATTTATTCAGCAACGAACCTTTGGCAACCTGCCACACAACAGGTAGCTCACGGTCTGCTTTAACACCAGTGACCTGTTGTGCATTTAATGCCAAATCATCACCGAGCACACCCGCAGTTTTCTTTGCTGCGGTTTTACTCATTAATGCAACATCGTCTAAAACCGTTGCAATATCATCAAGCAGAAGAAGCAAGCTACTCGCCATAAAAGAATCCAAATTATTTTCTTATTTTTTCATTGTAAAGCTATTTTTAAGGTTGGTATGCATCAACTTTAGCAACTTTATGTTATTTGATAGATTTACTTATCTTATGTTAATAAGAATAGAACTTTTTATTGTGATATACCGTACAATAAGTGCCATTCATTTACATGATCATTGATAAAGTTTCAGGATATCCCATGACAACAGCAGATCAACGCCCAATTATTTTGACTGGAGATCGCCCAACTGGACAATTACATTTGGGTCATTTTGTTGGTTCTTTACGCTCTCGTGTTGGCTTGCAAGATTCGCATCACCAGCACATTTTATTGGCTGATGCACAGGCACTTACAGACAATGCCGATAACTTTGAAAAAGTTCGCCATAACATTTTGCAAGTTGCCCTCGATTATCTTGCCGTTGGAATTGACCCAACAAAAACCACAATTTGCGTACAATCTCATTTGCCCGCATTAAATGAACTTACCATGCTCTATCTCAACTTTGTCACAGTTGCACGACTAGAGCGAAATCCAACCGTCAAAGCTGAAATTCAACTTCGTGGTTTTGAACGCGATATTCCAGCAGGCTTCTTGTGTTATCCAGCAGCACAAGCCGCAGATATTACGGCATTTAAGGCAACGGTTGTTCCTGTGGGTGAAGACCAGATTCCAATGATTGAGCAAACCAACGAGATTGTACGTCGTGTAAATCGCCAAGTTGGTCGTGAGCTATTACCAGAATGCAAAGTACTCCTTTCTAATGTGTCACGTTTACCGGGCTTCGACGGTAAAGCCAAAATGTCAAAATCTTTAGGCAATACCATCGTACTCAATGCATCGGATAAAGACATCAAAAAAGCTGTCAATGCAATGTATACAGATCCAAATCACTTACGCATTGAAGATCCAGGTCAAGTCGAAGGCAACATCGTCTTTACCTATCTTGATGCATTCGACCCAAACAAAGAAGAACTAGAAGAACTTAAAGCACACTATCGTCGTGGTGGTTTGGGCGACGGTACAGTGAAAAAACGTCTAGAAGGCATTTTAAAAGAGCTGATTGCCCCGATTCGTGAACGTCGTAATGAGTTAGAAAAAGATCCAGATTATATTTTGGATATTTTAAAGACGGGAACTGACAAGTGTAAGATCATCACTCAAGCTACTTTAGATGAAATTAAAGATGGTTTAGGCATGTTCCGTTTTTAAGTGTGTTTGCATAAATTATAGACAAAAAGCCCATTATTTGAGAAATAATGGGCTTTTTTTTACATAAGTTTTCATTTTATTACATTAAACTGTAATTATTCTGTGATAAATCCTATTAATTCAGTCTGATTTCCGCTATTATTCTTTTAGACCATTTGGTTTTAATTAACTAAATGTCATTTCTCCATTTTACGAAGCTGTACTAATTCAGTTTTTCGTTGTTCAACGCAGTGGTCACCCCAACCATTGCGTTTTTTTTATGCTTTTTATTCCTATTTTCTATTCAGGCTTATGGACTTTACAAAAATCTGCGCTCTAAATTTTATACCATACAGTAAAAACTAATTAAAAATTTCAGAGGAGGAACGATTCATCCAAACAATTAATCCATCAATTATTCTGAATAAAAAACACCAAAACATAGCGAGAGTTTATGGCTAAAAGTCCTTAAATACAGTAATCGACAATTTGTCATTTCAAACCCTATTTAAGTCATTTTAGCCAATCACGCATTTTATCGATGAAACCCTTTATTTATAAAAAGGAATCACCTCATGCAACCAATTTATTTTTTGCTTTTTAATAAATCAAACATTGTCTGACCAATTTCTGCAGGGCTTCTTGTATAAGCAATCCCCGCTTTCTCAAATGCCTGAAATTTTTCCTCGGCCGTTCCTTTCCCACCTGAAATAATTGCCCCTGCATGCCCCATACGCTTGCCTTTAGGTGCAGTTACTCCGGCAATATAACCAACAACAGGTTTCGTGACTTCTGACTGGATAAATTCGGCAGCTTCTTCTTCCGCTGTCCCTCCAATTTCCCCAATCATAACCACAGCTTCAGTCTCTGGGTCATCTTGGAACAGTTTCAGTGCATCAATCTGATTCATCCCCGGAATCGGATCACCTCCAATTCCAATACATGTTGACTGTCCTAGACCTAATTTTGTGGTCTGCGCTACAGCTTCATAAGTTAAAGTCCCTGAACGGGAGATAATACCGATTTTTCCTGCTTGATGAATATGTCCCGGCATAATGCCAATTTTACATTCGCCTGGCGTAATAATCCCTGGACAGTTTGGCCCGATTAAACGTGCACCACCACCATAAGTTTCCAAGTAGCGTTTTGCTTTTAGCATATCTAAGGTTGGAACACCTTCAGTGATCACGACAACCAGACCAATACCACTATCTAGTGCTTCAATAATCGAATCTAAAACATAAGGTGCAGGCACAAAAATAACCGATGCATCAGCTTTTGTTTCGCGTACTGCATCACGCATAGTATTAAACACAGGCAAATCCAAATGCGTTTGCCCACCTTTACCAGGTGTTACCCCACCTACAATTTTAGTTCCATAATCAAGGGCCTGAACGGAGTGAAAAGTACCATTTTTCCCAGTAAATCCTTGCACCAATACCTTTGTATCTTTATTTACGAGGACACTCATTACTCTGCTCCTTCAACGATATTTTTTTCTTGTTGTTGTACAGCCAAAACCACTTTATCGGCAGCATCTGCCAAACCATTTGCAGAAATCAAATCCAGATCAGACTCATCTAAGATTTTTGCCCCTAATTCTGCATTATTTCCTTCTAAACGAACCACGACAGGGATATTGACTTGTACCTCTTGTATAGCCGCAATAATTGCTTCTGCAATCATGTCACAGCGAACAATCCCTCCAAAAATATTGATCAATACCGCTTCAACTGCACGATCATCTAAAATGATCTTAAATGCTTCTATGACACGCTCTTTTGTCGCACCACCTCCAACATCCAAAAAGTTGGCAGGTTTTCCTCCATACAGTTGAATAATATCCATCGTTGCCATAGCCAAACCCGCGCCATTGACCATACAACCAATATTGCCATCTAAAGCCACATAATTCAGGTCATGTTCAGATGCTTTCAACTCTCGCTCATTTTCTTGTGTTTTATCACGTAAAGCTTCAATTTGAGGAATACGATATAGCGCATTTGAATCGATATTAATTTTGGCATCAACGCACAAAATTTCTCCATTTTCACGAACAGATAATGGATTAATTTCAAATAATGAAAAATCATTTTCGATAAAAGCGCGATATGCGCCTTGTAGTAACTGTGTGAATTGATGAACCTGAGCTTCATCTAAATGCAAGGCATATCCCATTTCCCTTGCCTGAAAAGGTAACAAACCAATCAATGGGTCAATTGCAATTTTAAAAATCTTTTCTGGAGTTTCTTCGGCTACTTTTTCGATTTCAACACCACCTTCGGTTGAAGCCATAAAGACAACCCGACGTGAAGAACGATCAATCACTGCACCTAAATATAGCTCACGAGCGACAGGATAAACATCTTCACACACCAAGATGCTATTCACAGGTTGCCCAAGCGCATCTGTTTGATAAGTCACTAATCGACTACCCAACAATGCTGATGCACACTCAATTGCTTCGTCTTTGGATTTTACAACCTTAACACCACCAGCCTTTCCCCGTCCGCCTGCATGAACTTGGGCTTTTAATACAGCAAATTTTCCTCCTAGTTTTTTATATGCCGCCCCTGCTTCTTCGGGTGTTGTAATTAAAATACCTTCCTGAACAGGTAAACCATATTGCTTCAATAGCGCTTTGGCTTGATATTCATGCAAATTCATTTTTGTACCTTTTGTTCTGTGACACATTATTATTGGGATTAACATCACACCAATGCACCAAAACATTGATGCATCTTTAATGTTGTAGAAGATTTATTATAAAAATTCAATTGGTCGCAACAATTCAACAAACGAATTTTTCATTTATTTATTTTGACTTATATAAAGAAATCATTTCCATAAAAAAAGAGTGGTCAAAACCACTCTTTTTACTCAATAATCCTTAGATTATTTACGTTTACGTTGAATCGCGTGGATAGCACGACCATCTACAGCAAGTGCAGCTTCATGCACAACTTCTGAGAATGTCGGGTGACCAAATGTCATCAATTGAAGATCCTCAACAGAAGAGACAAACTCAAGTGCAATCATGCCCTGATGAACGATATCAGATGCATTAGGGCCAACAATGTGCATACCCAATAAACGGTCTGTTTTTGCATCGGCAACGAATTTTACGAAACCAGCAGACTCACCAGCAGCTAAAGCACGACCATTTACCGCAAATGGGAATTGACCTGCTTTTACTTCATGACCTTTTGCAACTGCTTGTTCTTCAGTTAAACCAACCCAAGCCGCTTCAGGATGTGTATAGATTACACTGATGATTGTGTCATAGTTCACTTGCGCTGCATGACCGTGAATACGCTCAACTGCCATTACGCCTTCTTCCATTGCTTTATGTGCAAGCATTGGACCACGAACCAAGTCACCAATCGCATACACACCTTCTACAGAAGTTGCACAGTGATCATTCACTTCAACTAAACCACGTTCAGTAAGCTTAACGCCTGAATCTTCAGCAAGTAAGCCTTCTGCATACGCTTTACGGCCTACACAAACAATCACTTTATCAAAAGTTGCTGTTTTGTCTTCGCCCGCTTGGTTATATTTTACAGTAACTTCACGACCTTGAATTTCTGTACCCGCAACTTTTGCACCGATACGAATATCCAAACCTTGTTTAGTCAAGATTTTTTGATATTCTTTTGCCAATGCTTTGTCTGCGATTGGAAGGAACGCATCAGTTGCTTCAAAAATCACAACTTCTGAACCCAAACGACGCCATACTGAACCAAGTTCTAAGCCAATAACACCAGCACCAATCACACCTAAGCGTTTTGGTACTTCAGTGAAACTTAAAGCGCCTGTTGAATCAACAATGAGGTCTTCATCGACTGGTGCAACTGGAATATTTACAGGTACAGAACCCGAAGCCAAAATCACATATTTTGGTTCAAGCACTTGAGTTTCGCCTTCAAAAGGTACGAACTCAACTTTTTTACCTGCAAGTAATTTACCAGTACCTTGCAACCACTCAATACCATTACCTTTAAGTAATTGAGCAACACCACCTGTTAATTGATCAACAACTTTATCTTTACGAGCCAATAATTTCGCAAGATCAACAGAAACTTCACCTGTTGTAATACCGTGATCAGCCAACTCGTGCTGAGTAGATTCATAACGATGAGATGAATCCAATAAAGCTTTAGATGGAATACAACCCACGTTTAAGCAAGTACCACCTAAAGAAGGTTTTCCGTTGTGGATACGTTTTTCGATACAAGCAACTTTAAAGCCTAATTGAGCAGCACGAATCGCTGCTTCATAACCACCTGGCCCACCGCCAATCACAACAAGATCAAATTGCTGAGACATATTTATCTCCGTGTACCAAAACAGAGGGTTGCTCTGTCTTGGTTTAATATCCGTAAAAAATTAAAGGTCTAAGATCAGTTTAGCTGGTTCTTCTAACAATTCTTTGATTGTCACCAAGAAACCTACCGCTTCTTTACCATCGATCATACGGTGGTCATAAGAAAGTGCCAAATACATCATCGGTAAGATTTCAACTTGACCATTGACTGCCATAGGACGTTCTTGGATTTTGTGCATCCCCAAGATACCTGTTTGTGGCTGGTTCAAAATTGGTGTAGAAAGCAATGAACCGAAAGTACCACCGTTAGTAATGGTGAATGTACCGCCTGACATTTCTTCAATTGTCAATTTACCTTCGCGTGCTTTACCAGCATATGCAGCAATACCAGATTCTACTTCTGCATAGCTCATACGATCTGTATCACGAAGTACAGGTACAACAAGACCACGATCACTTGATACTGCAACACCAATATCATAGTAACCATGATAAACAATATCATCGCCATCAATTGATGCATTTACAGCAGGATAGCGTTTCAATGCTTCAGTCACTGCTTTTACGAAGAAAGACATAAAGCCTAAACGTGCGCCATGACGTTTTTCAAAGATATCTTTGTACTGTTTACGCATTTCCATAACAGGTTTCATGTTAACTTCGTTGAACGTGGTTAACATTGCTGTTTGTTGTGTAGCAGAAAGCAGACGCTCAGCAACACGTTTACGTAAACGTGTCATTGGTACGCGTTTTTCAATACGCTCACCAACTGCAACACTTAAAGGTGTTACATTTGCAGCTGGTTTAGTTTGATGATTCGCAACATCTTCTTTAGTGATACGACCACCACGACCAGTACCTTGTACCTCTGTCGCATTGATTCCTGTTTCAGTTAACGCTTTGCGTACTGCTGGCGCTTGGTCTGAAACGGGTTGTGAACGCTCAACAACAGGTGCAGCACCTGCTTGTGTATTTGCAGCAGCTTGCTCAACTTTTTCTTCGCTTTGAACGGCTTCAGTTGCAGCAGCACCAGAAACAGCACCTTCTTCAAACTGAGCAATCACTTCGCTAGAAAGTACAGTATCGCCTTCATTTTTAACAATTGCAGTCAAACTACCATCGGCAGGAGCAACCACTTCTAATACAACTTTATCAGTTTCAATATCACAGATCACTTCATCACGTGATACCGCTTCCCCAACTTTTTTATGCCATGTCGCAATTGTTCCGTCTGCTACAGACTCTGGAAATACGGGTGCCTTAATTTCAGTTGCCATTCTTTAGTCTCTCCTGATTATTCAGCGTCAAACGCAAGCGCGTCTTGAATTAACTGAGCTTGTTGTTTTGCATGCAAATATGGTGAACCAACTGCTGGTGCAGCTGCAGCGTCACGTCCTGCATATGTAATACGTGTTGATTTTCCTAAAGTTAACACGCTTTCATATAAACGATGTGCAATGAAATGCCATGCGCCTTGGTTCTGTGGTTCTTCTTGACACCATACAAAATCAACTGCATTTGGATATTGTTTCAATACTTCTGCCAAACGCTGCTCTGGGTACGGATATAATTGTTCAATACGCACAATCGCAACATTATTGAGTTCTAACTCACGGCGTTTTTCGAGTAAGTCATAGTAAACTTTACCACCACACAGCACGACACGAGTCACATCAGACGCTGTTAGCGTATCAATCTCATCAATCACAGTCTGGAATTGACCATGTGCCAATTCGTCCAGATTAGATGTTGCTAACTTGTGACGTAACAATGACTTAGGTGACATAACGATCAATGGTTTACGAATTGGGCGTACAGCCTGACGACGCAAAGCATGGAAAATCTGTGCAGGTGTAGTTGGTGTAATCACTTGCATATTATCTTCAGCACAAAGCTGTAAATAACGCTCTAAACGTGCAGATGAATGCTCAGGACCTTGACCTTCAAAGCCATGTGGTAACAGCATGGTTAAACCACATACACGTTCCCATTTGGTTTCACCTGAAGCGATGAACTGGTCAATTACAACTTGCGCACCATTTGCGAAGTCACCAAATTGAGCTTCCCAAACAATCAAACTATTCGGCAATGTTGTCGCATAACCATATTCAAATGCCAATACAGCTTCTTCAGAAAGCAATGAATCCCAAAGCGCAAAACGTGGCTGGTTTTCTTTGACATGGCATAATGGAATATAAACCGAACCATCAACCTGATTATGTAATTTCGCATGACGATGAGAGAAAGTACCACGACCAACGTCTTCACCACTGATACGTACAAGATAGCCTTCATCTACTAATGTTGCATAAGCTAGAGTTTCAGCCGCACCCCAGTTTAAAGGCGCTTCACCAGTTTGCATTTTCAAACGCTCATCAATGACTTTCGCCACTTGACGTTGCATTTCAAAACCTTCTGGTAACTTATGCATACCACGGCCAAGTTCTTTCAAACGCTCAATGTTGAATGAAGTATCCCAATCGTCGGTGTACTCATGACCCAAATACGGTTTCCAGTCTACAAACATTTTTGTGTTTGGCTCTAGAACCAATGCATTTGCAACATGTTTACCCGCTTCTAAATCAGAACGGTATTCTTCAACCATTTTGTCAGCTTGCGCACGATCTAATACTTTTTCTTGTACCAAGACATCAGCATAAAGCGTACGTGTTGTCGGCTTTTTATTGATGACTTTATACATTACTGGTTGAGTTGCAGATGGTTCATCTGCTTCGTTGTGACCACGACGACGATAACAGAACAAATCAATCACAACATCTTTACGGAAAGTATGACGGAAATCGTGTGCCAATTGAGCAATAAAGACTACAGCTTCAGGATCATCACCATTTACATGGAAAATAGGTGCCTGAACCATTTTTGCGATATCTGTAGAATATTCAGTAGAACGTGCATCACGTGGATCTGATGTTGTAAAACCAACTTGGTTATTTACAACAATGTGAACTGTACCGCCAACGGTATAACCACGGGTTTGTGACATCTGGAAAGTTTCCATATTCACACCTTGACCCGCAAAAGCAGCATCACCATGAACACTTAATGGCAATACATCATCACCACCGATATCTTTACGACGGACTTGACGCGCACGTACTGAACCTTCAATTACAGGCCCAACGATTTCTAAATGAGATGGGTTAAATGCCAATGCCAAGTGAACTTCGCCACCTTGTGTCATCACATTTGAAGAGAAACCTTGATGGTATTTTACATCTCCTGAACCTTTTTTGGTTAATGAGCGACCTTCGAACTCACCAAACAAATCAGATGGGTTTTTACCCATGATATTCACAAGAAGATTTAGACGACCACGGTGTGGCATACCAATCACAACTTCTTTACAACCAACCGTGCCTGCGCGTTGAATAATTTCATCTACCATTGGAATGAAAGATTCACCACCTTCCAAACCAAAACGCTTCGCACCAACGTATTTATTACCCAGATATTTTTCTAAGCCTTCAGCAGCAGTCAAACGCTCTAAAAAGTGTTTTTTCTGATCTGCACCAAAGTTAAACTGACCACGAACACTTTCTAAACGCTGTTGAATCCAACGTCTTTCTACTGTATCCACAATGTGCATATATTCTGCACCAATCGTTTCACAGTAAACTGATTCAAGTGTGTTCACGATCTCGCCAAGCGTGGCTTCTTCTTTACCAATAGCAAGATTACCTGTATTAAATACAGTATCTAGATCCGATTTAGTTAAGCCATGCGCACCCAATTCTAAATCAGGCACCTCTTCACGCTTTGCTAAACCAAGAGGATCAAGTTTCGCCTTTTGATGACCACGGTTACGATAAGCTGCGATTAGCTGTAAAACACCAATCTGACGCTTTTCATGTTCTGTGCTAACCGTACTTTGAACTACTGGTTGTATACGGTTTGAATTACGACCAAGTAATAAAAATTGTTCACGCACAGTTCCGTGTGGTTGGTCGCCTTTAGGGAATTTATCAAAATATTGACGCCAGTCTTCACTGACAGATGATGGAGAAGTTAAGTATTGCTCGTATAACTCTTCAATATACGCTGCACTATCACCAGAAAGTTCAGTATCAAGACGCAATGCGTCAGCAACTTCTTGCATTTGTGGACCCATTTCCTATTGCAAAAACATTACAGATTGCTTTGTAAAGCAATCCATGATCAATAATGTCAGATTGCTAAACATGACATTATGCCTAATGACTTTCATCATCAGGGTCGTTAATTTGTCCATGCAGGCATATTTCTCCTGATGAACTCAATGAATTATCACGCCCATACCTGGCATCATCACTCATCTTTATACCCGACAACTGCCGAGCAATTTTTTGCAAATCGTCTTAGAAAAGATAAATTGTGTTTTTAGCTTTTCTAAGGCGGTTTTTTAAATTTTATGAAACGCTGCCATTTTCTCATATTTTGAAAATTAAGTGTTATTTTAATACGCTTTTTTTTCAATATAGTGACTTACTAAATGCTACCATGTTCTCCATTCAGAATAAATTTTTTTATCCTATAGTTCCCATCACAAATAAAAATATAAGCATTCCTAGCAACCTGTATATGGTGATTGATCTCATAAAAACTTGCAATTAAAACCATTACATCATTAACAGAGTAACTACATATAAAAAAACGCACATCCGAAGATGTGCGTTTTAAAATTACAATAGGATTAACCTGCTTGGTCTAACAACATGCTACGGATATGACCAATAGCCTTTGTTGGGTTTAACCCTTTAGGACAAACAGATACACAGTTCATAATCCCTTTACAACGGAATAAGCTAAATGGATCATCAAGACGAGCCAAACGCTCTTGTGTTGCTGTATCACGCGAATCAATAATGAAACGGTATGCATTTAACAATGCTGATGGTCCTAAGAATTTATCAGGGTTCCACCAGAATGATGGGCATGAAGTTGAACAGCATGCACATAAAATACACTCATACAAACCATTTAAATGTTCACGTTCTTCAGGTGACTGCAAGCGCTCTTTTGCTGGTGCAGGCTGATTGTTGATCAAGAATGGATGAATTTTGTCATACTGATCGTAGAATTGGTTCATATCAACAACCAAATCTTTAATCACAGGCAACCCTGGCAATGGACGAATCACAATTTTTTCTGGTAAATCATTTAGGTTTTGCAAACAAGCCAAACCATTTTTACCATTGATATTCACACCATCCGATCCACAAATACCTTCACGGCAAGAACGACGGAATGTCAAAGTTTCATCTTGAACTTTCAACGCAAGTAAGGCATCAAGCAACATACGGTGCTTGTCTGTTAACTCAAGTTTAAAAGTTTGCATGTACGGTGCTTTATCCTTATCAGGATCATAGCGGTAGATTTCGAATGTACGAGTACCTCTACTCATCTTTATACTCCCGATTAGAATGTGCGTGGTTTAGGTTCAATAGGATCAACAGTTAACGGTTTGTAGCGTACAGGTTTGTACTCTAAATGGTTATCTGTAGAATACCATAATGTATGTTTCATCCACTCATCATCACGACGGCCATATGGATAGTCAGCATGATCTGGCGGTAACTCATAATCAACAACCGTATGTGCACCACGACATTCTTTACGTGCAGCCGCAGAAATCAAGGTCGCTTTAGCAACTTCATATAAGTTTTCAACTTCTAACGCTTCAACACGGGCAGTATTAAACACTTTAGATTTGTCTTTTAAATGAATGTTGCGAACACGAGGCTCTAAAGCAAGAATCTGTTTCACACCTTCATCAAGCAATGCCTGTGTACGGAATACACCAGCATGATCCTGAACGATATCACGAATTGTATCTGCAACTTCCTGAGCGTTCTCACCACCTGTTGTTTCATCCAAGTGACGGATACGTTGCAATGTTTTGTCTAAAACATCGTTTGGTAGTGGCGCATAATCATCACCATGATGTTTGGTTACATAGTCAATGATATGTTCGCCAGCAGCTTTACCAAATACAACCAAGTCAAGTAATGAGTTTGTTCCTAAACGGTTCGCACCATGTACAGACACACAAGAACACTCACCGATTGCATAAAAACCTTTTACAGGTTTAGTGTAATCACGGCTGCCTTTGTAAGAATACTCTTTAGTATCCTTGTTGTAATAGGTAGAAAACTCACCTTCTTCCGTACCAAATGGCACAACAACCTGACCATGAATATTGGTTGGAATACCACCCATTTGATAATGGATTGTTGGGACAACTGGAATTGGCTCTTTGGTGATATCTACGTTCGCGAATTTTTTACCAATCTCAAATACAGAAGGCAAACGCTTCATAATTGTGTCTGCACCCAAGTGAGTCATATCTAGCAAGATATAGTCACCCTTAGGACCACAACCACGACCTTCTTTAATTTCTTGGTCCATTGAACGCGAAACGAAGTCACGTGGAGCCAAATCTTTTAAAGTCGGAGCATAACGCTCCATGAATGGTTCGCCATCTTTGTTACGAAGAATTGCGCCTTCACCACGACAACCTTCTGTTAACAATACACCTGCGCCTGCAACACCTGTTGGGTGGAATTGCCAGAATTCCATATCTTGTAACGGAATACCTGCACGAGCAGCCATCCCAAGACCATCACCAGTATTGATATACGCATTGGTAGATGCACGGTAAACACGACCAGCACCACCTGTAGCAAACAATGTCGCTTTTGCTTGGAATACTGCAATGTTCCCTGTTTCTTGGTCATATGCAGTTACACCAAGTACATCACCTTCTTCGTTACGGATTAAATCAAGAGCAATCCATTCAACAAAGAATTGTGTACCCATTTTCACGTTGCTTTGATACAAGGTATGCAATAACGCATGTCCTGTACGGTCAGCCGCTGCACATGCGCGAGGTACTGCTTTTTCACCATAGTTTGCAGAGTGACCACCAAATGGACGTTGATAAATCGTACCATCCTTGTTACGGTCAAATGGCATCCCCATGTGTTCAAGCTCATAAACAACTTTTGGTGCTTCGCGAGTCATGAACTCACAAGCATCCTGATCGCTCAGCCAGTCACCACCCTTAACAGTGTCATAAAAATGGTAATGCCAATTATCTTCCTGCATGTTACCAAGAGACGCACCAATACCACCTTGTGCGGCAACTGTATGAGAGCGTGTAGGAAACACTTTAGTCAAAACTGCAACTTTCAAACCAGCCTGAGCCAGTTGATATGCAGCACGCATACCTGAACCACCCCCACCAACGATAACTGTATCGAAAGTAAGGTTTGGAATATTTGAATAATCTTCTTTAGGGGTTATAGCGCCCATGATCTTTTCCTATCAATTCGCCCAGAAAATCTGGCATGTCCAGATTGCATACACAAACACAGCAACAATGACTGCACTCGTTAACACAAGGCGCAAACCTTTAGCCGATGGACCCATATGACGAGTAGTTACATAGTCTGTAAATACTTGCCACATTCCAATCCATGCGTGTGCTACCAATGACAAAACAGCCAACAAAGAGAAAACCTTCATTGGCAAGGTTTTCATAAACCCAGTCCATTGATCAAAGCTAAAACCGCTATGGCAAAGAATCCAACCGAATATTACAACCGTATAAGCAGCCAGAATAACGGCACTTAGACGTTGAATATACCAATCACGAGAACCTGAACCCGTTAAACCTGTAGCACTATTCATTAGATTACAATCCATATAAATGCTGCGATAATTGCTATCACAGACAAGACCAATGAAATTGTAGCTGCAACCCGACCACTTTGTAGTTCTTCATTAAAACCAAGGTCAGCAAGCAGATGTTTAACACCACCAATAAAGTGATAGATTAAACCTGCTACAAAAACCCAAACAATGAATCGTACTAAGAAATTCCCAAATATTTGTTCTTTTACATAAGTAAAGCCTTCTGGCGAAGACAATGACTTATCTAATATCCATAATAGTACTGGAACCAACAAAAATACGATGACACCTGATAAACGGTGTAAAATTGATGCAATAGCCACGGGCGAGCGTAAGTTTACCGCTAATACCTGACCCATGGACAAATTGACAGGTCTGTTGCTTTTCACAGCGGGCATCCTGTAAGTAAAAACTCCAGCTGGAGTTTGTAGATTAATTCGAAGGAAAGCTGGCATCTTTAGGCAAACGACTGCCTAAACTTCTAAACGACAATGAATTATAAAACGCAAAATGTCAAAATTCAAACAACTAAAATCAACACCACTCCAATAAACCCATATAAATAATAATCATTATCAAATAAATACCTATCATTTATAGGATATGAAGGATTGCACCCCACTATTTTGCTCACCTCACATATAAATTCTAAAAATCAAAATGCAAAAAAGTCTCATGGTTTTTGCTGAATGTTATTAGACTAAAGCAGAATACATTCTGGCGAATCCCTCTTTCATTTTTTTCGTATATTCATAGCAAAAGCTAAGATATTCGGACTTAGCCGATTAAAACCTGCTGATATTTCAAACATATTTTCAACATCAACCACATACGACACCGTACATTTTTAAAGCTTTCCAGAACCCTAAATATAAATTATCAGTTTTAATTTATTTGTGATTTCCAGCAACGATGAAAAACCCACGGCGGTAAAAAATCCCCCTGTTTTTGAAATTTCTGTTGTTTTTTATCATTGCTTTTAAAAAAATAAATGATTTTTCCAATTAAAATGAAAGAAAAAATCAATTAAACATCAATCAAATAGTCTAAATAATGAGTTTTTAACAATAAAAGTTTTACTAAATATTTCGATTGTTAAAGCCATAAATATAAAGGTTTTCATAGGGAAAAAGATTATTTTACGAACAGCTATTTATCGTTTTTTTCTATTTTTACACAAATATTTCAGAAGAGTTTCATGTTTTTTTTCCGTGGCTTGCTGTAAATTGGTTACGAAGCAAGATCCTCTACACTCAATTTTGTATGGATACAGGCACGGAAGCAGTCATCACTCATGAAGCTAAACGAGTTCATCCATAAGTATGATTGACAATTTTTGAGTAAAGAATAAGCTTGGTTCAATTTTATCCCGCTGATGACGTTCACGAAAAGACTATTAATTACGCATCAGTATCACATTCACCAGGACAGGAGATCTATTGAATGTCTGAAGCAACTGGCAAGAAAGCCGTTTTAAAACTTGATGGAAAAGAAATTGAATTACCAATTTACAGCGGTACTTTAGGTCCCGATGTCATCGATGTTAAGGATGTTTTAGCTGCAGGTCACTTCACTTTTGATCCAGGGTTTATGGCGACAGCTTCTTGTGAATCAAAAATTACTTTTATTGATGGAAATAAAGGTATTTTATTACACAGAGGCTATCCAATCGATCAACTAGCAACTAAAGCAGATTACTTAGAAACTTGCTATTTGCTACTTAACGGTGAACTTCCAACGCCTGAACAAAAAGCTGAATTTGATACAAAAGTTCGCAACCACACCATGGTACACGACCAAGTCAGCCGTTTCTTCAATGGTTTCCGTCGTGACGCACATCCAATGGCAATTATGGTTGGTGTTGTTGGTGCTTTGTCTGCGTTCTATCACAATGGTTTAGATCTTGAAGATGTTAATCACCGTGAAATTACAGCAATTCGCCTAATTGCAAAAATTCCAACATTGGCAGCTTGGAGCTACAAATACACTGTAGGTCAACCGTTCATTTACCCACGTAATGACTTGAACTATGCAGAAAACTTCCTGCATATGATGTTTGCAACACCTGCTGACCGTGATTACAAAGTAAATCCAGTTCTTGCAAAAGCAATGGATCGTATTTTTACGCTTCATGCTGATCATGAACAAAATGCGTCTACTTCTACTGTTCGTCTTGCTGGTTCTACTGGCGCTAACCCTTATGCATGTATTGCTGCGGGTATTGCTGCACTTTGGGGGCCTGCTCACGGTGGTGCGAACGAAGCTGTACTTAAGATGCTAGATGAAATTGGTAGCGTAGAACACGTTCCTGAATTCATGGAAAAAGTAAAACGCAAAGAAGTGAAGCTTATGGGCTTCGGTCACCGTGTGTATAAAAACTTTGACCCACGTGCCAAAGTAATGAAACAAACATGTGACGAAGTACTTGCTGCTCTAGGCATTAATGATCCACAACTTGCACTTGCAATGGAGCTTGAGCGTATTGCGCTTTCTGACCCATACTTCGTAGAACGCAATCTATATCCTAACGTAGACTTCTATTCTGGAATCATCTTAAAAGCAATTGGTATTCCAACAGAAATGTTTACTGTGATTTTTGCGCTTGCACGTACTGTTGGCTGGATTAGCCACTGGTTAGAAATGCACAGTGCTGCATATAAAATTGGCCGTCCACGCCAACTTTATACAGGTGCAACTCAGCGCGATATTCAACGCTAGTTTCCTCTGGAAAGCTGAAAAAACGACAAAAAAGGCCGCTAACGCGGTCTTTTTTAATGCTATGATTTAAGTCATGACGATCTTTCAAAATTCCATTTTTCTTTCCATCCGTAGTCTTTTTTACTACTGGTGCTTTTATTTTTTTAATATTTATACCTTTCAATATCGCTATTTAACGGACAATGAAGTTCAACTGGCTTATAAGGTGTTTGGAAATCAACTTAATTATTCCACCATTCAAGTTTTGAATACTCCCTATTTGCCTTGGCAACCTGTTGGTTTATTTATGGCACCTGTTGGAAAGATTTTTGTAAACCCAGAAAATTATAAAGAAGATTACAGCTTAGAAAGTTTGGCTTATCAATGCACTTTTATTCATGAGTTGGCCCATATTTATCAGTATCAACAACATATTAATGTGCTGTTCAAAGGTGCCCTGCTTCAAATTGCTTATTACCTAAGCTTTCAAAATTACAATCCCTATCATTACAATTTTATCCCTCAAAAATCATTTTGGGACTATAACATTGAGCAACAAGGCGATATTGCCCGAGATATCTTTCTAGATAAAATTCCCAATATTATTTTACACTCGCAAAATCAATAACGGTTTGATTGGTCACGACCATGTAATCTAAAAAATAACATTGTCGATCCCTTTTATTTTCTTAGGTTTAGAGCAGCATGAAATCGATATGTATTTTTTTATACATTTCATGCAGTTTTTTTAATTTTTAAGATTAATATCAGCTAGGTTTCGTATATAGTATCACCTACCCACATACTTTGATTTTTTGTTGTTATTACACGGAACTGAATAATTAAATTTATAAATCAGTGCCATGTAACTACCCTATAGGAATAGGACTTAATTTAAATGAAAAATTTTAAAATTGCCCTTGCTCAATTTTCTCCACACATTGGCAATATTGAAAACAATACCGCAAAGATGATTGAACAGGCAAATCAAGCGAAAGCGCAACAAGCAGATATTGTTATCTTTCCCGAGTTAAGCGTTATTGGTTATCCTGCTGAAGATCTTTTACTACGTCCAAGTTTAAAAAATCGTACTCAGCAAGCATTATCTCAACTCAAAGAAGTAAAAGATATTGTGATGGTGTTTGGCTTTGTCCATCAGGCTGAAGATGGTCAACGCTTTAACTCTGCGGCAGTAATGAAAGATGGTGAAATTCTAGGTATTTATAATAAACAAAACTTACCGAATTATAGCGTTTTTGATGAAAAGCGTTATTTTAATCTTGGTCATCAACATTTAGTTTTCGAATATCTTGAGCATAAATTTGGTGTTCTGATTTGTGAAGATATTTGGAATATCAATACAGTTCAGCAACTTGCCCAATTAAATGTAGATACAATTCTTGTTCTCAATTCATCCCCATACGAAGTCGGTAAACCTCAGCATCGTATTGCTACAATGACTGAATTGACCAAGCAATTGCGGGTTAATCTGGTCTATACCAATCAGGTCGGTGGTCAGGATGATCTGATTTTTGATGGTTCTAGCTTTGTTCTTGACCGCGAAGGTCAATTGATTTGTCGTGCTGAAAGCTTTAAAGAACAACTATCTTTTGCAGAATTTAATGCAGAACAAGGTAGCTTTAAAGCTCAGGAAACTCAACCTGAATTAGAAACCATGGCCGAGATCTATCAAGGTCTTGTAATGGCGACACGTGACTATGTGCAACGCTCTGGTTTCCCTGGCGTTATTTTGGGATTATCTGGCGGAATTGATTCTGCCCTCACCCTTGCCATCGCAGTAGATGCATTAGGCGCTGACAAAGTTCAAGCCGTTATGATGCCTTATACCTATACTGCTCAAATTAGTATTGAAGATGCTGCTGAACAAGCAAAACGTCTAGGTATTACGTTTGGGGTTGCAGAAATTCACCCTGTCGTGAACAGCTTCATGCAAACGCTTTATCCGTTCTTTGGCAATATGCCTGCCGATGCAACTGAAGAAAATTTACAAGCACGTTCACGCGGCACTTTATTGATGGCGCTTTCAAACAAGTTTGGTAACCTCGTTTTATCAACGGGTAATAAGTCTGAACTCGCTGTTGGCTATTGCACTTTATATGGTGATATGGTCGGTGGTTTTGCAGTATTAAAAGATGTTTATAAAACGATTGTTTTTGAATTGGCAAAATATCGTAATAGCATCAGTGAAACGCCTGTAATTCCTGAACGTGTGATTACTCGTCCACCTTCTGCCGAATTACGTCCAGACCAGAAAGATCAGGACTCATTACCTGCTTATGATGTACTTGATGCGATCCTTTACGCTTACATCGAAGAAGACTTGAGCCAACAAGCCATTATTGAACGTGGCTTTGACCCTCAAGTGGTTGAGAAAGTGATTCGCCTTGTAGATATAAATGAATATAAACGTCGACAAGGTGCAATCGGTCCACGTATTAGTTCACGTGCTTTTAGTCGTGAGCGTCGTTATCCGATTATCAATGGCTGGAAAGCAGGTAGCTAAATTTACCTGATTCTGGATGAAGCCTAAACTTTGATGTTTAGGCTTTTTCATTTTTATAAAACGCAGATAAAAAGAAACCATGCTAGGAGCATGGTTTATAAAAATGGTGGCTATGACGAGACTTGAACTTGTGACCCCCGCATTATGAGTGCGGTGCTCTAACCAACTGAGCTACATAGCCGTAAACTGTGCGTGCATTATCTATAGTTCTTTCAATAAGGTCAATACATGTATTGAGTTAGATGATCACCAAACAATCAAACATCCATCATTTCACTCATTTTTTTAAAATGCTGAAATTTCAATCTATAAATCAAAATTTTACATATAAAAAAGCCAGTTCAATAACTGGCTTCTTAAGTGTTTTAAAAACTTACCAAATATCTGAATCTACTTTCTTTTTAAATTCAGGATGTTCTTCTAGTTTAAAAACTGGATCTTGAACGCCCTGTTTCAACTGACGACGATAGTCTTTTAATAGCATTTTCAAATAAGGCATCAGCAGTACAATTGCAACCAAGTTGATTGTGGCCATGATTCCCATTGACAAGTCAGCCATCGACCAGACTAAAGGTACACTTGTAATTGCACCAAAGTACACCATCACCAACACAAAGACTCGGAAAATAAACATGACAGGACGACTGTTATGAATAAACTGCATGTTACTTTCAGCGTAAGCATAGTTCCCTAAAATTGCTGAATAACAGAATAAGAAGAGAATAAATGCAAGGAAATCACCGCCATAATGACCAATTTGTGTTTCCAAAGCATGTTGCGTTAATTCAACACCTTGTAAACCACCCGTATTTGTATATACGCCTGAAATCAGGATGATCATGGCTGTACTTGTACACACGATAAAGGTATCGACAAATACCCCAAGCATTTGGACTAAACCTTGGTTTACAGGGTGTTTTACATCAGATGCAGCAGCCGCGTTAGGTGCAGAACCCATACCCGCTTCATTTGAGTATAAACCACGCTTAATCCCTTGCATCATTGCCATAGAAACAACGCTACCAAAGAAACCACCTGCCGCTGCATCAAACTGGAATGCTTTTGAAAAAATTAAACCAATAATATGTGGCAAAATATCATAATTACTTGCACAAATATAAAATGCAATCGCAAGATATAAACCAGCTTTTAATGGAACAAACATTTCTGCAAAGTGTGCAATACGTTTAATCCCACCAAAAATTGCAATTGCAACCAATGCAACAAGCACCAAACCAACCCATGAAATCGTCAGGTTTAAACCGCCTAATGGCAATACAACATTCGCTTTGTCCCATCCCCATGCATGAGAAGACGAGTCAATAATCGCATTGGCCTGAACTGAGTTAAACACCAAGCCATAGGTAATAATCATGGCGATAGCGAATACAATCCCAAAAGGTTTGCTCTTTAAGCCTTTGGTAATATAGTACGCAGGACCACCACGAAATTGTTGGTTCTCTTTATCTCGAATTTTAAAGAGCTGTGCCAAAGTTGACTCTACAAATGCAGAACTCATCCCAAGCAATGCAGTAACCCACATCCAGAAAACCGCACCCGGCCCGCCAATCGCAATTGCAATTGCCACGCCGCCGATATTACCCACACCAACACGACTTGCTAAGCCCGTTACGAAAGCCTGAAATGGCGTAAGCCCATGCTCATCTTCACCTTCTTGACGGCTGCTTTTCATGACTCGAATACTTTCAAAAAACATTCGAATTTGTACACCACCGGTGACAATAGTGTAAATTATCCCTACAGAGAGAAGAAATATCACTAAGAAATTCCATAATGGATCATTTAATGCTTTGATCCATGACATGAGAATATCGTTTAATTCCTGATTCATTCAGACGTCCTTATAGATAATACGGCTAATGTTTCATACCTGACGATGTGTTCTATCTTTTCAGTCAAAATAAAGACCCACTCCCTGTTAAGTCCAATACTTTGAAATGTATAAATACATAAGATAAATTTTACGGCCTCGTTACACGAGGTGACCGCTAGGTATAGTACTTTGCTTAATGTGATGCCAATTGGGTTTCACAAGTCGCTCAAGAAGTGCAGCCGTTTCTAAACATTGCTTGGTAAGATGAGCTGTCGCTAAAAATACGTGCTATTTTAGCTGTAACATAAATTTAACAATCCAACCTTTAAGGAAAGTTAAAAATAAAACGTTTGGCTGTTTTTTGCACCAAAAATCAACATTGTTGATAAATTAGGCTTCAAAAAAACGCAATTATACTGATTCATGTCATTAATCCAACTTTTTTCTTATTTTTTGCACTATTTTGTGTGCTATTTTTTTATTTTAAGACCTAATGCACATTTTTACGCTTTGTTTTGGTGCTTAAAAATAAAACATTATTTCATTTCAGCCTGCGCATCTTAAAGTTATTGTTAATGATCTGATAGACATTGTTGTTTTCTCTCAATTTGTAATGATTCAACTAGCCAGTGCTAGGCGAGATCGTTTATATTGCCCAAAACGAAAAGATTAAATAAAGGAGTCACCATGAATTCGGATCAGATTCAACTCGTTGATGAAGCCATTGTTTCACGCCATTCTGTTCGGGCTTTTTTAGATACCCAAGTTAGCCCAGAAATCATCCAAGATATATTACGTGTTGCAAGCCGTGCCCCTTCTGGAACCAATACGCAGCCATGGAAAGTGTACGTTGTTTCAGGCAAAAAACGAGATGAAATGGTTGACCGAGTCTGTAAAGCTCAACTTGAAGTGAATGCGAATCCCGAACTCGCTCAACAATATAAAGAAACTTTTGCATATTATCCTGAAACATGGATTTCTCCTTTTATTGATCGTCGTCGTGAAAATGGTTGGGGGCTATATGGATTACTCAATATTCAACGTGGCGAAAAGGAAAAAATGGCAGCACAACAACTCAGGAACTTTAAGTTGTTTGATGCACCTGTAGGACTCTATTTCACAGTCAATAAAGCCATGGGAATCGGTTCCAAAATGGATATCGCCATGATGATTCAAAATGTAATGATTGCGGCAAAAGCAAGAGGACTAGATACTTGCCCGCAAGCGGCATGGAATCATTTCCACCCGATTGTCCTTGATGTTTTAAATGCCTCAGCGGATGAAGAGCTGGTATGTACCGTTGCTTTAGGTTATGCAGATCCTGACGCATTAGTGAACAGTTTTATAACACCACGTGAACCTGTAGAAAACTTTGCAGTTTTTTTAGATCAATAATTTTTTATTAAATTAGGTCAGGTTCTGTCCATGTACCTGACCTTTTTATTTGTCGCTAAAAACTTTGGCTACGAACTTCACCATTAAATGTTAAACAATCTTGAACTCTAATTTGTTGTACAGGGCTTAGTTCCGTGACATCAAACCATTGATAAGCCGAATGTTCATGACTCAGTTGAATCTGTTGATTTTGTTTGAACTGACAACGAAAAATAAACGCATGTGAATGCACTGTGGGATGAAAATAAGCCCCGCTTAAATATAAAATTTCAATATCGCAGCCCAATTCTTCTTTGCATTCACGAATTAATGCTTGATGTATCGTTTCCCCAACATCTAAGCCCCCACCCGGAAGTCCCCAAGCAGCATCGGCATAGGTTGCCTTCAACAATAACACCTGCTTTTCTGTGTTGGTGATCACCGCATGTGAACTCATACGATATAAATCATGAAATGACATCTTAATCTAACCCTAAATCAATCGATATCATTTTCCATTGCCATCCATGACGGGCAAAAATAAAAGTCGTTTGTTTGTCATCATGGCGTATTAATTTCACCGCAAAACGATTGGGCGATAAATAACTTGTTTGATAGCGAATTGAATCATCTTCTTTTTCTGCCGTGTTTGCATGGGTAATGGTGCTGGCTTGCAACATATTGGGTGCCGAAAGACGCTCTTTTGCCACTTCAAAATGAGGAATCATTTTTGAGAGCTGTTTCCCTTCCATCAGTAATTGTATGGTCTGATTAGAAACCAGCAAATCTAAAACACGCTGGCTAATGTGACTGTCCAATACATCCCGAATAGTGTTATACCAAGGATTACTGTTTTGACTCTGCCCTGTTTTTAAATGTAGTAAAAGTGCTTTTTCGATCTGCGGCTTTAGGCTAGTTCTGACTTGTTCATAATCAATATAACCTGATATTTTTTCAGATTGATGTTGTTGATACGCTTGTCTGAGCTGATAAAGCATCCAGTAAGGCGATGCAATCCAGGTGATCAAAATCAGGCTAAACATTACCATTAGACTGAGAAGCCACTTCTTCATAAATATTCCTGCTACTCATCATAAAAAAAGCATGCCTAAGCATGCTTAGGGTCTGTTGACATTTAATAAACGACTTGTGTTATCGGCTCAGACCCCATTGTCCAAGTATAAATGAATTGTCAACAGACCATAATGTAACGGAATTCATTTTAACCCAGTGTTAGATCTTTAATCGTTTGTGTAATGCCATTGTTTTTTACAGAGGCAATGCCTTTATCTCGTGCTTGTTCGGTACTATACATTTGGCTTGTGCCAATAATTTGATGATTTGCCGCCTTTAAATTGAAATAGGCCTTGCCATTTTTTGCTGTCAGCGGATCATATCGTACATCATTAGGGCTATTGGTTTGTACAGACTGAATACCATTAACTGCCGATGCTTTGGCTTTATATAACTCACTTGTGAGAATAACTTCGCCATTTCCTGCTTTTAGTACAAAACGATACTGTCCATCAGATGCTTGAGAAATTTCATACCATCCACTCATACCCACCTCTTTTTCTGCTTGTTTGTCTATAGTTTTATCACTTTGGTGATTGGCTTAAGATATGTTGACATTTAATCCATAACTTGTGTGATCAACTAAAAAATAGCCATCTTCACAAACATAGCAAAACAATCAACTGACCTTAATATAAGAGAATATAATTCGGAGAAAGTGTACATTTTGTAAGCAAATGCTATTTTTCTAGATCTTTCCTTACTTTTGGTTTTTTAATCATCCTTATTATTTTCATCTGCTTTATCGTTCATACATACTGGGGTGATTTTCCTTTCAGACAAAAGCTGAATTTTTTCTCAAATTCGTCCACAATAGTCCTATCTTTTCATTTTGACTTGAAAGCTTATATGAACCATTTAGCGTTTATTCGTTATCAGCTACAAGGTGTAGATGCACTCAAATTTTTGCAGGGACAAGTCACATTACATGTAGATCGCCTTGCAACAGCAACACCCCGCTATACAGCCATTTGTGATTTAAAGGGTCGTATCCAGTTTGGACTATGGTTAACCAAGCAGTCTGCTGAACATTTTGAAATTGTGGTGACACAAGACCAAAGTGAAGAATTCGCCAAACATATCCGAAAATATGGGGCTTTTTCTAAAATGACGCTGTCTGACCCAACACAGGTTTATCCAGAAATCACAGCAGATTCAACGCAGTTTAGCCCTGAAATTACGGATGTTATAACTTGGCAATTGCAAGCGATTGAACAGGGTCAGGCATTTATACGTCAGGCAACCGCACACGAGTTCCAACCTCAAGAGTTACGCCTGCATCAGCGTGAAGGTGTTCATTATGATAAAGGCTGTTATCTAGGACAAGAAATTGTTGCTCGCCTTTGGTTTAAAGCCAAACCGAAACATTGGTTACACTTGGTACAGGGTCAAGGTGTCGCACCTCAAGCGGGTGAAAAATTAAATGCCGATGTTCAAGTCGTTAATAGCATTGCCGATGCAGATGGCTTTAAAGCTTTGGTTGTCGCAAAGCCAGATGCACTAGCACCACTTGGTTTAAGCATTTTAAACCTACCAGAAAGCTTAAACGGCGATGTTGCAAGACCACAAAGTTAAGGAATTTTTTGGGGACTACACGTTTTAAGCGTGTGTCTCCAAACATCATCACGCCTGTCTTTAGACATATTTTGTTTAGTTCATTTATAAAAAAATACAGTTCTTTAGACTTATTTTAAGGACAAGCTTAGATTTATATTCTATAAACCCTCTTAAGCTTACTTTTATGAAAGATTTACCATGAATATCAAACCATTATTTACTGCGCTTGGTCTAAGCCTCGCTGCAATCACGGCAGCTCATGCTGACTCAAAAACAGTTGAACACAATATAAAAACCAACTTTCCAGACATTCAGGTTCAATCGGTACAAGCCACACCTGTTCCAGACATCTATGAAGTGTATATGGATGGACAAATTGTCTATACCAATAACGATGCACGTTATTTCTTTTTAGGTAATTTGGTTGATCTAAAGAACAAAGTGAATTTAACGTCGGTGCGTCAACAAGAATTGACAAAAATTGATGTTAAAACGCTGCCATTGCAACAAGCGATTAAACATGTAAAAGGCAATGGTAAACGTGTCATGTATTTATTCAGTGACCCTGATTGCCCATATTGCCAAGCCTTAGAAAAAGAATTGCAAAAAGTGGATAATGTCACTATCTATCTATTTTTATACCCATTAACCACACTTCACCCAAATGCAGAAAAAATTGCAACGCAGGTCTGGTGCTCAAAAACACCTTATCAGTCTTGGGAAAATTATGTGTTAAATCATCAACAACCGACTGCCAGCAAAAGCTGTAGTACTCCGATTGCTAAAAATCTAGAACTAGGTAAAAAGTTAAATGTTGATGGAACACCAACTTTCTTCCTGCAAAATGGTAATCGTATCTCTGGTGCTCAATCAGCGAGTGATATTAACCAGTTATTAGATTCAGCAGCCAAATAAATTTTTTTCTTCGGATTTGTCTCTATTTCCCTCATACGTTGATGATGAACGAAAATGACAAATCCGAATGAAATCGTTCTGCCCCGACCTTACAGCTCATTTTCGAAAATCTGGCAAATAGCCTCGGGTCGGTTTAAATTAAATGCTTTTTAAAGGCTTTATTCGCCCTGATCTTCTGATATACTTTGCTGTGCAAAACGACTGGCAAGAATGCCGCAGACAATTAATTGAATTTGGTGAAATAACATCAATGGCAATAAAATCAAGCCTATCGGTTGCCCAGCAAAAATGATTTTTGCCATTGGGACACCACTTGCCAAAGTCTTTTTAGAACCACAAAATAAAATCGCAATTCGGTCTGCACGATTAAAACCAAATGCTTTACTTGAATAGCTAAGTAAAATCATCACAATCGCAAGCAACCCACAGCATATCAATACCAAAGCAACGAGCGTTTCAATCGACACTTGATGCCAAATTCCTTCAATGACAGCTTCACTAAATGCCGCATATACAACCATTAAGATTGAACCTTGGTCGACTGCTTTAACCACAACAGCACGTTCTTTTAGCCAAGGAAAAATTTTAGCTCGGCAGATTTGCCCTAAAATAAATGGTACCAAGAGCAGCATGACAATATTAAGTACCGCATCCCCTGAACCACTCGCCCCTTGATGCATCGATTGTGCAATGAATAAACTCACCAAAAACGGTGTAATAAACATGCCCAATAAATTTGAAGCAGATGCACTACATAACGCTGCGGGCACATTTCCTTTGGCGATTGAAGTAAAAGCAATCGACGATTGCACTGTAGAGGGCAACATACAGACGTAAAGAATCCCTAAATACAGTTGATGTCCCAATAATGGTTCTATAACAGGTTTTAAAACCAGCCCGAGAATCGGAAACATTACAAACGTGGATGCAAAAATAAATAAATGCAGCCGCCAATGGGTCAATCCTGCAATAACAGCTTCTCTAGAAAGCTTGGCACCATGTAAAAAAAATAACAGTGCAATCGCAAAATTTGTCAGATGATTAAATATGACCGCAGCCTGCCCATAAATCGGGACAATGCTGGCCAAAATTACCATACCCATAATCATTAAACTAAAATTATCGGGTAGAAAACGTGGTCTTGTCATTCATACTTCCCTGTTTATCCAGAGTATTTATAAAATAAAATGTTGTGTTATAAAAACATATTTAAAACAAACATTAAAGCAGACTATCGTTTATCTGGGTATATTTGGGAACACCATTTAGAAAAAGCCAACAAAGGCGGTTAATTATCACCCGTTACCACCACTGCATGATTAAAATACTTACCCCAACAAATCCCAGTATAGTACTGAGCATCAAAGCACTAAGCGCCTGTTTTTCCAGATTATAGATCTGCCCTAAAATCCCAAAAATAATCGGCATCGGGAGAGCTGCTATCAGCGTACCTGCATGTTTCATTTCATCTGACACATTAGGCAAAATACTGAACATGCCATATATCACCAATGGCATAATTGAGATATTCGAAAAGACAACGGATAAAACCTGAATATTTATTGTTTTAAAACCAAGACCAACCAAACTACCACCAATCACAAAAAGTGCTAATGGAGAGGCACTTTGTCCGATATTTTTAAGTACCTGATCTAAAAGTGGGGGTAAATGAACTTCAAATAACACACAAAAAACTGCAATAAGAATGGCAACCACCAACGGCGTTTTGATCAGGTTTGCCATGGTTTTTTTTAACATGATATCGGTACGTGCCTGTCCATGAAGACCCGCTTCAGCCAAGAGTAAAACCATCGTAATCATGACCAGATTTTCGATCATCAAAGTCAGTGAAATATAAACGACAGCATGGCTTGCCATTAATAAAGGTAAAATTGCTGTCCCAATCAGCCCGGTATTAGACATTGCAGCACCCATGGAAAGTACCGCAGATTGAGTAAGCGTATTTCTAAAATAATAGCGGTATAACAGATATGCACTACCAAACACCAATAATGACCCGCCCATATACGCAATCAAATAACTCGGTAGCCATATTTCTTTTAAATTTTTACTTGCAAGTGCATGTAGGATATAAGCAGGTAGTGCAATTTTAATAACAAATGCCCCAAGCCCCTTGATTTGCTCAGGTGTGAACAGATTTAGACGGACACTGACATAACCTAAGGATATGCACAGAAAAATGGGGAATAAGATACTAAATAACAAAGCGACCTCAAAAAAAGAGCATTTAAATTCTATTTTAAATGCTCTTTTATCATCACTGATGAAAAGGTTGTAACAAATGGCGGAAACCGTGAGGTTGGCAACGCAGATATTGCGGTGCAACTTCCATTTTTACACCGAAAGCAGCCGCAGCATGCCAAGGCCAACGTGGGTCGTACAATATTGCCCGAGCAACCGCAATCGCGTCTGCTTGTCCACCACGTACAATCAATTCCGCCTGCTGTGCTTCGGTAATCAAACCAACGGCAATAATTGGAGTTTTCACCTCTGCCTTGATGGCTTCGGCAAATCCAACCTGATAATTGGGCTCAATATCAATTTCCTGACGGGCATGTAAACCACCACTAGAAACATGAATATAAGCCACATTCAGTTGTTCAAGTTGTTTGGCTAGTGCAAGACTTGAAACCAAATCCCAACTTGGCTCGCCAGCATATTCCATCCAGTCTGTTGCAGAAATACGCACACCCACTGGATAACCCGTTGGCACAACAGCCTGAATGGCCCGAATAACCTCTAACGTGAAACGAATACGGTTTTCCAGACTCCCACCATATTGGTCCTGACGCTGATTTGAAAGTGGCGACATAAATTGATGCAGCAAATAACCATGTGCAGCATGAACCTCAATCAAATCAAATCCTGCTTCAACTGCACGCACCGCAGCTTGAGCAAAATCAGTTTTGATTTGCGCTATTTCCTCAAGCGTAAGCGCATGAGGTTGCATGTCTTGCTCATTAAAAGCAATCACACTTGGCGCAACCGTTTGCCAACCATGTGTATCTTGAGGAGAGAACTGCCCTCGTCCAAGCCATGGTTTATCTGTCGATGCCTTACGCCCAGCATGTCCCAATTGCACTGCAAAAGGCATCGGTGACAAACTTTTTACTTTGTTCAGTAAGATTTTAATCTGATCTCGTTGCTGATCGTTCCATAACCCCAAATCAGCAAAAGAAATTCGACCTTGTGGTTGAACAGCCGTTGCTTCAATGATGCACAGCCCCGCACCAGATAGTGCATAACTTGCCCATTGCTGTTCGTGCCAATAGCTGACTTCACCCTGTTCGGTCGCTGAATATTGGCACATTGGTGCAATAATAATTTTATTACTAAGTTCTAGCCCACCAAACTGAATGGGTTGAAATAACTGTGGCATTGATCACTTATCCCCGATTAAAATTGTTTTGTAATACTTAGCCCTGCGCTCCAATTCCGTCCTTCTGCTGGTTCAAAATAACGTCCATTACTGTCATTTACAATCACAGAACCAATATATTTTTTATCAAAAAGATTATCTACACGGGCATAGGTATTAAACGCCCAATCTTTCATTTTCCAGCTATATCCTACATTTAAAGCTGTTGTAGTATAACTTGGTGCAATTGAGGTATTTTGGTCATCTGCAAAAATCTTATCCATATAATGTACATCTACCCCACCATATAGACCTTGTTCTGGCTTCCAGCCTAAACCTAAATATGCCTGATTTTTAGCAATACCTGGGATATAGGCATCTTTGTTAATTGCATTAGCAACCAACTTCCCTGTTTTTTGATCATATATTGCAGAGGTATTACTATCAAATTTTGCATCTAAATAGCTATAACTGGCTTGAGCTGTTAAGTCTTTCCATAGTTTTTTATTCCACGACACCTCTACGCCTTCACGCAATGTTTTATCAGCATTACGGAATGTTGAACGTCCATTAGAAGACCCTGCTGAAACAATGTCATTTTGAGTTTTACTTTGGAATAGTGCAAGTGTGAAATTACCCAATACATTATTCGACTTCAACCCTAACTCATAGTTGTCACTGCTTGATGGTCGTAAATCAAAGTTAAAACCTGTCCCACCATCTGTACGATAGGCCATCTCGGTAAAGGTTGGGGTTTCAAAGCCTTTGGTATAACTAATATATGCCAATAAATCTGGCTGAATTTGCCAGCTTAACGCTGCCGAAGGCAAAGTTTTAGAGTATTCAGTTTTACCGCTATCATCACCATTACTTAAGAAATGGTCTTTAGATTTATAATGCACATTGCTATACCGCACACCAGTATCCAAACGCCAAGTCGGTAAGAATTGCCAAGAAGCTTGCATATATGGGTCGGCATTCCAAAGGGTGTTGTCTTCATCACGGCGTAAATTACCTTTCACTCCATACGATGGTTTACCACTCACCATCGTAAAGTTTTCATATCCTTTACGGTCTTCATCCATTGCATCCAAAGCCAAACCAACATTTACAGTGGTATTCGGTAATAGTTCCTTTCCTGTCCAACGGAAATCTGCACCATAATAATTACGGCTAAAGTCAATCACCCCACCTGCATGATTTTTATTTAACTGTGCAGTATTTGGAATAGATTGGTACTGTGTGACCTGACGATTGCCCACATACGCCATAGCATACAGTTCATTATGATCATTAATCGGTTTTGACCATGTTATGCCTGTTTGGGTCTGCTGAATGTCTTTGCGCACATTATAAATATTTTGAGCATCATTCATCTGTTTAGGATTTTGTTGCCATTGTTGATAGCTTAGCCCTTGAGGATCTTGTGCATGGATTTTGACATAATTGGTCACCCAATTAATTTTGCTACCATCGGTTAAGTTCCAAGTCAATTTGGCATTATTGAGTACTTTATCTGCGGCACTATGGTCACGATAACCGTTGGTGTCAAAATAAGATGAACTCACCACATAACTCGGTTCATTATCGTGTTTTGCACCACCTTGCAAGATCAGCGAGCTACTACTACGCTGATCACTGCCGCCAGCATACCCCATCGTAATTGAATCAGGACCTTTTCCTTCTTTGGTGGTCGCCATCACAACGCCACCAGAAGAGTTCCCATATAACGATGAAAATGGCCCAGTCAAAACCTCTAAATGGTCTAAACTGTGTAAATCAATATTTGATGTTTGCCCCTGACCATCGGGCATGGTTGCAGGAATTCCATCGACATATAAACGAATCCCACGAACGCCAAATGTCGAACGTGCCCCGAAACCTCGCATCGAAAGTTGCAAATCTTGCGCATAGTTTTCACGGTTATTTAGCTGAACACTTGGAACCCCTTGTAGCACCTCAGTTAAATTAACGCCTAAGCTATTTTGTTGTTGTGGAGCATCTACCCGAAAAACCGAAGCAGGCGTCTGTAAATACGATGTATCTGTATGCGTTGCTTCTACTTTAATGGTCGGTAATTGTGCAACATTATGATCATCCGCCTCCTGTGCATACAATTGCTGCGTCACACATAAAGATAACAACAGCATCGTACTTTTGGGAAATTTAATATTTGGATCAGAATACATTTTCGCAACCTGGTTTTGGGGAGAGTGGGAATTTTCCATTAAAGGATATGTTATATAAAAATCGTTCTGCAACAACATCCTGATCAGAAGTCAAAATATAATATAGAGAAACTATTACTTATTGTATTAATCCCCAGCATTGAACTCAAGCAACAGCTTTGTCTTTAATACATACACATTTCACACAATGCCATTGTTCACGTACAATAATCTTTTTTTACATTGACATTCTCATGCCTGAATTACCCGAAGTTGAAACGACTAAAACTAGTCTGGAGCCTTTATTAGGACAAACTGTTCAAGGTATTCTTGTCAGAAATGGTCAATTAAGATGGCCTATTCCTGAAGATATTGCCTTATTAAAAGGACAAAAACTTCTACAACTTTACCGCCGATCAAAATACATCATTGCACGTTTTGAAAAGCACAGTATGTTGTGGCATTTAGGAATGTCGGGTAGTTTTCGGATTTGCCATTCAGAAGATGAGCTTCGTAAACATGATCATTTAATTATTCAGTTTGACCAACTGCAACTACGTTACCACGACCCTCGTCGTTTTGGCTGCATTGTTTGGCTCAATGATGAAAATCAAAAAAAACTGCTGGATCCTCTTGGCCCCGAACCACTCACAACCGACTTTAATGCTGATGATTTATTTGAAAAACTAAAAACTAAAAAAATCGGCATAAAAATTGCAATCATGGATAATCATATTGTTGTCGGTGTGGGAAATATCTACGCAACTGAAAGTCTTTTCAACTTGGGAATTCATCCCGCACAGCCTGCACACTCTCTAAGTTTTGATCAAATTGAAAAACTGGTTTCTGAGATCAAGCGTATCTTGCAACAAGCCATTACCCTTGGAGGCTCAACCCTCAGAGACTATAGTAATGCTATGGGAGAAAACGGTTATTTTCAGCAAACGCTTTTGGCTTATGGTCGTGCAGGAGAAATGTGTGTCAACTGCGAAACCACTCTCGAGAACATAAAATTAGGTCAACGTGCCAGTGTGTTTTGTCCTCACTGTCAGCCATTTAAAAAAGCATCTGTTTAGCAAGGAGTACATGCATGCAAACAGCCATTGTCCGACATATCTTGGTAAAAGATAAAAATCTAGCTGAGCAACTGAAACAAAAAATTCAGGCAGGTAGCGACTTTGCAAAAATTGCCAAACAGTACTCGACCTGTAATTCGGCAAAACGTGGTGGAGAATTAGGTGAAGTCAGAAAAGGACAACTTGTTCCTATTATTGACCGTCTGGTTTTCTCAGCAGCAGAAAGAGTGTTGCACGGCCCAGTCAAAAGCCAATTTGGTTTTCACTTACTTGAAGTAAAATTCCGCACAGATTTTTAAGATCTTTTGACCAAACACTTATGTTTTTATGATGGGTATTTTTGAAACGTACACGCACAGTTGGAATATGATCATTACAAAATGAACGTTTCATCACATCGTGGCAATAAAAATACCCTCAAAATTTCAATGTTCTGTTGCATCAAATGAAGTGTTGGTTTTTGCATGCGGATTCATCACATAAATCCAAACCTCTATCGTTTCACCTGTCTGTAACTGAGCATGTGTTTGAACCCGCTGATATTGAAAGCCCTCAAAATCATCTAGCATTTGCCAATGATTTTGCAACTTGTCTGATGAAAAAATATAGCCTTCAACGCCAGTAGGTGTTCCATCTAGAATAACGGCAAATAAACCCTGATCAGGCCCCCAATCCAAGATATGTACTGTGCCATCTACGCTAGCCTCTTGCCAGATTCCACCAATATTTTCCAATAGATAGGCATTTTCATGCTGAGGACGTAAAGTGCCATATACGAAAAGATGATCCATTTTGACCTTTTATCTTTAAAAATTTACGATAAAAAACGGCACCTAAATGTGCCGTTTCTCTTTTTATCTTGCTTACTTTTTCAAAGCATCGCGAATTTCACGAAGCAATTGAATATCTTCTGGTGTTGCAACAGGTGCTGGAGCAGCTTCTGCTTCTTGTTTACGGCGCATTCTATTAATTAATTTCACCATAATAAAGACAACCCAAGCCAAAATAATAAAGTTAATTAAGATGGTTAGGAAGTTACCATAAGTCAATACGTTAACCCCTGCCTTTTGAAGCTCGGCTAGAGATTGTAAGTTATTAGGATTATTGCCCAGTACGATAAACTTTTGTGTAAAGTCGACCCCTCCCCCTGTAATAAGGGTAATAATCGGCATAAAAATATCTTTAACCAAAGAATCCACGATTTTACCAAATGCACCACCAATGATGACACCCACGGCTAAATCGATCATATTCCCTTTAACAGCAAACTCACGGAACTCTTTTAAAATACTCATTTCAATCTCCAGCGCTTTTCATCTGAGTTATATAATATGGTATATATTATGTATGTATTTCCATCTAATTTACTTGGTTTTGAAAATTTGCCAATGCTTTGTAGAGAATTTTATACAAAAAAACCGCTAATTAGCATTAGCGGTTTTTTTTAACGCTCAAGAAAACTTATTTATCGCGGTTACGCTTACGTTCGTTTTCAGTCAAATAACGCTTACGAATACGAATTGATTTTGGTGTTACTTCTACCAACTCATCATCTTCAATAAATTCAAGCGCTTGTTCAAGCGTGTATTCAATTGCAGGAACCAATGTCAACGCATCATCTGTACCAGATGCACGAACGTTTGTTAACTGTTTCGCTTTCGTTGGGTTAACAACCATATCGTCTGAACGAGAGTTAATCCCTACGATCATTCCTTCGTAAACTTCTAACTGAGGTTTAGCGAATAAACGACCACGGTCTTGTAAACCGAACAACGCATAGCCCAAGCAAGTCCCTTGAACCATAGAAATCAACACACCGTTTTGACGTTTCGCAACAGTACCTTGTTTCACAGGACCATAGTGAGAGAAGCTTGAAGTCATGATTCCTGTACCAGAAGTCATGGTCAAGAATTCAGAACGGAAACCGATTAGACCGCGTGAAGGAACAGTTGCTTCAATACGGATACGGCCTTTACCGTCAACTTCCATATTGGTCATTTCGCCTTTACGGTGACCCATTTGTTCCATTACCGCACCTTGATGTTGTTCTTCAACGTCAAAAGTTACGTTTTCATATGGTTCTTGTTTTTCACCATCAATTTCTTTGATGATTACTTGTGGACGTGATACGCCCATTTCGAAGCCTTCACGACGCATGTTTTCAATTAATACTGAAAGGTGAAGTTCACCACGACCAGATACTTTGAAACGGTCTGGACTGTCAGTGTCTTCAACACGTAAAGCGACGTTATGAATCAATTCACGGTCAAGACGTTCACGAATATTACGTGACGTTACGAATTTACCTTCTTTACCAGCAAACGGAGAGTTGTTTACTTGGAAAGTCATCGAAACTGTAGGTTCATCTACAGATAATGCTGGTAATGCTTCAACATTTTTTGGATCACAGATTGTGTCTGAGATGTTTAATGCATCAATACCTGTGATACATACGATATCACCAGCAGAAGCTTCTTCAACATCAACACGCTCTAAACCGTGATAACCCATGATTTTAAGGATACGACCGTTACGTGTGTTGCCTTCTTTATCAATCACAGTCACAGGTGTATTTAATTTTACAGAACCACGTTGAATACGACCAACACCGATTACACCTACGAAACTGTTATAGTCAAGTGATGAAATTTGCATTTGGAATGGACCATCAACATCAACTGCTGGTGGTTCAACGATGTCAACAATTGTTTCAAACAATGGTGTCATGTCTTCAGCTAATTCTTCTGGTGCAGGACCTGCAACACCACGTAAGCCTGAAGCATATACGATTGGGAAATCTAACTGTTCGTCAGTTCCACCCAAGTTATCAAATAAATCAAATACTTGATCAATAACCCAGTCTGGACGCGCACTTGGTTTATCTACTTTGTTAATGATCACGATTGGTTTCAAACCACGTGCGAACGCTTTTTGCGTTACGAAACGTGTTTGTGGCATTGGACCTTCTTGAGCATCAACCAAAAGAAGTACGCAGTCAACCATCGACATAACACGTTCAACTTCACCACCAAAGTCGGCGTGTCCCGGGGTATCCACGATGTTGATACGGTATGTTGTATCAGTACGTTTATCCAACCAAGTGATTGCCGTGTTTTTTGCCAAGATGGTAATACCACGTTCACTTTCTAGCGCGTTCGAGTCCATGACACGCTCAATCTCGCCTGCACGGTCGCCAAGTGCACCAGATTGCTGAAGAAGTTTATCGACAAGCGTCGTTTTACCGTGGTCGACGTGTGCAATAATTGCAATATTACGGAGATTTTTAATATCTGACATGGATTTCGATAGGCCTAAAAATGAGGGCAAATTATACTAAAAAAACTGCTTAAAGAGTAGTGACAGTTGCCAGAGTCACTGCTTTTTTTTAAAACAGACTCTCTTTTTATTTTATAAACTTTTGTAACTCGATTAGAATACAGCCATCTTCGCCCATTCCATTCACTCCACATGTCTAATTTATCTACCACGACAAATAAGTCTGAACAACATTCAGATTTAGTTTTTGGTTTAAATGATAAACCCAAATTACCACATGCTTTGCTAGCAGCATTTCAACATCTGCTCGCCATATTGGTACCTATCTTAACGCCGGGACTACTCATCTGTGGTGCCTTAAAAGTTCCCGCACACGAAACCACCATGATTTTATCAATGTCACTGGTGATCTCAGGGATTGCAACTTTTATACAAAGTAAAAAAATTGGTCCATTAGGTGCTGGTTTACTGATTGTACAAGGGACAAGTTTCAATTTTATTGCACCGATTATGACCATCGGCAGCCTGATGATTGCAAAAGGTACACCGTATCAACAGGTGATGGCTGCCATTTTTGGTGTAGTCATTGCAGGTGCATTCATCGAAATGGGCGTTTCCCGCATTTTACCTTGGATTAAAAAACTCATTACTCCTCTTGTGACAGGTATCGTGGTTTTACTGATTGGTCTAACCCTAATCAAAGAAGGGTTAATCAGTATGGGCGGTGGATATGGCGCTATGGCAGATGGTAGTTTTGCCAGCCCAGACAATTTAATCATGTCAGGATTAGTGCTTGGACTCATTATTTTACTCAATCGGATTTCTATTCTATGGGTAAAAAGTTCAGCCATTTTATTTGCACTGATTATTGGTTATATTGTTGCGGGACTGATGGGGCACCTCGACTTTACCGCATTCGATCAAGCACCTGTTTTTCAATTGCCAACACCGCTACATTTTGGAATTGATTTTAACTGGTCACTTTTTTTGCCACTCGCCTTTATCTATCTTGTAACATCTTTAGAAGCGATTGGTGATATCACCGCAACAAGTCAAATTTCCAAAGAACCGATGAGCGGCCCAATCTGGATGCAACGGATTAAAGGGGGCGTTCTTGTTAATGGTGCAAACTCATTATTGGCAGGTATTTTTAATACATTCCCAAGTTCTGTTTTCGCCCAAAATAATGGCATTATTCAACTGACAGGGGTCGCAAGTCGCTATGTTGGATTATGGATTGCTGGCCTTTTGGTCATTTTAGGATTATTCCCTAAAATTGCAGGTCTGATTCAAGCTGTGCCCCAAGCCGTATTAGGCGGAGCTGTCATGGTCATGTTTGGTGCTGTTGCTGCATCGGGCATTAATATTTTAGCCAGCATCCGACTTGATCGTCGTGCATTACTGATTATTGCAATTTCTTTGGCGCTTGGTCTAGGTATCGCACAAGTTCCAGACTTTTTGAAGCATCTACCAGAATTATTGCGAAATATCTTAAGCTCAGGCGTTGCAACGGGCGGCATTACTGCTTTAATTTTAAATCTTGTTCTTCCAGAACAACGCCCGTAACCACATTTTTATTCTTTGCCCAGTATTGTTCTGGGCATTTGTGTTTTAAAAGGTCTCTCATGGATCCTCGAAGTGAAGTTATTCTACGCCAGCAAGAGCATTTAAACGGGCATGTCTTATTTATCAATGCCCCAAATGATGCTTTACTTTTCGAACTTCCCCAGACAGTTCAACAAACAACGATCTGGACATGGAATTTTGCAGAGTTCCAATCCCAACAACAAAAAGGACTGCACAGTCACTTTGGTACATCACTCCCTACGGGTACATTCGATCAGGTTGTGATCTTTATTCCCAAATCAAAAGAGTTACTTCACTATGTGTTGTACCAAATTGCCAGTCATTTAGCGCTTGGAACTTTGGTCTTTCTTGTTGGGGAGAAAAAAGGCGGAATCGAAGGGGCAGCAAAACAAACCTTAAAATACGGTAAGGCAACCAAATTAGACAGTGCACGACATTGTCAGTTGTGGTGCTATCGTTTAGAAAAAGACATGCCTATTCAGCCTCTTGAATACTGGTTAAAATCGTATTCACTTCAAGTTCAGACCCAGCAAATTCAAATTTTTGCACTCCCTGGTGTTTTTAGTCAGGAACGTCTAGATATTGGCACAGCAGTACTTCTCCCCTACCTGTCCCAAGTAAAATCAGGTAAACTCGCCGACTTTGGCTGTGGTGCCGGTATCATTAGCTGTACTTTGGCAAAATTAAATCCACAAAATACAGTCTATGCATTAGACGTGGATGCATTTGCGCTCAAATCGACTGAGATCAGCAGTGACCGAAATGGACTGTCTGGGCAAATACAAACTTTAGCTGTAACAGGGATAGAGGATGCACCAACTGCATTAGATGCTCTTATCAGCAATCCGCCCTTCCACCAAGGAATTCACACCCATTACCAAGCCAGTGAAAATTTATGTCTACAAAGTAAACGACATTTGACTGTGACAGGTGAATTGTGGATTGTGGCAAACCGTTTTTTAAATTACCCCATTTTAATTGAACAGCATTTCGGACATTGTACTGTCAAGGCTGACCAGCAAGGCTTTAAAGTATTGCATGCCTGCGCAAAACAGTAACGAAAAGGAAACTGGATGAGTGACACAAATCAAACTGAGCACCTACAACGAAGGTTAGGTGCTCGCCATCTGAATATGATTGCTATCGGTGGCTCAATTGGCACAGGCTTATTCTTGGCTTCTGGGTCAACAATTGCAACCGCAGGTCCTGGTGGTGCATTACTGGCATATGCCTTAATTGGTCTCATGATTTATTTCTTAATGACTAGTTTAGGTGAATTAGCAACACATAACCCGACATCTGGTGCATTTTTTACCTATGGTAATAAATATGTTGAAGAAGGTTTTGGTTTTGCTTTAGGCTGGAACTATTGGTACAACTGGGCGATCACGGTTGCTTTTGAGCTCGTCGCTGCACAATGGATCATGGGTTTTTGGTTTCCAGATATTCCAGGTTTTTGGTGGAGTGCCCTATTCTTAATTATCATCTTTATGATCAATGCCATGTCCGTTAAGGGCTTTGGTGAAAGTGAATTTTTATTCTCACTGATTAAAGTTTTGGCAATTATCACTTTTATCATCATTGGTTTAGCAACAATTGTAAAAATCTTTCTCACGCCAAACATGCATGCTTTTGCAAACTGGACATATAAAGACGCACCTTTTGTCGGTGGTTTCCAAGCCATGATTGGCGTGGCAATGATTGCCGGTTTCTCTTTCCAAGGGACAGAAATGGTTGGTGTGGCCGCAGGTGAATCAAAAGACCCTAAAAAAACCATTCCACTTGCCATCAAACAAATTTTCTGGCGTATTCTTTTATTCTATATCGTTTGTATTTTCATTATCGGTACTTTAGTTAGCTATGATGATCCACGTTTAATTCAGGCAGCAACAAATAACAATATTGCGCTTTCACCCTTTACATTACTTTATGAAAAAGTTGGATTGGCATTTGCTGCAAGTCTAATGAATATCGTCATTCTTACTGCCATTCTGTCGGCAGGTAACTCGGGAATGTATTCTTCAACCCGTATGCTTTGGGATATGGCAAAAGAAAAACGAGCGCCAAAGTGGTTCTCACAACTCGATAAACGTGGCGTACCGATGCGCGCCTTGTATGCTACAACAACGATTGCAGCTTTGTCTTTGCTCACTAGCTTTATTGGTAAACAAGAAATTTACAACTGGCTACTAAACATGTCAGGCATGTGTGGTTTTATCGTTTGGCTTGGTATCGCGATTTCACACTATCGTTTCCGCAAGGGATACATTGCCCAAGGACATAAACTCGAAGATCTTGCATACCGTGCAAAATTTTTCCCTTTTGCACCTTGGTTTGCTTTTATTCTATGTACAATCATCATGCTGGGGCAAAATTATCAAGCTCTACTTGGCTCAAAAATAGATTGGCTAGGATTACTTGCAACTTATATTACACTTCCATTGTTCCTAATCATTTGGTTAGGCTATAAGTGGAAATATAAAACCAAGCTTATTCCATACACAGAAATGGATGTTAAACCACAAAAAGATGACTAAACCAAAACTTTGATGTCATACGAAACGCAATCTACGGATTGCGTTTTTTTATTTTCGACAACACACCATGTCGATATATCACGACTTATAATGTAATTTATGTATTGTATAAGGCAAAACTTTTAAATATTTCAAAATCGAAATAAAAGCCAAGACCCAGCATTTTACTCACTCAACAATGAATGATCTCCATCCATTTGCAAAAGCATAAAAATCTTAATCACCTTTAAATTTACAATTTTGAGTACATAATCGATATGCTTTTTTGGGGAAATCGCTCCCACATTTGTTATCTAGATGATAGAGACACCTTCCACAAATTCAGTCTTTAATTTCCCTTTTGCCAATTATTTTTCTAATTGAAGAATTTTTTGTTGTGGAGTGAATTGACGTTTAGAGGATTTTGGCATGATTTTAGAAGTCCAATCTTGCTGTCCAAACCTACGAAGCCAGACAAGAACTATTGATCTTCCTTGCATACCATATTTTACTTGAACTTGCTTGTAAGTAAGTTACCCTTTTTCAACTTCCTGTATCACCATCATTTTAAAGGCAAAGGAATAATTTCTCTGAGTACCTTGAACCCTCTGGCTTTGTTCACGTTCAATAAAATAAGTCTTCTATGTGTAAACTCACTTCAGAACGGTAGATAACCCACATAAAAAAAGCGACCCATCAAGAGTCGCTTTTTTAAGCATCAACGATCAATAATTATTGAGCAGCTGGCGCTTGTTGAGTAGGTTGAGCTAGAACTGTACGGCTACCAGTGATAGTAGCGAATACACGACGGTTCATTGCACGACCTTCTTTTGTATTGTTGTCAGCGATTGGTTGATCCCATGCAAAGCCTTGAGTAGACAAGCGAGATGCATCAACGTTGTATTCGTTTACAAGAGCTGATTTAACAGAGTTAGCACGAGCTAAAGATAAACGTTCGTTTAACTTACGTGGACCAGTGTTATCAGTGTGACCTTCGATACGAGCAGTTGCATTTGGATATTCAGCCAATTTTTCAGCAACTTTTGCGATTTCAGGTTTGTACTGAGGTTTGATGTTAGATTTGTTTGTATCAAAGAACACACGAAGTTCCATGTTCAAATCTTCAGTCAATTCTTGAGGAGCTGCCTGAACTGGTGCTGGTGCAACAGGTTGAACGTCAACAACTGGAGCAGCAGGTTTCAAGTGACCACCGATCACTACGTTTAAACCAGCAAGTGCTGTGTAGTTCCAGAATTGCTCATCAATGTTATAAGTCGCACGTGCTTCTGTACGAAGAGACAAAGCATCGTTCAAGCGCCAGAAAGCACCTAGACCAACGTTACCTAGAGTACCTTGTTCAGTCAAACCACGACCTGTACGACCGAATTGATCAGGAGTAGCGCCATCAAATTTGTATTTATAGTGACCAGCACCTAACAATACATATGGTTTGATTTTGCTGTCATAGTTTTTAGTGATCAAATCAGAAGTAACATAGAAGTTACCGTTGATTTGTTGTTGCTTATATTGAGCACCAGAAACAGTACGATCAACGTCACCTTTTACTTGCATGTATTCGGTTTCGAAACCTAACCAAGGAGTTAATTCAACACCAAGTGCTGCACCAACTGCAAGGTCATTTTGCATTTCTGCAGGGCCTGTTGATAGGTGATCACGGCCATTATTGTGTTGAGTGTCTTGGAAAGTGTAACCAAGTAACAATGGAGTTACTGTAACACCTGCATTTGCAACAAATGGAGAAGCTGCAAGCACTGTAGCAAGAGCAATACGACTCAATTTCATGGATATCCTCCAGAGATAACAATTTGTTTTTAAGCGTAGCTTAAAATTTTTGTCAATTTACTGAAATAATACTTTATTCCAGTTTGTTCTTTTTAAGCCATCATTTTGCATGAATCAATCACAATAAACAACAACACAAGTGACTGATAATTCTAAGTAAGCGAATTATTGACAAAAATTCTTACAATTTCCGTTGTAATTCGGTAACTTTTCACTCAACTCTTACAAAAGAAAAGCTTATGGCTATTTTGATTCACATTTTAACAGCAATCTATCATTTTTCGTATTTTTTTATCATTTAAAATTTCAATATACAACCTTATAATACAAAAATATTATATATCCAATATTATTAATCATTTATGCATTTTAAAAGAAACGATGGTATTACATTATTTGAATTAACAATCACGATCGCAATTTTTACTATTTTATATTCGTTAGCAGTTCCTTACTATCACGACTTTAAAGCTAAGCAAGAAGCGCAATATCTCCCATCCCTTTTGCAGCAATATCTTTCTCGGGCCAAACACCTCGCTTTAACTCATCATAATAACCTTGTGATATGTTCTAGCCCCGACTTAGAACAGTGTGGGCAAGATCATTGGGGTTATGGCTTTATTCTATTTTTTGATAAAAATCAAAATAAAATATTAGACAATAATGAATCATTGATTGCCAAACATCGTACAAATATCACATATGGCACGTTGTCTTGGAAAGGAAGCTTAAAAAACTCATCTATTACATTTCAGGGAGATACGGGTTTACCAAGAGGTTCTATTGGCAGTTTTTATTATTGCTCATCATCGCTTAATATACAGCACAGAGTCATTTTAAATATGGTTGGTGGTGTTCGACACGAATCTCAATCTACCACATGCTAATAACAAATACGCAGTACGCTACCTAGAAACACTTAAATAAAAAACCCTTCAAAAAAGAAAGAAGGGTTTTTTATTAACATAATTTATTTACAACACATCAAACACCGGTTTGGTAACCTGCTTGCTGATTTGCAGTAGAAATCTGGTAAGGGTTTACAAAATCATTCAGCCCTGCCGCAGCCTCATGGATATCCTTACCTTCTTTAATCACAAAACTATCAAAACCTGAGCGTTTTAAATAATTTAAAATATCTTTAAACACATCGCCGACTGCTCGGAGTTCACCTTTAAAGCCTTGTCTACGCAATAAAGCAGCAAAGGAATATCCACGCCCATCATTAAACCCTGCGAAATCAATAAAAATCGCATCAAGTTCATTCAAAGGGAAGTCATGATCCTCTGGTGAGACATCAACAGTGACAAAAAGTGCCTTTTTACCTGTAATTTGGCTCAATAGTTGTAATTGATCTGCTTTTACAACCACATCGCCTGCTGGAATAACACCCTCTTCGCTCACAACCTGATAATGATTGTCTGCAATCGTGCCATCTTTATAAAGCACTTGTAATAAAGGATTAAGCATATGCGCGCTCCTTAAATGGCTGGATTCCAACTCGACGATAGGTATCAATGAACTCTTCACCTTCTTGACGTAAATCAAGGTATGTATTCAAAATTTCGTCGACAACATCTGGCACAACTTCAGCAGCAAACGATGGCCCTAAGATATCACCAATTGAGGCATCATGGTCTGAATTACCACCAAGTGTTATTTGATAGAATTCTGCACCTTTTTTATCGACACCTAAAATACCAATATTGCCGACATGGTGATGCCCACATGCATTCATACAACCTGAAATATTTAAATCTAGATGACCTAAATTATAAATCGTATCCAAATCATCAAAACGGCGCGAAATGGCTTCAGAAATTGGAATTGATTTTGCATTCGCCAATGAGCAGTAATCACCACCAGGACAACAAATGATGTCGGTAATAAAGCCAATGTGTGGACGTGCCATATTGGCTTTGTCTAATGCCTGCCATAACTCAAAGAGATCTTTTTGTGGTACATCAGCCAAAGCAATATTCTGCTCGTGCGTTGTGCGTAACTCACCAAAAGTGTATTGATCCGCAAGATCTGCAATAAAGTTCATTTCTTCGGTGGTCATATCACCCGGTGCAACGCCAGCACGCTTCAAGCTAATAGTAACAATACGATAGCCTTGTACTTTATGTGCATGTGTATTGACATTAAACCATTGTTTGAACTTGGGATGCTGCGCAAAAAGTTCTGTAAAGTCTTGGTCTTTTAAATCTTTATAATCAAAAGGTGTAAAGACATGATCCATTTTTGCTAAAAGCTCTGGCTTCACTTGTAAGTTTTGGCGTGTATATGCAAATTCAGCTTCTACTTTCTCAGCAAAAACTTCTGGTGTCATTGCTTTTACCAAAATTTTGATTCGTGCTTTATATTTATTATCACGACGTCCATGCAAGTTATAAACACGTAACACCGCTTCTAAGTAAGCAATTAAATCTTCTCTTGGTAAAAATTCACGAATCACACTACCAATGATTGGTGTTCGTCCAAGTCCACCACCCACTAAAATTTTATAGCCCATTTCGCCAGCAGCATTTTTCACAATGTACACGCCAATATCGTGAAATGCTGTTGCTGCACGATCTGTTTCTTCTAATGCTGAAACGGCAATTTTGAACTTACGTGGCAAGAAAGCAAATTCAGGATGGAAGGTACTCCACTGACGGATAAGTTCACACGTTGGACGTGGATCCGCAATTTCGCCAGCAACAACACCTGCATATTGATCTGTTGTTGTATTACGAATACAGTTTCCAGAAGTTTGAATTGCATGCATTTGTACAGTTGCAAGTTCTGCAAGAATATCGGGCACATCTTCTAATGCAGACCAGTTTAACTGGATATTCTGACGTGTTGAAACATGTGCGTATCCACGGTCATATTTTTTAGATATTTCTGCGATCTTGCGCAACTGCTTTGAATTCATCAAGCCATAAGGCACTGCCATACGCAGCATTGGTGCATAGCGTTGTACATATAGACCATTTTGCAAACGTAAAGGACGATATTCATCCTCTGTCAGCTTGCCCGCTAGGTAGCGTTCTGTTTGGTCACGGAATTGTGCAACTCGTTGATTCACCAGTTGCTGATCGAAATCAGTGTATAAATACATGGCTTTTAGCTAGTAAGTTTAATTTTAACTGATATAGCATAAAGTGGTTTGTTTCATCAATAAAATGTTTTTTTTACATATTTAATAGCGGTTTTATTGATAAAGATTTATTTCAGATATAAAAAAGCCCAGCCGAAGCTGAGCTCTCTTACAAAGTTGAATCAAAAATTACTTTTTATCAGGTAATGCATAAGCAACAAGATAGTCGCCCATTTTTGTACCGAATGAACCATGACCACCAGCCATAATCACAAGGTATTGCTTACCATTGATTTCATATGTCATTGGTGTTGCTTGACCGCCCGCAGGTAAACGAGCTTCCCACAACTTATCACCATTGCTTACATTGAATGCACGGATATAGTCATCTTGTGTCGCAGCAACAAACATCACATTACCAGCAGTTGAAATTGAACCACCTAAACCAGGGACACCAATTTTCAATGGTGGCAATTGGAACAGATTTGGCAAGCTATCACGAACCGTACCAATACGTTTTTTCCAAACGATTTGATGTGTATTTAAATCAACACCTGCCACAAAGCCCCAAGATGGTTGTTTACAAGGTAAACCAATTGGCGATAAGAATGGTTTAATTTCTACACCGTATGGTACGCCATACATTGGTTGAATACCTTGTTCTGTACCAGAACCTTTGGCTGTTTCAGGACGATTTGGATTTTCAGGAATCAAACGGCTCACAAACGGTAAACCAATCGGGTTCATTACAGCAACCTGACGGTCTGTATTTACAGACATTCCACCCCATTCAAACACACCAAGGTTTCCAGGGAATACCAAAGTACCATTTTCAGACGGTGGTGTATAAATACCGTTGTAGTTCAATTTTTTGAAGTAGATACGACATGCTAACTGGTCAAACATTGTGGCACCCCACATTTGTTTATCAGTCAATTTGTCTTTTGGTGCTAAATCAAGGTCAGAGAACGGTTGAGTTTTTGAATACCACTCACCTTTTGTTTGCGGACCATGTTCAACTGTTTGAGGAACTGGACGCTCTGTAATTGGTACAATTGCTTTACCATTACGACGGTCTAGAACAAAGACATTACCTGTTTTTGTTAACACGTAAATAGCTGGAACCATTTGACCAGACTTATCTTTCACGTCAGCCAAAGAAGGTTGTGATGGTACATCCATATCCCACAAGTCATGGTGAGTTGTTTGGAAGTTCCACACCAATTTACCTGTTGTACCATTTAATGCCAACATTGAGTTTGCATAACGCTCTTTCAGCTTATCGCGGTCACCACCCCAAATATCTGGTGTACCCACACCTGTCGGCACATATACGATATCTAATTTAGAATCATACGCTAATGGTGCCCAAGCATTTGGAGAGTTATGAACAAATTTTTGACCAGGTCCAGGAATCGCATTCGGATCTTGCGCACCTGTATCAAATACCCATAACAATTTACCAGTATTCACATCATAACCACGGATAACACCTGATGGCTCTTTTGTTGAATAGTTATCTGTTGTAGAACCTGCAATGATAATTGTAGTTCCTGTCACAACAGGCGGAGAAGTTGGGTTATATCCACCGTCATAGGCATATGGCATATCTTTTTGTAGATCAACTTCACCATTGTTACCAAAGTCGGTACAACGCTGACCATTGTCTGCATTAACTGCAACCAAACGACCATCGTTCACAGGTAAAATTACTTTACGTGGACATTGTGTTGACGTAGATTGTTTATGTTGCAAACTTGCAGCAAATTCAGTCGTATTATTTGCATCAAAATAAGACACACCACGACAAGTTAAATGCTGGAAGCTTGGATCTGATTTCAACTTCGGATCAAAACGCCATTTTTCTTTACCAGTCGCAGGATCAAGTGCCACTAACTGTTGATGTGTTGTACACATGAACATATTGTTGCCAATTTTAATTGGTGTAACCTGATTAGTCACTTCACCCGGATCATTTGCTGTTTTTAAGTCGCCTGTACGGAATGTCCAAGCAACTTTCAAATCTTTGACGTTTTGATCATTGATTTGCGTTAATGGTGAATAACGAACACCACCCTGTGTACGGCCATACGCAGGCCAGTCACTCTCTGATACGCCTGCAACAGCTTGTGCTTTTTCAGGCTGTTTACTGGTGATCGTACCATTGATTTCTTGTGGATCATTAAAGATCGAATACACCATGACTAAAATAGCAAAAGCCAAGGTTGCACCGAGTGCCATGCGCGCACTAGATGCAGGTTGTTGAATACCACGTGTCGCAACTGGCACTAACAACCAAATACCCAAAACACCCAACACGCCTAAACGTGGTGTTAATGCCCAAAAGTCTGTACCAACTTCCCATAATCCCCAAATGGTTGTACCTAAAATTAATACGGCATAAATCCATAAAGCGGTTGTAGAACGTCGAAATAATAAGATTGCTGTAACGAGCAGGAGGATACCTGTAATTACATAATAAATTGAACCACCGAGAATACCGAGCCAAAGCCCGCCACCCAGAAGAATCAAACCAATTACTGCTAGAACAATAGCAGTAAAGGTTCTTATGCCTGAACTCTGTGAGGGTTGAGTCATAAAAACACCTCTGTATTTGCAATAAATAAAATAATTCAACACAAAAAAGCAAGACTCTTTTTTGTGTTATATCATTCAAAAAAATGAGTTATCTTTTCATAAAAAGAACACATCACCACGAACTAGCAAAGCACTAATTTGTTTGTTTTTTGTTCAGAACAAAAAACAAACCGTGGTGATGATAAGTTTAGAGTTGTGAGTTTAATCACGGAGATAAGAAAACACTTTCACTTAGAATGCAGTGATAAATTTCACACCACCAACCCAAGCATTATTTCCATCTTTTAACGCACCAACATGACGAACATATTGTACATTTGGACGTACTGTTAACCAGTTAGTTGCAGCAATACCATAGTAAATTTCTGAGTTATACTCAGTATCTACGTCTTTGCCTACATAAGCATCTTTATTCACATTAATTTGAGAAAAACCAATCGCTAACTCGTCTTTTGGACGTGCATCAAACAAACCTTTGTATGCTACTGATAAGCTTTGCATGTTTTTCACACGGCTTGTATCTGCATCAAAGAATGCAGCTTGACCAGTCACACTTAAACCACGTGAAGCATCACCATTTACACTGGTTAATTGCTGTGTAAATGAAACCCAACCACCTTGGCCATGATCTGTTTTTGTCGTATTTTTAACGACAGAAGCATCAGCTGTGCTGTAGTAATAACCTGCACGGTATTCACCAGGAAGCCCATTCACAGTCGATTTTGGCTGCCAAACAAGTTCTACAGGTAAAATAGCACCGTGAGAACCATCTGTACTTAAATTAAAACCTTTACTACGTTTTAAGTTTTCAGGGTTATATTCATACACCCCAACTTGAGCAAAAACTTCAGGTGTAAAGTTATATTTTACCCGTGCCGCCCACTGGCTGACTGGCCAGTTATGGATTTGATCCCCAGCATCCCAGTTACCAATCTGACCGCCACAAAGTGCAAGGTTTTGGAAGTCACAGGCTGCGCTGTTAAAGTCTTCACCTTCACCAAAACGACCAACTTTTACATCTAACTTTTGATTAAGAAATTTTTTCTTGATCCACATGTCAGTTAAACGTGTCGTTTGACCGCGACCATAAACTTCTTGACTTGAACTTAATTGACCATCTAAAGCGTCAGCCTCATTCTTCACATCATGCCCATCACGATTGGTGATGGTAATTTGCGCTTCAGTGTCTTGCCAACCTAAGATTTTTTGTAAATCAAAGTGCGCGCCCACAGCAACTTGGCCTGTGTAAGCCGTACCATGATTTGAGGTATTTTTAGAATCAAGAATATTGGCAACTTCACCAGTATAACCAAATGAAAAATCATAACCTTGATTTTTCAATGCTGTGCGCTGACCATTCCAGTCACCTAGCATATATGGGCTATCGGCATCAAATGCATTTGCAGCATGGGTTTGACCAGCCATTGCAAGTGCCAATGCACACAGGGATAAACGAAAAGATGGAGAGAATTTAGTCACAACTGTAATCCTTTGAGCTTGCGAACGCGCGTAGGATACTATTATTTTTGTAAAAAATGTTAGGTATTTTGTTAATTTATTGATTTGCTTTTATTTAATCCTGATTATTCTATAAAAAAATACCCAATATTCCAAGTATTAAGCTTCAAGTTGTTTATTATGCACGCAATTTTAAATTAAAAGACTAAAAAACAAACAAAGTATATATCATTTAAATAAATATCAATGCACTAACATGTGTCGACTTTTATTTTAGCAAAATATCTATAAAACCGGTGTTGGTCTGTTCAAATATGTACAAAATAATGTCATATTCCGCCATTTTAGTCGCAATTCCCTACATTTAAAATGCTTGAAAGCTTTACAGACCATGTAAATTACCTTAATAATTCTTTATCTCCATTTAGGTCAATTATTTGTGAATATCAAAACGATTGAAGGAATCAATGTCAGCCGTGACACCATTAGCATTCATTTTGTGAATGCAGCGCTCACTGGTGTAAAAAAAATGGGCATGGATATTGAATCCTTACTTTCACATGTTGGAATCGAAGCCGAATTACTAAAACAACCCAAGGCACGAGTTTCTCCTGAACAATACACGCGTTTTATTCAAATGTTGTGGATGGTAACTCAGGATGAACATGCTGGTTTTTCTCCAGAGTCTCGACGTCTCGGTAGCTTCGCGATGATGTGCCAGCTGATTATTCACGCAAAAACACTTGGTCAAGCTTTAGAACTATCTGAACAGTTTTATCGTTTATTCAGAGATGACTGGTTTATTGCTATTGAGCGCGATAAACACGAGGCACGTTTAATTCCACTCATTCCAAAATCACAAGATCCAGATCATTTTATGACAGAGAGTATGTTGATGATTTGGCATGGTCTGGCTTCATGGCTAATTGATCGTCGAATTTCGCTGGAACGTGTCAATTTTGACTACCCTCGCCCTGAACAGGCAGATGAATACGATGCTTTATTTTTTGCACCATTAATGCAGTTCGATACAGCTCGTACAGAAATCACTTTTGCAGCAGACTACCTAGATCTTCCTATTCGTCAAAATGAAGAAACGCTAGAAGAATTCTTAAAAGCAGCACCTGCACAACTTTTAGTTAAATTTAAGAATACCAATTCATTAACTTCACGTATTCGTGATGTTCTAAAAAGCCACATTGGCGAAGAAATGCCAACATTAAATGATGTTGCATCCATGTTATACCTTTCACCACAAACTTTACGTCGTCGTTTAGCGTCAGAAGGGAAAAGTTATCAAGGTGTAAAAGATGCGCTTCGTCGGGATGCTGCCATTCATTTACTCTTACAACCTAAACTCACATTAGAAGATGTCGCTCAACAAGTCGGTTTTAGTGAAACCAGCACTTTCCATCGCGCATTTAAAAAATGGACAGGTGTAACACCAGGTCTATATCGCCAGTTGCATGGTGCTTTATAAATCGACGCAAATTGGTGCATGATCAGAATCATTCTATCATGCATCTTAATCCCCCTTCCGATTCGTCGATATCTTAAAAAATTATTCCAAGACCTTCTTAAACTTCATTTTATGCCTGATTCAAGTTGCTCAAAACAATAATATATATAAATATTTAATTTAATTGACCAAAAAACAATCAAATTATTTTTTTATTTTTCCTATCGTAAATGAACTTTTTTAATATTTTTTTTATCTTAATAATGACAATTATTGTCACTCAAAAACCTATATTAAAATTAAAATCTATTAAATATATATCCAGCATCATTTCACACTTTATCTTTTGATCAAGAAAAACTGTCATATTCTTAAACTTTAAATACTATACATTAAAAGAATATATTAAACCATGATTTAATCACACTATATAATTGAATTTTAAAAATTTTCCATGATTGACATCATCATTTTAAACTCTATAATCCAAACACAAGTTCAAGCAATCATTTAGATTTAAATGATATAAAGATTTTATATTTTGTTTTTAATTATGCTTTTATAGCATTACAGAATAGTCTTCGGTGGGTACTATGGGGCCTGGAAATTTATCAGCTATAAAAATTTCATCTGATATTCCAGTTGTACCTACCGAAGCCTTAAATACCGATCATTCAATGGATAATTCAACACTCCAAATTAAGAAATCCCAACCAATCAAATCTGGCAATATCACACTATGAATTTGTATTTTTAAAAGAGAACTAAATTTTTCTTAAGTTCTCATATTTACATCAAGTGAGTAGAACTCACCCCTATTCACTCTTCACATTATCTATCTGGATTTAATTTTGATCGCTAAATTTCAGTTCAATAGAAGTAAAGGTTTATTGACAAACAACCTTGATTCAAAACAACTGAATTGGCTATCATTGCGAAAAGATTAAAAAGAAGTAGCCATGCCTAAGTTGTTCATCGGGAAAATTAGTAAGCAACTTTTTGCTGCTATGCTTGTTATTGTTCTTACTTTATTTATTATTGCGATCCCACTGATTTTAACCAGCTATAAAAACTACCAACTAGCAATTCAATCTCTACAACAAATCAAAATTTTACAATCTCTTACGCTACTTTCTAACAAAATTAGCCGTGAACGTGGCCCCAGTAATTTCGCTATGTCACAGCCAAACAACCAGAAACAGCCTTCTATTATTGCTCTGAATAAATATAGGCATGAAGTCGATTTACAATTTGATCAGACCATTACTGAGCTTAAAAACCAAGGTTATGATGATTTAGCGGCCAATATTTCAATTCAAGTACGCCCAAGTCTACTTAAAGCGCGCCAACATATTGATGCTTACCTTGCATTACCAGATCATCAACGTACTTCTGCACAAATGTATCATGCAATTATCGATATGTTTAATGTTTGGAATAGCAACTATACTGTTTTAAAACAATATTATTATCAAACCAATCATTATAGCCAAAATATTTCGGACAGTTTTACACTGATTTTTATACTTGCAGATTTAAGAGACCAATCGGGTCGTATTGCCTCAAATATTATTGCACCTGTGACATTTAACGAACCTATTCCGGAAATAAATAAAGAACGTGCCTCTAATAATCGGCAAAATATTTTATATCTCTGGAATATTATTCAAGCTATTAATGCTCAAAAACGACTTCCAGCTGAATATTATCAAAAACAAAAAATTGCTGAATATAGATACCTGCGTAAAGGTTTAACAATGATTGAGCAGGAAATTAAACAAGGTAATCATCCTAAATATATTTTTAATGGCCCTCAGCTTACTGAATTATTTGTCGATAAGCTTGGTAGTATTGTCGACCTACAAAGTTATATTTTAAAATATAGTATCGATACAGTAAATAAAAATATCCATTCTGCAAAATTACTCTTTTTAATTACCTTATTTCTTTTATTGGTTGCATTAAGTATTTTAGTTTTTATTATTTTTTATATTCATGCACATGTATTTTCACCATTATTAAAAGTCAAAGACATTGTTTTATCACTTGCAGAACAAAAACAGCCCATTACACATATCGAGTTCCCAAAAATCTCACAACATAATGAGTTCTATTCATTATTTGAAGCACTTGTAGAACTTGAGCATAGGCTAGAACAACGTAAAATTTTAGAACAAGAACTTAATCAAATTGCCCATACCGATTCGCTCACCAATATCAATAATCGCCTTGCTCTTGAAAATTACATTAATTTTTTAGAAAAACACCCTGCACAATTTTTAAAAACGGGACTAATTATTATCGATGTCGATAACTTTAAAGATATTAATGACTCTTATGGACATGTTATTGGTGATCAAGCTTTAGTTTTCGTTGCAACTCAGTTGAAAAAATATATTCGACCTGACGATCAGGCTTTTCGCTATGGCGGGGATGAGTTTTTAATTTTATGTGATCAGGTTGATGCTCAAACTCTACTCTGTTTAGCCAATAAAATAAAGCAGGCTTTTTCGGACAAATATTTAGAAGTTGATACTCAACCACACAAATTGCAGTTGTCAATTAGTATGGGCATTGCACTTAACTGTACGTCTTGGATTGATTTAATATCTAAAGCAGATCAATCTTTATTTGTTTCAAAAACACAAGGTAAAAATCGGATTACCTTTTTACCCACGGACATATAATTATCACGATATTGGCATCACCAATACCGTGATTTTAAGCGTTTAACAACGGCAGCCTAGACGTTCCTGATCGACTTGTTCATCTTCTAATAGGCGCTGTAAACTTTGTTTTTCAATGCCATACATTGCTTTAAGTGCTTCAATTTGTGCCATGATTTTTGGATCTGGCTGATCCAGTTGTTTACGCTTAATTGCCAAAATCATTTTGTTTTTACTGGTATGCTCAAGTCCAATAAATTCAAATACTTTCGTTTCATATCCATACGCATTTAACAATAAAGCACGTAAGGCATCTGTCAACATTTCCGCTTGTTGTGTTTGATGAATACCATATTGCAACATGGGTTTTAGAACTTCTGGACTTTTAAATTGTGGACGCAATTCTTTATGACAACATGGCGCACACATAATCATAGAAGCATTTAATCGAATACCACAATGAATTGCAAAATCTGTCGCAATATCACAAGCATGTAACGCAACCATCACATCTAGTTTTTCAGGTTGGTAACTGCGGACATCGCCCTCAAAAAAACTTAAAGACTGAAAGCCATTCTTTTGTGCAACATCCTGACAAAATTCAACTAAATTATGTCTTAATTCAACACCAGTAATATGTGGTTGCCAACCTTGTTGCTGTAAATAATCATACATCGCAAAGGTGAGATAGCCTTTTCCAGACCCAAAATCAACAATTTGAAGCTCTTTTTGCTGTGTCGGCAAATCTGCAATTGCATTTGAAAAAATTTCAGTAAATTTATTAATCTGCTTCCACTTTTTCGCCATGCTTGGAATTACTTTGGCTTGCTGGTCAGTAATCCCCAAGTCTTGTAAATATGGCTGTGTCAATTGTAAATAACGCTGCTTTTCACGATTATGTGTATTGGCTTGCTGCTGATTCACCTGCTGTCTTTTGCTCTGGATAAGCTGTACTTTCTTCTTATTCTTTTTGAGCTGTAACTCAGCATCATTCAATAATAAATTTGCTTGCTTACACTCAGACAATAGCTGCTGGATCTGCTGTAGCGCCTCTTCAAAGCTATAATTTTTTGTAATATCTTGTGTTTTATATCGATAAATACAACTCAACTTCGCTTGTTGCTGTAATGCGACAGGTTTAAAAATAATTTTCTCAAGGTCGGTTTGTTCACCATGATACTGGCTCAAGATTAAGCGTTCAAAACGCTGCTCTGCCAAAGCCTGTTCCAATGCTAAAAACCATTCTTGTTCTTGCTCAGAACTTTGTTGCCATATCGACATAAAAACCACAACCTGTATCAATTTACAAATCAATTGTAAATGTTCTTACTTTAAAAGCAAAATTAAATTAATATACAAGTGTATTTTTAATATAAGTTTTCATATGAAGGCCACCACCTTAGCATCCTATGATGCAACAGAAGAAAAACTCAATGTCCTAACCCATGGTTTGGGCTGTCTGATTGCCGTGGTCGCAAGTATCTTTTTGCTTGCACAATCGATCTCTCTTCCACTTGGTCAATGGCTCAGTCTGTGGGTATATGGTGTAAGTCTGATTCTTATGCTTGCTAGCTCTACGCTTTATCACTGGTCTAAAACCGAACAAAAACGCCACTGGTATAAAAAACTCGACCATATTGCCATTTATTACCTGATTGCAGGGACATACACACCTTTTTTAAGTATTAATATTCCAACAGCAAAAGCACATTATTTACTGATTGCCCTTTGGAGTATTGCTGCAATTGGAACCATCTTTAAACTTGGCTTTGCACATCGTTTTGAGAAAGTATCTCTTATCGCTTATTTATTAATGGGATGGTTTGCTGTTCTGATGATAGATGACATGCAGCGTTATCTTGCCTCAGACTGCCTAAAACTTTTAGTAATTGGGGGCTTGGCTTATACCATTGGTGCTATTTTTTATGCTTTAAAAAAAATTAAATACACCCATGTGATTTGGCATGTTTTTGTATTGATTGGCGCAGCAGCGCACTTTTTAGCTGTGTTTTTATATGCAAAACCATAATTAAAATCGGCAATTTTTACAATGGATCTCAGAGATCTGCTGATAAAATAACGGCCATGCACATTCATCATTGGTGTGAAATTATGAATTACCTCAAGATAAAACCATAAAAAAACCAGCAATCATGAATGAGTTGCTGGTTTTTCATTTATTCAAACACTTATAAACCGATTAACAATACTCTTGCCACTTCATTCATCAACACTTCAGCAATATATAATGCTAAAAATGCTAAAATTGGTGATAAATCAATCATCCCCATATTTGGCATTAAACGACGAAATGGTGCAAGTAGAGGTTCTGCAAGCTCCTGAACCACCTCGATATAAGGTGAACGGGACTGGGTAAACATCACCACCCAACTTAAAATAATGGTCGCAAAAATCAGATATCGACAGATGCGAATTAATGCCTGAATCATACCCACGAAGGTATAAATAAGCAGGTAAAGAGCACTTCCTGGAGGGCTACCCGCCAAATACATCTCACCAAAATTCTTTAAAAGGCATAGAACAATAAGTAAAACCAATGCCGCCAAATTAACTCGCCCTTTACCTAAGGTTGGGAAAATTCGGCTAAAGATATCCACAATTTTTGTGGACTTCATTGTGGATAAAACGACTGGGTTATATGGATTTACTGCCGCCAATTGCATTAAGAAGCGAAAAAACACTAATAATATTGCGACATTCATCAAAATATTAAAAATTAGCGCAATATTTGCACTCATCAGCTCATTTCCTCTAATTTTTAAATTGCTGGACTTTATCGCTCAATTCCTGAGCCAACTCCTGACTCCGTTTCTGAGCAGCAGCCAATGCGGTTTGGATATTTTGAGAAATTTGCGCCCGATCAAACACTTCCAAGGCGGCCTGTGTAGTCCCATTCGGAGAGGTCACATTTTGACGTAATTCCGATGGAGATTTATCACTACTAATTGCCATTTGCGCTGCACCAAGTGCAGTTTGCAAGGTCAAGGCTGTTGCAACTTTTTCATCCAAACCTAAGTTTTTTCCTGCTCGAATCATACTTTCCATCAAATAGAAAAAATATGCAGGGCCTGAACCAGAAACAGCGGTGACTGCATCAATTTGGGACTCTCGCTCAACCCATAAGCCCAATCCTGTTGCAGCCAAAATTTGGGTTGCAAGCTGACGGTCTTCTTGAGACACGCTGCTTTCTGCATACATACCATGCGCACCAGTTTGAACCAATGCTGGTGTATTTGGCATGACTCGAACAATACGCGTAGCGCCTGTAAGTTGACGAATAAGATCAACCGTCACACCTGCCACAATCGAAATAATCAGTTTATTTTCAAATGCCCCATGTAACGGTTGTAATACATTTGCCAAAACTTGTGGTTTCACCGCTAAAATAACAACATCTGCGGGCGCAATTGCTTCAGCATTCTCAGAAAAAACCTCTATATTTTTTTCTCGTAAAATATTACGTGTTTTTTCCGATGGTGCAGAAACCCGAATTTGAGACTCAATAAACCCTCTCGAAATAAGCCCGCCAATTAAGGCCTGAGCCATATTCCCACCACCAATAAAACTAATATTACAATTTAAAGCGACACTCATATTCACGCTCGACAATGTTTTTATGACTCAGGTATCCGTTTCGGTTGCCATCCACCCAACTGACAATAAGGCGATTGAGCCAACCAGAATCCTTGAGGGGTAAATACTCCTAGAATAACATCATCTTTCAATAAAATTTGAACTTGATGACGCAACCATGGAAAAATTTGTGCCTCTTGAATTGCTTTCTTTAAAGGCCAAGTCCCAACACGACCATAGAGATGAATCTTCTCTCCACCTTGGCGTGGCTGAAGCCTTAAAGACTGTTGCAATAAGGTCGTTTCAAGCCCCATACCAGAAGTCCGTTCAATCTGATACATCCCCGAAGCAACAGAAATGTGTTGATCCAAGGAACAAAGCAATTGTATTTCTTCTGGCTTATGTCGCTGTTCTGCCAAATATTGCTGTGCTGTTAAGCGATAAACTTTTTGCTGATAACGTACAAAATAAAAAGGCTTTAAAAAGAGCATAGCTTTCGCATCTGCTTTAGATTCAATTACTTCTATTTTTAACCGTTGTACAGCATCCAGACTTGGCCGATAAACCGACTCGCCTTTCATCCAAAGCGATAAGAGCTGTCGCTGTCGTGCCTCAGATAAAGTCGCAAGTCTTGTCAGATCAAGATATTCTGTATTTCCACATTGGCGCCAGTCTTGTTGTGCAACATCAAGTAAAATTTCATTTGCATCTTGCATCAGCAGTGCTGTACGAGCCAAAGCATCCTGCATTTGAGGGAACCGCTGCTGCAAAACAGGCCATAATGTTTCCCGACACCACGCGCGGTCATAATGCTGATCTGCATTTGTCGGGTCAATAACATAAGGTATATCGAGCTGCAAAATCCACTGTTCAATTTGTTGTCGACTCATTTCCAACAACGGACGCCAAATCAGCACATCATCACGGATATCGTGACCTTGCATAGCAGACAATCCTGTAACGCCAGCACCTGAAAGTAGCCGCAATATGACCGTTTCTGCCTGATCTTGTTGATGGTGAGCCAAAACAAGTACTTCATCTTCTGCAATAATTTGCTTATATGCAGCATAACGAGCATAACGTGCTTGCTGCTCTAAATTACCTTGCGCAATTTGCACAGGCATTATCGAACATGGAATTTGAGATTGAAGACAATATTGATTGACCAGATTTCCCCAAGATGCACTCGGTACCTGAAGTTGATGGTCGATATAAACTGCGCGGACACGCTTGGGAAATAATAAAGACATCAAATGCAATAGCAACATGGAATCCATGCCGCCACTGCATCCAATAAGAAAGTTTTTTTGGGAATAACGAAGTTCAGCTTCTTTTAAGAAGCTAAACCTAAATTGCTGCTGCCAAATTTCATTAAACGTTGATAACGTGCTTCGCATCGTGCTTCTGCATCCATAGCTTGTAATTCGGCTAAAGTTGTTTTTAGCACTTCACGAAGATCATTCATGACTTGCTCAGGATGCAAGTGAGCGCCCTCACCTTCGTTTACCACAGATTCAACAATACCAATTGCTTGAAGTTTATCCGCAGTTAATGCTAACGCCTCACTTGCCTGTTCTGCTTTTTCGGCAGTTTTCCACAAAATAGAGGCACAGCCTTCTGGAGAAATAACCGAATAAATACTGTGTGACAACATAATCACACGGTCAGCAACACCAATACCAAGCGCACCACCAGAACCACCTTCACCCAACACTGTTGCAATAACAGGTACTTTTAAACGTGAAAGTTGTGCAAGGCTCGTCGCAATTGCTTCTGCTTGACCACGTTCTTCTGCACCAACACCAGGGTATGCACCCATTGTGTCAATAAAGGTCAATACAGGTAAATTAAAACGCTCTGCTAAATCAAGTAAGCGTTGCGATTTACGATAACCTTCAGGGTTTGCCATACCAAAGTTATGTTGTAAACGTTCACGAGTAGTACGACCTCGATGCTGCCCAACCACCATTACGGGTTGACCTTCAAAGCGAGCAAGACCACCAACCATTGCACCATCATCACCGAAAACACGGTCACCATGTAAAACATCGAAGTCATCAAACAGTTCACTCGCATAATCTAAGAATTGCGGGCGTTGAGGATGACGTGCGATTTGCACAGTTTTCCATGCTTTAGACTGAGCAGCTTTATTTTTCATAGGTCGAGTATTATCCTTCAATTAATCAACGAGGCGTTAATCAATAAATTTTTCCGACTGAATGACCAAATCAATATCCCAATGCTTAAATTGCTCTTGCTCATCATGCAAATCAGCAATTAACAACGGCCATTGTTTCGCATCACCAGAAACAGTTAGATGCCATTGTTGCTCATTCACAACCTTCAATTCAATGGCAGGAAGCATCTGATCACTACGACTATGATTGAGTAAAACTGCCAATCTTAAAAGTAGACTTAAATAAACTAAAGACAGCCCACCCACCTTTAAAACATCATTTTTAGTTTCAATTCGAAGCTTACGACGATGGTGTGCCACTAAATGAGATAGGTGATTTTGATCAATTTGTGAGAAACCAGGAATATCAGAATGCTGCAATAAATAAGCACCATGACGATGATAACCACCATGACTAATCGCTAAACCGATTTCATGCAAATAAGCAGCTCGACGCAATAAGTCACTGTCTTCATTCGTTAATTTCAAATCTTTAGCAACAGAATCAAACAGTTTCTGAGCCGTTGTCACCACACGTTCAGCCTGTTTTCCATCTGCATTGTAACGGCCAATTAATGCCTGAACACTACGGTCTCGAATATCTTCATGTTTAAAACGTCCCAGTAAATCATACATCACGCCCTCTCTTAAGGCGCCATCTGAATACATGAGTCGATCAATATCCAAAACTTCAAAAACAGCGTACAAAATTGCCATACCAGCTGGCAAAACTGCTCGCCTATCTTCTTTTAGCCCATCAAAATCGATGTCAGAAACATGCTTGAACTTAAGCAATCTATCTTTTAATTTTTCTAAACCTTCACGTGTGACACTTTCTTGTTCATCACTCAATCCCATATTCACCATAATCTGGCGACAAGCTTTAATTGTTCCACTCGAACCAACAACAGTGTCCCAACCTTCTTGTTTATAGGTATTTGCAATCGCAGATAATTCTTTGCAAGCCGCAACAAATGCCTTATTAAAGTTCTTAACGTTAATTTCACCATCAGGGAAATACGTTTTTGTAAATGAAACACAGCCCATTTGTAATGATTCAGTATAAATGGGTTCAAATTCCTCACCAATAATCAACTCGGTAGAACCACCACCAATATCCACCACCAAACGACGACCACCATTGGCCATAGTATGTGAAACACCTAAATAAATGAGGCGGGCTTCTTCACGTCCTGCAATAATTTCAATCGGTTTTGGTAAAATCTCGGCTGCTTTTTGGATAAATTCATGTCCATTTTTAGCCTGACGCAAAGCATTGGTTGCAACTATTCGTAAACGGTTCGGTTGAACTGAGCTTAAACGCCCCACAAAACGTGCAAGGCAAGACAATCCTCTTTGCTGTGCAGCTTCTGTTAAGTTCTTATTCTCATCCAAACCTGCTGCAAGCTGCACTTTTTCCGACATTGAAACAACTTTTTTTACTTCGCCATGATCTACACGGGCAATTGCAAGGTGAAAGCTGTTTGACCCCATATCAATGGCAGCGAGCAATTCTTCATCAATCAAAAAATCAGACATTGTGCACAAACGAATCAAATTTAATTGCCTCTAGAGTAATTCACTCGTCTGCAATTGAAAAGCGCTTTTCCCTACGAATACTAAGATTTTCAGTCGAAAAAAACAGATTATCCATATTTTCACATTTTAAATTGTTATAATATATCACCAAGCCAGCGAAAAGATATAACAGGCTCAACAACGCCATAACAAATCAAAGGGTTAAGCAAGAACCATAGCTGGAAACGATTGAGAACATCGCAATACTCCATTAGACAAAGCGTCCCTCTCTGTAGATAATCACGCAATTCTACTATGCTGTTGAAATTTGCTATGTAATACTTATATATAAGACAAGCATTTTTCAAATATACTGGAGTTCATTCATGTCAAATCTTATCAATACATCAGATGCCGACTTCCAAAATGATGTTCTAAATTCTGAAACACCAGTTCTTGTTGACTTTTGGGCAGCTTGGTGTGGTCCTTGTAAAGCCATTGCACCTGTACTTGAAGATTTATCTCGTGAATACGATGGTAAAATCAAAGTCGCAAAAGTTGATGTTACTGCAAACGAAGAAACTGCTGTGAAATACAATATTCGTAACATTCCAGCATTACTTTTGTTTAAAAATGGCGAAGTCGTTGCTCAGCAAATCGGTGCTGTACCTCGCTCAAAACTCGTTTCTTTTATTGACGAAAATATCTAATTTTCATCAATGTATTAAAATTGACGAAATACACCTATTTTTTGGTGTATTTTGTCTATCTTAAATTGACAATTTCTTCTGTGTCGCTTATATTCCAAAATCAAGAGAGCTGAAGCCTTCGGCACACGCTTTCTTAAAACACACAACACATAAGATCGCCGCTCGGCACTGCAATTGTTATCTTAACCTTCGAAACAATTAACCAGATATCTGCGTTTGTATTGTGCAATTTATTTTGCTCAGTCCTCACAGCATGCGGCTGACTTTTGCATTTTTTTATTCTCTAGATCGATACTCCAGACGTTCTTATATCAACTGACCACCTATGAATCTAACTGAACTCAAGAAAAAACCGATTGGCGAACTCATTAAAATTGCTGAGTTTATGGGCCTTGAGGGGATGGCACGTAACCGTAAACAAGATATCATCTTTGCAATTCTAAAACGTCATGCCATGAATGGCGAAGAAATCTTTGGCGATGGTGTTTTAGAAATTCTTTCCGATGGTTTCGGTTTCCTACGTTCTGCCGCTGGCTCTTATCTTGCTGGGCCTGACGACATTTATGTAAGCCCTTCTCAAATCCGTCGCTTTAACCTTCGCACAGGCGATACCATCACGGGAACTATTCGCCCGCCAAAAGAAGGCGAACGTTATTTTGCTTTATTGAAAGTTAATCAAATTAACTACGATACCCCTGAAAACTCACGTAATAAAATCTTATTTGAAAACTTAACCCCACTCTTTCCAACTGAACAATTGATCATGGAATTGGGTAATGGTTCAACTGAAGACTTAACTGCTCGTGTCGTTGACTTAATTGCACCTATTGGTAAAGGTCAGCGTTCGATTATTGTTGCTCCGCCAAAAGCGGGTAAAACCATGCTGTTACAGAACATTGCGCAATCGATTGTTCGTAATAACCCAGAAGTATTCCTTATAGTCCTTTTAATTGACGAACGTCCAGAAGAAGTGACCGAAATGGAACGTACTGTTCGTGGTGAAGTGGTTGCCTCAACTTTTGATGAAGCACCAGCCCGTCACGTTCAAGTTGCCGAAATGGTTATTGAAAAAGCCAAGCGTTTGGTTGAACACAAAAAAGATGTCGTGATCTTACTTGACTCAATCACCCGTTTAGCACGTGCTTATAACACTGTCATTCCTTCCTCTGGTAAGGTTTTAACAGGTGGTGTTGATGCACATGCACTTGAACGTCCAAAACGCTTCTTTGGCGCAGCACGTAACATTGAAGAAGGCGGCTCACTTACCATCATTTCTACTGCATTGATTGAAACAGGCAGTAAAATGGATGATGTCATTTACGAAGAATTCAAAGGTACAGGTAACCAAGAGATTACACTTGATCGCCGTATTGCTGAAAAACGTGTCTTCCCTGCCATGAACCTGAAAAAATCAGGTACACGTCGTGAAGAGCGCTTAATGAGTGAAGACAACCTCCGTAAAGTATGGATCCTGCGTAAGCTGTTACATCCAATGGATGAACTGGCAGCAATGGAGTTCTTACTTGACCGTATGAAAGAAACCAAAACCAATGACGATTTCTTTGAACAAATGAAACGTAAACAATAAATTGGGTTTTACCGTCGGTCATTTTCTATAAATGATCGGCGGGTTGACATAATTTACACTAAAATAACAAACACTTAGTTCTGATGTTACTTTCTATTTCTTGATTTCATTCCTTTATTTTTAAGCAGAATAAAACTTTTTTTATTTTGAAGTATTTAGTTCATCATTTATCCAAATATAAAATCATTTTTAATTGTTATTTTCTGTTAAAAATAAGCCGAAAATTTCGTTTTTTTTCGTTTTTTTTTGATTCTCTAGTAGTAATTCGATATGCGCAGTGATAGCATATTGACATGCCAGTTAATCTGCTCCAAGCGTTGTTACCTATCGAACGTGTAGGGATAATTAAAGCACAAACAGGTTAGCTTTGGTTTTTTTATGTCTTATGACTTAATTTGAGAGTGATGCCATGTTATTCAAAAAATTCGCTATCGTAGCTGCAGTTGCTACAACTTTAGCTTTCGTTGGTTGTGCAAAAAAATCTGCTGAAAGCACTGCTGCTTCTGCTCCAGCTTCTGAAGCTGCTGCTGCTGCATCTGAAGCGACTACTGCTGCTTCTGAAGCTACTGCTGCTGCATCTGAAGCTACTGCTGCTGCATCTGAAGCTGCTCCAGCTGCGTCTGATGCTGCTCCAGCTGCATCTGAAGCTGCTCACTAATCGATTACTCGATTTAGTAGAAAAAGGGAACCTTTTAGGTTCTCTTTTTTTATGCCCAAAATAAAGTAATCAACTTATATATTACTTTACTTTCTTACATAGCTGAATACTGCTCATTACCCTACATTACCTGTCACATCCACCTAGCTGCGTTTTCCTATCCCCTTTACCCCACATCCCATAGAATACCGCTTTACTGCTTAGATTAATGTGCCCATACGTTACGCCACTTCCTACTTTTTTTAAAAGCAAAAAAATAAGGGGGATTCATCAATCCCCCCTTATTCTCCCAAAACTAAATTTTAGTCTTGTTCAATCTCGTTACCCACACGCTGTCTAAACTTTTGTCCTGCTCGGAAAGTTACAACGCGACGTGCTGAAATCGGAATCTCTTCTCCAGTTTTTGGATTACGACCAGGACGCTGACGCTTATCACGTAGTTCGAAATTACCAAACCCCGATAGTTTAACCTGTTCGCCTGAAATTAAAGCTTGACTGATTTCATCAAAAAATAGTTCAACCATTTGTTTTGCTTCACGACGGTTTAAATTCGTTTCTGCACTTAAATGATCTGCCATTTCTGCTTTTGTTAATGCTGTCATGACGCCCTCAATGTTGCCTGATAAGTGTTTTCCAACACTTCAATAATATGATCCATACCTGACTTAATTTCAGCATCTTCTAATGTACGTGAAGGATGTTGCCATAGTAATGCAAATGCCAACGATCTCTTACCAGCCTCAACACCTTGTCCTGTATATACATCAAACAACCATGTTGAATCGAGAAGATCTCCACCAGTTTTTTGAATAAGTTGCTGAATCTCTTTTAACTCAATCTTATCACTAATTAAAAGCGCAATATCACGTCTAACCGACGGAAAACGTGATAATTCTGTAAAATTAGATACATAAGATTGCAAAACGGCCTCTTGGTCAAGTTCTGCAACCCAAGTTATGCCCAAATCAAGCTCACTTTCAAGTGATGGATGTAAGCGACCTAAATAACCGATTATTTGTCCATCGACAATAATATCAGCAGATTGTCCAGGATGTAGCCATTCACGTGTTGAGCGCTGATATTCAACTTTCACACGACCTGCTGCCAAAATCTGTTCAACCTCTCCTTTTAGATCAAAGAAGTCCATTGGTTGAGTTTTTTCATGCCATTGTTCTGGGTCTTTTGAACCCACAGCAATCAGCGCCAATGTCGGAATTTGTTTTAGATCATCAATGCTCTGTGCATTCTGATAGTCAAAACGCAAACCTAGCTCAAAGAAACGAACACGCGACTGTTGACGGTTTAGATTGTATTGCACACATGGAATCAAACTGGATAACAAGGTGCTACGCATCACCGCCAAATCACTTGAAATTGGATTTGCCAATGCCAATGGGTTTACTTGTGGATTTAACTGCTTTTCGAGTTTTAAATCGGCAAAGCTAAAGCTAATCGCTTCTTGATAGCCGAGTGTTGTAATGGTTTGACGTAATTCAGCCAAGTCAAAATGATCTTGATATTTTGCCAATTTCACATCAATTTTTGGCAAACTCATCTGGATATTGTCATAACCATGAATACGTGCAATTTCCTCAATCAGATCTTGATAAATTACCATATCATAACGGTGTGATGGCGGAACAACCAACCACTCACCAGCAGCCTTAACTGTCACGTCACAACCTAAACGCGTTAAAGCATCGGTAATAAAGTCGCTTTCAACTGCATAACCAAGTAATTGATCAACTTGATGTTGTGCCAATGTAATCGCTTCACGTTTTGGTAATTGGTCTGCTTGTTCTGCAACTGTTACAGGGCCAAATTCACCGCCTGCAATTTCTTGAATCAATTGTGATGCACGATTCATCGCCAACATTGGCAATTCAAAGTCGACACCACGTTCAAAGCGTTGTGATGAGTCTGTATGCAAACCAAAACGACGCGCACGTCCTGCAATGGCAAGCGGTGCAAAGAATGCGCTTTCAAGGAAAATATCTTGCGTATCATCTGTTACGCTTGAGTCTAGTCCCCCCATAATCCCTGCGATTGCAAGTACTTTGGCATCATCAGCAATCACCATCACATCTTCAGACAGTTCAACTTCCTGTTCATTTAACAGGGTAAGTTTTTCTTGTGCATTTGCCTGACGAACCTGAATATTGCCTTGCAGTTTTGCCAAATCAAATGCATGCATCGGTTGACCTAGCTCCATCAACACATAGTTGGTTACGTCAACCAATACGCTATGTGTACGGATACCAGAACGTGTTAATGCCTGTTCCATCCATTCAGGTGTCACAGCTTTTACATTTACATTTTTAATTACACGACCCAAATAACGTGGCGCGCCTTGTGTCGTCACCACAACTGCTTTTTCATCTGCAATCGTAGCAGTAACTTCTGTTACGTCAGGTTGAGTCACCGCAAGCTGGTTAATCACACCAATTTCTCGTGCTACTCCACGAACGCTAAAGCAGTCACCACGATTTGGCGTGATTGAAATATCAATAATATGGTCATCTAATTTCAAATATTCACGGATATTCACGCCAACAGGTGCATCTTCTGGAAGTTCGAGTAAACCATCAATTTTGTCTTCAAGATCAATCTCTGAAGCACCACACAGCATACCGTGAGATTCAACACCACGAAGTTTGCCTTTTTTGATTTTAAAATCACCCGGTAAAACAGCCCCAACGGTTGCCATAGGTGCTTTCATTCCAACACGTACATTCGGTGCGCCACAAACAATTTGTAATGGTTCGCCCGTACCGATATTGACCGTCGTTACACGTAAACGGTCTGCATCTGGATGTTGTTCAACAGTGAGAACTTCACCCACCACAACCCCCGTAAATGGTTTGGCAACAGGTGCAAGTTCATCCACTTCCAGACCTAACATGGTCAATTGTTCTGACAATGTTTCACTATCAATGGCTGGATTAACCCACGTGCGTAGCCAATTTTCGCTAATCTTCATCTCTATAAACCTTAAATCACTAAATCTTGAAAAAAATGGTTAAGCAAATTGGCGTAAGAAACGCACATCGTTTTGGTAGAACATACGCAAGTCGTTAATGCCATAACGTAACATTGCAAAACGCTCTACACCTAAACCAAACGCAAAACCTTTATATTTTTCAGGATCAATACCTGCTGCACGTAATACATTTGGATGCACCATGCCACATCCTAAAACTTCTAACCAACGACCACGCTCATCCATAATATCCACTTCGGCACTTGGTTCTGTAAATGGGAAATAAGATGGACGGAAACGTACTTTTAGATCTTTTTCAAAGAATTCATTTAACAGATTAACAAGTAAGCCTTTTAACTCAGCAAAACTGGTATTTTCTGCAACGTATAAACCTTCAATTTGATGGAACATTGGCGAATGAGTTTGGTCTGAATCGCAACGGTACACACGTCCCGGACACACAATACGAATTGGTGGCTGTGTCGTTTCCATCGTGCGGATTTGCACACCAGAGGTATGAGTACGCAACAAATGACTCGCATCGAAATAGAAAGTGTCGTGCATGGCACGTGCAGGATGGTGCCCCGGAATATTCAATGCTTCAAAGTTATGATAGTCATCTTCAACTTCAGGCCCTGTTGCAACCGTAAATCCAGCTTTAGTAAAGAACTGGCAAATACGCTCTTGCACCTGAGTCACGGGATGGATACTTCCCATACTCTGACCACGACCCGGCAAAGTAATATCAATTGTTTCGCTTGCCAGTTTTGCAGCTAATGCTTGTTGTTGTAATGTTGCTTGTCGTTCAGTTAACGCATTGTTAATTGATTCACGAACAGCATGAATTTTCGCTCCCTCAACTTTACGTTGTTCAGGATCCATTTTTCCTAAAGCTTTTGACTGCTCTGCAAGTTGGCTCTTCTTACCTGTAAACTGCACCCGTACTTGGTCAAGTGTAGCCATATCTTGTGCCGCAGCAATCGCGGCCAGTGCTTCAGTGGTCAGGGCTTCCAGTGACATAATTACTCTCAAAGCATGAATGTTAAAAAAATTTAATAAACTTTCCATTCTACCAGTTTTTAGTCGCGTTGATGAAGCTTTCCCTATGATGAAAATTGTCTAGCATACTGATTTATAAACGAGATAAAATATTCAGAGCTTAATGCAGAGAATAACTATGGCGCTTGATCCAATTTGGCAGCAACAACTGACACTTGTTTGTTATGGTAATGAGTTTTTATCTCGTGAATTCAGCATACAACAATGGAAACAACACTCCATTTTTAATCAAAACGTATTGCGGTTTAGAGATCTTCTTTCTCAGCATTTACTGGCACAACACTTTCAGGTTTGGCTCGAACATTTGAAACAACAAGGCGTGACACGTTTAAGCCTACATAGTTCTAGTCTTTTAAATGAAGAGAAAAATCCAAACCCAAATGTAGAACTGTTGCCATACGCTCATTTTATTATTAGCCATAGCCCACAAAAGGCGACAGCATGGATTTGCGGTAATGAACTTGCCGAATGGTACAGTGCAGATAATGAATATGAGTTTCCGACAGAACAGCAAATCAAGCTTCGAGTAGAAACATTATGGAGTTTTGAACTCTCGAGTAAATTGGCAAAAAAAGCTTCGGCGGACTTACAAGCCCCCGACTGGGAAAAAATTGAAGGCTATTTAAATGATGAACTCTTTCATACAACTTATGCAGCTCAATTAGAATTTCCTCAAAATCAAGATTATATTGGCAATGCTACCCTGCTACCTTCCGAGTCAAATATCCCCCAAGCATTGTTACCGCCACAGTACCATGCACAACTCGCCAATGATTTATTTTTTAAATTAAGTGCATTACAAGAACGGCTGGCTCAACAAAAACAGATTCAGCGCACTGAAGGATCGACATTGTCATCAACCGAAGAACAACGGGAAATCCAGCACTTCTCAGAAAAGGTCGATGACTTATTTGCCAAACTGATTGTCAAAATTGCAAACCATTATCAGTCGGCACAACGAAAAGTCGTTGCAACGCCGCTCGATCAAGATACAGATAATATTGTGAAGTTTAAGTCTAAACCTAGCCAAGGGCAGCATCATGTTTCAGCAAAAAATGTCATCACGCTGATTCTAGTCACGGTCATCATTTGTGTGGCTGCTTATTATTTTGGATTCTAAAAAACTCCAGAACATACAAGGATGTAGTTATGAAATCACCGTACTTTTTGTCTCTTGTACTTGGGCTAAGTTTGGGTTTTACAAACATGGGGTTTGCCCAAACGACAATCAAAGCCTCGCCAGACAACACCGAAGATGTCAATCAACACTTAAAATTTCTGTATGGAAGTTACCAACCTTATCAAAAATTTTTAAAAGATCTGCAAACAGCACTTGATCAGGACAATCGAGCAAAAGTGGCATCCATGATTCACTATCCGATTCAGATCAATATCCATAATCAAAGACATAAAATTCGATCTACTCAAGAATTTTTAAGTTATTATGACGAGATATTTGATCCGATGCTCACCCAAACCATTAAAAAACAAAGTTATAGTAATTTATTTGCAAATACGAAAGGGATTATGGTGGGGGAAAATGGTGAACTATGGTTTACAGGGTTTTGTCAGGATAAAGCCTGTAAAAAAGTAGTCGTTAAAGTGATTGCCATAAACAAATAAAAAAAGACCGCAAATGCGGTCTTTTTTCGAATCTCTAAGCTTATGCAGCTAAAGCAGATTTAGCTTTTTCAGCCAAAGCAGCGAAAGCAATTGCATCATGCATAGCGATGTCAGCTAATACGCGACGGTCGATGATCACTTGAGCTTTTTTCAAGCCATCGATCATGCGGCTGTAAGACAAGCCGTTTTGACGAGCACCAGCGTTAATACGCGCAATCCATAAAGCACGGAATTGACGTTTTTTCTGACGACGGTCACGGTACGCATATTGACCAGCTTTGATTACCGCTTGGAACGCTACGCGATAAACGCGTGAACGAGCACCATAGTAACCTTTAGCACGAGCAAGAATTTTTTTGTGACGACGATGAGCCACTACACCACGTTTTACACGAGCCATTTATAAATCTCCTTAGATGTATGGGCACATACGACGAACTGAAGCAACGTCACTTACGTGAACCATTACACAGCCGCGCAATTGACGAATACGCTTAGCAGATTTTTTGGTCAAAATGTGGCGTTTGAACGCTTGTTTGCGTTTGAAACCGTTTGCAGTCGCTTTGAAGCGTTTAGCTGCACCACGGCGAGTTTTTAGCTTAGCCATAGTAACCTCTTTTAAGCACCTGTTCGGCATGTTTGCACCATTGCAAATCAACCTGCAGGTAAGGAAGGCGACATTTTATAGTAAACGAGCATAAAAAAAAAGCATTTTGCTGTTTAATTTAAAATTAGACTAAATCGAGTTCTTTGCGGATCAACTGCCATAAATTTTGATGAGATCTTTTAAAAAATCCCATATGTCCAATATATGGATGCCGCCATGCTTCAGGCTCAAGTCGAATCGTCTTTTTCTGTGCTTGTGGATATAAACGTAATAAATCTTCAACATTAGCCTGCGTTGCAATTTCATCATCCGAGGCGTAAATGATTGTCATGGGGATTGTAATTTGAGAATGAAAATCCTCAGAAATCGTTTTTCCTATTGCATTTTCAATATATCCCGCATGCTTACAAAACGCTCGCCATTGATTTGCAACATTTTTAGGTAAATTCTCCCCCATACCCAAGATCTGTATTGCCCCATATCCCATAAAATAGTTAGAAATTGGAAAAATAAAATCAAACATGACAGGCGCTAAAATTTTGGTCTTGCCTTTTAATTTTTTGACATAACCTGTTGATGCAGCAACCCCGATGAACTTAGCCACTTTGCCATAATTGGGCACAACGCCCAGTAGCTGCCCACCAGCACTATGTCCAATTAAAATTACTTGTGTTTGTTGCGTTTTCGCCAATACATAGTCAATTGCAGCAGGAATATCCAGCATCCCCCAATCTTGAATACTGGCTTGGGAGTTTTTAAGCTTTCCATGTAAAGATTTTCCAATTCCCCGAAAATCAAATGTCAGAACATCAAAGCCTTGTGCTGCAAGCCAACAAGCAAAATGCTGATAAAATTTTTGCAAAATGCCAGTTGCAGGACAAATCAAAATTGGTAATTTTTGTGAAAATTCGCCCGCATGTGGATAAAAACAACCACCAAGCTGATAACCATCCTGACAATAAATTGAAACTGACTCTGAATTCCCTTGCATTGTACGTTCCAAACAAAACAATGATCATCAATATACAACGATAGATAAAATCATTGTTTGATAAAGCCTGACCGATCTGGTCATATTTTTAGCTGCCAAAAATCATTATTTTTATGCAAAAATCTCAAATTATGAGAGAAATTAAACCTATACAACGCTATACTCATTTTCTTTATCGCCAGATTCTACTCTTATGCATTCAGAACAGAGTCCTTTTGCAGCATTACGTTATCGAGATTTTTCGATTATTACGCTGAATCAACTTTGCTTAACGCTAGGCATTCTGATTCAGGAAGTCATTGTTGGATATAGTCTTTATCAAATCACCAAAGACCCTCTAACCCTCGGGATGATTGGTTTAGCCGAAGCCATTCCATTTATTGGATTGTCATTATGGGGCGGTTATTTTGCTGATAAGTTTAATAAGCAAACCATTATGAAAATTTGCCTATTTTTCTCGTTCCCTCTCCCGATTGTGCTATGGCTTTTGTTTCATGCTTATGGGCTTCAACATATTTCTGTCAATGGATTAAGCTGGGGAATTTATGCCGTTATTTTCTGTTTTGGGTTAATCCGTGGTTTTTACTCGCCTGCGGCAACATCGCTAAAACCATTTTTAATTCCACGCGAGTTGTATACCAACGGTGCAACATGGACAACGATTGGTTGGCAAAGTGGCGTGATTTTAGGCCCAATGCTTGGCGGTTTTATGTTGGCTTTTTTAGGCAGAGAAACCAGTTTATGGGCGGTTGCGATTCTTCTATTTATTTGCTTTTGTCTGGTTAATCTTTTACAAAAACGTGAGTTTCCGACATTACAACATGAAAATATTTGGGAAAGTATTCGTGAAGGATTCCAGTTTATATGGAACACCAAAATTGTCCTTTGGTCTATTTCACTTGATTTAGCATCGGTTCTTTTTGGTGGTGTGGTTGCACTTTTGCCAATTTTTGCTTCAGATATCTTAAAAATAGGCCCAGAAGGTCTCGGTTTGCTTCGTGCTGCACCATCTATTGGTGCGCTTCTGACCATGCTAGCATTAACCCGTTTTCCACCAACTCAACATGCTTGGCGGAATATGTTGCTCGCTGTTGTTGGTTTTGGTTTATTTACGTTAGTCTTTGCTTTTTCCCAACATCTTTGGTTGTCACTGTTTTCTTTAGCAATGACAGGCGCATGTGACAGTGTATCGGTTGTGATTCGCCAAACCATTTTACAGCTTTATCCGCCTGAAAATATGCGAGGTCGAGTGGCCGCTGTAAATGGCATGTTTGTTTCATCAAGCAACGAGCTTGGTGCGTTTGAATCGGGTCTGGCGGCAAAATATATGGGAACAATCACAGCAACCATTTTTGGTGGCTGCATGACCTTATTGGTTGTGGCATTTTGCTACTTTAAAACCTCAGAGCTATTTAAAGTCGATGTCACCAAAAACTCAGAACATTAATCAAAATCAAGGGGCGACCATAGTGTTACCCCTTCATTGATAAAGTAAGAATGCAGCATAAATAAATAGATAACGCCCTAGCTTAGCGATAGTCACCAAAACTAAAAAACGCATAAAGTTTTCTTTTAAAACGCCAGCAACCAGTGTGATCGGGTCGCCAATCACGGGCAACCAACTCAATAAGAGGGAATAAAATCCATAACGATGATAGATATTTTGTGCCTTTAGCAGATGTTTTTCGGACACAGGAAACCATTTTTTATGCTTATAATGCTCAAGTTTTATGCCTAACCACCAATTCACACAAGAACCCAATACATTTCCAATGGTTGCAACCAGTAATAACCCAACGGCAGCATGGGGCTTTAAAACAAGAAGTGAAAATAAAACCGCCTCTGATTGAAGCGGTAATAGTGTTGCAGCACCAAACGCACAAATAAATAAAGTGATATACCCCATCATGGAAAAAACATCAGCACTATCATTTCACCCTTCACTTTATTTGTAGCTTCAGCCAGATTGTTAAAACATTATGCAAGCTGAATAGACAATGCTTTTTGCACCGCAGGTCTGGCCTGAATACGTTCGATATAGGCTTTTACATTTGGAAATTCATCCAAATCGATACTCTGCCATTCATAGCGCAATAACCACGGGACTATCGCCATATCCGCAATGGAATAATCACCGGCGACATAGTTTTGTCCAACAAGCTGTTTGTCTAAAACACCATATAAACGCTTTGTTTCAGTCACATAACGCTGAATGGCATAAGGAATTTTTTCTTTGGCAAATTTATTAAAGTGATGGTTCTGCCCAAGCATCGGCCCCAGCCCTCCCATTTGCCACATCAACCATTGTTCAACCTCAACACGAGATTGCTCATCTGTTGGATAAAATAAGCCTGTTTTTCGACCTAAATATTGCAAAATTGCGCCCGACTCAAACACAGAGATGGGTTTTTGTTGCGGCCCGTTCTGATCCACAATGGCAGGGATTTTATTGTTTGGGGAAATATTTAAAAAATCTGGCTGAAACTGGTCATTTTCTAAAATATTGATAGGGAAAATCTGATATTCAAGACCCATCTCTTCAAGTGCAATCGTGATTTTATGGCCATTGGGAGTTCCCCAATAATAGAGGTCAATCATGTCAATTCCTTTATTTTATTTTCAAACCGATTGAAAGTCTTCGCTGTTATATCATGAATTTTTCAAAGCAATCAGCCATCTCACTAAAAAATACAAAAACTCAGATTTGATGCTTAATTAGAAGATACATGTTTTGACTTAAATTTGCCTGAAATAAAAATAATATGGTCTATTAAATATCAATACTTCTACCTGTATTCTTAGAAAACAGTTGGCTGTATCTTATGCGTTGCATTGCCATCAAAACCGACTCTGAATGTCGCAGTTTTTTTTGAGGTTAGATCAATCTGTAATTCAACAATTCCACCACCACAAATACCTTGAGGCACAGAACTAATAATATGTTGCTCAGGTGATAGATATATCATGATCTTTTCAGACATCCTTAAGTTCGCAACAGGGCTTCCATCAATTAAGATTTGCGTTGTACACGCTGATCCAACATAGCCTTGATCTCGTTTTATTATTACAAATACTTTGCTGTCATCTTTAATAAGATAACGACTATTTAAAATTCTTTTATTCGGGACGTTTTTTGCATTTTCATTAGTTACAGGTTTAATTGCACACCCAGTTATCAATAAGATAAACAAGGCTAAGTAAATATTTTTTAGCATAACTAAAAACCCAAACTATATTTTTATTAAAACTATTTTTTACATACAAACGTATAGAGATCATATTTACTAGAACCAACAACCAGATCATACCATGCAGTTGGATTAGGCTTAATTGCTTTTGCTGATACCTCACTATATCCAATTTCTTGAATTTGCTTAGTTTTACAATTTACTTTTGCGGAGGTATATCCCACACTATCAACACCGACTCTTTTATGTAGGGTAGAAACAATATTTCCAGATTTTGATTGTCGAATTAAATAATATCGACCTTTGTCACCAGGAACACTTCTTGGAATCAAAACATCAGCAAATAACTGACTAGAGATAAAAAACATAGTAAATACAAACAATATTTTATTCATACAATTTCCTACTAAAAAGTTTTAATATGCCAGTTAATAATTTAATTTTTTTAAATATATCATTTATTAGCTGTGATAAAACAGGTAATTCAAAACCCTCCATTGAACTTAAGAAGTTAGCATAAGATAGAAGTTAAAGTTTATGTAATGATAATAAAAATAAATCTATTTATATTAATAACTTACATAATAAAAAAGCACTGTCATGACTGACAGTGCTTTTTTACATCAAACAGAGATATTACTTTTTCTTTTTAGGTCCAAGTAACATACCCATTTGGCGACCTTCCATTTTTGGCGCTTGCTCTACGACACCGTATTCAGATACATCACCCTCAACTTTTTGTAATTGAGCGAGACCTAACTGTTGGTGTGCCATTTCACGACCACGGAAACGTAAAGTAATTTTTACTTTGTTTCCTTCTTCCAAGAAGCGAATGATCGCACGAAGCTTAACTTGGTAATCTCCGATATCTGTTGCAGGACGCAACTTGATTTCTTTCACTTGCACCTGATGTTGCTTTTTCTTCGCTTCTTTTTGCTTTTGTTTCAGGTCAAACAAGTGTTTGTTGAAATCCATGATTTTACAAACAGGTGGCTCTGCATTTGCAACAATCTCAACAAGATCAAGATCGACTTCTTCTGCAGCTCGTAATGCTTCAGCAAGTGAAACAATTCCTTTTTGCTCCCCATCTGCATCAATGAGCCGTACTTCTTTCGCACGAATCTCAGTGTTTAATGCAGGACGATTGTTCTTACCACCTTGTTGTTGGTTACGTTCAGGCTGTTTAATCTTTCTTACTCCACAATGTACCGGCCACGTTCGGCTACGGCAGACTTCACTAGGTCAACGAATGCGTCAATTGACATAGTACCTAAATTTTTTCCTGAGCGAGTACGAACATTAACAGTACCTTCTTCTACTTCACGGTCACCAAGAACCAAAAGGTACGGAATACGCTCAAGTGTACGCTCACGAATCTTAAAGCCGATTTTCTCATTTCTCAAGTCTGAAATTGCACGAAGGCCATTTTCTTTGAGTTTCGCCACAACTTGTTCACATGCTTGTGCTTGAGAATCTGTAATATTCATGACACACGCTTGAATTGGTGTTAACCAAGGTGGCATAAAACCGGCATAATGTTCAATAAGTATACCAATAAAACGCTCAAAACTGCCAAGAATTGCACGATGCAACATAACAGGTTGATCTCGTTCATTATCTTCTGTCACAAAAGAAGCATCTAAACGCTCTGGTAAGTTAAAGTCACATTGAATTGTACCGCATTGCCATACACGTCCAAGACAATCTTTTAAAGAGAATTCAATTTTTGGACCATAGAACGCACCTTCGCCTGGTTGTTCTTGCCATTCCAGACCTGCTGCATCTAACGCATCTGCCAATGACTTCTCTGCGATATCCCAAAGTGCATCATCACCCACACGTTTTTCTGGACGAGTAGAGAGTTTCATTTGGACTTCTTCAAAGCCAAAGTCTTTATAAACATCCAAAGTCAATTTAATGAAGTCTGCAACTTCCTGACCAATTTGTTCTTTGGTACAGAAAATATGTGCATCATCCTGAGTAAAGCCACGAACACGCATGATCCCGTGTAAAGAACCTGATGGTTCATTACGATGACAAGAACCAAATTCGGCTAAACGAATTGGTAGGTCACGGTAAGATTTTAAGCCCTGATTGAACACTTGTACGTGACATGGGCAGTTCATTGGTTTTACTGCATAGTTGCGGTTTTCTGAATGCGTTGTAAACATGTTTTCAGCATAGTTTGCTGCATGTCCAGAGCGTTCCCACAAAGAAAAATCAACAATTTGCGGTGTACGAACTTCTTGGTAACCATGATCCTGTTGTACTTTACGCATATATTGCTCAAGTACTTGATAAATCGTCCAACCATTTGGATGCCAGAACACCATACCTGGTGCTTCTTCTTGCATATGGAACAAATCTAAGGCTTTACCAATTTTACGATGGTCACGTTTTTCAGCTTCTTCAATACGTGTGATATACGCAGCAAGCTGTTTTTTATCGGCCCAAGCAGTACCGTAAATACGTTGTAACTGTTCGTTTTTCGCATCTCCGCGCCAGTAAGCACCAGAGATTTTTGTTAATTTAAAGTTTTTTAAGAATTTGGTATTTGGAACATGTGGGCCACGACACATGTCCACATATTCTTGATGATAATACAGCCCCATTGCGGTTTCATCTGGCATATCATCAATTAAACGTAATTTATAGCTTTCACCACGTTCTGTGAATACTTTGATTACATCTTCACGTGGTGTCATTTTTTTGATGACATCATAGTCTAGATCAATCAATTGTTTCATACGTGCTTCAATCGCTGCCATGTCATCTAATGTGAATGGTTTCGGACTGAAAATATCGTAATAAAAACCTTCTTCAATGACAGGTCCAATCACCATTTGTACGTCTGGGAACAATTGTTTTACTGCATGTCCAACCAAATGTGCAGATGAATGGCGAATGATCTCAAGACCTTCTTCATCTTTTGGTGTAATAATTTGAACTGTAGCGTCTTCGGTGATTAAGTCACATGCATCAACCAAGCGACCATTTACACGACCTGCAACCGTGTTTTTCGCAAGTCCAGGCCCAATACTTTGAGCGACTTCCATAACAGATACAGGTTGATCAAAAGTTTTTTGATCGCCATTTGGCAATGTGATAATTGGCATAATTAAATCCTTAAGGAGTGATGCCCCATACATCGGAGCATATCACCGCGAGATTAATATCGAGGAAAACCTCAAAATAAAAACGGTGGGGTAAAAAATCCCCTACAATTTTACACGTCTTAACCAATTTAAGGAACCTCTGTCACAACATAAGCGACGAATCAATCACTTCATTTCATTATTTTTTTGCATTTTTAAAAATAATGACTCATCGACAGTTTAAGACTAAAGCACAACAGATTTTTGTTCATTCATTCGCCTACTCTTGGGTAAAGGATAAATTTCATAAAACAAGAAGACCAATAGGAGTAATGACATGGCTGTCAGTGCATATGATACGTTACCAAAAACTCAGGCAAATTTTGTCGCATTATCCCCGCTGCGTTATTTAGAACGGGCTGCCCATATTTACCCACAGCAACCTGCAATTATTCACGGTTCAAAGCGCATTACATGGCGGGAAAAGTATAATCGTTGTCGGCAATTTGCAGAACAGCTACAAAAACTGGGTGTCGGTAAGAATGATACTGTTTCGGTGCTGCTTCCCAATACGCCAGCCATGATTGAAGCGCACTTTGCTGTTCCTATGACAGGTGCTGTTTTAAATACCTTAAATACTCGGCTAGATGCAAAAACCTTGGCTTTTATGCTTGATCATGCCGAAAGTAAAGTACTCTTGGTCGATAGTGAATTTTCAACTTTGGCACAAGAGGCGCTGGCACAAATCCATCATCCAGTGATCATTATTGATGTTCATGACAATGAATATCAGGGGATGGTTCAGGATATTGGATTTATTGAATATGAAGCATGGTTAGCTGAGGGAAACCCTGACTTTGAATGGCATTTACCCCAAGATGAATGGGATGCCATCAGCCTCAATTATACCTCTGGTACGACAGGAAATCCGAAAGGTGTGGTCTATCATCATCGCGGGGCATATATTAATGCTGCAAGCAATATCATTGCCTGTGGGATGACCCCACGCGCCACTTATCTATGGACACTTCCGCTATTTCACTGCAATGGCTGGTGTTTTGCATGGACAATGGCCGCCAACGGTGGTACCAGTATTTGCCTACGCAAAGTAGATGCTGAACTGGTGTTTAAGCTTATCGCTGAACATAAAGTCGATTATTTTTGTGGTGCGCCGATTGTCCTGTCAATGCTCATTAACACACCTAAAGAAAAACAAATTACATTTGAGCATCGTGTCGAAGTAATGGTGGCGGGGGCAGCCCCACCTGCTGCAATTATCGAAGGAATGCACGATATTGGCATCAGTCTCACACATGTTTATGGTTTGACTGAAACATACGGCCCTTCTGCCTTATGTGCATCGCAAGCGGGATGGCATGATCTGTCCATTCAGGAACAAGCTCAACTTCACTCCAGACAAGGCGTGCCTTATCCGTTACAAGATGGTATGAAAGTTCTTGATCCTGAAACCATGCAGCCCGTTCCTCATGATGGTCAAACCATGGGCGAAATCATGTTCCGTGGCAATATTGTCATGAAGGGCTATCTTAAAAATCAGGAAGCCACTGAGCAGGCTTTTGCGGGAGGATGGTTTCATACGGGTGATTTGGCTGTTTGTCAGCCTGATGGTTATGCAAAAATTATGGATCGTTCAAAGGATCTGATTATTTCAGGTGGAGAAAATATTTCATCATTGGAAATTGAAGATGTTCTGTATCAGCATCCTGCTGTTTTAATTGCTGCCGTTGTGGCCAAACCAGACCCTTATTGGCAAGAGGTTCCCTGTGCATTTATTGAATTAAAAACGGGTTATGAAGCAACGCCTGAACAGCTCATCGAACACTGTAAACAGCATCTTGCACGTTATAAACTCCCTAAAGATGTTGTGATTGCTGAAATTCCCAAAACATCAACAGGAAAACTACAAAAATTCATCTTGCGAGAATGGGCAAAACAACGTGCTGAACAGCAAAACCAATAAATTAAAATAAAACAGCGACCAATTTGGTCGCTGTTTTTTATCTCGCTTTGCCCTGATCTGACAATAACGCAACTTGCTGAACATAGTTCATAATTCTCTGACGTGCTACGTACAGCTCTTCAGGTGTTGCTTCCAAGCCTTTATCACGATGATAGCGCAATACATGCTGACGCAAGGTATGTTTATCCGTTGCATTATATTGTTTGCTAAATTCGTGAAGTGCACTGTCCCCCTGTTCGATCATACGATCAACCCAGCGTTCTAATTGTGCTTGCTTTTTAATGCCTTGTTGCGGTGTCAAATAAGACAAAATAACGGTTTCATCTTCATTCCGTAAGAGTTTTCCAATACGCTGGAATTGTCTACGGCGCGCTTCAAAAGATGAAATTGATTGAACATCAAGCAAAGCATCAATCAAGCGTTCTTCAACAGGAAGCTGTTGAATTTGCTTGGTTGAAAGTTTGGCTAACTGTTCACCTAAAGCTGCCATGCGTTGCACCGCTTTTTTTTGTTCGGTTTTACTCGCACGACCTTCTAAGGCGTCAAAATCATCATCGGTATAGCGTTGTTGCGGACGTCGTGCCACGTTTAATCTGCCTCATAAAATTTTGCGACAAAAAGCGCCTGAACTTCCTCGAGCGCTTTTTCTTCATCTGAACCATCAATCACTAGGCGTAAAGTTGTTCCTTTACCTGCACCTAGCATCAGCAAGGCCATGATATTCTTAGCATCGATTAACTTATCACCCTTACCAATTTGGATAGAAGAGCGAAATTTTGTGGTTACTTCAATGAGTTTGCCAGAGGCACGTGCATGTAAACCAAGTTTGTTAATTACATCTACTGTTGTGTCAATCATGACCAATGCTTCATTTCTCTATGTAAAACCTGAATCGACCAATCATCCGCCTCAAGCGCTTTTTTAAGTCGATCCACCATATAAACCGAGCGGTGTTGTCCACCTGTACAACCGATTGACACTGTAATGTAATGTCTATGCCCTTCTGCAAAAGCAGGTAGCCATTTCGCTAAAAACTGGTAAATATCTTCAAACATATGGGTCGTCTGTTCAAAGTCACTTAAAAATTTCTGTACAGGCGCATCCAAACCCGAAAGTCTACGCAATTCCAAATCCCAATGTGGGTTTGGTAAATGTCGGACATCAAATACATAATCGGCATCTAATGGAATGCCATGCTTATAGCCAAAAGATTGTAAAATCACAATCAAATTGTCACTTTGCCCAAGCCTAGATAATAATGTGTGTTTTAAGTCATGTACACTTTTATCTGTCGTATCGATATTCACTGTCGCACGGAGTTGAATCGGAAGCAGTAATCCTTTTTCTTCCTGAATACATTCATGCAAGCTCGTCCAGCGCCCTGCAAGTGGATGCGGGCGACGTGATGCACTAAAACGTGCAATCAATTCCTGATCTTGCGTGGTCAGATAAATAATATCGACTGAACCATATTTTTGTAGTTGTTCAAAAACCTGATCAAATTCCTGCAAATCAGCTCGGGTACTGCGTACATCCACCCCCAATGCCAGTTGCTCGAGGTTATTTTCCTGATCAAGCTTCCCTACAATTTCGGGCAGTAGCGCCAACGGTAAATTATCAATACAATAATAACCCAAATCTTCAAGAACCTGTAAAGCCGAAGATTTTCCAGAGCCAGATTGACCTGTGACAATTAGAATCCGTTTCATGACGATACTACTCTCATTGTATTATAAAGGGAGTTTACTCGATATATTTGACAAGTAAGTTATCAATTAAGCGCGTTGAACCTAGTTTTGCGGCAACAAATAACATCGTATCTTGCTCAAATGCCGTTACTGGTTGCAACTGAGGAGTACGTGCTTCAACATAATCCTCTTCAAAACCTGCTTCGGTTAAACTGGTTTTGATGGTTTGCAGAACATCACTTAATGCCTGCCCTTCATGCAAATTTTGTTCCGCCTGTTTCAAACTACGATAAATGGCTGGAGCAGCAGCACGTTGTGCTTCTGTTAAATAACCATTACGTGAACTGAGTGCCAAACCATCTGCCGCACGAGTAATCGGTACACCAATCACTTCTAACGGAATATTAAGATCTCGCACAAACTGACGGATAACAGTCAATTGTTGATAGTCTTTTTCGCCAAAAAAAGCATAATTTGGCTGAACAATATTAAATAATTTGGTTACAACCACCGCAACGCCATCAAAATGTCCAGGGCGTGAAGCGCCACAAAGATCTTGAGTGATGTCAGCTACAGAAATGTTGGTTAATCTTGGTTGTTTACCATACATTTGTTCTACTGTCGGCGCGAAGATAATATCGCATCCCACATCGGCAAGTAATCGGCTGTCTTGCTCTAGTGTTCTTGGGTAGTTTTCAAAGTCTTCATTTGGTCCAAATTGAATTGGATTGACAAAAATACTGACCACAACCACATCACATAATTTACGTGCTTCACGCACCAAATTAAGGTGACCTTCGTGCAAATTTCCCATAGTTGGAACAAAACCAATGATTTTACGTGATGCACGAGCAGGATTAAGTGACGCTGTTAATCCTTGTATGGTGGTTTCTGTTTTCATGGTTTATAGCTCAACTTGGAAAGTATATTCTGATGAAGGAAAACTTTGGTCCTGAACCGCTTGATGATACGCTCGGAAGGCATCTAAAATGGCCTGTGAACCTGATTGTTCTGTCATAAAGTTACGCACAAATTTTGCGACTTTACCCATCGTTAGTCCTAGCATATCTTGCACGACAAGCACCTGACCATCGGTTTCATTGCCTGCACCAATCCCAATCACAGGAATATGTGGAAAGGTTTCAGCAACTTCTTTACCTAACTGGGCAGGAACGCACTCAAGCAATAATATTGCTGCACCAGCATTCACCAAAGCATGACAATCATCTAAGAGTTGATCCGCAGCTTCGCGTGTTCTCGCCTGTAATTTATACCCACCAAAAACATGTACAGACTGTGGTGTTAATCCCAAATGCATACAGACAGGAACGCCATTTCGGGTCAAAACTTCAACCGTTTCAGCCAACCATGCTCCGCCTTCAATTTTAACCATTTGTGCGCCTGCCTGCATGACCGCACGTGCATTGGCAATGGCGTCTGGCACAGTTGCATAACTCATAAAAGGTAAATCAGTCATAATAAAAGCATGCTGATTGGCACGGCGTACTGCTGCGGTATGGTAAACCATATCAGCCACACTAACAGGGAGTGTCGAATCATGTCCCTGAATCGCCATCCCCAATGAATCACCGATCAGAATAGAATCAATTTCTGCCACTTCCATGACTTTGGCCATGCTTGCGTCATAGCACGTCAAACACGAGAATTTTCTTCCTTGAAGTTTGAATTGTCTTAAATCGTTCAGACTAATCATTTCATTTCCTCTACATGTTTTTGAACCACAACTTCACCATCAACACTGGCCCAATTTTCTGACTGTATAGGGGTTAATGTAGACGTTTTGACAACAGGCAATGTTTTGAGTGCATGCTGTGCAACCTGTAGTTCAGCATCTAAATCCAACAATGGAATAATGACAAAATCTCGTTCTAGCAAACCAACATGCGGCACGGTTAAGCGTTCATGTTGAATATTTTGCTGACCATAAAGTAACAAATCCAGATCCAGTGTCCGTTCGCCCCAACGGCGTAAACGAACACGTCCCGAATCCTGTTCAAATTGCTGTAAGCGGTCGAGTAACTCAAGTGGTGCTAAATCAGTTTCTAGTTCAACTACTGCATTTAAATAATCAGGTTGATCTTGCGGCCCCATGGGTGGTGTGCAATAAAGTTTTGAAACTCGCACCATTCCTAGCGTTTTTAACTGCGCAACCGCATGCTGCAAAATTTGCAGTGAATCGCCAAGATTACTCCCCAATCCGATATATGCTTTGACTGTCATTGTGTCGGCCCAAAAATCACCTGACTTAAATCACGTTGTACACGTTTACGTTTCAAAATTGGATGGTTTTGGTCAAGATCCGATAACGTTGTATCTGGACGTTCAGGACGTTTGGTCTGTTGCGCCTCGCCACGGTTTCGTGAAGGACTACGTGAACGACGACGCCCCTCTCTTTCTTCAACCAATGGTGTTATTTCAGTATGGGTTTCAGATTCATCTGCGACAACAACGGCAGTACGACGTTTTTTCGCACGCTGACGGTTATATTGCGCAATCACTTTTTCTTTCTCATCAGTGGTCATATTCTGATAAGCATCCCACCACTGACCCATGCCTTCGGTTGAACGATCACCCGATTTTTCACGAAGCAATAGAAAATCAAACCCTGCTCTAAAACGGGCATGCCCCGCCAAAGCCTGAATTTGTTGTGGTTTTGGATTTAATAACCGCGTTTGCATTTCCCACACTTCACGAATGAATGTTTCGGCAAAACGAGGAATCACGGTACGTGTCGACTGACGTTTTAATACATCCAAGGCAGCTTGAGCACGTGCTTCAGCAGGTACGACGCCTTTTTTGTAATAATATTCACAACGCTCTAGAAAGTTATCCCACAACAAAACAGCATAAAAGAATGCAGGGTTGATGGTTTTTCCAATCTGAATTCGCTGATCTGTATTTTTAGCAGCCAACTCAATAAAGTCGGTTACCTGTGGACGAACTTCTGCAAACAGTTGTTTCCATACCCCAAAGTCGATTAACAATGGCAGCACACGTTGTAAGTGCCCCATGGTAAATAATTTCTGGGATTCATCATATAGACGATGCGGTGAAACATCCCGCAAAAGCTGCGTCATTTCAGGAGTAAAAATATCTACAATTTCGTCTGCTATTTCAAAATTCAGTTTTGCTGCAAAACGCAAAGTACGCAGCATACGCACAGGATCTTCTTCAAAGCGTAATGCAGGTTCGCCTAATAGACGTAAGGTTTTTTTCTTAATATCATGAATAGCTTCACAAAAATCAAGAACCTGACCTTTGCGTGGCTGGTAGTACAAGGCATTAATTGAAAAATCGCGTCGAGCAAAATCTTGTTCTATTGTGCCCCAGTTATTGTCACGCAGGATCATACCTTGCGCACTGGTGACGGCTTTTTTAGGAGGTGCACGAAAAGTTGCAACTTCAATTAAATCACGTCCAACATACACATGAGCCAGCTCAAAACGTCGACCAATAATCCGACAACGTCGGCCAAAGACTTCTTTTACCTGTGCAGGCGTGGCATTGGTTACTGCATCAAAGTCTTTAGGGTGTAATCCGAGCATTAAATCACGAACGCCTCCCCCGACGATGTATGCATCATAACCTGCTTTGGTCAGGGCATCGATCACTTCAACAATGGAAGATGGTAATTGTTTGATGGATAAACCATATTTTGACGCGCGTAAGGTGTGCAAAAGACGCTCTCTCCTACGTCTGGAGTTAATATTATGAATCGTCGCTAATCATAGTGCATAGACTGACAAAGGGCAATTTGAATCTTGCACCTAAACTTTTTAATGCGGATCAGCTACGCATTACTGGACTTATTATAAACGTAATCTATTCGAATTTTTCTTAAAAGTTGATCTTCAATACCTTTTATATTTATAACACTGCCATATATTTGCATTCGTCAGGTTGCTGACGATATCCAACATGACTTATATTTTTTATCGCCAACACCAAGTAATTTCTGCTGCAAGTTCAGAACTAAAGCCCGATTTATATTTGTACTTTAAGCAAAATTTGATTGGCTATGCTTTCCTTAATTGGGTAATACTGCTTGTTATCTCGCTTTCCACTGAGCATAAATCTCATCAACATTTGATGTATTTCAACCACAACAGCAATAGCCCAATTATGCTTCCAACAGCAATTTATCCATCTAATCTGCCAGCTTTTTCTTGCTCTTTTGCTTTATCCCACAAGGCATCCATTTCATCCAAACTCAGCGTTTCAACCTCATAAGCAAAACGCTGTCTAAACTTACGATTAGTTCGCAGCAATGCCATTTCACCTGACAAGTGTAATTTACGCCCTACATTAATCAGGGAAAATAAACAGTCGCCAAATTCAGCTTCAATTTGGTCGGTTTCCTGACTTGCAATCGCTTGCTGTAACTCTTGCCATTCTTCATGAAACTTTTCGATAGCACCAGTCGTATCAGGAAAATCAAAACCTATTTTCGCTGCTGTTTTTTGAATTTGTTCTGCCTGAACCAATGTTGGCCCATGCTTTACACCATCAAGCAAGGATGTGGTTTTACCCTGTTTTTCCTGTTGCTTGATTTGCTGCCATAACGCAGTCACTTCGTCCGCAGATAGATTTGAAAATTGTTCTGTTTGAAATACATGCGGATGGCGGCGGATCAGCTTTTCAATTAAAGCTTCCACCACGTCATCAAAGGTAAATGCGCCTTGTTCCTGATACATTTGGGATTGAAACACCACCTGTAATAACAAGTCACCAAGTTCATTACGGATTTCATCCAGACTTCCTTTTTGAACAGCATCCTCAACTTCATACGCTTCTTCAATGGCATATTTGGTCAGGCTTTGTGGTGTTTGTTTTTGATCCCACGGGCATTTTTCTCGTAATTCCCGCATCACTGCCAATAACTGTTCAACTGCCATGAAGATATTCCATTTGCTTTAAAAATGATTCAAATAAAAAAACACCCGATTCGTCATACCGTTGTATAACCAATCGGGTGCTCATTGTGAACTTAGTTTCCTTGAACTAAACGTCGCGCACTAATAATGCCAGGCTGTTGCTCAAGTCTTGCCAACAAACGTGATAGTTGTGCCAGACCTTTTACTTCAATCAAGAGCTTCATGTTGGCAATACCATCCGATTCAGAAATAGTATTCACCTGACGGATATTGATTTGATCCGCAAAAATTACCTGTGTCAGATCACGCAACAAACCACGGCGATCATACGCTTCCACCACAATTTGTACACTTTGACCACGGGTAGGCTGTAGTTCCCAATCCGCATCTACTGCACGCTCTGGTTCTTGCTTGATCATACGTTGATAATCTGAACAACCGACTTTATGAATGCTAACACCACGGTTTAAGGTGATGTATCCACCAATCGGTTCGCCATGCACAGGCTGACAACATTGAGCAATATGCAGCTCGACATTGTCCAAACCATCAATGAGTATGCCATGTGCAGACAAGGTATGACTGGCACGTGGGTTCAATGCAGGCTTCAAGACCAGCTCTGGCTCATCCTGATCGATATTCATGTGACGGTTGACTTGATTCATCAGCGCATGCAGGCTGATATCACCATTCACCAATCCAATCAGAATGTCATCACCCGATTTCACATTGAAGTGATTACAGTATTCGTTTAAGTCGATACTTTTTGGATGAATCGCCAAGCGTTGTAATTCTTTGGTGAGAAGCTCACGTCCCACCTCCAGATTTTTACTACGGTCTTGTTGTCTAAACCAATGACGTAACTTGTCACGGGCACGAGCCGTTTTGATATAACCTAAAGAACTTACCAACCAGTCACGGTTTGGCTCGCGGTCTTTTTTGGTTAAAATTTCAACTTGTTCACCTGTTTTTAGCGCATAAGTCAACGGCACATAACGCTGGTTTACCCTCGCGGCATAACATTTGTTCCCCACTTGGGTATGCACATGATAAGCAAAATCCAGTACCGTTGAACCACGTGGCAATTCTTTAATATCGCCATCACGGCTAAAGACATAGATTTTTTCAAAATCTTCAAAATCCTGAATCTTTTCAAAATCATCTTCATCTTTAGGATGAGCACTACTTTCGTTACGTTCCTGATAATGTTCAAGCACCGCACGTAAAGAATGCAAACGATGATTAAATGAAAAATCAGTCGTTTTAGAACCTTCTTTATAGTTAAAGTGAGAACATACCCCAAGCTCAGCTTCTTCATGCATTTCAGTGGTACGAATCTGCACTTCAAGTGATCGGTTTTCCGCAATCACAGCCGTATGCAAAGAACGATAACCATTGGCTTTCGGGTTGGTAATATAGTCATCAAACTGATGTGGAATATGCCGCCAAATCTGATGAACTATGCCCAACACATGGTAACATTCAGGGACATTTTTCACTAAAACACGCAATGCGCGAATATCATATAACTGGTCGAAACTGAGGTTTTTACTCTTCATTTTTCGATAAATCGAATAAATATGTTTCACTCGTCCAGTAATGTCTGCTTCGATATCAGCATCTGCCAATTCCGTTTTTAAACGGTTCATGACCGACTGAATATACTGTTCGCGTTCTAGACGTTTTTCATTGAGTAAAGTTGCAATTTCTTTATAGCGTTCAGGCGCTAAATAACGAAAAGCGAGATCCTCAAGTTCCCATTTCAGTTGAGCAATGCCCAAACGGTGTGCCAAAGGGGAATAAATGGTCAAGATTTCTCGTGCTACCCGTTCCTGACGTTCTTTCGGTGATTTTGCCAGTTCCCGAAGCTCGTAAGTACGCTCGGCCAACTTGATCAAAACAACACGAACATCTTCGGTAACCGAGATCAGCATTTTATAAATACCAGTTAAATGTTCTTGCTGGTTATTATTAAAATGGTCTTCTAAACGCTTGTTTTGTTCAATGAGCTCTGAAAGTTTACCCATTGACAAAGTCCCCTGAACAAGGCTCAGGACATTCTCACCATAGAGTTCATGAATTTCTTCTAAAGAGGTTAATCCTTCTCGGACACTTCGATATAATACAGCGGCAATCAGGGTGTCTTCATCAACATGAAGATGCGCCAAAATATTCGCCATACCAATACCCGTAGCAAAAGTATTACTACGATGGTTCAATGTTGTTTTTAATTCTTTTTCTAAGGTAAGACGTGCAACCTGTTCAAGTTTAATGAGCTTAGCCCCATCTAAATGATGACGGACTCGATCTAGCCATTCTTCTAGATCCTGCTGTGCCTGTAGGGCATGTTCGACAGTCGTTTCTTCTGACAACTGAGTTAGTCGTTCAGGTAACTGTTCACGTACTGTGACCATACCTATCTCCTATTATCGTGTCATTCATTATCGTCGTTAATTTGTTCTGTTTTTTCAAACAGGGTAATTGATTCTACATGACCCGTATGTGTAAACATATCCATCACTCCCGCCTTCTTCAATTGGTATCCCTGTTGTGTAAGTATACCTGTATCTCGGGCAAGTGTTGCTGGATTACACGAAACATAAACTATTCGCTTTGCGCCAAAATTTGAAATGTAATGCATGACCTCTTCAGCCCCCGAGCGAGGAGGGTCAATTAATAATGCATCAAATCCTTGTTTGGCCCAAGATTGACTTGAAAAGTCTTTTGTTAAATCCTGTGAAAAGAACTGTAACTGTGTGAGATTGTTTTGCTCAGCATTTTCTGCACCACGCAAGACCATCTCTGCACTTCCTTCCACAGCAATCACCTGTCCAGCTGCGCCAACACAACGCGCCAAGGGTAAAGAAAAGTTTCCTAACCCACAAAACAGGTCTAATACGCGCTCACCTAATTTCAAATCTAGCAATTCACATGCCAAATGAATCATTTGCTGATTTACGTCCGCATTGACCTGCGTAAAATCAAGCGGTGAAAACGCAAATTTCACCTCAAAATCATCCAAGGCATAATGCAAACGTGCAGGCGCTTTTTCCAGATCTACACGCTGTAGCGTTTGGGCATCACCTGACTGTAAATAAAGTTGCCAGTGATGTTGCTGCACAAAGGCCAATAGCTTGGTTTGATCAGACTTGCTTAACGCTGCGGTATGACGTACCAAAAGTGCGATGTCTGTATCGCCCATCGCTAATTCTATATGACCAATATCAGCCTTGCCTGTTAGACTTTGGAGTAGTTGCTTTAATGCAGGCAATTGTTGGTCTAGTTTCTGATCTAAAATAGGACAGTGTTGAATATCAACTAGACGATTACTGTTACGTGCACGAAACCCGACCACAAGCTGATCTAGTTTAGGTAAATATCTCACACCAATACGTGCACGACGGCGATAATCCTGACGTAATGAACGAATAGGCGATAACCATTGTTCTGGTGCTACACCAGCAAAATGTTGTAAATGAGAGGCGAGAACCTGCTGCTTAAATGCAATCTGTGCATCAGGATGCATGTGTTGCAGGTTACAACCACCACATTGTTCAAAGTGTTTACAAATGGGTGTCACACGGTCTTTCGATGGTTCACCTAAAATTTCTATCGCATCTGCTTCATCTAGCCGTTTAGACTGATGGGTGATTTGTGCCCGCACCTGTTCTTCTGGCAAAGCAAACTGGATAAATACTTTTTTCCCTTGCTTTGCTTCAGGATGCCCAAGTGCAGCCTGATAAAGTGCGATGCCTCGCCCTTCATGCGAAAGTGACGTAACCTGAAAAACATGCTGTTCTGGCGTTGTAGCTGCACGTGACTTTATATGTTTTTTCAAATTTGTACCCACGATGATTGTTGTACAGGAAATGCACCCGCACTAAATGGCGTTGCTTGTGCATTTTTTTTCCAAATGGTTAAAAAATCTTGATGTTGCGGCTGAGTTTTCAAAAATGCAATAGTGTTGGCAATCAACTGCTGATGATCCTCAAGTAACAATTGTCCTTTAAGAAGCATCCAGCGCAGATAAATTAACCATGTATTGAGCACATCGCCTTCGCAATAACAGGTTAAATCGGTCCAAGCCTGTTGTTTGACCTGTTCAGGAACAAGGTAGCCTGCACCTTCACGCTTACCCGGAAACCCGAGTAATTGTGCAATATCATCGAGTTTCTGGAAGTTTCGCCCATTAAACATCGCCATAGCATCCATCAAATCAACATGTTGTTGATGGTAACGGTTCTGATAATTGCTAAAGCGTTTTTGACGATTAACTTCACCCTGATCGAACAGGTTCGGTGCAGATAAACCATGTAACATGGTACGAAATAAAATCACAGGCAAATCAAACTGTATTCCATTCCAGCTCACCAACACTGGAGTTCTCTTGTCAAAAATAGACAGAAACTTTTTCAGTAATTCGGCTTCTGTATATTGAGCCTGACTAAATGAAAACAGCTTGAATCCTTTTTCATCGACCCATAATCCTGAAATACACACGATTTCATGCAATGGCAAACGCTGAAAATCGGTTCCGCTTTCCTGACGACGCAATTTATTTAATGCAGACTCTACATCTTCATCAGAGAGATCCTGCAACTGATACAAATGCGCTCCCGCATTTAAATCGGTAATGGTTTCGATATCAAAAACTAAAATCGGTAAGCGCACGTGTATCCTCAAGTGTTATTCTTTATCCTGCACAGAGAACAGACCCGTAGACAAATAACGGTCGCCTCGGTCACAAATAATGCAGACAATGACAGCATCAGGTTGTTCCTGCGCAATTTGAAGGGCTGCCCAAACTGCGCCACCCGAAGATGTTCCTGCGCTAATGCCTTCATTTCTTGCAAGTTTACGCATCATTTTTTCAGCCTCAATTTGAGGAATATCAATAATACGATCTACCCGCGATGGTTCAAATATCGTTGGCAGATATTCTTTCGACCAACGACGAATACCTGCAATGCTTGAACCTTCACCTGGCTGTAAGCCTACAATTTGAATATCAGGGTTTTGTTCTTTTAAATATTTTGACACGCCCATAATCGTGCCTGTAGTTCCCATTGAACTTACAAAATGGGTAACCTTACCGCCTGTTTGCGCCCAGATTTCAGGGCCAGTTGTCAAGTAATGTGCATTTGGATTGTCAGGGTTACCAAACTGGTTCAGCACTACCCCTTCACCACGTTCCTGCATTTGTAATGCAATATCCCGTGCACCTTCCATGCCTACTTTTTGTGTTACTTCAATCAGTTCTGCACCATAAGCCAACATCGCATCTTTGCGTTCTTGACTCATATTGTCTGGCATGAGTAATTTCATTTTATAGCCACGCATTGCCGCAACCATCGCCAATGCAATACCTGTGTTACCACTGGTGGCTTCAATGAGTGTATCACCAGGCTTGATATCACCACGTTTTTCAGCCTGCATAATCATATTGTATGCTGGTCGATCTTTAACAGAACCCGCCGGGTTGTTTCCTTCAAGTTTCGCAAGTACCGTAGAATTCGTACAACAACCTAAACGCTGTAAACGAACCAACGGGGTTTTCCCTACATAGTGATCTAATAAAAACTCGTCTGCGAAAAAATCTGGATTGTGATTACTCATAGCCTATACCTTTATTTAGGTGCGCCTATTGTATGAAAAAATGTGGCTTGCTGCATCCATTTCCTGATTTTTATAATGCCAAGTAATGCACAATTCCTTTAAAAAAACATGCTAATATGCAGCGGATTAGGAATAATTTGCAGCGATCATGGCGAAACTAAAAAAATCCATATTCCAACGCTTACAACTCAACCATGCTTATGGGCAGCTCGTTGCGCTTATTTTTATTCCTATTGCAATTATTGCGGCTGTAGGCAGTACCCTTGTACTTCAAGAAACCTCTGCTGCCGCCCGTAGCCAACAACGCCATGTTGCCATTGCGATTTTATCTCGTTACCAAAAAACTGCTGAATTACTGGCATATACCTTAGAAAAAGACCCTAAATCAAAGCAAAAAGTCCAAAATATTTTACTACGTATGCTCAGTGAAGCCTATTTACAACGTGCCAGTATTGCCGATGCCAACGGACAAACAAAAATTAGTATCGGCTATCAATCCCAATTGGCTTGGCCTAAAATTAACAGCAGCAGTGGTTTTATTGGCCCAATTCATTTACATCACAACACTATTTATGCCATCAAACTCACGCCTGCTTCTGCTCAGTCCGGCTGGTTACTCATTGAACTTGACAACAAACCGCTAGAACTTGCGCATTATCGTGTTTTAACTGTCCTGATCATTACTGTATTTATTACACTTTTGCTGTTAATGATGTGTCTGAATTTTTATACACGTCGTTGGATTGCGCCATTATATGAAATTCGCATGCAGCTACAACGGCTCAATGCGGACAATCTGGATCAGCCCGTTTCACTCAACAGCAGTGGAGAACTGCGCTTATTGCAAAAAGATATTGCCAACTTACTCAAACGCTTACATTACAGTTTTCTTGAACTCAAAGAACACACCGAACAGACCGAAGATGATTTACGTCGTACACTCGACACCTTAGAAGTTCAAAATATTACTTACCGTCAGGCACGAGATCAGGCAATTTCTGCCAACCAGTCCAAGTCGGTTTTTCTTGCCAATATCAGCCATGAACTACGTACACCGTTAAACAGTATTGATGGCTTTATTCATTTAATGCTGCGCCAAAATAATCTAAATACCGAACAAAATCTTTATCTACAAACCATTCGCAAATCTTCGGCACATTTATTGGCTCTGATTAACGATGTTCTTGATTTTTCAAAAATTGACGCTGGGAAACTTGAACTGGAAACAGCACCTTTTGAACTTGAAAGTGCCATGTTTGATTCGATGGACATGCTGTCACCACTAGCCGCACAAAAAAATATTAACATCGCCTTTTATTTCGCTTATGACTTACCACATCAAGTCATTGGGGATGTGCTGCGCTTTAAGCAAATTTTGACCAACCTGATTTCAAATGCGATTAAATTTACCCCCGAAGGTGAAATTATTGTCCGCGCACGAATGGAACACGATGACATTGGCGAATGCACCATTCATTTTAGTGTGCAAGACAGTGGGATTGGGGTACATGGCAATGACCGTAAAAAGTTATTTGAATCGTTCTCTCAAGGGGATGCTTCGGTCACTCGCCAGTTTGGTGGAACAGGGCTTGGGTTAGCCATTTCCAAACAGTTGGTTCAGCTCATGCATGGGCAAATTGGTTTTGAAGATAATCAGGAACGTGCACCAACCGAAAAAGGGTCTACTTTCTGGTTTACAGCTAAGTTTTTAGTTGATGAAGAACAAGAGCAACTGCACTTTAACTTTAACCAAGTTCATGCCGTATCGTTCTTGTCGCACCCTGCTTCTGCCAATGTACTGCGTCATTATCTCGAAAATTATCAGGCTCAACATACCGAAGCAGTTTCTTTACTGGACTTGTTTAGCCGTTTAAATAATTTGGAAAACAGCGAAAATACGTGGGTGATTGTCGATCATGGTGGCGATACACACGCTTTACTCAAAGAAATTCGCAGTCGTTACCAAGGCAACCTTGCTGTGTACGGCTATCAGATGTCAGTCGATCCGAACATGCTCAGCGAGTTCCGTGCAACATCGTTATATCAACCATTAAGCCGACACGCACTGGTTCAACTCTTAAGCAACCAAATTCACTTTGGAGATGAAGAATCTCAATCATTTGATGGCCAGGGTTTACATGTATTGGCCGTCGATGATCACCTACCGAACCTGATTGTACTTGAAGCACTCTTAGGCGAATTAAATGTAAAAACCACCAAAGCCCTAAGTGGCCAAGATGCCATTACCCTGATTCAGCAACAGCTTGATCAAAAACAAAAGCCGTTCGACCTGATTTTCATGGATATTCAAATGCCTGTCATGTCAGGCATTGACACGACCCGTGCCATTCGTTCACTCGAATCGACCATGGAAAATATCCGATTCCCGATCATTGCATTAACAGCACATGCTTTGGCAGACGAAAAACAAAAATTACTGGCTGTGGGTATGGATGACTATGTGTCCAAGCCAATTCAAATTGAACAATTGATTCAGATTTTAATTCAATGGACAGATCAACAGTTTGAAAACACCACTTCTTTACCTGCTTTAAACAAAGCCAATAAAGATAAAGATGAAATTGATCTCGAAATTTTAGACTGGCAACTGAGTTTAAAACTTGCTGCGAACAAAGAAGACCTCGCTTTAGACTTACTCAAAATGCTGGTCGATAGTTTCAAAACTGAACTCGATGAAATGCAGCAGCTCATTGAACTAGAAGACTTCCCTCAACTCGAACATGTATTACACCGTCTATATGGCGCAACCCGATATGTCGGCACACCCAAACTGCAACAAGTCACAGGCGAGTTTGAACAATTTGTTTCGACACTGCGTAAAGAACAACGTCGCGCAGATGATACCTTTACCCAAGGCGTCTTAAAACGATTTGATGATTTGATTTTAGTGATCAGTCGTACACGTGACACCGCTCAACATGTGTTACAACAACATTCAAAATCTTAATCAGTCAATTTCTTTAACTTTTGATGACAGCATTGTCAGTCTACAAATTTTGACTCTGCTGTCCACACTCAGAAAAATAAAACCTGCTAAGCTGTAAAAAATTGCCACTTCTTCAAGGATACGAAGCAATGAGCTTATTGCGTATAGAAAAGAACAATAACATTGCCACGATATATCTGAGCCGTGTAGAAAAACGAAATGCCCTGAACTTTAGACTTTTACAAGAGCTCTATGACACAGCCAGAAAACTCAAAAAGGATCGTCACCTTCGAGCAGTCATTCTGACAGGCGAAGCACATATTTTCAGTGCAGGTATTGACCTCTCCGATCTCAACTCCTCTTCAAAACGCGCGTTTGCCCTGTGGGAACTCATCAAACCATCACAAAGTTTATTTCAAAAAGCTTGTCTTGTTTGGCAAGACCTTCCTGTTCCCGTCATTTGTGCCATTGAAGGTTATTGTTTGGGTGCAGGGTTACAACTTGCTTTAGCAGCAGATTTGCGCATTTGCCATCCCCAAACGCAGCTTTCGATTATGGAAAGCCGTTGGGGACTCGTGCCTGATATGGGACTAACCCAAAGTATTCGCGGACTTGTCAAAACTGATGTTTTAAAAGAACTGACCTACACCGCCAGAATTTTTGATGGAGAATATGCTCACAGCATCGGACTCGTCAGCCATCTTTCCGAACACCCCTTGCAACATGCACAAGCCCTCGCAGAAGAAATTGCAAACCGTTCACCTGACGCAATTCATGCCGCAAAACAAGTGGTACAAGCCATCGTTCGCCAATCGCCATGTAAAACACTTCACTTAGAAAAAATCTGGCAACTCAAGCTAATTCTTGGTAAAAATAGTCGTATCGCACGCTTAAAAGATAAAAATACCAACTTGCAATATCAGACTCGTCAATATTAGGGATCATTCATGGATGTAAAACACAAAGTTGCTTTTATTGGAATGGGGTTAATGGGCAGTCGTATGGCAACACGCCTGTTAAATGCAGATTTTGAAGTTGCCGTCTGGAACAGAACCAGCACTGCGTGTGCACCTTTAGAAAAAATGGGCGCAAGTCTTTTAGACTTTACCAATATTTCGGATTATCCGATCATTTTATTTTGTCTGGCCGACGACACCGCCGTTCAGTCAGTTTTCAACCAGATAGAACCCTATTTGCAGTCTGGTCAAATTTTGGTTGATTTTTCTAGCCTATCGGTTGAAGCGACACAACAACTTGCACAAGCTGCCCAGAAAAAACACGCCATCTGGATTGACTCTCCTGTTTCAGGAGGTACAACTGGCGCTGAACAAGGCAGTCTGGTTATTTTTGCTGGTGGCGATGAACAGATCATTACATCTCTTGCTGCTGTCTATAAGCCTCTGGCTCAGCGAGTCACACGCATGGGGGACTCAGGCACAGGACAAGCCACTAAAATTTGTAACCAACTCATTGTTGCAGCAAGCAGTACCCTAATTGCTGAAGCGGTTGCACTTGCCGCACAAGCAGGCGTCAACACACAGCTTCTTGCACCAGCATTGGCGAACGGTTTTGCCGACTCAAAACCCTTTCAAATTTTAGCTCCACGCATGGCAGAACACAGCTTTGAACCTGTCCAATGGAAAGTCCAGACGCTCAGCAAAGATTTGACCAATGCCGTACATCTTGCACAGCACTATCAACTCGATATTCCTGTTGCACAAAAAGCATTACAACAACTCACAACACATCAACACGCAGGCTATGCACAACAAGACCTATCAACACTAATTGAACACGTTGAACATCCATCGACATTACCGCAGGAGAATAAAAATGATTAAACTTGCCGTCAATCTTTCCATGATTTTTACCGAAGTTCCTTTAATTGAACGCTTTGCCTTAGCCCGAAAACATGGCTTTGACCATGTCGAAATCCAGTTTCCCTATGAATTGACTGTAGAACAAATTAGAACGCAACTCGAACGATACAGCTTGAACCTTTGTCTGATTAACCTCCCTGCGGGAGATTTAATGCAAGGTGGTGCAGGTTTGGCTGGGGTTCCGGGCAAAGAACATGAGTTTTATCAGGCCTTACAACTTGGCTTACGCTATGCCACACTACTCCATGTACCTAATGTCAATATTTTGGCGGGCAAACAACCGCTTGATACCGACCTTCTCCCTTGCCTAAACACTCTGGCGAGCAATCTAAAACTAGCAGTACAGGCACTTGCGGATTATCACATTCAGCCTTTAATTGAGATGATTAATGGCACAGATATGCCTCGTTTCTTAATTCAGAATATTGCACAGGCACAAGATATTTTAGATGCGGTGCATCATCCTGCACTCAAACTCCAATTTGACTGCTATCACATGGCAATGATGGGTGAAGATATACTCGAAACTTTGCAAGAAAATATTACACAGATTGGACACATTCAATTTGCCGATTGTCCAGATCGACATGAACCGAATACAGGTTCAATTCATTACAAAAAAATCTTTAACTGGATCAAGCACTCAGACTATACAGGGATTACCTCTGCCGAATATAAGCCAAAAACCTCTTCGGAACTGAGTTTTGCATGGAAACAACAATTTTTTGATCATATTGAATAATCCTTACACAAGGAATTGAATTTTTTGCTTAAAAAGACTATATTAGATGATGAGTAATTGTCAGGAAAATTAACCTTATATGAATTTAGAACCATCGCCCAGCGCTTCTAATTCGCACGAACTCTCTATGAATAATACAGATAAGCACAATGTACAGGCTTGCTTAGATGTCGTTCATGAAGCCTTAACAGATGTAAAAGCAAAAGATATTCTTGAACTTGATGTAAGCCATATCAGCAATGTCGCAGATGCAATTATCATTGCAAGCGGCACATCAACTCGTCACGTCAAAGCCCTTGCAGATAACGTCGCTGATGAAGCACGTAAAGCAGGTTTCCGTCCTATCGGAATCGAAGGTGAACGTGATGCCGAGTGGATTCTCATTGACCTTGGTTATGTTGTTGTACACGTAATGCTGCCTACTGCCCGTAAGTTTTACGACCTAGAAAGCTTATGGCGCGCTACACCAGATATGTCTGTAGCATAAAAGCTTTTATACAGAACGATATCTGTATAAAACAGCTATAAGCTATAAAAAGAAGGAGGACTCAGTCATGATTCCTCCTTTTTTACGAATAACCAAATTAACTTTAGACTTATTCAATAAATACGAACACCAACAAATTAATATTTAAATTTCACATTAAAACGAATCATACGTGGATCCCCCCAGTTCACTAACTGTGCATTTGGAGTCGTTCCTGCAAGATAATCACGATCAAATAAGTTTTTAATACTTAAACCAGCTCCCCAATGTTTAGCCTCATACCCTGCATTTACATCAAATACAACATAGCCTGGCAAATCAACATATGCCGTTCCTCGCTGTGCAGTTCGATCCCCCTGATAACGAAGTCCTGCACCAACATTCCAACCTAGTTTATCTGAGTCAAAATAATATTGAGTGGACAACGTTCCTGCATTTTTAGGGACAAAATTTGTCCGTTTTCCGATATCATTGGCGGTAGTACTTGCAGTGGTTTTTGCTGTCGGAATATAACTATAGGTCGCTGACACATTCCATTGGTCTGTTAATGATGCTGTAAGTTCAGTTTCAAAGCCTTTAGTCTTTTGTTCACCTATCTGGACATAATAATCGCCGCTAATATCTGGCTCAGTGACGTTTTGACGAGTCAAATCATAATACGCCACATAACCTTGTAAACGCTGAGCTAACGCCTGAAACTTCATCCCTACTTCAGCTTGCTTACCTTTTTCAGGATTCAGTAATTCACCATTTTCACCTGAGTCTGTCACAGGCATAAAAGATGTTGAATAACTGACATAAGGTGCAAACATATCATTAATGTGATACATCACTGAGGCACTGCCCGTAAAGGCATTATCTGAATTTTGAGTACTCGTATTTTTTAGAACATTATCAATTCGTACTTGAGTCCAATCATGGCGACCAGATAAACCGACAATCCATTTATCATCAATCTTAATCGTGTTACGAAGATACAGCCCTGCGTATTGGCTATAAGTCAATTCTTTGGTTGGTGTGCCAATTGTTGTACTAGAAATAACATCACTTGGGTTATTTACATTAAACGCATTTATCGTATCATTACGGCGATAATAATTACTACGCTCATGCATCATATCCAAACCAATCATCACATCATCGGTGATATGTCCAAAATCGAGAGTGCGCTGTAAATTACTATCCAGTGCAAAATTTACGTCTTGCTTATCTTGATTATTAATTGCACGCTTAATTGTAGGTAGTGTTGCACCATTTTGTGCTAAAACAGGATTACCTTGTAAGTCAGTTTTGGTCACTGCAAAGTTTTGCTTAAATGTCCAATTGTTATCAAAATAATGTGCATAGTTTGCGCCTATGCGATAAACATTAACATCGTAACCATAACCAGGTACACCAAAGAAAAGGCTATGTGAATAATTTTTATAATTTCCGTTACTATATGGTATTCCTTGTTGGCGGATATATTCACGATGCTGATAGCTCGCAATGACTGACAAATCGTCTTTTTCACCGAGATCAAAATTATAAGATGGCGCAATGTAGTAATTTTTGAAATACACGTCATCTGTTGGATCATCTTGATCTGCGACTCGACCCACGACACGAAAAGCCCCTTTTGCCGTGTTATTGGACGCATAGTTAATATCGAACGTACCTTCTTTTAAGTTATAGCTGCCATAACTTAATGTTGCTCGATTAAAGCTTTCAGCTTGCGGACGTTTAGTGGTTAAATTGACAAGTCCACCTGGCAACGCCATACCAAATCCAACGGATGTCGGACCTTTAACCACATCAATAGATTCGATACCTGAAATATCTTCAGAGCGTAAAACATTGTCCGATGCTTGGATGCGTAAACCATCTATGTAGGTTTGATTACTCGACACTTGCCCACGAATAATAAAATCATCCCAACCACGGCGACCATACTGCCCTGATGTGACCCCAGCTACACCCTCTAACGCTTCTGAAACAGTTTTTGCTTGTTTTTGTTCGATTTGTTGATGTGTTACAACACTAATAGATTGTGCTGTTTCAAATAATGAGGCATCTGATCGAAGTACTGCCGTTGCCGTAGTTGCAGCATAAGGATCTTGCTGATGATTTTCTTTTGCCTGAACCTTGATCGTGGACAACGTGATATCATCTGCAAATACGGGCTGTATCAGCGCAGATAAAGCCAGAGCCAAACTGCTTTGCATATAAAAATGAGTCTTTTTCATAAAGGGCAACAACTGTTCAAACAGATAAAAACTATTGCAAATAGTAACTGTATTAATAATCTTTCTCAATAAAAATGTAACAATTTTTTAAGTGCAACTTATTAAATGTATGAGTATTTCTTAAACCTATAAATTTATTGGTTTTTTGTATACCCTTTAAAATAATGATTCGCAGATTATCTTTTAAAATTACCAATGGGGATCATTTTCGCAAGCATTCCCATCAGGTTGTCACTCCCTCGAAACGTCTATAGATATAGAAAAAGCCATCCTAAAATGACTTTTATTTCACTCTCATCACACTGTTGGCTAATGCCCACCGCCATTAATCGATTTGGTCATATCCTCAACAACTTTTTTCGCATCACCAAAAATCATCATGGTTTTTTCGCTATAAAATAAGTCATTATCTAAACCTGCATAGCCTGTTGCCATTGAACGCTTAATGACCATAATAGTTCGGGCTTTATGTGCTTCTAAAATCGGCATGCCGTAAATAGGTGAACTTGAGTCGTCTTTGGCTGCGGGGTTAACCACATCATTTGCACCAATCACCAGTACAACATCCGTTGCGGGAAAGTCTGAGTTGATTTCATCCATTTCCAAAATGTCTTCATAAGCCACATCTGCCTCGGCAAGCAGAACATTCATATGTCCCGGCATACGCCCTGCAACAGGATGAATCGCAAAGCGAACAGTGACACCCTGTTCTTTTAGAATTTCACAAAGTTCCTTCACCGCATTTTGTGCGCGCCCTTGTGCCATTCCATACCCCGGTACAATCACAACACTATCGGCATTGGACATCAGGAATCCTGCATCATCCGCTGAACCTGAACGGTAGTTACGTTGAACTTGCGCACCATCTGTTTTTGCACTTGATACAGCAGTACCCCCCATTGCACCGCCAAATAACACATTGATGATATTTCGGTTCATGGCATTACACATGATGTAAGACAAAATTGCACCCGATGAACCCACCAAGGAACCTGCAACAATCAACATGTTATTTTCAAGGGTAAATCCAATTCCTGCTGCTGCCCATCCTGAAAATGAGTTCAGAAGTGACACCACTACAGGCATATCTCCACCACCCACAGGCGCAATCCACACCCAACCAAAAGCAAGTGCCAATGCTGTCATTGCCCAAAATGCAGACATATTTTCCGTTAGGAAAAAGCTAACCCCACACGCCAACATGGCAATAAACAATACAAGTTGTACAGGTTTAACCCAAGCACCTTTAATGGTTTTCGCCCATTGTTTCGCAGCGAGTTTGCCATATGCAAACACCGAAGCCGTAAAAGTAATTGCACCGACAAAACATCCTACAAACAGCTCGAACAAATGAACTTTACTCATGTGAACATGCTGCACGTTTGCCGAAGTCAACGCTGCTTCATTTTGTGTAAACAATGCGCTGAGCTGGTTATTATGTAAAATCGCTGCAATCGCAATCAATACCGCAGACAGCCCCACCAAAGAGTGCATTAACGCAACCGTTTCTGGCATTTGTGTCATTGGAACGGTTCGCGCACGTACAATCCCAACAATTGCACCCAAAACCATTGCCGCAACAATCATCCACACCACAGGATGGTCTGCCACGAAAAAAGTGCTCAATACCGCAATCGCCATTGCAATCATGCCGTAGCGATTGCCCTGAATGGCAGTTTTAGGACTTGATAAACCACGCAGCGTTAAAATAAATAGGACTGAACCAATGAGGTAAAACCAGTCTGCATTTGCACGAACAAATTCCATTTAGCCACCCTCTTTATTTTTCTGCTTTGGTTTAAACATTTCCAGCATTCTGGCAGTCACAGCAAAACCACCAAAAATATTAATACTGGCAAGAAAAACAGCGACTGCACCCAACACACTGACAATATTCATGCTTTGAAATTGCACATTAGCCTCTATACCCAAAACAGGTAATCCCACCGTTTGAAGCATGGCACCTACAATGATGATAGATGAGAGCGCATTCGTCACAGCCATTAATGGCGTATGTAAGGCAGGTGTTACCCCCCAAACCACGTAATAACCCACAAAAATTGCTAACACAAAAATGGTAATGGTTTCGACCATGAGAAATTCTCCTTATCCACGCTTAAACAGCAATGTGCCACCATGTGTGATGAGCAATGCTTTTTGAATGTCATCATCCTGATTAATCACAGGCTGTTTGTTGTCATCAAACAATGTTTCTAGAAAATTAAAAACATTGCGGGCATACAGTGCTGAGGCTTCAGTTGCAATGGTGGATGGAATATTGGGGATACCTAAAATTTTGACTCCATTTGCAGTCATGACGATTTCACCGACTTGCGAACCTTCAACATTGCCGCCTGTTTCAACTGCCATATCTAAAATGACAGAACCCGCTTTCATTTTGACAACTGTTGCTGCATGAATCAGTCGTGGCGCATTACGCCCCGGAAGGAGTGCTGTGGTAATCACAATATCAGCATTGGCAACTGCTTTATCGACAATGGCAGCCTGATCTTTGATGTACTGTTCGCCCGGTGTCCAACCATAACCATTTTTTACAGCATCGGCAGCACGTTGTTGTTCTTCGGCAGACATCGGCACATCAAGCCATTTTCCACCTAAAGACTCAACTTGCTCCTTTGCAGTTGGGCGTAAATCAGTTGCTTCAACCACCGCACCCAATCGTTTTGCCGTTGCAATCGCCTGTAGTCCCGCAACCCCAACACCCATGATCACCACACGTGCAGGTTTGACTGTACCTGCGGCAGTCATCAACATTGGGAACATGCGTTGATATTCATTTGCTGCCAACAAAACTGACTTATAACCTGCCAGATTAGCTTGGGAGGACAACACATCCATGTTTTGCGCACGTGACAAGGTACGAGGCAACAACTCCAGTGCAAATGCAGAAATTCCCTGCTGTGCAAACTGCTCCAGTGCTGTGTTGCGGTATGGGTCAAACATTGCAATCACAATCGTCTGAGCTTTGATTTTGCGAATTTCTTCGCCTTGCGGTGCATGAACTTTTAAAATAATGTCACTTTGAAGATAAGCATCTTCCACTAACGCTGCCCCAACTTGCGTATAGGCATCATCAAGATAAGCTGCTTTTTGACCTGCACTATATTCAATGACAACTTTATGTCCTGCCCCGACCAGCTTTTTTACAGTTTCAGGTGTCGCTGCAACACGATGCTCGCCAACCACCTTTTCCACAGGAATTCCGATCTGCATGCGTATCCCCCACTCATGTTAATGTCAAAAAGCATTATTGAAATGCCTTTCCCTTTTGGTGCTAATTTAATCGATTCTAATAAATATTTTTTTTAATGCTATATATCATTTATTTAATAAATGATGATTTTGAAAAAACTTAGCACTTGGAATGGATCAAAATTTCATGGAATAATTCGGATTCTCATTTTTTCTTTTTGCAGAATTTCTGTACTCTCCTATGAAAATAGCCTTCACCAAAATCCAAATCGGCTCTTTCTTTGCACTCTGTTCTGCATTTTTATTTAGTTCAAAAGCCATTTTTATCAAACAAGCCTACGCCTTGTCAGATCAAGTCAATGCAACTGTACTTATGGCATTACGCATGGGCAGTGCACTGCCGTTTTTCCTGCTTATGGCTTGCTATTTTCGCAACCAAAAACAACACCAGATATCGACTCAAGACTGGGGGTTACTGGTTGTCGCAGGTTTAATGGGCTATTACTTTGCCAGTTGGCTAGATTTTTTAGGGTTAATGTACATTAGTGCTTCATTAGAAAGGATTATTTTGTTTCTTTACCCAACACTCACCGTTTTAGCCTCTAGCGTCATTTATAAACAAAAAATACGACTAAAGACCAGTGTCGCCATTTTGCTAAGTTATGGAGGAACGGTATTAGTGCTACTTCAGGAGCAAAATCATGCACCATTACAGAACAATTTTTGGTTGGGTGCGAGTTTAGTTTTTGCCAGTGCTATCGCTTTTGCTGCTTATTTACTTTTAACGCCTCGGCTGATTGCCAAATTTGGCGCTTCAAATTTTACAGGTTTGGCTTTAAGTGTTGCTTGTATTGGCACACTCATCCATTACTGGATTGCCACACCACAGGCATTCACCACAATTACAACCTTGCCAGCAACCGTCTGGCTATATGGCATTGGTTTAGGAATTTTTGTGACCGTTGTTCCCACTTTTTTACTCATGCAAAGTATTGCTCGCCTAGGTGCGGCTCAATCAGCCATGATTGCCGCAATTGGCCCGATTTTAACGATTTTATTGGCGGTTATCTTTTTAAATGAACATTTAAATATATGGCAATGGCTTGGTTGTTTACTCAATATTGCAGGCATTTTAATGATTAGTTTCAGTAAAAAAGCCTTAAAACATTAGCGCCATTTGTTTCACTCTACCGTCATATCATAGGTGAGGTTATTCAACTCACTGACATTCCTAACACGTTCTGTCCATTGATCTTTTGATAGATCCGCTTATGATAGAACAGCCAAAATTTCGATGATCATACCTTTTGAACCCGTTGACTATGAACCGTAAATTATTAACTGCCGAAGGCTATCAAAGATTACAAAATGAACTGAATGATCTGGTACGAAAGGAACGCCCTGAAATCACCAAAATTGTGTCTTGGGCAGCAAGTCTCGGTGATCGGTCTGAAAACGCAGATTACCACTATAATAAAAGAAAACTACGTGAAATTGACCGCAGAATTCGATACTTAACCAAACTTTTTGAAGTCGCTCAACGTGTCGATTACCACCCACAACAAGATGGAAAAGTGTATTTTGGTGCTTGGGTTGAACTTGAAAATGATGAAGGTGAAAAAGCGTCTTTTCGTATTGTCGGGGATGAAGAAATTTATGGTCAGCCGAATCATATTTCCCTACAAGCCCCTATCGCCAAAGCATGTTTAGGCAAAAGTGTAGATGATGAAGTTTTTGTTCAAACGCCAACGGGAAAAAAGGCTTGGTATATTTTAAATATTGAATATCAGAAATTAGACAAATTGCCTGTAGATGATTGAATCAGGCATTTAAAAAAAGAAAAAACCAGACTGATCGAAACCAAGTCTGGTTCGATACATCGGGTTTATCCGCGATAGTAACGCTGTGCTACAAATGGCATTTTGGTGACTTGTACTGGCACCAATTTACCACGTACTTTGGCAAAAAGTTCTGTTGCATCAGCAGCATAAGCTGTTTCAACATAGCCCATTGCAATCGGGCTTGCCAGACTTGGCGCAAAACCACCACTGGTCACATGTCCCACGACTTTCTCATCTTGAGTTAAGATTTCAGCCCCTTCACGCACAGGCATACGGTCAAGCACTTTAAAACCGACACGTTTTTTACTCACACCATTTGCCATGTGTTGCTGGATGATCTCTGCACCCAAATAACCTCCCGCACGTGAGCCACCTGCACGGCGATTTTTTGAAAGTGCCCATACCAGACTCGCTTCAACAGGCGTTGTGGTCTGATCCATATCATGTCCGTACAAACACAAGCCTGCTTCTAGACGTAACGAATCACGTGCGCCCAAACCAATCAGTTCAACCTCTGGTTCGACCAGTAACGCTTTTGCCAAAGACTCGACTGCTGTACTCGGAATCGAAATTTCATAACCATCTTCACCCGTATAGCCTGTCCGACTGACGATACATTCCACACCGCCCAACAATAGACGTTTAATTTGCATAAAATGTAGTTCAGCCACTTCGGGGTTAAAACGAGATAAGACTGTTACCGCTTCAGGGCCTTGCAATGCCAATAAAGCACGTTCTTCAAACTGCGGTAGGATGTTGCATTTTCCAGAAAGGTGCTGCTTTAAATGAGCCAAATCCTGATCTTTACATGCAGCATTCACCACCAGATAAAACTCATCCTCAGCCAAACGTGCAATCATCAAGTCATCTAAAATACCGCCCTGATCATTGGTAAACACCGCATAACGCTGCATTCCTACAGGCAAATCAATCACGTCAACAGGAACTAGCGTTTCAAGCGCCTGAGCGGCTTCTGCACCTGTTAGAAAAACTTGCCCCATGTGCGATACATCAAACAATCCTGCATGTTCACGGGTATGCAAATGTTCTTTTAGAACCCCTGCATATTGCACAGGCATGTTATAACCTGCAAATGGAACCAGTTTGGCGCCTTGCTCTACATGCAATGCAAGCAAAGGAACATTTTTCAATTCAGACATAATTAATCCTCATACTCGCTGATGCTTGGACATGCGCAAACCAAATTACGATCTCCATAGACGTTATCGACACGACCAACCGCGGGCCAATATTTATTTGCAACCAGTTCAGGTAGCGGATAAACCGCTTGTTCACGTGAATATGGATGTGTCCACTCCCCTGCAATTTCCTGTGCAATATGTGGTGCATTTTTTAACGGGTTATCGGTTGCATCGAGTTGTTGATCTGTCACTTGCTGAATTTCTTCGGCAATTTTAATCATGGCATCAATGAATCGATCCAACTCATATAAGCTTTCGCTTTCAGTCGGTTCAACCATCAATGTTCCCGCCACAGGGAACGACATAGTTGGTGCATGGAAACCAAAATCGATCAGACGTTTGGCAATGTCATCGACCGTAATACCACTCGTGTCTTTTAAGCCACGCACATCCAAAATACATTCATGTGCAACCAATCCATGACTTCCGCTATACAATACAGGGAATGCATGACCTAGACGTTTGGCAATATAGTTGGCATTTAAAATAGCCACAGCAGAAGCCTGACGTAAGCCACTGCCCCCCATCATGCGAATATACATCCACGTAATCGGTAAAATACTCGCACTACCAAACGGTGCGGCACTCACAGCTCCAACCTGACGATCTAGATGTTGCTGATGCCCAGGTACAAACGGTTTTAAATGTGCTTTTACCCCGATTGGGCCAACACCCGGCCCACCACCACCATGCGGGATACAGAATGTTTTATGAAGATTTAAGTGAGAAACATCACCACCAAATTGTCCCGGTGCACAGAGTCCCACCATCGCATTCATGTTTGCGCCATCGATATAAACCTGTCCGCCATGTGCATGCACAATGTCACAGATTTCGGTCACAGCATGTTCAAATACACCATGTGTTGATGGATACGTAATCATCAATGCTGCAAGATGTTCGCTGTGTTGTTCTGCTTTGGCTTTTAAGTCCTCTACATCGACGTTGCCGTTTTCATCACAACGAACCACAACGACATTCATGCCTGCCATGGTTGCAGTTGCAGGATTTGTCCCATGTGCCGATTGTGGAATAAGACAAATATTTCGATGCCCTTCTCCACGACTGATGTGATAACCTCGAATCGCCAGTAAGCCTGCATATTCACCTTGCGAACCCGCGTTAGGTTGCAATGAAATCGCATCATAACCTGTTGCAGCGCACAGCATTTGCTCAAGCTGGTGAATCATTTCCACATAGCCTTGTGCTTGTTCTAGCGGTGCAAATGGGTGCAATTGAGTAAATTCAGGCCATGTAATCGGCAGCATTTCACTTACTGCATTGAGTTTCATGGTACATGAACCCAATGGAATCATACTGCGATCTAACGCCAAATCTTTATCTGCCAATTGACGCAAATAACGCATCAATTCAGTTTCGCTGTGATATCGATTAAACACTGCATGTTGTAAAATTTGACTCTCACGACGTAAAGCCTCTGGCAATACACACTGATCCTGAGTTGCAAAAGTCTCAAAATCAGGCACATTTTGACCATTGGCAAATAATGCCCACAACGCCACAACATGTTCAGGCGTGGTGGTTTCATCTAAAGAAATTCCCACTTGCGTTGCATCAATCTCACGTAAGTTAATGCTTTGTTCACGTGCTTGTTGGAGCAATGCAGGCGCATTAATTCCACCAATCGTCAAAGTATCAAAATAAGCGGAATGAGCGACCTTCACACCTAATTTTTCTAACCCTTTCGCCAAAATCACAGTCAAGGCATGAACACGTTCTGCAATGGCTTTTAACCCTTGCGGGCCGTGATAGACCGCAAACATGCTGGCAATATTTGCCAATAACACCTGAGCTGTACAGATGTTACTGGTGGCTTTCTCACGACGGATATGTTGTTCACGCGTTTGCAAAGCCAGACGTAATGCAGGTTTACCCAAACGATCTACTGATAAGCCGACCAAACGTCCCGGCATATCACGTTTATAAGCATCTTTGGTTGCAAAATAAGCAGCATGTGGGCCACCAAAGCCCATTGGAACACCAAAGCGCTGCGCTGTACCAATTGCAACGTCTGCACCCCATTCACCTGGTGCTTTTAAAACAGTCAATGCCAACAGATCAGCAGAAACAGCCACCAACGCACCAACAGCGTGCACTTTTTCAACCAGTGCAGCATAATCGCTCACTTCACCTGTGGTCGCTGGGTATTGCAACAACACCCCAAAAAATTCAGCAAAGTCACTGATTTTTTGCTCATCGCCCACCACAACCTCAATACCTAATGGTGCGGCACGTGTTTGTAACACGTCTAATGTTTGTGGATGGCAATGAATCGAAGCAAAGAATTTGCCTGCTGTTTTATTTTTTGAGATACGTTTACAAAAAGTCATGGCCTCAGCACAAGCCGTTGCTTCATCTAGTAATGACGCATTGGAAACTGGCAGTGCAGTCAAGTCACAAATCAGGGTTTGGAAGTTAAACAAAGCCTCTAAACGACCTTGTGAAATTTCAGGTTGATATGGGGTATAAGCCGTATACCAAGCAGGGTTTTCCAAAAGATTCCGCAAAATCGGAGCAGGTGTATGGGTTGGATAATACCCCTGACCAATATGACTTCTAAAAATCTGATTTTTTTGAGCCAGCGCCTTCAGCTCAGCCAAAGCCTGCTCTTCGCTCACGCCATCGGTTGCATCTAAAACACTGGTATTTTTAATCGCATCTGGAATCACATCTGCCAACAACGCTTCAAGCGTGTCATATCCCAATGTTTTTAGCATTGTTGCTTGTTCTTGTGCATTTGGCCCAATGTGCCGATGCACGAAACTGTTGTTATTGTTAAAATTCATACTCATGATGCCCCCCTTAAGAACGAATAAATGCTTCATAAGCATCATGATCTAACAATGCCTCAAACGCTTGCATGTCATCGGCTTTCATGCGAAAGAACCAGCCCGCGCCTGTTGCATCTTCATTGACTGTTTCTGGCGCAGCTTCAAGTGACTCGTTCACTTCTAAAATTTCACCATTTAATGGCATATCAATATTGCTTGCTGCTTTTACCGACTCAATCACAGCGACTTCTTCACCCTGAGTATAGGCTTTGAGTTCAGGTAATTCGATATACACCACATCCCCTAAAGCATCTTGTGCATGTTCAGTAATTCCTACCGTAATGCTGCCATCGTCTTCTAAACGCAACCACTCATGCTCAGTTGTAAAACGAATTGTAGATGCCATTTCAAACTCCTTGATTTCCAGCTTAAATAATGATTTTTAAAACATTTACTCAAATCTCAGATCATCAAACACACGTGATGATCATCGATATTTTCAAAAGCCTGTTTTGGTTTTAAGCTGCGATTTCAAGATTGATATGCACAACAAACCCGTAAAGGCTTTTGAGAACCAATCATTGAGATGCAAATGGGAAAGTCACGAAGCGGTCAAAATGACACTTGAACTTTTTGATTGAGATATACGGCATATAACCACCCAACTCCATAAGTGAGTAAATATGCCCCATCTGTATATGTACCTGAGATCTTCAATGCACAGCACACGCTGACACATTTTCTTCCTTCGGTGAACCATGCGGATGCTGGTTGCTCTCCAGATTTTTGTTATATAAGTTACAGTCCTTTTGCCTGAGAGATTCCGGGGTCGTTGCTCCTTCGGCGAGTCTAAATACTAGACTACTCTCCTGTAATCATCCGATTTAAGCACAGATTGTGCCAGTTTTCCAATATAGACCTTGGTGATATTGTTATCTATTTTTATCACTTTATTTTAAGCTTTATTCCAACACCATAAGCCCTTTATATGTTTGTGGTCCAACAGGGTTTATGAATTTTGTGATGGAAAATGCCAAGGCAACAGGTTGGGAAGATAAATAACCACATCAGGAACACTTTGCAGCACAAACAACGCATACTGAACACGATCAGGCATTTACCATTAAGGTATTAGGTTTAGACCGGAAAATTCAGCTGCAGCCTCACCAAAGTGCAACCAGAGCCCTACTTGAGCATAGTTTTGACGTGCCCATATCTTGCGAACAAGGCATTTGTGGTACATGTTTAACACGGGTGATTCAGGAACATTAGAGCATCACGAGTATTTATGACGCCCGAAGAACATGCCATGAATGATCATTTTACCCCTTGCTGCTCATGGTCAAAAAACCAAACACTGGTGATTGAGCTTTGAACCAAATCATCATGGTCTATTCTATGCTTTGACCAAAGTCATACACTCATGATGATCTTCTAAAATAGCTCGCACGGTTTCTCCTAAAATATTGACGCAACTGTGTTCACGCATCAAATCTTCGGCTCGCCCTGCCTGACGATTCATCAGTGCATCATAAATCGAACAATGCTGTAAATGCGCATAATGCAAGCGGTGATATTCAGATAAAGCCCGTTGCTGGTCATAAACGATCGCTTGGTTAGATGCCAAGGGTAACTGATTGTTTTTGCTTAGCGCCTGTCTTAACGCAAGGTTATTTGCACCTTGAAGAATGGTTTCATGAAAAATCAGATTATAATGATGATAGCGTTCTAACTCTAAATCGCCAAATTCGGTTTTATCGGCAAAAAGCTGATCAATTTCTTTGATACAGTGGAGTAAGCTGTCCTTTTGCTGCTCCGTCAACCCCTGCTCTGCCACGGTTTTAGCAGCAAGTCCCTCTAAAACTCCACGAACCTGTAAAGCATCTGTGACTAATTTTTCCGAAATTTCCCGAACAATATAACCTCTGGTCGGGCTTTTAATAAGTAAACCTTCTTGTTCCAGCAACCGAAATGCAATACGAATAGGCTGTCGGGAAACGCCAAGACGTTCAGCAGTGGGGATTTCTGCAATCCGATGACCACCTTCCAACTCGCCTGTAATAATCATTTTTCTGAGTTTAAGTAGAACTTGTTGTCCTGATGACATTGCAAATCACTTTTTTTAAATCCAGTTTTTATGCTACCTATCCCTGTAATCCGATGCAACTCTCGCGGTAAAAATACATCTAGAACATATGATTACTTTTTGCTATTTCAGATTACTCACCATAATTTCCAGATTGTTCCGAATCAGCATCGCCAGATTCATATCAACCCCGACTAACATTTTTTGTTCTAATGCTTCAACCACTTGGTTGCATTCTGATAATTTTGCATAACCTGCATCCGTCAACTGTATCAATATTCTACGACCATGCGTGGGGTCGGCATGGCGTTCAATCCAGCCTAAAGACAACAAATCCTGTAAAATTTTATTGGCAGATTGCGGTTTAATAAAAGAGCGTTCTGCGAGCTTGGCGTTAGATAGCGAGCCTTTTGCAGCCAATACAGACAGTGCGGTGTATTGCGGTAATGATATTTGTAGTGGTTTTAAAGTTTCGTTGAGCCTTTTACTAATCACTCGATCAATACGAGCGATCATGTAACTTAATTTGGGTTGTGATGTGAGAGATGTTGTTTGAAGCTTGTCCATATTTTTACACAAAAAAAAGTATGACCTATTTAGATCATACTTCTCTAAATAAATGTCAGGTTGTTTTATAAGTGACAGTCGGCGTTATTTTGGGTTTACGCACCAACATTAACGCTGAAATTGCGGCGATAAAAATCACTGGAATACTTGCACCAATCACAATGGTTGAACTACTGCCGATTGAAAGTAACATTCCAGCAAATAAAGGACCGACAAATGACCCGATGCGCCCTACAGCGACTGCCGTTCCCACGCCCGTTCCTCGCATTTCAGTTGGATAAAACAGCGCTGCCAAAGCATACAAGACTGCCTGCCCACCAACGATAAATATACCACATCCAACTGCTGCGACAACCAATAACGCCACGGTTGGTGAGATTGCAAGACAACAGAGTGCCACCAAAATTCCGATATAAATAAATTTCACCACGAGGCTCATGCGTAGCCGATCTAGCAACATTCCCATCATGATTGAACCTACAATACCGCCAAGGTTATAGCCCATTTGTACGTAATTTGCCTGTATTTTAGATAAGCCTTGAGCCCCCATCAGCAATGGCAACCAGTTCAACAGCAGATATAAAACAACCAAGGTACAAAAGAAGCTTAGCCAGATTTGCAATGTATGAAAACGGCGTTCTTTGGCAAAAATTACCTCTAAAAATGGGGTTGTCGAAGAAGTAACATGGCTTTTTATATAAGCCTTGGACTCTGGTAAAAATTTTAAAAGTAATGGAATTAACAATACTGGCGCTAACCCGCCAATATAGAAAATATGTCGCCATTCAGTATCCCCTGTCAAAGCCATGGCAACAAAGGACGTCATCATGCCTCCAAAGGGTATACCGCTATACATAATACTGACCGCAAGACCTTTTTGATGATCAGGCACAGCTTCCGATGCCAGTGTAATCATCATCGGTAGCGCACCGCCCATGCCCAGTCCCGTACAAAACCGAATGAGCAACAACATGTTATAGTCACTGGCAAATGCAGTTAAAACTGACATCACACCAAACAGTAAAATACTAAAGATTAAAACTTTTTTCCGCCCAATTTTATCTGCCAGACGTCCCCCCAGAACAGCGCCTGGTAAGGTACCCAATGTTGCAGCACTAAAGGCCCATGCCATGTGTGCATTATCCAATAAAAACTCTGCCCGCATTCGGGGTGCGGCAACCCCCATCGACTGAAGGTCGAAACCTTCAAAAATTGCGATTGCAAAACAGAGCAATAAGGTAATCTTGACCTGCCCTGAATGCATGACTGCTTGATTCATAGTCTTTTCCTTGTTCCTATCGATTGATCTATCCATTCAATCCTTTTTTATTCATGCTTATAAAAACACGACTTAAAAAATATCAGCTAAACTGATTTAAAATGCAATGATTTTATTTAAACAAAAATTGTATAAATAATTTTTAATTAAAATTTCAAATACTTATTTAAATTTTCAAAAAAGAATGAAAAAAGACTTGAATGTAAGTTTAACTGATATTAAATTAATTAAAACGACCGAATTTTGTCATTCACAAGGAGTAAGACGATGACATATCAAAACCGCTGGAAAACTGTTGATGTTCAAGTTGAAGCAGGGATTGCATGGGTGACGTTTAACCGCCCTGAAAAGAAAAATGCCATGAGCCCAACACTCAACAGAGAAATGATTGATGTTCTTGAAACACTCGAACTCGATGCAAATGCAAAGGTTTTGGTCTTAACTGGCGCTGGTGACTCATGGACTGCTGGCATGGACTTGAAAGAATACTTCCGTGAAGTTGATGAACAGCCTGAAATTTTTCAGGAACGAATTCGTCGGGACTCGTGTCGTTGGCAATGGCAACTGTTACGCATGTATTCAAAACCGACTATCGCGATGGTCAATGGCTGGTGTTTTGGCGGTGGTTTCTCTCCTCTTGTAGCATGTGATTTAGCCATTTCAGCCGATGAGGCAACCTTTGGCTTGTCTGAAATCAACTGGGGAATTCCACCGGGCAATTTAGTCAGCAAAGCGATGGCTGACACGGTTGGTCATCGTACTGCCTTGTATTACATCATGACGGGAAAAACCTTTAGCGGTAAAGAAGCTGAAGCAATGGGACTTATCAACAAAAGCGTTCCATTAGCTGAACTTAAAGCTGAAGTCACTGAACTTGCCAATATCTTGCTTGAGAAAAACCCTGTGGTAATGCGTACTGCAAAAAATGGCTTTAAACGCTGCCGTGAACTGACATGGGATCAAAACGAAGATTATTTATATGCCAAATTAGACCAATGTATTCAACGTGATACAGAAAATGGCCGTCAAGAAGGCATGAAACAGTTCTTAGATGAAAAATCCATTAAACCGGGTTTACAAAGCTACAAACGTACAGGCTAATGGAATAGCACTTTATTTTGGTAAGGATACCCTCATGCAACATGTACAATTACTCATTGGTGGTCAATCGCTAGATGCATCAGATCAAAATACCTTTGAACGGATCAGCCCCGTCGATGGTCAGGTCGCAACCGTTGCAGCGGCTGCAACCTTAGCCGATGTAGATCATGCCATCGAATCAGCACAACAGGCATTTAAGATCTGGTCAAAACTTTCCCCGACTGAACGGCGTTTACGCTTGCTCAAAGCGGCTGATCTTATGGATCAAAATACTGAACGCTTTATCGAAGTGGGAATGCGCGAAACAGGTTCAACTGCAACATGGTATGGGTTTAATGTGTATCTTGCTGCCAATATGTTGCGTGAAGCGGCTGCCATGACCACACAAATCGACGGCAGCCTGATTCCTTCCGATGTTCCAGGTAATCTTGCGATGGGGGTTCGTGTACCCTGCGGTGTGGTGGTGGGAATGGCACCGTGGAATGCACCCATCATTTTAGCCACACGCGCCTTAGCCATGCCGCTTGCCTGTGGTAACACCGTCGTCCTAAAAGCCTCAGAAGCCTGCCCTGCCACGCATCGACTCATTGGTGAAATTTTAAATCAGGCGGGTTTGGGCGATGGTGTGGTCAACATCATTACGCATGCTGCTCAAGATGCACCAAAAATTGTCGAGCGTTTGGTCGCACATCCTGCGGTAAAACGCGTTAATTTCACAGGTTCAACCAAAGTTGGAAAAATTATTGCAGAAACGGCTGCCCAATATTTAAAACCAGTATTACTCGAACTCGGTGGTAAAGCACCCGTTATTATTTTAAACGATGCAAATTTGGATGAAGCTGTAAATGCCGTAGCCTTCGGTGCATTTTTTAATCAAGGACAAATCTGTATGTCCACTGAACGAGTTCTGGTTCAAGACCAGATCGCAGAGCAATTCATTGCCAAACTGATTGAAAAAACACGGTCTATTCAGGCAGGTAATCCTTTTCACACCCAATATGCGTTAGGCGTTTTGGAAAGTACTCGTGCTGCGTCACGTATTCAACATTTGCTTGAAGATGCTCAAAACAAAGGAGCAGATTTACCGCTCGGAATTCAAATCCAAGAAACGACCATGCAACCAACGGTGGTACTCAATATTCAACCTGACATGTTACTGTACCGTGAAGAGTCGTTTGGCCCAGTCTGTACCGTACAGCGCTTTAACACCGTTGAAGAAGGTATCGCTTTAGCCAATGACAGTGAATTTGGACTCTCTTCGGCTGTGTTTAGCCAAGACCTTGCACTGGCGCTAGATGTTGCAAAACAGATTGATTCAGGGATTTGCCATATTAATGGTGCAACGGTACACGACGAAGCACAAATGCCTTTTGGCGGAACAAAATCGAGCGGTTATGGCCGTTTTGGTAGTAAAGCTTCGGTCTCAGAATTTACCGAATTACGCTGGATCACCATTCAGACTCAGCCACGCCACTACCCCCTTTAACCCATCATTCAGTCAGATATAAACAATAAATATTGCATGAGGCAATACAAAAAATGTGCGGTGATGCACCACTTTCCAAGGAGTGAAAGCAATGCAAATTAAGGCGACCCAAACACAAGACCGCGAAAGATATGTGAAATTAGGGCGGCATGAAATTGATTATGCCTATCGTGGCGATGTGTTATACATCAATCCACGAGAAAAATTGAAAAATTATCCGCAAAAATTAACGGATCGTTTAATTCATTTTGCACAAACCCAACCTGATCATATCTTTGCGGCAAAACGTAATTTACAAGGTGAATGGGTCAAACTCAGCTACGCTGAAACATTACAACGTGCATGGCATATTGCACAGGCATTGCATCATCGTAACTTGAGTCAGCAACGCCCCTTGGTGATTCTTTCGGGAAATGACCTAGAGCACTTGGTTTTGTCGATGGCAGCGATGTTGGCAGGCGTGCCATTTTCGGCTGTTTCCCCTGCCTATTCACTCATTTCCAAAGATTTTGGCAAGCTCAAACATGTGTTTGAAGTCCTCACCCCAGGCCTTGTTTTTGCCAATGAGGGTCAGGTATTTGCAGCAGCTATTGAAGCTTGTGCTGGTTCTGATATTGAAATTGTGACCAATACGGGCATTGTGGGTAGTCAAACCTGTACATCGTTTCAGTCTTTGCTAGACACTCCTGTAACCGATGTACAAAGCTATTATCAGACTTTAGATGAAAACCAGATTGCCAAGTTTTTGTTCACATCGGGTTCAACTAAACTCCCTAAAGCAGTCCCGACAACCCACCTAATGCTGTGTGTCAATCAGCAAATGCTGTTACAGACGTTCCCCGAATTTGAAGAAACGCCACCCGTACTTTTAGACTGGCTTTCTTGGCATCACACCTTTGGTGGCAGCCACAATGTCGGTATTGCACTTTACAATGGCGGTACCATTTACATTGACGATGGCAAGCCTGTTGCAGGAAAATTTGATGAAACCATTCAGAACCTCAAAGAAATTTCACCAACGGTTTACTTAAACGTCCCTAAAGGCTGGGAAGAACTAACCAATGCCTTAGAGCAAGATGCACAACTGCGAGATCGTTTCTTTGCCAAAGTCAAAATTTTATTCTTTGCAGGTGCAGCCCTATCTGAAGCAGGATGGAACCGCCTTGATCGAATTGCACAACAGCATTGTGGCGAAAAAATCCGAATCATGAGTGGACTCGGCATGACTGAAACTGCACCTTCTTGTGCCTTTACCACAGGGCCACGAGTCATGGCGGGGTTCATTGGCTACCCTGCGCCAGGCTGTGAAATCAAACTGGTTCCGCATGGTGACAAACTCGAATTTTGTGTTCGTGGCAAACATGTCATGAAAGGCTACTGGCGTTTAAAAGAAGACCAAAACAGCACCATCTTTGATGATGAAGGCTTTTTCCATACGGGCGATGCAGTACGTCTGGTCGATGCACAAGACCCAACCCAAGGCTTGATGTATGACGGGCGCATTGCCGAAGATTTTAAACTCAACACAGGGACATTCGTCAATGTTGGTACTTTGCGGAATAAAGTGCTGATTCAGGGGAATTTACTGATACAAGACGTGTGTATTACTGGTTCTAATCTTGATGCGATTGGTTTGCTCATTTTTCCTAAACTCGATGCCTGCGCACACTATGCCGATCTTTCCATTTCTGAGCATAGCCCGAAAGAAATTTTGGAAAACCCAAAAATTCAGCAATGGTTCCGTCAATTTCTCGTTGGCTTTAATAAAGATGCAACGGGCAGTTCAAACACGGCTTCAATGTTGTATTTAATGGTCGAACCACCGCAACTCGATACAGGTGAAATCACCGACAAAGGCAATCTAAATCAGGGCAATATTGTGAAACGACGTGCGGATCTTATCCAGACGTTATATCAGAAACAAAGTGATAACCCATTGATTATTCGTATTCCGATCATCAAAAACTAACAGATAGATAAAACAAAAAACTCAATTTTTTAATTTGGGTTTTCTTGGACTTTGCCAAAAATTAAAGGTCAGATATGCAAAACGAAAGCGAATTTGAACTGTTCCGAGACAATTATCGACGGTTCTTAAATGAACATGTTGCTCCCTATTATGAACAATGGGAAGAACAAGGTTTTATGCCACGCGAACTCTGGAACACACTTGGGGAAAATGGTTTTTTGTGTGTAGATGTCCCCGAAGAATATGGTGGCTATGGCGCACCTGTTGAATATTCATTGATGCTGGTACAGGAAACCGCGCAGGCAGGTTTTACAGCATTGGCCGTTGCGATTGGTGGACAAAACGAACTGGTATCACCCTATTTACAAAACATCGGCACCGAACAACAAAAGCAATATTGGCTTCCCAAAATGGTTACAGGCGAAGTGGTCACTGCCATTGCCATGACCGAAGCCAATGCAGGTTCAGACTTACAAGCCATCTGCACCCAAGCCATTTTAGAAGGTGATGACTATGTGATTGATGGCTCAAAGACCTTTATTTCAAATGGTTTACACGCTGACCTAATCGTACTGGTGGCTAAAACTGATCCGCAGGCACGAGCCAAAGGCATTTCAATCCTCTTGGTCGATGCTCACCTAGATGGCGTAACCAAAGGTCGTTCACTCAAAAAAATTGGACTGCATGCGCAGGACACGGCTGAACTATTTTTCGATCAAGTTCGAGTCCCTGTCACTCAGCGTCTAGGTGAAGAAGGCAAAGGCTTTGCCTATCTGATGCAGGAACTACCTCGTGAACGGCTTAGTATTTCAAAAATGGCGCTCGGTTCTATTTTTGGTGCCATTCAACTCACCACAGACTACATTTTACAGCGCAAGGCTTTTGGGCAACTGCTCAGCCAAATGCAAAACACCCGCTTTGTCATTGCCAATGCGCAAATTAAAGCCAAAGCAGCACAGGCATTTGTCGAGCAATGTGTAACGCTTTATCGCGATAACCAACTCAGTGTCAGCCATGTTGCGGCATTAAAATGCTTTATTACCGATACCCAATGTGAGGTGATTGACCAATTACTCCAGCTTTTTGGTGGTTATGGCTATATGCAGGAGTACCCGATTTCACGCTTTTTTGTCGATGCGCGCGTCCAAAAAATTTATGGAGGAACCAACGAAATTATGAAGGAGATTGTTGCAAGAGAAATTTTAGGGAAATAAATCCATTCAGTTGATCAAAATAAAATCAAATGAATGAAGTTAAAACAATAATCTAGATACTGCTTATCATTCATCTGACGCAACACAGGGAATGTTGCATCATGTTTATCGGGTTGTCACTAAAATAACCTCAAACCTAGGGAAAGGATTGAGCATGGTCGTGCCATTCTAAAATTTAGAATCACGTCCTCATTTTAGCCTACAACATCAACGACTGATGAAATGTCAGCAGATTCTCATTTTTCAGGATGAAAAATAATGTACAAACCATGGATCTACTCAACACTAATACTCTCTAGCTCTGCATTTGCTGGAGATTTTATCGACAAAACCACAATTGAACTCACCACACGAAATTATTATTTTGATCGGGATTTTCAGGAACAATCTGCTTATCCCGCAGCAAAAGACTGGACACAAGGTTTTATTTTCAAGGCAAACTCGGGCTATACCGAAGGAACCATTGGCTTTGGTGTTGATGTTTTAGCAACAGCAGGCTTTAAACTCAGTGCCGATGCAAAATATGCAGGTACAGGCAACTTACCTCGTGACCCTGTGACCAATAAACCGGCAGATTCTTACGGTGAAATCGGCGTAACAGGGAAAGTAAAAGTCAGCCAAACTGAAATGAGAGTGGGTACATTACTGCCAATGACGCCTGTGCTGGTCGCATCCCCTGCGCGCTTGCTACCACAAACCTATCGAGGCGTTTCATTAGATTCAAAAGACATTCAGGATCTAAACATTCAGGCAGCTTATATTAATCAGGTCAACCAGCGCGATTCAACCAACTATGAAAATATGCGGATTTCTGGGGTCAATGGTCGCTTTAAATCGGCTGAAACCAATGGGCTGTATTATGTAGGTGGCTACTATCAGTTGATGCCTCCTGTCAAGCTGACTGCCTTTTATATGAGTGTCAACAACCTCTATCAACAAACGATGGTGGGTGCAAGCTATCTATATAAATTTTCAGATCAAACCAGTCTGAACTCTCAGCTACGGTATTATCGCAGCCGAAAAGACGGTCAGGCAAAAGCAGGACTTGTAGATAACGACTTATACCATTCAAATTTTGAACTTAAACACCAAAACCATAAATTTATATTCAGTACGTTTCATCATTTTGGCAGCACCGCATTTCCGTATTTGACAGGGGGCGAAACAGGTTTACTAATCGATACATGGCCAGCAGAATTTTTAAATCCGAAAGAAAAAGTCTATAGCTTCCGCTATGAATACGATTTTAAAAACTATGTTCCAGGGTTACGTTTTATGACCCGCTACACGATGGGACGTGATATTTATGCACCCAACTTAGGTGGCACACACATGAAAGAACACGAAACCGATTTTGATATCGGCTATACCATTCAAACAGGCTGGTTAAAAAATTTGGGACTCCGTGCGCGTTATGCCATGTATGACAACAATATGTCAGCCAAAGCCAATATTAAACCTGCCAATGAAACTCGTATTAATATTGACTACACATGGAAATTTAAATAACGCTTGGCTAACAAGATCATGGACAAAACTGCTATGGATATTTTAAACAACTTACCCCCAATTCACCATTTACTTGGCGGTCATGATATTCAGTGGAATGCCGACACCTGCGAACTTGGAATTCGCTATTTGGCGCTGGAAAGCTTTACCAATCCACGTGGCACCATTGAAGGCGGCATGATCTGTGCCATGCTAGATGATGTCATGGGGTTGTTTTCAGTCCTTGCCAATCAGGGTAAAGCGGCAACAACCATTAACCTCAATACCGACTTTTTTCGTCCATGCCATGTAGGAGAAGTGATCACCAAATGCCGTTTTATTAAACAAGGCAATACCGTGTTAAATATTGAAAGTACTGCATGGCAACAGCAAAAACTCATTGCACGAAGTACTGCCAACTTTATGGTATTGCCTCACTCAACCCCTGAGGTTATCCATTCAACGAAACAATCTGGCACGGAATAAGTGTATCTTCATCATATAAATACACTGCACATAGTCGATGATAACCATCGGCTATGATTAAACGTCGCAGTTTCGTATCCCGCACCAATAACAAAGGCGATAACGACTTATTTTGGTTAATTTTGCTCAGATCATGCGCCACATGATAATTATGTTCATCAAGTAATGGTAACTGTGCTGCACGTAATAAATCTTTAGATTTAAATGTCACCACTTTGGCATCTTGCAAATCCGCAGTCAGTTTCTTGACGCTATCGCTGTCCAAAATAAGATTCAAATACGAAGCCGCAGCAGGATAATCATGATCCTCTGGCTTATTCAACCACTGTACTGCTGGTTTATCGGCTTTTTTACTGCTGTTATTATTACTGTCCATTTTTAAACCACCTATTTTCTGCCTGTTATATGTTCATGATATAACCATACTGCTTTTTACAGTTAAAGTTACATTCAATTTCTTTTAAAATGGATTGCTCTTGGATTTCAATTTTCTCATCCAAATCTCAGGCAAACGCGCACGGCACTTTGCCTATTCAAAAGTCCCTAAGCGTTCCCTGACTGTCCTTGCGCCAGTTTTTGTTGCATTTTAACTTCAGGTACCATTCTTGCCTGTTTCATGCTACTCAGAAAAATATCTGAATCAGAATATTGTATGCTCAATCTATCATCCTGATGTATAACATTTTTAATCACATCATTCATACATCGGACAAAAATCATAAACTGAAGGCCAACCCTTCAAAAGTGCTTCTTTACGATTTTTTATATGCGTCTTGTTTTTTTTATACGGCAATAAAAAAGGCAGTATGTTGAAATACTGCCTTGCTTTTTAGCGTTTAAATTAGATTTGAGACTGGATGTAATTTTGAAGTCCCATTAACTCGATTAAACGGATCTGTTTTTCTAGCCAATAAGTATGGTCTTCTTCAGTGTCAGCCAATTGCTTGCGCAACATATCACGGCTAATAAAGTCACCTTTTTCTTCACACAACTTAATGCCTTGCGCTAATTTTTCACGCACATGATATTCAAGTGCCAAATCCGCTTTTAAACAGCTCACAACATCCGTACCGACTTCAATGTCTTCACGGTTCATATTTGGTGTGCCTTCAAGGAACAATACACGACGAATAATCGCATCGGCATGGGCTGCTTCTTCTTGCATTTCATGATCAATACGTTCGTAGATTTTACTGAGTCCCCAATCTTCATACATACGAGAATGAATCAGATATTGATCACGAGCAGCCAGTTCGCCACCGATCAACATATTGAGATAGTCAATGACCTCTGGATTACCACGCATAATTCTTCTCCTGTTTCTGATGGGATTATTATGCTGTTTTTTTGACTGTTTTGCAAAAATTATATTTTATTAAGTACATGATTTTTATCAAATTAAAATGAGAAACATACCCATTAGCAATTAAGTTTTGTGGCTTTTTTAAATAAAAAAGAAGCCTTTAAGTAAATTTAAAGGCTTCCGTATACATCAATTTAACTCAAAAAAGGAGCTAAATGGATTTGTAACCAAACATATTGGGTAGCATTAAATGGCTTGTCCATAGTCAGCCATCAATGCAATAAACGCCTCTTCAGAAATGACGCTAATACCCAATTTTTCAGCTTTTTCCAGTTTAGAGCCTGCTTTTTCGCCAGCAACAACACACTTAGTTTTACTTGAAACACTACCACTGACTCGTGCGCCTAATGCCTGTAACATTTGTGTCGCCTGATCTCGGGTTAAATGTGCCAATGTACCTGTAAGCACCCAGCTTTCACCATTGAGTGGCTGACGTGTTGGAGCTGTTGGTGCATCCCAATGAATCCCTGCTGCCCGTAACCGATCAACCACTTCAATGTTATGTGTCGCCTGGAAGAAGTCCACAATCCATTCTGCGGTAATATCCCCAACATCAGGCGTTTTTTTCAAATCATCCATATTGGCCTGACGCAAGGCATCTAGGGTTTGGAAGGTCGTGGCTAACATCCGTGCTGTGGTTTCACCCACGCCACGAATTCCCAACGCATAAATAAAACGTGCAAATGTGGTTTTTTTGCTGCCCTCAATGGCATCAATCAGGTTTTGAACCGATTTTTCACCCATTTTTTCAATACCGAGCAAAGTTTCTCGATGCTGATGCAATTGGTAAATATCAGAAACATCATTCAATAAGTTCAAATGTAATAAAGATTCAGCCCACCGATCACCCAAACCTTCAATGTCCATGGCTTTACGTGAAACAAAATGACGAATCGCCTCGATACGTTGCGCTGCGCAATACAAACCACCCGAACAACGTGCCAAAGCTTCCCCTTCTGGCATCACCACAGGCGAATCACAGACAGGGCATTTTTCTGGTAAATAAACTTGTATCGCGTCTTGAGGACGAACTGCTGCCCAGACCCGTTCCACTTTAGGAATTACATCGCCACTACGATAAATACTGACCTGATCTTTAATATGAATATCTAAACGGTGAATTTCACCAATGTTGTGTAGCGTGACATTCGATACGGTTACACCACCTACCGATACAGGTTTTAAACGTGCAACAGGGGTTAAAATGCCAGTACGTCCCACTTGCCAGTCAATATTTTCAACTGTGGTCAACGCAATTTCTGCAGGAAACTTATATGCCGTTGCCCAACGCGGTTCACGACTTAAAAATCCGAGCTGTTGCTGCTGTTTTAAGTCATCAACCTTTATCACCATGCCATCAATTTCAACCGATAAGTCAGGACGTTGTTGCTGAATCAATTCATATTTTTGTTGTACTTCTTGAATCGATTTACACAAGAACTGACGTTCAGCAATTTCAAAACCCAGTTTTGTCAGCCAGTGTAAACTGTCATGCATGGTCGTCAAACCATGATTTGGCTCACATTGGGCAATTCCATACGCATAAAACGCCAAAGGACGTGATGCTGCAATTTCAGGGTCTAACTGTCTTAAACTTCCTGCGGCAGCATTACGCGGATTGGCAAAAGTTTTTTCGCCCTTGGTTTCTTGTTCTGCATTTAAACGCTCAAAGCCTGATTTTGGAATCAGGACTTCACCACGAACTTCAAGCAATGCAGGTATTTCGATTTGATCGCTTAATAAAACTTTTGGCAAATTACGAATCGTTTTCACATTTTGAGTAATGTCTTCGCCTGTTTCACCATCACCACGGGTCACACCACGAACCAAAACGCCATTTTCATACCACAGTGAAATCGCCAGACCATCTAGTTTTAATTCAACATCATATTGTACCGCCTGATTAGGCAAGCGTTCCTCAACACGGCGGGCAAAGGCAAATAAATCTTCCTGATTAAACACATTCCCCAAGGACAGCATCGGGACAGCATGGGTCACTGTTTCAAACTTTGACAAGGCCTTGCCACCTACTCGCTGCGTCGGTGTATCCTGTTGCACCAAGTCGGGATGCTGCTGTTCTAAGGCTTTGAGTTGATGAAAAAGTTGGTCATATTCGCTATCGGCAATGCTAGGCTGATCCATGACATAATAGGCATGGTTGTGCTTTGCAATGATTTGAATCAGTTGTCGCATTTGTGCCACAACAGCCTTTGTTTCCACCATAATCAATTTCGCCATATAAAAAGGCGGATCTGCTCCGCCCTAGATGTTTAAACAATCAAATTTTTAAAAATTAAGCCGATGCTGCCTGTGATTTATAGTCAATCACCTGATGGCGCCAATGTTCTTTTAACTGTTGCGTAAGTTCACAGTTATTTTCATCAAACACTTTACCGTCAATATCTCGCGCAATTAAGCCTGCAATACTCACCATCATGTCAAAGCCAGTTTGTGCATGCGGTGTAGGCAATGCCAAGAAGAACGACAAACCTTGCACTTGTTCAGCAGACAAGGTTTCAAGGTCAAAACCTGAAGGTCCTTCATCGGTCATACGCAACACAGAAAACATCAGCGGACTTGGCTCTTCAGTTTTTTCATAACGATGAAAACAAGAAAGCTCACCAAAACGTAAACCGTATTTAAGCAACACTTTCAGCGCTTTATCACCAGATAAAACTTTACGCGGGTTCGGAAATACGTTTAAAGCAATAATGTATTCGGCATTGGATAATGCACTTTCATCATCGTAGCGTTGCTGTTCGTGTAAATGAATATCCAGAATTGAACTTTCATCTTCAAACGCTGCAATTTCTGCTGTTTCAATTTCGGGGTTTAAACGCAGCTCAGGCGCTGGTTTGACCGAAGCAGTTGCTTCTGCATCTTTGGCAACATCTTCCTGAGATGCTTCTGCTGTATCTGCCGCTGATACTGTTTCAACCTGTTCAGCGGCAGGTTGCTCTGCACTTGCTGGTTGTGCTTCAGTTGCAACTGGTATTGCCACATCTTTAGCCAAAGGTTCAGCAGTGCTGAGCATTTCGGCTTTGTCTTTATCTTGATCTACATCTTCAACATGTGGCTTCGCTTGTTCTACCACAGACTCAGGTTCTTGCTGAACCTGAATCAGTTGATCCCGAACAAACCGTGGAATAACTGGCTGATTCGTTTCAGGGTTAATATGTAATTCTGATTCTAATGACGGTACATATTCTTTTGGCTTTCTAAATAATAAAACGATACCAAATACAATAATGATCACCGCGACAACAATACCCGCAATGGTCGAGATTTCCATCTTATGACTCCGCTACTAACCCGTATTCTTTCGCTTCTTCTAAATTCACAGTGACAAGTTTCGATGCACCCGGTTCAGGCATGGTTACACCTAGTAAATCGGTTGCCATCGTCATTGCAAGCTTATTATGTGTAATGTAAATGAATTGCACCTGTTCTGAAAGTTCTTTTACCAAATTACAGAACCGTTGCACATTGGCATCATCCAAAGGAGCATCCACCTCATCTAAAACACAAAATGGCGCAGGATTCAAACGGAAAATTGCAAAAACTAATGCCAATGCAGTCAGTGCTTTTTCTCCACCTGATAAAAGTGCCAATGAACTGTTACGTTTACCCGGTGGTCGCGCCATGAGTTTCACACCAGATTGCCAGTCATCTTCTAAACTTAAACTGGCTTCGCCACCATTAAACACTTTTGGAAATAAGTCTTTTAATTCAGCATTGATCTGGTCAAATGTGGTCATAAACAGTTTTTTGGTTTCTTGGTCAATACTCTTCATTGCCTGTTGCAATTGTTCAACGGTATTTTCCAAATCCTGCATTTGATGTGTCAATTCTGCATGGCGTGCCGAAATATCCTGATACTCTTCCGAGGCAGCCAAGTTCACCGCGCCCAGTTTGGCAAATTTTTGTTGGGCAGTCTGTAAGCGTTGCTGATGCTGTGCCAGATCAATTTGAACCTCTGGCAATTTTTTTGCCTCCAGTTCAGCCAATTGTGCGGTGTAATGCTCTAAATCAGACTTTGCCGCTTGCCAAGCCAGTCGTTTTTGTTCAAGTTCAGCGCGTAATTGCTCATCTTGCTGTTGGTATTCATGACGTTTTGAGGTGAACTGCTGCTGACGCTCTTGCACACTATTTAACTCAGCTTGCCACTGGCTCCACTGTTGCTCAAGTTTTTCGGTCAATTGTGTTTGTGTGTCTAACTGGCTCGATAAATGCGGTAATTCAAGCTGAATAGGATCTACAAAATTTTGAGCCAGCCCAATTTGCTGCTGTAGCTGTTGCTGCTGCGTCGTGAAAAAGCTTTGGTCTTTTTGCAACAACTCAATTTTCTGATTCACCTGTGACAACTGCTGACGGTTTTCATCTAAATGCTGTTGGCTAAATTGTTGCTTTTCTTGCTGCGCCATCACATGAATTTCAAGCGTTTCAACTTTGGTTTGCAACTGTTTATGTTCAGGTAACCACTGATCTAGCTTTAACTGCGCTGCATGCAGATCAATTTCCAGATCATCTTTTTGCATGGCATCTTCTTCAAGCTGCTCGGCAAGTTGTTGTAATTGCTGTGTCAGTTGTTGCTGCTGTACAGCAAATGCCTGATGGGTACTTTGCGTTTTCACAATTTGAACATCAAGCTGCTGTTGCTGTTGCTGCTGTTCTTTCAACTGTTGTTTTAATTGTTGCTGTTGCTGCTGACAAAGGTGTAGCTCTCGTTCGCAATCCGAAATTTGCTGAACAAACTGCGTTAATTGCTGCTGTAGCGGTATTAATTCTTGTACAATTTCATCCAGACGAACCTGATGGCTTAATGCGCCTTGTGCTGCCTGACTGCTTTCGTCATAGAGCAGGCCGACTACCCAATCCTGCCCAACGTGGTAACCATCCAAAGTTAAAATACTTTGCCCTGTTGCCAACTCGGCTTGTAGCGCCAAAGCATAGTCCAGACTCGGTGCAATCGCCACATGTTGCCACAGTGAAAGTTGTGGTTCAGCAATCCATGTTGCCAAACTCGGCAGTCCAACGACTTCATTATTTATCGTTGTCGATGCGACTTTGACCTGTCGTGCCTGTGCAGTCTGAAATGACATGGAGGATTCCAGCATGGCGGCCGAAAGCCATTTCGCCAAGAATTTTTCCACCAGTTCCGCATGTGGTTTGCCCTGCGGGTCAAGCTGTAATACTTGCAATAACTGTAAAATCGGCTGCCGATCTGTTGGCAACTGCTGCGCCATAAGCTGTTGTAAATTCTTTTGCTCACGCTGCAAAATTTGAATCTGTGACTGAACTTCGGTACGTTGCTGCTGCATTTCAAGCAACTGCTGTTGCTTAATCTCTCGCTGTACCTCAGAGTCAGCCAGTTGTTGTTCAATTTGGCTTAACTGTTGCTGCCCTTGTTGTTGATGTTGCAACAAATCCTGAATCTGCTCATCTTCAACCTGTGTATTCACCTGTTGCTGCTGTGCCTGCAAAGTTTCTTTTTGATGTTCCAGACGTAACAGATTTTTCTGTAATTGCTCTGTTTGTGACAATAAATTGGCATGTTTCTGACGCTGTTGTTCAACCTGCACTCTCATTTTTTCAAATGCTTGTTGTGCTTGTTGATATTGAACTTTTAAATCGCCACTTTGTTGCAAATCTTGCTGATTTTCAGATTCATATTGCTGAACTTGCTGTTGCAATTGTTCCTGTTGCTCTAGCAGATCATCCAACTGAATTTCGATCAGTTGCAGACGTTCTTTATTGTGTTGTTTCTGCTCAATAAACTGGGTCAATTGACCACTGTTTTGCTGTAACAAGGCTTGTTTTTGTTGCAGCATCATCTCTAATTCAGCACGTTTTTTCTCGGCAGTTTGCCACTCAAGCTGTAATGGCGAAGACTGCTGAATCAGGCGTTGAAACAAATCATTGGTTGAAGTTAAATCGTGTTCAAGCGTGGTGAGTTCAGAACGAACCAACTTAAACTGTTCACCCAAAGTGTCCATCTGCACATGATATTCCTGCTGCAACTGGGTGCTTTGCTGGCATTGAAAAGACAAAATTTCAACTTTTAACGTATAGATTTGGGTTTCGAGTTCTTTATACTGAATTGCAGTTTCAGCTTGGCGTTTAAGCGTTTTTAATTGTCCATTCAGTTCATGTGCAATGTCTTCTAAACGAGATAAATTTTGTGTGGTATGTTCCAAATGCTGCAAAGTTTCACGACGACGTGCCTGATAACGTGAAATTCCAGCCGCTTCTTCAATATAAACCCGCATATCTTCAGGCTTGGCATCGACCAGACGGTTAATCATGCCTTGTTCAATAATGGCATACGAACGTGGCCCAAGACCCGTACCTAAAAAAATGTCGGTAATATCACGGCGGCGGCAACGAGTACCATTTAAAAAATATTCAGACTTTCCTTCACGTGTGACCTGACGACGCACAGAAAGTTCATTATAGGCATTATAAGCACCGCCTAATTTTCCATAGGTGTTTTCAAAACGCAATTCAACACTGGCCACTCCCACAGGTTTACGTTTGGCCGTACCTGTAAAAATAACATCCTGCATATTGCCACCACGTAACTGACGAGCATTTGACTCGCCCATCACCCAACGTACAGCATCGATGACATTGGATTTTCCACAGCCATTTGGCCCCACAATCGCACTACGATTGGCTTTAAAATGTAAAGTAGTACTATCGGCAAAAGATTTAAAGCCTGAAAGTTTTAAACTGCTTAAACGCATAATGTCCTAACTGAGTGAACCACAAGTCGCATTGTTTTCTTCAACCCAACCTCAAATCGAGGTTCTGATTTTCTTTAAACGACGTGTAAGAAATTGCTTAAAAACACAAGCCGCAAGTGTCGGTAAAAAACGAACATAAATAAAGTAGCTTGTTGCAATTTTCGGCTCAAAATATAAACAGTTGTTCGACTTCATCCATGCTAGAACAAATTCATAGGCATTTTCTTATCATTTTAATGCTTATTCATCGCTCTCAATATCGCCCTAGAAACCAAATATTCTTGGCCCTTTAACACCTATACAATACACATTTATTTAAAACTCAGGTCAAAAGTGCTTGGGCTTTTTGAAGCATCATGTCGTTTTGTCCAAGTTCTACAAAGTTTAAAATTTGCCATTTTTGTGTTTGTACAGCCTGTTTCGCAACCGTTTTTACCCACGGTGCATAAACGCGTATTGCCCGTTTCCCTTCCACTTCATTCTTGGTAAAAATACCTCTTTCCTCAAGTTGTGCTTGATCAAATATAAAATATCCTTTTCGATTTTCATCAAAATTCGCAATGATGACACCATCAATTCCATCGTTCACTGAAAAAGGTGCAATATCCGAAGTTGGCGTCTCTCTTTTCCAAAGCGTGATAAATTGTCCAACTTTGGTGGGTGTTATTTTCGCCTGTCTAAAAATATACTTTTTATGATGATACTCAAATATTAAGCCGTGATATTCTTTTGCACCACGATCAATGCAAATATTATGAACCCCTCCAAACCCAAGCGCCTCGATGATCTGATTCAAAAATATTTTAAATGCATCAAAACCACTCTCAGATAATTCATTGTCAATTTTATTTAAATTTTTCATTCTAACCTTTATAAAAAATCATGATCTTTTCTAATGAAACATCCTCTGATCAAAATAACTTCCCATATTACATCATAAAATATAAAGCATTTTTATATCGCAGATGATCAGGCATGTACCAACTTTCGCACCGAAAATTTGGCAGCTATCAATAAAAAACTATGTCCAATTTCATAAGGAATTTATTATTTTTCCATCAAAACTACAATTTCAAAATATTTTATCTTTACATATTATATAGTTAAATAATATTGTTATTCAAATGTATATATTCAACGAATTGTAGTGTTTTTTTTGTACCATTATGCGCATGGGAAATAACTTTTTACTTGATTCAAAACATCCCTCATAAAGATCAAAAATTTCAACAACCCTTAAATTAAATAATCAGATAAATTGAGAGGTTAGAAATAATGGAATGGCTGCAAAGCATATTAAAACATAGTCCTGAAATTCTGCTGTTTTTATCAATTGCAATTGGTTCCTGGATTGGTAAATTCCAAATCGGTAAGTTCCAACTCGGCGGTGTTGCGGGTTCATTACTTGTGGCGGTGCTACTCAGCTTAATCGGTGTTTCTGTCGACAATGGTGTTAAATCTATTCTATTTGCATTATTTATTTATGCAGTAGGTTTCGAAAGTGGGCCACAGTTTTTCAAATCCCTCGGTCCAAGTTCGATTAAAGAAATTTTGCTTGCAATATTCATGGCTGTTTGCGGTTTAGTAACCGTGCTTGTTATGGCCAGAATATTCCATCTTGATAAAGGCTTGGCAGCAGGCTTAGCCGCTGGCGGCATGACACAATCAGCGATTATCGGCACGGCAGGCGATGCCTTATCCCGTTTAAACTTACCCTTGGCAGAAATCCAAAAACTACAGGCCAATGTCGCCATTGGCTATGCGGTAACATACGTCTTTGGTTCACTGGGTGCAATTATTGTTTGTGTGAATATCTTACCTAAATTTATGGGGCGAGAAATTCGCGATGATGCAATCAAGGCACAATCTGAACTTCTAAAAGGCGCCATTGAACTTGCACCTGGACAAGAAATGGCAATGCCAGAGATTGTGAGTCGTATTTATCAGGTTAAGCAGGCCAATGGGAAAACGATTCAAGATTTAGAATCTCAAATCGCCAGTATTACGATTGAAAAAGTAAAACGTAATGACCGTCTGCTCGATATCAGCGCAGATCTGACTTTACAAACCAATGATATTGTTCTTGTTGTTGGTCGCCATGCAAATGTGGTCGCAAGCACAGACCAGATTGGTAAAGAGCTACAGTTATCGAGTGGTATGGAATTAATCATGGAAACGACCGACGTTATCCTGAAAAATACCAAATATATCAATCGAACTTTAGGTGATTTAAAAGCGAGTACGCCCCCTTATTTAAGACACGGTATTTATATTTTAGGGGTGAAACGAAATAGTGAATCGGTCACATTGACGGACGACTATGTTCTCCATCGTGATGATGTGATTACTGTTTATGGTACTCAAAGTGACTTAAAACGAGTCATTAAAGAAGCAGGTCAAGCCCTTCCAGAAAGCTTAAAAACAGACTGGATTTTTCATGGCGCAGGTATTGCAATTGGTTTAGCCATTGGCCTGATCGTTGTTCGTTTGGGCGGTGTTCCTCTCACTTTGGGTGCAGGCGGTGGCGCGCTTCTTTCAGGTTTGGTTTTTGGCTGGTTCAGAAGTCGTGACCAACTGCATGGCAATATGCCTTTGGCAGCATCCCAACTCTTAAAAGATCTCGGACTGGCGGGTTTCGTGGCTGCCGTAGGGTTACAGTCTGGTTTACAGGCAATTCAAACCGTTAAAGACAGTGGTTTGTCATTATTTTTAATCGGTGTGGTTGTCACTCTTGTTCCCCTGATTTTAACCATGCTGTTTGGACGTTATGTGCTTCGATATAACAATGTTGCAGCCTTTACTGGGGCGCTATCTGGCGCGCGTAGCGCAAACCCTGCTTTTGGTGCCATTCTAGATAAAGCGGGTAACTCCATTCCAACCGTTCCCTTTGCCATTACTTATGCATTGGCAAACGTATTCCTCACTTTACTCGGCCCAGTCATTGTCGGTTTAGTCTAATCACTGGGCGATATAAATTTTAAACGATGTACAATAATTAAGGAGTTTTTCCGCATGTCAAACGTCGATTATTCAAAATACGCAAAACTTAGTCCATTCGAATTAAAAGATAATCTGATTGCTTTAGCACAAAGTAAAACAGATAGAATGATGTTAAACGCAGGACGGGGTAATCCTAATTTTCTTGCAACAGTTCCACGCCGTGCTTTTTTTCAGTTAGGTTTATTTTCAGCGACCGAATCAGAATTTTCTTTTTCTTATATGCCTGAAGGTTTAGGTGGGTTCCCCCGCCCAGTTGGACTACAACAACGATTTGACAACTTTGTGCTTGAAAACCGTGACAAACCTGGGGTTCTCTTTCTAGGAAAAGCCATCTCGTATGTACGTGACCAACTTGGCTTAGATGCCGATGCTTTTTTACTTGAAATGGTCGAAGGTATTTTAGGGTGTAATTACCCTGTTCCAGACCGAATGCTATCTATTAGCGAGTCCATTGTAAAAGAATATATTTTACGTGAAATGGGCGTACAAGGAATGTCGAAAAGCACCTTAGATCTTTTTGCTGTTGAAGGCGGTACTGCTGCAATGGCGTATATCTTTAACTCATTAAAAGAAAATAAAATCATTGATTATGGCGATAAAATTGCCATTGGCGCCCCTGTTTTTACACCATATTTAGAAATCCCAGAACTAAATGACTACCAGCTAAAAGAAGTTCTGATTCATGCCGATCCGAACATAGGATGGCAATATCCTGAATCAGAATTGCGTAAACTTGAAGATCCATCAATTAAAGCATTCTTTCTGGTCAACCCAAGCAATCCTCCTTCAGTAAAAATGAGCGATGAAGGTTTGGCAATATTGGCAGATATTGTCAAAAAACGCCCTGACTTGATCATTTTAACCGATGACGTTTACGGTACATTCGCAGACAACTTCAAATCAATTTTTGCAGTTTGTCCCAAAAACACTATTTTAGTGTATTCATTTTCTAAATACTTTGGCGCAACAGGCTGGCGTTTAGGCACAATTGCGCTCAGTAAAGACAATGTCATTGACCAAAAAATTGCAGATCTTTCAACGCAAGATAAAGCGGATTTAAAAAAACGCTATGGATCACTCACAACCGAGCCAGAAAAGATCAAATTTATTGACCGCATTGTGGCCGATAGCCGTAATGTTGCCTTAAATCATACTGCGGGCTTGTCTACCCCTCAGCAAGTACAAATGGTGTTGTTCTCATTATTTAATATGATGGATTCATGCCAAAATTATAAAAAAGCCGTTAAATCGGTTGTTCGTGAACGCAACAAAGCACTGTATCGCCAGCTTGGAATTGATTTACCTCAAGATCCAAACTCGGTTGATTACTATACTTTAGTAAATTTAGAAGATACATCACGTCAGTTATATGGGGATGATTTTGCAGATTGGATTATGAAAAATAAGAATCCAACTGAATTGCTTTTCCGTATTGCAGATGAAATCGGGGTTGTCCTTTTGCCGGGTTCAGGTTTTGGTGTGGAACATCCTTCGGCTCGTGCGTCTTTAGCAAATTTAAATGAATATCAATATGCTGCGATTGGACATTCGTTAAAACGCTTTGCCGACGAATCCTATCAAGAATATTTAGAATTCACCAAGAAAAAATAGAGCCGTTATTTCCTCTATTTTTCTTCAATTCTAAAACTCAATATCGCTGTATAACTTAATCTATCATCATCTGAAAATTAGAGATTTACTCTGATTTTCAGATGCCTTCAAAATCAGTATTTCATTCACTTTAAACAACATAAATATTTAAAAAATATAAGAATCATGACCAAATCAAATATTCATTTTCTTCAAATTTTTATCCCGATTTCACAGTCAATAACTGTCTTTTCTAATGAAAAATCCCCTGATAAATAAAATAACTGCCAATACTGCATAGCAAAGCACTGAAGCATTTTTTCAATACCGCAGGTGACACTGCATGCGCGACCTTCGCCCCCAGTTTTGCAGTTAGAAAACTCATGCAACTAATGCCTAAAAAAGCATAGAGATGGACATATCCCCACGTATGTGGAACCGAGACATGTTGCTGGTGCCCAAAGAAAATGAACCCTAGTGCGCCTGCTACAGCAATCGGAAAACCACACGCTGCCGAGGTTGCTACTGCCTTTTGCATCACCACACCATAATGGTTTAAATATGGAACCGTTAGTGAGCCACCACCAATCCCAAAAATTGCAGAAGCAATGCCAATCACCCCGCCTGCTAGTGTTTGGTGTGTTGTAGAAGGCAAATGTTTTGAGGTATCCACCACGGTATTTGCCCCCAGAAACATACGGGATGCCACCCAAATCGCAAAAATACCAATAATCAACTGCAAACTATGCCCTGAAAGCACATCTGCTATTCCTGCACCTAAAAAAGAGCCTATGACCAGTCCAGGAGCAAGATGTGCCACCACTGACCACAGTACCGCCCCTCTTTTATGATGTGCCATAATTGAACTTACAGAAGTCACCATAATGGTTGCAAGTGATGTCCCTAGTGCCAGATGCATAATAAGATCGGGCGCATAATGCTGCTGTGTAAACACGATATAAAGAATAGGGACAATAATTAGCCCACCACCCACACCAAATAAGCCCGCAGTAAAACCTGCAATTGCACCAATCAATAAATATATGATTAACTCCATGTTATGTTTTCCTAACACTTATTCAAAAATATGGACGCCCAAACCCGCCAATTACATCAATACCTTGAGCAAGCACAATGTATCCCAGATGTGATTTTATTAAAACAAAGTACCACCTCAACCAACGATGATATTCGCACACTGGCAGCACAGGGTATTTCAACAGCATTGGTCTGTAGCGAAACTCAAACCCAAGGGCGAGGGCAACGGGAACGACAATGGGTTTCTCCCCAAGGCAATATCTATTTCAGTACCCTGCTCAACACCACAACAGCATTAGATGGTCGTCTTGCACTTGAAGTTGCGCTGAACCTGATTCACATGCCTGCATTACAAGACTTGCAACTGTATATCAAATGGCCGAATGATCTCTACAGCTTACAAGGCAAATGGGGCGGTATTTTAGTCGAGCCACTTTCTACCCATCAGGCAATTGTTGGGGTTGGCATTAATTTAAAGTCTCTCCCCGAGTTACAACAGCTTGACCAGAAAACCACCTCACTTGAAGATTTAGGCTTGCAAAACACCACACGCCTTGGACTGATTGCCCAAATGTACACTGCTATTCAGCAAGCAGGTCAATGGTTTAATCATGGCAGTTTCAACCTTGCACAACGCTTTAACCATGTGGCTATGTTTAAAGATCAAAAAATTGAATTTGAACATTTGCAAGGCACGGTCACAGGCACACTGTTAGGTATTCAAAACGATGGAGCTGTCGTCATCGAAACCGAGCAAGGTATCTCCCCTTTTTACCAAGGTCGTTTGCGCCTTAGCAGCGAACAGGAGTGAGTTTGATGCGTCAATTATGGCTAGACCTTGGTAACACACGCCTGAAATACTGGATTACCCAAAATGAGCAAATTATCCAACATGGGGCTGAATTACACCTGCAATCCCCTGCCGATTTATTGCTCGGGTTAATCCATTTTTTTCAAGAAATGAAGATTGAAAAAATCGGAATTTCGTCTGTTCTAGATGCAAAAAATAATCAACGCATCAGCAAAATTTTGCAGCGCCTACAAGCCCCTGTGTCCATTGCACAGGTTCATGCTGAATATGCAGGCTTAATCTGTGGCTACGATAATCCCAAACAATTAGGAATAGACCGTTGGCTACAGGTGTTAGCAGTAGCTCAACCTGAACAAAACCTATGTATTGTCGGCTGTGGCACAGCGTTGACCATTGACTTAACCGAGGGTATGCAGCATTTAGGTGGCTATATTTTACCTAATTTATATCTACAGCGAGATTCTCTGATTCAAAACACTAAAGGCATTCAAATCCCTGATTCTGCTTTTGACCAGCTAACTCCCGGACGAAATACAGTCGATGGTGTGCATCATGGCGTTTTGCTTGGACTAATCAGTACTGTTGAAAAAATCATGCAGCAATCACCACGGCAACTCATTTTAACAGGGGGCGATGCTGCACTTTTTGCACGACATTTAGAGGCCTATCAACCCAAAGTGGAAGCAGATTTACTGTTAAAAGGCTTACAACATTACACCGCATATCTGTAATTTGTCTTTATATGGCCAAACACCTGTCTTGTCCGTGCCCATCACACAAACAAGGCTGGATATGATTCGCCCAAAGAATAGTTGTCATATCAAAATCAAAGTGTCGAAATTTAATGATTTCAATATTTTAATTTCCTATAAAACATCATTCAGCTTCGACCACTTTTAAAGGATTAAATGACTGTGAGGTTGGCATCATCTCAATACGGTTGATATTAATATGTGCAGGTTGTGATGTAACCCAAGCCACCGTGTTGGCAATATCTTCGGGTAAAATCGGATTTTTCTTGTCGTATAAACTTTTGACTTTTTCTTCATCGCCTTTAAAACGAACCAGAGAAAATTCTGTTCCACCACAAAGTCCCGGTTCAATGTTACATACCCGAACGCTCGTCCCCGCAAGGTCAGCCCGAAGGTTTAAACTAAACTGTTTCACAAAGGCTTTGGTCGCACCATAGACGTTGCCACCAGGGTAAGGATATGTGCCTGCAATCGATCCGATATTGATGACTAGGCCCGATTTTTTGGCAACCATATACGGCAACATCGCATGCGTCACCGTCAGCAACCCTTTAATATTGGTATCAACCATCGTATACCAATCTTCTAGTTTGGCTTGATCTGCTGGCTCTAAACCAAGTGCTAATCCTGCATTATTCACCAAAACATCAATCTGACGAATATCAAATGCTTCAGGTAGGTCTGACAATGCTGCTGCTAAATGTTCTGCCGTATCGGTAATATCAAATACCAACGGCAAAAACCGTTCTCCAAGTTGTTGTTGCAGCGCATTAAGATGCTCTTCCCGTCTTGCCATTCCAATCACGTTATAGCCTAACTCAACCAGTTTTTGTGCAATAGAAGAACCAAAACCTGACGATGCCCCTGTAACGAGCGCTAACATATTTATCTCCGTTGTTGAGTGTGCAACCAAACTTTATCTGTATCAACAAAGTCATGATATATTTCAAAATAGAGAATTTTATTGTGGCAAAACAGATACAGTTTTTATTAAAAATACAGTACAGCAAGGTTAAAATGCGGACTGTTTCCATTTTGTAAGAGCAAATGCAGTAAGATTTGAGTAGGCTTAAATCTCAACTTTATAGTTTAATTGCAACTCACTTGCGACCATGCCACGTATGCCCCAGTTTTCTTTTGGAGTTTCAAAAATCGTGATTTCGACACTATGCGCAGCAATACCACATGCCTGCTCAATATATTCAAAGATCAGATGAATTAGCTTCTTTTTGGCAACTGAACTACGCCCTTCAAACATCGAAATTTCAATAATCAAATACTGCTCAGTCCGATCTTCGGGGTAAATGAAATTTTCTGAGTCTAAACCAATAAATCGTTGAAATTTTTTATCGACAGGATAATCCAGTGCTTCTACCAATGCCTGATGGATAGCGATTGAAAGTTTTTCTCGGTGTTGTTTTATCGTGGTATTTAATCCATAAATTTTTATTTGTGACATTTGCTGCCCCCATTTATAAAGCCGCATAAAAAAGCGCTTGTACTCCAAGCGCTTAAACATCTTATTTTTTCTGGTCGCTGTTGCCAAATAGAGGCCCCATACCACCGCCACCACCAAATTGTTTCTGCAAGCCGCCCAATGAACGCATCATTTTGCCTAAACCCGATGGATTCGCAAATTTTTTCATCATTTTTGCCATTTGTGAATGTTGTTTGATCAGTTTATTGACTTCGGCAACATCCATACCACAACCTGACGCAATCCGTTTTTTACGGCTTGGGTTCATCAAGTCTGGGTTACGGCGTTCTTTAATGGTCATCGATTGAATAATCGCTTCCATCTTTTTAATTTGTTTTTCTGGGTTGGCTTGTTCAATGGCTTGTTGTAAACCTGCATTGCTCATGCCCGGCAACTTGTCCAAGAAGCCCATCATGCCGCCCATTTTATTCATTTGCTCAAACTGCATTAGCATATCTTCAAAGTTGAAGGTTCCGCCTTTTTGCAATTTTTTCGCCATTTTTTCGGCTTTTTCTTTGTCGATTTTGCGTTCAACTTCTTCGACCAAAGAAAGTACGTCACCCATACCCAAAATACGTTGTGCAACACGCTCTGGGTGGAATGGTTCAAGCGCATCGAGCTTTTCACCCATTCCTAAAAATTTAATTGGCTTACCTGTAATCGCACGAACAGACAACGCAGCCCCACCACGTGCATCACCATCGGTTTTGGTCAGGATCACCCCTGTTAATGCCAACGCATCGTTAAAGGCTTTGGCCGTGTTTGCCGCATCTTGACCTGTCATGGCATCGACCACGAACAAGGTTTCAGTTGGTTTTACCGCAGCATGCAAAGCTTTAATTTCATCCATCATGTCTTCATCGACATGCAAACGACCAGCCGTATCGACAATCAATACATCCGCAAATTTAATTTTTGCTTGTTCGATGGCACGATTGACAATATCAATTGGTTTTTCGTCTGCGCTAGATGGAATAAACTCTGCACCGACTTCGCCAGACACAGTTTCAAGCTGTTTAATCGCCGCAGGACGATATACGTCAGCAGAGACTGTCATGACTTTTTTCTTTTGACGTTCACTTAAAAAACGTGCAAGTTTCGCAGCTGTGGTGGTTTTACCCGCACCCTGTAAGCCTGCAAGAAGTACAACAACAGGCGGTTTTGCAGCAAGGTCTAGACTCTCATTCGCCTCACCCATCATTTTGGTGAGTTCATCATGAACAATTTTAACAAACGCTTGTCCTGGTGAAAGCTGTGTTAAAACTTCTTGACCTAATGCCTGTTCCTTAACCTTCGCAATAAATTCACGAGTGACAGGTAAGGCAACATCCGCCTCTAAAAGTGCCATACGTACTTCACGTAAGGTATCTTTAATATTATCTTCGGTCAGTTGTCCTGTGCCGGTAACATTTCTTAAACTCTGCGTGAGTCGTTCTGTTAAGGTATCAAACATTGCAAATTCCGCTTAAAATGGCCTGTTGCAAAAAATCTTTCTTAAAAATAGAAAATTTATGCATATAATGCTATAGGATACTTGAGTTCACTTCGAAATTATATCGCATAGCATGAATATTCATTACTCCAACAAAGGTTTGACATGATCAGTCTCCCCTTGGTGTACACAATACTCGCATTAATCGCTTATACCACAGGTTTTTGGTACTCCTTTTTACACCTTATTGCCAAACGCGAACCTAATCACTGGTTCATACGCGTCATTTTGGCAATTGGCTTAATTTTACATGCCATTGTCCTAGAACAAGACATGCTGACAACATATGGTGTCAACTATGACGTTTTCAACCTGTTGTCCTTTACTTCAGGATTAATGCTGTTGTTAAGCATAGTATACAGCAGCTATCGTCCTGTCACAGCATTGAATCTAATCGGGATTCCTGTTGCTGCAAGCGGTTTAATTTTCGGTTTTGCCTTTAGTCAGCCAAATCAATATGCCTTTGAACATGCCATTGGCTTAGATATTCATATCATTTTATCGCTTTCTGCCTATGCGGTATTGCTCATGGCAACCATCCAAGCGGTATTGATGTGGTTTCAAGACCGTGAGCTCAAGAAAAAACAACGGCGCTTATGGGTGAATTTACTACCACCCTTTCAGGTCATGGAATCCTTATTATTCGATATGCTGATTACAGGATTTCTTACCCTGAGTGTCGCCCTGATTTTTGGCTTTTTTATGGTCGAAAATTTCTTACAACAGCATTTGGCACACAAAACCGTGTTTAGCATTATTTCATGGTTTATTTATGGTGCACTGCTCATTGGGCATTTTAAATTTGGCTGGCGTGGACAAAAAGCAATTCGCTTTACCCTAATTGGCTTCTTTTTATTGGCGCTTGGTTTTATTGGCTCTAAATTTGTGCTGGAAATGATCTTGGGGAGATAACACATCTCCCTCACATAATATTTCATCGCACTCTAATCTTTATTTATTTGCAAAAATTTCAATTAAGCAACAAAAAATAACAAAACATTCAGTCATTTTACATAATCATAATTATTAAAATCATATATAAAGAGTAAACAATGCAATTTTACAAAACATCTGTTTTGATCAGTTCACTGTTATTCAGCCCATTGTTATTTGCGGCTAATGATTTAAGCAATTCTTTGGCTGGTCCTTTTCATTTAAATACTGATTTATATATATTTGCAGCCGACATTGATGGTTCAATTAGCGATGGAAACCTTGACTATAAGGTCCGACAGCCTTTTCATGAAACCGTAAAAAATTTAGACCATTTTTTTATGGGGCGCATCAATTTAAGTAAAGGTGACTGGGGAATTTATATCGATCAGCAACTGGTAAAAACAACTGAAAATAAACAAGTTCTTCAATATCCAATTGCACTAAAAACCAAATTAACGCAGACCAGCTATGGTCTTTACTATCAGGCTTACCGATCCCCTGTCGAGAATATAAATCAACGACCTAAACTCACGGTAGAACCTACTATTGGGATACATCATACCGAGGCAAAAGCCACATTGGGGGCATTTGGTTTAAGTAAAACAGCCGATATTAATTGGAATGAATTTTTTTGGGGAACACGTCTTCGCTACAACTTTGATTCCCCTTGGAACGTAGCATCCGAAATTACAGCAGGTGCGAAAGATACCCTTTTGGCACAAGCTTATCTTGGTTACAACGTTGCGGTCTTTAACCGAGACATCAACTTATATGCGGGTTATCGCTATTTCAAACAAGATTATCGTTCTGGAAATTTTCACTGGAATATTCATGAGCAGGGTCCTGTTCTTGGTCTAAATATTCCCATTTTTTAATAGGATAAAATTTAATGAAACATAAATTAAAAAAAATACTCTGTGCAACGTCACTTCTTTTAGTTGCCGATTGGACTATGGCTTGTACGCGTGTCGTGTATTTAGGTGACAATCAGAACGTTATGACAGCACGTTCTATGGATTGGAAATCGGATATGCAGACCAATTTATGGATTTTACCAAGTCAGGTTAAACGCTCAGGTATGGCGGGGCCAAAATCAATTCACTGGACATCTAAATACGGCAGTGTCGTTGCCACAGGCTATGATATTTCGACAACAGATGGTGTTAATGAAAAAGGTCTCGTTGCCAATTTACTTTGGTTAGTTGAGTCACAATATCCAGACCCAAAAACTGCGACAAAACCGCCTTTAAGTATTTCACTTTGGGCACAGTATGTTTTAGATAATTTTGCAACAGTCAATGAAGCTGTCGCCGCACTCCAAAAAGAACCTTTTACAATTGTGACCGATGCGATCCCAGGTGAAAAACGCCTTGCTACCTTGCATCTTTCAATTTCTGATGCCTCTGGAGATAGTGCCATTATCGAATATATTAATGGGAAACAGGTCATCCACCATAATCGCAGCTATCAGGTTATGACCAATTCACCAACCTTCGATCAACAGCTTGCACTCAACACATACTGGCAACAAATTGGCGGTACCGTCATGTTACCGGGAACCAACCGTGCTTCTGACCGTTTTGCACGCGCCTCTTTTTACACTCATGCCATTCCTAAAAATGCGCCTACAAAAGAAACTTTAGCCAGTGTGTTTAGTGTGATTCGAAATGCCTCCGTTCCTTTTGGCTTAAATACCGCAGAAGAACCAAACATTTCATCTACTCGCTGGCGCACAGTTGTAGATCATAAAAATAAATTGTATTTCTTTGAATCAGCAGTTTCTCCAAATGTCTTTTGGGTAGATTTAAAAGATATTAACTTTGCCAATGGCCAAACTCAAAAGTTAGAGCTTGGGCCAAATCAGGAAAATATCTATGCAGGTAAAGCCAACCGCTTCTTTAAAACAGCCCAACCATTTAAATTCTTAGGTCTAGCGGACTAACACATTGTCGCTTTAACCATTGCTAGGCGGTGTTGCTATTTTTAAATAGCAGCATCGTTCCCTCTTACTTTTGAGCCAAACACCATCTCAATCAAATCCTTGTTTTTCATTAAATTACTTCAAATAAAATCGTCACACCACATACAACGGCGGATTGGCTTCTTCTCCCCAACGACTAGACAACCCAACTAAAAAACCGTATAACGCTGTTTTTATTTTATGGGTATTACACCTTGAAACTGATTCTTGCACCGATGGAAGGCTTAACTGACCCAATCATGCGTGATGTCCTCACACATGTGGGCAGTTTTGACTGGTGCGTAACAGAATTCATTCGTGTAACCGACAGTGTTTTACCCGAACATGTCTACGACAGTTATTGCCCTGAACTCAAAAACAATGGCAAAACCTCCGCAGGCACTCCTGTTCACGTACAGTTTCTAGGCAATAATCCAGACATGCTCGCAGCCAATGCTGTTCGTGCGGTGGAACTCGGTGCGCCTGCCATCGACCTTAATTTTGGTTGCCCTGCAAAAACAGTCAATCGGCATCGTGGTGGTTCAGTTTTACTCGATGAACCCGATGTCGTTCATCTATTGGTTAAAGCCGTTCGCGATGCTGTCCCACAGCACATCCCTGTTTCTGCAAAAATGCGTTTGGGCTATTTAGATGAAAATCATACCCTAGAAAATGCCCACGCCATTGAAGATGCGGGTGCAAGCTGGCTCACGGTTCACGCACGAACCAAAGCCGATGGCTATACGCCACCTGCCTATTGGGAAAAAATTCTACCCATCGTAGAAGCCCTAAACATCAACATCATTGCCAATGGTGAAATCTGGAACACACAACACGCCAAACGCTGTCTTGAACAGTCTGGCTGTCACGATTTAATGCTTGGACGTGGTGCAGTCACCACGCCCGATCTGAGCTTATGTATCCGCCAAAATCGTGAAGATGCCGTTCTTTCATGGCAAGATTTGCTTGAATTGCAAATTCGCTTTTTAAATGGCCCAAGTAAAACCGAAATCGGAATGGTAGGTCGTTATAAACAATGGCTTGGGATGATGACCAAAGCCTATCCCGAAGCAAAATTACTTTGGGATGAAGTCAAACGTATTAAAGACTTAAATGAAGTTATCCAAAAGCTGCACAACTTTCTTTAATTTCTTGCTGTAAATAATACGCGACTTGTTCCTGTAACCACGTTAAAAACAGTGTGACTTCCAATGCAGGCTCTTTCCCTTCAGGAACCACACTCCAATATGCCCACGGATAGGTCACGACAATATCAGAGATCTTTTTAAGCTCGCCTGACTGTACCAAATCGAACACAATACTTTTACGTTCTAATGCCACACAAAAACCACGGCGCACCATTTCAATCACAACATTTGAATCATTCACCTGCATAAGCTCAGTTTCTAAAACAGGCATTCCTACTTTTTCACACCATAAATGCCAAGACTCTACCGAAGAAATCAACGGCGCTTTTAAAATATCCTCAGGTGAAAAGTAAAGTTGACCATATTGAAAATCTTGTGCAGCCACCACCCACAACTCATCGGCAAACAACTGCGCTTTTTGTGTGGCCGCCCAATCACCATTGCCCATACGAATCGCAATATCAATATTGTCTTGCTGTAAGTCCCTTAGCCCTAAACCTGCTGTCAGTTTCAATTTGATTTGTGGGTATTTCTGATAAAAATCAATGAGCCTTGGCGCTAGCCAATGTGCAGCAAAAGAAGGCGTGGTAGCAATGGTCAATTGTGTTTTTCGTGGATAATTTTGAATTTTTAATGTTGCTGTAGAAATTGCCTGTAATGCATCCCGAATTTGGATAGCATATAACCGCCCATCCTCAGACACAGCGACTTTTTTCCCACATCGGTTAATGAGATGACGACCAACATAATCTTCCAATGCCTTAATTTGTTGGCTAATCGCGGAATGAGAAACATGTAATTCTGCTGCTGCCCGACTAAAACTCCCCAAGCGGCTCACCGCCTCAAAACTTTTGAGCATCTGAATCGAAGGTAAATTTGCCATGTAAGCTACTCTTACAATTTTGGTTAGAAATGAGAAAACCAGTTCAAAAAAATCTGTATATGCTAAAACCTGATCAGTGAAAAAATATAGGTTTGTGTGATGAAATTATATGGCATGCTCGATTCTCCTTTTGTGCGTAGAGTCGCAATTAGTTTGGCAACCAAACAACTCCCTTTTGAGCATATTTCGTTATCAGTTTTTTCAACTTTTGATGAATTTTCAAAAATTAATCCTGTGGTCAAAGCCCCCACACTTGTACTCGATGACGGGACGTATTTAATCGATTCGACACTTATCTTAAATTATTTAGACCAACAACATGCTGGAAATTTAGGTTTTTTTAAACTTTCCGCACAAGAGTACCAACTGCTTGGTCTAGCTCTGGTTCTTGCCGAAAAGGCGGTTCAATATGTGTATGAAAGTGAATTAAGACCTGCTGAAAAACAAGTTCCACAATGGAAAGAACGCGTGCTGTTGCAAGCTCACCAAGCATGCCAACAACTTAATCAACATGTATTATTACAGCAGCTTGAATCACCTGCTTTAAATCAGGCAACCATTACTGTTGCAGTGGCTTGGCGTTTTGTACAAGAAAAATTTCCTGCTCTGTTTCCTGTCGCAGAATACACACAGCTCCACGCACTTACGCTTAAACTAGAACAAACAGAAGCATTCCAGCTTTATCCTTTTTCCTAATTAAAAATACAAAAGGTTGAATCATCATCATGATTCAACCTTTTTGGATAGATCTGCTTTTAACTCGCTTACACGGCTCTTCTTTTTACCACCTGATACATCGCCATTAAAGCACCACCACTACATAGCAGCATGACCAGTGCCATATTGAGCAACTCACCCCAAATCAAGAAGTTTAAAATCACGCCCCCAATTAGCCCTGTCATAAATTGCATACTGCCCATAATCGCACTGGCTGTGCCTGCTCGTGCGCCTTGTTCAGCCATCGCCAAAGCCATTGCATTCGGGCCTGTTAAACCAATACTCGATACCACAATAAACATTCCCAACATGACGCCCCACAACGGAAAATGCTCAAAAGAAGCCGCTACGATCAATAACAATGTGCCTAAAAATTGGATTACACCGCCCAATACCAAGCGTTGCGACACCGAAAGACGATTGGCACAACGCTTATTGATTGAAGACATTAAAGTAATCCCCAACGCATTGATGCCAAAAACATAGGCAAATTGCTGTTGGGACAAATGATATTGCCCCATTAAAATGACCGTGGCCGAATTAATATAGACAAACATTGCTCCGCCACTTAAACAGCCACAAAGCATGGGAAAGGTAAAACGCAAGTCTTGTAAAATGCTGCCATACAGCACTACAACTTGTTTGGCATTCAGATGTAAGCGTTTTTCAACGGCAAGGGTATCTTGAAAAAAGAAATGTACATTCACTAAACAAATTAGACCAATCAGCGCCAAACACTGAAAAATCATATGCCACGAGAAAAATACCAAAATCCAAGCCCCTAATGTCGGGGCAATCACAGGGGCAATCCCCATCACAATCATCATGCTTGAAAATGCCTGAGCCGAACCTTCAACATCTAGACGGTCTCGAATGGCTGCACGCGCCATCACCACACCAACACATCCACCCAATGCCTGAGTGATGCGTGCAATAATGAGCCCCCAATCACTATTGGCATAAACACATAGCAAACACCCTAAAATATAAAGCGTTAGACCAAAATATAATGGCTTTTTACGACCAATTCGGTCACTAATAGGGCCATAGATCAACTGACCAATGGCTAATCCAAAAAAATAAGCAGGCAAGCTATTTGCGATTTTTTGAGGTGTGCTATGTAGATCCTGTGCCATTTGTGGCAAAGCAGGCAAATACATATCAATAGACAACGGTCCAAGTGCCGTCAAGGAAGCAAGCAATAAAAGCCATGAAAGCGGATATGCTTTTTGCATTATATGTGACATAAAAATTCAATAATTGGGAGAGTAAACGATACAGACAAGCCTATACGACTAAAGTATAATCTCGATCAGTCAGATGGGATTTATCCCAAGACAGGTTGCACAGAATATCATCTTTTTGCAGTCAGGAAATCATTTTGAATCTCGGTTTAGCACGTATTCGTCAATTCACCTACAATGCATCATTCATGTACAACCTCCGTATGGCGATTGCTTTTACGGGAACTGCATTTGTGCCTTATTTCCTGAACTTTCAACTGGCAACCATCCCCCTCACTCTCGGGGTTGTTGCAGCAGGTTTAAGTGATATTGATGACCGTTTTACGGTCAGGCTCATGAACCAGTTCTATACCTACATTGGATTTTTCTTTGCGGCAGCTTCCATTCAGTTTCTATTTCCCCACCCTGTCATTTTTGCCTTTGGTCTAATTTTTGCCTGTATCGGCTGGATTTTACTCGGCTCATTGGGTAGACGTTACGCCACAATTTCGTATGGCTGTCTGGTCATTTCCGTTTATGCCATGTTAGGCGTACACTTGTTTGAACAATGGTACATGCAGGCAACCCTACTCGTCATTGGGGCAGTCTGGTACGGTATACTTTCCACTTTCAGTTTTTTACTTTTTCCCGTTCGACCTGTTCAAATCAAACTGGCACAAAGTTACTCATCATTAGGCGACTTTCTTTTTGCCAAATCCAACCTATTTGATGTCGACATGACAGCAGAAAGTTATCGTCAAAGCATGATTGATCTGTCCTTGGAAAACGGTAAACTGGTTTCCCTGTTCAATGATATGCGAACAGCACTCCTCACCCGCTTAAAAGGGGATCGGGGACAAAAAGATACCCGTCGCAGTCTGCAATACTATTTTGTGGCACAAGATATTCACGAACGAGCTAACTCTGCCCATATCGATTATCAGGAATTAACTGAATACTTTAAACACAGCGATATTCTGTTTCGCTTTCAACGCATTTTATCGTTACAAGGAAAAGCCTGTAAGGATTTAAGCGAGAGTATTTTAAAACATACCTCATACCAACATAATAAACGCTTTAAACATGCTTTTGAAAACCTCAAATACTCACTCAAAAAACTTGGGCAACAATATCCTGAAGACCCGATTTGGGTGAATGCACTGTATTCGCTATATCAAAATCTAAAATCAATTGATGGTCAGTTACGTAACCTTGAAGCAGAACGTGCCTTGAGTATCGACAGCACCAAACAAGAACATCAACTCAAAGATGACGACCTCAAAGGCTTCACCGATATCAAGATTCGGATCTTACAACACTTAACGCCTGAATCAGTTTTATTCCGCCATGCGGTACGACTTTCTATCGTATTATTTTCTAGTTATTTATTCGTTCAAATGACCGATATTAAATATGGTTACTGGATTTTACTCACTGCCCTGTTTGTCAGTCAGCCAAACTTCAACGCCACCAAACGTCGTTTACGCTTACGTATCGTTGGAACGCTGATCGGGATTATTATCGGCTATGGCATTTTATATTTTGTTCCTTCTACCGAAGGACAACTGTTGGTTCTGATCATTAGTGGTATTTTATTCTTCGAACTTCGCAGCAAACAATATGCTCAGGCAACTGCCTTTATTACCATTTTAGCCCTGATTAACTTTAACCTAGATGGACTGGGGCTAACTGCTGCACTACCACGCCTGATTGACACCCTCATTGGATGTGCATTTGCATGGGTTGGTGTAAGCTTTATTTTCCCAGACTGGAAATTCCGTCGTCTACCTCGGAGTATTACACGCGCACTGGTTGCACAATGTAACTACTTCGCTGAAATTGTTCAGCAATATCATCAAGGACGAAATAACAGCCTGAACTATCGGGTTGTCCGTCGTGGAGCGCATAACACCGATGCAGAGCTGGCTTCTTTAATCTCTACATTAGCGACTGAACCCGATATCGATCCACAACAAAAAACCATATCCTTTGATTTATTGTGTTTAAACCATACTTTTCTCAGCTATATTGCTGCGCTTGGGGCACATCGTGAAAAAATTGATGATCAGGATATATTAACCCTGTTAGATAAAGCGTTAGAAGATGTGCGTGGTGCGTTGCTTCATGATGAAATGCCAGACTTGTCGGCACAAAACATGCTGCAAGTCATCCGTCAAAGGCTTTCGCAAAACAGTGATCATGACCAACAATCCTTGATCATTTTACAACAGTTATCTTTGATGTTTAGTATTTTAAATCAACTTATGGCACTCAAACAAAACCTGAGTAACCCACATGATGATGCTGCCTCAGAATTTGCATCGATTTAAAAGCAGAGATTTTCGTGTAAGATATCGACATTTGATGCTAAAATTTTTCAGTTTAATCATTGTAACGACTCGCTATGACCGCTAAAACCTTATATGCATATACTTTGCAACCCGTAAATTATGAAATATCGGAAGCTGAACAGCGCCATGCGCAATTGGTGATTTGGCGGAGCACTAACACGATTAGCCTTAAAGCTTGGGCGATTATGGGCGCTGTGACATTACTTGCCATTTTAGGGCTTATTTTCATTAAAAATTATTCAACCGTTATTTGCTGGATTGCACTTGCCTGTGTCGCAATTTATCTGCTTGTTCGTAAGTTCGGGCTCGAATGGTATGTCAAACGTAAAATGAACGAATATCCTGTTCAGGAAATTAAAGGGATTCGTTTAGGTGTACAACCTCACGGTATCGTGATGCGCCAACAAATGGGCTTACAAGAAGGCGTGGGAACAATTTCATGGAAAGATGTTTATGAATGGTACAACACCTCTGAATTCTTACTTCTAAACTTTAAAGTAAAAGGTCAACAAGGAGCTTATATCCTGCCTAAACGCATGGATAGTAAAAACTTTCCTTTTGAAACTATTCGCAAGCATTTAAAAGAAACTGTCGGCGAAGCAAAACAAATCTAATTTTTGCAAGCCGAACCTCCCCCTCATCTCCTTGTGTGGTGCGGGGGTTAAATTGATAATTCTAACGATAATGATAATAAATATTAAATGAAAAACCATAACATTTACTAATCAATCCTGTGTATAATCTTGTGCAAATTTCCCCCTTTTCATAACGCTATTCACCGCCATGTTTAAAAAAGCACTATTCCAGATTCACTGGTTTTTAGGTATTACAGCAGGACTGATCTTGTCTTTGATGGGCATTACAGGTGCCATTTATTCTTATGATCAACAAATCTTACAATGGATCAATACGGACAGTTATGTTGTTCAAGCGCAACCACAAGCGAAAATGACACCTGCCAATCTTTATCAATATTTTCAACAGCACCACCCCGACATAAAAATTAATAGTATTACTGTTGCAGCCAGCCCTACCGAGTCCTCTACTGTCAATATTCAAAAAGAAGGTGAACGTCGTGGTTATAATCAAATGGTCAACCCATATACGGCTGCATTATTACCTGAAGTCAAAGGACGTGCATTTTTCCAGTTTATCCAACAATTACACCGTAACTTAACGGTAGGCGAAGTTGGTAAACAGATTACAGGCGCATGCACCCTGATGCTGCTTTTTTTTATTTTTAGTGGTCTATATTTACGTTGGCCAAAAAAACACTCGCTTAAACAATGGTTCGCAGTAAAACCAAAGCTCAAAGGGCGAAATTTTTTGTGGGACTTACATGCTGTGGTGGGGACATGGGTCGTTGCCTTTTATCTAGTATTTGCCATAACAGGACTATATTGGTCATACGATTGGTGGCGAGATGGAATGTACAATGTACTGGGTGTTGAACGTCCAGCAATGAAAGGTATGCAGTCAAAAGATGGTGCTGCTAAAAATGAACAAAAACAACCTAAAAAAGGACATTCTCCAAATCACGCACCACAAACCAATGAACAATCAGACCATTCACTTTCAAACCTACAAATTGAGCAAGCACTCGACCAATCTTGGATAGGTTTTAATCAAAAATATAAAACAGCTTATTCCTCTGTCACTTTGACGTTACCGCAAAAGCCCGAACAAGTTGAAATCAGCTTTGTAGATCCTGTTCCTCAAAATGAACGGGCACGAAATACTGCAATCTATAATCTAAAAGACCAACAGCTTGAAAAAGTAAAACTGTATAAAGATAAAAAACTCAATGAAAAAATCATGAACAGCATGTTACCAGTTCATAGAGGAAGTTTCTTTGGCCCAGTGTGGCACTTTATGGCAATGCTATCAGCACTGGCAATGCCACTGTTCTTCGTCACGGGATGGATGCTTTATTTAAAACGTCGCAAACAAAAAAAATTAACATTTAAAGCACGTCAAGCATTAGCCCCTATCGTTTCAACAAATCCCGATGCAACACCGTGGCTGATTCTCTATGCAACACAAACAGGCACAGCAGAACAACTGGCATGGCACACTGCAACCAGCCTACAACAGGCCAAACAAACGGTAACGGTACAACCCCTTCAAAAGACCACACTTGCAGACCTGCAACAGGCTCGTCAGGTTCTATTGATTGCCAGCACCTATGGAACAGGTGAGGCACCCGACCTTGCTGTTAGTTTTAGTAAAAATATACTTTCGCAACCTGCTCATCTATCACATCTGCATTATGCAGTGCTGGCATTAGGCTCTAAAGAGTACCCGCAAAGTTACTGCCAATTTGGACATTCTATTGATCAATGGTTAAAACAATCTCAGGCTCAAGCCTTATTTCCACTCATTGAAGTGAATAATGCTGCTTCAACAGATCTACAACAATGGAATAATGCTTTAAGTGAAATTACCTCACTTGAGCTTCAGTCTATTGAAATCAATAAGATCTTTGACAACTGGACACTTGTTTCAAGACAAGAAATTAATCCAAATAGTCTAGGATCCCCCATTTTTCATCTGCAACTAAAAACAAATAATGATGTTCTCTGGAAGGCTGGTGATATTGTTGAAATCCAACCATTTAATCATGCTGAACGAACAAGTAACTTTTTAAATAAAGTGGGCTTCACAGCTGACACATGGATTAACTCTTACGGATGTGACTTTGCGACAGCCTTAAAAGATAAAAATTTAACAACAGAAATTGCTACATTTGCCACACCAGATGAAATTTTAAAATTTCTGCCGACACTCCCTATTCGCGAATACTCTATTGCCAGTATTCCTGAACAAGGGCATTTGGATCTGGTCATTCGCTTAAAGCACGATGCCAATGCTGAACTTGGCTTAGGTTCAGGATGGCTATGTCAACATGCACCTATTCACAGCCCAGTTGCCTTACGTATTCGTACCAATGAAAGCTTCCACCTTATTGATGATAATCGACCAATTATCCTCATTGGTAACGGCACAGGCATTGCAGGGCTCATGAGCCTGCTTCAACAACGTGTGGCGCTTGGTTATACACAAAACTGGCTGATTTTTGGTGAACGACAACGTAAATATGACTTCTTATTTAAAGATACACTAGAGCACTGGTTAGAAATAGGCATGTTACAACAACTGGATCTCGCCTTCTCTCGTGATCAGGCACAAAAAGTCTATGTTCAGGATCAGCTTAAAACACATGCTGAACAGCTTAAAGCATGGGTTGAACAAGGTGCTGTACTTTACATCTGTGGAAGTATAGATGGTATGGCAATGGGCGTAGAACAAGCGCTGATTGACATCTTAGGTGAAGCTCAACTTGACCAATTACGAAATCAGGAACGTTACCGTCGAGATGTTTATTAAAGTTTAATTGCGTCAAAAAAAGCCCAGACCAATCAAATCTGGGCTTTTTTAACTGTATGTCAGAATGTCAGAATGTCAGAATGTCAGAATGTCAGAATGTCAGAATGTCAGAATGTCAGAATGTCAGAATGTCAGAATGTCAGAATGTCAGAATGTCAGAATGTCAGAATGTCAGAATGTCAGAATGTCAG
>NZ_JBCNKN010000003.1:0-351687 GCF_039596015.1 Acinetobacter sp.
TTAATATAATTTATAAAAAATAAATTTAAGTATTTAATATATAAAATAAAATTTAGAGTAATCCATCTAAAAAATAATGAACTGTAATAAGAGAAAATAAATAAGAGATAAATTTTTTATTCATTTGTACATTTTGTTAGGGGTTTAATACGTCTAGATATGAAAAAAAACTCGGTCTAATCTAGATTAAACCGAGTTAAGTTCTTACGATAGAAGCGAATTCTATGCTTTTGCAACGAAGGCGACTTTGTTACATATTTGGATAGTTCGGCCCACCGCCACCTTCAGGTGCAACCCAAGTAATATTCTGTGATGGGTCTTTAATATCACAGGTTTTACAATGCACACAGTTTGCAGCATTAATCTGGAAGCGTTTTGCACCGTCATTTTCTTCAACGATTTCATACACACCCGCAGGGCAATAACGCTGAGCAGGTTCATCCCATGTTGGTAAATTGACATTGACTGGAATAGAGGCATCGGTCAATTTCAAATGTGATGGCTGGTTTTCTTCATGCACTGTATTTGAAATAAATACTGAAGATAAACGGTCAAAGGTTAATTTGCCATCTGGTTTTTGATAGTTTGGTTTGAAGTTCACGGCATTGACAGGCTTGAGGGCAGAGAAGTCCTGTACCAAATCGTGCAGTGTAAAAGGAACTTTAAAGACATTTTGATCGATAAAGTTAAATGCACCACCGAACCACGTACCAAATTTATGCATAGCAGGGCCAAAGTTACGTGCGTTATGTAACTCTTCTTTTAACCAGCTATTATTGAATTTGTCTGTGTAAGCAGTTAATTCTTTGGCGAAGAAGTCTTCGCCTTCAGTTACACGTGCAATTGCAAGGTCGCCACCTTTTTCTACACCTTGCGCAATCGCTTCAAAGACGGCTTCACCGCAAAGCATGCCTGATTTCATGGCTGTGTGTGAGCCTTTGATTTTAGCAAAGTTTAAGAAACCTGCGTCATCACCAATTAGGCAACCACCAGCAAACGTGAGTTTAGGAAGTGAGTTTAGACCACCTTTAACAACCGCACGTGCGCCATAAGAAATCCGTTTACCACCTTCAAGATATTGTTTAATGAGTGGATGTGTTTTCCAGCGTTGCATTTCCATAAACGGGAACATGTGAGGATTTTCATAAGACAGGTCAATAATCATACCCAAAGTAACTTGGTTATTTTCGGCATGATAAAGCCACCAACCACCAGCAGAACCTGTTTCAGATAAAGGCCAGCCTGTACCGTGCATGACCAAACCTTCTTTATGTTTGGCAGGGTCAATTTCCCAAAGCTCTTTAATCCCAATACCGTAGTGCTGTGGATCAGCCTGTTGGTCGAGGTTATATTTGGCAATCAGGCGTTTACCCAAGTGACCACGGCAACCTTCAGCAAACAGCGTATATTTGGCATGAAGTTCATAACCTGGGGCAAAGTTGCCTGTCGGTTGACCATCTTTACCAATGCCCATGTCACCAGTTTGAATACCTTTTACTGTACCATCTTCATGATAAAGCACTTCGGCAGCAGCAAAGCCTGGGAAAACAGAAACTTCTAGTTCTTCAGCTTTTTGACCTAACCAACGAACCACATTGCCTAATGACACCACATAGTTGCCATCATTGTGCATGGTTTTAGGTACCATCCAGTGCGGCGCTTCTTTGGCATCGGTTTCAGACATCAAAAAGAATGTTTTGTCTTCGGTAACAGGTACATTTAATGGTGCACCATCTTCTTTCCAGTTTGGAAATAACTCGTTTAAAGCACGTGGTTCAAGCACAGCACCAGACAAGATATGTGCGCCTACTTCAGAGCCTTTTTCGACCACACAGACAGAGAGGTCATTTAGGTTATGTTCAATTGCTAATTGACGAATTTTAATTGCTGCGGATAGACCCGCGGGGCCTGCGCCAACAATGACGACGTCAAACTCCATCGATTCGCGTTCGATGTGCTCCATGTAGGACTCCTCATACTGCTAAAGGTGGCAACCAAAATCAAAGTAATGGTGCTGCCATGAGTGTTCTGTTGCTGTAGACACAAAACGTGCTAACGTGTCTAAGAAAATTTTGGTTAGTATAGAATATAACCATTCTCAGTGTGATTGGCTGAGAGGTGTGTATTTTCTGTCAAATAAGGCATAAAAGCGATGGTAAAACAAAAGTTTTTTCCCGATATGAGTAAAAAAACAACACAAATGGATAATAAAAATTTTGAACAGATTACTCAATACTTAAAAGATGGACAGCACGGTCACAAAAGAGTGATCCCCCCCTTAGCACAATGGCATCCAACACATTGCGGAAAAATGGATTTACAAATCAAAGCCAATGGTGAATGGTGGCATGAAGGGCAAAAAATAAACCGACAAAGTTTGATTGACTTATTTTCAAGTGTGTTGTGGAAAGAAAACGACAGGTTTTATTTGAAAACACCTGCCGAACAAATTGAAATTGAGGTGGAAGACGAGCCGTTACAGGTAGATCAGATTGATCAGGTTCAGATTGCGGGGCAAACCTATTTACAATTCACCACGACCAATCAGGATATTGTAATTGTGGATGAACAACATCCAATTTTCTTTCGGGAATATGCAGGTGAACAACGTCCGTATGTGCATGTACGATTTGGGATGAATGCCTTGATTCAACGGGCGTGTTTTTATCATCTGATTGATTATGGCGAATTGCTTGAAAATAGCGATGGACGTACCATTTTATTACTGCAAAGTGGTGATTACCACTTGCATTTCAACGGTTGAGGTTTAAGCTTTACAGCATCCTCTGATCTAAAATATGTAGCTCGATCATGGCACTGACACAACTCAAAATGACAGACACTCAAATACAATCGTATCCCGATGCTCAAGCACCGATAGGCATCTTTGACTCTGGCATTGGAGGGCTTTCGGTTGCACAGGAAATAGCACAATATTTACCCAAGGAGCGATTCATCTATTTTGCCGACACCGCACATGTTCCCTATGGGCCACGAACAGGTGAAGATATTCGACGCTTAACGGCTCAGGGAATTGATTGGTTATACCAACAAGGCTGTAAGGCTGTGGTGGTTGCCTGTAATACGGCATCGGCTTTTAGTCTGGATTATTTACGTGACCATTATGGTGCGCATTTTCCGATTATTGGTTTGGTTCCAGCATTAAAACCTGCTGTTTTGCAAAGTAAAAGTAAAGTAGTTGCTGTTTTGGCAACGCCCGCAACATTTCGTGGGCAACTGATTAAAGATGTCGTTCATAAATTTGCAGAACCACTTGGTGTCAAGATGATTCCGATCACATGTCTTGAGCTTGTGCCACTGATTGAAGCTGGGCAGCAAATGTCTGCTTATTGTTTGGAATTATTGAAAAAGATTTTACAGCCAGCCGTTGATCAGGGGGCAGATCATTTGGTTTTAGGTTGTACCCATTATCCTTTTTTAAAATTAGCCATTGAACAACTGTATGGTTCGCAATTAAAAATGGTGGATTCTGGTGTTGCCGTTGCACGACAAACATCTCGGATTTTGTCGAAAAATGGTTTGCTGAATGACGTTGAACCTTCGGGGCGGGTACAAATAGAATGTTATGTGAGTGGTGGTAATGCCAATGCAGCAAAAGCTGTGATTCAGCATCTTATGCCATTGCATTTAAAGTGGAATATTGCAAATATTGTGGACAATGCTGAAAAATGAGATGTATCTCTCTAAATCTTGAAAAAAATGGATTGTGATTCTTTTTATTGGGGTATTGATAATATTCAGATAGAAAAAAATAATCAGAGTTTTAGAGGCTGTTGCCATAATCCTTAACTTGGCTATTTGAGTGTTTTTTGTGAATAATCATTTATTAAAAATGACTAAATTTTATTATTATGATCATGAAATACTTAAAAAAATAGCCGTAGCTACAGATACATGTAGGTCAACAAGTTCTATATAAATAGATAATTTTTCAGCCTGTAATCATCATTGAAGTTGGGTAAAACCAGAATAAGCGGCTTTCGATATGGCAACAAACGATAAAAAATATCAAATATTTATTTCTACCTCTGGTTTAGACATGCAGGCGGAACGCCAAGCGCTATGTCAAACTTTGGTGGGCATGGGCTTTTTTGCATGGGGGCTGGGGCAAAGAACGCCATTAAGCACCACACTGGCACGTCGACAAATCGATGAATGTGACTATGTTGCCTTACTGTTGGGAAATCAGTACGGTGAATTGTCGATGTCGGGTGTCAGTTATATGCAGCTTGAGTATATTTATGCAGTCACCAAACAAAAACCGATGATTGCCTTTCTTCAAACACCAACAGGCACGCAAAATACTGCTGAATCGTTAAAAAATCAGGAAAAATATCGAGCCTTTCGTGAAACCTTGGTACAAGAAGTCCCGATTGTGGTCGAGTTCAGTAGCTTACGAGAGCTAGAACTTGCTGTTCGTTCTCAGATGTTGACATTATTAAGACGGTTTTCAGCACAAGGTTGGGTGCGTTATCAGCAGGTGAATGTTGTGCCGCAAATGCAGGAACTTAGTGACAAAATTAAATTTCTGGAAAGTGAACTGGCTCAGAAAACTTTGGAACTAAGTCTGAAACAGCCGAATGTCAAAGCACAGGATCTCTATACTTTGGGCTATCAGGTGCAAGCCTATCAGGATGGGCATTTTAAAGAGTTAAGATTAGAACGTGAATTATCGTGGAAAGCTTTGCTTGGCATTTTCGCAGCGACGTTTACAAATCCAAGCCCTGAAGATTATTTTGTGCTGCGGTTAAATGAATTTTTAAATGAAACAGGTTTAGAGATTGCCAAAGTAACGATGCCAAGGGCACATGCTGTTGCACGTTCGCAGATTAATTTTAGAGACTTACATCATATTAAAAATATCTTGAGAACCAATAACTGGCTGGTGCCTATTGGTAAAGATGACCGCCATAGAGCATTGTGGCAATTGACTGAAAAAGGTAAAGCTATAGTTGAAAGTGCTGCTGGTTTTGAAAAACAATAATTTGGATGGAAGATCGGTTTGTTGACATTGTATCAAGCCAATATCAGCAGACCTTAAATAATAACATTGTGTTTTTAAATTTTTTTGATAGAAAAAACACATCAAGATTGAGTTTCTTTCAGTGCCTGAACAGGGTAGATTAGAAACACTAGATTTTTGAACAGTATGGGTTTCGTGTGGAAAAACCAAAAGTTACCGTAATTTTAGCCAATCTGGGAACACCTGATGCGCCAACAACCATAGAGGTGCGTCGCTTTCTAAAAGAATTTTTATCAGACCCACGTGTGATTGAAATTCCAAGATTCCTTTGGCAAATTATTTTACGTGCTTTTATTTTGCCATTTCGCCCTAAGCGGGTTGCCCATGCCTATCAAAGTATTTGGGGTGAAAAAGCCTCTCCAATGCGGGAAATTTTATCTGCACAAGTTGAAGCAGTAAAAACGCATTTAATTGAACAATATCCAGAATTTGATTTGAATGTTGTTGGGGCAATGAGCTATGGCTCCTCTGGTTTAACAGAATGTTTAAAGCAGCTTACGCCACAGGAACACATCATTTTATTGCCGCTGTTCCCTCAATATTCAGCAACTTCTACCGCACCACAATATGACATTGTGGCAAACTGGGTCAAAACACAGCGTAATTTACCGGGGCTGACCCTCATTCGGGACTATTATCAGCATCCGCTTTATATTCAGGCATTGGCTGAAAGTGTGCGTCAATTTCAGCAACAACATGGTCAGGCTGAAAAACTATTGATGTCCTTTCATGGTATTCCTGTGCCGTATGCCAAAAAGGGCGATCCATACCCTGAACGCTGCCATAAAACAGCACAACTTTTGGCACAGGTGCTAGGTTTAAAAGAAGATCAATGGGCAATTAGCTTTCAGTCTCGTTTTGGCAAGCAGGAATGGGTGAAACCTTATACCGATGTTCTATTAGCTGAATGGGCACAACAGGGCGTGAAGTCGGTACAGATTATGAGTCCTGCATTCTCAGCAGATTGTCTGGAAACACTCGAAGAACTGGCATTGCAAAATGCAGATCTGTTTAAGCAAGCTGGTGGACAAGATTATGCTTATATTCCTGCATTAAATGCTCAGCCGCTGCATTTAAAGCTTTTTGAACATTTACTTTCAGCGCATTTAGATGCACTTAAACTTACGCTTGAATAGGACTTTATTGAATGTTGCAAATTAAAATTGTCCCTGTCACGGCATTTGCTCAAAATTGTTCAATTGTGTGGGACAGTGAAAGTCTGGATGCCGTTTTGGTGGATGCAGGTGGTGAACCTGAAAAGCTACAGCAAGTGGTTGAAGCGTTAGGCTTAAATGTCAAAGCTTTATGGATTACCCATGGACACCTTGACCATGTTGGGGCTGTCGGTGCATTGGCAAAAGTCTGGAATGTGCCTGTGGTTGGGCCACATCCTGATGATCAGTTTTGGTTAGATGCCTTACAGGATGTTTCTGCTCGTTATGGATTTCCAATTCCAGAAAAAGTAGATGTAACGCAGTGGCTACATGGCGGTGAAACATTAAACCTTGGTGAGCATCAATTTGAGGTGCGTTTTGCGCCGGGACATACACCCGGCCATGTGATGTTCTATAACGCTGAAAACCAGATTTTATGGACAGGCGATGTGCTGTTTAAAGGTTCAATTGGCCGTACTGACTTTCCAAAAGGCAACCATCAACAATTATTAGATTCGATTCGCCGTGAATGTTTTAGTTTGCCAGATGAAACACAGTTTATTTCAGGGCATGGCCCAATCAGTACCATTGGGCACGAAAAACAGTTTAATCCTTTTGTTGCGGGTAAAGCAGGCTAGTCCTCATAATCATCTTCATGCTGGCTACCTTTCGCCTGTTGCGGTGCATCCTGAGTCGGTAAGCGATATTCTCCGCTTGCCCATGCACCTAAGTCTATGAGTTTGCAGCGTTCTGAACAAAAAGGACGAAATGGATTGTCTTGCCATTGGCTCGGTTCGCCACAACGGGGACAAGGAAATACCTTAACTTGGGTCATACTTCAATCTTCCTTTCAATAGAGAGAGTAGGCATTTATATCTACTCTTTGCTAGACTTACGCTACTTGTCTACTAGTTTGATCTGATTATGCAAATTCGTCAATTTCAGGCACAACGCATGGTTGCCCCTCGAAATTTCCAAGCCATTGAAAACACACCGATTGCCGTTGAAATTGGGGCAGGAAAAGGTAAACATGCCGTGTTGTTTAGTCAGCAACATCCACAGACGACTTTGTATGCGATTGAACGTACCAAAGAAAAATTTGATGCCATGCAAAAGCAACATCAGCTTGAACCGAGTTTATCGCTACATCCTGTACATGCCGATGCGTTACCGTGGATCACGCATGCTTTATATCCTGCACAGGTCGAACAGTTTTTTATTTTATATCCCAATCCTGAGCCACATAACCCCGCACAGCGTTGGTTAAATATGCCATTTTTTGAGTTTATTCTGTCTCGGTTACAGTCCGAAGGGCAGATTACATTGGCGAGTAATATTCCTGAATATATCGAAGAAGCAGAACAACAACTCAAACAAGTATGGCAATTACCATATGAAAAACAGGTGATTGCATCGGATTCGGCACGTACCCATTTTGAAGTGAAATATTTACAACGGGGTGAATTGTGTCAGCAGTTGATTATTCGTAAACCTGCGACTTATCAAACCCGATTTGATGCGTTTCAGCCGTTATTAGGACAAGCCGCTACATGAAGCGCAAAACCGTTGCCATTGTAGGGGCAGGGCCAGCAGGTTTAATGGCTGCTGAAGTGTTAAGCCAATGTGCCAATTATGACATCCATGTTTATGAGCAAATGCCATCGGCAGCTCGAAAATTTTTAATGGCGGGTAAGACGGGTCTTAATATTTCTCATGCTGAAGAAATTGAACAGTTTATTGCCCGTTATGACCGCGCAGATTGGCTTGCACCGTGGGTGCGTCAATACGATGCAAACTGGATTCAAACGTGGATGCAGGGCTTAGGCATTACGGCTTATATTGGAACATCTGGACGTATTTTCCCGCTAGAAATGAAAGCCGCCCCATTATTACGTGCATGGCTGAAACGCCTTGTGGAGCATGGGGTTCAGTTTCATTATCGGCATCGTTGTTTGGATGTGCAGGGTAATGTTTTAAGTGTTCAACAGATTAAGCAAGGCACAGATCAAAGCGTTCAAACAATGGCTTTTGATGCGATTGTTTTGGCTTGTGGCGCGGTGTCATGGCCGCAGTTAGGCAGTGATGGTGCTTGGCAAAACTGGTTAAAAGCCGACACGATAGCACCATTTCAGCCGAGTAATGCTGGCGTTGAGCGAACATGGTCAGACTATATGAAGCCTGTATTCGGCCAGCCGTTAAAGCGTATTAAAGCATGGGTTGAGCCGAATTCTGCCAGTATGGGCGATGTGGTGATTAGCCATTATGGATTAGAAAGTGGGCTGATTTATCGCTTCAATCGGGCATTGCGGGTACAGCAGCAAACAGGAAAAATGACTTTATTTCTTGATTTATTGCCTGATCTTTCCGAAAAAGAATTAGAGAAAAAATTACAGCCCAATAAAAAGCAATCGCTGTCGAACCTTTGGCGTAAAGCAGGGCTAGACAACGCAAAAGCAAGTTTAGTCCGTGAGTTGGTGGATAAATCACTTTGGACACAACCTCAACAACTTGTACATCAAATTAAACATCTTCAAGTAGGTTTAACTGGCTTTAGACCGATTGAAGAAGCGATTAGTTGTGCAGGTGGCGTGCAGCCGCAAGCCTTGACTGAACATTTACAGCTTAAACAAAACCCTGCCATTTTTTGCTGTGGGGAAATGCTCGATTGGGATGCGCCAACGGGTGGCTATTTGCTTACAGCCTGTTTTGCCACAGGACGTATTGCAGGACATGGGGTTGATCAATATTTAAGGTAAATGCCCCAAAAGCTTGCTAAGCTAAGGTTCAAAATAACAGTAAAGGAACAATGTGATGGCAGAGGTTTATCAGGGAAGTTGTTTGTGTCAGGGAATTCGCTATGAAATCCACGGAAAAATAGGGGATATTGTCGAATGCCATTGCCAGCGTTGCCGAAAAGCAAACGGTACGGCTTATGCGACCAATGCCCCGATTAAAGTTGCAGATTTTAAAATTGTACAAGGTGAGCACCTTCTTAAAAAATATCAATCGACTCCGACCACACAACGCTGTTTTTGTGCGGAATGTGGCTCACCGATTATTAGCATTAAGCAGGAAACGCCAGACCTCTATCGCCTGCGTTTAGGTACGTTGGATACGCCATTAACACAAAAACCAACCCTACATATTTTTACTGCTTATAAGGCAGAGTGGGATGACATTTGTGATCAGCGACCACAGTATGCAGAGCGTCCCGAATAATCGATAAAAACAATGTGCAAGTGAATTTAGGATGAATTAACATAAAGGTTCGGGAGATGGCATTCCTCCTTGCACAAACCGCCGTTCGGCTGATGATGCCTACGTTATCCTTGATCACAGGGAACGTAGGTCTATGCACGTACTCTGGGTCAATCTCTGTTGAGTGCGCTGTGATTTCAAAAACTTCACTGATCATTGTCGTACTCTTTTAGCCAAGTTCTAAAGGAGCGTTTGATGTTTTATCCGTTATTTGCAATTGCGATAGGTTCAATACTAGGTGGTTGGGCACGATGGTTCGTGGGCTTAAAACTCAATGCAATTTATCCAGATATTCCGCTAGGTACAGTTGTGGTGAATTTGGTTGGCGGCTTCATTATTGGTTTCGCTATTGCCTTTTTTTCACAAAGTGCATTAAGTCCCAATTATAAGTTATTTTTAGTGACAGGCTTTTGTGGTGGGCTCACCACATTTTCAACTTTCTCGGTCGAAATTGTGACACTATTACAAAATGGTCGATTTAGTGTTGCATGTCTTGCCATCGCCATTCATTTATTGGGTTCTTTGTTGTGTACGGTGCTCGGTATCGCAAGCTATCACTGGTTAACAGCGCATTAAAAAAATAAGGAGAACAAGATGAAGGGTTATCTTATTAAATTTTATATGGAACAAAAACGGCAGTATCAGGGAAAAGCCTTGTTTCAATGGCTTATAGATTGTGTGAAGCAACTTCAGATTCATGGCGCAACCGTGACCAGTGCGATTGCAGGTATTGGTCGAGATGATGAGTACCATTCAATCCATTTTTTTGAATTATCAGACCAGCCAATTCAAGTTGAAATTATTGTAAATGAGCAGCAAAGTCAGCAGTTATTTACCTTGTTGCAACAACAGGCTTTTTCTTTATTTTATATCAAAGTTCCAATTGAATATGGCTCACTTGGGCAGAGCGCATAAAAACCAAAAAACAGGTCATCAATACCTGTTTTTTGAAAATAGATTGAAGTTTTATCATTTGTATTCTTTACCTAGCTTGTTTATTTTCGTAGATAACGCAAGCTAAGCTATTCATACAGCAATACAGTTTAAGCTTTTGCGGTTAATGCTTGCCCTTCAAAGGCAATACCAGACCAACCATGTTGCATGAACTGACGAATATTTTGATGGTCTGTCGCTTCAGGGGTTGCAAGCACTGCTGCATAATGTTCAGCAAATAGAGCCAAGGTGTCTGCTTGATTTAAACCTTGCAGTTGGGCAAAAGAAAATACTTTAGCACTGCCTTGGTTTTCAGTTGCAGCATTGAGCTGAGCACCATTTTTAAATGCAGTCGGATGAAAGTCAAAATGCTGTTCGATATATGCGATCACATCTTTAAATTGAGCTTGTTCTGCTTTGAGTTGCGCTAAAAGAGTTTGTGCCATTTTTGCCTCTAAGGGGTTAAATTTTCCAAAGAGCATAATTGCCTATTTAAAGATAGGCAAGAGAAGTCGGTTTTTTAGTATTTTCGAGGTGTTACACACAAAAAAAGAAGTCTAAGTGGAGGAAGGATGCTTAGACTTCTGAATAATGATGAGGTTATAGCGCGTAACTTAATTGGAAATTAATTAACGGATATAACATGTTTCATCATGTGATAATCTTTAAGTTTTATGTAATTTATTGGTAACAGTTGACACTTTGTATACTACTTTTAGCTCAAATATTGAACCAGTGTCAATAGCACTTATATTTTTGGAACAATTTCATCTAATAAATCACTTAAATCATCATTGACTTTTAGGTGAATTAAATTCCAGTAATGTCCTGAAACGGTACGGTTGACCATGAGCGTATCAGGGGCGGGTTTAAATAAATCCCAATATTTTAGCGACTGTTTTGCCAAAATAATCGCGTCATGATGCGATGAGTTTTCTTCAAAGTTATAGGGTGTGGTGAGTGGACGTAGCAAGATTTCTAACCATTGGCGATATAAAATTTCAGGGAACTTTCCTGTTTCCGTAATTGCGGCAAGTTGTTGTAATTGTTGTTCTAAAACAACAATATCACCCCGACGAGCCGCTTGGATTAAGGTGCTATAGGCGTGTATGGTGTGTTCAGATAGGAGTTTAACACCGCCATAGTCATAAATAATCACCGAACCATCTTCCCTGAAAGCAAAGTTGCCAGGGTGTGGGTCACAATGAAAGCGCCTTAAATAGAAAATTTCTTGTCCAATCGCTTGCAGCAAACGTCTGCCAAGCTGGTTGCGTAAAGGCTCTGCCCATGTGCTTGCTGTTTCAATGGATTCTCCCATTTCCATGCTGAGCGTGAGAATATGCCGAGATGAGTATTCATGAAATACTTGAGGAATAATAATCTTTGAATCAATCGCCTGATGAAATTGTCGGGCAATTTCTAGGTTCTGCGCTTCAATTTCATAGTTGAGTTCATTGTCCAAGCTTTCCTGAATTTCGGCAAAAAGCTGATCTTGTAAGGCTTTGTCGATTTTTAGCATACCCATCATGCGCAGGGCTAAACGTACCTGTTTTAAGTCACTGGCACAAGCTTCGTCAACACCGGGGTATTGTACTTTGACGACCACTTGCTGACCTGTATGTAACTGTGCGCGGTGGACTTGTCCAATCGATGCTGCGGCAAAAGGTTGTTCTTCAAAATGTGCGAATGTTTTAGAGAGCGGCTGACCTAAGGCATTTTCTACTTGTGCTTTAATGTCTGAAAATGGCATAGCAGGGGCTTGGCGTTGCAGTTTGGCAATCGCTTTGGCGACTTCGGGTGGGAAAATATCTTTATATTGCGAGGCAATCTGTCCGACCTTCATGACTGCGCCTTTCATTTCGCCCAAGGTTTCAGCAATTTGTATTCCAATATCCTGAAAAAGCTGAGTTTTAGCTGAGGTTTTTGCCTGATCATCTGAGGTTAAGTTGCGGATGGAATGCGTGATTGTTTTACTGGCAATGCTTGCTGTCATTCCTGCAAGTTTGAGAAAGCGACGTGTTGGAGTGCTTGCAGATTTTGCCATAATATTCGATATCCTCTTGTTGGTCTTCTTGGGAAACCATCGCAAGGTAAAATATAAATCTTGTCTTATGCTACTGGTTTTCCATGGATCTTATTTTTATCATAACAGGAGTTGCATGATTTTTTATAAGCAATGCGTAACGAAAGCCCCCAATATCACGTATAAAAAAAGCGACCCATCAGGATCGCTTTATCGGACTTAAAAGAATTAAGCCTGACCTTCTGCCGCAGCTTGAGCACGTTGCATGTTGGCTTCAAATTCTGCATCAAAGTTAATTGGAGTTAATAACAATTGAGGGAAGCTGCCTTTTGTTACAAGCTCATTTACTGCTTCACGCAAGAACGGGAACAAAATATTTGGGCAATACGCACCTAAAATGTATGGTAGGCGGTCTTCATCAACGCCATCAATCAGGAAAATACCAGATTGTGTCACGTCAACGATAAATGCTGTTTCGCCTGCATTTTGTGCTTCAACAACCACTTTTAAAGACACTTCAAAGTGGTTTGCATCAATTTTTTCTGCTGCAGATGAAAGATTGATATTGAGTTCTGGCTGCCATTCTTTGGTAAAAACCTGTGGGCCTGGAATCTCAAAAGAAGCATCTTTAACATAAATACGTTCTAATGCGAGTTGAACTTGTTGTTCTTCACTCATTTTTTAAATCCTTAATTCAGTAAGATTATGCGAGTAAGTTGTCTAATTTGCCATCACGCTCTAAGGCGTATAGCTGGTCAAAACCACCAATAAATTGGTCGTTAATAAAAATTTGCGGCACAGTACGATGATTTGTACGCTGCATTAATTCAACACGTACTTCAGGGGCTTCATTGGAAAGATTGACTTCTTTAAAAGCAACACCTTTACGTTCAAGAAGTTGTTTGGCACGGATGCAATATGGGCAAACACTTGTTGAGTAAATAACAACTTCAGCCATGTGATAACTCCTCTTTGACGTTAAGATTTAGCTTTTACCAATGGTAAACCCTGAGCTTTCCAGTTCGCAACACCACCATCTAAACGATAGCTATCTCTATGTCCAACTTGTTGCAAGGCACTGCCTGCGACCTGTCCGATATTGCAGATAAACACTAAAGGACGATCTGAACTTTTCAATTCTTCAATATGACTTGAAAGTTGGCTATAAGGAATATTACGGCTACCGCTGATATGACCTTCGCGGAAATCTTTAGCATCACGTAAGTCAATAAGGATGGCATTTTTAACTTTAACTAAAATACCGAGGGACTGTGGAGAAATTTTACGGCCACTACGTTGTCCTTCGAAAACGAAGAACAAAATAATAAGAACGGCAAGAACACCAAACAAAAAGGGGTGATTCCCCATAAATTCAAACCAACGTTCCACTAATTCACCTTATAACCATTCTAAATGAGCTAGAGTATAGCCTATATTAATAGTGATCAAAATCACCGCTTCAAGAGGAAAGCCCAAACAAAATTAATTTTTTTGTTGAGCTTCCTGAATTTCATCATATAAACGTAAGAAACTGTCTAAACGACGTGGCAAAATGTCGCCTGTTGTCACGGCATTTTGTAAAGCACAGTTCTTTTCGTTTTTGTGGGTACAGTTACGGAATTGGCACTGTCCCAAAAAGTTTGCAATTTCAGGATAACCCGCTTCAACGGCATCTAAATTTAAATGCCAAAGACCAAATTCTCGGATTCCCGGTGAATCAATTAAGGCACCATTTTCACCAAAATCAACCAGACGTGTTGATGTCGTGGTGTGTTGTCCCAATGCCGAGTTTTCAGAAATGACATTGGTTTTTTGCAGCGCATGCGGTGCAATGGTGTTGATGAGCGAGCTTTTCCCTACACCAGACTGCCCGACAAAAGCCACAGTTTCACCTTCAAGACGTTGCGAAAGCGCTGTTAAATCACCTTTGGCACTGGTTTGAATTACGTCATAACCCAAGTCTTGATATTCTTGTAGTAGGGTAAGAATTGGGTCATTTTCTTGAAGTAAATCAGCTTTGTTCATGACCAGTAAAGCTGGAATGTCTGCATTTTTGCAAGCGACCAGATAGCGGTCAATCAGCATAGGCGCAGGCTCAGGCAATGGCGCGAAGACCACTACAATTAAACTGATATTGGCTGCCACAGGTTTCACTTTGTGGTAGCGGTCTGGACGTGTCAACAAGGAACTACGAGGATGGATGGCCGTAATCACCCCTAAACCTGTGTTTGGGTCTGCCTGCCATTTGACACGGTCACCTGTCACCAAAAGTTCAAGGTTGGTGCGGGTATGGCAACGCCAAATACTGCCGAGTTCAATGGGTTTCCAAAACGGTTCAGGCTCACCTTCAACACGAACAGGTGCAGACGGGTGTTGTTCAGGAATAGATAAGGCTTTTACTTCAAGCTGCCGACCATAATGTTGCACAACCAGCCCTTCAAGATCATTTGAAGTATCGATTTCTTCTTGGCGTGATTGGTGCTGTTTTTGAATACGTCGTTGTTGTTGCTCAGTTAGACGACGTTTACGGATGAGAGCCATTCATATCCTAAAACCTGAATCAGAGAGTGGCAAAATAGCATGAAGGGCTTTTAAATTACAGCCAAGAAGCGAGAAATTTGTTAATATTGACATTTTTAAACCGATAAGAACTGAGTACATGGCTAGCACCCCAGAAACACGTTTAATTTGGATTGACCTTGAAATGACAGGTCTTGATACAGATAACGATCAAATTATTGAAATTGCGACCATTATTACGGATGACAATTTAAATGTGCTAGCAGAAGGGCCAGTTTTGGCGATTCATCAAAATGACCAAATCATTAATGGGATGGATGAATGGAACACTCGCCAACATGGACAGTCAGGATTAATTAACCGTGTGCGCCGTAGTCAATTGACCGCACGTGATGCCGAAGTACAAACGCTAGAGTTTTTGAAAAAATGGGTGACAGCAAAAGCCTCGCCAATGTGTGGTAATTCAATTTGCCAAGACCGTCGTTTTATGCACCGCTTAATGCCTGAATTAGAACAATTCTTTCATTACCGTAACCTAGACGTGTCATCGGTAAAAGAGTTGGCAAAACGCTGGCGTCCAGAAATTATGAGCGGTTTGAAAAAAGAAGCCTCTCATTTGGCGTTAGATGATATTCGTGACTCGATTCGTGAATTAAAATATTACCGTGAATATTTTTTCATTACCAATGACGACTAAGCATTTTTATGCAGCGTTAAAAAATGACCTCAAGTAGGTCATTTTTTATATCGAAAATAAAGCGAAAACCAGACTATTTGAGATACCAACCCCACGGTTCAGATGCATTGTAACTGGTGATTTGCTTTACTTCCAAGTAGTTTTCAAGTCCCCATTCTCCAAGTTCTCGCCCGATACCACTTTGTTTATAGCCACCCCAAGGTGCTTGAGTAAAGGTGGGTTGTGAGCAGTTAATCCAGAGAATTCCCGCACGTAAGGCACGAGCCACTCGGTTACAACGGGCAATATCTTTGGACATCACCGCACCAGCCAAACCAAAAATAGAACGGTTGGCACTTTCAACGGCTTCTTTTTCGGTTTTAAAAGGACGAATACTGACCACTGGGCCAAAAATCTCTTCATTCCAAAGCGGATGATTCTCTGGAACATCAGCAAAAATGGTCGGTTCAACAAAGTAACCTTTCTCAAAGCCATCAGGACATTTGCCACCCGTAATGAGAGGGACACCATCATCAATGCCGCGTTGGATGGCGTTTAGAACATGATTATATTGTTTTTGATTCACCAGAGGGCCAAGTTTAACATCCGCTTCCAAACCATTACCTATCTTGATGTTTTGTGCTTCTGTTTTGAGTCGACTTAGTAGCGCATCATAAATATCTTCATGAATCAGCACCCGAGAAGTTGCAGAGCAAACCTGCCCCTGATTCCAAAAAATCCCGAACATGATCCATTCCACAGCAGCTTCAAGGTCACTGTCCTCAAATACGATAAAACTAGATTTCCCACCCAGTTCTAGGCTGATGTTTTTAACCTGCTGTGCAGCACTTCGCATGATGTCCTTACCAACAGGGACGCTGCCTGTAAATGCGACTTTATCAATATCGGGATGTTCGGTTAATAGAGGGCCGATTTCGCTACCAATACCTGTCAAAATGTTGAGTACACCAGCTGGAAGTTGAATTTTTTCAGCAATTCGTCCCAGTTCAATGGCAGTGAGTGAAGTGGCTTCAGCAGGTTTTAAAATGAGAGTACAACCTGCGGCAAGTGCAGGTGCAACTTTCCATGCTGCCATGAGCAATGGATAGTTCCATGGAATAATTGCACAAGCAACACCGACAGGTTCTTTACGCGCCACGCTGCTAAAACGTGCATCGGGCAGGGCAATGTCTTGTTCGGTGTTTTGGTCGAGTTTTTCGGCTAAATCGGCATAAAAATCGAAGCAGTCGGCAGCATCATTAATGTCCCATTCGGCTTCGGGGTAGGGTTTGCCGTTGTCCAGAACTTCAAGTGTTGCGAGATGTTTTAGGTTGTTGCGGATTTCGGTGGCAATGGCATGTAAATAGGTTGCACGTTGTTTCCCTGTCAGTGTCGACCAAATACCGTGGTCAAAGGCCTGACGTGCAGCCTGAACTGCAAGCTCAACATCGGGCTGACCTGCTGCTGCAATGTGGGCAATGACGGTTTCATTGCTTGGGTCGATACTCTCAAATGTTTTATTGTGACTCGGTGCAGTCCATTGACCATTAATGAACAGTTTGTCATAACCTTGCATGCTATAAACCTTATTTTGATCTATATTTGATTTGAAAATACTATAAATATTTTTAGAGTTGTCATAAGTAATAATTTAAAAAATTATTTTATACAAGCGCTGATTCGCTTCTTATTCTAAGTAATGCAGATTTATAACCACATGGAGAAACCCTGATACAACACAAATAGCAGTTGAGCGGTGCATTTATTTCATCTATAGTGATCAAATAAAACGCACTGAATGTTATTTTATGGTGCAAAAATAAATGGTTTTTAAATCAAATAGGATGATTTTTACATTTTAAATATTGGCATAGGAATTGCTTGAATTAAGACATAAAAAATGGAGTTATTACTCGGCAAGTATAAAAATTTTTTCAGATTGAATTGATGTACATATCAAAATAATAATGGTCAATATGGAGGTGTATTCCATTTGAATTTCTTTTCTTTATCTATTTAAAATGATCTCTATCCGTTGCATGAAATCATTTATATTCTTTTTTTAAATATTTCTCGTAATTTAAACACTACAAACATCGTGACATTTCTTACCGCACTATATTTGGTTCTTCATTCGCACAATTCACTTTGAAATGATGAATCAAAAGTCGAATTAAAAAATTGGAGAATGCGTATGTTAAAGATAGATAAACCCCTAATTTTAGAAGATGTTGAATATAGGCCCAGTATTCATACCAAACTAGATAAAGAATGGAACTGGTTAAATCCAAAATGTGCAGAAATAGAGCAACCTGCAAATTATTATGAAAGTTCATTAAACGAGTGGCATTGTTTTGACACATTAACCACAGATCAGGAATGTGATGTAGTGGTGATCGGTGGTGGTTTACTAGGTTCATCGACAGCCCTACACTTGTCAGAGTTAGGTGTAGACACTATTTTGGTTGAAAAAAATCGGATTGGCAGTGCTGCTTCAGGTCGAAATGGCGGGCAATTAACTCCCGGTCTTGCACGTTGGGAAGCGGCTGAAATGCTGGACCACATGAGTGTTGCCGATGCTAAAAAACTATGGCGTTTTACTGCAAACGAAGCGATGGATCTGATTGATGAAATCAGTGATAAATATGATTTATCTTTAGATCGCAAGCGGGGACATATTACCGCAGCCGTTCACGAAGGGCATTTGATTGCACTCACGCAAGGTGCTGATGCTCGGAAATTTTTAGGTGAAGACCATACCAAAATTATTGGTCAACATGAAATCCATAATTATGTAAATAGTGAGGCGTATCATGGCGGGTTAATGGATGGTTTAGGCGGACAAATTCACCCATTGGCACTGACACGTGGTTTAATTTATGGCTTCTATCAAAATGGCGGCAAAGTTTTTGAGCAGACAGAAGTTATAGAATTAAAAACGCAGGCAAATGGTGTTTATGTCAAAACAACACATGGGGTGATTAAAGCCCGTAAGAGCGTCGTTTTGGCTGTGCATCATGCCTCGTTTAAGTTGTTAGAGTCGCATAATCACACGACTATTCCATTGTTTACCTATGTCTGTACAACATCGCCTTTAGAGGTCGATTTAAAAGAACTGATTCCATCTGATGATGCGATTTACGATACGCAATTTGCGCTCGATTTTTATCGGGGTGTGTCTAAAAACCGCTTGCTGTTTGGTGGAGAAGGAACAGGAACCTGTTGGAATGAACATAAGGCGTATCAATATTTATTAGGTCGGATTCATCATGTGTTTCCACAACTCAAATCAGTCGATTTAGACTTTGTTTGGAGTGGTGAAACGGATTTAACCTATAACGGTGCAACCGATTGTCGTAAATTTGGCGAGAAATATCCTGTTTATGCGGTTCATGGTTGGAGTGGGCATGGTGTTGCTCAAACGGTGCGGATTGGAAAAGCCATTGCACATGACTTTATTGGTGTTTCACATGACTATGAAATGCTGACGAAAATTCCACATAAGGATATTTTATTTGGTCGTGAATTGGCACCATTTGCGATTCCGCTTGCAAAAAGTGCTTATGAAATTAATGCCTTTTTTAATCCTGCAAAACTGATTTCATTTTAAAATTTTCTGAAGCAAAAAGGCTGGGGCTTAAATCATCAGCCTTTTGTGTTTTTGGTGTATACGCAACGTATTAAATGTGAGTTTGAATCAGGTTGCTTGGTGAAGATTGTAAAGAAAATTGAGACTGAAAGTGTTGTCATAAAAGCCATTAAGGCAAATTCAAAATAAAAATGCGTTACAAAATTATCAGTACAAGGCTATGCGCATTATGCTGAAAGCTTTAATATAAAAGCATTCATCCTAAATAAAAAAATGAGTTGATGAGCAATGCAAAGTAAAAATCCTATTTTAACCCGTGTGGAAACATACGCGGATATTCAGCACCCGATGACTGTTCAAGGGACTGTTCAAAAGTCAGTTATGCTTACCGTGATTGCAGCCGTTGTTGGGCTTGCAGTCTTTTTCTATACCGCATTGACTGCAAATGTCGGATTTGCCTATGCGGCAAGTATGGTTGGTATGTTTGGCGGTATTATTTTAGCCATGATTACCGTATTTAAACCGCAAACCGCACGGGCACTGGCAATTCCTTATGCGTTATTTGAAGGTGCATTTCTGGGTGGTATTTCTTTTGTTTTCCAAATGAAATATCCAGGTGCGCCGTTACAGGCTTTGTTGGCCACTTTCGTGACCAGTTTTGTGTTATTCGGTTTATATAAATATCGCATTATTCGTGCCACTGAAAAATTCAAAGCGGTGGTGATGTCTGCCACTATCGCCATTGCGATTGTTTTTGTTGTGCAAATTGTGATGCAGCTACTGTTTGCTTCAAGCATTCCTTATATCTTTGAAAGCAACTGGTTAGGTTTAGGTTTGGCAGCATTTGTTGCGGTGATTGCATCACTGAACCTGATTTTAGACTTTGATGTCATTGAAAACGCAGCGATGCAACATGCGCCACAAAGTTTTGAATGGACATGTGCCATTTCATTACTTGCAACTTTGGTGTGGATGTATATCTCTTTCTTACGCTTGATTGGTCTGATTCGTGACTAATCTGGCTTAAACCACGTTATTATTAAAATCGTGTCAGATCTGGCGCGATTTTTTATATCAGTACCCTTTAAAATTGTAAAAAAGGCGCATTATGCAATTTCTAAAAGTTTCAAGAATTGGCATTATGCATCTTATATTTTGGCTGAGAGACAATTCATGGCACAAGGATTATTAGCAGGTAAACGCTTTTTGGTTGCGGGTATCGCAAGTAAATTATCAATTGCATTTGGTATTGCGCAAGCTTTACACCGTGAAGGTGCAGAGTTGGCATTTACCTACCCAAATGAAAAATTAAAAAAACGTGTAGATGACTTTGCTGCACAATTTGACTCAACGTTGGTGTTTCCTTGTGATGTTGCAGTAGATGCTGAAATTGACAATGCATTTGCTGAATTGGCAAAACATTGGGATGGTCTTGACGGCGTGATTCACTCAATTGGTTTTGCACCTGCACATACCTTAGATGGTGACTTTACTGATGTTACAGACCGTGAAGGTTTCCGTGTTGCACATGACATTAGTGCGTATAGCTTTATTGCGATGGCACGCGCAGCAAAACCTTTATTACAAGCACGTCAAGGTTGTTTATTGACACTGAGCTATCAAGGTTCTGAACGTGTTATGCCAAACTATAATGTTATGGGTATGGCAAAAGCATCGTTAGAAGCAGGTGTTCGTTACTTGGCTTCAAGCTTGGGTGCAGAAGGTATCCGTGTGAATGCGATTTCAGCAGGTCCAATCCGTACTTTGGCTGCATCTGGAATTAAATCTTTCCGTAAAATGTTAGATGCCAACGAAAAGATTTCTCCATTAAAACGTAATGTAACGATTGAAGAAGTAGGTAATGCAGCATTGTTCCTTTGCTCGCCTTGGGCTTCAGGGATTACAGGCGAAATTATGTATGTCGACGCTGGCTTTAACACCGTTGGTATGAGCGAATCAATGATGGGTGAAGACTAATCATCTTTATTATTGCTCAAAAAACGACCTTTTTAGGTCGTTTTTTATTGGGTGGTTTATTGTGGAAGATGCTGGATAGGAGAGCCTCCTAGTGCTTGCATCAGGGTCACATAGGCATTGTATTGGGTCTGTTTGGTGTTCACCAAGGATAAGCGGGCTGTTCGTGTGGTTTGTTGCTGATCAAGCAAAGTTTTTAATGGCACAGCACCATAACGATATTGTACCTGTACTAAGTTTTCAGCCTTTTGAGCAAGCTCAACATTGCGTTGTTGTAAGGTAACTTGCTTATCAAGTTCGGTTCGTGCAGACAGTGCATTCTCAACATCGGAAAACGCCTGATACAAACTTTGACGATATTCGATAATGGCTTTTTCATAATCCAGATGACTAATCGCGACATTCTTCTTCATATCGTTATATTGTAAAAAGGGCAAACTCAAGTTCGCACCTAAAGATAAAAGCGGGTTTTGGAGTAATTCAGTCAAAGAAGTACTGGCTGCACCCAAGCTACTGGTTAAACTAATCGAAGGATAATAGCTGGCTTTGGTTGCGTCTTGAGTTGCCAGTGCTTTTCGTAAGCGTAACTCACTGGCTTGCAAGTCAGGCCGACGGGATAAAATATTGGCAGGTAGGCCTGCGGCAATATGTGGCAGAGTCGCATTGGGGAACTGCTGTGGTTCTTGTAGTTGTAACTGTTGAAGCGGGATGTGTAGTAATACCGCAAGGGCAGAGCGGGTTTCAACCAGACTTTGTTGGGTTTGGCTTAAACTGGCTTTTTGGCTTTGTACCGCTTGCGCTGCCTGAGTCAGTTCCACACCAGACACAGCGCCTGTACGGTATTGTGATTGAACCAACGTATACAGTTTTTCAGAGGTCGCTAAACCTTGCTGTGCCGTAGTCAGGCTTTCATGCAGATAAGCCAATTGCCAGTACAATTTGGCAGTTGTTCCAATTAAAGTTTGTGCAGTGGCTTGTAGGTCTTGCTCTGAAGCCAGTGCTTCCCATTTTGCAGCTTCTGTTTGACGTGCCAGCTTTCCAAAAAGATCAAGGGTATAACTTACACCAACACTGGCAGAAAGCCCTTTGTCTGAACCATTTCCTGCGTTTAAATCAAATGCATGACCTGTGGAAAGGTTGGAGTTGGTACGCAAACCTTGTTGGTCAGCCGCCAGACCAGCCTGTAAGCGTGCCTGTTTTAAGGTCAGCCCCGCAACAGCCAGATCACTATTTTTCGCTAACACCTGCTGAACCAAAGCATTTAATGTCTGATCATTAAAGAGTGTCCACCATTGGTCAGCATCAACTTCGCTGAGAATTCTTGCAGCGCTACGATCATATTGAAAATGTTGAGGTGTTTGAATTTGAGGTGCTTGATATGGCGTTTTGATGACCGCAGCACATCCTACCAGTTGGCTACCTAAAAGCAACGAGATGGCAAGCGTATTCCATGAAAATGACGTGTTTGACATAAATAGATCCTTATTCTCGTGCAAGCGCAGTAACAGGGTCGAGTTTTGCGGCATTTTTGGCAGGTAAAAAGCCAAAGATCACCCCGATCAGTGTTGAGCAAACAAATGCGGCAACAATTGAAGTGGTCGAGTAGGCGACTGCAAAATTATTTCCTGCAAATTTATTGATGAGCTGACCTAACCCCAATGAAAGTAAAACCCCAAGTACGCCTCCAATAAGACAGACCAAAATGGCTTCAATCAAAAACTGTTGTAAAATATCACTTTGACGGGCACCAACTGCCATGCGTACCCCAATTTCTTGCGTTCGCTCGGTCACTGAAACCAGCATAATGTTCATGACCCCAATACCCCCAACAATCAGTGAGATAACGGCAATGGCTGAAACCAGTAATGTCATGGTACTTGTTGTTTTTTCAATGGTTTGTCGAATGCTGTCACTGTTCATGGTAAAAATATCTTGTGCACCATGGCGTTGTGTCAGTAAGTTTATAATTGCATTTTCAGCAGCACTGGTTGAATATTTATCATTAATTCGAACAATGATATTGCGGACATGACGTTGCCCAAGCATACGACTCATGACCGTGGTGTAAGGCATATATACGTTCAGCGTGCTATCTGCACCCATAGCACTGTTTTGTGGTTCGACAATACCAATAATACGAGCAGGAACATTACCTAATAAAATGACTTGACCAATCGGGCTGCGACCATCTGTAAAAAATTCATTTTGCGTATTGGTATCAATCACAACATCCTGAGCGCGATCATGTACACTTCGCTGGTCAAAACTTTGTCCACTTTTAAAGACCAAACCTTTCACATCAAAATAATCATTACTGACACCATTGATGGTTGCATTGGCTTCATTTTGTTGATACCGAATAATTCTGGAATTACCTACAATCGGGGACACAGCATTGACATAAGGTTGGGTTGCAAGTGCATCGGCATCGCTTGGAACCAGTGTTTTAAAGTTGGCAGTTTTAGAGTTATCACCAAAACCTTTTCCTTGAAACACGGTAATGGTATTGGTTCCTAAACCACTAATATTTTCCAGAATCTGTTTTTGAGAACCATTGCCAAGCGCAACAACGGTCACAACCGAGGCAATCCCGATAATAATACCGAGCATGGTCAAGAAAGTACGCATACGGTGCGCATTCATAGACAAAAGCGCCATCTGAAATGCTTCTGCAAGACGGTCTAGCATTGAACGCCATGCAGAAACACGTTTGCCTTTTTCCTGTTTATTTTGTAAAACAGTCGCTGCATCAGGATCTGCCTGAACAGGTTCGGATAACTGATCCTGAATATTCGGTCGGTCATCGGTGATCATTCCATCACGGATTTCGATAATACGGGTCGCATTTTTTGCAACTTGCATATCGTGTGTGACTAAAATAATGGTATGTCCCGCGGTATTGAGTTCACGTAAAATACGCATCACCTCTACACCGCTATGCGAGTCCAATGCACCTGTCGGTTCATCAGCAAGAATCACATCGCCACCGTTCATTAGCGCACGGGCAATCGACACACGTTGTTGTTGACCGCCTGAAAGTTGGCTGGGTCTGTTTAGGGTTTTTGTTCCTAAACCGAGTTCCGTCAAAAGAGCCGTTGCACGTTGTTTGCGTGCTGTGGGGGTCATCCCTGCATAAATAGCAGGGACTTCAACATTTCCTTCTGCGGACAGATCTCCCAATAGATGGTAGCGCTGAAAAATAAAGCCAAAATATTCACGACGTAACTGGGCCAGTTGGTCTGGTTGTAGTTTTTCAGTTTCCTGACCATTGATTTTATAGCTACCGTGGGTTGGACGATCTAAACACCCTAAAATATTCATGAGTGTCGATTTACCAGAACCCGACTGCCCGACAATTGCAACAAGCTCGCCTGCATAAATTGTCAGGTTGATATGCTTTAAAATTTGGACAGTACTATCACCAGCCGGAAACGCTTTGACTAAGTCACTGACTTCAAGTAAGGCTTGCTTCGTCATATTATATTCCCATCGGACCTGGACCACGGGGACGATTATTCTTGCTGGCTGTAGCTGCGGCTTTATCATGGCTATCGGCAATGATAACTTGATCGCCTTCTTTTAAGCCCGCAAGGACTTGGGCACTTATTCGGTTATTGAGCCCAATGAGAACCTGTTTAGGCTGGGCAGAACCATCGGCCTGTAAGACCCGAACGACGCTTAAACTTGCTTGTCCATTGGCAATAGCTTGTTTCTGTTCGGCATTAAGATTTAAACGCTCAAGTTTGGGAGTGTTTGGGTTTTGGTTATCTTGCTCACTTGGGGCAGAACTTGCTGCCTTTTTGTTCTGGTTTTGACGGTTTTGAGACTTCGCTGAACGAGAAGATACCGCAGAGGATGGGACAAGCAGGGCATTTTTTACATCATTTAGAACAATATAAACCTGAGCCGTCATGTCAATGCGTAATTTGCCATCATCATTAGGAACATCAAACAAAGCATTATAATAAATAGCCGAATTACTTGAGTTATTTGATGAGCTTGATGAATTATTATCACTTGAAATTGAGTCTGGAGCAGGCTCAATCTGACGCAAAGTTGCATAACGCCTGCGGTCATCGCCTAAGGTTGTAAAGTAGACTTTTTGTCCTTTTTCAACTTTCATAATATCTGCTTCACTGACCTGTGCCTTAATGGTCATATTTTGCAATTTAGCAATTTTGACAATGGTCGGTGCGCTTTGGTTGGCGTTTACGGTTTGACCTTCTTCAGTGACAATCGCAACGACAGTACCATCGATAGGCGCCACAATACGTGTATATCCAATATTGGTTTGTGCTGTAGATTTGGTGATTTTTGCAGATTCAATCTGTGCATCGAGTGCTTTAACCTGAGCCTGAGCAGTTTTAAAAGTCGCCTCTGCCGACTCTAAATCAGACTTGGAGGTCGCATCCTGTGCGAACATTTGTTGTTGTCGATGATAGGTTAATTGTGCTTCATTTAAACGTGCAATTTGCTGTAAACGCTGAGCTTCTAGGTTTTTAATATTGGCATCGGCGGTTTTAAAATTATTTTCTTGTGTAGTTGAGTCAATCTGGGCAATCAGTTGACCTTGTTTGACCTGATCTCCCAATTGTACATACATTTTTTTGACCTGACCTGAAACTTGGGCACCAACACTGACCAATTTGGTTGCATCTAAGGTTCCTGTTGCCAGAACGGTATTTTCTAAATCACCACGGCTGACGCTTTCGGTAATATATTGAGGTTGTTCTTGCTTGGGTTTCATGTAATACCAAGCGAGTGCTGCAAGTATGAGCAAAACAAGAATACTGACAGCCCATTTTAATGGTCTAATTTTCTGCAACATAGTAATAATCAGGATAGAAAAAGAACAAAGTCGCAGTATAAAAGTGAATTAAGAAAAAAACATGAATATTTATATTTGCGATAACGATTTTAAGGTAAATTTAATTTTTCATCTGAAACAAAGGTGCTTGACACAATTCCGCAATCGCCTGTAAGGATAATAATTCAGCATTTTCGCTTGAAATCCCTTTGATTGCAGCATCAATACGCAGTAATAAACTTGGCCATCCGAGTAATTGTTGCGGTGCTAGACGACGTAAAGCTTGTTGATATTGCTGGACTTTGGTTTTCCATATACCAAGTTGCAAGGCATTGTGCGGTTGCTCATAGAGCTGCATCAATAATCGCATCTCTTTACTGAGTGTCCAGAGAATCAGACTCATCGGTTCTCCAGTGGCTAACAGATATTGATAAATCTTCACTGCCGAAGCGAGGTCACCTTTGAGTAAATCATCACTCAGATCGTATAAACTGTAACGTGATTGATCCTGTAGGCACGCCTGAAGTTGTTCAGTTGTAATTTGTGAATGCTCAGAGAAGGTATCACTGACACGAATTAAACTGTTTTTAGCTGCGAGTAGGTTGTGTTCATGGTGTTCTAGCAACCATTGCCATGCTTCATTATCGAGTGAAATACCTAATTTTTCTGCTTCAACAGATAAGATTCGCTGGCGATCCTGTGGATAGGGTGCATTGAGAGAAACCAGTACAGCGTTGGCCTCTATGAGCTGAAAAAAAGCAGATTTTAAGCTTTGGTTATCCTGTTTGGGCATCACCACCACAAGAAGATTTTGCTCGTTATGCTGTAAATATTCTTTGAGTAATTTGAGCGCAGCTGCATCGGGCTTGATATTGCCGTGCGCTTCTATCGCCAGTTGTTGTGAGAACAGCGATAAGCTGTTGAGGGCATTAAAGACAGTTTTCCAGTCAGACACGCTTTGAATTTCGTAGCGCTGTCTTTCGATTCCCTGACTGTGCCAATATTGGCGTAAGCGGTCTAACAGGTTTTGTTCAAGTAGCGGTTCTTGACCTTGAAGCACCCATGCGCCTTGGGCATTTTCAATTCGCTTGAGTGCTTGCAGATAGTCAATTTTCATAAAATATTAAGGCGTATTTGTCGTGGTAGGTGCAACAGGCATTCTACTTTGAATTATAGGTAAACGATTGGTTGAAATCTGACGCGCCATTTGTTGTGCGACATCATCAATTAACACACCAATTAAATAATCTTGTTCATTATCATCGACGTTTACAGTGGCAACATTGTATTGATAACTTTTCACGCCTGAAATTGTACGTGGTTGAGTAACAGGGTTACCTTGGCTATCTTCAATCTGGAAAGTGACGTTAAGATGCAAAATGACTTCTGCAACACGACCACTTAGTTTTTGTCGACGGTAATCATAATTAATGACATGCAAAGTGTAGGCATCGCTAGCATTATCAAATTTAACGCCCGACCCTGCTAGGTAAAGCTTGAGTTTATTTTCAAGAGTATCTGCAAGCGGAATGTTATTGTTATTACTGTCTGTAATTGTTGTTGCATCAGAAGCCAAATTAAGTTTCATATGCTGATAGGCAATTGGACTGGCTGATGGATTTAGTCCTTTTAGATGAAAACCACAACCAACCAAGCCTGCACTTAGGCCTAGAGTTAACATGGCAGCAGCAATACGAGGGGCTAAGTGCATTAAAAAATCCTCTACAATAAAATCCCTCCTCGAAAAGAGGAGGAGACTCATTGAATAATAAAATTAAACAACCAAATTGACTAATTTATTTGGTACGACAATTTCTTTTTTCGTTGGACCCGTTAAGAATTGTTGTACGTCAGGTAAAGCTTTCGCTTGAGCCAATAAATCTTCTTTTGAAATATTAACACTTACTTCTAATTTACCACGAAGTTTACCGTTCACTTGTACCACAATTGTTTGTGTATTACGGGTCAAGGCAGACTCATCAACGCTTGGGAATTGCGTCGCTGTCATATCAATGCCAAATTGTGCAAGTAATGACTGGCTTAAATGCGGTGCAAATGGCGCAAGTAAGGTCAATAAAGTCACAATGGCTTCACGTGAAACAGCAGCGTCATGGTCTGACTGAACGTCAAATTTGGTAATGGCGTTTAGCAATTCCATTTGTGCCGCAATGGCTGTATTAAATGCATGGCGACGTTCAATATCATCACTGACTTTTGCAATGGTTTCATGAACCTTACGACGTAAGTCCTGTGCTTCTTTTGATAAGGTTGCAACGTCAATTGCTGTAGTGGCATTGCCTTTTTCAAGGAAGTTTGTGGTTAAACGCCAAACACGTTTCAAGAAACGGTTTGCACCTTCAACGCCTGCATCAGACCATTCTAGAGATTGATCTGGTGGTGCAGCGAACATCATGAAGACACGTGCAGTATCTGCACCGTATTGGTCGATAATGGCTTGAGGGTCAACGCCGTTATTTTTCGACTTCGACATTTTTTCTTGACCGCCAATGATCACTGCCTGACCATCTGCTTTGTATTTTGCAGAAATGATACGGCTTTTATCATCACGCTCTAGTTCAACATCGGCAGGGTTAAACCAAGTTTTTTTACCTGATTCATCTTCACGATAGAACGTATCTGCCAATACCATGCCTTGAGTCAATAGGTTTGTAAAAGGTTCATTGCCTTGAACAACACCTTCATCACGCATTAATTTATGGAAGAAACGTGCATAAAGTAAGTGAAGAATCGCATGTTCTACACCACCGATATATTGGTTGACTGGCAACCATGTTTGCGCAGCTTCTGGATTGATCATACCGTCAGTATAGTCAGGTGAAGCATAACGAGCATAGTACCAAGACGACTCAACGAAAGTATCTAAAGTGTCTGTTTCACGTTTTGCCGCTTTGCCACAGCATGGGCAAGTGGTTTCGTAGAACTCAGGCATTTTCGCTAACGGGTTGCCTGAACCATCAGGCACAACATCGGTTGGTAAAACCACAGGAAGTTGTTCTTCAGGAACGGTTACCTGACCACAATCTTCACAGTTGATCATTGGAATTGGACAACCCCAGTAACGCTGACGAGAAACACCCCAGTCACGTAAACGGAATTGAACTTTTTTAGTTGCCAAAGTTTGTGGTGCTAATTTTTCGATAAAGGCATCAAAAGCTTGCTGGAAGTTTAGACCGTCAAACTCACCTGAGTTGATCAAAGTCCCTTCTTTGCTGCCGTACCATTCTTGCCATGTTGTAGTATCAAAATCGGTATCGTCTGCTTTTTTAGCATCAATAACTTGTTTGATTGGCAAATTGAATTTGTTTGCAAACTCAAAATCACGTTCGTCATGGGCAGGTACAGCCATTACCGCACCAGAGCCGTAAGTCATTAGTACATAGTTGGCAATCCAGACTTCAACTTGCGCGCCTGTCACAGGATGTTTGACAAATAAACCTGTTGCACGGCCTTTTTTCTCGGCAGTTGCCAAATCCGCTTCGGCAACGGAACCGTGACGGCATTCTTCAATAAATGCATTTAATTCAGGCCGAAGCTCTGCTGCTTTTTTGGCTAATGGATGGTCTGCTGCAACTGCAACATAAGTTACACCCATTAATGTATCTGGACGAGTTGTGTAAACCACCAACGGATCTGCATAAATAGACGTATCGGCAGATGGGAACGTAATTTCCATCCCTTCAGAACGACCAATCCAGTTACGTTGCATGGTTAAGACTTGTTGAGGCCAACCATCTTTTAATTGTTCTAAATCGTCTAATAATTCTTGTGCATAATCGGTAATGCGGAAGTAATACATTGGGATATCGCGTTTTTCAACCAATGCACCTGAACGCCAGCCACGACCATCAACCACTTGTTCATTGGCCAATACAGTCTGATCCACAGGGTCCCAGTTAACTGTTGAAAGCTTACGATAAATTAAGCCTTTTTTATAAAGCTGAACAAATAACCACTGTTCCCAACGGTAGTATTCAGGCGTACATGTCGCAATTTCACGATCCCAGTCAATTGCCAAGCCTAAGCTTTTTAACTGATTACGCATGTAATCGATATTTTCAAATGTCCATTTTGCTGGTGCAACTTTATGGGCAATCGCGGCATTTTCTGCTGGAAGACCAAACGCATCCCAACCCATCGGTTGTAAAACCGTTTCACCTTTTAAACGATGAAAACGTGTGATGACATCACCAATAGTGTAGTTACGCACGTGACCCATGTGCAGTTTGCCACTTGGGTAAGGGAACATCGAGAGGATATAACGACGTTTACCTTCTACGGTGTCTGCAACTTTAAAGACTTTGCGATTATTCCAATCTTGTTGGACATGTGGTTCTATCGCACTGGCTTGATATTCTGGGTCAATGTGAGATGTAGTCATAAATGTAATTTGAAAACAGAGATAAATAGTAAAAGAGCATAGCGCAAAATACACCTAAAAGTGAATTTTGCGCACAAAATTCTAGTATGCCTTGCATTAAATGAAAAGCATCATCGGAAAAACATCGTAAATCGTGATGTTATCCTTAACGTGCAACAGGTTCAGAAGCACTACGTCCAGCGTTTACGTTGGTTGGTTCTGAATGTGTCGCTGATGTTTGCTTTGTCGCTGGTTCGGCTGCGTGTGGCTGAGTACTGTCTGGAGTGGCAGCACGGGGTACTGAACGATTTGCCCCATAAGTTTGAATTTTTCCTCGGTTTTGTACCCCTTTGGCTTTTGGTGGAGGAGTGGCTGTGTAATGAGTCGAGCCTTGAGCATCGACCCATTTATAATAATCTTTGGCAAAACTTGTTGCGTTCAGCCCAAACAAACTTATCCCCACGAAAAAAAGCATAGGTGCTTTGATCTTCATGCTTATTCCTTCAACATTGTTATATAAATAAATACAATTTTTTATTTTAACCTGATCTAGATTGAAAACCTATGAAACATGATTATTTTTATGATGGGAATTTCCCTGAATTAACATAATGATGATAATAAAAAATATTGATTTCTTAAAAAGTACATAGAAGTCTTGACAATTAATAACGAAACAACAAAAATGCTAACTCATTTATCTGATCACCCTTCGGATAACTGATAATCGCTGCAATAGGCATATGGCTCTAGCCGAGTCGATATGTTTTGCTATAGATATGTTTATCCCAACATATTTATTTTTGAATACACCAATTTAACAGCCTGCACTGCTGTGGTGTTATTTTTTCCTATTGCAGACCGAAAGCGTTAAATTGTGCTATAACAGCATAGTTGTATGAAACTAAAGGTTATGGATGTCTCCCATCACATAACACAAGACTAGGGTGAATCACGTTGGAACTTTTATCAGGTGGTGAAATGCTCGTTCGTGCCCTTGCGGACGAGGGTGTTGAGCATGTTTTTGGATATCCCGGTGGTGCTGTACTGCACATCTACGATGCACTGTTTAAACAAGATAAAATAGAGCATTATCTCGTTCGTCACGAACAAGCAGCTGGGCACATGGCCGATGCTTATTCACGTGTGACAGGCAAAACAGGTGTCGTTTTAGTGACATCTGGTCCTGGTGCAACCAATACCGTAACAGCGATTGCAACTGCATATATGGATTCAATTCCTATGGTTGTTTTATCGGGTCAGGTTGCCTCTCACTTAATTGGCGAAGATGCTTTCCAAGAAACAGATATGGTGGGTGTATCCCGTCCAATTGTGAAACATAGTTTCCAAGTCCGCCACGCAAGCGAAATTCCTGCCATTATTAAAAAAGCATTTTATATTGCAGCAAGTGGTCGTCCAGGCCCTGTTGTGGTTGATATTCCAAAAGATACAACCAATCCTGCGGAAAAATTTGCCTACGAATACCCAGAAAAAGTGAAGATGCGTTCGTATCAACCACCGTATCGAGGTCATTCGGGGCAAATTCGCAAAGCTGTTGATGAATTAATTAATGCTAAACGCCCTGTAATTTATAGCGGTGGTGGTGTTGTTCAGGGAAATGCATCTGCATTATTAACTGAGCTTGCACACTTATTAAATTATCCGGTGACCAATACATTGATGGGCTTGGGTGGTTTCCCAGGAACAGATCCACAGTTTATTGGTATGCTTGGTATGCACGGCTGCTACGAAGCCAATATGGCAATGCATAATGCCGATGTGATTTTTGCAGTTGGTGCGCGTTTTGATGACCGTGTGACCAATAGCCCTGCAAAATTCTGTCCAAATGCAAAAGTCATTCATATTGATATTGACCCCGCAGCGATTTCAAAAACCATTTCAGCGCATATCCCAATTGTGGGTGCAGTTGAGCCTGTGTTACAGGAAATGTTGGCACAATTGAAACAGTTAAATGTCTCTAAGCCAAATCCTGAAGCGATGGCAAGTTGGTGGGATCAAATCAATGAATGGCGTAAAGTACATGGTTTACGCTATGAACCTGCAACCGATGGTGGTATGAAGCCTCAACAAGTTGTTGAAGCGATTTATAAAGCAACCAACGGTAAAGCGATTGTGACCTCTGATGTGGGTCAGCACCAAATGTTTGCTGCCTTGTATTATAAATACGATGAGCCTCGTCAATGGGTGAACTCAGGTGGCTTGGGTACAATGGGGGTTGGTTTACCGTATGCGATGGCGGCTAAACTTGCAAAACCTGAGCGTGACGTTGTTTGCGTGACTGGTGAAGCATCAATCCAAATGTGTATTCAAGAGCTTTCAACGTGCAAGCAATATGGATTGAATGTCAAAATCTTATGCTTAAATAACCGTGCGTTGGGAATGGTGAAACAATGGCAAGACATGAACTATGAAGGACGTCATTCGAGTTCGTATGTAGAATCATTGCCTGATTTTCCTAAACTCATGGAAGCTTATGGTCACGTGGGAATTGAAATTAAACATGCCGATGAGTTAGAAGCCAAAATTGCTGAGGCAATGGCGATTAAAGACAAGTGTGTGTTTATTAATGTGATGACAGATCGCTCAGAACATGTTTATCCAATGCAGATTGCAGGACAATCTATGCAAGATATGTGGTTAAGCAAAGGAGAGCGTAACTAATGCGTCATATTATTTCTGTACTTATTGAAAATGAATCTGGAGCGTTATCACGCTTGGTCGGATTGTTTAGTCAACGTGGCTATAACATTGAATCATTGAATGTTGCGCCTACAGAAGATGCGACTTTATCACGTTTAACTTTAAGCACTTATGGTGATGATCATAAAATTGAGCAAATCACCAAACAACTGAATAAATTGGTTGAAGTGGTTAAAGTGGTCGATTTAACCGAAGGCACACACATTGAGCGTGAATTAATGCTCATTAAAGTGAAAGCATCGGGTAGTGCGCGTGATGAAATTAAACGTACTGCTGATATTTTCCGTGCATCTATTGTCGATGTAACACCAACAACATATACCATTCAGATTACTGGTACGACTGAAAAACTGGATGGTTTTATTGATGCACTTGCTGAAAATACGATTTTGGAAGTGGTGCGTTCTGGTGTGTCAGGCATTGCACGTGGCGAAAAAGTTTTAACTGTATAACTGGATTTTTAGAAAGAATTTTACTGGAGACAACAAATGCAAATTTTTTACGATAAAGACTGTGATTTATCAATTATCCAAGGCAAAAAAGTAGCAATTATTGGTTATGGTTCGCAAGGTCACGCACATGCGCTTAACCTAAAAGATTCAGGTGTAGACGTAACTGTTGGCTTACGTGCAAACTCTACTTCTTGGAAAAAAGCTGAAAATTCAGGTCTAAAAGTTGCAGAAGTACCAGCAGCAGTTCAAGGTGCAGACCTTGTTATGATCTTGACACCAGATGAATTTCAAGCGCAACTTTATCGTGATGTGATTGAACCAAACATTAAAGAAGGTGCAACTTTAGCATTTGCACATGGTTTCTCTATTCTTTACAACCAAGTTGTACCACGTAAAGACTTAGACGTAATTATGGTTGCACCAAAAGCACCAGGTCATACTGTACGTTCTGAATTCCAACGTGGTTCAGGTGTTCCAGACCTTATCGCTGTTCATCAAGATGCATCTGGTAACGCCCGTAATGTTGCATTGTCTTATGCTTCTGGCGTGGGTGGTGGTCGTACAGGTATCATCGAAACATCGTTCCGTGAAGAAACTGAAACTGACTTGTTCGGTGAACAAGCAGTACTTTGTGGTGGTGCGGTAGAGCTTGTAAAAATGGGCTTCGAAACTTTGGTTGAAGCAGGTTATGCACCTGAAATGGCGTATTTCGAATGTCTACACGAACTTAAATTGATCGTGGATTTGATGTTTGAAGGTGGTATTGCAGACATGAACTATTCAGTATCAAACAATGCTGAATATGGCGAATACGTAACTGGCGTTGAAGTCATCAATGACCAATCACGTGAAGCAATGCGCAATGCGTTGAAACGTATCCAATCTGGTGAATATGCAAAAATGTTCATTCAAGAAGGTGCGTTAAACTATCCTTCAATGACTGCACGTCGTCGTCAAAATGCTGCGCATGGTATTGAAGTAACAGGTGGTAAGTTACGTGCGATGATGCCTTGGATCAAAGCAAACAAAATTATCGATAAAGATAAGAACTAACTTATCTTTCTTGCCTGAAGCGTGCGTTAGCTGGGGAAAACTCAGCTCTTGCACTCGGGCAGAGCGTTGCTCTGCTAGTCCTCGCTCATACCTTGGATCAAAGCAAACAAAATTATCGATAAAGATAAGAACTAATTTTATCTAAATCAAAAAAAAGCCCATTATGATAATGGGTTTTTTTATGGCACTATTTTTATGACGTAATTGAGTAAAAAACATAAAAATACAAGAACCTAGAAGAACATAGATTTCTGCTGTTAAATTTATAATTATTCATTTCTATGTCGGAAAAAGTGAAAATTCACGTAAAATTAAAGAGAATTATTATATAAATTGTGAAATACGTGAAAAGTGAACTAATTTTTTGAAATTTATTTGATCAATAGTAACTTTAAAATAAAAAAAGAGTAAAAAATGAATGAAATGTAACAAGACTTGATAATCAGCCATATTAAGTAGTTTAGATAAGTTATTCATATATATCATTAAAATAAAAAAAGAAGAAATGTAAAGTATTGATCTTTTTTGAATAAAAACTAAAGAGGTATAACTATTTGATATGTAAAAAATAAAAAATTTAAAAAACAATAAGTTACAAGATCATTTTTCTAGATATTTTAAAAAGTGTGATTTGTATCATGTTTTTGATAAAAATAATGATTTATATAACAATATATTTGCAGTAATCATCATGTATCACTAAAAAGTTCTATATGAAGATGAATGCAAATAACAATATCAAATCTTTTTGGAATAAAAAAGGGAACGGGAGAATCATTATGAATATCATGATTAAAACAGCATTATCAGTTGCCGCTTTCACTGCATTTATGGGTATCGCTCATGCAGATGGTGGTGATAAAAAACCTGTGCCACAAGGTTGTACCGAGTTATGTAAATCTGCAGCAATTCCAATTCAACTTACTGTACCTAAAATCTGTGACTTAAAATTAGGTGCATCATCAATTACGCTAAATAATGCTGGACAAGGTTCTGGCACTTTCCAAGTTGGTGCAAATGCGCCATATCAATTACTTGTCTATACAGATAACCAGACTTCTGGAATAAATACTTCTGTTCTGAAAAATGGTAACAACACAATTGCGACTTCTGTGACAACAAATGGGCCTGATAATTTAACTTTAGGTACTTTAAAATCAGAAGCGGCAACACTGAATAATTTGAGTACTTATACTGTAAATGTAGCAACAACAGAAAGTTTTGGTATTAATAAACCAGCTGGTGTCTACACAGATACATATCGTATTCAAGTTTACTTCTAAAAATAAATGGCTCTATATATTTTATATGGAGCCATTTTCATTGATGTATCTGATGAATAAAAATAATTCTAATAAGCATACTTTTAAGTTAAACAAGGAATGTAACCATGAAAAAGTTAAGCCTTATATTATTACTTTTAACAGGATTTCAAGTGACATGGGCGGGGCTGAGTATAAGCCCGATTCAGTTATACATTGATAAAAAGCAACAGCGAAGTACCACGGTTACACTGACATCTAAAGAGTTGCCAGAGGCAAAAATATTTGAAGCTTCGGCAGTAAAATGGACGCAGAATGAAAAAGGAGAAGATGTTTTAAATCCTGTTTCAGATATTATTATTAACCCTAAAAACTTTATTATTAAACCAGAATCTTCACAAATTGTGCGAGTTGGTTTTCCAAAAATGCCTGATATGGATACTCAGGAAGGTGCATGGCGTATTGTTTTTACAGAAGTTACACCTGTAAATAAAGATGTAGACTCGGTCAGTTTTTTACTGAATATCTCGGTTCCTGTTTTTGTTGGAAAACAAGCCCCTATTGATTTGAAAATTACACCTGTTACTCGTTCAGGCAGTACGTTTTTAAATCTTCAAAATAATGCAAATTCTCATATACAGATTTTTAAAATATCTATTATTGATGGAAATAAAAAAGAAATTGCAAATAATTCAAAAATGAAATATTTGTTGGCGAAAAAAAGTGACCAATTTGATTTGGGTCATTTGAATATTAAAGATTGGCATAAATATAAAATTTTAATTAAAACAGATAAAAATGAAAATCCTTTTGAATTTCATGTTCAGGAGTGATGGTCATGAAAAGAAAAGTCATTTTGGTTTTTAATAGCCTTCTCCTTTATTCTTGGTTGCAAACAGCTATGGCTGCTGATGAACCTATTTTAAGTGAGATATGGCTCAATGGGTTAGATCAGAACAAGGAAGCTTTATTACTAAAAGAAGGTGAGCTTTTTTATATTGAATGCGATGTCGTTAAAAGCTTGGGTCTTAAAGTTGAATTATTTGATAAAAACTCAAAACAAACACAATACTGTCTTATTTCAAATAAAAAAATCCATGCCAATCTTGATTCTGCATTGCAAGCCATCAAAATTAATGTACCCGCAGAGTATTTTGATGGATATGCTCAGCAGGATAAGCTGCCTTTACCAACAAGAGCAGCATTAGGTGCATTCTTAAATTATGATTTTTATTTTGATAAATATAAAGATAATCACGAGTTTAATAATTTCTATGAACTAGGTGTTTTTAAAGACTATTGGTTATTTAAAAATGCAGTTATATATCGGGATAATCCAACACAAGGGAAATCTTTGGTACGTTTAAATAGTCAGTTTTCAATTGATTTTCCAAGTCATTTTTCTCGTTTAGTGATAGGTGATAATACATCTGTTTATAACACGTTAATGAGTTCATTTCGTTTTGGTGGGCTGAGTTATGGAACGAATTATACAGAACGGCCAGATTTTATTTATTGGAATGCACCAATATTAAAAGGAAGTGCACTTGTACCTTCCATGATTGACTTATATGTCAATGGCACAAGTATTTATCGGCAAAAAGTAACGCCTGGTGATTATAACTTGCAAACAGGGGCATTAATTCAACAATCTGGTACAGCCCAAATTGTTGTGGAAGATATTTTTGGTAATCGTAGTGTGCAAACTTTTCCAGTTTATGTAAATAACCAACTGCTTAAAGTTGGCTTAAATGAATATAATTTTTCTTTAGGGAAAATTAGATATAACTATGATTATAACAGTTCGGACTATCGGGATTTTTTTTCAAGTTTTTATTTTAGGCGCGGTATCACACAGCAAACAACATTGGGCGTTAATGGTGCATATAGTCGAGATATTCAAAATCTGGGACTCATGTGGACACAGGCAATAAGTCGGTATGCATTGGTTGATTTTTCTGCAATGGGGAGTCATGCCAATAGTGGAAACGGTTATTCGATAGGTGCGTCTATCAGTCAAAATTTTAAACGCTTTTCGATGGGTGTAAGTAGTAAATATGCTTCAAAGCAATTTCAGACACTCGGCTATAGTGATGAAGTCAGTATTCCAAAAATAGATAACTTGGCATACTTTAGTATGTATAAAATTCCTTTTTTTGATAGCATTAATTTTAATTATTTGGATAGACGCTATTATCCTAATCAAGTAAATACATTACCCAATAGAAAATTATTAAATGTTGGTTTAACTAAGCAGATTTCTCCAAGATTATCCTTATCGATTAATTATTTTAAAGATTTTGGTGATAATCCTGATACAGGAGCTTATTTTTCTCTGAGTTATAATTTTGATCAAAATAAAGCTGTTTATGTATCACAATCTACAGATAGTAGTACTCGAGTAAATTTTGTTAGAAGTTCTATTGAACAAAATGGATTTGATTATTCATTGGGTGTTAATCGGGTGGGTGGTCAAATGGATTATAATGCTTATGGATTATATAAAACATCTGTTGGTGATTTTGGTATTCAGCATGATCAACAAAAAGATTATTATGATACACAATTAAGTTATAAAGGTGCTTTGGTTTGGTTAAATAATCAGTTTAGCTTTACCAAGTCAGTAGATAATGCATTTGCTTTGGTGAAAGTAGGGGATTATAAAGATATTGACGTCTTTAGATCTTTATCTCCTGTGGGTAAAACTGGAGAAAATGGCTATTTCTTTGTACATAATATTATTCCATATGTCACTTATGATGTTTCATTTGATCAGGATCAAATCCCGATTGAAGATAAAATAAATACTGCAAATCAGAAACTGATTGCACTGAATCAGCGAGGTTATTTCCTGAATTATCCGATTTTCCATACACAACAACGAGTGGTGAAATTGGTAGATGCTCAGCAAAAAACTTTTGAACGAGGGACTGAAGTGTATATCAATGATCATGAGGATGAGCCTTATCCTATTGATAAAGATGGGCTGGTTTATCTTTATGGTTTAGTGCCAAACCATTACACGTTATCAATTAAGAAAGATGGAAAAGTTTTTTGTCGTAGCGATTTTAATGTGTCTGCAACCTCGGCAGATACCAGTCAAGACCAACAAACTGTAACTTCAGTTTGCCAATAAAGGAGAGCGATCATGAAACGATTGTTGGTATGTATCGTGTGTAGTTTCGGAAGCATGGTCTATGCAGGGCAGTGTTCGTTAGGTTCAGTCACAGATTCTCGTATGTTTTTGGCGGGTTATTATCATAGTCAGGCAGCAACGGCCTTTAATATTCGTTGTGATCATGCCTATAACATTACGTTTAGTAGTGCTAATTTACAGGATGTGAATGGTTCAAGTTTTGTTTCAAATGGCGCTTATAAATTGAGAACTCGTTTAACGGTATCGGGCCCTGTAGATAACAAATGGAATGTGCCTTTAACCGCACGCAGTGCAGACTCAAGTAAATATATTATTGCGGTGCATCTTGAAGATCGGCCTTCGATTCAGGTACCTGCGGGAATTTATCGTGACACGGTTTATGTCAATCTTGCTTTTTAGGGAGCAAGCGTATGTTCTTTTTATAAAGATGCGACCAGTTTGACTGTATCGCATCTTTTTATTTCATTATTCCGCAATCCCTAAATAATACGCTTCAGGTTGTTGTTTGAAATAAGCCCATAACTGGTTGCCATAATCAAAATGCCACCACTCAGAAGGAAGATTGGTGAAGCCAGCATTGATCATTGCCCAATATAAAATTCGGCGGTGTCTATGCGCAGGATGTTCAGAGTAGGGTTCAAATGCAGTTGTCCAGCTTTCATCTACAGGTGCGTCAAAATCTGTTCCTAAATTAAGAGATTGCCCGTGTTCATCACACAAGGTGACATCTACTGAACCTCCTGTCATATGTGGGCTAGGTTGATATGGATTTGCACTTGGCGGGGAAACAAAAAGCGCAAGAATTTTTTGTTTTTCTTCTTGGGTATGTGCTGGGTAGCGTAATTCAATATCTGCATTGAAACTGTCAACCAGTGCCGCTTGTAAGGTACGTGGACGCCATGCATCTAATAGCTTTAAACGCAATCCGCTAGGTAAAAGCGTTGAGGCATAATGCAGTTTATTCAGTACACTTTTTCGAATATGAAATTCGGGAGTTGCGCCCAAAATCTGCTGTTGATAATAGTAGGGTTGCAGTATCAGATTTTGACGATTGAGGTCGGTGATCTGAATGAGAGGGTCATCGACGGGATCGATTGAAATACTTCGAATTTTGTCCCAATCGAGAGGGTGGTGAGGGGGGATGGCTGCCAAAGTATTGGGGTTATACGTCATAAAGCAGGCTCTTGAATGAAGTATGAAAACAAGGTTAAAAGAATACGCCTCGAAAAGTTTTTTGGGAAATTGTATTTACGTAATAATAAGATAATCTCTTGCTGTCAAAAAATCGTCATCGACTCATCATCAAAATGCAAGAATTAAGCTTTAAGGTAGTGTTATAACAACAAAAGTAAGGTGATTTTGATGTCACTCTCTACCGTACTCAAGCGCCAATGGAATCTATGGCCAGAACTGAAACAAGAGTTTATGCGATTAACACAATGGAATAATGTGCATGCAATTCAATTCCCGTTGGTTTCTGAACAGAAGCTCAAAATTGTAATCGTGACTGAAACTTGGCCGCCTGAAATCAATGGTGTAGCGCAGTCATTGATGTATCTCTGTCAAGGCTTACAAAAAAAAGGTCACCAAATTTTATTGATTCGCCCAGAGCAAAGCCGTGCTTGTACTCAGTTTACCCCACAACAAGAATGTCTGGTTTGGGCAAAATCACTTCCGAAATACCCAAATTTGCAGTTTGGCATGCCGCAGTACACGAAAGTGCGTAACTCAATTCAGGCTTTTGCTCCCGATGTGGTGCATATTGTTACCGAGGGGCCGCTTGGCTTGCTCGCATTGCAGATTGCAAAACTGGACAATATCCCGATTTCTAGCGGGTTTCATTCACCCTTTCAGGAATTTAGCCGATTCTTTGATTTGGCATTCCTTGTTAAACCCATTCAGCATTATTTACGCTGGTTTCATAATCAGACACAACTGACTTGTGTGCCAAGCCAAGATACGGCAAAAGCATTGCGCCAGTGTGGGGTGAGTTGTCCTTTAGCAATTATTAGCCGAGGTGTAGATGTGCAGCGTTTTTCGCCTGCTCATCGTAGTCTAACGCTGCGGCAGACTTGGGGCGTAGACGAACAGACCTCAGTCATGTTGTATGTTGGGCGATTATCGCCAGAAAAAGAAATTGATGTAATCATACAGGCGTATTTGAAGGCTAAACAAGATACATCTCAAAATGTCCAATTGGTGATTGTGGGGGATGGACCTGACAAGGCTCGCTTGCAAAAAATGGATTCAACTGGGCAGGTTATTTTTACAGGTGCATTAATAGGCGAACAACTTGCACAAGCGTATGCCAGCAGTGATGTTTTTGTCTTTGCCAGTCAAGTAGAAACCTTTGGAAATGTCGTCTTAGAAGCGATGGCAAGTGGTTTACCTGTCGTTGCTTATGATTATGCCTGTGCACATCAATATATCGAACAGGATGTAACAGGTTGGAAAATACCTTTAAAACAGAAACAACTTTTTGAACAACAATTACAGCAATTGCCACCAATAGAGCAAATTCGAAAAATGGGCAAACACGCGCAACAGTGCGTACAACATGTGGGGTGGGAACATCCTGTCCAGCAATTTGAGCAAGCTTTGCAAGGGGTTGTACAAACCTTCCATTATGGATTTGCCTAAGCATCTCTGGAGTCGTTGCCATGAAATTACAAGATATAAAAATACGGATTTTGGAACTAGACCTGAAAGGTTGCATTTATTTGAACCACCTTTCACATTCCTCACGTATCAGTCAGTTTTTTAAATGGATTAGTCGTTTAGGTGATGGCTGGTTTTGGGTCATCATGCTGTTGGCAACATGTTGGGTTCAGGCATGGCAAAGTGTGATTCCTGTGTTGTATTTGCTGATGACAGCCGCTATTTCTACACTGATTTATAAGGCATTGAAACATAAAACGATTCGACCTAGACCTTATCAAGTTCACCAAGTCATTGTCTTGGGGGAACGACCTTTAGATCATTTCAGCTTTCCTTCTGGACATACTCAACATGCAGTGATGGCGACGTGTGTTCTGGGTTATATACAACCGATATTGTTAATCTTCATGTTGCCCTTTACAGTATTGGTTGCATTGTCACGGATGATCTTGGGTTTGCACTATCCAAGCGATGTTCTGATTGGCGCGGTACTGGGTGGTGTGATTGGCGGTTTAAGTATCTGGATTGCGCCAATGTATGCGGTACAGTTTTAGATATGTCCTTAGAATAAAAATTTGTTAAAGTAACCAGATTATTGTTGAGTTCAGGAAAAAAGAAAAATGGGTTTACGTTGGTCAGACAGTATGGACATCGCCATTGAGTTATTAGAAGCACACCCTGATGTTGATCCACAGTGGATTCGTTTTACAGACTTACATACGTGGGTTTGTGCTTTACCTGATTTTAGTGATGATCCTCAAAAATCAACCGAGGGCTTACTTGAAGCAATTCAAATGGCTTGGATTGATGAGGTGAACTAATCACGCTAAAAAAATCAAACTTTTACACTTTTACTGCTGATTATTATAATTTTCATCGGTATAATGCGGCAAAATTTTATCTCTGAATTTGAGTTGAGGAACCTAATCATGACAATCGAACGTACTTTATCTATCGTAAAACCTGATGCAGTAGCGAAAAACCACATTGGTGACATTTTTGCACGTTTTGAAAAAGCAGGTCTTAAAATCGTTGCAACTAAAATGAAACACCTTTCTAAAGCTGAAGCTGAAGGCTTCTATGCTGAACACAAAGAACGTGGTTTCTTTGCTGATCTAGTTGCGTTCATGACTTCTGGTCCAGTTGTTGTATCTGTACTTGAAGGCGAAAATGCAGTACTTGCTCACCGTGAAATTCTTGGTGCAACAAACCCTAAAGAAGCTGCTCCTGGTACAATCCGTGCAGACTTCGCTGTAAGCATCGACGAAAATGCTGCTCACGGTTCTGACTCTGTAGAATCTGCTGCACGTGAAGTGTCTTACTTCTTTGCTCAAACAGAAGTTTGCCCACGTACTCGTTAATCGAGACATTTAAAACCAGATAAGTGCTATACTACTTATCTGGTTTTTTTATTCTTTAAATTTCTCTGACGGGTTACATACACAGTCCGTTTCTCTCCTTTGATATTGTTTAGGTATTACTACATTATGGCTATTGAAACAGTTGGTTCGTCTTCGGTTCCAGATGAGCAAAACAACTCCGCCACATTGCAACAGCCTGCAACACCCGAGCAAAAAGTAAATTTGCTAGGGATGTCACGTGCTGAACTTGAGCAATTCTTTGAGAGCCTAGGCGAGAAAAAGTTCCGTGCTGGTCAGGTAATGAAATGGATTCACCAATATTTTGTGACTGATTTTGCTGAAATGACCAATATTTCAGGGAAGTTACGTGCCAAATTAGAACAATTGTGTGAAATCAAAGCACCAGACGTGGTTCATCGACATTACTCAAAAGATGGAACTCGTAAATGGGTATTTCGTGTGGGAGATGGTGAAGGCTCACTGGTTGAAACTGTCTTAATTCCAGCCGAAGATAAAACGGGTTCTCGTAAAACCGTTTGTATTTCTTCACAAGTAGGCTGTGCGCTGGATTGTTCTTTTTGTTCAACAGGTAAGCAGGGGTTTCAGCGTGATTTAACACCTTCTGAAATTATTGGGCAGCTTTGGGTTGCAAACCAATCTTACATGGAAGAAGTGCCGATTGCTGAGCGTACGCGTTCTGTGACCAATGTGGTTATGATGGGGATGGGCGAACCATTACTGAACTTTAAACCAGTTGTTCATGCAATGTCATTGATGCTGGATGATTTTGCTTATGGTATGTCTAAACGCCGTGTGACTTTATCGACATCGGGCGTTGTGCCAATGATTGATAAGCTGGCAGAAGAACTCGATGTGGCTTTGGCAATTTCATTACATGCACCAAACAATGATTTGCGTGATGAATTGGTGCCAATCAATAAAAAATATCCACTAGAACAATTAATTCCTGCTGCACAGCGTTACCTTGCAAAAGATGGTAATGAAAGTGCGCGTAAACATGTCACTATAGAATACGTGATGCTAGATGGGGTAAATGATAAACCCGAGCATGCGCAACAACTGATTAAACTCTTGAAAAATTTACCAAGTAAAATTAACTTAATCCCGTTTAATCCATTTCCACATGCACCTTATGGGCGTTCAAGTCGAAATCGGATTATTGCATTTCAAAAAACTTTGTCAGATGCAGGTTTTGTTTGCACGATTCGTCAAACTCGTGGCGATGATATCGATGCCGCTTGTGGGCAGTTAGTTGGTCAAGTGGCTGACCGTACACGTCGTGCTGCGCAATGGCAAAAGAAAATTTCTGAAAAAAATGAGATTATGCGTTCTCAGGGATAATTCTTAATTTAGAGGTGATTTTAGCGTGGAAAAAAAGAGCATAAAGTCTGTCGTTACGCTAGCAAGTATCGGGGTATTCCTTTTGGGAATCACTGGCTGCCAAGGGTTAACCATTACTACCCGAGATAACAAGCCTAAGTATCCAGATATCAGCCCTGAACCGTCTAAATTTAAGAAAGATCCTAAAAAAGGCGCAGAAATCAGAACCCAGATTGCAGCTGAATATTTGCGTAATGGGGATCTGGATGCGGCAAAGCGGACGCTTGATGAAGTTTTTGAGCAAGATAGCCGCAACGTACAAGCCAATATGTTGATGGGAATTTTGCTACAACAAGAAGGTAGCCCCGAAAACTTGGCAAAAGCAGACAGTTACTTTAAACGGGCGCTCTCGTTAGAGCCTGATAATGCACAAACCCGTAACAATTATGGGCGTTACCTCTTTCAAATGGGGCGTTATAATGATGCGCTTGAGCAACTCCGTATCGCGGGTTCTACTTTGGGGTATGAACAGCGCGGAATGGCGCTTGAAAATCTGGGGCAGGCTTATATGAAGCTTGGAGATGTGTCGAATGCTGAAAAAACATTCAAACAGGCACTACAGGTCAATCAAAGCTCCAGCGTTTCAATGTTAGAGTTAGCAGAAATTTTTTACCTGCGCCAACAAATGACCTCTGCAAATGAAGCTTATGACGATTATGTTCGTGTTGTCGGAAATAAGAATCAATCTGCGCGGGGTCTATGGGTAGGTATTCGCATTATGCGTGCAAATGGTGATAACATGAGCATGCAGGTCTTGGTGAATCAATTAAGGGCATTGTTCCCTGATAGCCAAGAATATCAACGTTATTTGCAATTACAGTACAGTACTGAGGCGGTATGGAAGTAAATCCTAATTCACAGCAATCGACGGCTACACCAACAACTCCTAATACATTAGGCAATGTTCAACGTCCAGGTGAATATTTACGTCATATTCGTCTTAACCAAAAGCGTGAATTGGCAGAAGTGTCGAAAGAGTTAAGTTTGCCTGTTAAAACATTAGAAGCTTTGGAAAAAGATGATTATAAATCATTGCCTGAAGCGACTTTTATTAAAGGGTACTATCGGACGTATGCTAAATTTTTAGGCGTGGATGCATCCACAATTATACAGCGTTTTGATGAAATTTATGCCAATGATACTGGGTTGTTGCCTAATCATGCCTTAAAAGATTCTCCAATCAAGATCATGGGGAAACTTCCAGGTTCGAATAGTGATCGTAATAGAAAGTGGCTTAAACGTAGTATATATGGCGTGTTAGCCATTATTGTTCTGGCACTTGTGGTTATGGGCATTCAAAAATGGTCAGCTAAACGCCATCAGGCTCAATCCGTTGCACAGCAATCTCAATCAAGTGTTGATGTTGTGCCAGTCGATCAAAATAGTTCAACCGCAAGTGGTGATCAGTTGGTCATTAAATTTGCTCGTCCAACATCAGTGAATATTGTGGATTCGTCGGGTAAAGTCCTTGCGACAGGTCGTCAATCAGATAGTTTGGATTTGAAAGGGGTATCACCGTTTCAAATTCGTTTGGATGATGCAAAAGCAGTTGCTTCATTAAGCTTAAATAATGAAGTGATTTCATTGTCACCATATACGGTAAATGGTAAGGCCGATTTCCGTCTGTCTCGTTAAATGATCTAAGTTGAGCTCAGTCATGATAGAAAATCCAATCAAGCGACGTCCAACACGTAAAATTCGTGTTGGTTCTGTCTATGTGGGTGGTGATGCTCCAATCAGCATACAAAGTATGACCAATACAGAAACCTGTGATGTTGATGCAACCGTGGCACAGATTCAACGCTGCGTTGATGCTGGGGCGGATATCATGCGGGTTTCGGTTCCATCAATGGAAGCGGCAGAAGCATTTGGTCTTATTCGTAAACGCGTACAAGTACCGTTGGTTGCTGACATTCATTTTGACCATAAAATTGCACTTGCCGTTGCAGATTATGGTGCAGACTGTTTGCGGATTAACCCAGGGAATATTGGTTCAGACCAGAAAGTGCGCGAAGTGGTTGCTGCGGCACGACATCATGGAATTTCGATTCGTATTGGGGTCAATGCTGGCTCTTTAGAGAAAGATTTACAAAAGAAATATGGCGAACCGACAGGGCAGGCATTATTAGAGTCTGCTTTACGTCATATTGATATTTTAGATCGTCTGGATTTTCAGGAATTCAAAGTCAGCGTTAAGGCTTCTAATGTGTTCTTGACGATGGATGCGTACCGTTTATTGTCACAACAGATTGATAATCCACTTCATTTAGGCGTAACAGAAGCAGGGATTTATCGTACGGGTACGGTGAAATCAGCAATTGCTTTAGGTGGTTTGTTGATGGAAGGCGTTGGCGATACCATGCGTATTTCGTTAGCAGCTGAACCTGAAGATGAAATTAAAATCGGTTTTGATATTTTAAAATCATTAGGGCTGCGCTCTAATGGTATTAATTTTATTGCTTGCCCGAGCTGTTCACGTCAAGAATTTAACGTGATTAAGGTGATGCAAGCCTTGGAAGATCGCCTAGAAGATATTCGTACACCAATGGATGTTTCTGTGATTGGTTGTAAGGTGAATGGGCCGGGCGAAGCTAAAGAGGCAGATATTGGTGTCGTGGGGGCAAGTCCACGTTCATTGGTGTATCGAAATGGCGAAAAAAGCCATTTAATTGATACCGATCAGTTGGTTGATGAAATCGAAACAATGGTTCGTCAACGTGTTCAAGAGCTTGAAGAAGCTAAATCTAAAGAGATCATTCGTAGTTCGTCATGAGTTCAATTGTTGCAATTAAAGGTTTTAATGACATTCTCCCTTCGCAAACACCAGCGTGGAGACGTCTAGAGCAGCATCTATCATCATTAATGGATGCTTACGGCTATCAACAAATCCGTTTGCCAATGGTTGAACATACGGGCTTGTTTAAACGGGCGATTGGGGATGCGACCGATATCGTTGAAAAAGAGATGTACACCTTTTTCGACAAGGGTAATCCACCAGAGTCATTAACCTTGCGTCCTGAAGGAACCGCAGGATGTGTCCGTGCGATGCTTGAACATAACCTTTTACGTGGTGCAACACCGCGTGTGTGGTATATCGGGCCAATGTTTCGCTATGAAAAACCACAAAAGGGGCGTTATCGTCAGTTTCATCAGTTTGGTGTAGAAACCTTTGGTGTCGCAACACCTGATATTGATGCTGAATTGATTTTAATGACTGCACGTTTATGGAAACGCATGGGCGTTTTGGATAAAGTGCAACTTGAACTCAATACATTAGGTGAAGTTGACGAACGTAACGAATATCGTCAAGCATTGGTTGAGTTTTTAACTGCTCATAAAGATGAGTTAGATGAAGATTCACAGCGCCGTTTAACGACAAACCCATTGCGTATTTTAGACTCTAAAAACGAACGTACCCAGCAGATTTTAGAAAATGCACCGAAGTTACATGACTTCTTAAAAGAAGACACCATGCAGCATTTTGCTCAATTACAACAGTATTTGACAGATGCGGGTATTTCTTTTGTGATTAATCAAAAACTGGTTCGTGGCCTAGATTATTACAACAAAACAGTTTTTGAATGGACAACAACCTTTTTAGGTTCACAAGGCACAGTTTGTGCAGGTGGACGCTATGATGGCTTGGTTGGACAACTTAAAGGTAAAGCAGATCAATCTGTTCCTGCGGTTGGTTTTGCGATGGGTATGGAACGTCTATTGTTGTTGCTTGAGCAAGTTGAAGCGCCACAAGCCGTTCGTGATTGTGAAGTTTTCTTATTGGCTGACCCTGCTTATCAGGCAAAAGCACTGGTTTTGGCTGAACAATTGCGTGATCAGTTAGAGCAACAAGGTTCATCTATTCGTCTAAAAACAGGTTCTCAAGGTAGCTTGAAGAGCCAAATGAAAAAAGCCGATCAGGCAGGTGCTATTTTTGCACTGATTGTAGGTGAACGTGAGTGGGAAAATCAGCAGGTTGCTTTAAAAACATTGGCAACGGCTGAACAAAAAGATTTGGCAATTGCTGAAATCTTGCCCTTCTTAACGCAATATTTTGCTCAATAATTTATAAATTTAGCCCCAAAGGATCATTCAATGAATGCGCTAACAGAAGAAGAGCAACTTAACAATCTCAAATCATTAACTAAAAAATATGGTTCTGCAGCGATAAGTGGCGTTCTAGTTGCGCTCATTGCTTTTTTTGGCTGGAGTTATTGGCAAAAGAAACAGTTACATCGTTCGCAAAATGAAACTGCACGGGTTCAACAGTTAATGGATCAGGCTCAAAGCATGGCTGGAGATGCAAAAGCATATGCCCAGCTTGCACCTTTGGCTGATACCGTGATTAAAAAAGATTTGAACTCTGCTCAAGCAATTCAGGCTCAATTTGTCATGGCGAAAGTTGCCTTTGATCAGGGCGATTATGCGGCGGCAGAGCGTGAATTGAAAAAAGTACAAAATATTAAAATAGATGATGAAGGTTTACTGCAATTGGTTAATCTTCGTCTTGCCTATGCGCAAACTGCACAAAAGAAATATGATGATGCTTTGAAAACATTGGATTTGATCACAGTCCCTGCGTTTAAAGCCTCAGCAGATGAAGCACGTGGCGATATTTTTGTGGCTAAAAATGATATTGCAAATGCGAAAAAAGCGTATCAAAGTGCATGGGATGTAAGCATTGCCCGTAAACAAGAACGACAAATTTTACAAATTAAACTCGAAAGTGTTGGCGTTTTAGTTGATGATCCAAATATTGAACGCCCAATTTTGAAAACACAGGTGGATGAGTCTTAAATGGATAAAAAATTTACAATCCCGTTTGCACTAACAATTGTTGCCGCTGCATTGGTTGGTTGCTCGTCACATAAAGTTAAAGATGAAAATACAAAACCAAGTCCATTGCCTAAATTAGCGCAATCTAAACAACTTGTGCCTGTGTTTTCTCAACATGTTGCTGCAACCAATAAAAATGACGACTTGCGTTTACGGGTTGCGGTAGATCAAGGTGTTTTATTCATTGCTGATCCAAAAGGTTTTGTTGAAGCCTATAAAGGCAAGCAACGCTTATGGTCAACTAAATTGACTAAAAAATATGGATTAAGTGCAGGCGTTGAAGCTGCCGATGGTATTGTTGTTGTGGGCAATCAAAAAGGTGAGCTTTTTGCATTGGATCAGACAACAGGCCAGACAAAATGGACAGCACAACTTTCTGGTTCAATCATTTCACCGTCTCATATTCAGGCGGGTCGTGTGATTACAGTAAGTAATGACGGAAATGTCTATGCGCATGACGAAAATACAGGTCAGCAACTATGGACATACCGTTTGCCGAGTGTACCATTTAGCTTACGCGGACAAGCAGCACCTGTACAACTCGATCCAAATCATGTGTTGATTGCGACCGCTAATGCCTATGTTTATGGTATTGATGTCATTAGTGGTGTTCCACGTTTACAGCGTCGCGTAGCCGTTGCAGAAGGTCGTTCAGATGTTCAACGTCTGAATGATATTGATGGCGATCCTGTAATGATGGGACAATTTATGGTAACGACCAGTTATCAAGGTCAGGTCACTGTGACAGATCTCGCACAACAACAAGTGGTGTGGAGTGATGATGCAAGTAGTAATCAGCGTCCTGAAGTGACCCAAAGCAAAGTCTTTATTACCACAACAACTGGTAAAGTGATTGCTTATGACCTGATGAGTGGTCAAAAATTATGGGAAAATGATCAGCTTTTACGTCGTAATTTAAGTAACCCTGTCCTGTTTGGTTCCAATTTGGTCGTGGGTGATTTCGATGGCGTTCTAAGTCTAATCGACCCAGATACAGGTAATTTAATTGGTCGATCTAACACCAAAGGACAAGTGAGTTCATTGCGTGTGATTGACAATCAACTTTATGTTTCAACTCAAAAAGGCGCGTTAAGCGTTTGGCAGAATCGTTAATCTATGAAACCCGTTATTGCGCTGATTGGGCGTCCGAATGTCGGAAAATCAACGTTATTTAATCAAATCACAAAAAGTCGTGATGCACTTGTAGCTGACTTTGCTGGACTGACCCGTGACCGCAAATATGGTGATGCTGTTTATCAAAACAAATCATTTATTGTTGTTGATACTGGCGGTATTGGTGAGAGCGAGCAAGGCATTGATGCCTATATGGCGGAGCAGTCCAAAACAGCAATTCATGAAGCAGACATCATTGTTTTTGTGGTTGATGCGCGTGCGGGTTTATTGGCTTCAGACGAGCAAATTGCACGAGAGCTTCGAACTTTAGGTAAAAAAGTTTTCTTGGTTGCGAACAAAGTCGATGGCGTACACGCTGAAGCGGCGATTGTTGAATTCTATAAACTTGGTTTTGGTGAGCCATTGCATGTTGCGGCAAGCCATGGTCGTGGTGTGGCACAGATGCTTGAAGATGTTCTTCAAGATGTGCCAGAAGACGAAAACCCAGAAGAACACGACAAAGCAACAGGCTTGCGCCTTGCGATTATTGGTCGTCCAAATGTGGGTAAATCAACACTGGTCAACCGATTACTCGGTGAAGACCGTGTCGTGGCGTTTGACCAACCAGGAACCACACGAGATTCGGTTTATATTCCGTTTGAACGAGATGGTCGTCAATATACTTTGATTGATACCGCAGGTGTGCGTCGTAAAGGTAAAGTCGATGAAATGATTGAGAAATTCTCAGTCGTGAAAACTTTACAAGCAATGAAAGATGCACATGTTGTGGTTGTTGTATTGGATGCACGTGAAGGTGTGGTTGAACAAGACTTACACTTGATTGGTTACGCACTTGAAGCGGGTCGTGCCATGGTAATCGCCATTAATAAATGGGATAACATGTCTGAGTATGATCGCAAACAATGTAAGTTAGATGTTGAACGTCGTTTCGATTTCATTCCTTGGGCACGTATTCATTTAATTTCAGCATTGCATGGTACAGGTGTCGGTGAACTTTATCCTTCGATTCACCGTGCATACGAATCTGCAAATTTAAAAGTTTCTCCAGCAAAATTAACGCAAATTTTAAATGATGCGACAGAAGCACACCAACCACCAATGATTAGTGGTCGTCGTATTAAAATGCGTTATGCGCACATGGGCGGACAAAATCCACCAACGATTGTGGTTCATGGTAATAAGGTTGATAAAACGCCTGCGGATTATCGTCGTTACTTGGAAAATGTGTTCCGTAAAGTATATAAGCTTGAAGGAACGCCTGTTCGTATCGACTTTAAAACCTCTGAAAATCCTTTTGAAGGACGTAAATCGCAGGTTGATGAACGTGTTGCAGCACGTCGCCGTCGTTATGTGCAGAAGTTTAAGAAAGCCGAGAAAAAGTTTAAGCGTTAATCTAATCAAGATAAAAAGGCTATCGAAAAAGATAGCCTTTTTTGTAGACCATAGACACAGATATTCCGATTCCTATATTTGTATTTAATTTAAAGTGTTTTTTTGTTATTTTAGCTCGCACTTTTTTCTATAATAGATTTTATTTTTTGTTCGATTCGGAGTAGCGTGTTGCATTTACGACTACAACAGCTTTATACAACAGCGATGGACTCTGATTTTCAGATTCTGAGTCATATTCCTGCAATGCAGCGTCGTCGGTTGTCTACACTTGCAAAACTTGCGCTCAACAGTGCAGTTCAAGCACTTCGCGAACACCAAGTACAGTATATTGTTTGGGGATCGCGTTTTGGCGATGAACAAAAGACGATCAATATCTTGCAGGATATTTTACAAGGTCAGACTCCATCTCCGACTCAATTTTCAACTTCTGTGCATAATGCAATAGCTGGTCTTTACTCTATTTTATATCAGGATGCGACACCATCAACCAGTTTAAGCTGTTCATGGTCAGAAGCGATTTTAGAAGCCTATGCATTTTTGAAGACACAAAAAGATACGACATCTGCTTTGGTGGTCTATTATGATGCGCCATTACCAGCAATGTATCAGGAAGTTCATTCGTTTGACGCATATTCAATTGCTGCGATTGTGACTTTAGACGACCCGAATGTAAAAATGAATCTGCTTTCAAAAAAGATGATGTTTAATACAAAACCTGAACAGGAAGTTCAGGAGTTTTTGTCATTTTGGCAGAATAATCAAAGCCAGACAGCTTCAGGGATATGGCAACGATGTTAAAAAAAGGCAAGGAACGTGCTAATTACGTATGGCGGATGATGGCGACAGGGGCTTGTTTTACAAGTTTTGGTGTCGGTGGTTTGCTGGTTGGTTCTGTAATTGCCCCTGCTGTAAAATTGTATACCTCTGATCCCAAACATCGGATTGATTTAACTCAACAAATTATTCGTCATAGTTTTCATGGTTTTATTGAAATGATGGTGAAGTTGGGCATCATGACTTATCGCATTGACGGTGCTGAAAAATTAGCAAATAGTCAAGGTGAGTTGGTGATTGCCAATCATCCTACTTTGATTGATGTTGTTATGCTGATTGGGCTAATGCCAAAAGCAAACTGTATTGTAAAACAAGGATTATGGAAAAATCCTTTTACCCGTGGGCCTGTACGAAATGCAGCCTATATTTTAAATGAAGGGTCAGAACAGTTTATTCAGGATTGTGTGCAAAAATTACAAGAAGAAAATGCAGCATCACTGTTAATTTTTCCAGAAGGCACACGAACTGAAAAAAATCATCTCATTAATGATTTTCAACGTGGTGCAGCAAATATTGCATTACGTGCGGATGTTCCTATTCGCCCCGTATTGATTTGGTGTACACCATCGACCCTAACGAAAAATGAAAAATGGTATCACATTCCATCTAGGCCTTTTCATATCCAAATTAAGGTTTTGGATTCGGTGCAAATTGACCATGTTTTAGATGATTTAACCGTGACCCCAAAAAATGTGCGGGCTTTAAATCAGTTTTTTTATCATTTATTTAATCGAGAGTTACATAAACATGAGCAATCTTGCTGATGAGCTAAAACAAATGATTATTGATGTTTTAGCGTTAGAAGATATTTCTATTGCAGATATTGATGATGAAGCCCCTTTATTTAATGAAGGTTTGGGGTTGGATTCGATTGATGCTCTTGAATTAGGTTTGGCATTAAAAAAGCGTTACAACATCCATTTAAATGCGGAATCTGAAGATACTAAAAAGTATTTCCAATCTATTCAAAGTTTAGTCAAATTAGTTGAAATGCAGAGCGCATAAGGAATCGGAATGTTAACTCAAGAGCATATACTTGAACAATTACGTGCGTGGATGGAAGATTTATTTGAAATCGAACCTGAAAAAATCCAGCTCGACGCTAATTTATATTCAGATTTAGATGTTGATAGTATCGATGCGGTAGATTTAATTGTGAAAATTAAGCAATTAACAGGCAAGCAAGTAAATCCTGAAGACTTTAAAAATGTCCGTACTGTACAGGATGTTGTGGTTGTCATTCAGAATATGACAAAAGAATGCCCAAGTTCATAAAATGGATCACGGCCATCATTTTGGTGGCTTACCCATTTTTGGTCGGATGGAGTTTATCCCACGGGAAACTTTGGGAAATTAGCATATTGCTGATTATTGTGGGTATTGTGCGTTATTTTACGGGCCGCAATAGTCCAATGCTACCACTCACGTATTTGGCGATTGTCTCTGGTGGGCTGAGTTTAATTTTAAAAGATCAGGCTTGGCTTAAACTCTATCCCGTGGCAATGAGTCTTTCGGCATTGAGTATGTTTTTATTTACGCTGTTGCGACCACCGTCTATGATTGAACGCTTTGCTCGGATTTTTGAACCAGATTTACCCAAGTCGGGAGTACAGTGGACACGTAAAGTGACGATGGTCTGGTGCGGTTTTTTTCTGATCAATGCGGTGATTGCCACATATACCGTTTTTTTTACCTCGATGCGAATCTGGGTACTTTATAATGGTCTGATTTCTTATTTGCTCATGGGTGTTTTACTGAGCGGTGAATTTATTTTACGCAAGCGTCAACAACGAATACATCAACAATGAAACTTTGCCATTTTAATGATTATCTAACAGCAGATCTTCCTTTGTGTTTCGATACACAGTTTCAATCCATTTCTTTTGCCGAGTTTTGGCAAGATGTTGCGACCCAAGCACAGGCGATGGTTCGATTACCGGAACCTGCTTTTGCGTTATGGGAGCAAGATAGTTATGAGTTTTTAGTTCTTTTATTTGCGCTTTTATTTGCGAAAAAACGCGTCATTTTGCCCCCGAGTCAGGTACAACAATTACAACAACAATTTGCTGAACAGGGCATTGGTTTTATTCAGCGCCAGCAAATTAAAATTGCACCATTGCAACAAACGCTGAGTGTTACAGATACGTTATTAAAAGAGAGTGAAGTCGTATTTTTTACTTCGGGCTCAACAGGCGTACCGAAACAAATCCGACGTTCCTTGCAACAACTGTTATGTGAAGTTCAAGGTCTAGCACACAGTTTTAAATTACCTCAAAAAATTGTTGCGATAGCGACTGTCAGCCATCAGCATATTTATGGACTCCTGTTTAAAGTTCTTTTACCGTTGGCAACAGGGCGTAGCTTTTATCGTGAGCAATTAATTTATCCAGAATATGTGGTGCAATTACAGCAGCGTTTGGCAAATATTGCTTATCCAAACTATGTAATTACCAGCCCCGCCTTACTGAAACGCTGGTCGGATGATATTGAGTTACAGGCATGTTTCGCGCTGTATTCTTCAGGTGGAAAACTTGAGCAGGGTGCGCGCGCGAATATTAATGTCACTGTTACTGAAATTTTTGGCAGCTCTGAAACAGGCGGAATTGCATATCGCAGTGCGGATGATGCCCTGTGGCAACCGTTTTCAGATGTCGAGATTCAAAGTGATGCCGAACAGCAATTGTCGATGCGTAGTCCACATGCCTGTGATACCGACTGGGTTCAAACGGGCGACCGTGTTGTTGTGTTGCACCCTGAAAATTTACAAAGTCCGTTCCAGTTATTAGGTCGTATCGACCGTATTGTAAAATTAGAAGAAAAACGCCTAAGTTTAGATGAGATTGAACAAAAAATTCAGCAATTAGAATCTATCTTACACTGTCATGTTTTACTGATTCAGCACGATCAACGTCAGTTATTGGTGTGTGTTGCTGTTTTAAATTTGGCTGCTTTACAGCAGTTAAAACAACAGGGTAAACATGCATTTGTGACGCAGTTGAAACAACAGTTACAGCCTATTCTGGAGCGTATTGCCATCCCTCGACAATGGCGTTTTCTATCTCAACTTCCATTAAATAGCCAGTCTAAACTGAACAAACAGGATTTAATTGATTTGTTTCAAAATGCCCAATATCCCGTTGTTTTATCTCGGCAGCAACAAGAACAACACGTGATTTTACAGCTTGAATTTCCACCTGAACTACAATGTTTTAAAGGACATTTCCCCAATCATCCGATTTATCCGGGCGTTGGGCAAATTGCATTTTTACAGCATTTTGCACGTGAAACTTGGGGCGATTTAGATTGGTGTCAGGGATATGAGCAGCTTAAATTTCAGGATTTAATTCAACCCTATCAAGTATTGCAACTGACACTAAGTCGTAAATTGCATAAAGTGAGTTTTGAATTAAAAGATGCCGATAAAAATATCACATCAGGTCGTTTGTTGTTTCAGGTTCAGGAGAGTGCAATTTCATGAGTTATCGTGCCGCTTTTGTGATTCCTGTTTATAACCATCCGCATTATCTTGCTGAGATGATGGAATTTTTGTCGCAATTTTCTTTACCCACGGTTGTGGTTAATGATGGCAGCGATGCAACGACATCAAATATTTTACAGACCTTAGCACAGCAATATCCTGAAATTATTTTGGTTGAACATCCACACAATATGGGTAAAGGGCAAGCAGTGATGACAGGGCTGCAACACGCAGCACAGATAGGATGCAGTCATGCGTTGCAACTCGATGCCGATGGACAACATCGCTGGCAAGATATTGGGAAATTTCTAGCAATTTCTGAAGATCATCCTGATGAAATGATTATTGGCTGTCCTGTTTTTGATGCCAGTGTTCCTAAAAAACGCTTATATGGGCGTTATGCAACACATGTTTGGGTCTGGATTAATAGCCTGTCTTTGGAAATAAAAGACAGTATGTGTGGTTTTCGGGTTTATCCCTTAGCCGAAACCCTCAAGATTATCAATCAGGTCAAATTGCCACAGCGTATGGGCTTTGACAGTGAAATCCTCGTTCGGTTACGCTGGGCAGGCGTACATTTTAGAAATATTGATACACCTGTTATTTATCCAGAGCAGGGTATTTCGCATTTTCGTTTATGGGAAGATAACTGGATGCTGACAAAGATGCATTCACGGTTATTTGCAGGAATGATTTATCGTTTTCCGCGTTTGCTACAACAGCATTTTAGAGATCGAGATTAATGTCCGATTTCCGTTCGCCTGCATGGAATGAGATCAAAGAAAAAGGTGGGATGTTGCCATTGCTGCTCGTGCTATGGCTATATCGTATTTTTGGACGTTGGTTTATACAGGCGATTCTGTATTTTATTGTGATGTGGTATTGGTTGTTTTCATCCAATGCACGACAGGCGTCATTGGAATATCTACAAAAATTACATGTTTTTGCTCAAGACCAATCTCCTTTTCAGCGTATGCCAACTTGGGTGCAAAGTTATCGGCATTTTTTGTGCTTTGCTGAAGCAATTGTCGATAAAATGCAAGGATGGCTAGGGGAAATCTCTGAACAGCAGTTGCAGATTTATGGACATGCACATTTGAGCAGCCATTATGGCAAAGGCTTGATTATTTTGGTTTCGCACTTTGGCAATATCGAGTTATTGCGTGCTTTAAAGTCTGAACATCAGCAAAAAATTAATGTTTTGGTTTATCAAAAACATGCCAGTCAATTTAACCAGTTTTTAAAAAAAATTAGCGCCAAATCGGATGTTTCATTAATTGCAGTTGACCAGTTGGGGATGGAAACCACTATTCTTTTACAGGACAAACTCGATGCTGGCGAATGGGTGATTATTGCTGCGGATCGTGTTCCTGTTCATTCGCAACGGACACAAAGCTTGTATTTTTTAGGGCAAGAAGCCAAATGGCCGCAAGGTGCTTGGATTTTAGCAAATCTTTTAAAAGTGCCCGTTGTTGCCAGTTTTTGCTATCGTGTTGAACAGCATTTTGAAGTGCATTTTCATGCCATTGCAGCCCGAATTGAGTTGCCACGGAAAGGTCGGCTAGAACAAATGGCAGTGTTTACAGAGGCTTATATTAAATTACTTGAATTCCATTGTAAGCGTGTACCTTACCAATGGTTTAATTTCTATTCGTTTTGGAAATAGTTAAAAATGATAACAACATTGATTGTCGGGGATCAGCCGTTAAATATTGAGCAAGTGGTTCAGGTGGCGCAGCAACAGCTCTCGGTTCGGTTACCTAACTCAGAAGAATGGCATAAAAAAATTCAGAAAGGTGCCGACTTTTTAGATCAGCTTCTTGAAGAAGATGGGGTGATTTATGGCGTTACAACAGGATATGGCGATTCCTGTTTAGTTGAAATTCCGAGACATCAGGTGAATGAACTGCCGCTGCAACTGTCACGTTTTCATGGTTGTGGAATGGGGGAGAATTTAGATCTTACAACTGCCCGAGCTGTTGTTTTGGTACGACTGTGTTCATTGGCGAGAGGCTATTCTGGCGTTTCTTTAGAACTACTTGAGCGTCTGGTTTGGATGCTCAATGAAAATATTATTCCTGTTATTCCCTCTGAAGGATCTGTCGGTGCAAGTGGTGATTTAACACCGTTGTCGTATATTGCAGGCGCGTTGGTTGGTGAACGAGATGTTTACTGGCAAGGGCAAGTTACACCGATGCAGCAGGTCTATACGCATTATCAGATTGAGCCACTTCGTTTGCGTCCCAAAGAGGGTTTGGCGCTGATGAATGGTACTGCGGTCATGACGGCAATCGCATGTTTGAATTTTAAGAAAGCAGAGCAGACCGCAACCTTAGCAACATTGATCACTGCATTAAATGTATTGGCACTTGAAGGAAATCCAAGTCATTTCGATGAAGTACTCTTTGCTCAAAAGCCACATGTGGGGCAGCAGCGAATTGCAGCCGTTTTGCGTCAGGTCTTAAACTCAGCCGCGCAAACGGAACGCCAGAGCCCACGGTTACAAGACCGTTATTCTTTGCGTTGTGCACCGCATGTTATTGGGGTGTTTGAAGACTCTAAGCCTTGGTTAAGACAGTTTATTGAAAATGAGTTGAATTCAAGTAATGACAACCCATTGATTGATCCTGTTGGACTTAGAGTACTTCATGGTGGTCATTTTTACGGTGGTCATATTGCTCAGGCTATGGATAGTCTGAAACTCATGGTTGCCAATATCGCTGATTTGCTAGATAGACAGATGGCACAGTTGGTTGATCACAAAATGAATCATGGATTGCCACGTAATTTAACGGGTGCATCGACAGATCGGTTACCTTTAAATCATGGATTTAAAGCAGTTCAAATTGGCGTGTCTGCTTGGACAGCAGAAGCTTTAAAACAGACTTTAGCGGCATCTATTTTTTCTCGTTCGACAGAATGTCATAACCAAGACAAGGTCAGTATGGGAACAATCGCTGCTCGTGATGCGACACGGGTTTTGGTGTTAACCGAGCAAGTGGTTGCCGCATTATGTTGTGCCAGTGTGCAAGCCATTCATTTACGTGGAATTGACCTGCAACAGTTGAGTCCAATCTTACAGCAATTTGTTGAATGGACTTTACAGCATTTTCATCTGGTTAAAGAAGACCGACCATTACAATACGATTTACAACAGATTGTCGATAGTTTAGAACGCTTAGCGTTATTTAATAGTGCATGGTTCAACCAAGCGGAGAATATAGATGTACGCTGAGGTCACGATAGAGATTCCTTTTCACGACGTCGATAGTATGTATGTGGTCTGGCACGGGCATTATTTAAAGTATTTTGAAATTGCGCGCTGCAAATTGCTCGATCAGTTTCACTATAACTATATGGAAATGCAGGCATCAGGTTATGTATGGCCTGTGATTGAAAGTCATGTTCGTTATGTGCATGGGATTCAGTTTCAACAAAAAATTCGGGTACGTGCCATCTTAAAAGAATGGGAAAACCGTTTAAAAATCGATTATTTGGTTTTTGATGCAGAAACAGGTAAGCGTTTGACAAAAGGCTACACCATGCAGGTTGCAGTTAATCTCCAGACACGTGAACTTTGTTTGCAATCCCCACAAATCTTATTTGATTGCTTAAATACATGGGCTGATTTTGAGCCAACAGGAGCATAATAATGAAAGTTCACTCTCGTATTATGGGAATCGCAGCTTTATTTGCTGCATCATCTTTCCAAACAATATTCGCAGCTCCAATTGATCAGGTACGTGAAGTTTTTCAACAGGTTTCAGCAACCCCTGTGGTACATGCCCATTTTGAGCAGCAAAAGAAATTGGCTTCTTTAAATAAGACTTATGTGTCAAAAGGAAATGTTGTTTTTAGCAAACAGCAAGGTGTGCTGTGGCAAATGAAAAGTCCTGTTCAGGCGGACTTGATTGTCACGCCACAAAAGCTTGTTCAAAAAACTCAGCGCACCATGAGTCAAATTAACGTACAGCAGTCACCTTATGGTTCGGTTGCGACACTGTTTTTACAGCTGATGGCGGGTGATGAAAAAGCACTGGCAAGCAATTTTAATATTGTCAATGCAACCCATAACGCACAGGGATGGGCGGTAACTTTAACGCCTAAGAGTACGTTATTCAAAAAATTATTTAATCAGGTCAATGTGCAGGGCGCACGCTATGTCAACCAGATTGTAATTCAGGAAAAAGATAATAATCTGACTCAAATTCGATTTAGTCAGCAAACCAGTCAACCTCAAAATCTAACTGCTCAAGAACATGCGCTATTCCAATTGGCAAAATAAAGCCACTGCAATCTGGCTGATCATTTTACTCTGTTGTAGCATCTGCATGGGATGGCTATGGCTGAATAAACAGATCCATATTCAAACCAATATTTTTGCACTACTTCCCAAATTTAGCCAGCAGCAAAACTTGGCGGATACGCAGCAATACGTCAATCAGCAACTGAACAATAAAGTGTTTGTAGTTCTGGATGGGCAAAATACACAGGTTGTTGATCGGGCAACGCAGTTACTACAGCAGGAAGTTGCGAAAAGTAATTTGATCAAACCGTTACGCCCACAGTTTGACAGTGAACAGTTTGGCAAAGTGCTATTTGAGCATCGGGCGGGTTTGTTGAGTCAACAAGACCAGCAGTTATTGCAGCAAAAAGATTATGCTGCTTTGACAGACCAAAGTTTACTTCAGTTGATGAGTCCAGGAATGCCTGTGACTGCGCAATTGTTACAGCATGATCCACTATTACTTTTCCCGCGTTACGCGGTTGGATTGGCGCAGCATAATACACAAAACATTCAGTTAGATCAGGGTTTTGCGACCTTACATGATGCCAATAAAGTATCTCGATTGTTGGTACTGGAGCTAAAAGATAGTCCATATAATATTGATTATCAGGAAAAAATGTCTGAGTGGATGGCGAAAATCAAGCCATTACTTTCGGCACAACACGTTACAAGCCATTGGACAGGAACTTTAATTTTTGCCAGTTTTGGGACGCAGTCTGCACAGCAGGAAATCTCTACAATTGGTTTGGGTTCAAGTCTAGGATTGATTTTCCTTGTCTGGTTTGGTTTTCGGTCTTTACGTCCCATGCTTACCGAATTTATTACGGTCAGTAGTGGAAGTTTAGTAGCGCTAGCAGTCACTCATGCGTGGTTTGGTGAAATCCATCTGGTGACTTTGGTGTTTGGTGCAAGCCTCATTGGGGTTTGTGTCGATTTTTCCTTTTATTTTATGGCATTGCAGTCACAGCATCGTGAACTCAAAGGATTCCAGATTCTTACCCCACTTTTGCCGAGTCTTTTTATGGGCTTGATGACAACAGTTGTGGCATATCTAGTGTTAAGTTTTACCCCTTTTCCTGGGTTTCGTCAGATTGCGGTCTTTTCTGTTGTGGGCTTAGTTTCTGCATGGATCACCAGTATTTTACTGTTACCTCGATTGCCACCATTAAATGCTGAACCTGCCATTCATCGTTTACAATGGATTGGTCAAGCGCGGCAATATTTTCAGGCAAAAACACGCTTACGCTATGTCAGTATTTTAGGGATTATCATCCTGAGTGGATTAAGTTTATTTCATCTAAAAAGTAATGATGATATTCGTAATTTACAAAGTATGGATGCTCAGCTGAAGCAGGAAGATCAATATATTCGTCAGCGGTTTTCACAGCAGCAGGCAACAGATTATTTTGTCATTCGGGCATCATCAACAGTGCAACTTGAGCAACGTGAACAACAGTTAATTAGGCAATTACAAGATTTGCAGTCGCAAGGAAAATTGCAAGGCTTTCAGGCGTTGGGCGTATGGTTACCTTCTCAAGCACAGCAACAGCAGAATCGTGAACTTTTAGAACATATTCCAAAATCGGCACTAACTGCCTATGCAAAAGCACTTGATTTACCTGTTACAGAAGTTCTGGCATGGCAACAACAATTGGCACAGCAACCGTTATTAAATGTACAGGATTTTCGTCAGCATCCTTTGTATTTTTTACAGCCAGATTCCAAACAGCGTTTAGTTTTATTACAGGGAATCCATGATGTGACCGCCTTGCAGCGTTTGCAAAGTCAGGATGTACAGTTACAACAACCGATCACGACATTATCCAATATGTTTAAGGACTATCGTGAACATGCACAGTGGTTATTGCTGGTTGCATTAATTGGTTTGGCTGTAGGGCTTGGTGTCATTTATGGGGCGCATTCGGTGATGCCGCTTGTGTTACCTGTGAGCATGGCATTGCTGTCAACCTTTGCGGTTCAGGCGTGGCTGGGTGTTGAAATTAATGTATTTAGCATTATGGGAACCTTCCTGATTATTGGGATTGGGGTGGACTATGCCATTTTCTATCGACATGGGCACGATCATCCTAAAGTGGTGAGTATGGCGCTTTTATTATGTATGCTCTCAACGCTCTTGGGTTTTGGGCTGTTGTCCTTTAGCCATACCTACGCCATTCACTGTTTTGGACTGACCGTTTTACTGGGGGTCGTTTTCTCATTTATTTACGCAACATTATTTACCATGGCAGATCCTCAATATCAGATGATCAGCGCATTACAACAACAACGGAGTCAACAAAAAAATGATCACACGACAACAAACTGACGTTTTAATTATCGGGGCAGGGCCATCAGGGAGTTCGGCCGCTGCCTTACTTCGGAAAAAAGGTCATCAGGTGGTGATTTTGGAGCGACAACATTTTCCAAGATTTTCGATTGGTGAATCATTGCTTCCACAAAGTATGGTGTTTTTGGAAGAAGCGGGCTTACTGGATGTTATTCGGGAACATGTCGATGAGTGCGCATTTCAATATAAAAATGGCGCGAGTTTTCTACGTGGGAAACAACGCAGCTTTTATGACTTTCGTGAAAAATTTAGTGAAGGGCCGGGCACAACATGGCAAGTACGCCGTGCCTCATTTGACCAATTGCTCGCAAATCAGGCACAGGCGTATGGGACTGACATTCGCTACGGACATGAAGTGATTGCTGTTGATGTTGACGCTGAACAGCCTGTTTTAACGGTACGCGATGAAGCAGGTACTGAGTATCAAATTCAAGGTAAATTTTTGCTAGATGCCAGTGGTTTTGGGCGAATTTTGCCTAAATTTTTAGATTTGGAAAGTCCATCAGATTTTCCTGTACGTCGCGCAGTCTTTACTCATATTGAAGATGGGATCTTAGATGATCCTGCATTTGACCGAGAAAAAATCCTGATTGCGGTACATGAAAAAGATCATCGGGCATGGTACTGGCTGATTCCCTTTGCAGATGGTCGTGCATCGTTTGGGGTTGTGGCAGAACAAGATTTCTTTGACCATTATGGCTATACAGGCGATACCTCGTCTGATGCATTAGAACAATTATTTAAAGCCATTTTGCAAGGTGAGCCTGCACTGTCGCATCTGTTACGCAATGCTCAATTTGATACGCCTGTCAGAACTTTGGTGGGTTACTCCGCAAACGTGAAACACTTAGCAGATAAAAATTATGCGCTGTTAGGTAATGCGGGTGAATTTTTAGACCCTGTTTTTTCATCGGGTGTTACCATCGCTTTGAAATCGTCTAGTCTGGCTGTCCCTTTGGTTGAACGAGTGTTACAAGGGCAACATGTCGACTGGGCGACAGCGTATGAACAACCATTAAGAGAGGGAATACAGGTGTTTCGGGCTTATGTTGAGTCTTGGTATAGTGGTGAATTTCAGGATGTCGTTTTTAGCCAAAACCAGCATGTAGAGCTTCGAGAAATGGTTTCGTCTTTATTGGCAGGTTACGCATGGGATATGAATAATCCGATTCATAAAAATGCCAAGCGCCGTTTAAAAATGATTGCTGAATATTGTCGTGAAGGTTTGTCACAAGAACCGTTGTTGAGGGGATAATATGCCGAGATTCGGAAAAATTGTACTGTTTGGGTTGCTCTTGAATGTGAGTGCCTGTCAGACCTTTTATCCAGCAGCTCCTGCCTTGGTTTCCCCCCACTGGCAGGCGCAGCAATATCAGCGTCAAGATCAGGTCGAGGTGCAATGGAAGCAACAGAGTTTCAGCTTTTTGTTGTATCAGCAGCAGCAAGGTAAAAACTTATCCATGCTGGGTTTGAGTTTAACGGGACAGATATTATTTAAACTGGATTTTGATGGGAAAAAGGTCAAGGTCGAGCAGCGTATTTCTCAAATGCGTTTATTGCCATTTGATTTTTTAGTGCGAGATATTTTGTTTGCAACCTATCCGCAATTTGCCGCATCAGGTCAGGCAGATTTAAAACAACTGCAACAGGGCAACACGCAACAGATTTATATTGCTGGGCAGCATGTTTTGAATATTCAGCCACAAGCTGACCGTAGTATTCAACTTGAAAATTTACATGTGCCGTACACGATTGTGTTTAGCCCAATAGATGATGCATTACAGGTAGACCATTGATGACGCAGAAAACTCAACATGGGAATGCCGTCGGGATTGTATATAGTGCGAGTTTATCGGCTTTGGGTACAACCGCATACGATGTACGACACGCACTGACGCAAAAACAAAGCTGTTTAACCGCACGGCAGGATTTGCTTTTAGAGCAGTCCTGTTTGGTGGGTGCTTATACAGGCGCATTGACGAATACTGTATTTGATGAACAATTACAACGCCTCGATTGCCGAAATTTACGCTTGGCGATTACAGCTTTACAGCAAATTGAAGATCAGATTCGTGCCTATACACAACAATTTCCGAGTCATCGTTTAGCGATTATTGTGGGGACATCAACGTCTGGCATTGCCGATAATGAAGAGGCGTTACACCAGTATTTTTCGGGCGAGTCTAGATTGCCAATTTCTTATCAAAAACAGGAAATGAATAGTCTGGCACAAGGGCTCAAACAGTATTTAAATTGGCATGGCGTGGCTTACACCATTTCGACTGCCTGTTCCTCAAGTACTAAGGCATTTGCCGCAGGTCAGCGTTTGTTAAATGCAGATCTTGCCGATGCTGTATTGGTTGGCGGTGTGGATACGCTCTGTAAACTCACACTCAATGGTTTTTATAGTCTGGATAGTTTAGCGCACGATATTTGTCGTCCATGTGGTGTGGATCGAGATGGAATCAATATTGGTGAAGCAGCGAGTCTGTTTTTGCTCAGTAAAGAAGCCACCCCTGTGATGTTATTGGGTGCAGGCGAGTCTATGGATGCATGGCATATTTCAGCACCGCATCCTGAAGGGCGAGGTGCACAGCAAGCCATGCAAAAGGCATTACACAATGCGGGTGTGACAGCACAGCAGATTGATTATCTCAATTTGCATGGAACAGCAACACCACAAAACGATGCCATGGAAATTAAAGCGGTACGTCAGGTCTTTGGATCAAATCAGGTCAACTTAAGCAGTACCAAACATCAGACTGGACATTGTTTAGGTGCAGCAGGTGCATTAGAAGCGTTTATTTGCCAACAGGTTTTGCTAGATCAATCTTGGTTGCCATTGCATCAGTTTGGGGAAATTGACCCTGAATTAGCAGATCAGCGTTATGTACAAAATGTTGAAGTGACTCAGCCAATACGCTATGCCATGAGTAATTCATTTGCCTTTGGCGGAAGCAATATCAGCTTAATTTTTGGAAGTCTTTCGGTATGAAACAAGATGCAACCTGCTTTATTCCACATCAGGCACCCATGATATTTGTTGATCATGTAGTTGAGTTTGGTGAGGATTATGCAATAACACAATTAACTGTCCGTCCCGAACTCATGTTTTTTGAAGCGCAAGGATTACCGAGCTGGTCTGCCATTGAAATTATGGCACAAACCATTAGTGTATTTGCTGGACATCATGGCCAAGAAAGCCAACAGCCACCTCAGGTGGGATATTTATTGGGGACACGTAAAATGCAATTGCCTGTGTCACATTTTACATTAGGTTCCGTTTTAACCATTAAGGCACAGCAGCTTTATTTGCATGAAGGCTTAGGTCAGTTCCAATGCGAATTACAGTACGAACAGCATTGTATTTCAGCATTGTTAAGTGTTTACCAGCCACATGCACAATCATAATTAGGAAAATAAGATTCAATGACAAAACGAATTTTGGTGACAGGTTCTAGCCGAGGTATTGGTCGAGCCATTGCGTTACAACTGGCACAAGCAGGATTTGATGTGACGGTTCATGCACGTTCACGTATGCAAGATGCCCAGACCGTTGTAAATGAAATTCAGGCACTTGGACGAAACAGCCATGCGTTGCAGTTTGATGTAAATGACCGTGAAGCAGTACGAACATGCTTGGAGCAGGATATTGAACAGCATGGCGCATTTTACGGTGTAGTGCTCAATGCAGGCTTAACCCATGATGGGGCTTTTCCAGCCTTAACGGACAATGACTGGGATGAAGTGATTTCAACTTCTTTGGGTGGTTTTTATAATGTCATCAAACCTTTGGTGATGCCGATGATTCACCTACGAAAAGGTGGTCGTATTGTCACGATTTCCTCTGTTTCTGGCATTATGGGTAACCGTGGTCAGGTCAATTATAGTGCGGCCAAAGCAGGATTGATTGGGGCGAGTAAGGCGCTGGCGCTCGAACTTGCGAAGCGTAAGATCACGGTAAATTGCGTTGCTCCAGGTTTAATTGAAACCGAAATGGTCACAGAAGAAGTGAAGGAACATGCGTTAAAAATGATCCCTATGCAGCGGATGGGACAAGTCGATGAAGTCGCAAGTGTTGTAAAATTCTTGTGCTCAGATGATGCAGCGTACATTACCCGTCAGGTGATTTCTGTCAATGGAGGCCTAATTTAGTGAAGCGTGTTGTTGTGACAGGAATGGCGGGAATTACCGCTTTAGGGCAAACCGCAGATGAAATCTTTGCAAATTTTGCTCGGGGGAAAAGTGGTACACGTTATATGCATGAATGGGACAAGTATGCAGATTTACGTACACGCTTGGGTGCACCCGTAGACCATTTTGATGTTCCTAAACATTTTAACCGCAAAGTTACCCGAGGCATGGGGCGGGTGGCATTGATGTCCGTGATCAGTGCTGAACGTGCGTTAGAAGATGCTGGTTTATTGGGGCATCCGATAATTCAAAGTGGCGATCTCGGTGTGGCTTATGGTTCGTCTGCTGGTAGCGTTGATGCTGTTTGTGAAATGGGAAAAATGTTATTAGATGGCGACATGGATCTCATGAATGCCACGACCTATATACGTATGATGGCACATACCAGTCTGGTTAATATAACCGTGTACTTTGGAATCAAAGGGATATCTTTACCCACTTCGAGTGCTTGTACCTCAGGTTCAATGTCTATTGGACAGGCGTATGAAACAATTAAATATGGCAAGCAAACTGTGATGCTTGCAGGTGGAGCAGAAGAACTTAGCGCACCGGGCGCAGGCATATTTGATGTCTTACTTGCCACAAGTGGCATGAATGACCATCCTGAACGCTCACCTCGTCCTTTTGATGCTAAACGTGATGGGCTTGTGGTGGGTGAGGGCGCAGGATGTTTAATTTTAGAAGAACTAGACCATGCATTGGCACGTGGCGCAAAAATTTATGCAGAAATAATCGGCTATGCGAGTAATACCGATGGTACACATGTAACACGACCTGACCATGAAAGTATGGCACGTTGCATGCAACTGGCATTAAAAGATGCTCAGATTGATGCCGAAAAAGTAGATTATATTAACGCTCACGGTACAGCAACGGATCATGGCGATGTTGCAGAAACGCAGGCTACAGCACAAGTGATGGGTTATAAACCGATTAGTTCTCTAAAAAGCTACTTTGGTCATACACTTGGTGCATGCGGAACCATTGAAGCATGGCTGAGCATAGAAATGCTATTGCGACAACAATTTATTCCAACATTGAATCTGGATCAGATTGATCCGCTATGTGGAGAACTGGATTATATTACGGGGCAAGCAAAACAAATGGCGGCTCAGACTGTCATGACCAATAATTTTGCATTTGGTGGTATTAACACCTCTTTGATTTTTCGACGTTACAACTAAAGGAACATGATCATGATAAAAAAATTGATCCTTACTACAGCACTGACTTTGGGTATTTCTGTTGCCGTTCAAGCAGCAGATGATATTCATAATCTTAATTTTAATGAAGCAGTACAACGTGCCGTTGCAGATGGGACTTTGGATGGGTCAGTTAAATTCTATTTGGCGGGTACAAAGTCGGGTGGGCAACTTCTCCAAAAAGGAATTGTGACCAATAAAAAAACCAATGGTTTTGCTAAATCCGCAGAGTCTTCGTGTGACTGGGTATTACGTTCTACATTAATTCAGTTGCAAAATGCAGCGAAAAATCGTGGAGCCAATGCAGTAACCAACATTGTGAGTTACTATAAAGCCAATGAAAGCCATAGCAGCACAACTTATGAATGCCATAAAGGTACAGCAGTTGCGGGCGTTGCATTAAAAGGCGATCTAGTTAAATTTTAAAATATAGGAGCAGTTGGGGTAGTGACAAAGCAAATCGATATTTATTTTCAGTTATTATCCCAACTTGTTCCACCATTACCGCAACAGGATGTAAGCCGTTCGGTTTTAAAAGCATATCAGCAGCAACATATAGAAGTGTATCGGGCAAAGCAGTTAGCCAGACAGCTTGGGGTGACACCTGATGCTTTACAATTTTCGACCATGGAATATGGCAAACCTTTTCTACAAAATTTTCCAGAACTTGCTTTTAACCATTCGCATGGACGAGAGCACTATGCCTTAGCGCTGAGCCAGACATTGGCAGATATTGGGATTGATATTGAATCGCTACAGCGTAAAGTCCGTTTTGATGCTTTGGCACAACATGCATTTCATCCTGAAGAATACCAACATTGGCAAGCAACAGATTACCATCCGTCCTACTGGTTTCAGGTCTGGACAGCCAAAGAAGCAATTTTAAAAGCATGCGGATTAGGGATTCGGATGAGTTTGAATCAGCTTAATACTAACACTCAATTTGAACAGATGCAGGGCAGATGTCAGCATCCCGACTTGGGGTGTTTCAGATATCAACATCAAGTGCTTCATGGTGCGATGCTTACCATTGCGTGGCGGGAAACAGCAGAATATCCGCAGATTATGTTTCATTGTGGATAACAAATCGGCAATTGTGGATAGTTTTTTGTTCAATGTGGATAATTTTAGGTCGATAAAAAAACAGCACCCATTGAGGATGCTGTTTTCATGAGAACGACAAATTAAGGAATATGTTGCTCATCTTCAAATTCAGGTTTTACCTGAACAATAAAGTCTTGACGGTTTAAACCACGCCATAATGCATACGCTGTTGCAATATAGATCGATGAATATGTCCCTGCAAAAACACCAATAATCATGGCAACAGAGAACCAGCGTAAACCTTCACCGCCCATCACTAACATAGCAACGACAACCAGCAATAGTGTCATAGATGTATGAACAGTTCGACGTAAAGTTTCAGTTAAGGCAATATCCACAATTTCACGTGGGCTTGCGCCACGAATTTTACGGAAGTTTTCACGGATACGGTCAGACACAACGATATTATCGTTGAGTGAGAAACCAATCACCGCAAGTACAGCAGCCAATACTGTTAAGTCAAAAGGCCATTGCATCAGTGCGAAAATACCTAAAATTACGAGAATATCGTGGAATAGGGAAAGGATTGCACCGACAGCAAGTTTGAACTCAAAGCGAATGGTGACATAAATCAGCATTAGCAATAGTGCCAATGCAACAGCACCCGCAGAACGAACATAAAGTTCATTTCCGACTTGTCCACCAACCGAGTCGACCTTATGAACCGTTGCCACATTGTTTGGCAATTGAACCACTTTCGACAAGGTATTGCTTAAGTCTTCAACTTTCACATTTTGCGCTGGCATACGCACTAAAAGGTCAGTGTTACTGCCCAGCGTTTGCACAACGGCATGTTGAAAACCTGCATTTTCTAAAGATTTGACAATCTGATCCTGATCGGCAGGTTTTTGGTAAGTAATTTCGGCTGAAATCCCGCCTGTGAAGTCCAGACCTAAGTTGAGTCCATGAAAGGCAATCAGAAAGATACTGGCAATCGTAATCAAAATAGATGCGATACCAGCAGGCTTGCTGATTTTCATGAAATCAATGACGCGCTCATTGTCTGGGCGACCGTATTGTTTTGATTTTTGTTGAGTCACATTGGTCATCTTGAATCTCCTTAAATGCTCAACTTTTTCAAGTTACGGCGTTTACCATAAATTAACTGGACGATAGCACGTGTCACAGTAATGGAAGTAAACATCGAACACACAATACCAATCATGTGTGTGACCGCAAAGCTTTTGATCGGGCCAGAGCCAATAGCGAACAGGATGAATGCCACAATAAATGTGGTCAAGTTCGAGTCAATGATGGTGTTATAGGCACGATCATAACCCGCCACAATCGCCTGTTTAGGCGATGCACCCCATTTCATTTCTTCACGTATTCGTTCACAAATCAGGACGTTGGCATCGACCGCCATACCAATGGTGATAATGATACCTGCGATACCCGGTAAAGACAGTGAAGCGCCTAACCAAGACATCACTGTTAAGATCATGGCAAGGTTGACGAATAAGGCAAAATTGGCAATCAAACCAAATAGACGGAAGAAGACCACCATCCAGATTGCGACCAGAATAAAACCAACTTCTGTTGATAAAATCCCTTTGTCGATGTTTTCTTGACCAAGGCTAGGTCCAACCACACGTTCTTCAACAAAGTACATTGGTGCAGCAAGTGCGCCCGAACGTAACATCAAGGCCAATTCAGATGCTTCCTGAGGAGAGCTTAGGCCTGTGATTCTAAATTGAGAACCTAATACCTGTTGAACAGTTGCGGCATTAATCACCACAGATTCGGTATAAGGTGTACGAACTTCGGTTTGTGCATGTGTTTTTGGATCGGTCACGTAAGAGATTTTTTGTTTGTTTTCAATAAACAAAACTGCCATACGTTTGCCGACAGCACTGCGTGTTGCATCGGCCATTAACTTACCACCCGCACTGTCGAGGGTAATGTTAACTTCAGCGCCACCTGTATCTTGGCTTAAACCAGAAGATGCATTTTGGACACGTTCGCCTGTTAAGATGCGATTACGGTTCAGAAGCAATTGACGACCACTGTCTAAAGACTGGTAAGCAAAAAGCTCTGTTCCTGGTGGTAATGGTTGACCATTATATTTGCCTGTATATGGGTCAATATATTGATCATTTTGGTCTGAAACCAAGCGGAATTCGAGGTTAGCAGTACGACCCAAAACACGTTTTGCTTCTGCTGTGTCTTGTACGCCCGGAAGTTCAACCACAATACGGTTATTGCCTTGCGTTTGAACCAATGCTTCGGCAACACCTAACTCGTTAATACGGTTACGTAACGTCGTTAAGTTCTGATTTACAGCATACGACTGGATTTCTTGTCTGCGTGTATCTGTATAAGTCAGGCGTAAAGTTGAACCTGTGTCTGTTGCAATCGCTTGTTGAGTATACTCATTGCCATTACGACGCAGGAAGCTCATTGCAGCATCACGGTCGTCATTGTTTGCAAACTGGACGGTAATGATGTTATTGCTTAAAGCCAAGTTGTTGAATTTGATGTTGTTATCACGGAATTGACGGCGCAGATCAGTCGCAGAAGTATCCATGCGCTGTGCAATCGCTTTATCCATGTCAACTTCAAGCAAGAAGTGAACACCACCACGCAAGTCCAAACCAAGCTTCATTGGTTTAGCACCAATTCTTTGTAACCACTCTGGTGTGGTTGGTGCAAGGTTTAGTGCAACAACATATTGGTCACCAAGCTCACGGCGAAGCGCATCTTTTGCTTTTAATTGGGCATCAGAATTATTCACACGTAACAACGCAGCATTATTGGTAAAGCTGTTGTCATGACTTGTGATATTTTGGCTTTTTAAAATTTGCTCTGCTTTTTGCAAGATTGACTGGTCAATTTTTGTTCCAGCCTTCGCCCCTGAAATCTGAACAGCAGGTTCATCTGGGTACAAACTTGGCAGTGCGTATAATGTGCTGATAATCAGAACAAAGACTATCAGCAAATATTTCCATGCAGGGTAACGCATTTGCTATCTTCTTAAAATGAGAAAGTCGTGCTTTCGCACGACTTGGAAAAATTAAAGACTGTTCAAAGTGCCTTCTGGTAATACAGAAACAACACTTGCTCGTTGAATTTTAACTTCGTTACCACGGTTGAGTTCAACAACGGCAAAATCACCTTCAATTTTAGTGATACGGCCCATCAAACCACCCGCAAAAACAACTTCACTGCCAACGCCAAGACTTTGAATTAAGTTACGGTGTTCTTTGGCACGTTTTGATTGTGGACGCCAGATTAAAAAGTAAAAAATGGCAACAAAAACAACAATCATACCGATGTTTGCAAACATACTTGGTTGTTGTGCTGCACCTTCAGCGGCGTAAGCGGTCGAAATAAATAGGCTCATCTGAGTTTCCTAATATCAATGAAATTTACTGACTAATTGAGCAATTTACCTTGTCTTGGCAGTAAGCGCAAATGTTGTAAAATTAGTCTTCTGGGCAAGGCGGCACTTCTAGACCACGGCGGGCATAAAAGTCTGTAACAAAGGCATCAAAAGAACCTTCATCTAAAGCATCGCGCATTGCTTCGGTTAGGCGTTGGTAGTAACGCAAGTTATGAATTGTCCCCAACATCGAGGCAAGCATCTCACCACATTTTTCCAAATGGAACAGATAGGCACGGGTGAAATTTTTACAGGTATAACAGTCACAATGTGGGTCTAAAGGACTTTGATCATGACGGTATTGACTATTACGAATCCGCACCAAGCCATCTGTCACAAAATAATGACCATTACGGGCATTACGGGTTGGCATCACGCAGTCAAACATATCGACACCACGGCGCACCGCTTCAACGATATCTTCAGGTTTTCCAACGCCCATCAAATAACGAGGTTTGTCATGTGGCATTTTATTCGGTAAATAATCAAGCACCTTGATCATTTCTTCTTTTGGTTCGCCCACGGATAAACCGCCAATAGCGTAACCATCGAAGTCGACTTCAAGCAGACCATTTAAAGATTCGTCACGCAAATCTTCATACATCCCACCTTGAATAATCCCGAATAACGCATTTTTGTTTTTCAAGACATCATGATGATGGGTTTTACAGCGTTTTGCCCAACGCAAAGACAGTTGTAACGATTTTTGTGCTTCTTCGTGTGTTGCTGGGTAAGGCGTACACTCATCGAAAATCATCACAATGTCAGAGTTTAATGTGTCTTGAATCTCCATTGAAATTTCAGGAGATAAAAAGACTTTAGAACCATCGATTGGTGAACGGAAGGTTACGCCTTCCTCTTTGATTTTGCGCATTGCGCCAAGGCTAAAGACCTGAAAACCGCCAGAGTCGGTTAAAATAGGTTTATTCCACTTCATAAAGCCATGAAGTCCGCCATGTTCTTTAATGACTTCTAGACCCGGACGTAAATAAAGGTGGAACGTATTGCCTAAAATAATTTGGGCTTGAATATCTTCAATGTCACGAGGCAACATGCCTTTCACCGTGCCATATGTTCCCACAGGCATGAACACAGGTGTTTCAATTACACCGTGTTCCAAAGTTAAGCGACCACGACGGGCACGTCCCGACTGACCTAATTTCTCAAATTTCATCTTTCATCCACTCAAGGCGAAAAAACAGTTCGCTGATGTCATACAAAAGTGCGATATTTTCCTTGATTCCGCCGTGAAGTGCTACTATTTATTCAGTTGTTTTGTAAGCAACTTACTGGTATTTGTGATAATTCGCTTATAAAACTTCACGTATTAAACCATTTTGGAGATGGGGTTTATTGTTATCTAAAAGTTTGGGCGATAATCATAATTTTGACGAATAATAGGATCGTGAAAGGGGCGAATGGCTTTTTTAGATAACATTAAGGTATTGATGATATTGTTTGGAAACATTTGAATCTGATTATTAAAAACTTCAACATTGCGGTTAAAGATATGAATTGCCGCTCCGACATTTTCATTTTGTTCCTGAATTTCTTGCATCATTTGAATATAAAGTTGATCTGCTTTTAGATCGGGATAATTTTCAACAACAACATGGAGCGTTTGTAGAAGCTCTTGATTAAGTTTTTCAACTTGTTGTAACTGTGAAATATCACTGTCATTCAGGTTTAAATTCATGATGTGTTGTCGAAGCTGAGTCACTTTTTCCAAAGTATTTTGTTCAAACTGGGTATATTGTTGCAAAGTTTGTTCTAAATGATGAAGTGTTTTGACTTTTTGCAATTCAAAGCTAGTGACATCTGACCACGCCCGACGTGTGGCATTAAAGTAACGGATAATCTTATTTCGAATAAGAATTCCCCATAAAATAAGCAATAAGAAAAAACCAAAAAAGAGAACGAAACCCATATCTACTCCAAATTTTAATTATGACAATATTTTTAGCATCAATATTTTAAATTTTTCGTAGTTTAACATGCCTAATGTCCGTAAATGACCACGTAAATGAGATATTTCTTGAATCTCGGTTTTTTTACTCTGGACAGTAAATAGATTTTGTTCACCTAAATAACATGCAATACGCTCATCGGCATGGAAGATTAGGTCCCCTTTAAACTGCTTAAAAAAGTCATCTAGTTTTAGTGTCAGGCTTGGACTGAGTTGTTTTGCAGTATTGAATGCGTCAATACCATAAATTTGTAATTGTTCATTCATCACAATATCGCTGCTATACCAGCGTTCAGTATATGGCTCGCTAAAAGTTGTGTGTTGGTTGCTGATGGCTAAACCGAATGCAGGAACGTCAAATATAAACGCCCCCCACAGCTTTTTCTCAAAGCTTTTTAACACAACTTGATCACCGTCATCATCAGAGGTGGTCAGTTCGGTGACATAGGTATATTCAAAGAGCAAAATAGGAATGATTTTATCTTCAAGTTGCCAGTCTGTTACTGCATATCGGTGGATTTGATTGGACTTGGAACCTTGATTAAATAAAGGAAATAGATTTTTGAGGTGACTGAGTAAATAAATTGATTGGGTATGTGAAGGCAAGTGTGAGGGGACGCCACCAAATTTAAGCCCATAACGCAATTGCATCATACGTTGTTCTAAAAATTTAACCACACCTGTAATTGGATAATCAGGTTCATAACAGATGTAGCCAATAAAAATAAGAAAACTACCGACAACCAGGCACAATGGAAAAGGAACATACTGACGCAGAAACCAACCAAAGACGAGCCATAAACCGCCTGAAATACCAAGAACAAAAGATAAGCCATTATAAAACTTTAAATCTCGAATCTCACCCCACGGGTGCAGCCGATCTAAGAGTTCTTGCTCCGAATGAACTTCTTTTTCAATTTGCCATAACCGAGCAATATTCCGCATGACTTGCTGGTTTTTCTTACGGCGAATATGCAAAAAACGCTCGGCGATTTGGATAGGCATAATTATTTTTAGTCTAAAAATTTATAAAAGGAATCAATTGATATTTGCTCAAAAGCATACGTTTTGGGTCGCTATTTGTCGAGAGTGACATTAAAAAAGTATGATGGAGAAGTACTTTTTTTCAATTGAGTAATTCATTGATTTTATTTTTGAGGTTACGGGTTGTGTTTAAAACAATAATAAGAGATGCCGCAAAATAGATTGAAGGTGGTTCAATGTCATTTGCAGCATCGTTGGGGGCAGAATACCGTTATTCGTCGCCCAGACTGTCTAAAAAGTCATAAGTTGGGACAAAAAACAAACAGCCTGAAATTGGTGTACTAAAGTCAAGCAAGCGATCAACTGCGCCGTCTTCATTGCCTGTGAACATATTTTTGAGCATGGTTAATGTAGTGCTAAAAGTACGTGCATAACCAATAAAATAGGTTCCATATTCATTTTTTGAAGGTTGAGCAAAGGCAACATTGGCACGTAAAATTTTCAATTCATTGCCTTCGGCATCATGCGCCTTACTCACATTATTATGTGCAGTTTTGGGCTTTTCTTCATCGCTGAGTTCAATATCGTCAAATTTACGTCGACCAATTACTTTTTCTTGTTCTTCTGTTGAAAGCGCACGCCATTTTTCCATGTTATGCAAATATTTCTGGGTAAATGCATAGCTGCCATTTTTAAACTCAGGATCTTCATCCCCAATCACCGCCCATTCACGGGCTTCCTGAAATTCAGGATTTTCAGTGCCATCTACAAAACCAATGATGGCACGACCGTCTAAGTAACGAAAGCCATGTGTTTCATCTACTGAGGTCGTAATATCTTGTAATTGTTGATGAATCATCGATGCAAGTTCAAAACAGATATCCTGACGGTCTGCACGGATATGGAAAAATAAGTCGCCTTCGGTTGCTACAGCGACATGTTTTTCACCTCGAATTTCTTGAAATGGTTTGAGTTCTTTCGGTTTTGCCTGTTCTGGGAAAAGTCGATCCCAAGCATTAGAGCCAAATCCCATCACGGCATTAAAATGTGCTTGTGGAAAACGCTTGTCTAAACTACGAATTAATGCTGTAAAACCAGCAGAAAAGTCTAAAACGCCCTCTAAAGCATCATTATTTTGATGAATGGATAAAACCATAAATAATGCATTTTCACCTGGGGGATTTGTCACGGGTTGAAGTCGTTCAGCCATAGATGTTTCCTTAGTTGCATTTTTTTTCTAAGTTTAAGTTCGTTGATCATGATATACCATTGAAGGTTTAAAAATCATGATGTCATGTTCAAACAGAAGAGATATATTGAAATTTTTGTTATTTAATCCGTTGTGATCTGTAAATATATAACCGAGCGATACCGAATGATGTCCTGTTTAAAGAAGCATGATCGGTAAAACTCGGTTATCTATCGGATTATTTTTGTTCTGCTTTATCAATCAGCATGGCATCGCCATAACTAAAGAAACGATATTGCGCCTGAACCGCATGATGATAGGCATTTAAAATAAAGTCTTGGTTTGATAGTGCTGAAACCAACATGAGTAAGGTTGACTCTGGTAAATGGAAATTGGTAATTAAACGATCGACCACGCAGAACTGATATCCTGGATAGATAAAAATCTGTGTATCACCTGTCCAAGCCGCCAGTTTCCCACCGTGTGCTTGTGCCGCACTTTCTAAGGCACGTGTGGCGGTTGTTCCTACTGCAATGACTTTATTGCCACGCGCTTGAGTTTCCCGAATCAATTGAACGGTTTCCTCTGGAACATTACACCATTCACTGTGCATGATGTGGTTTTCAATTTGGTCGGTACGCACAGGCATAAAAGTGCCTGCACCGACATGTAAAGTCACAAAACTTTTTCGAATACCTTTTTCTTCAAGCTGCTTTAATAAAGCTTCATCGAAATGTAGGCTGGCTGTTGGCGCGGCTACACTGGCAATTTTTTCTGGGTCATGAAAGACAGTTTGATAGCGTTCGGTGTCGATGTCTTCTGCTTCACGATTAAAGTAAGGCGGAATCGGCAACTGACCATAACGATCTAACACATCTAAAATGGGCTGAGAAAATTCAACCACATATAAGTTTTCATGGCGACCTTGAACCGTTACAGGCACTTGATCTGCCCCAATAAACAGTTCTGTACCTGCTTTGGGTGAGTTACTGGCTTTAATATGACAATGTGCCAAAGTTGGATTGAGCATACGCTCTACCAAAACTTCAACTGCACCACCACTGGCACGTTTACCTTTTAAGCGAGCTTTCATCACCTTGGTGTCATTTAACACCAATAAGTCACCTTCCTCGAATAGGTCGATAATATCGGTGAACATACGGTCATGGTATTGTCCCTGAGCGTTTAAATGTAATAAACGAGAGGCACTACGTGAGGAAAGAGGGTAGCGAGCAATCAGTTGCTCAGGTAGATGAAAGCTAAAATCAGAAAGTTGCATGGTCTAAAACGAGTAAAAAACTGGGCTTAGTATAGTCGGTTTTGTATAAAAGTCGCATTTTTGCTGGTTTTTTCAGCTAAAAAAACAAATGTGAGTTAAAAATAATCAACCACATCAATGGGTCGTTGACAAGTTTTTTAAAAACGGTAATATACACAGCACAAACCAATCATACTTATCCCGAGGTGGTGAAATTGGTAGACGCGGTGGATTCAAAATCCACTGTTCGAGAGGACGTGTCGGTTCGAGTCCGACCCTCGGGACCAAATATCTAAAAAGCCCTTAAGCATTCTAAGACTTAAGGGCTTTTTTATTGCCTGTAAAATCTTACTTTTTAGCATGTCTTTGAAAGTGCTTAACTTAATAAGTTACTTATCGCTCAAAATAACGTGTATCTAATAATTATTATATTTAACCCATTGACCACATATCTAAATGAAAAATATTTTTAAACATGTGAAGGGTTTTCTATATCAAAAGGCAAATAGCATTGTGCCTGATTCTTCAGCCATTCTAAAAACTTGAGGATGAGAATATTATTTTGTTGTTCGGAATAGACAAAATAGTAAGAACGGGAAGAGGCGAGTCTAAATGCAGATGCAATGACCAGTTCACCATTTTTAAGTTCTTTTTCCAAAAGCATTTGAGGAATTAACGCTACCCCCATGTGATGCGTTGCTGCAACGGCAAGCATTGAAAATAGCTCATGTCTTTGACCTTCCATCGCATAGGGATGGTCATATCCAGTTGCCGTAAACCATTCTTTCCAGATATAGGGGCGAGTTGTTTGCTGCAAAAGTGGTAGTTGCCCAAGTTGTTCAGGGGGTAACTGAACAGGTGAATTGGGATCTATTTTAATTTGAGGAAAATATTTTTGAATCAGATTGGGCGAGCAGACAGGAATCACTTCTTCATGCATTAAAAATTGAATTTTTGCACCCGGCCAATTTTCAACTTGTGAGGGTGTACCTGCATAAATAGCTGCATCAAAAATATGTTCACTAAATAAAAAAGGTTTGGTACTTGTTTCAAGGTGAATCGTAATTTCGGGATAAATTTTATTAAATAAATATAGCTTTGGTAACAGCCAGCGCGTAGCAAATGTTGGAACGACCCCTAATTTTAATGTCCCGCCGAGTCCCTTGTGCGATATAAGATCTAGCGTATTTTGTTCTAAACCAAGTAAATGAGATTTAATATTTTGAAAATATTGTTCACCCGCATGGGTTAATTCGACGCCATGTCGTGTCCGATGAAATAATTCGATATTCAAAAATGCTTCGAGTTGCTGAATTTGTCTGGAAACAGCACTTTGGGTAATGCAAAGCTCTTGTGCGGCATAGGTGTAACTTTTATGTTTTGCCGCAGATTCAAAGCAAATTAATGACTGTAAAGAAGGAATCATCCTGCGCATATTACGTTCCTTGTAATAGACGAAAAAGGTTTTAACTATTTAGAAATAACATATATTGCGTATGGTTTGGCAATGGCTTATTTCTTGGGTGTTATTAATGCCATGAAATATATATAGATTTAAATTTTATTTAAAATTTTCCTAATTAAGATATGCGTAAATGGAATGTGTGTATGAAAAATCATCGTTTGCAGAGGTGCTTTGTGCATCGTAGCATCCAATAAAAGGAGAACCATAAATCAGGACGGAACAATGAATCAAATGATCAATGGACATAAAAAATCAAACCGAGTGCAATTTAATTGGGAAGATCCATTTTTATTAGAGCAGCAACTCAGTGAAGAAGAACGGATGATTCGAGATACTGCATTTGGATATTGCCAAGATAAGTTAATGCCTCGTGTGTTAGAACAGTTTCGATATGAAGCAACAGACCCTGCAATTTTTCGGGAAATGGGTGAATTAGGCTTATTAGGGCCAACCATCCCTGAGCAATATGGGGGGGCAGGACTCAATTATGTGAGCTATGGACTCATCGCCCGTGAAATTGAGCGTGTGGATTCGGGTTATCGATCTATGGCCAGTGTGCAGAGTTCTTTGGTCATGGTGCCAATTTATGAGTTTGGTACAGAACAGCAAAAGCAGAAGTATTTACCTAAACTTGCAGCAGGTGAATATATCGGATGCTTTGGTTTAACCGAACCAGATCACGGATCTGACCCTGGAAGTATGATTACGCGCGCTAAAAAAGTTGAGGGTGGCTATCGTTTAACGGGCGCAAAAATGTGGATTACCAATAGTCCAATTGCGGATGTTTTTGTGGTTTGGGCCAAAGAAGTTTCACCAGAAGGAAATGTGGGCGAAATCCGAGGTTTTATTTTGGAAAAAGGGTGGGATGGCCTGTCTGCACCTGCGATACATGGCAAAGTTGGATTAAGAGCGTCGATTACAGGTGAGATAGTCATGGACAATGTTTTTGTCCCTGAAGAAAATGCGTTTCCTGAAGTTCGCGGATTAAAAGGCCCTTTTACCTGCCTGAATAGCGCTCGTTATGGAATTGCATGGGGGGCGATGGGTGCAGCCGAATTTTGTTGGCATACTGCACGTCAATATACATTAGACCGCAAGCAGTTCGGACGACCATTGGCAGCAAATCAGCTTATTCAGAAAAAACTGGCAGATATGCAAACAGAAATTGCATTAGGGTTGCAAGTGGCTTTACGTTTTGGGCGAATGAAGGATGAAGGCCTTGCTGCGGTAGAAGGAACATCGCTGATTAAACGGAACAATTGTGGTAAAGCGTTGGATATTGCTCGGCTTGCCAGAGATATGATGGGCGGGAACGGCATTAGTGATGAATTTGGTGTTGCCCGTCATTTGGTCAATCTTGAAGTCGTGAATACTTATGAAGGAACACATGATGTTCATGCACTTATCTTAGGTCGGGCGCAGACTGGAATTGCTGCATTTGCAAATTAAATTACCTTCATGATCTAAAAATACGAATTGAAACCACAGACGAGGTGCTCCTTAAGGGTGCCTTTAGGGAACTTATGTTTAAAAACGATGTAGATGGAATGGTTATGGTCAGGGATTCATCGGAATAAACAGTATGTTGATGAGAGAAATTGCAGATATGGAAATATCAAAATAAGCAAAAAGTCACATGATGTAGGTGAATGACCACGACTCATTTAGGGACAAATGAGGTGTTCGTGATGAACAAAAATCTGAGTGGAACAAATGGAAGTCTATCTCCTACGTTATCTTCAAATATTGGAACGTATGAGAAAATCACACCCAATACATGGAAATTTGCACTGTTGTTTGCATATTTTGCCATGGTGGTTGACGGTGTTGATATTATGTTGCTGTCTTATAGTTTGACCAGTTTGAAAGCAGAATTTGGGTTATCAACATTTCAGGCAGGCGCTTTAGGAAGTGCTTCTTTGGCAGGGATGGGAATTGGTGGAATTTTAGGTGGTTGGGCGTGTGATCGGTTTGGACGAGTCAGAACGATTGCCCATTCGGTTACTTTTTTTTCTATTGCAACATGTATTTTAGGGTTTACCCACAGCTTTGAGCAGTTTATGGCGCTTCGGTTTATTGGCGCTCTGGGGATTGGCGCCTTATATATGGCGTGTAATACCTTGATGGCTGAGTATGTACCCACATCCTACCGCACAACAGTATTAGGTACGTTACAAACAGGGCAAACCGTTGGTTATATCGTGGCAACATTGTTGGCTGGTGCGATTATTCCTGAACATGGTTGGCGGATATTATTTTTTATTACCGTTATTCCAGCCGTGATTAATGTTATTTTGCAGCGTTTTGTTCCTGAACCAAAATCTTGGCAGTTAACAAAAATAGCAGCTTCTCAAGTGAATAATCCTGAGGTAGCGCAAACGCATGTGACCAGTAAAAAGGGCATTTATCAGCAAATCTTTACGAATTTGAAGCATCGTAAAATGTTTTTATTGTGGATGATGACTGCATTTTTCTTACAGTTTGGCTATTACGGTATTAATAACTGGATGCCAAGCTATCTGGAAACAGAAGTCCATATGAACTTCAAATCTTTAACCAGTTATATGGTGGGTTCATATACTGCCATGATTCTTGGGAAAATTTTAGCGGGTTATCTGGCTGATAAATTTAATCGCCGTGCGGTCTTTGTATTTGGCACTTTAGCCAGTGCAATTTTTCTCCCTGTTATTATTTTCTTTAATACACCAGACAATATTTTGTACTTGTTGGTGACCTTTGGTTTTCTTTATGGCATTCCATATGGTGTAAACGCAACTTATATGGCGGAATCTTTTTCAACAGATGTGCGAGGAACCGCTATTGGCGGTGCTTACAATATTGGGCGAGTTGGAGCCGCGATTGCCCCTGCCACAATTGGTTTTCTGGCTTCTGGTGGAACATTTGCAATGGCATTTATTGTAATGGGTGTTGCTTATTTTATTGCAGGCGTCCTACCCGGATTATTTATTCAAGATCGTCAATATGACCCTCAAAAATCATAAGTTCACAAAAATGGTATCGGATAAAAGCGTATCTGTTCAAGGAGGAAATATGGGTGCTTTAACTGGGTTGAGAGTTTTGGATTTAAGCCGTGTTTTGGCTGGGCCGTGGTGTGGACAAATTTTGGCTGATTTGGGCGCTGAGGTGATAAAAATTGAGCGCCCCAAAGTGGGCGATGACACCCGTATGTGGGGGCCACCTTGGATGATAGATGATCAGGGACATTCAACCAAGGAAGCTGGGTATTATCAGACGGCGAATCGGAATAAGTTCTCGGTTGCAATTGATATTGCAACATCGCAGGGACAAGCACTTATTTTAGACATGATAAAAGATGTCGATGTCATGATTGAAAACTATAAAGTCGGGTCTTTGGCGAAATATGGTCTAGATTATGAAAGCGTCAAGAAAGTGAATCCACGATTGATTTATTGTTCGATTACTGGGTTTGGTCAAACAGGCCCTAGAGCGCAAGAACCTGGATACGATTTTATCATTCAGGGCATGACGGGATTAATGAGTATTACGGGTGAAAAAGACAGTTTAGAAAGTGGTGAGCCACAAAAAGTTGGCGTTGCTGTTACCGATATTCAAACAGGACTTTATGCCACGATTGCGATACAGGCGGCGTTATGGTCAAGGCTGTCTACTGGCAAAGGGCAGCATATTGATGTGTCACTGATGGATGTGCAGATTGCAGGGTTGGCAAATCAGGGCATGAACTATCTTACAACAGGAAAATCACCTGTAAGGATGGGCAATGCGCATCCAAACATTGTGCCGTATCAAACATTTAAGGCCAAAGACAAAGAATTTATTATCGCCTGTGGAAATGATAAGCAATTTAAGGACTTATGTGTTGCGATTGGGCGAGAGGATTTATTGGAAAATCCTCACTATTTATCAAATTATGATCGGGTTGCACATCGGGTCGAGTTAATCCAAATATTAAAGGATCATTTTCTAACAAACGAGGCACAATATTGGGTGGATTGTATCCATTCAAAAAAAGTACCTGTCGGAATGATTAATTCGATTGAGGAAGCTTTGCATGAACCACAAGTCATTGAGCGAGAAATGGTGGTGAATCTTCCTCATCAGCAAAAGCAGGATTTTAAAATGATTGCTTCACCGATCAAGCTATCCGATACGCCTGTTGAATATGCAAACGCACCACCACGTTTGGGAGAACATACAGTTAAAATCCTCAGTCGCTATAAAAGTGATGCAGAGTTAGAGGCGATGTATCAGGAGGGGATTATTGATCGGTTGTAGTTTAGAAATAGAGGCGTAGATTTAATTGAGAGTAAGTCACTCTATTTATTTTTAAACGACAATTTGACGCCTAAGCCATATATTTTTTGATCTATGTATATGTTTGGAAATATTTAAACAGCGAATAATTACATTCTCTGTCATGATTCTCCACAATGAATCTTTCATAATAATAGCCATAGGAGTATTGATATGAAAAAAATTATTGCTTTATTGGCAACAACTTTAGCATTTGCGCCATTTTCAATGGCAAATGCAAATAGTACAACTTCAAGTGCGATTGTTGGTGCATTAGGTGGCGCAGCAGGCGCAAGTGTTGGTCGTAGTGTCGGTGGTAATACTGGTGGTGTCATTGGTGCAGCAGCAGGCGGTGCAGTTGGTTCAGCAGTAGGTGCAAACAAGCATAATCGTCAACGTGCCGCTGTTGGTGGTGGTTTGGGTGCAGCAGCAGGCTATGAAGCTGGTCGTTATATTGGCGGCAGAAATGGTTCAACTGTAGGTGCAGCACTTGGTGCAGCAGGTGGATCGGCGATTGCAAATAAATCGCATAGCCATAAACACAAGCGTAGACATCATAGATAATATGCAGCCATAAAAAATGCCTTCTTTATTGAAGGCATTTTTGTATGGGATAAAACAATGGTTTATTGACCATCAAATGTAATGTGGTTGCCTGCTGAAAAGAGCTGGTCTTTTCCTTCTTCTGAAAGTTTGATTTGTAGGCGTAAATCATTAGGTGAATCGGCATGGCGTAAAGCATCTTTATAGCTAATTTCACCTGCTTTATAGAGGTCAAATAACGCCTGATCAAAGGTTTGCATGCCCAGTTCACGAGAACGTGACATTAAAGCTTTAATTTCGCTGACTTCACCTTTGCGGACATAGTCGGAAATGAGTGGACTATTGATCATCACTTCAATGGCTGCACGTCTAGATTTGCCATCGACAGTTGGAATTAATTGTTGCGCCACAATTCCTCTTAGGTTTAGGGATAAGTCCATGTGGATTTGTTCGTGTCGCTCTGTTTCAAAGAAGTGAACAATCCGATCAAGTGCCTGATTGGCATTGTTGGCATGCAATGTTGCTAAAACAAGGTGTCCAGTTTCTGCAAAGGCAATCGCATAGTCCATTACTTCTTTGGTACGAATCTCACCAATTAAAATAACGTCGGGTGCCTGACGTAATGTGTTTTTTAACGCAACTTCAAATGAGTCTGTGTCAATGCCAACTTCACGTTGGGTAATAATACAGCCCGCATGTTGATGTATAAACTCAATCGGGTCTTCAATGGTAATGATGTGACCACGAGAGTTCTGATTACGATGCCCGAGTAAAGCAGCTAAAGACGTCGATTTACCAGTCCCTGTCGCCCCCACAAAGATGATGATGCCGCGCTTTGCCATCACCAGATCTTTTAAAACAGGCGGCAGTCTAAGCTCATCGGCTGTTGGAATTTTATGTTCGATGCGACGTAGCACCATACCTGGGAAATCACGTTGATAGAATGCACTGACACGGTAACGTCTGTTTTGCTCACGGTTGGTAATCGCAAAGTTGCACTCGTGCGTTTGTTTAAACTCATCACGTTGTTTTTCACTCATGATTGAGCTAATTAGTTGATGAACAATTTCACCTGAGAGTTTGGTGCTTGAAACCGGGGTGATTTGTCCATTAATTTTCATTGACGGTTCAACACCTGCTGTAATGAATAAGTCAGATGCTTTTTTCTCACTCATTAAGTTGAGTAAGTCGTTAAAATCCATTGCCATGTAAACTACTTACCCTAACTTAGAATGATTCTGGTTGTTTTGCTGCGGTACGTGCGCTTTCTGCTGAAATAACGCCTTTGGATACCAGTTGTTTTAAACTTTGATCGAGCGTGATCATGCCTTGGCTCGCACCTGTCTGAATGGCAGAGTACATTTGGGCAACTTTGTTTTCACGAATCAGGTTACGAATCGCAGGCACGCCAATCATAATTTCATGCGCTGCAACACGACCACCGCCTACTTTTTTCAGCAAGGTCTGAGAGATAACGGCTTGTAATGATTCAGATAGCATCGCCCGAACCATATCTTTTTCTTCGGCAGGGAAAACGTCAATCACACGGTCAATGGTTTTTGCCGCAGAGGTGGTATGTAGTGTTCCAAAAACCAAGTGACCTGTTTCAGCAGCAGTTAATGCCAGACGAATCGTTTCTAGGTCACGCATCTCACCGACAAGGATAATATCAGGGTCTTCACGCAGGGCAGAGCGTAGTGCTTCGTTAAAGCCGTGTGTGTCACGATGCACTTCACGTTGGTTGATCAGGCATTTTTTTGATTGGTGTACAAATTCAATCGGGTCTTCAACCGTTAGAATATGTTCATAGCGTTGGTCATTAATATAATCGAGCATGGCCGCCAGTGTGGTCGATTTACCTGAACCCGTTGGGCCTGTGACCAAAACAATACCACGTGGGTATTCGCAAATTTCTTTAAAAATATTTCCTAGACCTAAATCATCCATAGTTAAAATTTTGGATGGAATGGTACGGAAAACAGCGCCAGCGCCTCGGTTCTGATTAAATGCATTGACACGGAATCGTGCAACGCCTGGTACTTCAAATGAAAAGTCAGTTTCTAGTTTTTCTTCATAGTCATGACGCTGTTTGTCATTCATGATATCGTAAACAAGGCGATGAACATCTTTATGTTCAAGTGCAGGAAGGTTAATTCGTCGCACTTCACCATCAATACGAATCATGGGAGGAAGGCCTGCTGATAAGTGCAAGTCTGATGCCCCGTTCTTAGCCGAAAAGGCTAAAAGCTCTGTGATATCCATTGTTTCCCCAAATACATGCATTCATGTCGTTATTTTTGTAAAATAATAACCGATTTTAAGAACATCAAACCAACACTTCCTTGTGAAAAGTGAAAAAATCGTGAAGAGCCGTCTGTTTATGAATCAGTTCCAATCCCCCTATCATGCTGTACTTGAGAAAATTCAGCAAGCATGTCTAAATGCTCAGAGAAATCCGAGCGAAGTCAAACTGTTAGCGGTTTCTAAAACACATCCAGCCGAATCCCTTCGTGAAATGTACGCATTAGGACAGCGGGCATTTGGTGAAAATTACTTACAAGAAGCGTTAGACAAAATAGAAACGCTACAGGATCTGGAAATAGAATGGCATTTTATTGGGCATGTTCAACGTAATAAAACCAAACACTTAGCCGAAAAATTTGCATGGGTACATGGTGTTGACCGTTTGATTATTGCAGAGCGCCTGTCAAATCAGCGCTTGGAAACCATGCAACCCCTCAATATTTGCTTACAGGTGAATATTGACGGGCAAGACACCAAAGATGGTTGTCATGTCGATGAAGTTGCGGTTTTTGTTGAACAGATCAGCCGTTTACCTCATTTGCAGTTACGTGGTTTGATGGTTATTCCCGCACCGAATAACACGGCAGCCTTTGAAGATGCCAAACGTCTTTTTGACGAGGTGAGCGCATTGCATGCCAAGCCTGAGCTGTGGGACACCCTAAGTATGGGCATGTCTGGGGATTTAGATGCTGCAATTGCAGCAGGGTCTACAATGGTGAGAATTGGAACGGCATTGTTCGGTGCGCGTGATTATTCCAAAACCACCTGAGTCATTTTGTGATGTGCAATATAAGATGGTGTGAATATTTCTGATCAAATGCAATAGCTTGAAATTATCAGCAAAGTCAAAGCTAAAAAGCACCCATTGAAATTTAATGTTGATCAATCTCATTGCAATGGGTGCGAGTCAAAACGAGGCTTTAGGGGCAGGTTTTAGTCTTTAAAGTTATTAAACTGTAAAGGCACTCCAAATTGTTGTTCACGTAAGAATGTCATAATTTGTTGTAAAGTATCGCGTTTTTTATCTGTGACACGAATTTTATCACCCTGAATTGACGATTGCGCTTTAATACCGCTTTCTTTAATGGCTTTATTAATCTTTTTCGCTGTGTCAGAGTCTAAACCATCTTTAAGTTTAATGACTTGTACGATGTTTTTCCCTGAAGCTGTTGCTTTTTGTGGGTCGAGGGCTTGAACATCAATTTTACGTTTGTAAAAATGATTTTCTAACATGTTGTAGACTTGTTCACATTGGAAATCGCTTTCGGTGCTGATTTTGATTTCTTTCGCTTTCTCATTGAGTTCGATAGAAACATCTTGCCCACGGAAATCAAAACGTGTTGCGATTTCTTTTTGTGTGTTTTGTACAGCATGATTGACTTCAAATAATTCTAATTCAGATACAATATCGAAAGATGGCATAGTTTAGACCTTTGCAAATAGATGAAATATTTGAGATGCTAAGAGGGTTTTCATCATTTGCCAAGTGTTGTTTATATCAAAGGAGTGCGCAATGATCCGTAAACAAGAAATTACAACATTTGAGTTCCCAGAAAAAGCAGTAATTTGGGATGTCCGTGATCCAGATGCGTATGCTGAGGGTCATCTCAAGGGAGCCGTTAACCAGCCGATTAACGACATTAACCAAGAGAGTTTAACTCAAGTGGAAACGGGTCGACCGATTTACATTTTATGTGGTGGTGGAAGTAAAGCTCCACGTGCAGCAGAAAAGCTAGAAGGTTTTGACAATTCCCGTGAGTACGTTGTATTGATGGGAGGGACGCGAGCAGCGAAAGTTGCAGGCTTACCAATAGAGCAGAACTAATGCTTAAAGTTGCACTCTAATCTGTCAGTTTAGAGTGCAACTGATAAAAAGAATAATAATTTAACTTTTTTTAAAGTAAGCCTTTTTCGGTTTCACTTTTTTTAATAACCGTTGCGGTTGTAATTTTTCAAGCAAGCTGTCTGGAACAGGACACGCCTCTCCCAATATTTGAGCCGCCAGTATTTCACTGCATAAAGGTGCAAAAAGATAGCCTTTTGAACCTAAACCCGCAAAAGTATAAATGCGTTCATTGCTGTCAAATTTACCGACAAGTGGCAAATAGTCTGCACTTTGTGCCCGAATAGAAGCACGTCCGCGCCAGTCGGAAGGTTCGGGGAGTTGTGCGGCAAACGCTGGTGTAATTTGTTTTAATAAATCTAAATTATGTTGATGGTCTTCAGGTGTGACTTCTGTATCGTCACGGTTTGGATGAAATGATGCGCCTAAAATGAGTTGTTCTGCATCAAGTTGCATGCAATAACCACCATAGCTATAGGCTTGATTGAGTGGTAAAGGTTGTGAATTTGTTGTCCAGCTGACTTGGCCTCGAATTGGCTTTAATACAGGATAGTTTTCAAAAAACTGTTGGCTATGACGGGCGCAGCAGACAATGGCGTGATCGACCTGAGTTATTTGCTGATCATGTTGGTCATATAGCCAGACTTGATGGTCATTTTCTTCTAATCTTTGGATATGTGTTTGAACAAATTGAATATTAGGATGCGCTAAAATCTCCTGACTCAATTGTTGCGGTGAAACTGCCCCAGCATGATTCAGAACAAGGTTGAGTGCGCCCGATGGAATTGGTTTTTGGTCTGTTAGATCTGGAGATTGTAAAACATCATCTGGATATTGTTGGATGAGTTGCTGTAATTCACCCGTCTGTTTTAAGTCAAACTGTTCAACGCTTAATGCTCGAAATGCCTTAAATTGTGCATAATGCCGAAGTGCGTATTGCCAGCAGGTTGTCATGAGGTGTTCATGGCTTTGCTGAATGGGACTAAGTTTAGGGTTGAGCAGGGCAAGTGGGTTGCCTGAACCACCCGAAATAACACCATTTCCATCAAAAATTGAAACCTGATGCCCACGCTGTGCAAATGCCCATGCAACAGATAATCCAGCAATGCCTGCCCCAATAACTGCAATTTTTTTCTGTTGAAATGGCAAGGTATCAGAACTGTCCGTGGTTGTTTCAGGGTTTAACCAAACGGCTTTGAGCATTTCACGTTTATGTCCAAAACCATGTGGGCGACTAATGCTGATATCGTGTTGTTTCAGACCGCGTTTTAAAATGCCCGCAACACTAAAAGAGGCGAATGTGGTGCCATAGTCGGATAAGCGTACAATATGATCGAGTACATTTTGCTGCCAGAGTTCAGGGTTGCATGAGGGCGCAAAACCATCTAAAAACCAAGCATTCACAGTTTGTGTTTTTTGAATAATCGGAAAAATATCTTCTGCATCACCCAACCATAAGTCCAGACTAAAGCGTTCTTTGGCAAAAGACAGGCGATGACAACCCGGAATGGCAAGTGGATATTGGGCAATCAGTTGTTGCGAAAACTCGGCAAGTTCAGGCCAAGCGCGTAAAGCACGCATTAAGTCGGCTTGGCTTAATGGATATTTTTCAACACTAATGGCATGTAAATGACTCTGGTTGTTTGGTCGGACGTTCTTCCAGAGTTGCCATAACGCCAGAATATTGAGTCCCGTACCAAACCCTGTTTCCCCAACACAAAAATATTCAAATGGTTTTAATTGAGCAAGGCGTTCAGGTAAGTCATTGCCATTGAGGAAAACATGTCGGGTTTCGAGTAGGCCGTTGTCTTTTGAAAAGTAGACATCTCCAAATTGTTTGGAAACTGGAATATCAATACCATCGACATATTGCCAATCTAATTCGGCTGTTTGAATTGTGCTGAACACGCTCACATCCTATATTTTAGGGAGAGGGGGATGATTTGGAATAAGATTTTGAATCATCTAAAAAAATAACCATCACGAGGATGGTTATTTTGTATTTTACCATTGTCTACGTCGTTTGGTGTAAACGTAACTTGAAATCATAAAGCCAATTAACACGCCTACGCCGAGTGTTGCTGCACCATACATAAACAGTTGGGCACTGCGTTCACTTTGTAGAACCTGTACCTGTACACCTAAGTTGTCATTTTTAAGTTGTAAAGCTTGGTTTTGTGCGAGCGCATCTAAATTTGCTTTTTCAAGCTGTTGCAAACGTGTTGACTGATTTTTTACCAATGCTTTGATTTTTAAATCTTCATCGGCTTTTTTCTGTGCCAACTGGGCAGGTGTCATTTCAACAAGAGGTGCTGGGCCTGTGGGTACAACAGGTTTGGCAGCCGTAGGAGTTGCAGGCTTGGCAGTAGCTGCATTTGCAGGTTTGGATGCGGTTGCATTTGCTGTCGTTGCTTGCGCCTGTGGTTGAGGTGCTGTTGTTGGTGTTGGAGTTGTGGTTTCTACAGCCTCAGCATAAGAACAGAGCAATGCCAATCCGAAGAAACATGAAGCAACAACGCGCATGATTTTATCCTTTAGGGAAAACTTGAATAAACGGTTTAACGTCAACATTGCTGTAGACCCCAGCTTTTAGGTAAGGTTCTTCAGCAAGCCAAAGGTCGAGTGCTTCACGGCTGTCAAAATCGACAATAATCACGCTGCCATAAAAACCCGCTTCAGGATGACCGGGTTGCTTTGGCATTGGCCCTGCAACAACAAGACGACCTTCGTCGTTGAGTTTTTCTAAACGTGCAAGATGGTCTGGACGTGCTGCCAGACGTTGAGCCAATGTTCCGTCTTGATCGGTGCATGTAACAACAAATAAAGCCATGACAATTCTCTGTAAATTACTCTTCTGGGGATTTAAAGTGTTTGCGTAATATAACGAACTGGATAATGATAAAAGAAAACATCACCAGCATGTCACCAAATGCTGTAAATTCTCCCCAATATTTTCCATGTGCAAATAAGAAAGCGAAAAAGACATGTAAGAGTGACATAAAGACAAACATGATCGCCCAAGCATAGTTGAGCTTTTTCCAGCCTTGCGCAGTTAACTCTAAAACAGGACCAAACATTCGTTTGATGAGAGGACTACGGTCTTTGGTGAAAAATGGTGAAAGTGCAAAAGCACCCGCAAAAACAAGATTCAGTAATGCTGCTTTTAGACGGATATAAAAATCATCGCTGAGCATCAAGGTAATGCCCCCAAAAATGACCGTCATAAACAGCACAATCCACTGTTGTTTATCTAAGCGGAATTTTTGGAATACAAATAAAGCACCATAAACCACTAACATGGAAATAATTAGACCTGTCGTTGCTGCTAAAATATTATTGTTGTCAACGCCACCAGCAGAACCGATTAAGGTGAGTAGCGGATGATGTTTGTCGGTAGGATCAACCGTTTTATATAAATAAAAGAAAATGATGAGCGGCACAAAGTCTAAAAGTGCTTTCATGTTAGAGTATCTAATCCAGTTTTGTGAATGGCATAGTATAAAAGATGCAGGGTATAGATTTACATACACATAGCAATATTTCTGATGGTCATTTGTCACCAGAACAATTGATTCAGGCTGCATCTGTGTCAGGTATCCACACATTGGCATTAACAGACCATGACTCTATGCAGGGTGTTGCACGTGCATCACATGCAGCAGCAGCGTGTGGAATCAAAATTATTTCTGGTGTGGAAATTTCCAGTCAATGGTCACGTCCTGCCACCAAAAAAAGTTATGGTGTGCATATTGTAGCACTGAATATGCAACACCCCGAACCTTTGCTTGCTGCACTTGAGAAGCAAAAGCAGACACGTGCCGAACGTGCCAAGCTGATTTGTGAAAAACTGGAAAAAATTTTAAAGCATGATTTTTTCAGTGAAGCTGTCGCATTGGTGGATGGACAAGCAGACCGTGTGACACGCAGTCATATTGCCCAAGTGATGCTTGCAAGAAATGTTGTGACACGGCTACAACAGGCATTTGACCGCTTTTTAAAAGAAGGCAAACCTGCTTATGTGGCTTTTGACGGGCTGTCTTTGGCAGATACCATTCACGTCATTCATGAAGCACAAGGTTTTGCAGTCTTAGCACATCCAACACGTTATGATTTATCTGCAACCAATATTCGTTATTTGATTGAGCTTTTTGCTGGGTTGGGGGGTGATGCCGTTGAACTAGCACCCGAGAGTGATCCACATGCGACTCGGCAAATGGTGGATCGGATGATTGAACAACATGGGCTCGCAATTTCAATCGGCAGTGATTTTCATGGTCAGCATATGCCGTGGTTAAAACTGGGCAAGACACCCACCCCTAAAGTGGGGCAACGCGGTATTTGGGACAGTTTTTGTTGATAGCTCTTCAGGATTAAAACACAGGACTAGATGTAAGTAACAATGATTGAAGAGATAAGATATTTAATTATTTTTGCAAAGGTTGCAGAAATAGGATCAATTTCAAAAGGGGCAAAGGCATTAGGTTTATCTAATGCGACAGTCAGCCAGCATTTAGCGAAATTAGAAAAAAATTTGGCGTGTGCGCTGTTTTATCGAAATACTCGAAAAATGACGCTAACGACAGAGGGTAAAAGGCTTTTAGAAACAGCACAATCTATTTTAATTAACTATGAAACAGGGATAACTGAATTTAAGCAGCAATCAATTTTATCTAAGAAAAAATTACATATTTCAATTCCTTCGATTTTTATACATGCACCATTTATGCAGCAGATCGCTTCTTTTTATGAGAAGCAGAACGATTTAACTTTAAATATTACTTGTGATGATCAAAGGAGTGATATTGTTGCAGAGAACATTGATCTTGCTTTTCGTATAGGTGAGCTTCCAAGTAGTGCATTAAAAGCCAAGAACTTATTTAAATTATCAAGAAGTATTGTGGCAGGTATTGATTTTTTATCTTGTTCGAATCAGATACAACATCCAAAAGATTTAGAGCAACAACAATGGATTGGGTTGACCATGAGGCCTGACTCTCGGATACTCCGACACAAAGAAACAGGTGATATTGTACCAATTGCATATCGACCTCATCTTTATGTCAATAGTGTTGAGGCTTCATATGCTTTGATGAAATTGAACTTGGGACTTGCTGCACCACCAGACTATTTGATTCAAGATGATTTAGATAATCAAAGAATTGTGAGGGTCTTACCTGAATGGGAATTGGAGCCTTTAAATGTTTATGCTGTTTGGCATGCAAATGTGCCAAAAAGTAGTACGGTCTATGCTTTGATTGATCATATTTATTGCCTATTTAACCATCATGTAGAGTGAAATTACGATCAAAGAGATTCCCATAATGAAATTAAAATAATAGATACGTTTATGACTCCGTAAAAGCAAAGAAAGTCTTTGCCCTAAAAATCCCCAGATCATCAAAGCAGAGTAACAAATGAAAAAATAAATAATAATGAAAATATAAATAGGAAAAGTGTTTTCTGGGTGAGAAAAAAGTGCTACGCTAGATGTGCATGCAATCCATGCTTTAGGATTAATCCACTGTAAAAGCCAGCCATCTATGAAATTTGGTGGTGAGTCAAGATTTGTTTGTGTGCTCACCTTAATTTCAGGTTTTGAAGATAAAATTTTATATCCAATATAAATAATAAAAAGGGAACCTAAAATCTCTAGTATTCTAAAAAGTAGAGGATGTGCATTTATGATTTGTGCAAATCCGAATCCAATAAAGATCAAAAGAAATGTAAAGCCAAGGGTTGCACCTGAAATAAAAGGAATGGTTTTGTTAAGTCCATAATTTAAACTTGAAGAAAGAATTGTGATATTCACGGGGCCTGGTGAGATTGACATACTGAGTGAAAAAATGAGCATGCTTAAAATGGTTGTGGTTTGCATTTGTTTCGTGACTAAAAATTAAAGACACATTTAAAATAGCGTTTTTTATAAATAAGATTAGTCTCATTTTCTCAAAAATAGATTTTGATTTTTTGATACTTGTGATGAGTTGAAATATTGCTATTGTATTGAAAGCCTTCTTATTTAGAAGGCAAAATTGAATCATAACGTTGAATGCTTAATGAAGAATTTTCCTCAGTTCTGCCCGTTATTGCCCCATCTTAAATATGCTTCTCGTTGGCTCAACAGATCGTAATAGCGTTTTACATGTGGGCAATTGGGCTTATCAAAAGGGGTCAAGTACCAGCGTTGTACCGAAAGCCCGATGCCAATATCCGCCAAAGAAAATGTTTGACCTGCAACGTAGGCATTCGTTTTTTCCAATTGACGCTCTAAAATCTGCATCATCAGATTCCATGACTGAATACTTTCTTGTACGCGCTTAAGGTCTTGGTGTGCAGGGGATTGGCGGATAATATGCATTAGTGCATACGACCAGCTATTGTTGAGTTCAATACCTTGCCAATCAATCCATTGATCAATGATGGCACGTTTTTTAGCATCAACAGGGTAGAGTTGTTCTCCGCCATAGGCGTTTGCCAAATAGCGGATAATCGAGTTTGATTGCCACAGCACAAAGTCATCATCAATGAGTACAGGGATGGTCGCATTTGGGTTAAGCGTTACAAATTCATCCTCTTTAGGAGATCGAAAGCCACGCCCCCAGTCTTCACGTTGGTAGGGGAGGCTGAGTTCGTCACAGAGCCAAAGCACTTTACGAACATTGATTGAATCACTTCTACCTAAAATACGAATCACGTTATTGTCCCTTTATAAATTCTTCCGTTTATTCAAGATAATGGGTTGCTGGTTATTTTAAAGCAATGGTCAGGACACCCGTGGCAATAAGTCCAATGCCAATATACTCTTGAAAGCTTGGTCTTTCGCCTAAAAATACTACAGCAAATATTGTAACCAGTACAACACTGAGCTTATCTATGGGTGCAACCTGAGAGGCATTTCCCATTTGCAATGCTTTGAAATAGCAAACCCATGATGCACCAGTTGCGAGTGCCGATAATGTTAAGAAAACCCAGACTTTTATCGAAAGTTGTCGTGGGTCTTGCCATTTACCTAACATGCTCACAATGATGGCGAGAACAAATACAATAATGATGGTTCGGATGAGCGTTGCAAAATCTGAGTCAATTCCATGTAATCCGACTTTGGCAAAAATTGCAGTTAAAGCCGCGAAACAAGCAGAGAGGAGTGCCCATAGGAACCAGCTGTCAGTAAACATTATGTACTTCCAAAATAAGATTCAGGATATGAATGAATTGTTATTACAATCTTAAGAAGTTGATGATTTATTGGTGTAGAACTGGATTTATCTGATCAAATCAAGAAGGGTTGGATTGAAGTGTAACGATTTGGGATAGTTCAACAACCAATAGCTATTTTTCTGTTATCTATTAAACAGATTGCAAAAATATGAATTTTTACAGTATGGACTTCATTATAAAAGCATGGCTCAGAATTCCAACTAAAACAACTTAAGGTTCGGCCAATCACACCCTGCATGGTGAATAAGCCGAACCTTTAAATGATTGAAATTTTGGAAATTATGCCAGATTTAAAGCAATTTATATTGTTCAGCTTGAATAGAAGATGGTGCGGTTTTACCTAGTGAATCAAGTAACTCACGTTCGATTAGACGTACGATAGAATCGAGTGGTAGGTCATTGTCCTGCGTACCAAAAGGCTCTTCAAGTTCGGCACTTAAAGCATCTAGCCCCAAAAACAAATAGGCGAGTAGTCCAATTAAAAACGGTGTCCAGAGTCCCAAAATAGACCCCAAACTAAACGGTAAAATGAAGCAGAAGCAATAAACAGCACGGTGCAGTAACACCGAATAGGCAAAAGGTAATGGTGTGCTGGCAATACGGTCACAGCCTGCCTGAACCATTCCCATATCGATCACATGTTGATTTAGTTGCGTATATAAAATATCGCTAATTTCACCTGCCTTTAACGCTTGCATCAACTCCCATTGAATGAGTCCTAGAGTATATTGTGACGCATTTAAATGCCCGTTGAGTTTATGAATGGTTGAGGCATCCAGTTGTGTGGTCTCTAAAAATTGTTCAGGGTTGGCCGTTTGATGGCGTAACCGATCACGCAACATATTGGCAAACACAATGACATGATGAAGGACTTGTTCACGTCGCTCAGGTGGCAACAGCCGTGTATCACGATCAATATGTCGGGAATTGGCAATGAGAGAACCCCAGAGTTTACGCCCTTCCCACCAGCGTTCATAACAGGCATTGTTGCGAAAGCCCAGAAAAATGGAAAGAATCACCCCGAAAATAGTAAAACCAATCACGGGAACCGGGGGCACATGAATCAGATCATGGTAGGTGAATACGGCAATAACGGTGGAAATCAGCATGAGAACACACAGTGATGGCATCACTTTAGGAAGGATTGTGCCTTGCCATGAAAATAAGAGTTTGAAAGCGTTACTTTTATCCCGAACGATCATGCTGAAAAACCATAATGATGAAAGATGAATTAGACCGAATCTAAACCATGCAGCAGACCCAGTTCAGCCAAAGAGCATGAACCTGTTGGGGCAATAATGCAATGATCTAATAGTTTGACTTCAAGTAATTGACATGCCTGAGAAATGTGCTGGGTTAATTCTAAATCTTCACTAGATGGCACGGCTTGCCCAAAGGGATGGTTGTGTGCAATCACAATATGGGTGGCATGCTGTTGAATGACATGGCGCATTAACTGGTTGACGGAAACACTACATTGTTGGATGGAGCCATAAAATAATTTTTTAAATTGTAGTTTGCATAGGTCATTGTCCAAACATAACACAGCAAATACTTCCTGTTTTTCGCCCAGTAACTCAAAACGTAAATAATTGAGTACCGATGCTGAACTGCTTAATGGTTGTTTAGCGGATAGATAACTATGTTGAATATAACGACGTCCAAGTTCTTTTACCGCCATAAGTTGGGCATATTTGTTGGGGCCAATGCCGTGAAAAGCAGAAATTTCGCTGAGCGAGGCATCAAAAATAGGATTTAGTCCTTGAAAGTGCTGAATTAACAAACGTGCTAATTCAACGGCAGAATGTTGCTGTGAACCTGATCGTAGGAAAATTGCCAATAGCTCGGCATCGGATAAACTTTCAGCCCCTTGTTGCAATAAACGCTCACGTGGCCGTTCTTGTTCTGGCCAAAATTTAATGGATTGCTGCATGGTCTAATACATTCTTTCTAAAGTTGTTTTTGTTTTATTCCACTTGGGAATCGGCATATTTAATGCTATTGTGGACGCCACTGCAACACAAAGGTAGCCATCTGTGAGCTTTGATGTAAGTGTATTTTCAAATAAAAATATTATTTTAGCGGTAACAGGCGGCATCGCTGCTTATAAAAGTGCAATATTGGTTCGCCGTTTAAAAGATTATGGTTTTAACGTCCGTGTGGTGATGACACAGGGCGCACAGGCATTTATTACCCCACTGACTTTTCAGGCTCTATCAGGAAATTCTGTACATACCGAATTACTGGATACCGCAGCCGAAGCGGGAATGGGACATATTGAACTGGCACGTTGGGCGGATTTGATTTTGGTTGCTCCAGCAAGTTGCAATACGATTGCCAAGTTCGCTAATGGATTAGCAGATGATTTACTGAGCACCTTGTTTTTAGCGACAAAAGCACCTGTCTGGCTTGCACCTGCCATGAATCAGCAAATGTGGGCAGCCAAAGCAACACAACGTAATTTACAAACTTTGGTAGAAGATGGTGTGCATGTCATTATGCCATCATCGGGTTCGCAGGCCTGTGGTGATGTCGGTTTGGGACGTATGCCTGAACCTGAAGAACTTGCTGAACAAGTCCAATTATATTTCCATCAAACACAACGTGCTTTAGCTGAAAAATTTGGTTTACTTGCGGGTAAACGTGTGGTGATTACCGCAGGGCCAACGCGTGAGGCAATCGACCCTGTCCGTTATATTTCAAACCATAGCACGGGCAAAATGGGCTTTGCCTTGGCAAGTGCGTGTTATACAGCAGGGGCAAAAGTCATTCTGATTGCAGGGCCAGTCAGTTTAGATACACCGAATGGCGTGCAACGTAAAAATGTGTCTTCTGCCGTACAAATGCTGGAACAAAGCATGCAGCAATTACACGAAGGTTGTGATGTATTCATTGCAACTGCTGCGGTTGCTGACTATCGTGTTGCACAAGTTGCAGAGCATAAAATTAAAAAAGCAGGCGATGAATTACAGGTCGAATTGCTCAAAAATCCAGATATTGTCGCAACCATTGCACAGCAACCTCAACGTCCTTTTATGGTCGGTTTTGCTGCTGAAACACAAAATGTTGAACAATATGCAGCAGGTAAATTGGTGGCTAAAAAGCTAGATATGATTGCCTGTAATGATGTATCACGTTCCGATATTGGTTTTGCATCGGATGAGAACGCCATGACGGTCTTTTTTGCAGAACATTACGGACTTGAAAAACGCGATTTAGAAAAAGCATCTAAACAGGAAATTGCACAACAGCTGGTTGAAGCGATTGCAGATGCCTTGCATCATGCTTAAGCATCCGTCTTTGAGATGCAATACTCGTGATGTGAAGCGTGTTATCTATTGAGCAAGACATTTTCAATGTATTGAATGAAAAAAGATGAAATACAAAGCGAGCATGACCTGAGTGTCGTGCTCTTTTTAAGGGTTTGAGTTGATCGTATCACCATCAATGAGATACTTGGGTGATTTTGCACAAAACAAAAAACCCTTAACATCCTGTTAAGGGTTTTTTGAATTCTTCACCGAGGGGAAAAGTCCTATTTCCCGATACGCTTCCTGCTTTTCTTGTTACCAAGGGACTTCCTGTTCCTTTAAACACATCATATAAAAACAATCATCGGCATACTAGCCGACAATAACTTCGATTTTTGTACGCCTAAGCTTACATAAAAGATGATTTTAAAACCGATTAGATTAAAAAATAATCATAAAAATTTATATGTCTTTGTTTCTATGGTTTATATAATTGAGGATGGTGAATGAAATTCATGTTAAAATGATCGGCTTTCATTTTTGTTGTCATTTTTTCACCCGCCAGCCGAGAATCGCAAGCCATGTCTACTGCTTATACCATGCAAACCGCGCCAAAAGCGTTGTTTGATTACGACAAATATTGGGCGTCATGCTTTGAACCCGCGCCATTTTTGCCGATGTCACGTGCTGAAATGGATTTACTCGGCTGGGATGCTTGTGATTTTATTTTAGTTTGTGGTGATGCCTATATTGATCACCCATCCTTCGTATCTGGTGTGATTGGTCGTGTATTAGAAGCACAAGGTTTTCGTGTGGGGATTATTGCGCAGCCCGACTGGACAGATGTTGAAAGTTTCCGTGTTTTAGGTAAACCGACCATTGCATGGGGGGTTACTGCAGGGAATATGGATTCGATGATTAACCGTTATACGGCTGATCGAAAAATTCGTTCTGATGATGCGTATTCACCGAACAATGAACCCAATAAACGTCCTGACCGTGCAGCAACCGTATATTGCCAGCGTTGCCGTGAAGCTTTCCCTGACGTGCCTGTTTTACTGGGTGGGATTGAAGGCAGCTTGCGCCGTATTGCGCATTATGACTACTGGTCGGACAAAGTTCGCCGTTCTATTTTGATGGATTCAAAAGCAGATTTACTGATGTATGGTAATGGCGAACGTGCCATTATTGATGTGATGCATCGTCTGGCAAAAGGTGAAAAAATCCACGAGATCACCGATGTTCGTGGTACTGCTTTTATTATTAATAAACATAATAAAGCATCAAAAGCGAAATTTGTTGAAATCGAAAGTAACGATGTGGATACCATTGGACGTGTTGATCCAATTATTAATCCATATGTAATGACAGAAGATATTGATGGCTGTGAGGTTGAAAAAGAAAAAGGCAACTCACTGGCGCAATATCAAAACTTCCAAAAAGAAATTGTTGCCAATCCAATTGCCCTAGAAGGTGATCAACTGGATGAAAATACACAGGTTATTCAGCTAAAACCTGCTGTATCCAAAGCCATTAAACATAAATTACCACCACGTGAATTGGCCGTTATTCGTTTACCTTCTTTTGAACAAGTTGCAAATGACCGTGTTTTATATGCACATGCCAACCGTATTTTGCACCTTGAAACTAATCCGGGTAATGCCCGTGCATTGGTACAACGTCATGGTGAGCGTGATGTCTGGATAAATCCACCTCCAATTCCATTGACAACAGAAGAAATGGATTACGTGTTTGACTTACCATACGCACGTTTGCCACATCCATCGTATGGAAATGCACGTTTTCCTGCATTTGATATGATCAAGTTTTCTGTGAACATTATGCGTGGGTGTTTTGGAGGATGTACGTTCTGTTCGATTACCGAACATGAAGGACGAATTATCCAAAACCGTTCAGAAGATTCAATTTTGCGTGAAATTGAAAAAATCCGTGATACAGCACCACAATTTACCGGCATTATTTCAGACTTGGGTGGCCCAACCGCCAACATGTACCGTCTGCACTGTAAAGACCCGGAAATTGAGAAAAACTGTCGTAAACCATCTTGTGTTTATCCAGGTGTTTGTCAGAACTTACATACAGATCATGATCCTCTGGTTCAGCTTTATCGTAAGGCTCGACAAATTAAGGGTGTGAAAAAGATTCTGATTGGTTCTGGTTTACGTTATGACCTTGCAGTTTTGAACCCTGAATATGTCAAAGAACTGGTACAGCACCATGTGGGTGGTTATTTAAAAATTGCGCCTGAACATACCGAACAAGGGCCTTTGTCTAAAATGATGAAGCCGGGTATTGGAACCTATGACCGCTTTAAGCAAATGTTTGACCGTTTTAGTAAGGAAGCGGGTAAAGAACAGTACTTAATTCCATACTTTATTGCTGCACATCCGGGCACCACCGATTATGACATGATGCATTTGGCAATTTGGCTGAAAAAGAATGGTTTCCGTGCCGATCAGGTACAAACCTTCTATCCATCGCCAATGGCAACTGCTTCGACAATGTATTACACGGGTAAAAACCCATTGTCTAAAGTTGCTCGCTATACCGAAGATGTTGATATTGTTAAAGGTGAAAAGCGTCGTCGTTTACATAAGGCATTTTTACGTTATCACGATCCGAAAAACTGGCCATTACTACGTGAAGCCTTAAAAGAGATGGGACGCGCTGATTTGATTGGAAACTCAAAACAACATTTGATTCCAACGTATCAACCGCAAGGCACTGAAGGTGAATATAAATCGACACGTAAGAAAAACTCGTCGGTTGCGGGAGATTCGGCTAAACGTGCAGGTCAACAACAGCGTCCTCAAAATGGTCAGAAACGACCACAAAAGGGCCAGATTTTGACGCAACATACAGGCTTGCCTCCACGTGAAACCAAAATCTTTACGAAAAAGAAGCGTGATAAAGCCAATTAATCTGATTGAACCATGAAGCTGTCAGACAATCATTGATGATCAGCCGATAGGTTAGGCCTCTATATTTTTAGACAAGGTATAGAGGTCATTTTATTTTTAGGGGTGTTAGATTTTTACAAATGATAGGGGGTTCTGCTTATATACTGTTTGGTAAAAAATAAACACCTAGAAATAGTGGTTTCTTCATTATTTTGAATGAGTAATGAATCATGCTGTGTTTATTTTTTAAAAATTTATATTTTATTTCAATTGTTTATTTAAAGAATATTTGTGATAAATAAAGTGGTAAAAAATCCTTATGTATTGGTATTGCGTAAACAAATATTTATTAAGTTGCTTTTGTCGTAAAATATTGTTAGTTATAGGGGAGAACTGTAAATATATGTTTTCAATCCGCGGCATAGAGAACAAGTGATGAAGAGTGAGGCGGGGATGGACGGATTACAACGATTAAAAATTGGTCAGGCAGACCGGCTCAATGAGTGTAAATTATCTCTGATTATGGGGGTTAAAGGGCCACGTAATCAGATTAATGTGTGTTTAAAACTCGCCCGCAATTTACTTCATGTTCAACATTCGATTTGGACTTTTTTTCACGAACCTTATTTGTGGTATGTAGACGAAAACACATTTCATGCCTGTGAGATTGAACCCCAAAAACAACAACAATTTTCGGCTTATTATGGCAAAGAAAACCAGATTACACCGACACATCGACATTACCCCCAATTTTCTAAAACGTTGGCTCAAATAGGATTTAAACATCAGCGAATGATTACTTTTTTATTGGTGATCAATCAAAAGCCTATTGGGCAAGTGATTTTCTTTGATGATTTAACAGCCCCATTTGAACAAAATGGCATAGATTTGGTGGCTGAGCTTTTGACAGGAACACTTGGTTATGTCGAACTCAAATTTGATTTTGCAGAACTACAAGAATCCTATGAAGAACTTTCCGCACTGAATTTTAGCCGAACCAAATTTTTTCAGGTGATTGCACATGATTTACGTGCGCCATTTCATGGGTTACTTGGTTTCTCTGAGGTTCTGGCAGATGAGATTGATACGCTTGATTCACCACAAATTCAAAATATTGCCTGCTATTTAAATGATACGGCAAAATCAACCTATCATTTGCTTGAAAACCTCCTAAATTGGGCGATGGCAGAGGGCGGGCATTTTGTCTATCATCCGATTAATTTTAAATTACAACAGGTGACGCATATTGTAAAAGATGTTTTGATGAGTCTGGCGAAGCAAAAAAATATTGAGTTAATTGAAGAGATTGCAGCTGATATTTTTGTTTGTGCCGATATGAATATGCTGACGTCGATTTTGCAAAATCTAACTTCAAATGCTTTAAAATTCACCCCGATTGATGGAACTGGAAAAGTCACAATCTCTGCTTGTCGTGAGGGGGATTATATTTCAATCTCGATTGCAGATACAGGGATGGGAATGAATCAAACACAATTAGAAAAAGTATTTGAACCGCGCCTTAAATTGTCTTTAAAAGGTACAGCAGGTGAAAAAGGTACGGGGCTTGGTCTCGTCTTATGCAAACGCTTTGTTGATTTTAATAAAGGACAGATTTCAGTCACGTCTATTGAGGGGCAAGGGACAACATTTGTTGTGAAAATCCCAGTTGCCACAGATCATCATGCCGTTTTGCAAGGTCAGCTACAAAAACAAGCCATATATTGATGCTAAAAAGTTGTGAAATTATGTTTTAAAACATCACATCCAACTGTTATAACTATGCTAAACAGGACGATAAAGTGTAGTCATGAATTCGCAGCAATTACAAAAAACCTTAGGTGCTAGCCAATACGCAGAACAAGTCTTGGCACTTTATTCTACAGCGCTTGAACAAGACTATCAGCACGACCAATTTAGCCGACCACTCAGCACTGCTGATATTCAAATATATGTACAAAAGGCGATTGATGGACTCACCGACGAACAGCAATGGATGCGCGCCTTACGGGTTTTACGCGCACGTTTAATGTTTCGCTGGATTTGGCAAGATGCTAATCAACTGACCGATGTGGTCACACTCACACGTGAATTGTCTGATTTTGCCGATGCAAGTATTGTTGCTGCAAAAGACTACGCCCGTAAGCCATTGGTTGAAAAATATGGTGAGTCGATAGGGTATAACGGACAGCTTCAAGATCTGATTGTGATTGGAATGGGGAAGCTTGGGGCACAAGAGCTTAATTTATCGAGTGATATTGATCTGATTTTTGCCTTTGACGAACAAGGTGAAACCAATGGGCGTAAATGTGTCGATGTGCAACAGTTTTGTATTTTATGGGGACAAAAACTGATTTATTTACTGGATCATATTACCGCTGATGGTTTTGTGTTTCGAGTAGATATGCGCTTACGCCCTTGGGGAGATGGATCGGCATTGGCAATTAGTCATGCGGCATTAGAAAAATATTTAATCCAGCATGGACGTGAGTGGGAGCGTTATGCATGGATTAAGGCACGTATTATTACAGGAGATCAGGGCGATAGCCTGATGGCGATGACACGACCTTTTGTGTTTCGTCGTTATGTTGACTACAGTGCATTTGAAGCCATGCGTGACATGAAACTCATGATTGAACGTGAAGTTGCCCGTCGAAATATCTATGAAGATATTAAACTTGGGGCGGGTGGAATTCGTGAAATCGAGTTTATTGTTCAGGTTTTTCAGCTTATTTACGGTGGTTCAAAACTAGAATTACAAGATCGGCAATGTCTAATCAGTCTACAGCATATTGGTGATGTTGGATTGCTTGAACCTCAGGCGGTTACAGATTTAAAAGACGCTTATTTATTTTTACGCCGTGTCGAACATGCGATACAAGCCTTAAATGATCAGCAGACTCAAGCCTTACCGCACGATGTTGCATTACGTCAGCGAATCATTGAAACGCTGGGTTATCCATCATGGGATGACTTTATTGAGGTGCTTAATCGGAAACGGGATAAGGTCAGTTTACAGTTTAAAAATGTCATAAAAGAAAAAGATGTTCATAGTCCACTCGATGATTTTTCCCATTTAGAACAACGCTTGCAACAGATTTTGGATGAAGATGCACAAAATCTGATTCATGAATTTTGGTCAGGGCAGGCCATCAAAAAACTACCTGCCAAAGCGGTAGAACGATTAAAAGCATTTTGGCCGCCTTTAATTGAAGCAATCTTACAATCGGAGCAACCGCAAGTTGCATTACTTCGTTTGATGCCTTTAATCGAATCTGTGATGCGCCGTACCGTGTATTTGGTCATGTTGATTGAAAACAAGGGAGCATTACAACGGTTGGTCAAAATGGCCGAGGTTAGTCCATGGATTTGTGAAGAACTAACCCACTATCCTGTTTTACTGGATGAATTTTTATCCATGGATTTTGAGTTACCCAAACGTGCAGATTTAGAAGCGACGATGCGCTATCAACTGCTGCGTATAGAGTTAGATCAGGTTGAAGATTTAATGCGCGTGCTGCGCCTGTTTAAGAAAAGCCATGTTTTGGCTGCTGCCGCTAGTGATGTTTTAGCTGAAAGTCCACTCATGAAAGTATCTGATACCCTTACAGATATTGCCGAAGTTTGTGTACAGGCAACGCTAAATCTGGCTTATCAGATGGTCGCAAAGCGTCATGGTTATCCTGTGAATTTAGATGGACAACGCTGTTCAATCGACCAACAAGGCTTTGCTGTCATTGGCTATGGCAAACTAGGCGGGATTGAACTGGGGTATGGTTCAGATCTCGACTTGGTATTTATTCATTATTTGGATGAACAAGCTGATACCGATGGAGCAAAAGTCATTAGTGGTTTTGAGTTTGCCTTGCGTGTTGCTCAAAAGTTTATGTCGTTAATGACCACGCAAACTTTAGATGGACGTGCCTATGAAATTGATACACGGTTACGCCCGTCAGGTGAGGCTGGTGTGTTGGTTACAAGTCTAAATGCCTATGAACAGTATCAGCTCAAAAGTGCATGGCTTTGGGAACATCAAGCCTTAGTTCGTGCCCGTTCAATTGCAGGCGATGAACATTTACGTGCCGAGTTTGAGAAAATCCGCTGCCGAGTTTTGACTCAACCTCGTGATGAAAATGTGGTGCGTACTGAAGTGATTCAGATGCGTCAAAAAATGAAAGATCATCTTGGATCAACGAAACAACAGCAAAAAGATGGAATTTTTCATTTAAAACAGGATGTAGGTGGTATCGTTGACATCGAATTTATGGCACAGTATATCGTACTAGCATGGAGTGGTGCGAAGCCCGATCTCGCCCATTTCTCTGACAACGTCCGAATCCTTGAGGATGCTGCGCGATTAGGTTACTTATCCAGTGATGACGCGCAGGCGTTGATTCAAGCTTATCTCAGTGAACGAGCCGAGAGCCACCGTTTAGCACTTGCGAACAAAAACATGCAAGTTCAAGCTGTACAATGGCGCGACACCCGCGAGATCGTTTGCAAGTTATGGCAGAGATTAATTGATCCGAGTGCATTGGCACTTGGACAGTAATAATGATGTGAAAATTTGGAGTGTGTGCCATGAATTTGGCTGATCGTGATGGTTTTATTTGGCAAGATGGAAAATTAGTTGACTGGCGTGATGCGAAAATTCACGTCTTAACCCATACGCTACATTATAGTATGGGCGTGTTTGAAGGTGTCCGTGCTTACGAAACACCGAAAGGGACTGCAATCTTCCGTTTGCAAGACCACACTAAACGTTTATTGAATTCAGCAAAAATTTATCAAATGAAAGTCCCATTTGATCAGGCAACGCTAGAACAAGCACAAATTGATGTTGTCCGTGAAAATAAACTGTCTTCTTGCTACTTGCGTCCACTCATTTGGATTGGTTCAGAAAAACTCGGTATTGCCGCAACAAGCAACACTATTCATGCGGCGGTTGCTGCATGGGGTTGGGGTGCTTATTTGGGTGAAGAAGCTATGGCGAAAGGTATTCGCGTAAAAACTTCTTCATTTACACATCACCATCCAAACGTGACGATGTGTAAAGCAAAAGCATCTGGTAACTATACTTTATCGATTCTTGCACATCAGGAAGTGGCACAGTCAGGCTACGACGAAGCAATGTTGATGGACCCTCAAGGTTATGTTTGCCAAGGTTCTGGTGAAAACGTATTCTTGGTGAAAGATGGTCAATTGCATACTCCTGATATCGCAGGCGGTGCATTGGATGGGATTACTCGTCAAACCATTATTACCATTGCCAAAGATTTAGGCATTGAAGTGATTGAACGTCGTATCACTCGTGATGAATTCTACATCGCTGATGAAGCATTCTTTACAGGTACGGCTGCGGAAGTAACCCCGATTCGTGAATACGATGACCGTCAAATTGGTGAAGGTTGCCGTGGTCCAATTACGACACTAATTCAAAAAACTTACTTTGATGCTGTTCAAGGTAAAAATCCAAAATATGAACACTGGTTAACTTATGTGAAATAAGAAAAATCAGTTAAGATAAAAGCGAAACTTTGGTTTCGCTTTTTTGTATATTTTATTTTAGTTTTTGAGATTTTTAATGATGTTGTTTGATGTTTTACCTAATAAATTTAAAATTCGTATAAAGAAATGGCTGTTTAAATGGAATAAAGAGCATTGGTTAGCCAAATATTCAGAGGAACTTAAAAATTTTGAAAAACAAAATGTACTTTCAATGATGGAAACGTTAGAGGAAGTGAAAAAAGGGAAGTCTTTAGCCCGTTTTGGGGACGGTGAGATTTTACTAATGTGTGGAGAAGAGATTTATTTTCAAAAATATAAATTAGAATTGGCAACTGAATTAAAAGAAATTTTATACAATAAAAATGAAAAATTATTGGTCTGTTTACCTACTATTTTTACCGCATACAATGATTATGAAAAAAATTGGTGGTTAAAATTTTGGTACATACGCTGGGCAGATTTTAAAAGTCGTTTAAATTTGAATACGCATTATGGGCATAGTATGGTGACTCGGCCCGATTTTTTTGGTGCTTATAAAGAGCAAGCAGTTTTAGCTTGGAAAGAAGTTTGGAATCAGAAAAAAGTATTATTTATTACGGGTGAAGGATCAAAACTTATGGTGGATCACTCTATTTTTAACAATATAACTAAAAAGGAAATTATTTATACCTTACCTGAAAATGCTTATGATGATTTAGATCGTATTGTAACCAAGGTAAAACAAGAATTTGATTTACAGTATTTAATTTTAATTGCTTTAGGCCCATCAGGTACAATATTAGCACAGCGATTTTCACAATTAGGCTATCAAGCGGTTGATATTGGCCATATTACCAGCTCATTTGAAGAGGTGTTTACACCTTCAGATAATGTGTAAATTTACGTTGATATTAAATTATGATGAATATGCATATAGTCTATGTTTCTGATGGTAAAGCTGGACATCGTTCGCAAGCATTGGGACTATTTCAAGCAGTACAAAGACAACAACATAATGCTGATTTTCAAGAAGTATCGATTGAAAAATTGTCGTTATTGCAATTAATTAAAGCAATTTTGACCAAATCCCTTCCTGTTTTCTCAAGTTATCCAGATATGATTATTGGGGTGGGAAGTCATACTCATTTTCGAGTCTGGTTACTTGGGAAAGTATTTCCAAAAGCCAAAACAATTATTTTAATGAAACCGAGTTTACCATTCTCTTGGTTTAATTATGTTGTGGTGCCAGAACATGATGGCATCACCGCATCTGACCATATCCTTATAACACAAGGGGCATTAAATCCGATCTTAAATGAACATCTGCATCAGCCAAACCTTATTTTAATTGCGTTGGGTGGTTCATCCAAACATCATCAATGGAATGCAGACAAAGTATTGGCAAGTATTGCGCAAATTGTGGAACAAAACCCCCTCGCAGACATTATTCTAACGACTTCTCGTCGTACACCATTTGAATTTTTAGATCAGTTAAGACAACAAAGCTTTGCCAGATATTTGCAAATATTTCCGGTTGAGCAGACGCCACAAGGCTGGATTTTTGAACAAATGCAACAAGCTCAAGCGGTATGGGTGACGGAAGATAGTGTGTCCATGGTGTATGAGGCACTAACAGCAGGCTGTCAGGTGGGTATTATTCTTATAGATAGGCTGAAGCAAGACCGCATTACGCATTCGATTGATTTGTTATTGCGACAGGAGATTGTATCGACAGTTAATAAATTGGAACAGCTACCACAGCCTCGAGCTTTTAAAGAAGCAGAGAGAATAGCAATAGAAATAATAAAAGATGGACTTTAAAAAAAAAACTTTTTAGAATCGTCCCGCTAGAAAATTTGGTAGCTATTTAAAATTTAAATAGTTGGATTGGGTTACGATTAAGATAAGATATTATCCATGTTCAAAAGAATTTTTCATATATATGTTATCCCATTTTTTTTGTCAGTTTGTTATACCATTGGGCTGGGTTTTTGGGATTACTTATTCCGCTTAAAAGATATTCCTGTTTTTTTTGCGGTTCTCATTTTTAATACATATTTTTTTATTTACTTAAATCAGTCCCGTGGTAATGTTATAAAAGATATTGCACTTTTTTTATTTTTTATTTTATCTTTATATATATCTACTTCAACAGGATTTCTGCAAGGTCATATGTCGTTGGGGATTGTTGCATCGGCCTTTCAAACAAACCAAAATGAGGCATTTGAATTTTTCTCTATTATTTCTGCTAAATATTTGGTTTTTAGTTTAATTTTATTTTTGTCGACATTTTATTATTTATATAAGTATGATTCAGAATTTAAAGTTAGTTTTAATAAGAAAGTCGTATTTTTTTTATTGTTCTTAAATATTATAAATACTTTTTTTGTGCAAACATTGGTTGCTTTAAATAAGTATAAAAAAGAAGAAAAAATTTTAACAGAAGATAATACTGGTTTTACAGATTGGAAAATTAAAAAAATAACCCCAAAATATGATAACCAAATTATTATTATTGGAGAAAGTGTTCCTAGAGCGTATTTATCCCTTTATGGTTTTAAAGAAAAAACCACACCTTTTTTGGATAAGGCGCCTGTTGAATTCATTGATCATTACATTTCAACCGCACCGAATACAGCAACCAGCCTAGTGCGTACATTGGCTTATATGGATGAGAATCATGATATTGATATTAAAAGAAATGTTGTTACATTAGCAAATCAGGCAAAATATAATACCATCTGGATATCAAACCAAGGCTTTTTAGGTAAAAATGATACGGCTGTTTCCCGAATCGCAATTCATGCAAACCATAAGTTTTTTCTGAAAAGCGGTAATTATAGATCAAAGAATACCGATGATGATGTGTTATTAGGAATTCTAAATAGTCAATTGAATAAATATAAAGATCAAAAAAATGTAATATTTATTCATATGATGGGTTCACATCCAGATGCATGTGAGCGATTATTTAAGCAACCGAAAATGTATCCCCAATATGGTAATAGTATTAATTGTTATTTATCTAGTTTTAATAAGTTGGATAGCTTTATACAGTCAGTATATACTAGATTAGGAAAAACAAAGCGTAGTTTTAGTATTACTTATTTCTCAGACCATGGTATGACTGTCCATCAAGCTGGATATAATGTAGATAACAAAACAAAGAAAAATTATGATATTCCTTTCTTTATCTTGGCAAGTGATATCAAAAAACGAAATAAAATTGAGAAGATAGTAAGTGCGTATGATTTTTTAAATATTTATGCTGGTCAATTAGGTGTACAATCTCTCTATTTAAATGATAAAAGGAATCTTAAAGAAATCCCAACAAATGAAAATGTTCAAGTTTTTAATTGGGAGAACTATATTCCTTATCATTCTTTGGATTAACATTGTTTAGATGGTTGTGGTGTTAGGCTTTTGGGATAATTGTATTACTAGTTTTTGAGTGTTATGCATGAAAATTTTACATATTGCCAATTTTGGTTTCAATAAGCAGGGTACGCATTTTTATTGTACTGACCGTAAAATTTCGGCAGGTCTGATTGAAAACGGCCACTTCGTTTATGATTTCAGCTTTCGTGACATGGCACGGATGGGGACAGTTTTTAAAACAAAAAAATTGGGTGCAAAATGGGCGAATAAAGAAATTTTAAAAATTGTTGAAAACCTTCGTCCAGACCTGGTTCTTGTTGGACACAGTGACTTGATGAGTCCAGATGTTCTTGCTCAGATTAAAGAGAAGTATCCTCAAACCAAAATTGCTTTTTGGTATGTTGACCCACTATATCTTGAACATAAGCTTGGTTTTATCCATGACTTTTCACCGTATTTAGATGCAATTTTTTGTACAACGGGTGGTCAGTTTTTACAAAAACTGAAGAAACCACATAATGTGGTCGCTTATATGCCTAACATCGGACATAAAAATGTTGAATGTTTGAAGCAGTTTGACGCTGACAAAACAGAACAAAGTTTTATTTTTTGTGGAATTATTTATAAGGAACCTGTTCGAGAAAAGTTTTTAGCTGATTTGGCAGACCAGTTGAAAATCAATCAGATTCAATATCAATATTATGGCTGTTTTGGACAGCCAAGTGTGTATGGTCATCAATATTATGATGTACTTGCAAAAACACGTATGGGTTTAAACTATTCTCGAAACAACGAAGTGACCTTATATAGCTCTGACCGAATTGTACAATTGACTGGAAATGGCCTGCTTACTTTTAGCCCTCGAATCCCAGACTTTGAAAAACTCTATACGGCAGAAGAAATCGTTTATTTTGATGATCAATTTGATTTAGCCAATAAAATTAAATTTTACGAGGAACATCCTGAGCAAGCACGCCAAATTGCCGAAGCAGGCTGGCGTAAAACCCAACAAAGTTTTGGGGCGAAGCGCATTACAAAATTTATGCTTGAAGTGACTTTTGGATTAGAATTGTCTGAGTCTTACGAATGGTCGCATGAGGTTTATGCATGATGTGGGTTTTGTATGTTTTGGTCGGCCTGTTGGTCGTTGCAGCATTGCTCTATGTGCTTGGTAACTACACCTTTTGGCTGCCGTTTCGCTCCAAAAAGTTACCCCGTATCGTTATGTTACATCAGGTGAGCCCTCACGATACTGCCTCAGGCATGAACATGCCACCAGAAAAATTTGAACAATTACTGCAATTGTTAACGCGTAGAGGTTCAACTTTTTGTTTTGTTTCTGAACTCGGACAATACCAAAATCAAAAAAATGTCGTGGCTTTGAGTTTCGATGATGGATTTATGGATAACTATCTTTATGCCTATCCATTACTCAAAAAATATAATGCAAAAGCAACGATTTATTTGGCGACGCAAATTGAAGGCATTGAAAAGCTAACTCATGAGCAAATCCATGAAATGGCAAATTCAGGGTTAATCGAATTTGGTGCGCATACGCAGCATCATGTGAACTTGCTTAAACTGGATGATCAAACGGCTTATCAGGAAATGCTTCAGTCAAAGCAAGATGTTGAGGCTTTGGTCGGAAAGTGTCCAAGTTTTGCTTATCCATTTGGCCGTTTTAATGAAAAACACCAAAAAATGGCACAAGAAATCGGCTTTAAAAATGCAGTGTCTACACGGAAAAAAATTGAAGTGTATGGAGTTAACCAGTTTAATATTCCACGTATCAGCACACATGGTGCCATGAATGCTTTACAGATGCGAATCGCCCTTGCTAAAGGACGCTATAAGTTATGAATAAAATCCCATGTAGTGTTTATATTGTCACTTTAAATTGTGGTGCTTGGTTAGAACAGACGCTGAAAAGTGTTCGTGAGTTTGATGAAGTTATTATTTTAGATTCTGGCAGTACTGACAATACTTATGAAATTGCACAGCACTTTGAAAATACGCAAATTTCTCATCAAGATTGGCAAGGTTATGCAGGACAAAAGGACTTGGCTTTAGCCAAATGCCGAAATGATTGGGTGCTTAATTTAGATGGTGATGAGGTTCTATCTGAAGAGTTAAAACAAGAAATCATTGAGACCATTCAGCAGAACAAACTTGATGCTTTAATCACACCAATCAATGATGTATTTTTAGGTGTTCCGAATAGTAAACATACTAAAAAACATGCAAAAGTACGTTTTTTTCGTAAGTTAAAAGGGCATTATGACCTTGCCAATAAAGTTCATGAAAACGTTGTTGTAGAGGGTGAATCTCAACGAGCCGAGCATGATATTTATCACTATGGTGAGTCGAGTATTTTTGTTAAGGTTGAAAAAAATAACCAATATTCCAATTTGAAAGCATTGGAAAAATATCAAAAAGGAAAATCTCCAAGCCTTGCAAAACTGGTTTTAGTCATGCCGATGACATTCATCAAATCTTATTTTATTCGTCGCAGTTGTTTAAATGGTTGGCGCGGTTTTGTAAACAGCATGGTCAATGCATTTTACGCATTTTTAAAAGAAGCCAAACTCTTTGAACAAACCCTAAATAAAGACAAAAATAAATAGGTTGATGATGAAAATTGTACAGGTATTGGCGACAAGTGGTGGTGTTGGTGGTTTAGAACAGCATACTTTTAATTTGGTCAATGAATTGGCTCTGCACCATGATGTGCATATTATTGCGCATCCTTGTTATGCTGAAAAATTTAAAGCCAATGTACACTTTCATGCGGTAAATTTTGCTCGAAGTCGTTGGAATATTCTTCTACTTTGGCAGCTTAAATCCTTAATTCAACACATTCAGCCGAATATTGTGCATGCTCAAGCAGGGAAAGCGGCTGAATTGATTGCTCGGATTAAGCCCTTTTTATCGGGGCCAAAAATAGTCACCACAGTACATGGCACCAAAAAGAATAAGTCTGCCTATTTGGTCGGTGATGCGGTTATTGCCGTGAGTCAGGCATTAACGCAAGGTATCCCAGAGTCTAAATCACATGTAGTTTATAATGGGGTCTATCCTCAGCCAATATTGAGTGATGATGCCAAACAACAACTGTTGCAAAGTATTCAGAAAAATATTTCTACTCAAAACCAAAGTAAAAAGACAGTGATGTGTATTGGCCGCTTAGAGCCAGTAAAAAATATCAGTTTACTCATTGAGTCTATGCAGCAGATTGATGCAAATTTATGGATCGTTGGCGATGGTTCACTTCGAGAAAATTTAGAAAAACAAGTTCATGATTTGAATCTGCAAGATCGGGTTGCTTTTCTAGGGTTCAGAGAAGATGCACGAAATTTACTTCAGTTGGCTGACATTGTAGTTTTATCATCTGACCGTGAAGGCTTTCCGTTGGTGATGGTAGAAGCCTTGCAGGCAGATAAAGCGATGGCTTCAACCAGAGTGAATGGCGTTGTGGAGTGGTTGCCAGAACAATATTTGGCAGAAATTGGTAATCCGCAAAGTTTAGTAGCGGCAATTCAAGCTGCACTTCAACCACAAGCTCAAGAAGATTTTCGCCAACTTTTTAGTAAGGCCAAAGAAGAACTCACAGTTTCAGCTATGACTGAACAGACCCTCAAAATTTATGAAGATCTGCTCAAGCCTTAATTAATGTTTTGGGGATAGGCGGATTGCATCAAGGACAACAAAATTATTTTCCACATTAATTGTGTGGCAACCATCGTCTGCCTGATCCCAGTCTGGTAAAACTACTTCTAATAACTTTTCTTCATAAACAGTTGGGCTAAGTTGAGTAATTGCTTTTAACTCGATGTTGCCACCATAACGCTTTAAAGAATCCTGACTTGGTCGCACCAATTGCTCTTTATAAATAAACGGTTTCCCTGCCATGCGAAATTGTTGGCTACCTTTACATACTGGATTCATGGGGTGTTCTTTCCAGTTTGGATTCAAAATATCTTCAGTAAAAAACAGATCTAAACGATCACCAAATTTTTTGCAGTCACGTCGTGTTGAAGTAAACAGATACCATAAACCTTCATGATAAAAAGGCGTACTATCTACGGCTTCGATGTTCTCGATAAGATTAGAATGTTTTTCCCATTTCAGTGGAAACTCGGTACATTTCCAAAGTTCAATGGTCTTATTTGCAGAGGTCTCTGGAACCATGTACCAGTCATTTTTAACCTTAAACACACATGGGTAAGAGAGATGATAGTCGAGTTTCAAAATGGTTTTTGGTTCGGTATATGTTCCATCTTTAAAGACTTCTAATACTGAAAGAAAACCGACAGGATGCTGGTCATCGACTTCTTCAAAGAAAATAAAATGACGGTCATGTTCATGTACATAGAAGCTATCTGCAAATGTAAATTTTGCAGGAGAGTGAATTTCAAATAAGTTTTTCAGTTGTGCTTGCTCAGAAAAAGGTCGCTCTAGCCAGCCAAATCGGATGTACCAATGAGAATTAAATTTTTTAGCATGTTGTTTTTGCTGAAATTTATACCATTTTTTTAGAATTGACCGCATCATGTTGGTGAAATGAAAAGATATGTTCACGATATTGTACATGAGTTATGATATAAGGAGTTCAGAAGTGAGAAGGTTCTAATGCAAATTTATGTTGTCAGTATCGAAGATGAAAATTCTCCTCGACTAAAAAAATTCTTGAGCCAAACTTTTTTTCAAGGCAACAATCCAACTTTTACTAAAGTTGGAATTAAAGGCGCAGAGTTGAATGCAAAAGAATATTTTGAGCTGGCAGTTAAAGGGCGATCTAAACCACTTTCTCCAAATATGGTGGGATGTACGCTTTCACATTTAGAAGCATTAAAAAAATTTTTAAAAACAGATGATCGATACGCATTAATTTTAGAAGATGATGCAATTCTTCCAGATAATTTTTGTGTTGAAAAATTAGAACAAGAATTAAATCAGATGCAATTGAGTCCCCAATTTTTATTTAGTATTGGTGGTATTCAAATGAAAGAATGCCGTAAAGTACGCGGTGAAATTAAAAAAGAGCAACTATTAAATACACCAGTGCTTGAGGTACATCCCGATTTTTATCATCGTATTTGTTATACGGTTTCTTATATTGTAGACCGTGGAATGGCACAAGTATTACTTGAGTATCACAAAAAACTACGTGCCGCAGATGATTGGCGCTATATTCCAGATCTTTATCCAACGTCTAAAATTTATATGGCATTTATTGTAGAGCATCCTATATTAGAATCAGGAAAACAAGACGCCTTTTTTAGTACGATTGAGACAGAGCGTTCAGGTTGTTGTGATGTGCCTGTTAGTAAGTATGGAACATTTTTAAGATATAGTATTAGTAAGTTCTTTAATAGAAAGTATCCACTGTGAGAATTTTATTTTATATATAGTATATCTATCAATTAATTTTGATATTGTTATTTTATAAAAGGTAGTATGTGAAGAAAATTGTTTTAATTGCTAATTCTGATGATATTAAAAATATTAATGACGTGATTGATGAGGGTGATCTTATTGTAAGATTTAATGTTCCTAGCTCTGAAAACATTAATAGAACAGGGGGAAGAACAGACATCTTATTTTTAGCGAATACTGTAGACTTAATGGAAGATCGGCTTATTGAAGGTAGTAAATTTTTAGAGTATTTAAATGGTTTAACTACTGTTGAAATAGTTTTTTCTTATGAAGATAAACTTATAAAGAAAATCAACCCATTATGCAAAGTTGTAAATAAGATTTTTTTTATTAAATTTAAAAAATTTATAAATAATTGGGATAATTCAAAATATATTTCTTTTTTTAAAGAGAGAAATATTAATGTAGAAGTTGTACCAGAGTGTGTTTATTGGGATGCTCAAATAAAGTTGAATTTAGAGGGTACTTCATTTATTGTTAGCTCTGGACTTTTAGCGACATTATTTTTCTTAAATTCTGAAAAATATAAAGATTTTGATATTTATTTACATGGATTTACTTTTGAAGGGTGGTGTGGACATGCTTGGAGTAAAGAAAAGCATTATATTCTTCAATTACTAGAAGATAATAAGATTTATTTTTTTGATAAGAAATAAATTTTTATGTAAGTGTATAATTGATAAAAAAGATAACCCTAAACACTAAAGATAGTATTTATATGTGTCTACATTGAAAATTTTAGTATTCTAATCGAATGGTAGTGAACTACTTATACAAATATATCAAAAATTAGTATAATTATAACGATTTATAATTTTTAAGTATTGTGTATGTTGACGGTTTTTGGTTTCTATACAAATGATTGGCAGTCTATCCTACAGATGAAGAGTTTGTACGTTGAAAATTTATATTATTTTAGGAAAAATTTAATAAAGTTGTTCAAAATTTTGGGAAGAAATTATCAATTCATATAATAAAGTTGTAGAATGTTACAATATAATTTGGGTTGTAAAATTGTAACCATACTATTTGATAATCTATTCTGGAAACATCATCTTAGCTACGATTTTATTTTTATCTCATTTGATCTTCATCTTAAAGCAATATAGTACCTTGAGATGGAGTTGGGCATATGGGTTTTTATGTTTGAGCAGAAATACCATTCTATAAAATGGTTAATATTTAGAAGTAAAAGAGGGGTGTGAAAATGACTTCATTAAATTTACCTATAATCCATGCTTTATGGATAGGGACGAAATTAGGTCCGATTTCTCGAAGTTGTCTTTCATCTTTTATCATGAGAGGACATGAAGTTCATCTACATTCTTATGGTGAAATTGAAGATATCCCTTATGGCGTGACAAAGGTCGATGCGAATAAAGTTATTCCAGAAGATAAAATAATTAAACATAATAAAACAGGTAGTTATGCTTTATTTTCTGATATTTTTCGTTATGAATTAATGCGAAAAGTGGATGGAATTTATGTGGATTGTGATGTTTATTGTTTGCATCCATTAACAATTCCAGAACATGGCTACGTTCTGGGATTTGAGGATGAAAGTTTAATTAATGGTGCTGTGTTAAGAATACCTGAGGATAGTATCCTTTTGCGGAGTCTGTTAGATGCTGCATATAGCTCTAAATTTATACCTCCATGGTATTCGAGTAGTCGTAAAGTTAAATTAAAAATAAAGAAATTCTTTGGTAAGGGAAAGAATATTGCTGATATGCCTTGGGGCGTAATTGGTCCTAGAGCAATTACACATTATGTTCATGATTATGATCTAATCAAAAAAATACAACCTATTGATATTTTCTATCCAGTTCATTATCAGTCTATTCATAAATTATGTGATTCAAACCTGACCATTCAAGATGTTATAAGTTCAAGAACATTGGCTATACATTTATATAATGAAGTATTAAGAAAAGTTGATTTAGAAAAGATAGATCCAAAATCTATATTGGCTAGATTATTAAAGAATGAAATATAGGAATAAAAGTTCAGATGATTAAGGTTGGACTAATTGTAGATGAATTCTTTGGTGGTGCGGGTACTGCATTCGGCGGTTATGGTTTTTTAGCGCGGAAATATATTGCCAAATATATACCTAATCAGGAGATTCAAATAGATGTTTTGCTAGGAAAAGGTAAAAGAAAGCTTTTTGTAGAAGAATATAAAGTTGATAATATAAGGGCTTATCGTTTACCAAGACGTAAATGGTTTGCAAAAAGATGGTTAAGAAAAAAAAATTATGATATCTATTTAAGTATTGAGCTTACAGACAGTTATATTCTAATGAATGAGCCAGATAAAAATAAAAAGCTAATCTTATGGATACAAGATCCTAGGCCTAAATATGAATGGGATGAAATTGGTACTGTGAAGTTATTTCCAGAATATAACTATTATAATCAGGATATTTATGACTTAGTACATGCTTGGTATAAGCAGGATCGTGTGAGATTTATATCTCAAGGATATTTTCTTAATCAGAAGGCCATTGATTTATATGCTTTAAATAAAGATATTGATATTCAGTATGTGCCAAATCCTATTGAAATAGATCATGATTTTCATGTTGAAAGTTTTCAGAAGAAAAATACAATTATCTTTTTAGGTCGAATAGAATCAGTTAAACGAGGTTGGTTGTTTTGCGAAATTGCTAAGAGAATGCCTAATTATGAGTTCTATGTTTTGGGTAAAACTCATCGTGAGCAAAGTAAAAACTCAGAAATCATGTCGGATTACTATTCTATTCCAAACTTACATTTTGTTGGACATGTAGAGGGTGATGAAAAGATAAGGTACTTAAAAGAGGCAAAAATATTAGTTAATACTTCAATTCATGAGGCATTGCCTATTTCTTTTTTAGAGGCTCTATCTTATGGTACGTTATTAGTAAGTAATAGAAATCCTGAAGATCTAACCTCGAAATTTGGTATTCATGTCGGCGATGTATTGGGAGATGGCTTCGATAAAATAGATCTTTATGTTAATGCTATTAATAAACTATTAACTAATGAGAATATCAGGGCTGAATTATCTCTAAAAGCTATTGAGTACATTAAGCAGATTCATGATATATCTAAAGTTATACCAACATTAAGAGAAATTATTCTTGATGAAGTGAAAGAGATAAAATTATAAACTTCTATAAAAATGAGCTGTATAAGGCTCATTTTTATCTATCCGCATTACCCTTCAGTACCATATAAATTAAGGCACAGAAAATAAGCAGGGCAGCAGAAAGGCTGCTGATACAAAAGTATAAAATACGTTGGTATGTGGTGAAGTTCATTAGCTCATTATGAATGATATAGTTCATAACAGCCCATTGTACTAATGAGAATACAATGACAACTAACGAACGTCGGCGTACTTCTGGGCGCATTGCCATGGCCATTTCCTATATCAAAAATGCAGCTTATTATGCCACTCTTGGTTACCAATCTCAATTGGACAGATCATTTTTACAGGTGCAATTTTATGTTTTTATAATATCATATTGAATAAATATTCAACATTCCCTGCATTCTGCGAAAACGCTTATATGACCAAATGTATTGACTAGGTGAAATATTAATCATTTTTTCAATGCTGGCATTGAGATAATCGACCGAAACTTGAAGGTCTGTACTCGAGATCTCGCTAGACAGCGGTTGACAGACAACATTGAATTGAGATGAAGAATTGCGTAGGCAACTCGCACTCAGCACAGCGCACTGTGTTCGACCTGCCAATTTAGAGAGTAAGGTTGTGCTGAGAACCTGATGACCAAAGAAAGATGCCTCTATACCCCCCGATGCTTTAGGTAGATGATCAGGTAAAATAACGGTAAGTCCACCCTGACGCAGATGCCGAATAATATCTCTGACGCCATGCATATTTGTCGGGACTAAAACGGCATTAAAACGCTCTCGGGCTTCAAGAATGAAGCGGTTGACGGCATTATTTTTATTGGGCTTGTACATAATCATAGGAGCGGCATGTACATTGAGCCAAGCGTTTAATAGTTCCCAGCAGCCTAAATGGGCAACCACAATAATTACCCCTTTTTTTTGGGCAATCGCATCAGTTAAATAATGTTCACCTTGAATAGATTCAATTAAATTTAAACTGTAACTTGCAGGCATACCCCAACATTTTATAGATTCGATATAAGTTAGACACTGGCTTTTTAAAGTGTCACGAAGTAAATGATGCAGTGCCTGAGCTGGTAAATGAGGGTAAACAAGTTTTAAATTGGTATGACTAATGCGCTTCATTGAAGACGGAAAATAGTACAAAAAGAATGCAATAAATAAGGCAATGTATCTTAAAACGGATAATGGCAGCCATGCAAAAAATTTAAGGAGAAGATTCATAATTTTATCACTGCAATAGCGCCTGAAAAATATAAACAATTGATTAATAAAATTATTTAAATAATTCTACAATAAGTCGAAATTAAAACTGAGACAATAAAAAGCAATGGAGGGATTTAAAATCAGAGTATTAATGTTTACAACGAAATGAAAATCAAGTGCGTAAAGAGGGAATAAAAAACACCCTAACATTAGAACAAAGATATTCCAATGATTAAGGTGTTTTAAATTGAAGCGAAATGTTAAAAATTAAGCTTCTTTTTTCGCTTGTTCGCGTAAACGAATGCCCAAGTCACGAAGCTGGTTTGCTTCAACTGGTGCTGGTGCTTGAGTCAATGGACATTCAGCAGTTTTGGTTTTCGGGAACGCAATAACGTCACGAATAGAAGACGCACCTGTCATAAGCATAATCAAGCGGTCTAAACCAAATGCCAAACCACCGTGAGGAGGCGCGCCGTAACGAAGTGCATTTAACAAGAAACTGAATTTTTCTTCGGCTTCTTCATCAGAAATGCCAAGCGCTTCAAAAATCGCTTTTTGCATTTCTAATGTATAAATACGCAGTGAACCACCACCAACTTCTGTACCGTTTAACACCATGTCATACGCAACAGAAAGCGCTTCGCCTGGGTTCGATTTTACATCTTCAACAGAAGATTTTGGTAGGGTGAATGGATGGTGAACAGAAGTCCATTTGCCATCGTCAGTTTCTTCAAACATTGGGAAGTCAACAACCCAAAGCGGTGCCCACTCACATGTTGCAAGGTTCATATCGTGACCGATTTTGACACGAAGTGCACCCATCGCATCGTTTACAACTTTGGCTTTATCTGCACCAAAGAACACGATGTCGCCATTTTCAGCGCCAACACGTTTTAATAGGTCAAGCACGATTGGCTCGATAAATTTAACGATAGGAGATTGAAGACCTTCAATGCCTTTTTCAAGTTCATTGACTTTGATGTATGCCAAACCTTTCGCGCCATAGATGCCAACAAACTTGGTGTATTCATCAATCGCACTACGTGGCAAAGCACCAGCGCCCGGTACACGAAGTGCCACAATACGACCTTTAGGGTCTTTTGCTGGACCTGCGAATACTTTGAATTCAACATCTTGCATTAAATCAGCAACGTCAACTAATTTTAATGGAATACGTAAGTCTGGTTTATCCGATGCATAGTCACGCATTGCTTCGCTATATGGCATGCGTTGGAATTTATCAAACTTAACACCAAGCAATTCGTTAAATAATTTAACGGTCATGCCTTCCATTAAATCCATAATGTCATCGTCATTTAAGAACGATGTTTCAATGTCGATTTGAGTGAATTCAGGTTGACGATCTGCACGTAAGTCTTCGTCACGGAAACATTTTGCAATTTGGTAATAACGATCAATACCGCCCACCATCAACAATTGTTTAAACAATTGTGGTGATTGTGGAAGTGCGTAGAAGCTACCATTTTGTACACGACTTGGAACTAAATAGTCACGTGCGCCTTCTGGTGTTGCACGCGTCAAAATAGGCGTTTCAACGTCTAAGAAACCGTGATCATCTAAGTAGTTACGGATCAAGTTGGTTACTTTAGAACGGAAACGTAAGCGTTCTAACATTTCTGGACGACGGATGTCCAAGAAACGGTATTTTAAACGATGTTCTTCTGACACGTTGATGGTGTCATCATTCAGTGGGAATGGTGGAGTTTCAGATTGTGCAAGCACTTCAATGTCTTTGCCCAATACTTCAATCTGACCACTGACCATATTCGCATTTTCAGTGCCTTCGTAACGACGACGTACACGACCTGTAATTTTTAATACAAATTCTGAACGTGCTTTATCTGCTGTTGCAAATGCTTCTGGGGTATCAGGGTCGATGACAACTTGCACAAGACCATCACGGTCGCGCATATCAAGGAAGATGACACCGCCATGATCGCGGCGACGGTGTACCCAACCGCAGAGAGTAACTGTTTGATCAATTTGAGCTTCTGTTAAAGAGCCGCAGTAATGAGTTCGCATCATGGCGTACTAAGTCCAACTTCTATTCTTTAAAATCTGATAATAAATTAAGCGTTGCCCTTAAAGTTTAGGCGAACACTTATGCTTGAAAACACTCAATTATGCCTTTTTAGGGCTATTCGCTCAAGGATTAGTTCAAAAAAGCAAGTAAAAGCTGCCGATTAATGGTTTTAATTGTTGCGATCTTGGGCTGAAATATATAAAAATCATTTATTTATTGGTTTTGCAGTGGTTTGAATTTTCAGGTTAGATTCCTAAATTTATGCATTGATGAATGCTTTTTTTCAGCAGTATTTAAATAAATTGAAAAAATGACTTGCCTTGGTTTTGATTTGTTATGTTATATTATAACTAATTTGATTGGGGTAGAGATATCATGTCGGGGTATAAACATTGGTGGGCGCTTTCGTTACTCCCACTTTGCATTCAGCAGGTCATGGCAGATCAGGTTGCATCTCCCGCAACGTCTGATTTACCGACCTTAGTGATTCATGCACAAAAACAGAATGGATCACAGCTCAATAGTACGGCAGGCGATCACAAAGTGACGCAGCAGCAGTTACTTGAAGGGGCAACAACGATAGGCAATGCCTTGAATGGTCAGGCTGGTGTTTATACGGCACAGTATACGGGCGGAGTGAGTCGTCCCGTAATGCGTGGGCAAGATGGTGCACGGGTGAAAATCACTCAAAATGGTGGAGATGCACTGGATGTATCATCGGTTTCACCAGACCATGCGGTTACGGTTGATCCAAACTCTGCTCAGGAAATCCAGATTTTAAAAGGCCCTGAAGCATTGTTGTACAGCGCGGGTTCAGTGGGTGGACTGATTAATGTCGTAGATGACAAAATCCCAAGTCAAATGCCAGAAGGCGGTTATACAGGTCGTGCTGGTGTCCGTTATAACTCGGGAAGTGATGAGTTACTTTATTCGGGAAATGCCACCATCGGTTTGGGGGATCAGTTTGCCTTACGTTTAGGTGGTTTGAAGCGTGATGCAAATAACTATATTTTGCCGAAAGATTTACAGCAAAATGACCGTCGTCAGGACAGTACTTTTGCCGACTCGAAAGACTACAATGCGGGTTTATCGTGGATTTATGACCGTGGTTATACTGGTGTTTCATTTAGCCAACGCCATGATAAATATGGGATCCCTGCCGATAACGAACTGTATGGCACGTGTGAACGTGTAGGAAATACGCTTGCCAGTTGTGGTACGGGTGCAAGTGGTGGAGATGACGCACAAGGTTGGATTAACCTGAAAGAAAAGCGTTATGACTTTAAAACTGAGTTGAATGATCCTTTTGCAGGGTTTAATAAACTGTCTGCTCAGGCGAATTATACCGACTATCAACATACAGAAATGGCTGGGGATACACCAGATACCACGTTTAAAAGTAAAGGTGCAGATGCTCGTATTACTTTAGCCAATAACCCTTGGGCTGGTTGGTCAGGGCAGATCGGGACGCAATTTACCCAACAAAAATTGCGTATCGAAGGTGATGAGTCATTGATGAATCCGAACACCACCAAAAAATATAGTTTATTCGCACTTCAACAAAAACAGGTCGATAATCTGAATTTTCAGGTGTCATCCCGTATAGACCATCAGACGATTAATATTGACTCGAACCAGAAAGATTATCGTGGAACGGCATATTCTGTAGCAGGGGCGACCAGTTGGGAGTTTATTCCAGACTATAAATTGTCACTCACTGCATCGCATCAGGAACGCTTGCCTGTGGCTCAAGAGCTATATTCTGATGGTAAACACATGGCGACCAATACCTATGAAGTGGGCGATGACACTTTAAGTAAAGAGAAATCAAACAATCTTGAGTTGGGTTTACACTTTGATAATGATCGTTTGAAATACAATGTCAGTGTGTTCCACAACTGGTTTGATAACTTCATTTATGCCCGTACTTTGGATCAGTTTGATGACTTCCGTTTAATCCAATATAGCCAAGTCAAAGCTCGTTTTTATGGTGTAGATGGTGATGTGAGCTATCAATTCACACCTGTTTGGAAAGCAGGTTTGTTTGGTGACTATGTGCGTGGAAAACTGGATAACGCAGGCAATGCACCTCGTATTCCGGGTGGGCGTTTAGGTACACGGATCAATGCCGATTTTGGTGATGGTTATAGTGCAGATGCAGAGTATTATCATGTGTTTAATCAAGATGATATTGCCAATTATGAAACTGACACCAAAGGCTATAACATGTTGAATTTGGGCTTGGCCTATAGTGGTAAAGTGAATAGCAAAACAGGCTATCGACTTTATGCAAAAGCCAACAATGTGTTAGATGCTAAAATTTATCAACATGAATCATTCTTGGCGAATGTGCCACAGGTTGGACGTAACTTTACTGTTGGGGTCGATTTTAATTTTTAAATTTTCTCTCCTTTCGTGTCGGGTATCATGCTTCCCATCACTAAATTACTCTTGAAAAACTTGAAGAGAAAACCTAGCCTGAGTGTATTGGACTAGGTTTTTTTTTATGCGTATATTTCAGCGATTACATCAAAAATTAAATTGGTCAAAGCGCCGCTATTTAGGGTTGGTGATTGGTGCATTGGTGGTGGGTTATGTGTCATCTGCAATTTATCAGACTCTAAAACCGTTACCGCAAGGACTCGATTTTACAGGCAAACTGCGCCCGACACAGGTGCAGTTTATTGCAGATCAGACGTATCTGGATGCTCTGGGGAAACAACAGCAGGATCATCATATTTTTGATGAAATGTTGTCTTTGATTCAGCAAGCTCAGCATACCATTGTGCTCGATATGTTTTTGTTTAATGCCGAAGTGGGTGATTCTAAACAAAGCCATCGTGCATTGATGCAGGAATTGACCCAAGCATTGATTCAAAAACGAAGCCAAAACCCGAGTATTGATATTCAGTTGGTCACTGATCCGATTAACTCGGTTTATGGCGGAATTGCCCCAGAACAATATCGCCAGTTGCGTCAGGCAGGGGTGAGTGTCATTGAAACCAATTTAGTACCGTTACGTGCCTCTAATCCTGCATGGTCTGGTTTTTGGTATTTATGCTGTCAGGATATTGGCAATAATCCTGAAAAAGGCTGGTTGTATAATCCTTTTGGGAAAGAAAAAATTACCTTACGTAGTTATTTTTCTTTGTTTAATTTTAAGGCAAATCATCGTAAAACCCTTGTGGTGGACACGGTTGATGGCTGGAAAGGTTTGGTGACTTCAGCAAACCCGCACGATGGCAGTTCACGACATGACAATGTGGCGCTACTGGTTTCGGGGCAAACCGCAGTGGATGTGTTAAACAGTGAACAGCCTGTGGCATTAATGTCAAAAGCAGATGAGTTTCCAGCAGTGATTTTAGGTGCTGAACCAGACAACAAACAGTTACCACAGGCACAAGTACTCACAGAAAAAGCCATTTATCGCACAGCATTAAATATCATTGATCAGGCACAATCGCAGGATCGGTTAGACCTTGCTATGTTTTATTTGTCTGAGCGACAGATTATTGAATCGCTTAAACAGGCAAAAAAACGTGGGGTTAGCATTCGGTTATTACTTGATCCGAACAAAGATGCATTTGGTCGCCAAAAAAATGGCATTCCTAACCGTCAAGTTGCATCAGAGTTACACGATGCAGGTGTTGATATTCGCTGGTGTGATACGCATGGCGAGCAATGTCATAGTAAAATGTTGTTGAAACAAGGCAAAAGCAATAGCGAACTTTTGGTTGGCTCGGCTAACTTTACTGCTCGAAACTTGAAAAACTATAATTTAGAAACGGATATCCATGTGGTCGGTGCACCATCGCAACAGGTATTTGCAGATGCATCTGCTTATTTCAATACTGCTTGGTCAAACCAAAATGGTCGGCAAATGAGTGTGGATTATGCAAAATATGCAGATGATTCAAAACTCAAATATGCTTTGTATCGTTTTATGGAATGGTCAGGGTTGTCGACTTTCTAACTCTAGCTTTATATAAATTCTGAGGCTATAGCGTTACGACGGAGTTTTACCTAGTTTGCTTCTAAACTTGGAGCTTATCCCTTATCGTGATTTTGTATAAAACTGGCAAGGTGGTTGGCGACATGGATGTTGCCGTTTCACTGTGTGGCAAGGAAGCCACATCAGTGGAACTGACCTCTCAAAAGTGAGGCATTAGCCTATACAAAAGAAATTAGAACATCACTGTAAGTAAAGGCTGTACTATAAGTTCTATTTAAGACGCTGGCGGAATTAATTGATCCAGTGCTTTGTCATCTAATTTTTCCAATTCACTCAAATCAGTTTTAATCTTCCATTGAGACTCGTCATCTACAGGGGTAGGCAAACGCCCTTCAAGCCAGTCACAGACGACATCTGGCGAAAAGTCAGGATGGTTACATTGAATCACCCAAGCCAAAAAGTCTTTAGCTTCTCCATTCATATATGGCGGTGGAGAAACAGGCAAAAACTGTGTCGGCAGGCGTTCATTGGTCGAAATATAATTGAGCACATGTCCAAGTTCCTGCACCGTTTGCCATGCAAGAGGATGTTCGATGTTGATATGAAATTTAAACCACCACGCATGTTCACCATCTGTACCATGTGCCACGATACGTTGTTCCTGAACACTTGGTACTTTGCTAAAAAACTGATAAAGCCGTTCAAAATTTAATTCAGACACAGCAATCGACCTCAGCATGAAAATGTTGATTTTAGCATAGGGAAGGGGTGTTGATGTTTCATTTCTAAAGGGTGTTATACGCTCAATATGAAGAGGTTAAAGTATTGTAAGGTAAGTAATTAAAGTGAATAAATGTTTACCTTTTGTTCAACTTCTCCTGATACAAATTCTTCATATTCCCTTTATAGTCATTACAAACTTTAGCAATGATGTCGATTTTATTCATGGTTTATCCTGAACTGTCGCTTAATCTAGTTCCAGATCCCGATAAAAGGAATACCATATGAAAAAGCCTCTTATTTTTGCACTTTCAGGTCTTATGTTAGGTATGTCAGCGACAGCTATGGCTGATGACCATTGGAGACATGATCATGATGCACCACGTTGGTCGAATTCTGACCGTGGTCATCACGGTGAATATGTAGTATTTAAACGTGGCGATCGTATTCCTGTCGAATACCGCAGTAGCCGCTACTATGTGTCAGACTGGCGTGCGCACCGTTTGTATGAACCACCGCGCGATAGCCGCTGGATGTTTGTGAATAACCACTATGTATTGGTGTCCCGAGATCATTTCGTCCGTTATGTTCGATAAAGACACAAAAGCAGGCTTCAAGCCTGCTTTTTTTAGCATGTTTTAAGCCAGTTCATCATCCTGAGGCTGTAATTTTCTACTCGGTGCTTCATTTTTTTCTTTAATGGCAGACGGGTAATGCCATGAAGAATAACGCACGATAAAAATTGCCAAAGACAAAATAAGAATCGAACCTGTGACAATGATCAAATCAAGTGATGCTTTATGGTCATGCTGAATAACGGAAATGAGCAGGCGAGTGAGCGCCGTGATGGCGACATAAATGAGGAAGCGAACGGGCATGTGATTGGTTTTGAAATAAATCCCCACCATTGCACCAAGTTCTAAGTAAATGAAAAGTAATAAAATATCGTCAATGCTGGCGTACTTTTTTTCGGTAAAAATATCGAATGTCGTGTGTACGGCAGACCATGCAATCATACAGCCGATAATAAACAGTGCAAGGTAATGAAAACTTTCAACTGCAAGGTTTCCAATACGGTCTAAAGTTTGCTGTAGCTTTTCAGTTTTATCTTTATAATCAGACATCTGGCTGGCTCTCATGATGCTGTAGGTATAGAGATATCATCATGCCGATGCATTATGTCAAAGTAAAGTGATCTGAATGAATAAATCATGAAAAGCAAACAGACCCAGCGGTAATGAGCCGAGTCTGTTTGGTTTTAAGTGTTCAATGTGTCTAGTTTTGTTGGGTAAAGTATTCGGCACTAAATTGCATGATTGTGTCTGACCCTGCACGAATACGTGTAAAACGTGTGTTTAAGTCAGGTAAGATTTTTTCACAATAGTATTGAGCCAAAAGCAATTTATTTTGATAGAAATCGCCAGCTTGGTTTTGTGCTGCTTTGGCAATTCGCGTAAACATATAAGCAAAGCTCAATAAACCAATCGCATGTAAATAATCGACTGCTACACCGTTTGAAAAATCTGGATTTTCTTGTGCTTGCTCTAAAATAAATTGGGTAATCGCTTCGACTTCGGTACATGCGTCTAGGGTACAGTCTTTGATATATTCTAGTTCAATATCAAGGTCTTGCACAAAGTTACAGATTTCTGCCGTATATTCGTATAAGGATATGCCTTTATCTTTAATGACTTTGCGTCCAATCAGGTCTTGCGATTGAACGCCGTTTGTTCCTTCATAGATTTGGGCAATGCGTAAATCACGTACACATTGTTCCATACCCCATTCGGCAATATAACCATGTCCGCCAAAACACATTTGCGCATCAATAACGGCATTAAATGCGGTATCGGTTAAAAATGCTTTGGCAACGGGGGTTAGCAAGGCAACACGATGGTTGGCTTTTTTGACTAACTCTGGGTCATCTACAAATTTAGTGATGTCAAGCTGCTGACCAACATACACGGCAAAAGCCCGAGAGGCTTCATTGTTGGCACGGGCATTGAGTAACATGCGACGTACATCACCATGTACTAAAATGCTGTCCGCTGCTTTGTCAGGTTGTTGTGCACCTGTTGCACTGCGTCCTTGTAGGCGGTCAGTGGCGTATTGGGCTGCATTTTGATAGGCAAATTCAGAAGCGCCGAGTCCTTGAATACCCATCGATAAACGCTCGTAGTTCATCATCACAAACATGGCAGCCAAGCCTTCATTTTCTTTGCCCACCAGAAAACCTTTTGCTGCATCGAAGTTTAAGACACAGGTTGCAGAGGCTTTAATGCCCATTTTATGTTCGATGGAACCTGCACTGACTGCATTGCGTTCGCCCAACGAACCATCTTCATTGACCAGATATTTGGGAACAATAAACAATGAAATACCACGTGAACCCGCAGGGGCGTTTGGGGTTTTTGCTAGTACAAGGTGGATGATGTTTTGTGATAAATCGTGTTCACCGCCCGTAATAAAAATTTTGGTGCCTGTGATTTTGTAGCTATCATCTGCATTGGGTTCGGCTTTGGTTTTAATAATGCCGAGGTCTGTTCCTGCATGTGGTTCAGTCAGGCACATGGTACCTGTCCATTCACCAGAATAGATTTTAGGTAAATAGGTTTGTTTTTGCTGTTCCGAAGCGTAGCTGTTCAGCGCCATGCCTGCGCCAACAGAAAGTAACGGGTAAAGCATAAATGCGGGGCTTGTTGCAAAAATCATTTCATCGGCAAGTACGGTGAGCATTTTTGGCATACTTTGCCCACCCCAACGCTCATCTGCACCTAGACCAATCCAGCCACCTTCGGCATATTGCAAAAAAGCATCTTTATAACCCTTCGGTGTGGTGACTTCACCATTTGCATAATGTGCGCCTTCTTCATCGCCTGAACGGTTAATTGGTAGCGTGACATTTTTTGCAAATTTTGCCATTTCCTCCAAAATTGCCTCTGCCGTGGCAGCATCAATATGTTGCAGTTTTTGATGGCTTTGCCAAAATTTTTCTGCATTGAACACATCATTTAAGATAAAGCGCATGTCTGCGAGAGGGGCATTATAGATTGGCATGGAAGTTCACCTTTTTTATCTATTCCGTGAGTATTATTTAATTTTGTTTTTACTTTAGCACTGAGGATTTATTTATATCTTAAAACATGTTTGTTTCAAGGTTTCAAGATATTTCATAACCTCAAGACCCTGCTAAAGCCAATCATCTTGAGGTTAATTGTAACATTGGATTAGAATGCGAAATCTGCTGCATCTAACTGCATCAGTGGCTCTAAACCGCCCGCAATAATGTCAACATGGGCACGTGTTCTAGGTAAGATTTTCTTAAAGTAGAACTCGGCTGTTTTGAGTTTTGCCTGATAAAACGCGGTTTCAGTTGTGCCTTCAGCCAATTTTTGTTGCGCCACAGCCGCCATGCGTGCCCATAAATACGCCAAAGTGACATAACCCGAATAGAATAGGTAATCCACCGCAGCAGCACCAACTTCATCAGGGTTTTGCTGTGCACGTTCTGCAATTTGGGTGGTTAATTCTCCCCATTCTTTGAGGTGCTGACCCAATTGTGAGGTGTAGTCTTTGAGTTCTGGATGATTGGCGTTTTCCTGAATAAATCCAGTCATAATTTTGCTAAATGCTTTGAGCATTTCACCTTTACTTTGCAGGACTTTACGACCTAATAAATCTAACGCCTGAATTTCGGTTGTGCCTTCATATAAACATGCAATACGGGTGTCACGTACAATTTGTTCCATGCCATGTTCAGAAATAAAGCCATGCCCACCAAACACTTGCACACCTTTATTTGCTGCTTCATAACCTGTTTCAGTCAAGAATGCTTTGGCAATTGGGGTAAGCAATGACAAAATATTGTCGGCATCTTGTTGCTGTTGTTCGGTTGCGCCACGTTCCACAATATCGGCATAAAATGAAAGCAGATACACTAATGCACGACCACCTTCAGCAAAGGCTTTTTGAGTGAGTAACATGTTGCGTACAGCAGGGTGAACAATAATTGGGTCGGCTTCTTTTTCTGGTGCTTTTGCGCCAGAAAGTGAACGCATTGCAAGGCGTTCTTTGGCATAGGTCAATGCCCCCTGAAAAGAGGATTCCGATGCAGACAGTCCTTGTACGGCTGTACCGATACGTGCGGTGTTCATGAAGGTGAACATGCAGTTGAGTCCACGGTTTTCAGGGCCAATGAGGAAACCTTTTGCCTGATCAAAATTCAAGACACAAGTGGCATTACCATGAATCCCCATTTTGTGTTCAATCGAACCACATTGAATGCGGTTACGTTCGCCTAGACTACCATCATCATTGACAAGGAATTTTGGCACAATAAATAGCGAAATGCCTTTTGTCCCTTTAGGTGCATTTGGCAAACGTGCCAAAACGATATGAACAATGTTTTCAGCCATATCATGTTCGCCTGCCGAGATAAAAATTTTCTCGCCAGAAATGGCAAAGCTACCGTCTGCATTGGGTTCAGCCTTACTGCGGATGATGCCCAAATCTGAACCTGCCTGTGATTCAGTCAGGCACATGGTACCTGTCCATTCACCTGAAACCAGCTTTGGCAAATAAGCATTCTTTTGTTGGTCAGAGCCATGATGTTCGATGGTTCTGACGGCACCATGTGATAAGCCTGGATACATGCCCCAAGCCCAGTTTGAACTACCGACCATTTCAGAAATCACGGTTGCCAACGAATTCGGTAGGGCTTGCCCGCCGTATTGTTCTTCGGCAGCGAGTGAAGGAAAGCCCAGTTCGATATATTTTTGATAGGCTTCTTTAAAACCTGTTGGGGTGGTCACAACGCCATTGTCCCATTTACAGCCTTCACGGTCACCGACTGCATTTAACGGTGATAATTCATGTTCACAAAAGTCTGCAGCAGCATCTAGGTATTGATCTATGAGTTCACGACTTACGGTATCCTGAAAAGCAGGCAGTTGAGCATAGTGTTGCTCTGCATTTAATAATTCATGTAATACAAACTGCATATCGCGTAAGGGTGCTTTATATTGTGGCATGTTTGCTTCCTCTTGCTCTGGTTTTTTGTCCAGTTTTAAATGTCCTAAATATTGGCAAAACGTGTGTTTGATAACACATCAGTTATAATTACATCGTGCTACAAGAACGTGTCAGGGACAAGAGCCTAGTCGTTGTTTCTGTGTGACTGTAAAGTCAAAAAATATTGGGAATAATGCTATAACTTATGAATATTTATTCAGATTTTGTGCTTTGTTTTCGGTATTTTAGTCAACCAGGCTATGCATGGTCGAATGACCAATGCTGCTTAAAATAAAAAACCACTTTTCTTGTTGGGGAAAAGTGGTTTTTTATGTTTAGAACACAAATATGGTGTTAAGCGGCTGCTGTAGAAACCGCAGGTGCATTTTTTGGTGCTTCATGTTTAAAGAAATGTTTGTGGTGGTGGTCTGGACGGAATTTAACTTCACAGGTACCAAACACAGTTTTGTCTTTAAAGGTCACTTTTAATGCCTGACCAGCAGTGCGTCCATCACATACGTGTTGGAAGACTTTAAAGTCACCACGGTGTTTGTGATGTCTCATCATGGCTTGATCTTTAGGTGGCATCGGTGGTTGATCACCAGTTACATTTGGTGCAGGCATTGGTGGCTGATCACCAGTTGCATTTGGTGCAGGCATTGGTGCATTTTGAGGGGCCATTTGACCTGCTGGAGGTGTTGGTCGGAAACCTAATTCACATTGACCTGTAATCGTTTTGCCATTATTAAATGTTACTTGGGCACTGTCTCCAACTGATTTTCCATTACATGCTTGTTTTATTTGTTCGAAATTTGCACGGCGTTGTTCTTTTTCCTGATCAGTGAGTGGATGATGGTGCGAACCTCGTGTTGGTTGGTCTGGGCGGTTTGCAGTAGATTGGCAGGCTGTTAAAGCACCCATACTTAGCAATGCTGCTGTAGCGATTGTAATTTTGCTTAAAGTATTCATATTTTTTCCTTTATGCTCAAGTCGAGGGGAGGCAAGTGAGTTAACTTTAACCAACCAACATGGAGGAACAATGGAGAGTTTTTTATGTACATGTTGATTACAATAGGGATGAAAATCCATTGACCGAGATTTTATTTTGAAACATTATCGATTCCCAATCGCCTTACGTCTGTTTTTCACAGTGTTATTTACCAGCGTTGTGATTATTACAATTAGTCTGGGGGTTTTTCAGTGGACGATGAAAGCAAATTTCTCGAAATATGTCGCTGATGTTGAAATGCAAAAGCTAGATCATTTGGTTGAAAATCTGGCTGGGGTATATAGCATTTATCATGACTGGGGGAATGCTATTCAGGCACAGATTCTGCAAATAGAAGGGACGCCTGCGCCCAATGACTTCGATCATCTATCTCATATTTGGTTGCGTCGACAATATGACATTGCCTTGCAGCAGCGCTATTTAAAAGACAATACCATGTTAAATGTATCGACAGGGATTGAGCAGCATAGTACTTTAAAAAAACAAGTACCTACGAGCCAAGAAATTCACTTGGTTCAGCAAAATTTGCCTTCAGAATATCAACCGTTTGAGGGGCTTTCTTTTCCTTTAAGACATGATCTGTGGGAAGGTGCTGCACGTAAAAAAATGGAAAAATCGGATAAGGATACGGCACATAAAAAACAATTTATTCCGATGCAAGACAAGTTGGGGTTAAGTGATCGATTATCACTTTATGATGCCAAAAAACGCTTTATTGTCGGAGTACCCTCTACAGGAGTCGTTTCGCTTCGTCCGATTATCGTCAACTCACATATTGTAGGGTATTTAGGATTAAAACCTGTAGTTGATGAAGATGATATTTTAAGTATTAATTTCTTTAGTAGTCAGCAAAGAGCACTGATTTTAATTTATGCTGTAACGGTGCTTGCGAGCCTGATTTTAGCTTTATTATTGGCGCATTATTTTAGAAAACCGATTCATCGTTTATTACAGGCAAGTATTGAATTAACACAGGGAAATTATGAATATCAAATTCAGGAAAAACGTAACGATGAGTTAGGGGATTTGGCGCAGCAGATTAATCAGTTGGCGAAGATTTTACATCAGCATGAGCAGTCACATCGTCAATGGGTGGCAGATACATCGCATGAATTAAAAACGCCTTTAGCAGTGTTGCAAGCCCAAATTGAAGCGATGCAAGATGGGATTCGTAAGGCATGCCCTGAGCATTTAGCGGCAATGATGAGACAGATCAGTTGCCTGAAAAAACTGACACAGGATTTGGCTGATTTGGCGCAGGTTGAAGCACAACAACTCAGTTGCTACTTTGTAGAAAGCGACCCGTGGCAAGTGGTGATTCAGGAAGTAGAAAATTTTAATATGAAGTTTGAGCAGGCTCAACTGACAGTAACCTTAGAAGGTGAAGGAATACCTCTGTTCATTGATATTGACCGCTTTAAACAGATTATGGTGAATTTACTGGGAAATAGTATTCGCTATACGCAGTCAGGTGGACAAATCCATATTCATACCTTACAGGATGAAAAGACTTGGACAGTGTATGTAGATGATAGTCCTTTAGGGTTAAGCGATGAGCAGTTAAAACATCTGGGCGAGCGTTTTTATCGTGTGGATGATTCTAGGACACGAAGCACGGGCGGCACGGGATTAGGACTGGCACTTTCTGTCAATATTGCAAAAATTTTAGGTGGAGAATTAACTTTTGATCACTCTCCATTGGGTGGTTTACGCTGCCAATTAACTTTTCCAAAAACGGTTGAGAAACATGAAACAAATTATTTTAGTTGAAGATGAGGTTGAGCTTGCGGGCTTGGTAAAAGATTATCTGGAAGCTGCGGGTTATGAAGTAAGTGTATTTCATGATGGTCAGGAAGCCTATAACAGCTTCTTGCAACATAAACCGAGTCTGATGATTTTAGATTTAATGGTGCCACGTATGGATGGTTTAACCATTTGTCGAAAAGTACGGGAACAGTCAAATCTACCGATCATTATGGTGACTGCACGAACAGAAGAAATTGACCGTGTGCTCGGGCTGAACATGGGGGCAGATGATTATGTGTGTAAACCGTTTAGTCCGAAAGAACTGGTTGCTCGTGTACAAGCCGTATTACGCCGTTTAGAACGTAAAGCAGAAGCGACTGAGGAAACTGGCGCATTTCGTATTGATAAATCACAACAACGAATTTGGTATAAACAAAAAGCGCTCAACCTAACGCCTACAGAGTTCCGCTTAATGGAATTATTTTTAGAGCATTTAGGGCAAGTGTATTCTAGAACGCAGTTGTTAGACCACATCAACCCAGACAGTTTCGATGTTGCTGACCGCGTGATTGATAGTCATATTAAAAATTTACGTCGCAAAATTATGGATGTCATTGAAACTGACTCACATCACGAATGGATTCAGGCGGTGTATGGGGTGGGGTATCGTTTTGAGTATCCAGACGAATAACATCAAGCACATGGATGTTTCAGGGCAAGATGATTTTGCCCTGAACAAAAGAATGTATACGTTGACAACCCTCTATGCTATGTAAGTTCGACACATTCTAGATTGATGAGCATAAAGATAATGGCTAACTATGATGAACAACTGACTGCAACTTCAGGGACATCACTTGGTAGCGGTGCTAAATCTTCAGGTCGTTCTAACACATGTTGTTCAAATGGCGTTGCCAGAATTTGAAATAACCGATCTACTTCTGAAAAATCATCTTGTTCTGCCGCTTCAATCGCACGTTGCGCCATGTGGTTACGCAAAATATAACGTGGGTTATGGTGTTGCATAAGTTGCTGTAGTGCTTCAAGGTCTTGATGTTCACGAATATTGTGATAGTGCTGTAAGAACTGGTCAAACTGGCGCACATCTAGACAATCATCACGAATGAGTTGATATTGTTGTTGCTGTAAGCGAATAAAACTTTGGGTATAGTCGAGCTGTTCACTTTGTAAAATGTGTAGAAACTGCATCGCACAATCAAAACTGTCTTTATGAAAATCGGGTAGCCCCATTTTATATGCTAGACCTTGTTGATAATGTTTCAGGAAGGTCGGCTCATATTGTTCTAAAGCAGTTGCTAATGCTTCTTTAAAGTTTTCTTTGTCATCAGGCTGGGCAAGCGGAATCAGGTTATTTAGCCACATCCACAAGTTCCAGTGTCCAATACTGGGTTGGTTTTGGTAGGTATAACGTCCCTGATGGTCGGAATGGTTGTTGATCCAGTTTGGACGGAAACGCTCCATAAATCCAAATGGGCCAAAGTCGAGGGTCGATCCTGTAATATTCAAATTATCGGTATTCATCACACCATGTGCAAAACCGACCAGTTGCCAGTTGGCAATCATGATTGCGGTGCGTTCAATAACTTTTTCTGCAAATGCTAAAATTGGATTTTGTTGTTCAAGGCATTCTGGATAATGCCATTCGATACATTTTTGCGTAAATTCAGCGAGTAACTCAGGCGCGTATTGATTGATCCATTCAAAATTCCCTAAACGGATATGGCTATCAGCAGTGCGTAAGAGCATTGCACCAGATTCAGCTTTTTCACGCTGCACGGTCTGTGTTGAACTGGTAAAACCAACAGCATTGCTTGATGCAATTCCGAGTCCGTTGAGCGCATGACCTGCCAGATATTCCCGAATGACCGAACGAAGCACGGCTCGACCATCGCCCATCCGTGAATACGGAGTTTTGCCTGCACCTTTTAAATGCAAGTCGATGGTTTGTCCATCTTTGTTGAGGACTTGAGCAATCAGTAAACCACGACCATCACCGAGTTGTCCTGCCCAGTGGCCAAATTGATGACCTGCATAGACCATTGCAAGTGGAGAAAACCCGTCTAATGTGTGTTGCCCGCTACAGATTGCAATCCAGTCCTTTTTTTCCTGTTCTGTCCATTGCAGTTCATCTGCCAAAGCAGCATTAAAATGCCCAGCCTTTGCACCTTGCAACGGATTAGGTAATTGCTGGTGATAAAGTTTGGGATTTAAAAGCGGATAACGGGCATTTAGGATCATAGCGTTCAGTACAGGGGAAATAGAGTTTTACTATAACAAAGTTGTTTGTGCTGCGAAGATCAAGATAACAACGATGTGGTAAAAAAAATCAGCTACCGAGGTAACTGATTTTTTGACTTACTTCATCAAGTCTTGGAACTTACTGCGAAGTTTGATCAATTTAGGTGGAATGGAAAAATTACAGAAGCCTTGTGTTGGATTCTTTTCATAGTAATTTTGATGATATTCCTCGGCAGGGAAGAATGTTGGAACAGATGTTAATTCTGTCACAATATTCAGATCTTCAGCTTTAAGTTCATCAATAAATGCCTGAGCTTGCTGTTTTTGATCTTCATCATAGTAATAAATGACAGAACGATATTGTGTTCCAATATCATTGCCTTGACGGTTTAACGTAGTTGGATCATGCGTTGCAAAAAACACACCGAGCAAATCGTTATAGCTGATCTGGTTTTCATCATATTCAATATGGACTACTTCAGCATGTTGAGTGTCGCCTTTGCAGACCTCTTCATAATTTGGGTTTTGTGTGATTCCACCAGCGTAACCGCTTGTTACTTTTGTTACGCCACGAAGCTCTAAAAATACGGCTTCGACACACCAAAAGCAGCCACCGCCAAAAAGTGCTTGTTGCATATAGATATCCTTAGGTTAAAGCATGATGAGTAAATACAGCTTTTATTTCATGCTGTATCCTCAAAAGGAGGATTTGGTTAGTTATCTTGGTGGCGATGAGAATGTAATTCAACCACAACCTGATTATTTCGATCTAATAATTGTAAAATACGATGACGTTCGACGCGGAAATGGTCAACATTTCTCATGGCAAGGTGAAATTGATCACTGAGTTGTTGATTTCCTATACATGCCATTCGTGTTGAGGCAAGTGGGCTGATCTGGATTCGATGCCCCTGAATTTGATAATGACCAAAAATACGGTTACAACCATCTGTTCCAAATACACGGTGAGTGTTCGAATCAAAAGTGAGCTGTGGTGTAGTTCGATTTGCAATGATGGGTTGACCATTGAGCTTGGTCACTTGCCATGTTTGTTGTTGAAGTTGTTGCTGTTGTGCAATGGCATCTGCCGAATTATTGGGTGTTAAATTAATACAAGCTGTGAGTAGCGTCACGCTACTTCCGACAATTAAGGCTGCTAAAAACTGTCTCATCTTGATTATCCTTAAAAATATACTGACGAGAACTATAAAAGCACATGCTTATAAAGATTTTCTGAGAGGACTGTATGGCAAACAGGAGAGATTTGTGAGAATTTGCAACAAATTGGTGCGATGCGAATGATCTGCTTTGGCTTGTTGATTGGTGTGAAGATCTACATAATTTTTTTAATTTTTAATTTTTAATTTTTAATTTTTAATTTTTAATTTTTAATTGATTCACTCTTTGGCTCTACAAAATCGGTCACTATTTTTAAGTCGATGATACAAAGACCCATGAGTTGAGCCTTTGTATATCTGTTTCAGGAGGGCTTTAAACTATTATTTTTCCAGTTCTAGAGAAAGAACTGATTCATTCGTAGCATCTTCACTCTTGGTTTCACGAATACAGACAAAAGCCAGTAAAGACAGGAGTGCCGCACCACATAAATAATAGCCGACAGCACCAATTCCATAGTTCTGTGCAAGTTTGGTTGCAATTAAAGGTGCAAAAGATGCGCCTAAGATACTGGCTAAATTATATGCCAAGGCTGACCCTGTGTAGCGTACCGAAATTGGGAAAATTTCCGATAGAATTGTGCCGATTGGCCCATAGGTTAAGCCCATGATGCTCAGACCAAGACATAAAAAGATCAGTACAGAAAGCGCATTATTTGCCACAAAAAACACAGAAAAGAAAAGACCAAAAATAATGGTAATGATACAAATACCAATAGAGGTGTTTTTTCGACCAAATTTCTCAGCTAACTGTGCTGAAACTGGAATACAAATGGCAAAACATAAGGTTGCAACCAATTGTAGTTTCAAGAAAGTATCTCGTGTATAACCCAGTGCAGTGGTTCCCCAATTAAGAGAAAATACGGTCATTAAATAAAACAGCACTAAGGTACAGACGGTTGCCAAGGTGCCAATCACTAACTTGGGTATGTGGTGAGAAATCACTTCTTTAAAAGGGGCTTTGGCAGCTTTTTGTTTATCAAGCACTTTTTGAAATGCTGGGGTTTCATGTAGTTTTAAACGAATATATAAGCCCAAAAGCACGAGCAATGCACTCGTAATAAACGGAATACGCCATCCCCATGCCAAGAAATCGTCATTTGACATCAACGCGCCCAACAACAAAAAAGAACCTGCCGCAAAAATAAAGCCAATCGGTGCGCCTAATTGTGGGAACATGCCGTACCAAGCACGTTTACCTTCGGGTGCATTTTCTGTTGCCAGCAATACTGCGCCGCTCCATTCTCCACTGAGTCCTAAACCTTGTCCCAAACGACATAGCGCCAACAATATCGGTGCGAAAACCCCGATTTGTGCATAACTCGGTAACAGACCAATACTGACTGTCGAAACGCCCATTAATAATAATGCAGCCACCAGTGTTGCTTTACGACCAATTCGATCTCCTAAATGCCCAAAAATTGCTGCACCAATCGGACGGGCAATAAATGCGATTGCAAATGTCGCTAACGATTGCAGTAATGCAGCGCTGCCACTACTTTCTGGGAAAAATAAATGCGGGAAGACCAGTACCGCAGCCGTAGCATAAATATAGAAATCAAAAAATTCGATTGTTGTACCAATCAAGCTTGCTAACAAGACACGGGTCTTGGAGTTTACCTGAGGCGAAGAAATCGCGTGTGCAGTATATTCCATGAGAAACCATCATATTTTAGAGAGCAAGACAACGACATATTGAAAATAAAATCTTCAATTTTATTGGCTTGTCTTTATCTCTCATTATTCGTTTGGAAAATCATTTAGGCTGTTGATGTCAAATGCCCAAAGCATGTTTTAGATGTTGTGTAAATTTTATTGCTGCCGTTCAGCACAGACCCAGTTTGCAATATGATTGGTGATGAATGATGATTTTTATCAAAATCAATATTTTTCACCATAATGCAGATACTTGGCTACATTGTGATTGAACACGTTGATTTCTAAAACATGATGACTATGTGGTTATTTATACCTGAATAGATACATGAATAAAAATGATTCTTTCTAATTAGAAAGTGAATAGAATTCATGATAGTAAGAGTGATCAGAAATGAAGCACTTTAGAGCGGTGAAAAAAGATGATGGATAAATTACTTTAAATAAAATTTTGAGCACATACGGTTTCTTTTATAAGGCCCAATTATCAAGTATGCTGAAGGTGAAATTGATTTCACTCCACATCACTTCAAGTCTATTTTTATTGTCGATTCCATTTTAATTAGGGAAATCTTATATGGCTAATAATCGTCATTATTACACAAGAACTGCGCAGCTTTTACACTGGATCATGGCGATTATTTTTATTGCAGCATGGCTGATTGGTTTCTATAGTGGAAATTTTTTAACCTTTGAAAATAATGAAGCTTTAAAAAGTGATGCAATTGATTTACATAAAAATATTGCAACAACAATTATCTTTTTAATCGTGATTCGTATTTTCTGGCGTTATACCCATCCTGCACCACAACTGCCTGACAGTATGTCTCCAGCCATGAAAAAATTTGCACATTTAGGGCATTTGGCGCTGTATTTGATTTTAGTGGCATTGCCAATTAGTGGGTGTTTATATAGCTGGAGTGCAGGGCATCCCGCGCCTGTATTGTATTTATTTGAGATTCCAAGACTTGTAAATCCAGATCCAGCATTAATGGCGATTACTCATCCAGTGCATGTTTATCTATCTTGGTTTGCAGGGTTAGTTGTCATGGGACATCTTCTGGCTGCATTGAAACATCATTTTATTGATAAAGATCGTGTACTTGAAAGTATGACGAAACAACCGAAATAATTTGATCTGTCATGATATAAATTTCTGTTTAGATTTAACCATTAAAAGGCAAACGCCCAATGAAATTCATTGGGCATTTTTTGAAATCAGTATCCGCCTAGTTCAGTGAAAAACTGATGAAATGGGCTTTAAACTTTTTCGTAACGAGCAAATTCAAACTGAACTTTTGACGCTTCATCTAGATGCTGTTCACTCATAGTTTTGGTAAATGTTGCAGGAATTTCAGGATAGAAGGCATCACCTTGAACATCAAGTTCAACATGCGTCAATTCTAAACGGTCTGCAATATCGAGTGTTTGCTTGAAAATTTCACCGCCACCAATAATGAAAATACTGTTCGGTTTTTCACTGTTTGCAGCATCGAGTGCAGCCTGACTGAGGGCATCTTCAATGGTATGGGCAATTTTTGCGCCTGCAAAATTCCAAGAGGCATCACGGGTAATGACCCAATTGACACGTTTAGGTAGTGTGCGTCCCATCGATTCTAGGGTTTTTCGCCCCATCACCACCACACCACCTTGTGTGATTTCTTTAAAGTGTTTGAGGTCGGCAGAGATATGCCACGGCAACGCATTACCTTTACCAATGCAGTGCTGTTGATCCATCGCGACCACATGTACAATTTCTAGTCCTTGAAAACTCATACAGCAACCTCTGCTTTAATTCCAGGGTGAGATTGATAATTGACGATTTCGATATCTTCAAATTTAAAGTCAAAAATATTGTCAATTTCTGGGTTTAATTTTAATTGGCACAAAGGTAGTGGTTCACGGGTTAACTGAAGCTTGGTTTGTTCAAAATGGTTGGCATACAGATGCGTGTCACCACCTGTCCAGACAAAATCACCGACACCTAATCCGCAGACTTGCGCAATCATGTGGGTGAGTAGGGCATAGCTAGCAATGTTAAACGGAACCCCTAAAAAGACATCGGCACTACGTTGATAAAGCTGGCAAGATAGTTTTCCATTTTGCACAAAGAACTGGAACAGGGTATGGCATGGCGGTAGTGCCACTTGTCCTGCTTCATTTGGGTTCCAGCCTGAAACGATTAAACGACGTGAATTGGGGTTGGTTTTTATTTCGTTGATTAACCAAGAAATTTGGTCAAAACCATCTTGCTGATAGCTATTATCTGCATTTTTAGTTGCACCAAAGTTACGCCATTGATGACCATAAACAGGCCCAAGCTCTCCCGCAGGACGACCAAAACGTGCTGTTTGTTCGGCTGTAGACCACTCATCCCAAATACTGACTTTGTTGTCTTGTAAATATTGGACGTTGGTATCGCCTTTTAAAAACCATAACAGTTCGATCACAATTGAACGAAAATGCACTTTTTTAGTGGTTAAAAGTGGAAAACCCTTTGAAAGGTCAAAGCGCATTTGATGACCGAATACTGAACGTGTACCTGTACCTGTACGGTCACCTTTGTCACCGCCGTTATCAAGGATATGTTGTAAAAGGTCTAAATAAGCGCGCATAAAACTCTCTAAATTTGGAACTGGATATGTCACCGTCTGCATTGTTAAAACAGAGCAGATGTGGATGTCCATCATAGCAGAAAGCAGTAATTTTTCGCTATGCCGAATCAGTGCCGTTTCGCTCGGTACTGTAGGGTTGAAACCAGTACGAAACCTAAAAAGCCAAAGCCAATGATTTGTCCAACATAGATAAGACGGTGATCTTGCGGTAAAAATGTATAAAGTAGCAAGAGTCCGACAAAGGGTAAAATGGCGAGTATGTGACTGATGAAAGCCAATTTATTTTTTAAAAATCGTTGTTGTAGTTCTCTTAAAAGATGAACGCTTATTCCCAAGCCGAGGCTACAAATGACGATCCATTTTGGTAGTTCAGCAATTTTAGACAGCCACATCAAACAGACACAAATTATAATGCTCAGGATAAATTTATGTTGGCGATGCAAGCGTTCTGAGTACCAAAAATTAAGTAAATTAAACATGAGATGGTTTTTTGAATAAGACTTGAGGTGAAAAAATGCAAATGGTCACGACCATGATCGCAATGCCTTGTACACCCCATTCAAGTAGGTGATTCATGGCTTTCATAAAGATCAGCGCGCACAGTAATGCCAGTGGAATCCAGGTAAATACACGATACAGCAGCTTGCGTGGGTCGTTGTCAGTTAGGTGTAATTTACAGAAACGGCAGACCAGAAAAACCAGTCCAGTCATTGCAAATAGTCCCATTAAGGCAACAGGCATTGGTGCTTTTAAATGCAGTCCAACCATAATGGTAATTGCAATCAGCAAAATCCATAATTTACGGGCAAATGAGATGTCAGGATTAAACCAGAATTCGAGCATAACGATTTTATCTTTATTAAACGGTTTCACTTTAGCATGAAAAAGGGAGCATTCGCTCCCTTGAATTTAGTTGTTTTTATTTGGGCCCCAGTCGTAAATTTTACGTTGATAGGCGATAAGTAAAAGCAGTAAACCAATAATAATCATTGGGAAAGATAACATTTGTCCTTTGGTCACCCAACCTAAAAGGATAAAGCCCTGATCGGCATCGGGTTCGCGGAAAAACTCCATAAAGGAACGAGCCAAGCCATAACCAATCAAGAATAAAGCAGAGACTGCCATTCGTGGGCGTGGTTTGCTACTAAACCACCACAGCACAAGAAACAGCAATAAGCCTTCGCAAAGTGCCTGATAAATTTGTGATGGATGACGTACCAGATGCAACGGGTCAGTTGGGAAAATCATCCCAAAAGGATAGTTCGGATCGGTGACAGCACGGCCATAGAGTTCACCACCAATAAAGTTACCGATACGACCAAACATGAGTCCTGTCGGAACGCAAGGCGCAACAAAATCCATGGTTTGGAACCATGTTTTTTGGTATTTTCGGCACCATAAAATCATGGCGACCATGACACCGATAAAACCACCATGGAAGCTCATGCCACCAGTCCAGACCTGAAACAGCCAGAGAGGATGCGCTAGAAATTGGTCAAACTCATAAAATAGGACATAACCAATACGTCCACCAATTACAACACCTAAAGCACCATAAAAGACCAGATCGGAAACCATTTCGGAAGTCCAGTCTGTACGTTGTTTTGCTCGATAAGTTGCCAAGCCCCATGCGCATAAAAAAGCGAGGAGATACATTAATCCATACCAGTGTACCTTGAGCGGGCCAAGGCTTACGGCAATGGGATCGATATTTGGATAGGTCAGCATAGTGCTCCCTTCTATTCATATTTGGCGTAATTTTATCTGAATCTTGAAGAAAATGTTGTACATTCAATGTGTAAAGAATTGTAGGAAAGAACATGTGTATTGTCGCAATTGCATGGCAAGTCGTGGATGACATGCCACTGTGCATGATTTCAAATCGGGATGAGTTTTATCATCGTCCTACACGCAATGTTCATTTTTGGGAAGATTCGCCCATTATTGCAGGGCAAGACTTACAATCTGGCGGAACATGGTTGGGTATCACCCAAACAGGTCGTTGGGCGGTGATTACCAATTATCGAGATGGACAAGACTCACGAAAATTTACCACTTCACGTGGGCAGATCGTGACTGACTTTTTAACAAGTGATCTTGCTCCGATTCGTTTTGCTCAGCAGCTCGAAGCGGTACAACAACACTATGCAGGGTTTAACCTGATCGTGGGGACACGAGAGCAAGCGGTTTATATGAGCAATCGGGGAGAAGCTCCGCAAGTGTTGCCACATGGGGTTTATGTGTTGTCTAACACCAATATGGGGCAGTTCTGGCAGAAAACCCAACATTTTCGGACACGCTTTACACAGGAACTTTTACCTTTGTTGCAACTCAAAACGGACGAACCAACACTTGAGCAAGTGGTGTGGGATATTTTACAAGATGATCGTCAGGTAGATGAATCACAATTGCCAGACACAGGCATTGCAACGCAACTCGAATATCTTTTATCTTCTACGTATATCCAAAGTCCCGAATATGGAACACGTAGTTCAAATTTTTTACGGATTTATGCAAACCATGCAGATTGGTTTGAAAAGGTTCAACCAATGCAGCAGCCACTACAACACCTAAATATTGCATTTTGTCAGCCACCCGAACATGGCCTATGAATAATCAAGGAATTTAAGTGATGACGATAAAGTTCGTGTTAGCATAAATCGACTTATCACACAGGGAAATGGAGTTGTGACTTTAATTCTTCCATTTATCGCATTTCTTTCAGGATGGTTATTGGCTTCGACGCCATATGTGGGAAATCTTAAAAAGATATTTTCAAGTGTACTTGCCCGCTTTTTTATTCCATTTGTGATCATTTACAACATGGTGTATTACCAGACAGGTAGTCTGGGACTGATGTGTTTTAGCTTTATTTCTGCGATTTTGGTCTATGGTTATTTTGTCTATCGCTTTAAAGACCGTTTAATTGCGCTGTGTGCCAGTTATATCAATTTAGCATGGTTGGGTTTTCCATTTGCATTGGCTATTTTTGGGCACGAAATTAGTTCTGCCATGATTGCGTTATATGTTGGCGGCTCAATTTTTGGAAACGTATGGTCGGTGACCGCCGTGAGTCAGGAAAAACAGTCACCTTTGGCAATCTTGAAAAAAGTCATGCAATCTCCGCCTGTTATTGCACTGATCATTGCGGGGATTTGCCGCTTATTTCACTTGCAGGATTTTGCCGAACCCAAATGGTTAGAACAACTGTATCAAGTGTCTAAGATTGGGATGATTTTTACAGGGATGAGTGTTTTAGGCATGTGGTTACGCCATACGCAGGTGTCTAAACAGGACTTAATTCATAGCTGTAAGGTGATGTTACCCAAGTTGGTTTTGGGAGCAGTGATTTGTAGTTTTACTTATTTTGTAATTGCCAATCCGTTTATGAACCATTATATCGGGTTGATGTTTTTCTTATTCTGTTTACCGCCTGCAGCCAATATTGTGGCACTTGAAACCCATTATCAGGGTACAGGATATTCAGCGCGTTATATTGCAGCAGGGACAATCATCAGTATATTGATGATTGCCATCTACGGTGTGATTTGGCAGTTTATTAAAAGATAAAGGAAGCGTACTTTCTTTATCTTTTTTTGATTATTTTGCCAGACTTTGACGGAACAATTGCATGGCTTGCCCACGATGGCTGATCAGGTTTTTCTCTTCTTTAGAAAGTTCTGCGCTACTTTTTCCAAGTTCAGGTAACCAAAACAGTGGGTCATAGCCAAAACCGTTTGCACCACGAATTTCCTCTAAAATTTGACCTTTCCAAACGCCCTGAAAAATTTGAGGCAACGGGTCATCGGCATGGGTGACTAAAGCCAACACACAAACGAACATCCCTTCGATGGTTTCGCCATCTTTACGAAAGGGGATCAGGTCTGCCAAAAGTTTTTCATTGTTGGCTTGATCGTTACCGTGGTCGCCTGCATAACGTGCCGAATAAATTCCTGGCGCACCACCCAGTACTGGTACACAAATGCCCGAGTCGTCTGCCATTGCAGGTTTACCTGAAATACGGGCAGCATGGCGCGCTTTAATAATGGCGTTTTCTACAAAACTTAAACCATCTTCAATAGCATCTTCAATTTGAAGTTGACCTTGTGGAATAACCTGTACGGGTAAGTCGAGTTGTTGAAACAACTTTTCAAATTCAGCAAGTTTCCCTTTGTTATTGCTTGCGAGTACGAGGCTACCGTGTTCTAACCATGTTGGCGCTGACATATGAAATTACTCAAAGGCTAAAAAATTAAAGGAATTATGCACAAAGTTGGGTTTAAAAACAAAAAAGACACCGTGTTGGTGTCTTTTTCATTCAAGATTTAATTTACTTATTGTGCCTGAATCCATTTGTCTGCACGGTCAACCGCTTGACGAATTTGTTCAGGTGTTAAGTTTGCAGCCAAAGCCGTTTTTTTGGTTTGTGACATGTCGATAACGCGGTTATCTAACATACCATCACGTGTTGAAAGCTCATACCACTGATAAGCACCAACATAATTCTTTTTATGTTCATCCATCAATGCAAGGTTAAAGCTGGCACGGTTGTCACCATGACTCGCAGCTTTTTCAAGATAGCGACGTGCTTGAGATTCATTTTTTGAAGTACCCAAACCATCCGCTAGCATACGCCCAACATTTAATTGTGCTGCTGAAACGCCTTGATCAGCGGCTTTTTTGTACCAAGAGAAAGCTTGACCAAGATCTTTAGGAACTTCTTTACCAAACTGATAACGTGTTGCAACGTAGAACTGTGCTGCTGGTTGTCCGGCTTTTGCTTCGCTTAACAACTGGTTAAAGCCCATTGTTGAATAACGAGCAGCTAGAGATGAAGTAGATTGTTGTGTCGGGAGATAATCTGCATGGACTTGCGTACTAATAATTCCAAAAAGAATTGTACTTAAAACGATTTTTTTCATAGGGCGCTTACTCGATAAATTGCGACTTCACCAAATAAATTTGGAATATGTTTACTGAGTAAACTATCTTTCTGATTCCCATTCACGGCGAGTCGATTAATAATCTTAATCTGATTTTCTGCACACAGTGCTTCAAAATCCCGAAAAGTACATAAATGAATATTCGGGGTGTTATACCACATGTAAGGTAGAGCTTCTGAAACAGGCATCATCCCTTTTAAGGCAAGGAAAGAACGCGTCTTCCAATGCGCAAAGTTAGGGAAGGTAATAATGGCTTGTTTCCCCACACGAACCATATCGCGTAATAAAACATCAGGAGCATCAACAGCTTGCAACGCCTGAGCCATGACCACATAGTCAAAAGACTGGTCAGCAAAGCGGTGCAAACCTAAATTTAGATCCTGTTGTATAATATTTAACCCTCGACTGACCGCAATTGCAATCTTTTCTTGATCAATTTCTAATCCATAAGCACGAATATGGTGTTTTTTGCTCAAATGAGCCAAAAGTTCACCATCACCACAGCCTAAATCCAGAATACTTGAACCCGGTGTAATCCATTTTTCTGCGAGTTGCTGATCTAAACGCATTACACAATCTCCTTAGGTGTTGCCGCAAGGTGTTGTTCACCACCTAAAAATGCACGTAATGTTTTCACATAGAGTGGGATTGGGAACAAGAAAGAGTCGTGACCTTGTTCAGCTTCAATGTCCAGATAAGTGACAGGCTTATGGTTGCTAATCAGCGCATTGACAATTTCTTGTGAGCGTTCGGGGCTAAAACGCCAGTCGGTAGTAAAGGACACCACCAAGAAACGGCATTTGGTATTTGCCATGGCTTTTTGGAGTGACTGTTCGTATTCGCGAGACGGGTCGAAATAGTCCAGTGCTTTGGTCATGATCAGGTAGGTATTGGCATCGAAGTTACGGCTGAACTGTTCGCCCTGATAGCGTAAATAACTTTCGACCTGAAATTCGACATCGAAGCCATACATAAATTTGCCTGACTTTAAGTCTCGTCCAAATTTTTGTTTCATGGCTTCTTCGGACAAATAGGTAATGTGTCCGACCATACGCGCTAAAATTAAGCCACGTTTTGGATAGCTGTCGTTTTCTAAATAACGCCCATGATGAAAATCTGGGTCAGACAAAATAGACTGACGTGCCACTTCGTTAAACGCAATGTTTTGTGCAGAAAGTTTTGGTGCGCTGGCGATAATCACACAATTTTTTAAACGGTCAGGGTAATCAACCGACCATTGTAGTGCCTGCATGCCACCGAGCGAACCGCCGACAATCGCATACCAAACATCAATGCCCATTCGGTCAGACAGCATGGCTTGGGTTTTGACCCAGTCACGCACTGTCACTAAAGGAAAATCTGGACCGTAAGGCAAATTACCGTTGTCTGGGTTGGGTGAAATCGGGCCTGTAGAACCACTGCATCCCCCAATATTATTGAGCGCGACAACAAAGAATTTATTGGTATCAATCGCCTTGTTGGGGCCAATGCATGCATCCCACCAGCCCGCTTTTTTATCATCTTCATGATGATAACCAGCAGCGTGATGATGACCTGAAAGTGCATGGCAAATTAGAATGGCATTGGATTTGTCGGCATTAAGATGACCATAAGTTTCAACCATGATCTCAAAACGAGGTAGAACCCGACCACATTCGAGTTCAAGTGGCTCTTCAAAAGCGTATTTTTGCGGGGTGACTAAACCCACCGAGTCAGCGGAAGAAAAAGACACGAGTATAAATCGCCTTATTTATTTTGAATCTCTTAAGAGCAAAAAGGATACCAGTTTAGGTATCCTTTTTAAATGATTTTTAAAGATTAAACAGCTTCAGAAACGATATCTTCTGTGCTAAGTAAGCCTTGTTCAATTAAACGATTGGTACATGCGAAGATTGCTTCAATTGAAGAGGTGACAGTGTTGTCATGAATCCCTGCACCAAATGCGCTTTTGCCTGTGCCTTTAACTTGTAATTCAACTAAGGTCAAGGCTTTGGCATGTGCACCTGAACTAATGCTACGTTCTTCATAGTTCAAGACATCAATTGGCAATTGAAGTGCATTCACGATTGCAGAGATTGGGCCGTTGCCTTCACCACGTAAATGCTGGGTTTCGCCATCGACTTCAATTTCTACATCAATGATCTGGTTGCCATTTTCGTCAGACAATTTGTAGTTTTTAGCGACATAGTTTTTGTCTTTAATGCCAACATACGTGTCTTTAAACAAGTCCCAGATTTGTTCTGCTGAAATTTCTTTTGCCGTGGTATCGGTATGTTCTTGAACCACTTGGCTAAATTCAATTTGTAAACGACGAGGCAACACCACACTGTAGTTTGACTCAAGTAAGTATGCAATACCGCCTTTACCTGACTGACTGTTGACACGAATCACTGCATCGTAGTCACGACCTAAATCTTTCGGGTCAATTGGCAAGTAAGGCATATCCCAAATTTCTTGGTTTTTCTGGAATTCAAAGCCTTTTTTAATGGCGTCCTGATGCGAACCAGAGAAAGCTGTGAACACCAAATCACCTGCGTATGGATGACGAGGATGAATCGGTAAACCTGTACATTCTTCAACAGTTGCAATGATTTCGTTGATATTGGAAAAATCAAGATTTGGCGCAACGCCTTGGCTGTACATATTTAATGCCATTGCCGCAACATCGACATTACCTGTACGTTCACCATTCCCAAACACACAGCCTTCTACACGGTCTGCGCCTGCCATAATCGCAAGTTCAGAAGCGGCAATTCCACAACCACGGTCATTGTGGCAGTGAACCGAAATCAACACACCATCACGACGTTCGATGTTGCGGTGCATCCATTCGATTTGGTCGGCATAAACATTTGGTGTTGAAACTTCAACGGTTGCAGGCAAGTTCAAAATCACTTTTTGTTCTGGACGTGCATCCCAAATTTTGGTGACTGCATCACAAACATCTTTAGCCACTTCAAGTTCTGTAGCAGAGAAACATTCAGGGCTATATTGGAAAATCCACTGCGTTTCAGGCTGTTTTGCTGCGTATTCTTTCACTTTTTCAGCAGCATTGATTGCAAGTTGTTTTGCCCCAGCAATATCTACATTTAATACTTTTTGACGGAAGGTTGGCGAGTTTGAATTATAAATATGGACGATGGCACGTTTTGCGCCTTCAAGTGCTTCAAATGTACGTGCAATCAAATGATCACGTGCTTGTACCAAAACTTCGATGTATACATCTTCTGGAATGTGATTTTCTTCGATTAATTTACGGGTAAAGTCAAAATCAATTTGAGATGCCGAAGGGAAACCAATTTCGATGTGTTTGAACCCAATTTTAACCAGCATTTGGAACATCTTAAATTTTTGTTCAAGATCCATTGGTTCAAAAATGGCTTGGTTGCCGTCACGTAAGTCGGTGCTCATCCAAATCGGGGCTTGGTTAATTTCGTTATTTGGCCACTGACGATCAGGTAAATCGACTCGTTGGTACATGCGACGGTATTTCTTACTTGGGTCTGCCAACATCATGGGATTGCTCCTTGCTCGTAGTTTTGCGCTGGGGTAATGGCAACGTCTACTTTAAATATGGTGTGTTAAATCAAGATTTCAATTGCTTAAATTGTTGATGAATCAAATAAAAGTTAATTACTCAGTCGCAGATGTCCAAGGGTATTGGGCGTTATATGAGTGATTGGGTCGATCAATAAAACTTTCATTTTGTAATCCATAGGCAATCATGGCACAGGTGTTTTGAGTACGTGTGATGCCATCGCAACAATTTGAGTGCAATACATCGCTGTACACTATGTATTGTTATATTAATCGCATTGATTGGAAAATATTTACCGAATTTTAGAAGAAAGTCCATATTATGGAAAAATTTTCTCATACTTCGGTTTAACTTCGGTAAATATAGTCACGATTGATCTCTTTTAAGGTAGCTGTTCCCATTAATGCCATCGTAACTTCAAATTCTTCTAATAGGGTACGAATGACATGTGCGACACCTAAAGCACCCGCAGTGGCGAGTCCGTAAATATAAGGTCGTCCAATTAAAACGGCTGACGCGCCAAGTGCAAGGGCTTTAAAGACATCGGTTCCTCGGCGGATACCACCATCATAAAGCAATGGAATATCTGCTGGCAGATGGTCTTTAATTATTTCCAATGCGGTAAGGGGAGAAATGCTGGTATCTAAAATACGGCCACCGTGATTTGAAATAATTAAACCTTGAACACCAAGTTCAATGGCCTTTTTTGCATCGGCAGGGTGTAACACGCCTTTTAACAACACAGGTAATTGGGTGTTTTTGACGAGCCATTCAATGTCATCCCATTTGGGAGAAACCTTCATTAACCCATTAAACAGTTTGTGTTCAGATGGTGACACATCGGGAAAACTGATATGTGTTGGTGTGTGTGGATGCTGCATGTCATTGGGTAAATGAAAAGCAAGTTGTCGTTCTCTGTCACGAATCCCGACATGTGGAGCATCTACCGTGATGACAATGGCTTTAAAACCATACTGTTCGGCCTGTCCAATCAGTGGATAGGATTTTTCCCGTGACCCTTGCCAATACAACTGAAACCATTTGTAAGGATTGTGCGGGTTGAGCTGATCCATTGCCGTATTGGTAAAGGTACTGAGCACATAATTACTTTGCATGACTTCAGCCGCAAGGGTAGTGGCGGCTTCACCTTGAGGGTGAAAAAGTTGTTGATGACCAATCGGGGCTAAAAAAATGGGGTGTGGATAATGCTGTCCAAAGAGTTCAAGCGAGGTATTGCCTTGAGTCAGGTCATTTAAATGTCTGGGAATCAGTTGGATTCTTTCAAATTGTGAAAGGTTTTGTCCCACACTAATTTCACGCATTGCACCACCAGACAAATAGCCCCAAACATCTGGAGCTAAGTGTTGTACTGCCTGTTTTTCATAGTCGAGTAATGTCTGTAAATAGGCTGGAATCTCATTTAATGCAGCCAATGGTTGGGTGGATGTCATTAAACGTCTCCCCATTGGCGCAGTAGGTTGTGGTAGTGATTGGTGAGGTTAAGGACTTCTTCACAATCACCGATTTTTTGTTTTAGGCTCATAATGGTCATATCAAGATTAAACAACATGGAACGCTGCCAGTCATCCTTGACCATGCTTTGCATCCATGTAAATGAAGCAATACGTACCCCCTTAGTGACGGATTCTACTCGGTGCAAACTGGTTGCAGGGTAAACAATGGCATCGCCTGCATCAAGTTTAACCTCATGGCTACCATAGCAATCTTCAACAATCAGTTCACCACCTTCATATTCATCAGGTTCAGATAAGAAAATGGTGATTGAAACATCGGTTCGAATGGCGGTTTGATCAAGTTTAGACCACTGCACAGCGTTGTCGACATGATTGCCATAATGCCCGCCATCTTGGTAACAGTTAAACATAGGCGGAAGAATTTTTTTAGGCAATGCAAAGGATTGAATGAGAAGGTTACTTTGGATAGCTTGGAAAATGAACGTATTGAGATCTTTATATAAATCGCTATTGGCATCAATTTGGAGATTATTTTTAATTTTTGTCGCTTGATGTCCAGCAGTTTTACTTCCAGAAATCCACTGGTCATTTTGCTGCATGGCTTCTCGAATTTGGGCGACTTGAGTCTTGCTTAAGACGTTGGGAACATGAAGCATCATTGTGGATTTGTCCTACCTCAAGATCATTTTAATGTCAAAAACCAACGAATGATGAAATTCGCTGGTTATTACAAATAACAATCATTTACATGGATGAAAGAGGGTTTGAATTAATATTTAAAATTCACAGCCAAGACCGCATTACGACCATCACCTTCAAAGGCATAGTGTGCTGCATGGGCACTGGTGAAATAACGCTTGTCTGAAATGTTATTCACATTGAGCTGAAGGTTTACATTCGGATTAACATCGTATTTCATCATTGCATTGTAAATGGTGTACGCAGGCATATATTTCTCAGCAGTGGCGCTTGAGTTTACATAAGCACGGCTTTTGTATTGAGCACCTGCACCTACAGTCCATTTTGGTAAAACTTTATAGGTTGACCACAGTGTCGCACTATTTTTGGCAACATATGGAATTGGACCACCTGCCGGTGTGACAGTACATGTGGTGCCACGGCAACTATAACCAGGGGTTTTTAGTTCACTGTCTAAATAGCTATATCCAGCAGCGATTTCCCATTTTGGGGTTAAGTGACCATTTAAGCCCAGTTCAAAGCCATCCACTCGGCTGTCACCTACATTGGAATATAAACCACTGGCATCTTGAATACGGGTATTTTGTTTTTCGGTCCGAAAAATAGCGGCTGTAATATTGGCACGTTTATTGAAAATATTCCATTTGGTTCCAATTTCATAAGTACGTGATTTTTCAGGCTTAAGGTCGGCAATAGCCGTACTGACAGAAGATTCGCTACTGTCACCTTGACCAATTCCCACAGGATTGGCGGACGTTGCAATGCTTGCGTAGATGCTACCATTTTCAGTTGGTTTAAAGACTAAACCAGTTTGATAAGAGAGGAAATCACTATCACTTTCTGCATTTACACCGACTGATGAAACACCAGCATAGGTCATTGATGCTTTATTATATTTTAAACTGGTATCAAATTTGTCCCAACGTAGCCCTAAATTCAGTAACCATTGTGGTGTAAATTCAATACTATCTAAAGCATATAGCGAAGTTGTTCGACTTCTTGTTGTGTTCATATTGCTATAAGGCGTAATTGTACCTGTATAGGCTGGATTTGTTGGATGGTATAAATCTGTACATTGGTAGTTAGATGCTGTACATGTACTGCTTGTTGCGGGCGTAATGTACAAACCTAGATCTGTAGTTTGATAACTCCATTCTGCACCTACATTAAAACTGTGTTTGAGGAAACCAGTATTGAATTTTCCAGTCAAGGCAAGCTGGTCACCATAAGCATCGGTATTCGAAATACGGCTTAAAGAATGTCCACGCCAGACACTACCATTTACCACGTTTCCTTTAGAGTCATCGGCATTGGTATAAATATAATTGGTTTTTGATTTGGTATAGGTCGCAGTATTGGTCAAGGTCAGATTGTCATTAAAATCATGCTCTAACTTAAATGTCCCAATATGATTTTCTCGTTTATCAAAATCGCGATTTTTCCAACCATAGTATGTGCCTTGTTTAACCGAGATTGGTTTTCCGCCTGTTGTGGGGAAAGGAATTCCTGCATCGGGTTCATCATCACTTTTTAGGAAATAATAGCTGAGCGTACCACGTGTTGCAGTACCCAACCCCCATGCAAGACTTGGGGCAATGCCTACACGGTTATATTCAGCACCATTCGTTTCACCGGGTTTATCATTTTGATGCCCCATAACCACAACACGACCTGCTACGCTATTGCCAAAATCTTTGTTGGCATCAAGCATGATATGCCGATAACTGTCTGTACCACCTGCTACGGTTCCCTGATATTGATCGCCTTGATGGGCAACTTTTGTAATCAGGTTAATACTTCCGCCAACACCGCCACCGCCTGAAAGGGCAGAGCTAGAACCTTTGGTGACTTCAACTTGTTCAACAGCGAACATATCTCGGTTTTGTAGTGTTGAGTTACGAACCCCATCGACATAGATAGAAGATTGAGCACTGTACCCTCGGATATAAGGTGTATCACCAAATGGTGTACCACCTTCACCAGCAGCGAAGGTAATGCCAGGAACATTTTGTAAGGCTTGTGTTAAAGAGTTTGCACTGGTTTCTTGTAAAAGTTTTTGCGACACAACAGCAACAGATTTAGGTGTATCTAAAAGTGCGGCAACATATTTGGTATTTGCTGAGTGATCGACCTTGAAACCCTCCTCATTTTTTTGTGCTTGGGAGTGAATTGTGGGGAGCACAGTGCTTTCATCTTGCGCAATTGCTGCTGTTGCGAATAAAGAGAGAGAAGAGGCGAATGCAGAAGAAACAATCTTCTTATGAGTTTTGATACGTGACATAGTAAATGCTTCTAAAGGAGGCTAATTGTAAAGATTTTTTAAATGTTAATAATTATTGTTATTAATATCACTATATTTTGATAGAAAAAACCGATAAAGAATATGTATTTATTATGAATTTTTAGAAAGAATTTATGAAAAGTATATTAAGTAATTGAATTTAATATTAATTGATAAATTGAATAATAATAACTTACTCAATTGTAAATAATAATTATTACTATTTATGAGTATAAAAATGATCGATATCAGGGGGATGCTAGTTTTAAAAGACAGTTTTGGTGAAATTTTGATCACTATTGTTAGATTGATTAAGTGTTTATATATTATTTTTTAAAAAATATAATATGCGGTTTGATTTTTATTAAGCGCTATATGGGGAAGGTCTGTAATAAAGAACCTACATTGGGATGAAGTGAATCTTTGCATTTAAAAAATCTAATGACTAAAAATGAATTTAGCAGATCTGGTGAAATTATTTTTGATGATTTGTTTGGGGATGCTAGGAGGATTCTTGGGTTTAGAGAACTGTTTTAAGAATCCGTGAGGGTATTGGCATTTCATTTATCATCCATTGAAAGCAGACTATTTTTGGTATTTATTTGTGGACAATGATTTATATTTAGAGCGGCTAAATTTCATCATTTGAATTTTAAAATACTTAAAAACTTTTGCATTAAAAATACACAGTCTGCATTGTCGGTATGAGTGAAATGCCAACAGCCTCTCATCAGAATCAGATTATGAAAAATTAAGATTCATCATCAGAAGGTTGTTGCTCATCATGATTTTCTAATTTTTCTTCTGCAATTTTGGTCGCTTCATAACCTGCAAAAGCACTTGCGGCTTTTTCTAGGAGACCTGCATCTGGATCAAGCTTATCAACAGCTTGTTCAGCAACAATCGCACCGGCAATTTTTCCTACTTCATCTAAAAAACTCATCGCCTTTCTCCAAAAAGGTTTTTTGAGGTTTCAGTTTAACGATAGGTTTTGTAAATCGTGATGTAGAAATGTTTTTCTTTAACGTGATTGTATGATCTATAAGAAATTTTTTGTATTTTTTTATTCGGTTTAAGCTTGCGTTAATGCTTTTGAAAGTCAAATTTAAATCTATAAAAATAGTATCACTTTGTGACTTGATGCTTAAGTTCTTTGTCAGAAGATTTTTTAACTATATTGTTTTTTTCACAAAATGATCAATTCTGAATCATCAGCTTGATAAGGTGAAATAGGTTAGAAATGTAAATTATTGGTGAGTTTTTAATAATCTCGAGCCAAAATTTTGTATATCTTGCAATGATGGCTTATAATACACGACTTTAAAAATTTGCTACTACTAACTAGATAATTGAGGAAGCCATGCAAGTAACGACTGAAGCGGTTTCGGGCGTTGCCCGTCGTTTAAACGTATCTGTACCGACGAGCCGTGTTAACGAGCAATTTGAAGCTCGCTTAAAACGCACTGCCAAAACTGCGAAAATCAACGGCTTCCGCCCAGGTAAAGTACCTGTAGATGTTGTACGCCGTGAATATGGTGCTGGTATCTATCAAGAAGTTGTAAACGACATTATTCGTGATAGCGTTTTTGAAGCAATTCAACAAGAAAAAATCAATGCTGTTGGCATGCCAAACATTGAAAAAGTTGAAAACAAAGATGATGCTTTGGTTTTTGAAGCGACTGTAGAAGTTTATCCAGAAGTTGAAGTGAAAGCATTTGATGGTTTAGAAGTTGAACGTAAATCTTCTGAAATCACTGATAAAGATGTCGATCAAATGATCGAAAACTTGCAAAAACAACGTCAAACTTGGGCTGTAACCAAAGGCATGGCGAAAAAAGACATGCAAGTAACTTTCGACTTTGAAGGTTCTATTGATGGTGAGAAGTTTGAAGGTGGTTCAGCAGAAGACTTTAAACTTGTGTTAGGTGCTGGTCGTATGATTCCTGGTTTTGAAGACGGAATCGTAGGTATGAAAGCAGGCGAAGAAAAAGTAATCGATGTTACTTTCCCTGAAGATTACCAAGCTGAAAACCTTGCGGGTAAACAAGCGCAATTCAAGATCACTGTTAAACAAGTTGAAAAAGCGAAATTACCAGAAATTGATGCTGAATTCTTAAAAATCTTTGGTTTAACTGAAGAAGAAGGCGTTGAAAAATTAAAAGCTGACGTTCGTAAAAATATGGAACGTGAAGTGAAAAATGGTCTTCGTAACCAAGTTAAATCAGCTGCATTTGATGCGTTGGTTGCTGCTAACGAAATCGAAGTACCAGCTGCAATGGTTGCTCAGGAAATTGACCGTCAACGTCAACAAATGATCCAACAATTCACTCAGCAGTTTGGTGCACAAGGTGCGAAAGCATTTGACTCTAGCATGCTTCCAGATGACTTGTTCAAAGAACAAGCTGAAAAATCAGTAAAACTTGGTGTATTGGTCAGCAAAGTATTGGCTGATGCTAACCTTGAAGTTGATCAAACTCGTGTAGAAGCTTACATCGAAGATATGGCTTCTTCTTACGAAGATCCAACTGAAGTGGTTGAATACTTCAAAAATGACAAACAGCAACGCGCTCAAATCGAAGCTGTTGTTTTAGAAGATCAAGTTGTAGATCACATCTTGGCTTCTGCTAAAGTAACTGATAAAGCTGTATCTTATGAAGAATTGTTGAAAGAACAACAAGCTCGTCAACAAGGCTAATCAAGTTCTTTAAAAAAGGCGCGTTAACGCGCCTTTTTTTATGCAACGAAAAGACAGTTCAAAGCATCACTATTTTTTAAGTATTTATCTGTTAATTAAATCAGGAATAGTTTTGCAATTTTGACTTTTATCCCTCATATTGTTGCTATGGTTTAGGTCATAAAAATTTAGGAATAAATAAACGTATGTATGTTCCAGATATTGAAAATGCTTTAGTTCCTGTTGTTGTAGAGCAGTCCTCTCGTGGTGAACGTTCATTTGATATTTTTTCGCGTCTTTTAAGAGAGCGTGTTATTTTTCTGACAGGTGAAGTTGAAGATAACATGGCAAACCTCATTGTTGCGCAAATGTTATTTTTAGAAGCAGAGAACCCTGATAAAGATATTCATCTTTATATTAACTCACCGGGTGGTTCTGTGACTGCGGGTATGGCAATTTACGATACGATGCAGTTTATTAAGCCTGATGTTTCAACCATTTGTATGGGACAAGCGGCTTCAATGGGCGCATTTTTATTGAACGCAGGTGCAAAAGGCAAACGCTATTGTCTTGAAAATGCCCGTGTAATGATCCACCAGCCTTTAGGTGGTTTCCGTGGACAAGCGTCAGATATTGAAATTCATGCACGTGAAATTCTATTTATTAAAGAACGTTTAAATCGTTTAATGGCAGAACATAGCGGTCAGGATTTTGAAACTGTTGCGCGTGATACCGATCGTGATAACTTTATGACAGCACAGGCTGCAAAAGAGTACGGTTTGGTTGATGCTGTATTGACAAAACGTCCATAATTTAAAAAAGATTAAATTGGAGAAAATATGTCCAATCATCCTCAAGGACAAAAACATTGTTCATTTTGCGGTAAAACGCAGTCTGAAGTCGGGAAACTGATTGCAGGTGAGGACGCCTACATTTGTAACGAATGTGTGGATGTATGCTTAGACTTGGTACAAACCAGTCAGCAAGTAAATTCTGGTGACTGGGCAAACCGTCCATTGCCAAAACCTCATGAAATTCGTGCTGCACTTGACCAATATGTGATTGGTCAGGACACGGCCAAGAAAACCTTGTCAGTTGCAGTTTATAACCATTATAAACGCTTAAAAACGGCCCATACGGGTCGTAAGCATGATGATGTTGAAATTGCGAAAAGTAATATTTTGCTGATCGGACCAACAGGTTCGGGTAAAACATTGCTTGCGCAAACTTTGGCACGTTTGCTAGATGTTCCTTTTGCAATGGCAGATGCGACAACACTCACCGAAGCAGGTTATGTTGGTGAAGACGTTGAAAACATTGTACAAAAGCTTTTGCAAAAAGCGGATTACGATGTCGAAAAAGCACAAAAAGGCATTATTTATATTGATGAGATTGATAAGATTACGCGTAAATCTGAGAATCCATCAATTACACGTGATGTGTCTGGTGAAGGTGTACAACAAGCCTTGCTGAAAATGATTGAGGGAACAGTTGCCTCAATTCCACCTCAGGGTGGGCGTAAACATCCACAGCAAGAATTTATCCAGATCGATACTTCGAATATTTTATTTATTTGTGGTGGTGCGTTCTCTGGTCTGGAAAAAATTGTTCAGCAGCGTCAGGAAAAGGGTGGCATTGGCTTTAATGCAGAAGTGAAGAAAAAGGATGATACTAAAAAAGTATCTGAACTTTTCCGTCAAGTTGAAGCGAATGATTTGGTACGTTTTGGTCTTATTCCTGAATTTATCGGACGTTTGCCTGTCATTGCCACTTTAGAGGAACTAGATGAAGAAGCACTTGTGCAGATTTTGACAGAACCAAAGAATGCTTTAACACGTCAATATGAACATTTATTCGATATGGAAAATGTTGATTTGGTGTTTGAATCTGAAGCATTACGTGCAGTTGCCAAAAGAGCATTGGAACGCAATACAGGGGCGCGTGGTTTACGTTCGATTTTAGAGAATGTACTCCTTGAAACCATGTATGACTTACCAAGCCGTAGCGATGTAGGTACAGTGGTTGTGACAAAAGCAGTGATTGATGATCAGGCTGCGCCTGAGTTCAAAGCTGAACGCACCAACAAACCTCATACTGCAACAGAAGATAAAACAGAATTGAAAGTTGTCGATTCTAAATCAGCCTAGTTTTATTTTTAGTTAAAAAACGCGCATTTTAATGCGCGTTTTTTTATGGGATTGGATTTAACTTTCTTTTTATTTGGTTTTTGCTTGCTTTGGTAATGGTTTTAAGATGTCTTGGATCTGTTGTTTATATTTTTCTTGTTGCTGTTGGCTGAACTCACCTTTTTGAGTGAGTTTTGCTACATCCTGACCTATTTGGTTCATGATCATGGGTGTTTTCTGTGTAATTGAACGACCTTCAGGTGTGTTTAAAAAACGAATATAAGCTTGAACTTCCTCTTCAGTAAAATTCTGCTGATAAATATTTCGAATCATTTCATCTATATTGGCATTTTTTAAGCTTTCAGCCGTCATATTTTGCAGTACTGTTGTAAGTTGTTGGCTTGCTGTTAAATCTTGGGCTGTTAAGGTCTGATGTCCTGTATATCTTTGAATTGTTTGAACAGATTTTTGTTGAAAAACAGGACGCATGGCTTGAATAGAGTCTTGTACTGTTTTATGGACCTGCGCAAGTTGTACCAACTGTTCGACAGAACTTGGTTTTGCTGGTGTTGCAAACGCAGCAGAGCTTAAGCAACCAAGAGTGAGTACGAAAGGTAAGCAAAGATTTTTTAATTTTAACATGAGATTATTTCCGAAATTGGTATTTCATTTTTTTTACTGGTAGAACGAAGTCTGTTGATATTTATTGTTGCTATTTTATCCAAAATGATTCATTTAGAATGACTAAACATCATCATATTTGCTTTTGTATCATCTGTAAATTGCACACTATTGGTTTAAGTTGTAAGTGTAAAATATCAACAGATCTGAATATATCAAAACTTCATTACATCTATATTAATGAATGAAAATACTCATAATATTTGAGTATTTCAATCATGTGGCGCAAATGTGAATTTGAAATTAATTGTTTTCTAGGCCTAAAACTTTAAATAATCCGTTACTTAAACTACTATTATTCATCATGTTTTTAATCACAACTTCATAAGTTTGTTGACTTAAGTATGGCATTTTTTGCGAAAGAGATTGTCCTTCAGGTGTTTCATAAAAACGGTTGAGTGCTTGAATTTCTTCTTCGGTTAAATTTTGTTGATAGAGTTGTTTCAGTTGAGGCTCAACGGATGTCCAAAATTGTTCTTTATCTAAACCAAGCATTTTTAGTTGTTGCGGTTTAACCATAGCTTGTGTGTTTTGTTTAATTTGTAAAACATCGAAGAGTTTGTTAATTGAAGTTGGAGAGGCGGGTGTTGCATGACTCGCATTAAAGAAAAAAAATCCACCAAGTAAAGCAATAATCTGGCTGATGCTTTTGAGTTGCATGCCTAAAACCCCTATGAAAAAGATAATAGCTTGCTAATGTAAATAAAAAACACGCCAAGTGGCGTGTTTTTTTGATGTGTTTCAGTTACGACAGTTATGCCGTTGCATCAGTCACAGGAATTTTTCCAATTTTTGCTTGCCAGATTTTGGGTGCAATCGCATGAATAGATGTGCCATTCACATCTACAGCAACAGAAACAGGCATATCTTCTACAACAAATTTGTAGATTGCTTCCATTCCTAAATCAGCAAAGGCAACAACTTCTGCTTGGCGGACTGCTTTAGATACAAGATACGCAGCACCACCAACAGCCATAAGGTAAGTTGCTTTGTTGTCTTTAATTGCTTCAACCGCAGTAGGGCCACGGTCTGCTTTACCAATCATGCCGAACAGGCCTGTATGTTCAAGCACTTTACGTGTGAATTTATCCATACGTGTTGCAGTAGTCGGGCCAGCAGGTCCAACGACTTCATCACCTACAGGATCAACAGGCCCAACGTAATAGATAAACTTACCTTTTAAGTCAACAGGAAGTTCTTCACCATTGTCGATCATTTCAACAAGACGTTTATGCGCAGCATCACGGCCTGTATACATAGTACCGTTGAGCAATAATGTATCGCCTGGTTTCCATGAGTCCATTTCTTCTTGGGTAATCGTGTCTAGGTTAACACGTTTAGATTTTGAAGAATCCCAAGTGACTTGTGGATAGTCTTCAAGTTTTGGCGCTTGAATATGTGCTACACCTGAACCATCAAGTTGGAAATGTGCATGACGAGTCGCTGCACAGTTCGGAATCATACCCACGGGTTTACCCGCAGCATGGCAAGGGTAATCTTTGATTTTAATATCAAGAACTGTGGTTAAACCGCCAAGACCTTGAGCACCGATACCGAGCGCATTTACTTTTTCAAAGATTTCGATACGAAGTTCTTCGATTTTATTTTCAGGGCCGCGACGCAGAAGTTCATCCATGTTAATTTCTTCCATGAGTGCTTCTTTTGCAAGCATCATGGCTTTTTCGGCAGTCCCACCAATCCCGATACCGAGCATACCTGGTGGACACCAGCCTGCACCCATTGTCGGTACAGTTTTAAGTACCCAATCGACAATAGAGTCAGATGGATTTAGCATTGCAAGTTTAGATTTGTTTTCTGAACCACCGCCTTTTGCTGCAACGGTAATATCGACTTTATTCCCTGGTACGAGTTTGTAGTGAATAACAGCAGGGGTATTGTCTTTAGTATTTTTACGACCAAATGCAGGATCAGCAAGCACCGATGCACGTAGTACGTTACTGTTTTCCAGATAACCTTGGCGAACACCTTCGTTAATGGCATCATCTAGGCTCATGGTTAAATCGAATTTAACATCCAGACCCACGTCAACAAAGACATTCACAATCCCTGTATCTTGGCAAATTGGGCGATGGCCTTCTGCACACATACGTGAGTTAATCAGAATCTGTGCAATGGCATCTTTCGCAGCTTTGTTTTCTTCACGATCATACGCACGACTCATCGCCTGAATAAAATCTTGCGGATGGTAGTATGAAATGAATTGAAGTGCATCCTTGACTGATGTGATCAAGTCATCTTGTTTGATAATTGTTGTCATATCAAATTTCTCTTGAGCGGGCTGTTAGCTAGCGGGCTAAATTATATGACAAAATTACACTGCTGTGGGTAGTTTCGCCGAGATTTTGATCCAAGTTTAAAATGAATCCGGTAAGAAAAAATCAAATTTCCAATAGCACTAAAACGGATATTGCTCTATGACCCAGAAAAATCTTGCTGAAAATATCATACATATTTACCAGAAACATGGCAGAGTATGGACAGATTTACGGGGAGTTTTTATCAGAATATCTAAAAAATAATCATCAAAAATTTTGTAGCCGAAATATCTAAAAATCAGCTTATGTTCATTTAATGCCATCTATCATGATCATTTTAACAATGAAGAGTACTTGGATAATTCATGGTGTATTTGTTCAAAATGAATTTTTGACGATATATGTAAGACAAACTTTAATAAAAAATAGGATTGAATTTATATACAAATAGTGTGATATAAATCACTTTATGTAATTAAAGTGAATTTTGCTTCATAAAAAATAATTAAAAATGAGGGATGTTGGTGAATTGAATATATCATTTTTATCGATACCGTTGATAACGGGAAAAGATAAATCGTATAAATAAGGTGGTGTTCAAATCTTTACCAATTGTTATGTTAAATATTTTATTAAATATGTTTAATTAATGTTAATTTTATTTGCAGACTAAGATAGTCAATAACATTTGATCGATTAAAAGTAAAAAATTTGACATGAGTTTAGTTTACATTTTTGATTATTTTTGAAAAATAACCGATATCATTGTACCCACACAACTTAGCGATGTCTTTAATTTTTAAATTGTTATAAATCAGTAGTTTTTTTGCTTCTTTGAGTTTCATGTCTTTGATGTAGGTTCCAATGGTTATCCCCATTTTATCTTTAAATTCTTGCCTTAGATAAGATTCATTTGTTCCAGCCAATTTTGCTAGGTCATTAATAGAAATATCCATAAATGGATCATGATGAATAATATCTAAAATATTATCAATTTTATTTTGATATATTTTAACATCTTGTATGGATAAAATATTTGAACATAAGTTTAAAACCAGACATTCAAAATCTAAAAAATTAAAGTTATTAATTGTTTTAAATCTTAATATTTCCATTATGATCATAATGATTTTTTTTTGACTTATATTTATTGATAATTGATTTGTTTCTTCTGATAATAAAAAATCTAAATCTATCCATTTAGGTATTTTAAAATAATTCTCCCATTTGTTTAATATGTTTTTAGGGATTTGTATTAATAAACTATACTCATTAAAAGTATCATTTTTTTGATTTATATTTAGATGCTCTGTTTGGTTTTTATTAGATTTTTGATAAATTTTTTCTGAAAATATAAATTCGGATGTGATAGGGTGAAATGATGGTGTGTAATCTGAACTTATTGTTAAGTATAAATTTATTTGTTCTTTTTTATCATTGATATAGTTCTCTTTTACATCGATATCTTGGGAGGAGTAAATCCTATGTACAATTATTCCATTGCTTAATTCAATCGTATCAATATTTCTTTTTATAATTTTTTCAGGAGGAAAAGTCACGGTTGCAGCCCCGTATTTTAATTACAGTAATAATTGAGCGTGAATTTTATTCACTATATCTACTTAGATCAATTGCGAATAAATTTTATTTTTATGAATAAAATTTAAATATGATAACTACATCTACTAATTTTATTTTTTTACGTTATTTTAGCGATCTAATTTTATACGAATAGAGCGTTGTTGTGAAAATAAATCATATTTATAAAGTTATATGGAATGTCTCACTTGGAATATGGGTTGCAGTATCTGAAATTGCTAGAGGTAATAAAAAGACAAAAGTGGGTACTGTAATAAAAACTATTAGTATTATTACTTTTTCCTCGAATGCTTTTGCTGGATATGAGGCTTCTGATAACGGTACTGCAACGACCTCTATTAACTGTACAACCACAGCAACAGCAAGTGTTAATACGAATACATTAACTGGTGGTGCAAAATCTACTAATTCATTGGCTTTAGGAAATACTGCCTGTGCACCGACAACATCAAGTATTGCTATAGGTTCAAATTCTTCGACATTTAATCCAACAAATTCAGCATCAAATCAGTCTATTGCGATTGGGGCAGAATCGTGGGCGAGTGGTGACCAAGCAATCTCATTAGGTGCGAATACACGTGCATCGGGTAATTCATCTATTGCTATTGGTGGCGATGATGTTCGGCAAGTCGTGAATGGTATAGATGCAAAATCAGGAAAAACTATAGGAGCACTTTATGCTGCTTTAACTGGAGATACTTTAAACCCTAATGACTTTACACCAACCACAGCAAGTGGTGGTGCATCAATGGCTTTGGGAATGCAGAATCAGGCAAGTGGTGCATTTGCTACGGCAATGGGTACTCGCTCTTTGGCGAGTGGTTTAGCAAGTATTGCATTAGGGACGCATACCCAAGCTTTAGGTGATGGTTCTCTTGCATTTGGAGCAACCGCAATTGCAAATGGATATCGTACTATTGCGTTAGGAAGTAATACGAATGTCAATGGAGATTATAGTGTAGCCATTGGTGGTGATACATCCGTGTTGGCAAAACAAGGCGTAGCGATTGGAGCTGGTTCAACTGTTAACCATAATGGTGGTGTAGCGATTGGCTATCAAAGTGTTGAAAATACTTTGGCTGGAGTAGCTGGTTATAATCCAAATTCTACGACGCTAACGACTCCAGCATGGCAGTCTACTGCCGCTGCACTTGCAGTCGGTGATGTATCTAACGGGATTACACGTCAGATTACAGGTGTTGCAGCAGGTAGTGCGGATACTGATGCGGTAAACGTCGCACAGTTAAAAGCAACCCAAAATATGACGAATACTGCACAAGCAACAGTGAATAAAGGCATTAAATTTGGTAATGGCGGTGGTGCCAACCAATATGCTTTAGGCGACACCATCAATGTTAAAGGTGACAGTAATGTCACTAGCACCACTACAACAGATGGCGTACAACTTGGTTTGGCGAAGAACATTAGTGTAGATAGCATCAATGCGGGTGGCAGCAAGCTAGACAGTAATGGTTTAAGCTTTGTGGATAACACAGGTGCAGCACTTGCCAATAGCCCAGTGATCTCGGCAGCAGGCATTAATGCGGGTAATCAAAAGATTACAAATGTTAAAGCGGGAGATATTACTGCAACCTCAACGGATGCAATAAATGGTAGCCAACTTTACAACACCGCCAACAATGTTAAAAACATCATGGGTGGTGCAACTACCATTGATGCAACAACAGGTGCAGTCACCACGACAAATATTGGTGGCACAGGGCAAAGCACGGTGAATGATGCCATTCAAAGTGTTAATACCACAGCGAAAGCGGCCAAAACAGAAGTCAAAGCTGGGGATAATATTGATGTCACATCAGCAGTTGACGGTACAGATGGACATACCACATATACAGTGACGACAGCCAAACAAGTTGCCTTCGACAAAGTATCGGTGGGTAATGTTGTTATTGATAAGAACAGCAATGACATTCAAGGCTTGAGTAACACCACATTAGGTGGTACAGGTTTCGCAACGTCAGGTCGTGCAGCGACAGAAGAACAGTTGAACTCGACACAAGGCAATCTTGCGAACCTATTGGGTGGTAATGCAACCAATAATGGCGGCACTGTCAGCATGAGCAACATTGGTGGTACTGGTAAAAACACCGTTGATGATGCGATTGCATCGGTTAAAACTACGACAGACAAAGGCATCAACTTCGGAGATGGAACGAGCAGCAATAATTACAAATTGGGCAACACCATCAATGTTAAAGGTGACAGCAATGTTACCAGTACAACCACAGCAGATGGTGTCCAACTTGGCTTGGCGAAGAACATCAGTGTAGATAGCATCAATGCGGGTGGCAGCAAGCTAGACAGCAATGGTTTAAGCTTTGTGGATAACACAGGTGCGGCACTTGCCAATAGCCCAGTGATCTCGGCAGTAGGCATTAATGCGGGTAACAAAAAAATTACGAATGTAAAAGCTGGAGATATTACTGCAACCTCAACGGATGCAGTAAATGGTGGCCAACTTTACAACACCATCGATAGTATTAAAAACATCATGGGTGGTGCAGCCACCGTTGATGGCACTACACGTGCAGTCACCACGACGAACATTGGTGGCACAGGGCAAAGCACGGTGAATGATGCCATTCAAAGTGTTAATACCACAGCGAAAGCGGCCAAAACAGAAGTCAAAGCTGGGGATAATATTGATGTCACATCAGCAGTTGATGGTACAGATGGACATACCACATATACAGTGACGACAGCCAAACAAGTCGCCTTCGACAAAGTATCGGTGGGTAATGTTGTTATTGATAAGAACAGCAATGACATTCAAGGCTTGAGTAACACCACATTAGGTGGTACAGGTTTCGCAACGTCAGGTCGTGCAGCGACAGAAGAACAGTTGAACGCGACACAGGGCAATCTTGCGAACCTTCTTGGTGGTAATGCAACCAATAATGGTGGCACTGTCAGCATGAGCAATATTGGTGGCACAGGGCAAAGCACGGTGAATGATGCCATTCAAAGTGTTAATACCACAGCGAAAGCGGCCAAAACAGAAGTCAAAGCTGGGGATAATATTGATGTCACATCAGCAGTTGATGGTACAGATGGACATACCACATATACAGTGACGACAGCCAAACAAGTTGCCTTCGATAAAGTATCGGTGGGTAATGTTGTTATTGATAAGAACAGTAATGACATTCAAGGCTTGAGTAACACCACATTAGGTGGCACAGGTTTCGCAACGTCAGGTCGTGCAGCGACAGAAGAACAGTTGAACTCGACCCAAGGCAATCTTGCGAATCTTCTTGGTGGTAATGCGACCAATAGTGGTGGCACTGTCAGCATGAGCAATATTGGCGGTACTGGTAAAAACACCGTTGATGATGCGATTGCATCGGTTAAAACTACGACCGACAAAGGCATCAACTTCGGAGATGGCACAAGCAACCACAACTACAAGTTGGGTGACACCATCAATGTGAAAGGCGACAGCAACGTTACCAGTACCACTACAACAGATGGCGTACAACTTGGTTTGGCGAAGAACATTAGTGTAGATAGCATCAATGCGGGTGGCAGCAAGCTAGACAGTAATGGTTTAAGCTTTGTGGATAACACTGGTGCGGCACTTGCCAATAGCCCAGTGATCTCGGCAACAGGTATTAATGCGGGTAACCAGAAGATCAGCAATGTTGCAAATGGTGTTAACGCAAATGATGCAGTGAATATGAGTCAGTTAAATACCAGCACAGCATCAGCGAAAACAGAAGTTAGAGCGGCAAGTGGTGACCAAAATGTTGCAGTAGCATCACAAACTGCGCAAGATGGACACATGATTTACTCGGTAGGTGTAAATCGAGCGCTCAATTTAGACAGTATTACCTTGCCAAGTACAACAGGTAACGCAACACAATTAACAGCGGATGGATTACATTTTACTGATCAAAATGGTAATGCTACAGGTCCATCTCTATCAGTTAATGGTGTTGATGCTGGAAATGAAAAAGTGACTCATGTGCAAGCAGGTGATGTATCTCAAAATTCAACAGATGCAATTAATGGTAGCCAGCTTTACGGTTTAGGTCAAAATATCACGGGCCTATTGGGTGGTAATGCACTTTACTTAGGTAATCAGATTACTTGGACAAATATTGGTGGTACGGGTCAAAACACGATCAATGATGCTATTCAATATGTGAACAGTATGGCAACCAGTGCTAATCAGGGCTGGACTGTTGCAACAGATCATGGTGCAACATCCACAGTGAAGCCTGGTGATACTGTGAATATTAATGGTAATCAGGCCAATGGCATAACTGTTAGCAATGTTGGAAATACGGTGACTGTCGGTCTAAGTGACAAAGTGAATATTGGCAATAAAGTCTCAATTGATGGTACAACGGGTACGATTAATGCTGGTAAAGTGACCATAAATGGAAATACTGGAACAGTCAATGGTTTGAGTAATACAACATGGAATGGTCCAAATAATATTGTATCAGGACAAGCTGCGACTGAAGATCAATTAGCACAAGTTGCACAAAATGCAACAAGCTCTGCAAATGCTGCGAAGACAGAGCTAAAACAAGGTGACAACATTGTTGTAACTTCAGCCAAAGATACAACTGATGGGCATACTGTTTATACTGTAGCAACTGCAAAGGATGTTAACTTTAACAGCGTGGCATCTAATACCGTAAAAACAAATAGTCTTGCGGTTGGTCAGGTGAATATTGACCAAAATGGAATCAATGCTGGTGGTCAAAAAGTAACAAATGTCGCTACGGGCCATGTGTCATCAACATCTACCGATGCGGTGAATGGTTCACAGTTGTATACAACTAACAGCAATATGGCAACTTATTTAGGTGGTGGTTCAACAGTTGATGCAAATGGAACTACAACTGCTCCAACATATAATGTTGCGAATAGCTCTTATAATAATGTAGGTGATGCTTTAGGTGCGGTAGATAAAAGAGTTTCAAATGTTCAGAACAATTTAGATCAGGCATTTACGTATACCAATAATCGTATCAATAAACTGGAAGACAAACTTTCAGCAGGTATTGCCGCAACAGCAGCACTTGAACAAGCACCATTTGTTGCGGGTAAATGGACGTATGCAGCAGGCGCATCTTATTACAATAACCAAAGTGCTCTAGGCGCTACACTCCGTCGCACAGCAGATAACGGTCGTTGGTCATTGACGGGTGGTGTTGCTGGAGGAACGACTGGATCTCCATTGTTCCGTGTTGGTATCTCAGGAGTAATTGACTAATCCATTTTGAATAGAGCAAATAAGAGGCATATGAAACGATGTCTCTTATTTAAATATCTGAAAAATATTACTTATGAGATTGAATTAAATGAAAAAAATATCATTTTTATATAGTGCAGTGATTGGCTTGATCCTAATGCCGTCATCATTTGTTTATGCGGAACCATCGACTGATCCAGAAATTCATTTTCCTGACATTCAGCATAGTTATTTAAAAGAGGTGTTACGTTATGAGTATGGTACAGTGGCTAACCTCAGTACAGGATTAACCAAAGATCAATACCGTCATTTACTGGGGAACCCACAGTTTAGTGAAGGCTTATTCTTTGTACAGACATGGAATTATGTACTCGATATTCGTGTCCCGAACACACAAACTTACCAACGCTGTCAATTAAGAATTGACTTTGATAAGCATGATTTGGGGCAGCGTTTAAGTTGGAAGGAAGAAGAATGTAGTAAATTAATGGACTCGGGAATTAAGCGTTAGAGTCCGACATAAAAATACATTCAAGAAAAGCCTTTGATTTGTAATAATTTGATTTTAATGAATAATTTTACAAAATGAAGGCTTTTCTATGTGTGCTATAAGCATTGCTAATGTATTCTAGGTTGTGGGTAATTTTTATAAAAAACCAAATTTCCAATGGTACTAAAACGGATATTGCTCTATGACCCAGAAAAATCTTGCTGAAAATATCATACATATTTACCAGAAACATGGCAGAGCATGGACGGATTTACGGGGCACATTTTTGTATGAAAAAGTATGGTTAGACCGTTTTTTGCAATTACTACCGACTTCTACTCAAGTACTCGATTTAGGCTGTGGTTCAGGCAGAACAATTGCTGCATATCTGATGAGTCAAGGTTGTCAGTTAACAGGAGTTGATAGTTCTCCTGTGATGATTGAAATGGCGCAACAACAATTTGCTGATCATACTTGGATTCTGGCGGATATGCGTACATTTGAAACACAACAAAAGTTTCAGGGTATTTTAGCGTGGGATAGTTTCTTTCATTTAACCCCGTCAGATCAGCGAAAAATGTTCGCTCAATTTGCCCGTTATGCTGAAACTGGTGCAGTGTTGATGTTCACTAGTGGCCCTGAAAGTGGAGAAGTCATTGGAGATATGTTTGGAGATGCACTATATCATGCCAGTTTATCAGGGCATGAATATCGATCTTTATTGAAGCAATACGGTTTTGATGTTATTCAGGTTGTTTTAGAAGACCTAGAATGTGCTGGTCATACGGTTTGGTTAGCACAGCGCAAAGTATAAAAAGATAAATTTGGATGTTAAGTAGAAAGCATCGACAAGTTCAGGTCTATATTCACTCAAAATATCTATTGTTTATCAGGATAAATAATCACATAGCCATCTGTTTTGAATTAATTCGACTGAATGATGGCTAAAACATGGTTGCCAAATAAGTCTGATTTTTCAGCAATGTTTAGAAATTGATATAAATCTTGTGATCATTCACAGAGGAATAATCACAAGAATAATGATTGAAATGATTAACTAACTTTCACAGCTTTTTCTTCTAATTGTTGCTCTGCCTGAATAGCAGTTAATGCGATAGTAAAGACAATGTCATCAACCAAAGCGCCACGTGATAAGTCATTTACAGGTTTATTTAAACCTTGCAACATTGGCCCAACACTAATGACATTTGCTGAACGCTGAACTGCTTTGTAAGTAGTGTTGCCTGTGTTTAAGTCTGGGAAAATAAACACATTGGCACGGCCTGCAACAGGTGAGTTTGGTGCTTTAGAACGTCCGACACTTTCAACCGAAGCGGCATCATATTGTAATGGGCCATCAATCAATAAATCTGGACGGCGTTGCTGGGCAATTTGAGTCGCCTGAGAAACTTTCTCTACATCGGCACCCGCGCCAGAAGTCCCTGTTGAGTAACTAATCATGGCGATACGAGGTTCAATGCCAAATGCTTTTGCCGAGTCTGCTGATTGAATCGCAATTTCAGCCAATTGTTCAGCCGTTGGGTCTGGGTTAATGGCACAGTCACCATAGACATAAACTTCATCGGGTAACAGCATAAAGAAGATTGATGAAACCAGTGAATATTCAGGCGCAGTTTTAATGAGCTGAAAGGCAGGGCGGACGGTGTTTGCTGTGGTATGTATTGCGCCTGAAACTAGACCATCAACATGGTTTAAAGCCAGCATCATGGTGCCTAAAACGACAGTGTCTTGTAGCTGTTCCGCAGCTTGTGCATCATCGAGTTTACCTTTACGAAGTTCAACCATTGGGGCAATGTATTGCTCACGGATTGTATCTGGATCGATAATTTCTAAATTTTGAGGTAAAGAAAGATTACGTGCTTTGGCAACTTCAATCACAGATTCTGGTTTCGCCAACAAAATACAATCTGCCAGACCACGTGATTGACAAATGATTGCAGCCTCAACAGTACGTGGCTCATCACCTTCGGGTAACACAATGCGTTTTCTTGCAGCAATTGATTTTTGTACCAGTTCATAGCGAAAAGCAGCAGGTGACAGGCGTGGTTTTGCTGAGTTGACGCTGTTTTGATGTAACCAGTCTGGGTCGATGTGGCTTGCTACAAAACGGCAGACGTGTTTGGCACGTTCCAAATCACTTGCAGGTACCTCATTGTTTAAATTGGCTAATCGCTGGGCAGTTTCTAAGGTGTTTAATGGGGTATGTAAAATGGGTAACCCGTGTTGAATGGCCTGATGACAGAAATCTAGCACCTGTGGGGTTGGTGCTTCGCGTTCAGTTAAAACTAAGCCCGCTAAAGGAATGCCTTTTTGTGCTGCAATGGTGCTGGCTAAAATGACATCAATACGTTCCGATGCGCTGATAATCAGTTCACCTGCTACGAACTTATTGAGCTCATGTTCAATGCTCGATGCAATCAGACTACTATGCAAAATACGACGTTGTTCGGCTTCGCCTTGATTGACCCATGTTGCCTGAATGCTTTGGGCTATATCTAAGGTGCGGGGAACGCTAAGTGTATTACTAAAAGGGACAAGACCGATTACAGGCAACTGTTTAGTGCCAATATACCGATTGTGTTGTTGCAATTGTATTGTGAAATTTTGGATTTCCGATTCAAGACGTAAGGTCGTATCAACCGCAACAGGAACTTGTGCTGAGGTTTCAGGCAGACCTTTTGTTCGCATGAGTAGAATGCCAGCAACCCGTTGACTTTCTGCTCCACCAAAATAGCGTAAACTGGCTTCGATTTTTTGTGCTGTTTGCTGTGGTTGGTTTAAGTCCGCTTTGCTGACGAGAATGATTTTGGCATCAAGTGCTTTAGCAAGCTGTGCATTTAACTCATTGGCAAAGTAGTCTTCGGCTGTTGCAACCAAACCTTCAACAATCACAACCTGATGTTGTTTGGCTGTTTCACGATGCAGCCGCACTGCATCTTCGAGTAACTCATCAATTTCATCTGAAGCAACTGCGTTGAGCAAATCTTGATGTGGAATTGAAGCGACAATAGGTGTCTTAAAAAGTTCGTTATATAAAGAAGCCGTCCCGTGGTCTGTGTTGTCCTGACTTTGACTGAATGGCTTTATAAAACCTGCTTTAATCCCGTTGCAGTCTAATGCGTAAATCATTCCTAAACAGGCAGAGGTTAAACCGACACCTTCACCTGTTGGAATTAAAAGTAGGGTATTCATAGAGACACCTAATGCTTTGCTTGTTGTATAAATATTTTTTAAGCAATTTCAGCTTGCTTGATTTGTTGTAACTCTTCTACCACGCATTCAGTTTCTTTGGCAATACGACCTTCCTCATCGGTTGGAATCACCCAGATTTGAGGACCTGTGCCTGCATCAATTCGACCTTCAGTACCACGTTTTAGGGTGTTGTTGCCATCTTTGTCGAGTTTGAAACCGAAGAGATGTAAATAACCAACCGTTTTTTCACGAATATGTGCTGAGTTTTCACCAATTCCACCAGTGAAAATCAAACCATTCAGTGTTGGTAATCCACAGCTAATACCGGCAAGTGATTTTGCAAGCCGATAACAGAACACCTCAATGGCAAGTGCAGCATCTTCATTGCCAGATTCAGAGGCTTCAATTAAGGTACGCATATCATTGGATAAGCCAGATAAACCGAGTAGACCGCTTTGGCTGTTAAGCATACGGTCAATTTTATAAATATCCCAGCCGAGGTTATTGGCAATAAAACTGTGCAAGCTTGGGTCTACGTCACCGCTACGTGTTCCCATTACCACCCCTTCAAGCGGTGTTAGACCCATAGACGTATCAATACTATTGCCGTTCCAGATTGCACAAGTTGAGCTACCATTACCTAAATGTGCTGTGAGCCAGCCACCTTGTTTAAATTGCCCTGCAAGTTCTGAACCGCGTTCTGAGACATAAGCATGACTTGTCCCGTGAAAGCCGTAACGACGGACATTGTGTTCTGTATAAAGAAATTTTGGCACTGCATAACGATAGGCATGGGCAGGCATAGTTTGGTGAAATGCCGTATCAAAGACCGCGATTTGTGGTAGCTCTGGGAACAAACGCATGGTGGCTTCAATTCCGACCAAGTGCGCAGGGTTATGCAATGGCGCAAGAGGCGTTGCATCACGAATACGTTGAATAATAGCAGGCGTGAGTAATTCTGCTTTGGTCAGGGTTCCACCATGAACAACACGGTGTCCAATGGCTTGTGGATTATAATGGGCCAAGCGTCCGAGTAGAATTTCTAGCGCCTGTTGATGATTTGCATTTGGAATATTTAGTTCAAGTGGTTCGCCTCCAGCAGTAATTCCTTTAATGCGGGCATTTTCTGAACCAAGATTCTCTGCAAGTCCATAAATACGATCTTCACGGCGCTCAGACACCAAAGCATATTTAATTGAAGATGAACCACAATTGATTACTAAAATAGCTTTAGACACGTTGTTATTCCCAATTCTAATTTAAAATCTTAATTCTGTTTTGATCTGAGTCGGTACATTGCACAGATCTGATTTCCATATTTTTAACATGGGTTATTTTTTATACCAAGCTAGACTTTAGCACATTAGACTTAAGCACTATCGATCTTATATCTCTATTTAATATCCCGCCAGACTCGTATTTTACATTTTTAATATGTGTTTTTCTTATAAAATTAATCGTTTTTTTATATATGTTTATAGCGGGATTTTAAGTTTAATAAAGCAGATTTTGTATCATTTAAGCGCTATAAATTTAATGTTTTTTGAATGTGATTTTGTTGTTTTGACTCCCCTTTAAACATTGTTTTACAAATTGTATACACAAGCACAATTAAGATAAAACATTAACAGTATGTATTCAGCAATGATGAGTTAAATTGCAATTTGTCCATTTAACTTTAGTGGATAAAGACATTATTTTTATTTTAAAAATATATTTTATATTGTTGATTTGGCATGAATTGTATCGTATTTTTTTGGTATCTATCATCGCCGCATTCATCATTAAATGTTAGGGGTGTTTACTTGGTTGTCAGCCCCTTTGGTCGAGGTGGGGCGCTAATCATTTTTTTAAATCAGACCACTTTTACGAAAATGAGCAGGGGGCTTGCATGTCACTTTACGCCCGAATAGTATTGAGTGTCTCTTTTTTCCAAATGATCTAAAAAGATATATCGTTTATTTGTATTTATTTTACCGGTTTTATCCGGTTGAAAGGAGCGTACATGGTCTTGCCGAATGTTACTCTGGCAAAAGTTACCGAGCGTGTGATTGCACGTAGTCAAGCAACTCGTTCTGCATATTTGCAACGCATTGAACATGCGCAAGGCAAATTTCCTGCTCGTGGTGCATTGTCATGTGCCAATTTAGCTCATGGTTTTGCCAGTATGGATGGCAATGATAAATTAATTATTAAAGTGGGGCGCGAACCAAATATTGGGATTGTGTCTTCATATAATGAAATGCTTTCAGCACATGCACCGTATAAAACTTTTCCAGATTTGATCAAAGCTGCGGCTCGTGAAAATGGTGGTGTTGCGCAATTTGCGGGCGGAGTACCTGCGATGTGTGATGGCATTACGCAAGGTAATGCCGGAATGGAGTTGTCATTATTTTCTCGTGAAACCATTGCAATGGGAACAGCGATTGCTTTGTCACATAACATGTTTGATGCAGCGTTGTGTCTAGGTGTTTGCGACAAGATCGTGCCGGGATTGTTGATTGGTGCTTTGCAATTTGGTCATCTTCCAACCATTTTTGTTCCAGCAGGCCCAATGACCAGCGGTTTGTCAAATGATGATAAAGCCAAAATCCGTCAGCAATTTGCAACGGGTCAGGTGGGGCGAGATGCCTTGCTTGAAGCTGAGTCGGCTGCATATCATGGTCAAGGGACATGTACGTTCTATGGTACTGCGAATAGTAACCAAATGTTGATGGAAGTGATGGGCTTGCATTTACCAAGCGCTGCATTTGTTCATCCACATACGCCATTACGTGATGCTTTAACTGAAGAGGCTGCCAGACGTGTACTCGACTTAACCGTTGAGCGTGGGAACTATACACCGATTGGTCATGTCGTGGATGAAAAGTCGATTGTGAACGGTATTGTGGCATTACTGGCAACAGGTGGTTCGACCAACCATACCTTACATCTTATTGCGATTGCCCGCGCGGCAGGTATTTTGATCGATTGGGATGACTTTGATGAGTTGTCTTCGGTTGTACCATTGTTGGCTAAAGTTTATCCAAATGGTAAGGCGGATGTGAATCATTTCCAAGCTGCGGGCGGGGTTGCTTTTCTCATTCGTAACTTACTGGCAGCAGGTCTATTGCATAACGATGTTACAACTGTCGCTGGTAAAGGTCTGGAACATTACACCAAAGAACCAAAGTTGATTGATGGTCAGTTGACATGGGTTGATAGCGTGGTTGAAAGCCTAGATCGCAATGTATTGCGCAGTTTTGATGAGCCATTCCAGCCTGATGGTGGTTTACGCCTTATGCAAGGGCGTTTAGGTCGTGGTGTCATCAAAATTTCAGCAGTTGCTCCCGAGCATCGCAAAGTGACTGCGCCCGCTATTGTGTTTGATTCTCAAGAAGCCGTTCAGGCTGCTTTTGACCGTGGTGAATTACATCGTGACTTTGTGGCGGTGGTCCGTTTCCAAGGTGCTCGTGCGAATGGTATGCCTGAATTACATCGTCTAACCCCTGTATTGGGTGTGTTGCAAGATCAGGGTTTTCATGTGGCATTAGTAACGGATGGCCGTATGTCTGGAGCCTCAGGTAAGGTTCCAGCAGTCATTCATTTATCTCCTGAAGCGTTGCTCAATGGCCCGATTGGCAAAGTTCAAACGGGTGATGTGCTGGTGATTGATGCTGAAGCTGGTGTGTTAGACATCGAGTTGGATGAACAAGTGTGGCAGTCACGTGCTGTTGCCCAACCACAGCATCAGGCTGAAAACGAAGTTGGCTTTGGTCGTGAGTTGTTTGGTGTGTTCCGCGCGGCGGCTGCACCAGCTGAGCATGGGGCTTCTGTGTTTGGTACATTGGTTGGCGAAGTCGCTCAACCTTAGACTTAAAGAATAAAGGGAATAGAAAAGTCATGATGAAGATTGAAGATGTTGTTCAATTAGGGCCTGTAATTCCAGTACTGGCATTTGATTCTGCTGAACAAGGCGAACAGGTATCGCGTGCGTTGCATACAGGTGGCGTGAAGGTCTTAGAAATCACGTTGCGTACCGCAGCTGGTCTTGCTGCGATTGAGCGTGCGAGTCAGTTGGCTGACGATATTGTTGTTGGTGTAGGTACGATTACCAAGCCTGAGCACTGTGCACAGGCCAAAAAAGCTGGGGCTAAATTTGGTGTGTCTCCGGGCTTGACCAAAGATTTGCATTTGGCGGCACAAGATGCAGGTTTGCCATTATTGCCAGGTGTCATGACACCAAGTGATTTGATTCAAGCCATTGAGTTGGGTTATGACATTGTCAAGTTTTTCCCAGCACAACAAGCGGGTGGTGTGCCAATGCTTCAGGCATTTTATGGCCCATTTCCAAACCTACGCTTTTGCCCTACGGGTGGAATCACAGCAGAGACAGCGCCGAATTTCTTGAAACAACCGAATGTCGTGTGTGTTGGGGGGTCATGGTTAACACCGAAAGCAGCAGTTGCTTCACAAGATTGGGCTGAGATTACACGTTTGGCTCAAATCGCAAGTCAACTACGCATTGTGTAAATGCGGTTTTACAAAGGTCAGAGTTATATCGACGTGACCAATGGATGCTGGGCACACTTAAATATGAAAGTGTCTCAATGATGGGAAATGAGTTGATTGAAGACACTCGTTTGGGGAGTTTGCCCAAGATAGTATAACTCCAGGGAGAAATTGACATGGAAACCGTTCAAGGCGGTATGTTGCTGATCTATACAGTAATTGCGGTTATTGCATTGGTCGTGATGATTGCGAAGTTTAGAATCTATCCGTTTCTAGTGCTTATTATTGTTTCGCTTGGCCTTGCGCTTGCTGTTGGTATGCCAATGGAAGGGATTGTCAAATCATATGAAGCTGGGACAGGAAAAACCTTAGGTCATCTCGCGATTGTGATTGCATTGGGGACCATGCTTGGCAAAATGATGGCCGAGTCAGGTGGGGCAGAACGAATCGCAATCACTTTAATTAAATGGTTTGGCGAAAAAAATGTTCATTGGGCAATGATGTTTATTGCGCTCATTGTTGGCTTGCCTGTATTTTTCGAGGTCGGTTTTGTACTGCTGATTCCAATTGCTTTTAACATTGCCAAAAAAACCGGTAAATCACTTTTGGTGGTGGGATTACCGATGGTTGCAGGATTATCTGTTGTACATGGTCTGATTCCACCGCATCCAGCGGCTTTATTAGCGGTACAGGCTTATCATGCGGATATTGGTAAAACCATTGCTTACAGTTTAGTGGTGGGGATTCCAACAGCAATTATTGCAGGGCCGTTATATGCGCTGTGGATCAACAAATACGTCAAGTTACCTGAGCATAACGTATTGGCGGCACAATTTGTCGAACCAGATTCCAATGCCAGAACCCGCGAACTACCAAGTTTCAGGATTACATTATTTACAATTTTGTTGCCAGTCTTTTTGATGTTAATCGGAAGCTGGGCTGATCTTTTCTTTGCACCAAAAACTTTCCCAAATGACCTGTTGCGTTTCATTGGTACATCTGACATTGCCTTGTTAATTGCAGTATTAGTCAGTTTTATTACCTTTGGTACGATGCAGGGTTTTAACCGTGAGCAGATTGAAAAATTTTGCGGTGGCTGTTTGGCATCTATTGCTGGTATTACGCTGATTGTCGGTGCTGGTGGTGGTTTTGGGGGGATTCTGCGTGACAGTGGTATTTCTGATCAAATTGTATCTACAGCATTACAGGCTAATTTATCCCCGTTGTTATTGGGCTGGTTTGTTGCGGCATTGATTCGTTTGGCAACAGGTTCTGCTACGGTTGCGATGACCACGGCTTGTGGCATTGTCGCGCCGATTGCATCGGCTGCTGGGGGCGTTGTAAGACCTGAACTGCTAGTTTTGGCAACAGGTTCTGGTTCATTGATTTTCTCGCATGTGAACGATGCAGGGTTTTGGTTAATTAAAGAATATTTTGGCATGACCGTGGGTCAAACACTGAAAACATGGTCTGTTTTGGAAACGATTATTTCGGTGTTGGGTTTATCTTTCACCTTGCTGCTTAGTGCTGTTTTGTAATTAAAGGTAGGTAATCATGATTGTGATTGCAATGGGTGTCTGTGGAACAGGCAAAACACGAATTGGTGAGCTGTTGTCGGAACGCTTGGCTTGTGAATTTATTGATGGAGATACACTGCATTCAGCTGCGAATAAAAGCAAAATGCAACAAGGTATTCCATTAACTGATGAAGATCGTATGCCATGGTTGCATGCGATTCGTCAGGTGATTGAAGCAAAACAACGAGGGGGAGAAACAGCGGTCTTGACCTGTTCATCTCTCAAGCGGGCTTATAGAGATATATTGCGTGGTCATGATGAAGATATCCTATTTATTTATTTGAAAGGCTCGTATGAATTATTACAGCAGCGACTTGCTGAGCGAGCTGGTCATTTCTTTAACCCATGTTTGTTACAAACACAGTTAGATACTTTAGAAGAACCAGATATGAATGAAGCAATTGCCATTGATATTGTACTCACACCAGAACAGATAATTGAGCGAATTACCGAGAAGCTAGGGGAGCTGACAGTATGTGCTGGGGGTAACCTCATTTAGAAACGTTATCAAAGTCTTGAGATATTTGCCTTGTGGTATGCAAGGCGGATATCACTAATGGAATTAGTGTTGACATGAACAAGGCCTTATTACCAGTGGGCAAGGTTCGGATATATAAATAAAGGGGCAAGACGAATGAGTCATTCAAATAATTTGAAGCAAAAATTTCCTGTAGCAGACAATATTCCTGAGAGTGTGCGTCTGCCATCCCAAATTCATCAGCGTGTCTCATTGGTGGATGGTGAGCTTAAGGTATGGGATGGTGCAATCAAGACGACATTGTCCCCAATCTGGACTCAGCAGCCAGATGGTAGCTTGCAGCAAGTTGAGCTTGGCAGTTATCCAGTCATGGGCGAGAAAGAAAGTGACGAAGCGTTGGAAGCCGCAGTACGAGCCTATAACAATGGCCGTGGCGTATGGCCAATGATGAAAGTCGCTGAGCGCATTGCCTGTATGCAGAATTTCATTCAGCGTATGGTGGAACAGCGAGACTTGATTATTAAATTAATCATGTGGGAAATTGGCAAGAGCTTAGCTGACTCTGAGAAAGAGTTTGACCGAACTGTCACCTACATGCGTCAAACGATTGATGCCCTAAAAGATCTGGACAATGCCAACTCTCGCTTTGTGATTGCTGAAGGTACTATTGGCCAAATCCGACGTACCCCATTGGGTGTGGTGTTGTGTATGGGGCCATACAACTATCCGTTGAATGAAACCTTTGCAACCTTAATTCCAGCCATGTTGATGGGGAATACCATCGTTTTTAAACCACCTCAATTCGGCACCTTGCTGTTTGAACCATTGTTAGAAGCGTTCCGTGAATCATTCCCGAAAGGTGTGATCAATACCATCTATGCACCTGGTTCTCTGGTAGTTCCACACATGCTAGCATCTGGAAAAATCAATGTTTTGGCGCTGATTGGCTCTAGTACAGTGGCCGATTACTTGAAAAAACAACACCCTAAGTCCCACCGTCTACGTGCAATTTTGGGATTGGATGCGAAAAACGCAGCGATTATTTTGCCAGATGCAGACTTGGATCTAACTGTGAAAGAGTGTCTGTTGGGTGCGTTGTCATTCAATGGTCAGCGTTGTACCGCATTGAAAATGCTGATGGTACATCGCTCGATAGCGGATGAATTTGTGAACCGCTTAACGGCTGAATTGGCTAAACTAAAAGTGGGTATGCCGTGGGAAAAAGGTGTGTCTATTACTCCGTTGCCGGGTATGCATCGCACGACTTACATGACTGAAGTCATTGAAGATGCCGTGGCTAAAGGCGCCAAAGTGGTTAACCCAGCGGGCGGTGAATTCTGCCAAACGATGTTCTATCCAGCTGTAGTTTATCCAGTGACTGAGGGGATGAGACTATATCGTGAAGAACAGTTCGGCCCAGTCGTACCCGTCACTGTTTATGATGACATTGAAACTGTGCTGGAATATGTAACAACTTCTGATCATGGTCAGCAGGTCAGTATTTTTGGTAGCGACCCTGAGCAAGTTGGTCATTTGGTTGACCCGTTAGTTAATCAGGTTTGCCGTGTAAATATTAACTGTCAGTGTCAACGTGGTCCAGATGTGTTCCCATTCGGCGGTCGTAAAGATTCTGCGGAAGGTACATTATCTGTGCATGATGCGCTGCGTGCGTTCTCTATCCGTTCTATGATTGCGGCTAAACAGACTGATGACAGCAAAGGCATGTTGGCTTCTATGGTGTCTGAGCACTACTCTAAATTTGTGAATACCGACTTTATTTTTTAAGTGGTATATGGTTAAAAACCAGCCTTCTGGCTGGTTTTTTATGGCTATAAAATTTGAATAATCAATAAAAAATACCCGATATGCTGATCAGGTATTTTTTGAAATAAGAGCTTGATTATTGACGAATTTGTCCATCGCCAAACACAATCCATTTTTGTGAAGTGAGCCCCTCTAAACCAACAGGGCCACGTGCATGAATTTTGTCTGTTGAAATACCAATTTCTGCACCTAGACCATATTCAAACCCATCTGCAAAACGTGTTGATGCATTAATCATGACTGAGCTTGAGTCAACGCGCGCTAAGAACTGACGAGCCAGAGTATAATTTTCGGTCACAATCGCATCGGTATGGTGTGAACCATATTTGTTGATGTGGCGAATGGCTTCGTCCATGTCTGCAACGGTTTTGACTGCCAAAATTGGACCTAGATATTCAGTGTACCAGTCGTCTTCTGTTGCAGCCTTCACTTGGTCACCTAAAATGGCTTGAACCTCTGGTGAGCCACGTAACTCCACTTGTTTTTCAGCATAGCGTTTCGCAATTTGCGGTAAAAATGTTGTAGCAACATCCTGATGAACCAATAAAGTTTCCATCGCATTACATACGCCATAACGATGTGTTTTTGCATTGTAAGCAATGTCGAGCGCTTTGGTTAAATCGGCTTGTGAGTCGACATAAACATGGCAGTTCCCATCTAAATGTTTAATTACAGGAATACGTGCTTCTTTACTAATACGTTCGATTAAGCCTTTACCGCCACGTGGAATAATGACATCTACATATTCGGTCAGGGTAATCAGTTGCCCGACAGCAGCACGGTCACTCGTTGCAATGACTTGAACAGAAGATTCAGGCAATCCGACTTGTTTTAATGCCTGCTGAATTGCATTTGAGATGGCTTTATTGGACTCTAATGCTTCTGAACCACCACGTAAAATAATGGCATTGCCAGATTTAAGTGCTAAAGACGCGGCCTCTAACGTGACATTTGGGCGAGACTCGTAAATCATGCCCACCACACCTAAAGGCACACGCATTTTGCCCAGTTGAATGCCTGATGGACGATAGGCTAAATCTGTAATTTCACCAATAGGGTCAACCAAGGCAATCACATCTTGCAGACCTTCTAACATGCCTGCAAAGCGTGTGGGAGTGAGTTCTAGTCGATCGAGCAAGGCGCTATCCAGTTGGTTGTCACGTCCTTTTTGCATGTCAATTTGATTGGCTGCCAAAATTTCAGCCTGCTGAGCTTGCAAGCTGTTATAAATGGCTTGTAATGCAGCATTTTTAATTTTGGTTGGCGCACTTGATAAAATCTGAGAAGCTTCTCGTGCTTGTTGTCCAACGGTTTGCATGTATTGTTCGATTGACTGTTGCATCTCGGTAAAATCACTTATTGGATTAGCTTGATAGTAACAGTCTCATCTGAGAAATTGAACTACTTAACAGTATTCTGAAAAAATAAAGGTGAGGAATCAATAAGTCATTTTAGATTTACCTATGATTCACTCACCTTTGGTTTAAAATCAGAAGACTATTTATTGGCGATGGTTTGTTTAAATTGCTCAATGGCATGTTTTGCAGTTTGCCATTCGCTGCCTAATGCCAGTTGCTCACCGATGTCGATATCAGGAATTTTACCACGCATACGTTCTAGACGGGTTTGGTCTGGGAAAGGAAAACCCTCAAGCCCTTGAAGAGCAAGGCTAGCAGCTTCGCGGTCATTACAGACCAGTCCCATATCACAACCTGCTTGTAATGCTGCCTGAATACGTGCATCTGCACCACCCACAACACATGCTGCTTGCATGGTGAGATCATCAGAGAACAGCACACCATTAAATTTCAGTTGTTTACGTAAAATTTCCTGAATCCAGTAGCTTGAGAAACCAGCAGGGTTAGAGTCAACCTGTGGGTAGATGACATGGGCAGGCATCACTGCATCCAGTTCAGGCATTAACTGAATAAAACTTTGCATGTCTTTTTCATAAATTTCTTTGTAGCTGCGCATATCAACCGCAGCGGCCACATGCGAATCTGCTTTTACAGAGCCATGTCCAGGGAAATGTTTCCCTGTGGTTGCCATTCCTGCACGGTGCATGCCTTTCATGAAAGCACCTGCCAGCTCAGGAATATCTTCGACATTTTTGGCAAAGCCCCGATCACCAATCACATCACTGACATCATCAACATCAAGTACAGGCGCAAAGCTAAAGTCGATACCAACTGCCAGAACTTCGGTTGCCATCAACCAACCACACTGTTCGGCAAGAACTAATGCTTGCTCAGGATGCTGTTGGTATAGCTCGCCAAAACGTCCCATGGCAGGTAAAAGTGTAAACCCATTTTTTAAGCGCTGAACCCGTCCACCTTCTTGGTCAACGGCGATCAGAATCTCTGGACGGATACGACGAATATGGTTGGTGAGTGCTCTGACTTGTTGAGGGGATTCGATGTTACGTGCAAATAAAATCAGACCGCCAACTTGAGGGGCTTGTAAAATTTCAATATCTTGCGGAGTCAGCGTTGTCCCAGCAATATCCAACATTAAAGCGCCAATCATAAAAGCTTCCGTCGAGTTAATTTCAAAAATAATTTGGATTTTGCAATGAATTGCTACATTTTGTCAGCACAGAATATGATAAAACTACACGACAGAATATAAATAGATTGATTAAGATCTTGAATCTTATCACATCTGCTCATGATATATTGTTCATGAAAAAATACGATAAACTTGTCTGCACGTCAAAAAACGAGCAGCAATCCAAAATTTGGTGAACTCCAAGGAAGTATGATTAATATATGAAACTTCAAACAATTGCATGTGCAGTTGCATTAGCAACTGGTGGTTTGTTTTTTACCCATGCTATCAACGAGGCTATTGCTGCAACCAATACAGAGTCAGTTGTTAAAAATATACAACCAACACAGGCGCAGAAATTAGTTACTCGCCAACTTGCAACCTTGGTCGATCGCCAGCATTATTTGAATATGCGCTTAGATGCCGACACATCTGGTCGTATTCTTACGATGTATCTAGATAGTTTGGACCCTGACCATACGATGTTCCTTGCATCGGATATTTCAGGCTATAAAAGTAAATATGGGGCAAGTTTAGGCGCTGCATTAAAAGCAGGGGATTTAACACCTGCGTATACAATTCATGCGCAATATCGTGAGCATTTAAAAGAATTCTATAGCTTTATGCTTGCCGAACTGAAAAAACCGCAAAATTTACATCAAAAAGATGTTTATATTGATACAGATCGGGAAAAAGCACCTTATTTTAAAACCTCAGCAGAACAACAAAATTACTGGCGTAAAATGCTGGTTTCCCAGTTGATTAATTTGACGATTAGTAAACAAGAAGATTTGGCAAAACAGGCAGCACTGAAAAAAGATCCGTCATTGGCTGATGGTCAGGATCTTACCAGTTCAGAAGATTTAACGCCTGAGCAGACGTTAACCAAGCGCTATACACGTCAGCTTGAAAGAATTAGTCGTATTAAAAGCGATGATGTTCTCGACAAAATCTTAAATGCGATGACTTTAACGTATGATCCGCATAGTAATTATTTCCCACCTGTGGATGCGATGGAACTGAATCGCCAAACGACTTTACAGTTAGAAGGGATTGGGGTCTCGATTCGTCCTGAACGTGGCAATGAAGACTATACCAAAATTGAAACCATTGTTGATGGTGGCCCTGCAAGTAAATCTGGTCAGGTAAAAGCCGGTGATCGCATTGTTGGGGTTGCCCAAAACGGCGAAAAAATGGTAGATGTGATTGGTTGGTCTAGTCAGGAAATTGTTGGGTTAATCCGTGGTAAACGTGGTACTAAAGTCACCTTGAAATTATTAGGTACTGGCGCACCGATGAGTCAAGCGCGTGTTGTGACGCTTGTCCGTGATGTGATTAAAGAAGATGATCAGGGTGTTCAATCTAGAACGGTAAAAATTACCCGTGATGGCAAACAGCATACATTTGGTGTGATTGAAATTCCTTCATTCTATTTAAATTACCGTGCTCGCCGTGAAGGGACAGATTATCGCTCTGTTGCAGAAGACACTAACAATGCACTCAAAGCGTTGTCTGCTCAAAAAGTCGAAGGAATTATTATCGACTTGCGTAATAACCCAGGTGGTTCGCTAGAAGAAGTTTCAAAAATGATTGGACAGGTGATTAAATCTGGTCCAGTAGTACAGATTCGTGATGGCAATGGTAACGTCAGTGTCTTTGAAGATACCGATGGTGGGCACCAAACCTATACTGGGCCATTGGCTGTTCTAGTGAACTTGGCATCGGCTTCGGCAAGTGAAATTTACTCTGCTGCAATTCAGGACTATGACCGCGGTATTGTGATTGGTAGTACCACAACGGGTAAAGGTACGGCTCAGATTCAACTGGATTCGTTGGCATATGGTCAGGCAACGCTGACACAACGTAAATTTTATCGTATCACAGGTGGTAGTACGCAAAATAAAGGTGTCATTCCAGATGTGAAACTGGTTGATATCTGGAACGACGAGTTCGGTGAGCGTAAAGCGAAGAATGCGTTGAAGTGGGATACGATTCCGACTGCGCCATTTAAGCGTGAAGGTTCAATTAAGCCGTATGTAGCTGCTTTGGATCAACTTTCTGAAAAACGTGTTGTGAAAGATCCACAATTTATGTATTTGGAAAAACGTCGCCAGTTGTCTAAAAAGTCAGATGACGAAAAACGTATTGTGTTGGATATTGATCAGCGTAAAGTGCAACTCCATGATTTGGAACAACAAACTTTGGATGCTGAAAATCAACGCCGTGTAGCGACAGGTTTAAAACCATTTACAAATTGGGAAAGTTATCAGGCTTCTTTGGATGGTTTAGGTGAAGCACGTGCCAAAATGAAAGCTAGTCAGCGTCCTCCTTTACCTGAGGAAGAAGCTTTCGTTCAGGAAGCTGGCAATGTTTTACTTGATTATGCAAAGTTGCAGTCAAATAAACACCCAGAATAAGCATAAAAATCAGCAAAAGGAATCTGCCCAATTGATGGGTGGGTTCCTCATTATATTTTGGTAAAAAAATAAATAACTTAAATAAAAAAATATAGCGCTACTCAATAATGTGATTTAAAAACAACCGCTATCGTAGAAATCTGTAAAATATGAACAAACCCTATTGTTTTTTATAAGAAATAGTTCTTGATCTTATTTTAGATGGTGTTAATGTTACGGGTGCTATAAATCATGGAAATTATAATAGCCCAAGCGTTATTGAGCATGATGAGTAGAAATAAGTAGAATTAGCTTTGGAAAGATGAAATGGCCGTATTTAAGTATGACATGACCTTTGTCATTGGTTCTATCATCATTGCAACATTGACATGTTATGCGACTATAGCAATTATCCAGTTGCTATTTAAAACATTAAAAACAAAATATAAAACAGCCTTAATATTAACTGCGGGTACGCTTCTCGGTACTGCGATTTGGGGAATTCTGGTTTCTGTTGTATTGATTATCAATATGACAACCGCAAGTTCTTGCAATTTATTATTGGGTGTTTTGTCTTATGTTGTCGCGGTGGTCATCTCCACATGTGCAATTTGGGTGGTAAAACATAGAGAATTACCTCTTGCCTTGTTATTGCTTTTTGCCATTGCATTTAGCATAGGGTATTGGGGAAGTTATGAACTTGCCGTGAGGGCATTCTTACCATTACAAAGCATTTATTCCTCACCTATGGAATGGCATGTCTTTGCCATATTGCTCGCAAGTCTGGGGATGTCGGGTACTTTATGGGTGATATTTAAATCTAAAGAATTTGGAAAAACTGCCATATTAAGATTAGCTGTTTCTTTTATTTTTGGAAGCAGCTTAATCGCAATTCAATCAATTTACATGTTCCATTTTGAGAAATTCTTAAAAGCATATCTGTTGCCTGTTGTACATAGTGCGCAGGTGATTTGGGGTGGAATGGTTGTATTTGGTGGTTTTGCTGCTGTTATTGTGGCTTTATTTCATTGGTTTAAATGGTGTTTGGATGATCGAGAAAAAAGGCTCTATCAAGTCAATAAAAAATTAACCAGTTTAGTCCAACATGATGTTCTAACTTCATTACCCAACCGTACTTATTTAAATGACTATGCAAAATCAATGCTGGCAGAACACCGTTTGCATAAACAAAGTGCAGCATTTATTGGTATCGATTTGGATCGTTTTAAAGCGGTAAATGATGCCTTTGGTTATCATATTGGGGATGAATTACTGCTGAAGTTTGCTTGTCGGATTTCAAGTGTGCTTGGAGAGAATCAGACCTTATTTAGGATGGGAAGCGATGAGTTCTTATGTGTTGCAGAACATTGTTCTATGGCGCAGGCGGAACAGTTGGCTCAGACCATCCTAGATAGTATTAAAAAAGCATTCGTGATTTCAGGGCGAAATATCAATATTACTGCAAGTTTGGGAATCGCACTTTATCCAGAACATGGGGCAAGTTTACAGGAATTGTTAATGCATTCCGATATTGCGATGCTTGAGGCAAAATCGGTAGGGCGTAATACCTTTCATGTCTTTAACTTTAATCTGGAACAATACGAAGAGCGTCACCAATCAAAATTAATTAATGACTTGTTCCGAGCACTTGAAGAAGACCAATTCATTCTTTTTTATCAGCCGAAGTTTACACCTGAGCGTGAAATTTGTGGGGTTGAAGCACTCATTCGCTGGCAACATCCAAAACTAGGACTACTAGGCCCTAATATGTTTATTCCTTTAGCGGAAACAACAGGATTAATGATTCCACTGGGATATTGGGTGATGGAGCAAGCATGTAAGCAAATTCAGGAATGGGAAGCGCAGAATCTTAATTTTTATCCGATTTCAATTAATCTATCGGCTGTTCAAGTTGAGCATAAAAGCTTGATTTCTCGAATAAAAAGTCTGATTCAACAATATCATATCAATCCTGATCATCTGATTATTGAAATTACAGAAAGTACAGCAATGCATAACATTGAGTTTAGCATTGAGATTTTCCAGAAAATTCGTGAGTTAGGCATTCGATTATCCATTGATGATTTTGGAACAGGGCATTCAAGTTTCGTGTATTTAAAAGACTTGCCTGTGAATGAATTAAAAATTGATCGTGCATTTATTCGTAATTTGATGAAAGGTTCCAAGGATGAATTGGTTTTAGCCAGTCTGATTCAACTGACTCGGAACTTGGGTTTGACGGTCACGGCGGAAGGGGTTGAAACCGAAGCTCAATTTGGAATTTTAAAAGGATTGGGCTGCCAACAATTTCAGGGTTTTTTACTTGGAAAACCGACACCGAAAGAAGTACTTGAAATTCAAATGCAAAATAGGACTCGTCAGATTTGAATCATTTTTTCAGATCTAAAAAATAGAAATATCAGTCATACATCATGGCTGATATTTTTTATCCAGAGATCACAATGACGCAGAATGTGACATTGTTTGGAATGAGCATCTATCATAGCCTCCACAAGTTGAATCATATATAATCAGCCCAATTTTATTGACACTCCTTCACACAGCGTTAAGACATTTTGATTGGTGTCTAACTGTGTACAAATTGCAGATTTATTGAATGTTAAAAGACGAATTAGCCAAAGAAGTAAAAGCTCGTAGAACTTTTGCGATCATTTCCCACCCCGATGCGGGTAAAACCACCATGACAGAAAAACTGCTGTTATGGGGTAAAGCCATTCAGGTTGCGGGAATGGTAAAAAGCCGTAAATCCGACCGTGCAGCAACGTCTGACTGGATGGAAATGGAAAAAGAGCGTGGGATTTCGATTACCACATCTGTGATGCAGTTTCCGTTTAAATCACACGTGATTAACTTACTCGATACTCCGGGACATGAAGATTTCTCTGAAGATACCTACCGTACCTTAACTGCTGTTGACTCAGCGTTAATGGTCATTGACGGTGCAAAAGGGGTCGAGGAACGTACCATCAAATTGATGGATGTGTGTCGTATGCGAGATACGCCAATTGTTTCATTTGTCAACAAAATGGATCGTGAAATTCGTGAGCCATTAGAACTTTTAGATGAAATTGAAAACGTACTGAAAATTCGCTGTGTTCCGATTACATGGCCTTTAGGGATGGGGCGTGATTTTGCAGGGGTGTATAACATCCTTGAAAACAAACTGTATGTTTATAAAGCTGGTTTTGGCTCAACCATTACCGACATCGAAATCCGCGATGGTTATGATCATGCAGATATTCGTGAAAAAGTAGGCGAGTTGGCGTTTAAATCGTTTGAAGAGTCGCTAGAGTTGGTGCAAATGGCGAATGAGCCATTAGATCGTGAACAATTCCTTGCAGGTAAGCAAACACCCGTCTTGTTTGGTACGGCTTTGGGGAACTTTGGCGTTGACCATGTACTCGATACTTTTGTGGAGTGGGCGCCAGAGCCGAAGGCGCATCCGACTCAAGAGCGTTCGGTTGAAGCGACTGAAGAAGGTTTCTCCGGTTTTGTCTTTAAAATTCAGGCAAATATGGACCCGAAACATCGTGACCGTATTGCATTCATGCGTATCTGTTCAGGTAAATATGAAAAAGGTCTGAAAATGAACCACGTTCGTCTTGGTAAAGATGTCCGTATTTCAGATGCCTTGACCTTTTTGGCAGGTGAACGTGAACACCTAGAAGAAGCATGGCCGGGTGACATTATTGGTTTGCATAACCACGGTACAATCCAGATTGGTGATACTTTCACCAGTGGTGAAAAACTTCACTTCACGGGGATTCCTCACTTTGCACCAGAAATGTTCCGCCGTGTACGTTTAAAAGATCCATTGAAATCTAAACAGCTTCAAAAAGGCTTGAAAGAGCTTTCAGAAGAAGGTGCAACACAGGTGTTTATGCCGCAAAACAGTAACGATTTGATCGTTGGTGCGGTGGGTGTACTCCAGTTTGATGTTGTGGCGTATCGTTTAAAAGAAGAATACAAAGTAGATTGTATTTACGAGCCAGTGAGCATTAATACTGTACGTTGGGTTCATTGTGATGATGAGAAAAAATTCAATGAATTCAAGAAAAAAGCTCATGATCAATTGTCTGTTGACGGTGGTGGTCATTTAACCTATTTGGCGCCAAGCCGAGTAAATTTACAGTTAATGCAAGAACGCTGGCCTGATATTAAATTCAGCAATACCCGCGAGCATTAATTGAAATATTCAAGCAGCTTCTTCGGAAGCTGTTTTGATTTGTATGGAAATTCAAAATATGTGTTTGGTTTTAGCCCAAGTGCATATCCATATAAAATTTGGGTGTAAATAAAAAATTGTTTATAAAAATGACTGACTACGTGCAAGGTGATCCGATGCGTCATAATGTGATGAAAGGAATGTTGATTGGGGCTGTGGTGTTACTTTCAGCATGCCATCAAAAACCAGATGAGTCCAAAACAGCATCGGAACAGCAGACATCTGCGCCTGTACAAAACCCAGATATTTTACCGTATTTAAATATTCAAACGCAGCAAGCAAAATATGCCTTGCCATTTTGTGAAAAGAAAAACTGTATCGATATCGATATTCAAAGTTTACAGACCCAAGATCACTGGTTAAATCAATGGATTGAAAAAAGCCAGAGTCAGGTGATTCAGGCACAAATTTTATTAAAACAAAATTTGAGTCTACAACAGGCGATTAATGCGTATGTGAAGGCATCTGATGAATGGCAGCAGCAATTTAGCGTAAATAAACCTTACCGTTTGCACATGAGCAGTCGAATTGCTTCACAGCGAAATCAATATGTTTTATTGCAATTACAAATCGATAGTAAACAAGCCGATATTGAAGTCAAAGACCGACAATATTTCTTTGTTGCAGATCGCAAACAGCAAAAAAATCTGATGATTTTAGATGTCATTGAAAACTCACAACAAACACAGTTAGACCAATGGGTTCAGCAGGCATATCAGGCGTGGCTGAAAAAACAGGCGAAAGACGCACAGCAAACGGCCCCTAAAAAATTATACTGGGGACAAGCCGAGTGGTTTTTTGATGGGGAAGGTGTAGGGCTTCATTTTCGAGCCAATGATATTGTCAAAAATTCTAAACAGCTCGATATCTTTTTAAACAAGGCACAAACAAAACAGGTCATGAAAGCAGACGTTTTCCGTCGCATGTTCTAGGGCAAGGGCACATTGATCATTTAAAGGGCTAAGATTTTTAAAGTCTTTTGTTGCTAATATGATGATCAATTGTTAAACCATTACATTTATGAATTGTCTCTGCTTTAAAAAAAGCGTTAATGTTGCAATGCGACAATAAATAAAGGTAAATTTTAAAGATGAATTTGCAATCTAAAATAACGACAGCCGTATTAATGGCATTGGGTTTAACATTAAGTGCTTGTCAGAAACAACAACAAGAGACACCTGCTGCATCTCAACCTGCGGAAGCCTCTGCACCTGTTGCCCCTAAAAAAGCCAGCTTTTCGGCAGATATCCAACCCGTCAACGTGCAATTACCTAAGTGTGAAGGAAATAGTTGCCCCGAGTTTCAGGTTCAGCGTTTAAAGAGCAATGTTGAGGCGATCAATAAACAAATCGATCAGGCTATTTTGACAATACTAAAAGAGAATCTGGATTTATCGGATCAACCTGCATCTGAGCTGAGTTCTTCACAACCTATGGCGACTACTCAAAATAGCGATGAGTTCACCCAAGCTGTGACAGCCTATGCTAACCATTTTATGCAGCTTGACCAGCAATTGAAAAAAATGGGCGCAAATCCACAAATTAGTTTACATATTCAACCCAAAGTTTTACCAAGCCCAAATGGAGTGGTGACGATCCAACTTAATTCAGATAACTTTTTGGGTGGGGCACATGGCACTGCTTCACAGCAGTATTTTGTTTTTGATGCGGTACACAACAAACACCTAAAACTTGATGATGTATTGCTCAAACAACAACGACCTGCCTTGGAAAAATTGGCGTATCAACAGTTTCAACAATGGGTGATGACGCAAAAACTGGCAGACAGTGTTAAAAATTATGAGCAAGCATGGCCTTTTAAACTGACCAATAACTTCTATTTCGATGATAAGGGCTTAAATTTACAATATGGTGAGTATGAAATTGGGCCTTATGTGGTGGGAATGCCAACATTTACATTAAGTTATGCCCAATTAAATGGTATTGTGAAACCACAGTATTTACCAAAATCGGCGCAGTAAACTCAATAGGATGGGTATTTGAATGTCTTTACGGTTATTTGATACCCATACCCATTTTGATGTTCCTGAGTTTGATCTAGATCGGATGCAACTGGCGCATGCTGCAAAACAAAAGGGTGTAGATGCACTGGTGTTGATTGGTTTTTTAGCCTCCAGATTTAACGACTTGGTGCAAACGCATCATTTTTTGCAGCAACTAGATGACGTACCTCGTAGTCATTTAGCGCCAGGGTTACATCCGTTTTATATCGAGCAGCATGAGCCTGAACATTTAACTGGTTTGGAGCATCTGCTGCGAACGGAACCGTGTGTGGCGGTGGGTGAGATTGGTTTAGACACGTTTTTAAAACAGCATAAACAACCCGATATTTATCAAAAACAACAAGATTATTTTTCGGCTCAGCTTGAACTGGCACAGCAATATCAAAAGCCTGTACTGCTGCATATTCGTCGGGCACATGCCGATGTATTGAAACTGCTCAAACAACACAAATTTGCATATGGCGGCATTGCTCATGCTTTTGGTGGTGGTGTAGAAGAAGCCAAAGCACTTATTAAAATGGGTTTTAAAATTGGGGTGACGGGACAAATCACCAATCCCAATGCAAAAAAACTGCATCAGGTGGTACAGGCGGTTGGTGCTGAACATGTGGTGATTGAAACCGATTGTCCTGATATGACGCCGTTGTGCTGTCAAAGTTCCACAGAACAGCGTACTCGAAATACGCCTGTAAATTTACCCTATGTTTTTGATGGACTGGCGCAAAGTTTACAGATGTCTGTAACAGAACTTGCCCCGATGCTGTGGAAAAATTCATTGCAGGCGTTACGTGTGTCGGAATAATGCGAATGCCCAACAGAACATGGCATCTTTAAATTCTTCTAAATAGATAATGCAGCATGTCACCGATATAGCTACCGTTATCTTAAATATATAACAATTTAATTACATGAAATTTATATAGTTTTTTTAGGGTTGTCGATAAAACCCAGACCTGCTGCATTTCTTACCAATTGATAACACTCCCTTGCACCAATTTGGCTTACATTAATTTGAGTGCTTAAAAATAATGCAAATTTTGCCAATGGGGGAGGACCACCGAATGGACAAATATCGTAGCCAAAATAGTTTTAACGCATTACAACAACTACAGGTCGAGGATCGGACCTATCAATATTTTAGTCTACCTGAAGCTGCTAAAAAACTGGGTGATATTCATGCCTTGCCCAAATCATTAAAAGTACTCTTAGAAAATTTACTCCGTTTTGAAGATGATCACACTGTAAAACCCGCACACATACAGGCATTGGCAGACTGGCAGAAAAACCGAACTTCTGATCAGGAAATTCAGTATCGACCTGCACGTGTGTTGATGCAGGACTTTACAGGTGTGCCTGCTGTGGTCGATTTGGCTGCCATGCGTGCTGCTGTTGCCAAAGCGGGGAAAGACCCTGACGCTATTAATCCACTTTCACCTGTTGATTTGGTGATTGACCATTCGGTGATGGTAGATCATTTTGCCTCATCTGAAGCTTTTGAAGAGAATGTCGAAATTGAAATGCAGCGCAATGGGGAGCGTTATCAATTTTTACGTTGGGGACAATCCTCATTTAACCGTTTTAGCGTGGTGCCACCGGGGACAGGCATTTGTCATCAGGTAAATTTAGAATATTTGGCACAAGCCGTATGGACAGATAAGTCAGGGGATCAAACCTTTGCTTTTCCAGATACTTTGGTGGGGACAGATTCCCACACCACCATGATTAATGGTTTAGGTGTTTTAGGCTGGGGTGTTGGGGGAATTGAAGCCGAAGCAGCCATGCTTGGACAACCGATTTCGATGCTGATTCCAGAAGTGATTGGCTTTAAGCTGATAGGTAAATTGCAAGAAGGAATTACTGCAACTGATTTGGTATTAACCATTACCCAAATGCTGCGTAAAAAAGGCGTTGTCGGTAAATTTGTTGAATTTTATGGTGATGGTTTGGCAGACTTGCCACTGGCGGATCGAGCGACCATTGCCAATATGGCGCCTGAATATGGTGCAACCTGTGGCTTTTTCCCGATTGATGACATAACCCTTAGCTATATGCGTTTAACTGGACGTAAAGCTGAACGGATTGCACTGGTTGAAGCTTACTGCAAAGCGCAAGGTTTATGGCGCAATGCTGGGGACGAGCCAGTTTTTACCGATATGCTCAGTCTAGAGATGGGCACGGTTAAAGCCAGTTTGGCAGGGCCGAAACGCCCGCAGGATCGGGTAGAATTGGGTGATGTACCCAAAGCCTTTCAAGACGTGATGGATTTGCTCGTCAAACCTGTAAAACAAGCCAAAGAGCAGCTTGAAAATGAAGGCGGTGGAACGGCAGTTGCAGCAAAAACATCCAGTATTCAAAATGATTCACCTGCCTGTGTGTTAAATGGTGAGCATTTTTCATTAAAAGATGGTGATGTCGTTATTTCGGCAATTACGTCTTGTACCAATACCTCTAACCCAAGTGTGATGTTGGCAGCGGGGTTACTTGCGAAAAAAGCCATTGAACAAGGTTTACAACGTCAGCCTTGGGTGAAAAGCTCATTGGCACCCGGCTCTAAAGTGGTAACGGATTATCTGGCTGCGGCAGGTTTAACGCCATATTTAAACCAATTGGGTTATAACCTTGTTGGATATGGCTGTACCACTTGTATCGGAAACTCAGGGCCTTTGCCTGAGGTGGTTGAAGAAGCCATTCAATGTCAGGATTTAAATGTTGCCTCAGTGTTATCCGGCAACCGTAATTTTGAAGGACGTGTCCATCCACTGGTTAAAACCAACTGGTTGGCTTCGCCACCATTGGTGATTGCTTTTGGTCTGGCAGGAACTATTCGTAAAGACTTGACCCAAGAACCAATAGGTGTAAATGCTGAAGGCAAAGCAATTTATTTAAAAGACATTTGGCCGACACAAGCAGAAGTTCAGGGAGTCTTACAAAAAGTAAATACTGACATGTTCCATAAAGAATATGCCGAAGTGTTTCATGGTGATGAAAAATGGCGAGCCATCCAAATTCCAGACAGCAAAACATACGCATGGGATGAAGACTCAACCTACATTCGTCATCCGCCATTTTTTGATGGTATTGATCAGCCACCTGAACCGATTCACGATATTTTAAATGCTAATATTTTGGCGGTATTGGGTGATTCAGTCACTACAGACCATATTTCACCTGCGGGAAATATCAAAAAAGACAGCCCAGCAGGGCGTTATTTACAGGAGCATGGTATTGCACCTAAAGATTTTAACTCTTATGGTTCACGTCGTGGCAACCATGAAGTCATGATGCGTGGTACTTTTGCCAATATTCGGATTAAAAATGAAATGCTGGGTGGAGAAGAAGGCGGTAACACCTTATATATTCCATCGGGTGAAAAAATGGCAATTTATGATGCAGCAATGAAATATGCCCAAGACCAAACAGCCTTGGTGATTGTTGCAGGGAAAGAATACGGCACGGGCTCGTCACGTGACTGGGCAGCAAAAGGCACCAACCTGCTTGGGGTAAAAGCCGTGATTGCGGAAAGTTTCGAGCGGATTCATCGCTCCAACTTGGTTGGTATGGGGGTTTTACCACTTCAGTTTGTTGATGGACAAACACGACAAACATTAAACCTGACAGGGCATGAACGCTTATCCATTTTAGGATTGTCGGATGAGATTCAGCCACATCAAAAGCTCAAAGTAGACGTTGAACGGAGTGACGGCACGAAAGACAGTTTTGAGGTGCTATGTCGTATCGATACCTTAAATGAAGTCGAATACTTTAAGGCAGGTGGCATCTTGCATTATGTTCTACGTAATTTGATTGCGGCATAAGATGAGAAAAAGGCACAGATTTATAATAAGTCTGTGCCTTTTTTGATGAGATTTAAAAACTAAGAAAAGTTTAAAAATACATTAAAATTCAGTATGATGAAAATAAAATAATGTAGAATTTTAATGCAAAAGAAGTTAGTTTAATTTCAGTACCTAATGCATTAGCTTCAAGCCTTTTTATATAAAAAGAAGATAGCAGTAGGAGTATTGAAAAAATTGGTCATGCAATCATTTAAATCATTATCCTATGAAAATGTGTCCAACAATCTTTTAAGTTAAAGCGTATCTTATGGTTGCTAAAAGGCAATTTGCATGACACGTCGTGCAGAAAACTTTAGAATAGCGACTTTAAAATTTGATGTTTAGCCACATATGACTCAGTCAAACCATGAAACCACTTTAGATGATGTAATTCAAAATGACGAATATGACCGCCGTTTTGCAGGAGCCGCTAAAATTTATGGTGATTCATCCTTTGCACATTATGAAACCAGTCATGTGATGGTGATTGGGATTGGTGGTGTGGGAAGCTGGGCAGTAGAGGCTTTAGCGCGTACAGGCATTGGTGAATTGACTTTGATTGATATGGATGTACTGGCTGCATCGAATATCAACCGTCAGCTTCCGGCGCTTACATCGACATTAGGACGTGAAAAAATTGAGGTGATGGCAGAACGCTGTCGTGAGATTAATCCTCGTATTAAAATTAATTTGGTCGATGATTATTTATCAGTAGATAATCTTGAGCAGCTCATGGCAAGCCAGCCTGATCTGGTTTTAGACTGTATTGATGATGTCAAAGCCAAACTGGCATTGATGCTGTATTGCCGCTTTAATAAAATTCCGCTGATTGTTTCAGGTGGTGCGGGTGGGAAACTCGACCCGCTTAAAATTCGGGTTGCAGATTTATCTAAAACTGAACAAGACCCGATGCTTGCCAAATTGCGCAGTCAGTTACGTGCAAAGGGCATTTGTAAAAAACCAAAAGAAAAATTTGGTATTACCTGTGTTTATTCAATTGATAATCCATTTTCAGGTGCTGAAGTTTGTGCAACAGCAGGTTTACGCTGTGGTGGCTATGGTTCTGCTGTGGTGGTGACGTCTAGCTTTGCCATGGTTGCAGTAGCAGAAGTGCTGAAAAAACTGGATGCCAAGAAAAAATAACGCACATCATTAACCCACCATTTTTACAAAATTGAATGTATGTATACATCCAATTTTGATTTTGGATTACGCAAAAAAGGGTGATGACATTTTATTTTAATGTGGCATTGCTCGAATTTTTTGGGCTAATGCTGCCAATTTTGCATCGTCCTCACGTTGATAGTCGTGAGAGGAAATGTAGCCTTGATATTGATCAAAATAAAGATCTACTAAGGATTTGATGGGCTGCCAGTGATGCTGTGTATGTTGAGTTCCGTGCATGGGAAAGAGTTTGGCATGGACATGATCTACCCCAAAACCTTCAAAAACCATTGCTGTTCGAGCCACATCTTCAAAATATAAATCCAGCTTTTTTGCCACTTGTTTTGTAAATTTGACCAGTTTAAACAGAATTTCGTCATCTAAGTTGAAGGCATAGCTGGAAAAATGCTGTTTGGGAATGACGACAGTTGCCCCGAGCGTATTGGGGTAAATCGATAAAAAAGCGAGAAATTCATCATTTTCTGCAACAACATGACTTGGCAACTCACCATGAACAATTTGACAAAATACGCAGGCCATAATTTATTTTCCCTTTGAAAAAAAAGAGATTATGGCTTTTTGATTTCAGTTTAATGAAACCCATGTCATCCATCAACTTCGATCATTGACAATTGTTGATGGATAAATTGAGTTTTAATCAGTGATGATCTTTTAGGGTATTAGGTTATAAAACCTGATCTTGATGCTCGGCCAAATACGCTTCGGTACGGATAATTGCATCCTGCATATTTTGAATGGCATGTTTTACATCATTTAAAGTTTTTGCATTACCACCGCTTAACGCCTGACGCCATTTACGTGCGCCAGGTAAATTTTGGAATAATCCTAAAATATGGCGGGTGATAATAGAAAGAGGTGCACCTTCTGCAAGACGTTGTTCAATATAAGGTAGCATTTGCGCCATAATTTCAAAACGGTCAGGGGCTTCTAAGTCCCAAAGTTGCCCTAACTCAGCCAGCAAATAAGGATTGTGATATGCCTCACGTCCAATCATAACACCATCGATATGTTGTAAATGTGCTTCAGTTTCAGTAACTGTTTTAATGCCGCCATTGATTTCAATGAATAGCTCAGGACGGTCTTGTTTTAAACGATACACATCTTCGTAGCGTAAAGGTGGAACTTCACGGTTTTCTTTCGGTGATAGTCCTTGCAAGATGGCAATCCGTGCATGTACCACAAAATGTTTACAGCCTGTTTTTGCAACCGTATCGACAAAATGCAGCATTTCTTCATAAGACTGCATGTCATCAATACCGATACGATGTTTAACATGTACTGGAATTTGCACGGCATGTTGCATTTCTGCAATACATTCAGCGACCAAATCGGGTTCTGCCATCAGACATGCACCAATTTTATTATTTTGCACACGGTCACTCGGGCAGCCGACGTTGAGGTTGATTTCATCATAGCCCCAGTCTTGTGCCATTTTGCTGCAAAGTGCGAGTTCTTGAGGGTTCGAGCCACCAAGCTGTAACACAATCGGGTGCTCTTGTTGATTGAAATTTAAATGACGTTCAGCATCACCATGAATAATTGCACCCGTTGTGACCATCTCGGTGTAGAGCACGACATTGGGATTAAACATACGTGCAAAGTAACGATAATCTTTTGTCGTCCAATCCATCATCGGGGCAACACTGATTCGTGGATGTTGCTTAGTTTCAGTGTCTTGCGAGATATTCATTTAAAATCAACCTATGAAGTCAATGTGACAGCGAGAGTGTAAACAAGCCATTATTTTAGCCTATTTTTCATTTTGAAAAATGGGGCTATTACGCCATTATTTGCATTAGCAATTTATGTATATCTTCTAGAAATTCATTTCAATTACAAAGATCGAATTAGAGAAAGGCCTTAAGTTGAAAAAGATAGTGACAAGTTAAATGGCATAGCAAATAGCTAAATAATCCTGAAAAATAAATGCAAAGATAATCAACTCATCTTAAGCAAAGGCATGGTCAGTACAGTTGTGTGCTGCTGACTTAATCTCATTCAGGGATTTTGAATCGCGCGGCATAATATCACAAAAATTAAATTGGTACTTGGCTAGGCATATTACTTTTGAAGTTGTTTTTAGCTCTTAAATAATCGGGTGCCCATGTATCAAATTTGATTTATGGACACACGTTATCATATTAAAAAATGGCATGTTTGGTTTTACATGTTTTCAACTTTCTAATGAATGTAGAAAATCAATCATTTTTTGATTCACTTGGTCGGGTGCTTCTTGCTGTAACCAATGTCCTGAGTTTGGAATGATATGTGAGCCTTGTAGATTTGCGATGAATTTTGGCATTTCTGCAATAATTTGCTGCATACCGGGCATGGCCAGACCTGTATCGTGCTCGCCAACCAAATAAAGCGCAGGTACTTTGATTTTTAAGTCATGAAAAGCACCTTGTTGTTCCCAGTTTTGGTCTAAATTTCGATAATAATTTAACCCACCACTAAATCCTGACTTTTTAAATGAATTTACAAATACCTCAAAATCTTCTTGTGTTAACCACTTTGGTCGGTTGTCAGGCAGAGGGAGTGAACCCAATAAACCATCTTGTTTTGACAACATGCTAAAGGGATTATGTGATGCTTCAGGATTATGATTTCCTTCTGAGGATGCCCAAAAATAAATCTTTTTAAGACTGGTTGATATATCTTGTTCCAGTTCTTGTGCAGCCAGTAAAGGCTGAGAAAAGTAAATGGTGTAAAACCATGCCTGATCATTTTGAGGAAATAAATGGCTCGGCATTAAGGGCGCACGTGCCATGAACGGAACACCTAAAGCAACAATCGCATGAAAACGATCTGGTCGAATTTGCACACACTGCCAAGCAATATTGGCTCCCCAGTCATTGCCTATGATTGCAATTTGACAGATATTTAAGGCATCTAATAGACCAATTAAATCACTCATAATATCTAAAATGGTATAGCGATGAAATTCTGCTGGTGAATCACTTAAACCATAACCTCTAAGGTCTGGAGCAATCGCATGATAACCTGCTTCTGCTAATGCATCTAACTGGTGTCTCCATGAGAATGATGTTTCAGGAAAACCATGCAGCAGAAGTACAGGCTTTCCTTCGCCTTTTTCTGTGATATGTAAACGAATACCATTTGTTTCTATAAAAGAATGAGTCAGTGCATTCACAGCGGTTCTCCGATATTTGCATTCGTCAAAGTAAAATTGTAACATTATGAGTAACGAATTAATAGTGTTAAAACTGATGCATTTAGATACAAAATTTGCAAGGCTGCTGCATGTTCTAATTCACATGTACTTAAAGGGTGGGTCTACAACGTCTGACATCATTGCGCAAATGCTGCATACAAACCCCGCATTGGTACGCAGAACAATGGCTCCGCTTAGAGAGGCGGGATATGTGAAATCTGAACGAGGGCCGGGTGGTGGTTGGACATTAAGTTGTACATTTTCGGATGTCACAGCAAAAGATATTTACTTAGCACTTAGGTACAAGGAATTATTTATAATAGGCCTGTCTGATGATCATCCAAAATGTCCAGTTGAGTCCTCTGTAAATGACTTGCTTGATGATGCAATGCAAAAAGCTGAAAAAGAATTTCTTCAGACATTAGAGCAAATACGGCTTTTAACGATGGCAGAAAATATTGTAAAAAATGAGGGATGAGTCATTTTGGGATGAAGATCAATTGAGTATTTGAATAAATACTTCTAGGTCAAAAAAAGAGAGCTAAGCTCTCTTTCTTAACATATTACTTCTGTGCTTCACACGCCTCTAACGCTCGTAAAGCAAATGTATATGCAGCACCAGCATTTAAAGAAATTGCTGTTGCTAAAGCACCAGCCACTTCGCTTTCTGTTGCGCCGGCTTTCATTGCGGCCTCTGCATGTACTGAAATACAGCTTTCACAACGTGTAGTAATTGCAACTGCTATAGCAATAAGTTCACGTGTTTTGGTATCTAATGCTTCAGCAGCGGCAGCATCATTCAGTGAAGCATAAGCTTGAAGCATTTTAGGATGTTTCTTTCCTAAAGCTCCAAATGATTTTTTGACATGTGCTGTATGTTCTGGCCAATCTAGGAACATTCTAAAACCCCTATGATGAAATATACGTTTTTATATTAGTTGAATTAGAACTAAAAAAGGTCTTAAATTTTGTGTAAGTACAGTAATTAAAATCTTTAACTACTGGACATGTCGATGTCATTGCCTTGGTCAACCTGCTTGCTAACGAAAATTTATAAATAATTTTAAAATAGGATATTCAGGATAGAAAAAATCAAAAGAATGATTTGTGTAGGTCAAAATAATACAACTGTGAAAAGTTGCTATTGATATCTTCTGAGGTGTAGATAATCAATAAATTTAGAGTTTATAACTTGAAATCAGATTTGGAATTTTGATTAAGAGCGATAATAATCACTATAAAATGAATTTTTGTGAATTAATATGCTAATTGTTCTTAAAATAGCCAAGTGAGATGATCAAGTATCTGCTGAAAATTATTACAATGCTAAGCCTGAAAATATTGGGCTTAATTAAATTATCGAAAATTCACATCATCATATTTTGTGGTACTCAAAGTTCCAATATCGGTATATTTAAAATTCTGTTTTATATTAATAATTTTATTTTGTTATATTATGTTGGATGAGTAATACCTTGGTGTTTGTAGTTTTGTGGCCATTAAATACAGAAAATTAGTTCCGATATTCAAAAATTACAATCGTGAAATTAGCAGAAAAATAGGACGTATATTGGGTTGGTTAAACGATTTAATATTATTGCTGATCATTAATAAGTATATGAAAAAGGTCGGATTTTAGATGTAAGTTAATATCTGAAATTTTCAACATGAAATTGAATAAACAATGATTTATGACAGAAATTTGTTGAATTAAGAGCTAATCTCATTTATACTTTTTTTTAATAAAACAAATTGTATATTGTTTTTTAATAATCTCCTATTTGTAATTGTCGTCATCAATCTGCATTAATTTTTGAAAACTATTTAAAGTGAAAATAACTGAGCAATATAAATTAATTGCCGAACTTTTTTTATTTTTTCTTTAGGTTCAGGGTACTAAATACATTAGAGTTTTTGCAATTTATTATGGCAAATTCAGATTAATTCAATTTTTTAACAAGAGTGACTTTTTATGAAGATGCAAATTTTAACTGGCGTAATGGTGATATTAGGTGCAGCACAAATCGCAAATGCTGCGGATACAATTACCTTTACAGGTACGATTGATTCGAATACTTGTACCGTTGATGTTGGTGGCACTACATCATCTACCATTACGCTTCCAAATGTAGGGGCGGGCAGTTTAACAGCCGCAGGTAAAACTGCAGGTGCAACACCTTTTAGTATTAATATTAAGGGATGTGGTACTACTGCTGATGATGTGGCTGTTCGTTTTGTTGCCCATAATCCTGATGATACAAATCTAGGTTTAGACTCTAGCTCTACAGCGGCCAATGTCTCTATCCAGCTGCTAAAAGGTAGTGCTGGTTCAAGTTCTTTGGATTTTACGAATGGTGTTGCCGAAACAGATAAGCAAACAACAGCATCTGGTACTGCTACTTATAATATGACAGCACAATATTATGCAAAGGGTGCAGTTACAGCAGGGACTGTAATGGCAGTGACTGACTACGAAGTTATTTATCCTTAATGGATTTTTAATGATTCGCCATGTACCACATATATTGGTTCATGGCGTATTTGACAAAATACAAGATAGGATAAAAGATGAAAAGCATATCTAAAATCTGGCCTCACCTATTAATGGTTTGTAGTTTATCTACTGCATCTATTGCGCATTCAAATGTTGTAATGACAGGTACTCGAATCATTTATCCAGCAGAACAGCAAGAAAAAACTTTACAGTTTAGTAATAATGCTAATCAGAGTTCTATTGTTCAGATTTGGGTGGACAAGGATAATCCACAATCGACGCCTGAAACAGCAGATGGCCCTTTTGTGATTAACCCTCAAGTCTTTCGAATTAATCCAAATCATGGGCAAATGGTTCGGATGATTTATGTTGGGGTAAATACATTACCTCAAGATAGGGAGTCTATTTTTTATTTGAATTTTAAGCAAATACCCGCTTTAGAAAAAAATAAGCTCGATCAAAACAGGCTTGTTTTGTTAGTAAAAAGTCGAATAAAAATTTTTTATCGCCCAAAAACGATTATTGGTCAACCAGAAGATAGTTTTAAAAACCTGACTTATACGCTCATCCAAAATAAAAGTACGACATTACTAGAGGTAAATAATCCAAGTGGTTATTATATCAATCCAACCCAAGCAATAATAAAAAATAATGCGTTGGAATATAAAGCCTTAGACGTCAATATAATTCCGCCTAAATCAACAGTTCGTTGGAAATTAAATAAGGAAATTACTCAGGGTTCAGTTGATCAGGTAATTTTACGTTTGGTCAATGATTATGGCTCTTATATGAATCAGCAGATTAAACCAAAACAACAATCCAATTAAGGTGGCTAATGATGTTCAAGCATAGTCCTTTATTGGCATATTTATCTATTTTTATTCAATTACCTTTATTTTTCTCAGGTCAGATTTATGCTGAGAATGTAGAGTCAGAAAATGTAACAGAAGAAGATACATATACATTTGATTCTAGTCTTTTTAAAGGAACAGGATTAAATAAGGATTTGATTGAACGTTTTAATCATCCAAATCAGATACAGGCGGGCCAATATACCGTAGACTTATATGTCAATGAGCACTTTATAGATCGTCAAAAAATTAGATTTGTAGATGATCCGACTAAATCGAATAAGGTTGATGTTTGTTTGACACGGTCTTTATTAGAGCGTGCAGGTATTCTGGGGAGTTCACAATTCCAAAAAAAATTGATCAATGAAGAACATCATCAAATATCACCCAATGAATGTTTGAGGCTAGACCAGATTGCAGAGGGAAGTCGGAGTGATTTTGATTTTTCTGACTTGCGTTTAAATTTACTTATCCCACAACAGTTTCTAAAAAACTTACCACGTGGATATGTTAACCCTGCCGAGCTTGATGCTGGTGGTAGTATTGGGTTTATTAATTATTCAGGAAATTACTATCGTACAGAAAGTAAGTCCAATCATAACGCAAGCTATGAATCAGGCTTTGTCAGTCTTAATGCTGGTATTAATTTTGGTCAGTGGCAATACCGTCAGCAAAGTAATTTTTCGATTGATAATGAACATCATAGCCGTTGGAATCATATTCGAAGTTATGTACAAAGACCGATAGAATCATGGATGTCTGTTCTTACATTAGGGCAGCAGTATGGATCGGGACAGTTTTTTTCTACGCTGCCATATGTCGGATTAAATCTCCAGACAGATGACTGTATGCGACCCGATTCGATGCGTGGCTATGCGCCTATCATCCGAGGTACGGCACAAACCAATGCTAAAGTTTCAGTTGAACAAAATGGTCGAGAAATTTATCAAATCACGGTTGCGCCTGGACCATTTGAAATTAAAGACCTGTACCCAACCAACTTTGAGGGCAATTTAAAAGTTGTGGTCACAGAAGCAGATGGCACAGTACATAGTAATGAAGTGCCTTATGCTGCGGTTCCAACATCGTTGAGGGCAGGTCTTTTTAATTACAATTTTTCATTTGGGCGTACAGACCTTGATCGTACAAAGGATGCTTATTTCTCAGATTTTAATTATGAATATGGCTTAAATAACAGCATTACGCTTAATGGTGGTCTGAGATTGAGTCAGGGCTATCAGGCAGTTGTGTTGGGTGGTGTATGGGGATCATGGTTAGGAGCATTCGGAAGCAATGTGACTTATTCTCGTTCTGAACAGGGAAACCCTTCAGGTACGGACACTATGGATGGTTGGATGGCAAATTTGACCTATAGCAAAACCTTTCAGCCGACTAATACAACAATTGCGATTGCGGGATATCGATATTCGACACAAGGATATCGGGAGCTTAATGATGTACTTGGTCTTGCATATGTTACAAAACAAGGCATTGACTGGGTTTCTAATACTTATTTGCAACGCTCACGCTTTCAGCTCAATTTGAGTCAGCAATTTGGCCGATTTGGTAGTCTCTATGTTGCAGGTTCAATACAGAATTATCGAGACGAACGTAAAAATGATACGTCATTTCAGGTTGGCTTTAGCAAAAGTATTGGTATCCTGAGTTTTAATCTGAATTACACCCGTCAAAAAATGTATGTCATGCACGATGGCGGGAATAGCAAAGAAGAATATTTTGATAACTTTGGGGGAATCAGTGTACATATTCCTCTGGGCAAAGTACGTAATCCGCTACGACCAACACTGAGCACTTATTATAGCCGAAGTAAAGATAGTGATAATTATCAGCTTGCAGTCAATGGTCCGCTTGATCATGACTATAGTCTCAATTATACCCTCGGGGTGAATGGTTCATCTGATCAGAATAATACAACGTATACAGCTGGTTTATATAAGCGTTTTGCATCGCTTCAGCTTGGTGTCAATACATCTTACAGTGACCAGTATTGGCAGAATTCGATTAGTGCAAACGGTGCAATCGCATTGCATGCAGGTGGGATCACATTTGGACCTTATTTAACAGATACCTTTGGTTTGGTGGAAGCGAAAGGTGCAAAAGGGGCTAAGGTCATTAGTTCGCCTTATAGCAAAATTGATCGCTTTGGTTATGCCCTAATTCCAAGTTTAAGTCCATATCGCTACAACAGTATCACTTTAGATCCTCAGGGGATTGCCAATAATGTTGAACTCGAAGGTGGAGAACAACGTATCGCACCTTATGCAGGCGCGAGTGTAAAAATCAAATTTTTGACCCGTACTGGTTATAGTGTGCTTATTCAAAGTCATCTTAAGAACCAGCAAGTAATACCCATTGGAACTGATGTATTGAACGATACAGAAGAAGTAATTGGAATGGTTGGGCAAGGTGGACAGGTATATCTGAGGGTTGCAAAACCACAAGGTGTCTTGCATTTACGTTGGACGAACCAGAATGGTACTTCAAGCTGTGTACTCCCTTACTCAATCCGCAATTTAGATATGAACCAACCGCTTATTAAATTAAGTTCGGTATGTGAAATGGAGAATCCATAAATGATGATGAATGATAGATGTTTCCAATCAAATCTTAAGCTCGTTATTTTTACGATTTCTTTATTTTTTATATCTTTCTTAATTTCGGGCCATACTTGGGCAACTTGTCAGATTAATACGAATCCGTTATATCTTGCAACCGATGATGGAAGTGCTGCCAAAATCAGATTTGGGAATGTGCAATTGATGAGTCAGGCGATACAGCCGCTTGGGACCATTATGGCAACTACCATTGTGGCACCGACTGAGTTTCATGGACGTAATTCTACTTCAGAGTCAATTTTATGGATTTGTGATGAAGGTGATCAAAACTATATTACGTTTTTGGCTTCAACCAACGGTGATGATTATTATGGAGGTCGAGTTCAGGTTTCAGCGACAGATGCAGGTGGACAATCGGGCGTGTTTTATACCTATGCACGGCTTACAGGCCTTAGACTGACCATGGGGGGAAAGATTCTCACGCAATACTTTCAGGACATCCCCGTGAATTATGAAACTGGAACTGGTGTGAATGGTTGTGCGGTTGGCAAGATTTGTATTCGTCTAAAACATATTCCAAATTTGCAGGCAGAGCTGATACGAATACAAACTTATCCTGAGGTGAGTTCTACTGTTATCCCGCCTTTGAGTAATGGGCTTTATAGTTATGCAGGTCCCGCAGCGTATATTCAACTGAGTAATAAAACCAATGGGATAGGTCCACAACCTGTGACCTTTGGACATGATGAAATTGGTGAAAATCACCTCACCCATTATAACTTTTGGGGTGCTATTAACGGATTTGGATATACTTTATATAACGCTGTAAACATTAATTCCCCAGCAAACTCTTGTTTGACAACATTCTCTACGCCAGTAGTTAATTTTCCAAAAACCAATGCTGATGTATTAAATAGTGGTGGCGAAGTTTCAGCAGATTTTGAGGTTCAGGTGCAATGTAATAATAGTGCGAAACTTGGAACATCTACGGGTCAAAATGCCATTGGCATACAGGTATCTCCTTCAACATATACGGCATCTCAAAATCTGGGTTTAGTCAATTCATCTACAGGTGTGAGTGCTCTCGTTTCAGATAATTACACCCAAGACACTACGCTGGCTCAGAATGTTGCAATTTATCTTGTTAATCCCTCAACCAATGAGAGCATGAATTTTATCGGTCAACCTGGTTTGACCGGTTCGCTTCCAGCCACGGGTGGAACAGGTTGTACAGGTTATTGTTATAGTGCTATTAGTTATCCTAGTGGTAATTTGGCTGGTTGGTATTCGCTTTCACAAAATGCTCAAATCATTGGAACACCTATAGCAGGTTATACTTTATATCGGATTCCGTATCGTGCAGTACTTAAAAAATTACCGAAAGGCACGGTAACAGCAGGTCGTGTTTATGCAACAGCTACAGTGATGGTCAAAGTCCAATGAGATTGATTTATTTTAGCTTGATGATTTGCTGGTGTACGTGGACTATACCTACATTTGCAGGAATACTTTCTGAGAATACTAGGGTGGTTTACGATGAAAGTGCTTCATCTAAATCTTTTATTATTGTGAATAAAAATACATATCCTATTCTCGTTCAAACATGGGTGGATTATGGTTTGGGTTATCCAAACAAGGAGAATGTGCCCTTTGTGGTTTATCCTCCAGTCTTTAAAATGAAACCAGATGCCATCCAAGTCCTCAAAATTATTTATACTGGAGACAAAACGGTAACAGACAAAGAGTTGCAGTTTTGGCTAAACCTTTATGAAATTCCAGGAAAAAACAAAGAACAGTGGAGCAAAGAATCTGAGAGTACCAATCGGTTGGGACTATCCGTTCAGACGCAACTAAAACTTTTTTATCGACCTAAAAAAATTGTTCACATGAATGTAGAGGATGTTGCAAAACAACTTAAATTTTATTTGAAAAAGAGTGATCACCAAGTCTTTTTAGTGTGCAAAAACCCAACACCTTATTTTATTTCATTCTCTAAAATTGAGCTCATTTCAGATGTAAACCATATTGTGATTGAAGACCATCTTGATCAAATGGTTGCACCACAATCGGAGCAAGCATACCCAGTGAAGCATAATGTTACTGATATAAAAGATATTGCATTTAGTCTTATATCTGACGATGGTTTTGCATATTCATTTCAATATAATTTTTTTAGTTTTTAAAATTTATATAAAAGAGACGTGCTAATTGAGTTTGAGCTTCTGTGTTATATCGCCAATTTAAAAGCTGTGCTTGTCCATTTCGATGACAAGCACAAACCTAAAAAATTAAAAATAAATTATAAATAATCCAAGCCAATATCTAAATATCGCGCGCTGTGTGTGACATAGCCCAATGCAAGGAAATCAACGCCCGTCTCTGCAATGGCTGCCGCAGTTTCAGGGGTAATTCCGCCAGAAGCTTCAGTTTTTGCACGACCCTGACACATGGCAACGGCTGTTTTGAGCTGATCCAGATTCATGTTATCAAGTAATACCAGTGAAACGCCTTCATTGAGCACACGTTCAAGCTGCTCAAGTGTGTCAACTTCAACTTCAATTGGAATGAGATGTCCAGCATAGGCTTTGGCACGTTGGATGGTCAGTGCAATATCACCGCCTGCCAATGCAATATGATTGTCTTTAATCAAAATAGCATCATCAAGTCCCATACGGTGATTGCGTCCACCGCCAACACGCACGGCATATTTCTGAATGTCACGTAGTCCGGGAATAGTTTTGCGGGTACAGGTGAGTCGTGCTGCTGTATGCGCGAAACACTGTTGAATTTCATGGGTTGTGGTTGAAATGCCACTGAGATGGGTTAAAAAATTTAGTGCAGTACGTTCAGCACTTAAAATAGCACGGGCATTGCCTTGTACGCTGGCAATAATGTCGCCTGCATGCAATGTATCACCATCTTTTAAATGTGCTGAAAAGGCAATCTGTGAATCCATATTATGAAAAGCAAGTCGGGCAAGGTCGATGCCGCATAAAATGCCTGCTTCACGTGCAACAATATGCAATTGAGTGGTTTGTTTTGAATCAATCACTGCCTCAGAAGTGATATCCCCACGACGCCCTAAGTCTTCCCTTAACGCAGATTGAACCAGAGGTTGAGTCAAAACATCTGGTAATGCATATTGCATGGCGAGTTCTCCAATATATACTCAAAAGGAGTATATATCGTCAAAAGCCAAACTGGCAAATATTAATTACTCACTGTTGGTAGCTTGTAGCCTGAAAGTAAGCTTTCTTGAAGGACATTGGCTTTAAAACGATAAAGCTGGGCGGGGCGGCCACGTTCAGGTGTTGATTCTTTCCCTGTTGGTTCAACCAAGTTTTGGTTATGAATCAGGCGACGGAAATTTTGTTTGTGTAATTCGACACCATTTAAGGCTTCAATGCTTTGCTGTAACTGAAAAAGCGTAAATTCAGGAGGCATTACTTCAAAAATGACAGGACGATATTGCATTTTTGCTCTAAGGCGTGACATGGCAGTTGCCAGAACTCGGCGATGGTGGTTATGCATTGGCTTACCCACCACATGTTCAGGCAATCTTGCATCAAAATAAGGAGATTCGGCAATTAATCCGACTTCGTACATTAACTCATAGCGTAAGAGTGCATTTTCTTCATGCCACGCAAAGCCATTTAATCCCCAACATAAATTCATGCGTTGTTGGCGCATATGACGAATGGTGGTCGATGCCGCAGAGTCTACCCAGTTTTGAATATGCGGCAAAATTTGCTGAGTGATTTCTTGCGAGCGTCCTTGTCTTAAATCTTCCCACGGAAAATAGTTATACCAGTCTTGCCATTTTGCTGCCAATTTTAGATTTTTTTCGTCAGCTTCTTTTACTAAACCTAAATAACTAATATAAACAACAGGATGCCCCACTTTTTTTGAACGTTTGACATCCACAAAAGTATATAATTGTTCCATATACCCCAAAGGCTGTTCAGTTTGTTGTTGTACCCATGTGCGGGCACCAGCCTGTAATGAATGATGAATTGGGGTCAGTGGTCCATAAGGTAATAAAGCCCCGTCCTGAATGGTAAGTACCCGTGCGGAAAAATTGGTGACCGCAATCAATACTGCCACCAACTCGGTTGCAGTTTCCTGAGAATAATTAAGCCCTAAATCTGCCTGTGGCTGCATGTGTGATCTTATCTTCATTTATGTCAATTCTCATTGTATTCAAAACCAATGACAAATCAAAAAAATGGACACATTTACATACAATTGTTTGAAAAGTTGATTGTTTTTAACGCAGAAGGCGGCTCGATAAAATAAAAGGATTTGAGACTAAAAAAATATGAAATATATCGGGGAAAAATTAAAACCGATTATAAATCATTTTGTTATTTATATTTCTACTCAAAGTGAGCAAAAAGAGGTTGTTTTTATATACTCATTATGAGCATAATTAAAAAAAGGATCCTCTGAGGAAGAAAAATGAAGGAACATTTAGCCCATTTCCCTTATGAAAAACCAAGTCTGGCATTTATGCAGGCGCATGTTTCAGCGCAGCAAGAACAAGAAGCACATGCCTGTACTTTGCATGAGGCTTGGGCAAAAGTCCCTGCACGTTTAGATGCAGCAACGATTCAGCGTTATCAGCAAGAAATTACCGAGTTATTAAAGCAACAAAATGCCGTGATGGTTGCACATTATTATGTCGAACCAGAACTGCAAGATTTAGCATTGGCCACTGGGGGAATGGTAGGGGATTCCCTTGAGATGGCTCGTTTTTGTAAAGAGCATTCTGCCGATACGTTATTGGTCGCAGGGGTGCGTTTTATGGGTGAAACGGCAAAGATTTTAAGCCCGCAAAAAACAGTTCTTATGCCAGACCTAGACGCAACCTGTTCTTTAGACTTGGGTTGTCCTGCCGCAGAGTTCAAGCAGTTCTGCGATGCACATCCTGACCGCACGGTGGTGGTATATGCCAACACCAGTGCCGAAGTGAAAGCCAATGCTGACTGGGTGGTAACGTCTTCGATTGCCATTGAAATTGTGGAATATCTACAGCAAAAAGGCGAAAAAATTATCTGGGGGCCAGACCGTCATTTGGGTGAATATATTCAGCAAAAGACGGGTGCAGACATGTTGCTATGGCAAGGTTCGTGCATTGTGCATAACGAATTTAAAGGGTTGGAACTCCAGCACTTAAAACAGAAACATCCTGACGCACTGGTATTGGTACATCCTGAATCACCTGCTGAAGTGGTGGCTTTGGCAGACGTGGTGGGTTCAACCAGTAAATTATTAAATGCAGTGATTCAGCGCCCTGAACAAGAGTTTATTGTGGCAACTGATCAGGGGATTTTGCATGAAATGAAAAAACATGCACCCCATAAGGAATTTTATGCTGCACCTACGGCAGGCAATGGCGCAACTTGTAAATCATGTGCGTTTTGCCCGTGGATGGCGATGAATGGTTTAGAAGCCTGCGCCAATGTGTTGAAAAATCATCAAAATCAGATTGAACTCGATGCAGACCTGATTGAACAGGCGAAGCGGCCGATTTTACGCATGCTCAGTTTTTCTGAGGCCTACAAACACTATCACCAGCAGCACACAGATTTAGCAAGTGGTTTAACTGAGTTCAAACATTGGTTGGCAGGACAGCACAATGAAAAGTACGCAGCATTATGATGTATTAATTATCGGTGCAGGGCTTGCAGGTTTAAGCATCGCTTTATCTTTACCCCAGCATTATCGTATTGCCATTTTAGCAAAATCAGATTTAACCACCTGTTCTAGCAATTTGGCTCAGGGCGGAATTGCAGCAGTTTTAGATGCAGAAGATAGTCTGGCACAACATGTTGAAGACACACTGGTTGCAGGTGCAGGGTTGTGTGATGCGATTCAGGTTGAACAAATTTTGCAAGATGCTCCACAAGCCATTGATTGGTTGTGTGAGCAAGGTGTTCCCTTTACCTGTCAGGAAGATAACAGGTTACATTTAACTCGTGAAGGTGGGCATGGACAACGTAGAATTGCGCATGCAGCCGACCATACGGGGCATTCCATTACTGCAACTTTACAGCATAAACTGGCGCAGCAGTCGAATGTGACCTGTCTGCCGACACATACCGTTCAAAGACTGCGAGTCGAGCAAGGACAATGTGTTGGGGCTGATATTTTAAATGAGCAACAACAGCAGATTTCTATTTTTGCCGAAGATATTGTTTTGGCGACAGGCGGAATGGGACAGCTTTTTCAACTGACCACAAACCCTGCGACGGCTACAGGCGATGGTGTGGCACTGGCTTGGCAAGCGGGTTGTCGTATTGCCAATTTAGAATTTATCCAGTTCCATCCAACGGCTTTGGCACTTGATGATGCAGCAGGGTTTCTGATTTCTGAAGCATTGCGTGGTGAAGGTGGTATTTTAAGAGATCATCAAGGGCGACGTTTTATGCCTGAATATGATGATCGGGCGGAGCTCGCACCTCGAGATATTGTGGCGCGTGCCATTGCCAACGAAATGCAAAAGCATAATTATGCACCTGTTTATCTGGATATGACGCATTTGCCTGCCGAATTTATTCAGGAACATTTCCCATCGATCTATCAGCGTTGTTTAGCACTTGGTTTGGATATCTGTACACAGCAGATTCCTGTTGCGCCTGCTGCACACTATGCTTGTGGCGGTGTATTGACAGATGCAAGTGGGCATACAGATGTTGAACATTTATATGCTGTGGGTGAAGTGGCCTGTACAGGGTTGCATGGTGCAAATCGTCTAGCAAGTAATTCACTGCTTGAATGTGTGGTGGTCGGGCGTAAAGTGGCAAAATTAATTGACCAGCAAACAAGTTGGCAAAAACCTAAAGCCACCAAACAGGGCATACAGTTACAGTTCTATCCATTCGATGCTGAACCTCGGGAACGACTTGCGTTTTCATTGCCATTGTTACAGCAAAAAATGAGCCAGTCTTTTGGCATACAACGTAGTTTTGTGCAGATGCAACAGCTATATCAACAGCTTTTGTATTGGCGAAAATCGTTTATTCGGAAGGATCAAGCTGTACCGCATGTGCTTTATGCAGCATTGCTGATGGTCAAAAGTGCCCTGCAACGTACCGAAAGTCGAGGAACGCATTTTAATCGGGATTGCCCATATTTAAATGACCAAAGTGACATGAGTATTGTCGAGGGTTATAGCGTTCCTGTCTTTGAACCTTCACTGGCGTATAACTAAACTTTAACCTGCAATATCACGATTGGCATAAATGCCTTCGATGGTATCAACCAAAGTACGGGTGGTTTGATCAATCTCATAATTGAGCAAATCACCTTGTTGCACATATCGTAAATTGGTCAGACGTAAGGTTTCGGGAATCAGATCAACAGAAATTTCATGCTGAGTTTTATCGACCCGATTAACCGTTAAGCTACAGCCATGTAAACCAATAAAGCCTTTTAGAAAGAAATACTTCATTTTCTCTGCGGGAATTGATAAATCCAGATGTAGTGTTTCACCATGTCTGATGGCATTTTTGACCGTTGCCACACCTTCGACATGCCCATAAAGATTATGCCCACCATTTTCCATACCCACTTTAAATGAGCGTTCAATGTTGACGATATCGTTGGCTTTTAGTTGACCTAACGTGGTCACTTGTTTGGTTAAGTCCGAGATATCAAAACTGACAATATTGGGCTCTTTTAAAATTTGGGTCACAGTCAGGCAAGTCCCATTCACGGAAACACTTGCTCCAATGGTGACATCATCTAAAAAACCGTGTGTATTGGTGACATAGATGGTGCTGTAGCCCTCTTTTTCTTCAACACCTTGAATGTGTTCTGTACCTAAAACAATACCTGTATACATGATCTTATTTTCTGAAATAGAGAATTCATTATTATAAGCCATAAGCTGTTTTTGAATTAAAGTGAGTTGGTCATTGTTTTGTCAAAAAGATGTCATCGTGATGTCAATAAAAGAATCTATCTTATAAAAACTTTATTGAATCGCTCCGAATTTAAGCAATGAAACCAAAATTGTATGTTGCATTGGCATTGGGGATTTCTGCATTTTCATGTGTCGCTTTTGCACAGGCAGCAGATTCATTTTTAACGGCTGAACAAGCGCCCAACAGTCTGGAAATTTTACCTGTACCGCCTGCATATGACAGTGTTGATTTTTTGCGCGATAAAGCAGCGTATGATCAGGCACGGAGTATGGTTGGTACTGCGCGCTGGAAACAAGCTGCCGAGGATGCAGATTTATCTGATGCCAATATTGGTAAGCCTTTCTCTCAGGCATTTGGTGTGGATATTTCAGCAAGCAATACGCCAGTGACTTATGACCTTTTGAAAAAATTGCGTACCGATAGTGGTAACTATGCAACTAAAGCCGCCAAAAACTACTATATGCGGTTACGCCCGTATGTGTTTTTTGGCAGCCATTCCTGTACGCCCAATGATGAAGCGCATTTAAGTAAAAATGGTTCCTATCCTTCAGGGCATACCACGATTGGTTGGTCAACCGCTTTAATTTTGGCGGAAATACGCCCAGAGCGTCAGAACGAAATTTTAAAACGTGGCTATGAATATGGTCAAAGCCGAGTTATTTGTGGCGTTCATTGGCAAAGTGATGTCGATGCTGGGCGTATTACGGGGGCGGCTGAAGTGGCACGATTACATGCAGACCCTGCATTTATCAAAGAACTCAATGAAGCAAAACGTGAAATTCAAAAGAAAATAAAATGAGTCTAAGTTTACTTCGCCCCGATCTGTGAACTGCATATCGGGGTTTTCTTTTTTTAAATTGGTATTTCTTGCACATTTCCTGTTGGGGCATTGGCTTATACTGCATGTTTCAAATTTAGGTGAGAATGGGTTCATGTCCAAACGTATTTTATTGATCACAGGCTGGGGTGTCGGTACTGCGCCCTTACAACCTTTACAATACGTTTTGCAGCAACAAGGACATGAAGTTGTATGTATCGATATTTTTGATCCGCAACAACCTGAACAAGCACAACAGGCATTGCAACATGCTTTACAGGCTGATGTGTTGGTTGGTTGGTCGTTAGGCGGGCAGTTGGCATTATGCTTGGCAAAAACTTTATGGCAGACGGAAGGTCAGACAAAGCCTGTTATTGCCTTGGCAAGTAACCCGTGTTTTGTTGAAAATGAACATTGGGCTTCGGCGATGCCTCAAGCGGCATTTGATACATTTGAACAGCAGTTTTTGACAGATGCAGCCGCAACATTGAAACAGTTTTATTTGAATATTTGCCGTGGACAGCCACAAGTAAAACAAAACTGGCTTGCACTATGCAAAAACGCCAATCCACCAGAAAGGTCACAACTGGTAACAGGGTTACAGCATCTTAGACAACTTAATTTACTGGAAATGTTGCAACATTACCCAGCACCGATTAATTTTATTTTTGCTGAACATGATGCGCTGATTCCTAGCAAAATTGTCCAAGAAATAGCAAAAATCGCATCAAACAATGTCACAGTACAAGTTTTTGAACAGGCTGGACATAGCTTTCCTGCTTTTTATGTCGAAGAAACTTTGCAAGCAATCACGACTTTACTGGATGGTTGATACTTTTGACTAATCTGGCAATGGCATCTTGTGGAAAAAGATTTTAATATCCTGTCTATTATGTGAAATAGGATCATTGCAGGATGGTGGATCAATTCGATGCCAAACATTTATGGCATCCTTATACCTCAATGCTCAACCCACTGCCAACATTTAAAGTCAAACAGGCGTATGGTTCAATCATTGAACTTGATGATGGGCGTAAACTGGTCGATGGCATGTCATCGTGGTGGTGTGCAATTCATGGGTATAACCATCCTGAGTTAAATCAAGCGGTCACAGATCAACTGGCACGTATGTCCCATATTATGTTTGGTGGTCTGACCCATGACCCTGCCATTGAATTGGGTAAATTACTGCTCAGTATTACTCCGCCACAACTCGACAAAATTTTCTATGCAGATTCGGGTTCGGTTGCGGTTGAAGTTGCCTTGAAAATGGCTGTGCAATATTGGGCGGCGCAAGGTAAACCACAAAAAAGTAACTTTATTACCACACGTTCTGGGTATCATGGCGACACGTGGAACGCCATGTCCGTGTGTGACCCAGTCACAGGAATGCATCAGATTTTTGGTTCAGCTTTACCTGTGCGTTACTTTGTTGCAGCGCCACAAAGTCGTTTTGATGGCGAGTGGAATCCGCAGGATATGGCTGAACTTGAAATCATGTTACAGCAACATCATGAACAGCTTGCGGCATTGATTATTGAACCCATCGTACAAGGTGCGGGGGGCATGCGGTTTTATCATCCTGAATATTTACGTCAGGTCAAACACTTGTGTCAGAAATATCAACTGCTGTTAATTTTTGATGAAATTGCCACAGGGTTTGGGCGCACAGGTAAATTATTTGCATGGGAACATGCACAGGTCGAACCTGACATTATGTGTATTGGCAAGGGTTTGACAGGAGGATACATGACACTCTCTGCGACCCTGACCACAACAGCCGTGGCCGAAACCATTTCTCGTGGTGAAGCGGGCGTGTTTATGCATGGTCCGACCTTTATGGCCAACCCGTTAGCCTGTGCGGTAGCACTCCGAAGTACTCAGTTGTTACTTGAACAAGACTGGCAAAGTCGTATTGAGCAAATTGCAGCGACCCTTCAGGCAGCGTTACAGCCTTTGGCTGAGTTGCAACATGTGGCAGATGTACGTGTGCTAGGGGCTATCGGGGTTGTTGAATTAACCACTCCTGTCAATATGGCCACTTTGCAACAAGAATTTGTGCGACGGGGCATTTGGGTCCGTCCATTTGGCAAACTGGTTTATGTGATGCCGCCATATGTGATTACGGATGAAGAACTTAATTATTTGTTACAACAGCTCGGTGAAGTCATTGTACAAATGCAAGTGGAGAAACAATATGTCATTGCTTGAACATTATGCGATGCAACTTGATCGGTTAAAACAGCAGGGTAATTATCGGCAATTTACCGACAATCTTCAGCATGGAAAAATGATTCAGGTTGATGGACATGATATGTTGAATCTGTCGTCTAATGACTATTTGGGATTGGCGAGTCAGACCGAGTTGCGGGCGCAATTTTTTGAACAAATGCCTTTGGCAGAGCGTCATTTAACCTCATCTTCATCCCGCTTGCTGACAGGTAATTTCCCCGAATATGAAGCATTAGAAAATAGTTTATCGCAGGCGTTTTTAGGGCGAAGTGCGTTACTCTTTAACAGTGGCTATCACATGAATATTGGGATATTGCCTGCAGTAACTGACAGTAAGACCCTGATTTTGGCGGATAAACTGGTACATGCCAGTATGATTGATGGCATCCGTTTAAGCACTGCGAAATATGTCCGTTATCGACATAATGACTTGCAACATCTAAAGCAACTTCTGCAAAAATACCATGATGATGCAGACATAGAACGTATTGTGGTGGTCACCGAAAGTATTTTTAGTATGGATGGTGATGAAACCGATTTGGCGGCTCTAGCGGCATTAAAGTCGCAGTTTGCCAAAGTCATGCTCTATGTCGATGAAGCGCATGCTATTGGAGTACGTGGCGAAAAAGGATTAGGCTGTGCTGAACAATATGGTGTGATTGATCAGATTGATTTTTTGGTGGGGACTTTCGGGAAGGCGATTGCCTCGGTGGGTGGATATCTCATTTGTGACCCGATCATCAAAGTATATCTTATCAATACCATGCGCCCTTTAATTTTTAGTACGGCATTGCCACCAATGAGTATTGCATGGACACAGTTTATTTTTGAAAAAATGCAAATGATGCAGGCACAGCGTCAGCATTTACACCAAATGAGTGCGTATCTTCAACAGCAAATCACCGCATTGGGTTATGCAAGTCCATCGAGCAGTCATTTAGTGCCGATTTTGGTTGGAGCTAGTGATCTGGCGGTAGAAAAAGCAAAAATCTTGCAAAAACAAGGCTTTTATATCATGCCGGTCCGCCCACCAACAGTGCCGCAAAATAGTGCCAGATTAAGAGTGTCCCTCACCGCACACATTGAGCAACATGAGTTACAACAGCTTGTTAAAATATTGGCTTAACGATGCAAATAGATAAAACCAAAGTTCAGCAACGCTTTGCAAAAGCAAAATATAGCTATAGTGAACAGGCTGTGGCACAGCAACAGATTTGCCAGCACTTATTTGAGTTGATACAGCAACATTGTCCAGCACATTTAAAACGCATTTTTGAGATAGGATGTGGCTCGGGAAACCTCAGCCATTTACTGTTACAGCAGTTACAAGTTGACCAATATATTGTCAACGATATTTACCCTGCGGTGATGGAGTTTTTCAAACACGATACAAAAGTTGAGTTTTGTCTGGGCGATGCCGAAAGTATTGTTTATCCAAAACAATTAAGCGCTATTGTTTCGAGTTCGGCTTTGCAGTGGATGCAAAACTTGCCAGATGTTTTTGCCAAAATCCATCAGGCGTTACAGTCTCAGGGCTGGTTTTGTTTCTCGATTTTTGGTGAAGATAACCTAAAAGAAATCAAGGCCTTGACAGGGCAAGGTTTAGAATATCATTCGGCAGAGCAGTTAAAACACCTGTTACAGCAACAGGGTTTTGATGTATTGCACTGCGAGCAGCATACCATTCAATTAATGTTTAGCCATCCTTTACGGGTTTTAAAGCATTTAAAAGCCACGGGTGTCACCGCAAATACACAAAACTTTGTCTGGACGAAGCAACGTCTACAGCAGTTCTATCAAGACTACGCCCAATTTAGCCAACAGGTTGAACAAAACGACGTTTATTATCCTTTAACCTATCATCCTATTTATATCATTGCTCGGAGAATCGCATGACAGCCCAAGTCTATTTTATTAGTGGAATTGATACAGGGATTGGCAAAACCTATGCGACAGGCTACCTTGCAAAACAGCAATTGGTTCAAGGGAAAAAGGCAATTACCCAAAAGCTGATTCAAACAGGTAACATCGACACATCCGAAGATATTGAACAACATCGGGAACTGATGGGAACAGGTTGGTTGCCTCAGGATATTGAAAAACTGACCATGCCTGAAATTTTTAGCTATCCTGCATCGCCACATCTGGCGACAAAATTAGATCAGCGTGAGATTGATTTTGACAAAATTGAGCATGCTACGAAAAAATTAGCGGCTGAATTTGACGTGGTATTTTTAGAAGGTGCAGGTGGGTTAATGGTGCCTTTGACGGATGATTTATTGACCATTGACTATGTTCAACAGCACAAATTCCCTGTGATTTTAGTAACTTCTGGACGTTTAGGGAGTATTAATCATACGCTTTTGAGTTTAGAGGCAATAAAAGCGCGGAATCTTGAATTACATGCGATTGCTTATAACTTAAATGATGAATCACAAGATCCTTTAATTTCAAAAGATACCCAACAGTATTTAAAGAATTATCTTGCGAAACATTTTCCACAAGCACAGTGGATTGATATTCCTGTGATCGCTGTTTGATGAATCATACAACATGTCGTTTATGGAGAATGGATCGAGAGATTATTCGCCATAAACGATATGCGATTAGGACTAAATACCTTTTACCCAAACAAAACCAACACTAAAAAAGCCATCATGGTTGTTTAAATTTTGCCCATAACTACCAGTGATTTGTAAAACATCTTGAATCAGCCAGCGTCTTAGCCCGAACTGCCAGTCGGTATGGTCTTTTTGATTGCCATAAACTTCGGCTGCTACATTGACTTGTGGAAAGGTATATTCTGTACCTAAGCCCCATGTAAAGCGTTTCGGTTGAGAAGGTTGGTGAATCATTCCTGTATTGACATGAACTAGCCATGAGTCAATCGGCATTGAAAAAGTGACAGGAACATTCAGTGTTGTTGTGGTTTTATGAAAATCGTGGTCGGTTGCTTGCGTGGCCAAAGAAACTGCCGTGGCAACATGTTTGGAGCTCAAAAAAGGTAGTAGGGTCTTGACCTGAAGATCGAATGCAGTTGTATCAGCTTGTTCTTTAGGAGAAATGTGTGCTACACCAAATGACCATTCATAGTTCCCTGTGAAATTACATGCAGGGGCGAGCCAATATTGATTGCCGTCTTGGTTGTGTTGCATCCAGCTTTGGAATTGGCACTCTTTCGCTTGAGTAATCGAGGCATCATCAACAGTCATGGGTAGACCCGCGGAACATGTTAGCGGAATGAGCATTCCACTCATGAGAAGAGAAAAATAACCTGACAGTGACGGAGTATTATTCAATACTTTAGAAAAATTTGAAAAAACAAACATGTGTATTAATCATATAAAAATTTTTTGAACTTAATAACAATTATTTGTTTCATTAAGATGACAAGAAGTCACTTGAAGGGCAGGCATACCAAAAAACAGGTTTTGGTATGCCGATGTGTTTAGAATTTTCTAAAATTGCGTTGAGCAGGTCTTTCGTTACGTTGCGGTTGAGGTTCAGTGCCATCATCACGACGTTGTTGACGTAAGAAACCACCACGACGAGCCGCCATTGGTTTTTCTGTCATACGTTCAGCACGACGTTTAGCCATACCAAATAGGCCAGTGCCTTGACGTGGTTTTAATTCAACCAATTTAACCAGATTATCAATATCTTGTTTATCTAGTTCAGTCCAGCGACCTGTGCGAAGTTCACGTGGTAAAATCACTGAACCATAACGGGTACGTAATAAACGACTTACTTTTAAACCTTGTGATTCAAACAAGCGACGTACTTCACGGTTACGTCCTTCTTTTACCACAACTTGATACCAGCGGTTAATCCCTTCACCACCTAGTTCAGACAAAGACTCAAACTTCGCAGGGCCATCGTCCAGTGTTACGCCGTTGATCAAAGTATTACGCATTTGTGGGGTCAATTCGCCCATGACACGTACCGCATATTCACGTTCAACTTCGTTAGACGGGTGCATTAAACGGTTTGCAAGTTCACCATCATTTGTAAAAAGTAATAAACCTGTACTGTTAATATCCAGACGTCCCACCATTACCCAACGGTCATTGGCAATTTGTGGAAGGTGGTCAAATACAGTTGGACGTTGTTCAGGGTCATTACGTGAACAAATTTCGCCTTCTGGTTTATAGTAAATTAGCACGCGACGACGAATTTCGTCTTCAATTTGGAATTGTACTTTACGACCATCGATGCGAAGTTCGTCAGTTGGCTCAATACGTTCACCAACTTGGGCGATTTTACCATTTACGCTCACACGACCAGCAGCAATAACTTCTTCCATATAGCGACGAGAACCCAGTCCTATACGTGCAAGTACCTTTTGTAGTTTTTCACTCATGACAGCATAACCTTAGAATTAATCAATCAACAGTCCACCTATTCACGACTTTGGTGCATTGGCATCAAGTGTCATGAAAGCTTCCTTGGCATCCTGCAGGGGAGGCAACTGGCCTATCGTAGATAAACCAAAAGCATTTAAAAATTGAGGGGTTGTAACCAGTAGAGCTGGTCTTCCCGGGAGTTCACGGAAACCAGATTCTTTAATCCAGTTCCAGTCGAATAGGGTTCGTAAAATTTGACTATTATTGCTAACGCCTCGAATCTGTTCGATATCTGCCCGTGTTACAGGTTGATGGTAAGCAATAACAGCAATTGTTTCGAGCAAAGATGGAGAAAGCTTCGTTGGGCGTTCAGGCCATGTTTGACGAATCATATCACGATATTTAGACCGCACTTGAAAACGGAAACCTTGAGCAGTTTCAATGAGTTCAATAGAACGACCATGTTGTAAAACAGCAAGTTGTTGCAAATATTGCCGTAACTGCTGCTTATTATATTGGTTTTGAAAAGCTTCTTTCAACCGAGCAATTGAAACAGGGGCATCACTGGCGAAAATAATCGCTTCAAGCTGCATGAGCACTTCATGATGTAGCTCATCTACAGCAATATTCATCTGATCAACACCCATTAGGCTGCTCCTCGAATGGATAAAGGCGCATCAAGACCCGTTGTGACAATTTCGAGCTTTTGTTGACGTGTCAGTTCTAGTACTGCCATAAACGTCACCACCATGCCCATTTTACCCTGTTTAGGATTTAGCAAAGACTGAAAATCCAGTGTTTCCCCGCTCGCAACCATTGCTTCAATATGGGCAATCCGTTCTTCAAGTAACACAGGTTCTTGTTGAACTTGATGGATTACGGGTTCAGGACGGTTAAAAATACAAAATAAAGCATCTCTTAAGCTGTCCGCAGCATAGCCTTCATACAGTGCGTGGGTCTGTCCCAAATGCACATGTGTATTAAAGGTATCACGCTCTAAAATAGGAAGCTGACCTAAACGCTCTGCGGCTTGCTTAATGCGTAAATAAGTTTCTAAACGGTCGATAAGTGCCTGTTTGGGATCTTTTTCGATGCTAAGACTTTGTGGTTTAGGAAGTAACAAACGTGATTTTAAGTCTGCCAATAAAGCAGCCATTACCATATAGTCTGCAGTCAGTTCGATATTTAACGACTTCATTGCATCCATATAGGTTAAATATTGAGTCGCAATAGGTGCAATATCAAGTTGCAGCAAATCAAAACCATTCTTTTGAATCAGATAGATTAAAAAGTCCAATGGCCCTTCAAATTGTTCCAAAAGGATTTGAAAAGCAGCAGGGGGGATATAGAGATCTTCAGGAACATCTTCTTGCCATTCATCCAAAATACGGATGGTGGGTAAAGCGATGTCCAGTTCAGCATCGATCATTTGATTCATTGCAATAATTTTGCCACGCGAATTTTCAAAAGCATGAAGTCACAACATTTACGACGACATCTTTTATAAGACGATATCGAGGCCTATTGTTAAAGGCGCATATTCTAATTGATTCGCGCTGGGAAAGAAATCAAGTTAGGCTGTATTTATCATAAAAAACACTTTTATTTGTTTAAAACAAACACAGTAAGCTCATTTTCCCTTATTCAAAAGCGCTTACGTCGCCCACACCATGACGTATAACAACGGGATGATCATCCGATAAATCAACAATACTGGTTGTGGTGAGCGTACCAAAACCACCATCAATAAATACATCAATTCGTTTACCGAGTTGCATTTCAATATCGTATGGATCATCCAGTGGGTCTTCCTGACCTGGAAGAATCAATGTACTGGTCAAAAGAGGTTCACCTAGTTCTTTTAAAAGCATTTGGCAAATCGGGTTACTTGGCACACGCAAACCAATCGTTTTTTTCTTTGGATGCATCAAACGTCGCGGTACTTCGCTGGTTGCAGGTAAAATAAAGGTGGTCACTGCTGGCGTATTTGCTTTGAGTAGACGATATGTTGAGTTATCGACTTTTGCAAAGGTTGCAATATCAGATAAATCACTACACAAAATGGCATATTGATGTTTGTTGCCTAACTGACGAATCTGTGCGATACGCTCCATAGCGCTTTTATTACCGATTTGGCATCCAATCGCATAAGCGGCATCGGTTGGATAAACGACAACATCACCTTCGCGGATACGCTCTACTGCTTGTTGAATAAGTCTAGGTTGCGGATTTTCAGGATGAATTCGTAGATGAAGCATCATTATTCTCCATAGCTGCCTTGAATTTGGAAGTATTATGAGCGGGTCGGTCAGGCGGATGCAATCATTTTAGTCAAGCATTTCACGCTGAAATTCTACTGCATGTAAACTTTTGCCATTGCGTACACATAAACAGATACATTGAATAAATCGGGCTGCATCTCGCGGAAGTTTGGCTTCACCACTAAAATAGCGTTGTACCTGTAAAAAAACATGGTCTTTAAATTGTTGACCATTACCACCTTCACCTGTCAGGTTGTCCAGTGAAACACGAAACTTTCGTCCAAATGCTTTGGCGAATAACCATTCAATTGCTTGTGGTTTGATTTCGACCTGTTCAAATAAGTTTTGTTGTTCTTGGGTTCTGCCATCGGGTGCATACCAGTAGCCTAAGTCGGGTAGCAGTCGACGTTTTTCACCTGCAATCGTCCAGTGACTAATTTCATGCAATGCGCTATTAAAAAAACCGTGGGCAAATTGGATTTTTGCAGGTTCGTCTGATGTCGCAGGAAAATATTCAGGCTCATGCCCACCTTTGAACAAAATGACATTATGGTGGGAAAACCACAGATTAAAGTGTAATATAAGCCAATCTACTTGGTTTTCTTCTGAGTTGGCATTTGACCACAGTGAGCGTTGCACCTGATCTAATGTTAAATTCGAATCCCAAGTGGGCAGGGTGTGAACAAGTGATGACATGTTAACTTTAGGTTGCGGCTGCAACAATTGCATGACTTATTTACCCGATAGTTCTGTTTCAAAGTGCAAAATTGTATCTTAAACTTTGACAGAGTTCAGATGAATTTGTAAAATTGCCGCCTTAATTATGTCAGCTAATACCTTTCCGGCACAAATTGAGCCGTTTAAATGGGCTGAACAAGGCTACACATGGTCAGGAAAACTGCCCCTGTCAAGCTTTGCTCGAATTGCTCGTGAAGCAGTTGGACCAATTGATCATCAATGGGTTCAGGTAAATTGTAAACTATCAATGGACGCGTATTATCGTGTGGTGTGGTTAGATGCTCACGTAGAAACACAGCTTCCGATGGAGTGCCAGCGTTGTCTGGGCACTGTTGAGGTAGAACTGGTTTCAGACGTTCATTTAGCGCTTGTCGATGATGAGTCACTGATAGAGCGCTTGGATGAGGATGCTGATTTCATCGTTCTAGGTGAAAATGAGACATCAACAAAAGGCTCGTTTGATCAAGCTGCAACTGTTGATTTGCTTAGTTTACTAGAAGATGAGTTATTATTGTTGGTGCCATTATCTCCTAAACATCAAGTTTGCGAGCATAAGCATCAGCCGACCGAACAGGACATTGTTGAAGAAAAACGGGATAATCCGTTTGATGTTTTGGCAAGTTTAAAAGGTAAACTAAACTCATAAAGTATGTTATACTTGTGAGTTAGGGTAACTGAAATTGTTCTGATCCATTTTTCCGATTTTTGTAAGGAGCCATCATGGCCGTTCAGCAAAACCGTAAAAGTCGCTCTCGCCGTGACATGCGCCGTTCACATGACGCTTTAACCGAGAATGCATTAACTGTAGACCAAGCTACTGGTGAAACTCATCGTCGTCACCACGTAACTAAAGACGGTATTTACCGTGGTCGTCAATTATTCGCTAAAGCATCTGCTGAATAATTGAATTGCATTAAGGTCTATCCTTAATGACAAAAAGGGAGCGAAAGCTCCTTTTTTTGTGTCTTTAAAAAAATATGATAAAAAAAATTGTCTGAATAAATGTTGTATTTGGCAATTAAAAAGAGAAAAAAATAATGCTAAATTGCTGCTCCAAACTTCAATAGAAGGCAAAAGGATTCTTTATATGTCTGCTAAACGACTCGAGCAAATTGCTCAAGCAACAAAAACTGCATTTGTGTTTCCTGGTCAGGGTTCGCAAAAAGTCGGCATGCTCGCTGAAATTGCAGAGCAGTTTAGTAGTGTGCGAGAAACTTTCGCTGAAGCATCTGAAGCTGTTGGTTTTGATTTATGGCACATTGCCCAAAGTGGTGAAGGCTTAAATGAAACAGCAAATACACAACCTGTATTGTTAACTGCAAGTGTTGCTTTATGGCGTGTTTGGTTGGAACAAGGTGGTTTAGCACCAAAATTTTTGGCTGGACATTCTTTAGGTGAGTACAGTGCGTTAGTTGCAGGTGAAGCAATCACTTTAGCCGATGCAGCGAAATTGGTACATTTGCGTGGCAAACTTATGCAGAGTGCTGTCCCTCAAGGTGAAGGTGCAATGGCTGCAATTTTAGGTTTGGCTGATGAGCAGGTTCTGGCACTTTGCGAACAAGCGACACAAGCAGGACAGGGCTCTGTCGATGCTGCGAACTATAACACCAAAGGGCAAGTGGTTGTTGCAGGTACAACTGCATTGGTTGAAGCAGTTATGGCTGAGGCCAAAGAACAAGGCGGTAAAGCAATTGCCTTGCCTGTTTCTGTGCCTTCACATTGTTTATTGATGAAACCCGCAGCGGAACAATTCGCGCAGGCTTTGGAACAAACTGCCATTGAGCTACCACGTATTCCTGTAATACAAAATGTCAACGCTCAAGTTGCGACAGATGTTGCACAGTTACGCCAAGCTTTAACAGAACAATTGTATAAATCTGTACAATGGACAAATACAGTTCAATCTCTACAAGATCAGGGGATTGGTTATATTGTAGAGTGTGGTCCAGGTACAGTATTAAGTAATATGGCAAAACGTTTGCCAAATATTGAAAAAACATTTGCGCTTGATACACCAAGTCGCATGGAAGATGCGCTAAATGCAATTTTAGCCGCAGAAGGAACAAATGCATGACACAAGAACGTAAAGTTGCTTTAGTTACAGGTGCAAGCCGAGGTATTGGCGCAGCAATTGCACAGCAGTTGATTCAGGATGGTTTTTTTGTTGTAGGTACGGCAACCTCAGAAGCAGGTGCGGAGAAATTAACACAAGCATTTGCAGAAAACGGTGCTGGTGCAGTACTTGATGTACGTGATGGACAAGCGATTGACCAACTTGTGACAGATATTGAACAAAAATATGGTTCAGTACTGGTCTTGATCAATAATGCAGGAATCACCCGTGATAACTTATTATTGCGTATGTCTGAAGATGACTGGGATGATATTTTAAATATTCATTTGAAAGCGGTTTATCGCTTATCAAAACGTGTCCTTAAAGGAATGACACGTGCTCGCTTTGGACGCATTATTAACATTAGTTCTGTGGTTGCACATTTTGCAAACCCAGGACAAGCAAACTATTCTGCTGCAAAAGCAGGTATTGAAGCATTTAGCCGAAGCCTTGCTAAAGAAATGGGCAGTCGTCAAATTACGGTTAACTGTGTCGCACCGGGCTTTATTGCAACGGAAATGACTGAGCAGTTAAGTGAAGAAATTCGCAAAAAAATGAGCGAACAAGTTGCATTGGGACGTCTGGGTGACCCTCAAGATATTGCAAATGCAGTAAGTTTTCTCGCAAGCGATAAATCCAGTTACATTACAGGTAATGTCTTACATGTAAATGGTGGTTTATATATGGCTTAATCTAAGCCATTAACCTTTTAAATTTATTCATATTCAATTACACTAACGGCATTAAAAAACGCCACAAGCAATGAGGAGATTTCCTGTGAGCGATATCGAACAACGCGTAAAAGCAGCAGTTGCAGAACAACTTGGCTTACGTTCTGAAGAGATTAAAAACGAAGCATCTTTCACAGATGATTTGGGTGCAGACTCTCTAGACCTAGTTGAACTTGTTATGTCTTTCGAAAATGATTTCGACATCACTATTCCTGATGAAGATTCAAACGAAATTACAACTGTTCAATCTGCAATTGATTATGTAACTAAGAAACTTGGTTAATAATTAGTTTTAGATATAAAAAACCACTTCGAACGAAGTGGTTTTTTATTTTAAATACAGTGATTTGTTTCACAAATATAAAAAGGAATAGCGCGTTCTTAACATATCTTTTAGATTGAAAACATTGGTGGTATATAGTAGTTTTAAGTATTGAAATTTTATATGTTGTGATGTTTTGGAACAGAAGGGATTATTTTTTACGATTATTTTGGTTTAGGAGAGAGGCCCGTATTTTATGTCCCAACAAAAGCAAAACGACAATCTGTTTTGGATATCCTTATTGGGTGGATTAATTGGGGTATTACTATTACTTTGTATTTTTCAAATTATTTGTTTTCAATATTCTAAAAAGATAGCCGAGTCTGAAGCAGATGATATTCTCAATTTTTCACTTCAAATAAATAAAGAAATTTTAGAATCTATTGATCTTGTAAAAGCACAAAAGATTGAAACTTGCTCTCCAGAAAATTTAGATAAACTGAAAAAAATTGTCTGGGATCATGTTTTTGTGAATGATATTGGTATGACAGAAGGCCAATATATATTGTGTAGTGCCACATGGGGGGAGTTTGAACCTAAATTATCTTTGCCTAAAGTTAGCTATGTGACGGGAAGTGGTCTGGCTAAAATTAAAAATGATGGTTCAGTTTTACCTTACCAGTCTAGCGGAAATATAACTCTTAAAGATCATATTTTGGTTGTAACTACGCCAAATGCTTTTGATACTCTAATGGCATTATCAAGCCGATATGAGATTGAAATTCTTGCGAAGAAGGCAGCATATACCTATTTTTTATCGAATAAAGCCAAACTGAGAAATTCATTTTTACCATTCCAAACTTTACAGGTTAAGATTTGTCACCCTATAAGAGATGTATGTACGATTCTTTCTGATAATCAGGCGGGGATTAGTCGATTATCAAAATCTGAACTGCTTCTGATTATTCTTGCTGGATGGGTTTTTGGAACATTATTTTCTATTGTTACTGTTTATTTTATTCGTTCAAGAGATTCTTTATCAAACCGTTTAAGGCGTGCAATTAAAAATCGTCACTTATATGTCGAATATCAGCCCATTGTTCAGCTAATAGATCAAAAAATTGTAGGTGTCGAAGCATTAATCCGTTGGAAAGATGCTAAATATGGACAAGTTGCCCCTCTATTTTTTGTAAACCTTGCTGAAAAATTAAAATTAGACAAAGAAATTACCCAATTTGTATTAACTCAGTCTCTTTCAGATTTTAAACAAATTTTTGAACAAAATGAAGATTTTACTGTCTCTATTAATTTGAATAAATCAGATTTGATGACAGATTCTTTTTGTTACTATTTAGAAAGACAATTAAAAACCTTTGCTGTAAAACCGCATCAGGTGGTTTGTGAAGTAACAGAACGGGTTGATTTAACTTTAGAAGAATTATCACAGCAAATTCAAAAGATTAAAAAATTGGGGTGTCGAATCAGTCTAGATGACTTTGGTACAGGAACATCCAATCTGTCATCATTATCAGAGCTGGCATTTGACACCATAAAAATAGATAAGCTGCTATTGAAGCACGTGACTCAAAATAAATGTTGGGAAGATCTGGTCATTGCAATTATTGGATTGGCTCAGGAAAAGCAATATAAAATTGTGTTTGAGGGAATAGAAACGGATGCACAATGGGCGTTTTTGAAGCATCAGATCAATTGTGCTTTCGCACAGGGTTGGTTATTTTATAAAGCAATGGGAATCAATGAGATATCTCGGTTGTTGCTTGAGCAGAAAAATAAAACATCATCATTTTAAAGTGAATTGATGATAAGACGTTTTAATACGAATTGTCTGTTAAAAATATAGCAATTCGTATTGGTCATAAGAAAGTAATTTGATTGTATCTTTTGTAAAAAGTAGAACATGTCTAATAACAAAAAATAGTTCTAACTTGTATATCAATAAAATTTGCTATCTAAAAATTGTCTCCGAGTTGCATTGAGTTTATAAAATGATCATAATATAATTGTGATGTAAGTCACATTTATTGTTGTAAATTTTAACGGGTTTAGCTTTTGTGATAATCGGGTATTCAAAAAACTTTTTTTTAAGACGAATGTCTGTTTTACCACTGATTCTTCCTGCTTATACATTTGCAGCTGTAAGTGATATAGACCATAGACGTGAAGCTGCTGTGGTATTGGTTCAACAAGGGCAAGTTGATTTAGGGCTAAGCCAGCTTAAAAAATTATTAGAACAATATCCAGACCAACAAAAAATCCTAGCTGATTATTGGGTTATTGCTGTTCAGCAGCGAAAGTTGAACAATGTTGAATTAAATGAATTATTACCTCATATTCAAATCAAGAATTTTCCAAGTTATGCCTATTTATCTGTTATTCGATCTTTAAGAGATCAAAAAAGATTTAATGAGGCTTTAGCTTTAAGTCAGCAGTTTGACGCGATCAATCCGAGTGTTGACCTAAAGTTGATGCAAGGTGTTTTATTGGTTGAACTGAAACGCAATGTACAAGCAAGTCAGCAACTTAAAAAAATTCCTCTTCAGGGGTTAAATGCAAATCAGCTTAGTCTGATGTCGTATGCTTATCGTCAAAACCAGAATAATCTAGAGAGTTTAAAAGCAGCTCGTGCAGCATATATGCTTGAACCCACAAAAAGTGCCATTCAAGAAGAGTATGTACAAGCATTATTGGCGATGGGAAGCTTACAGCAAGCCCAAACGGTTTTACAGCAAACAGGCTTAGGACAAACGAAACCTCAGTTGTATGAGGCATTGGTATTAAAACAGTTTAGTCAAAATATACGAGACGCGATCTCTAGATATTCTTTTTTATCGGGGCGTGGCGAATCGGATACAACCAGTTTTGCTTATTTAGATGAAGTGCTGGCTTCGGCACCATTGTTACAAAGCCAGTTCCCCATCAATAGCGAAACATATTTACGATTAACCTATGATTATATCTATGCGCTGGATGTGAGAGGGCGAGCAGCCGATGCAGTTGCGCAAATGGAAAAACTACCTGTCAATATGATGCAAATGCCGATCTATGTACGTCAGGCCATTGCCGATAGTTATCTGGATTTAAAACAGCCAGATCAGGCCGAGCGCTGGTATAAGTCGGTACTTCCCGAAAAAAAATATGCCAATATGTCGGTTTATTCTGGGCTTTATTACGCTTATCTGGAGCAAGAAAAATACCCACAGGCAGAGCAACTATTAAAAGACATCGATTCCAAAATTGCGATGTACCAATATAGCAATGCTGTAGGCGTAGACCGAACGCCCACAGCAGACCGTCAGGAATATATTCGCTTAAAAGGAATGCATCTGGCATATGGAAACCGCCTTGCAAAGGCTGAAAAATATTATCGTGAACTATTAAAAAAATCGCCAAATAACACAGCATATTTAAACAGCCTGGCAACGATTTTACGTTGGCGAGAACAGCCACTTGCAGCTCAGGCAACTTTAGCCCGTTTAAACGGGATTACGCCTATAGATAAATCAACCCGTATTAACCGTCTTCAAATCAGTCAGGCTTTAGGTGATATTTCAAAATGGCATGAGCAGCTAGATGATTCGCTGTTGATGTATCCACAGGATACGAGTGTCATAAATAACCGTAAAGAATGGAATGACCGTTCACATGCAAGTATTCGCTATCAAACAGATTTTGGGCATAGCCGTGCAGATCAGGCAAGTCAGTCGTTAAAGGGTACACGAGACCGAAATGCAGAGTTACGAGTCAATTCTCCGTGGTTAAATGACAACTATCGTGTGTTTGCATTACATCAAGACCGTACAGGCGATTATCGCGATGGAAACCAGCGTGATCAGCGTTATGGTTTGGGGCTTGAGTGGGCGTCAAAACGTAAAGATCTCACGCTTGCCTTGACCCAAAATACACGTCAGGAAAAGACAGGGCTTAGTGTTAACTGGTCACAGTGGTTAAATGATCATTGGCAATATGGTCTTGGGTTTAATTCTCAGGCACAGATTCCCTTACAGGCGGTTGCGCTTAATCAACATGGACAGCAGTATGCTGCAAATGTACTCTGGCAACAAAACGAGTCACGTAAGGTTAGACTTGGTTATCAGCTCACAGACATTTCAGATGGAAATCAACAGCAAGAATGGTTTTTAAACTATACCCAGCGTTTATTTTCCAGTCCGCATCATACGACACAAGCAACATTATCGAATTATTTTGGGCAAAATAGTCTACAAAAAGTGAGTTATTTTAGCCCGAAAAATCAATATGGCTCAGATATTACCATTGCGCATGATTGGTTGACGTGGCGTAAATATAATCAGGATTTTACCCAACATTTTGAAGCGGGCGCTGGTTTTTACCACCAACAAGGATATTCAACCAAGCCAACATGGAGCTTGCAATATACACATCAATGGTCACTTTCTCGTACATGGAAGCTGAATTATGGTGTAGGGGTATCTGGGCATCCGTATGACGGAAATAATGAACGTCGTGTTTATGGTTTATTTGGATTTCAAGGAATTTTCTAATGAAACGCCGATCTGTTTTATTGTCTAGCTTGTTGGGAAGCTCCTTACTTTGCATGATGTCTATGAGCCATGCACAGGATATACAAGCAAATTTAAAAAATAATCAGTCCATTGCACTTAACTTTCACGATGTACGTGATGATGTATTAAGACAAGGGGACAAAGATGTTTATGCCATTAGTACACAAAATCTGGCGGTTTTTTTTGATTGGTTGAGCCGTTCAGACTGGCACCCCGTGACTTTAAAACAGATTATGGAGGCTCGGCAGGGGAAAAAAGCCTTGCCAAAAAATGCCATTCTTTTAAGTTTTGACGATGGGACACTGAGTGGCTATACCCACGTTTATCCACTGCTGAAACAATATCGATTGCCTGCGGTGTTCGCAATTGTTACCAGTTGGAGCGATGGTAGAAATGATGGCGGGGAAAAGGCTTATGGTAAAGGCAACTTTATGACATGGGCACAAATGCGGGAAATGCAGCAATCAGGTCTGGTTGAGTTTGCAAGCCATTCTGACGCATTACATCAAGGTGTTCTTGCGAACCCTCAAGGAAACCAAGAGCCAGCCGCAATTACACGCCAATATTTAAAATCGCTTAACCGATATGAAACAGATCAGGAATTTGAAAAAAGAGTCCGTCACGATTTACAGCACTCAAAACAGGTCTTAGAACAGCAACTTGGGGTAAAAATTCAAACGATTATCTGGCCTTATGGTGCGGTAAATGCTGAAGTAGAGCAAATTGCCAAGAATGCTGGACTACCGCTTTCCTTTAGTTTGGGACGTTCTGGGGTCAATAGTGTATATGATGGGACATTAAAACGACTGTTAATGACCGATAACCCACAAGCAGAAAATATCCGTGAGGAATTATTGGGATTAACCGAATATTCTCCCCCCACTGACACCGATATTACACATTCCATTGGGCTTAATTTAGATGATTTAATGACAGCAACAATGCCAGAAGAAGAACAACGGCTAGGGGTGTTACTAGAACGACTAAAAGCAATGTCTGTTCAGCGGGTATTTGTTGATGCATTGCGTTATGACCAAAACCAATGGACAGCACTTTTCCCAAATCGTTATTTACCTGTAAAAAAAGATGTGTTGAACCGATTTGTTTGGCAGGCAAAAACACGCATATCCACAAAGGTCTATCTTAAATTTCCATTTTCATTCAATGCACAACCTGAGCACCTGTCTGGACTGGTTGTTGATGCTATGAAAAATAACACTGGCGTGTCGGGTTTGGTCTTTGATTTGGATAATCAAAATAAGAATGTCTGGATGGAGTCTCAAGACCTACAGCAAACGGCACAACTCGAGCAAGATTTAACGGCTATTCAACAGATCAAGCAGCAGGCACAAAAATATTCAAATTTGAGTGGAGTATTTAAAGTTGCAGTACATCAACAACTCCAATTTAATTCGCAAATGCAGTTAAAACCTGTTTTACAACACATGCTCAAATACACCGATTTTGTGTATCTGACCATTACACTTCCTAAAAACAACAACGATCAACAGCTATTGCTTAAACAACTCAATGACCTAGAACGAAACGTTAAACAAAAGCTAGTGGTCAGTTTTGATTTAAGTCAGTTGACCAATGAAAAAGACTGGATAAATGTCCAAAAAACCATGATTTCCTTGCAACAGGCAGGCATTCAAAATATTGGAGTGGATCACTACCAACTCAAGAATAGTCGGTCTGTTCAGCAATATTTATATACACCATTAAGTTTAAATGACAGCCCACTCAGTTATGAGAACCCATTTAAACTGGAACCCTATGTTGAGCGCTACAAATGAAGTGGATTGATTTTATTTTTGCTTTCGCTTTTTTCTATCCACTGTGTATGGCTTGGGTCTGGATTGTTGGGGGGCTGTGGTTTTTCTTTAAACGGGAGTACAGAAAACCCAGATTACCCGTCCCGACCACGGACGGCTGTTCAATTATTATCCCTTGTTTTAACGAACAGGCACAAGTTCGCCAGACCATTCGCTATGCGTTACAAACACAGTATCCTGAGTTTGAGGTGATTGCGGTAAACGATGGTAGTTCAGACCAGACTGGTGCAATATTAGATGAACTGGAACAACAACATGAACGATTACGTGTTGTACATCTGGCAACAAATCAGGGCAAAGCATTTGCCTTACGCTCGGGTGCACTGGTCAGCAAATATGAATATCTCGTTTGTATCGATGGGGATGCCTTGTTACATCCACATGCAGCCCTGTGGATGATGCATCATCTGACAAAATATCCACGTGTGGGTGCTGTGACAGGAAACCCGCGCATTTTGAACCGTTCAAGCATTTTAGGTAAGTTACAAGTTGGTGAGTTTTCATCGATTATTGGACTGATTAAACGTGCGCAGCGTACCTATGGTCGGGTATTTACCGTGTCGGGTGTTATTGCGGGGTTTAGAAAAACAGCTTTAGAGCGCGTTGGTTTTTGGTCAGAAGACAAAATTACAGAAGACATTGATATTTCATGGAAACTTCAATTTGACCATTGGGATATTCAGTATATTCCACAAGCGCTTTGCTATATTTATATGCCAGAAACGCTAAAAGGGCTTTGGAAGCAACGCTTACGATGGGCGCAAGGTGGCATAGAAGTTTTACGTGAATATATCCCTAAAGCCATGAAATGGCGTCTTAGGCGGATGTGGCCAGTTGTATTTGAAAGTTTTGTAAGTGCAATCTGGGCTTATATTATTGTGCTTATTTTTATCCTGTTCTTTGTTGGGCTTATTTTTCCAATCCCTCAAGATTTAAGGATTCATACGCTATTACCAGAATGGCATGGTGCAATACTTGGAGTAACGTGTCTTATTCAATTCTTTATTAGTTTATGGATTGATAAACGCTATGATGGTTCAAAACAATTTATTCGTAATTACTTTTGGGTCATTTGGTATCCACTTTTCTTTTGGTTAGTCACAATATTCACAACAGTCGCTGCTGTACCCAAAGCATTATTCCAACCGAAAAAACGTGCACGATGGGTGAGTCCAGACCGTGGTTTTAGAGGCATAGATGAGCAATGAACCAGATTCAAAATTTTAAACCAACTCAAACTCCTGTCATTATAGAAAATGAGGCCGAGTTGGATTTACCCGAATACATTAATAAACCTGAATATGTTGCGAATAAAAGTGTAGATTATGCCTTGCAAGCGGCTGGTTGGTTCTTATTTATGATGCTTTTTATGCCATTTATTACGCTGTTATTATGGTCGTATGGCATACATAATATCTATCATTATGTTCTGGATGGACAAAATCAGATTTACAAATTTAATATTATTTCATTGGGTATTCCTATTTTAATACTGGTGAGTTTACTTTTAATCTGGGCAAACTATAACTGGTTTAGATTTAGAAAAACAGAACGCAGATATAGATGTGAAGATACATCATTAACCCAATTTGCAGAAAATTTTAATTGTACAGAACAGGACATTTTGTCTTTAAGGCAAAGTAAAAATGTGACGCTGTACTATGATGATCAGGGTATGTTACAAAAATTTGAGGACTCATAATCCTTACATGACCTGTTAAAAGTGCAAAAAAGTAAAGATGACTAGAGAAAATTAAACGTATGTCGTGAAAAGCTGAATGATAGTAAATTGTAAATTATTGTAATATATTGATTTTATTTTTGTAAATTAGCTTTTGGTATTGTGCAAAAGTATTGATTTTTTTAACGATGGTTAAAATGTGGGCTATTTATAAAATGTATACAGCCTCTAATTGAACCCTAAAAAGATTAATGCTATTTTAGGCGTTAGTAGTGCAGGTCCTGAAAAATTCACCTCATTTAAACCAGAGGTGTAATTTAACTGAGAATTTAATGTCTATTTATTATTCAAGTATTTAAATCATGTTTTTTTCTAAATTCTCAAATAAAAAAGTATTACTTTTACAAGGGCCTGTAGGGCCATTTTTTAAATATTTAGCGCAGGATTTGGAAAAAGAAAATGCCCAAGTATTTAAACTTAATTTTAATGGAGGAGACCACTTTTTTTATCCCCACGGAGAAAACTTTACAGGTGGACACGCTGCACTTTCAGAATTTTTAAAAGTATATATTATAAAAAACAACATTAATAGCATTTTTGTTTTTGGTGATTGCCGTCCTATTCATCGAGTTGCAAAAGCAGTTGTTGATGATTTAAACCACCATCATGCAAATATAGATTGGTTTGTTTTTGAAGAAGGTTATTTGCGGCCAAACCATATTACGCTAGAGCGTGGTGGCGTAAATGGCTATTCAGAGTTACCACAAAAGGCCAATAACTTTCTAAACAATAAGTCCAGCTTTAGCCGAAAAGGTCATGTAAAAGAGATTGGAAAGACATTTTGGTACGCAGCACTTTGGGCAATACTCTACTATTTGTTTGCAAACTTACGTAAACGCAAATATCCAAACTATCTGCACCATCGTTCGTTAAAATTAACTGAAGGTCTTTACTGGGTAAGAGGAAGTTACCGAAAACTTTTTTATAAATTTAAAGAGCGTCATATTCAAAAGATACTTTTAGAAGAAAAACAAAAAAAATATTATCTTGTTCCATTACAAACACATAATGACGCGCAAATACGATGTCATTCAAACTATGATGATGTTGAAGCATTTATTAATGAAGTAACTAATTCATTTGCCAAAAATGCCCCGATAGATACTTGTCTAGTCATTAAGCATCACCCCTTTGATCGGGGCTATCGAGATTACACACTGTTAATAAACAACATAGCGAAGAAACTAAATATCACAGATAGAGTGATGTATATTCATGACCAGTACTTACCGTCATTACTCACCCATGCATTAGGAGCAGTGGTGGTGAACAGTACTGTGGGAATGTCAGCAGTTGAGACATTCTTGCCAGTGAAAGTTTGTGGTCAGGCGGTTTATAATTTGCCTAAAATTACGGTACAAGAAAGTTTGGATGATTTTTGGATGACATGTTGTACGTGGCAAGCAGATAAGGAAAGCATACAAAAATTTCTTTTTTTCTTAACACATACGACACAGTTCAATGGTAGTTTCTACAAACGTCTAAATGAGCGTTCGAATGCTTCAGGTGTTATCTGGAGCAGTAAAGAAATTTCTCCAAAGTTAACTGGAGAAGATTTTCAAAAAATATGATTTTGAGTGAATATGAGTTTTGAGTGAAAATAAGCCTCTTTCTTAGCACCTTTTAAGTCTCCCCTAAAAAGAGAGAAAACAAAGAGGTTATAAAAGCTTATGAAAGAAGTCTAATGTAAAGGAAATAAAGTTAATGATATTACAACCTGTTATTTTATCTGGCGGTTCAGGTACAAGATTGTGGCCACTGTCACGTGAAAAACACCCAAAGCAGCTTTTAAACCTGTTTGGCAATAAAACATTATTGCAAAATACAGTAGAACGCCTAGCTGGATTAGAAGAAAGCTTTAAAGAAATATTATCTCCTGTTGTTGTTGGTAACGCTGAATATCAATTTATTGTTGAACGTCAATTAAAACAAATTGAAGCAAACGCACATCTTATTTTAGAACCTGTTTCTAGAAATACAGCACCTGCGCTTACTGCCGCCGCATTAAATAGCCTTCAAAATAACCTTGATCCAATTTTGTTGGTGATGCCAGCAGATCATATGATTTTGAATATAAAAGCATTCCATGATGCAATTGCAAAGGGTGCTAGCAAAGCCAAAGAAGGGGCGATTGTTTGTTTTGGTATTACCCCCGACAGCCCAGAAGTTGGTTTTGGTTATGTGAAAACCATTTCTGCCGAAGATGGCATACATTTGCTTGACCGTTTTGTTGAAAAGCCAGATGAAGCAACGGCACAGGCTTATGTGGACTCGGGAGAATATTACTGGAACAGTGGAATTTTCCAATTAAAAGCCAGTACATGGATTTCTCTATTAAAAAAATTAAACCCAGAAATGCTGAGCGCATGTGAAAAAGCATATGAGTCTGCACAGCACAAAGGCCGTGTAACAAAGCTAGATGCACAAAACTTTTCGTTATCGCCAGATGACTCTATTGACTATGCCGTAATGGAGTCTTTAGGAAAATCTGGAAGTTTAGATGTAGAAAGTTTTGTTGTTCCGTTTGATGTTGACTGGTCAGACGTAGGAAGCTGGGGCGCCGTTTGGGATATTAGTGAAAAAGATGCTCAGGGCAATGCCATCAAAGGGATTGGAAAAGCTGTATTCCAATCATCAAACAATAACTTGGTACACACTACACCAAAACGCTTAATTTCGTTACTTGGGGTAGAAGACCTTGTTGTGATTGATACGGCTGACGCTTTGTTGATTGCAAACAAAAATAAAATTTCTGAAATGCGTTCTATGGTTAAAACCTTGAAAAAAGGCCATCCAGAAATTATGCAAACTGGTCGTAAAGTTGCACGACCATGGGGAACCTATGACTCGATTGACTCGGGTTCTAACTTCCAAGTTAAACGTATTGTGGTTAACCCAGGCGAAACTCTAAGCTTGCAAATGCATTACCACCGTGCGGAGCACTGGATTGTGGTGCGTGGTACAGGTCGTATCACGTGTGGTGATAAAGTATTCTTACTTTCTGAAAACGAATCGACCTATATTCCAATGGGAGAAGTCCATCGTTTAGAAAACCCAGGCAAAATACCTTTAGAAGTCATTGAAGTACAGTCTGGGGAATATCTGGGTGAAGATGATATTGTCCGTTTTGAAGATTTTTATGGCAGATGCGATAAAGAAACAACGGCAAAAGAGTAAAACCAAAGACCAACGCAAATTTAAACAAATTGGGTTTGCGCTTGGGGATTTAAAGTTTATTCTATAGCGTTAATAAATTAGGTTTAGCTATAAGATAGTATCCTTAGTTAGGCCTAATTTTTATTATTTAAATTATTTATTATGAATGTGTATAGCAAATTGAAAGGCTAGGTGCAAATGAAATCTGTCAACCAAATGTTGAAAAAAAAGCGTTTATCTTGGTCTTTCGTCATTATCGTCTTGGTTCCCTCCATAACATCGGGTGTTTATTTTGGTTTCGTTGCCTCTGACCGTTATGTTTCGGTATCGAACTTTGTTGTTCGTAGCCCACAAAAAACTACATCTGTAAGTGGTGTTTTTGCATTTTTACAAAGTGCTGGATTATCTAGATCTCAAGATGACTCTTATGTTGTGAATGAATATGTACTTTCTCGTGATGCAATGGAACATCTAAATAATAAATATGATTTGCGAAAGATATATAGTAGCTTATCTATTGATCTTTTTAGTCGATTTGATCCATTGAAATTTAATAATAGCAATGAAATGTTATATAAGTATTATAAAAATAAAGTATATGTCCAATTAGATAATGTTTCATCTATTTCAACTTTGGAAGTTAGAGCTTATACGCCTCAAGATGCTTATAAATTAAATAGTCAGTTGTTAATAATGGCTGAGTCTTTAGTCAACCAAATGAATCAAAGAGCAAGGAAAGATATTTTAGAGAATTCAATAGCAGCAGTAAATAAGGCAAAAGAAAATGTTGCTAATTTATCAAGTCAATTAGTTCAATACAGACAAAAACATAATATATTTGATATAGATAAGCAATCCTCTATAGATTTACAATTGGTATCTAAGTTACAAGATCAATTAATTCTGGTTAATACTCAGTTAGATCAAATTAGACTTATTACGCCTGATAATCCACAGATTGAAATATTAAATGAAAGAAAGGCATCTATTCAAAAAGAGATAGATAAAATCCAACAACAAATGTTAGGTGAGTCACATAGCTCATTAAATCAAAAATCTTCTGAATATGAACGGATTGTAGTTGAAAAAGATGTGGCAACAAAGCAATTAGCTGCGGCTTTAGCAACACTAGAACAGAATAGTAATGATCTAGAATCAAAACAATTATATTTGGAAAGAATATCTCAACCAAATCTTCCTGATATGGCAGAAGAGCCTTATAGATTGAAAAATATTAGTTTTACAGTTTTATTTAGTTTAATAATCTGGGGAATTTATCAATTAATTTATGCTGGTGTTCGCGAACATCAGGAGTAATGATAATGAAGACCTCTTTTATACAATCGACGAAAATTCAATTTAGGGTTATTAGTGCTTTATTAATGCGAGAAATTTTAACTCGTTTTGGTAAGCATAATATTGGATTTCTCTGGATGATTGTTGAACCTATGATGTTTACGATAGGCGTAACAGCACTCTGGTTGATTATAAGTCATAAAGAAGGGAACTTGTCGGTTGTAGCATTTGTATTAACTGGATATTCATCTATTGTTTTGTGGAGGAATTGTGCGAACAGATGTGCAATGGCTATTACTCCTAATCAAACATTATTATTTCACCGTAATGTTAAAGTTTTAGATATATTTGTTGCCCGTATTATCTTAGAAATAGTCGGAGCAACGGGTTCTTTTTTATTATTATTACTAGGAATGTGTGCTTTTAATATAATTTCATGGCCACAAGATCCTTTTAAAATGTTGATAGGATGGCTTTTACTCACATATTATTCAGCAGCTTTAGGTATTTTAGTAGGAGTAATTAGCGAAAGAAGTGAAATGTTTGAACGTCTATGGCATGTGAGTACATATCTACTTTTTCCAATATCAGGTGCTTTATATATCGTAGATTGGCTTCCTAAAAAAGCACAAGATGCAGTACTGTGGCTACCATCAGTTCATGCTACAGAGTTAATTCGAAATGGTTATTATGGGAATATATTACATTTTCATTATGACATTCTTTATGTTTTAGAGTCATGTTCAATTATGTTGTTAATTGGGCTTATATATTTACGCAATACAGTTAAGATGTCTTGATTTTAGGTTGGTTAGGTTATGAAAAAAAAGTTAGCAATTATTAGTACATTTGATGATCTTTGTGGTATCGCTAGTTATACTAGGCATTTAATGAAACAATTAGATGACTTTTATGAAATAACTGTATTTGATTTGGATCAATATGTTTTTAGATCAAATAATAAGAAAATTAAAAGATTAGCAGAAAAGGAAGTCAAAAGAATTTGTTCTGAGCTGAAAAATTATGACTGTGTAAATATCCAATTGGAGCATGGAACTTTAGGTATTTCAACAGAAGATATTTTAAGTAGATTTAAAAAATTTGTTTACGCATCTCCAAAGATATGTATTACATTTCATACTATTCTAACAGGAACGGCTAAAGAAAGTGCTTTAAAATATTTGACTAAAGGTAAATTAAAACAATCTGTTCAAGTATATAAATCTAATAATAAGATGGATGATTTAGAGTTTGGTGTTAATAAAATTATAAAAAATGCTCAAATGTATAAGCCAACGAGTATCGTGACACATACCCGTCGTGATGCGAGAAATTTTAGATTAGTAAATAATTTTAAAAATGTATATGATCATCCTCTAGCATATTTGTCAAAAGACGAAGTAAGAATAGTAAAAGAGAATACAACGATAGAAGATAATTTCCCAAGTTTAGCTGTAAAGTTAAAAGATGGGGATGTTCTATTAGGTGTTTTTGGTTTTATGGGGAAATATAAAGGTATTGAAACAGCAATAAAAGCATTAAAACTTTTACCAGAAAATTATCATTTAGCAATTTTTGGCGGATTACATCCAAATGCAATTACAAAGAATTCAGAAATTGATGGCTATGTTAAATCATTATTAGATATGGTACAGCCAAATAGAACAGTCATAAGTGGGGATAATAATTTTGTTTCTAATATTAGAACAAATTTAAATGTTGATGAATTTGAAAAGTTATTGATTGAAAAATCTCCTGAAAATTTATCAGATCGTATTCATTTTATGGGAAGTCTAACTGATAATGACTTCCCTAAAGCTATGAGTATCTGCGATATTGTAGTTCTTCCATATTTAGAAGTTGGTCAATCCGCATCAGGACCAATGTCAATTGCTGTGGATGTTGGAGCAAATATTCTTGCATCTAGAACAAAAGCATTTATGCAGTTTGCTAGATATAATCCTAATCGATTTAAAATGTTTGAAATTGGTAACTATGTTCAGCTATCTCAAATGATAGAAGCATATAGCTTGAATAAAAAGGCTGTAAATTTTGAGCAAGCTAAATTTAGTGTTGAATCAAATATTGAAACATATAAAAAAGCATTATTTTTAAATGATGATGGTAAAGGTCTTTTTGAAATTCAGAAGAAATTTATGATTATTGAAGAAAATATGCGAAATAAATATGAAACTAAAAAAGAAAATATTGAAAACATGTTTTCTAATAAGGTTAAGGGACTTCTAAATCAAATTATTATTAAGAATATTAAGGATGATTAATGAGTTTGATATTAGATAAAGTAACTAAATCTTATCCCACTAGAAGAGGGGATATAAGTATATTGCATGATATTTCATTTACGTTAAATAAAGGAGAGCGTCTAGGAATATTGGGTAAAAATGGTGCAGGTAAGTCTACTTTAATTAAGGTACTTGGCGGGGTGGAGAACCCATCTTCTGGATATATAGATAGAGGTATGTCGATATCTTGGCCATTAGCTTTTACTGGAGGATTTCAATCCACTTTATCTGGCCTAGATAATACGAAATTTATTTGCAGAGTTTATGGTGTTGACTATAAAACTGTTATTGATCAGATTAATGATTTTTCTGAATTAGGTTATCATTTATATGAGCCTATAAGAACTTATTCTAGTGGAATGCTAGCTAGGCTTGCATTTGCTGTATCTATGTCAATTAATTTTGATTGTTATTTGATTGATGAAGTAATATCGGTAGGTGATGCTCGTTTTAGAGATAAATGTAGATATGAACTTTTAGAAAAGAGGAAAGATTCTTCTTTAATATTAGTGACTCATGATATGAATATTTTACATGAATATTGTAATAGGTATTGTTATTTAGATTCTGGTTATTTGACAGAATTTAGCAGCTATGATGAGGCAAAAGATTTCTATGAACGAAATTAAAAAATCTTTCATTTTAATTTAAAGAAATAAGATGGTCTTTATTAATTGAGAGCTTATTAACTTATCATAAAAATTATTTTAGAGTTATTGTTTAACAAAAGGTGAAACTGTGAAAAAAGCAATTGTTACAGGTATTACAGGCCAAGATGGCGCATATTTAGCAGAATTATTGTTAAATAAAGGCTATGAAGTGTATGGAACATACCGTCGTACAAGTTCTGTAAACTTTTGGCGTATTGAAGAGTTAGGAATTGAAAAACATCCTAACTTACATTTAGTTGAATATGATTTAACAGACCAAGCTGCAAGCGTACACCTTGTTGCTCGTATTCAACCAGATGAAATTTATAACTTAGCTGCACAAAGCTTTGTTGGCGTGTCATTTGAACAACCTTTGGCGACAGCGCATATCACAGGATTAGGTGCTGCTCATTTGTTAGAAGCGATTCGCATCATTAATCCTAAAATTCGTTTCTATCAAGCATCAACTTCAGAAATGTTTGGTTTGGTTCAAGAAGTACCTCAAACAGAAAGAACACCATTTTACCCACGTAGCCCATACGGTGTAGCAAAATTATATGCGCATTGGCTTACTGTGAACTATCGTGAATCATATGGTATTTTTGGTAGCAGTGGTATTTTATTTAACCATGAATCACCTTTACGTGGTCGTGAGTTTGTGACACGTAAAATTACCGATTCTGTTGCGAAAATTAAATTAGGTAAATTGGATTGCCTTGAATTAGGTAATTTAGATGCAAAACGAGATTGGGGTTTTGCTAAAGAATATGTTGAAGGCATGTATTTAATGCTGCAAGCAGATGAGCCTGATACTTTTGTTTTGGCAACAAATCGTACAGAAACAGTACGTGATTTTGTTCGCTTAGCATTTAAAGCTGCTGATATTACTGTTGAATTCCAAGGAAAAGAGGAAAACGAAATTGCGATTGATGTTGCTACAGGTAAAACTGTTATGCGCGTTAATCCTAAGTTCTATCGTCCAGCAGAAGTTGATTTGTTGATTGGTAATCCTGAACATGCAAAAGAAAAATTAGGTTGGCAGCCTAATACAAGTTTAGAAGAGTTGTGCCAAATGATGGTCGAAGCAGATTTACGCCGTAATAAAGCTGGTTTCTCTTTCTGAGTAAAAAAATGAAAAAAATTGTTCTGTTAACTGGTGGTACTGGTTTTACGGGTCAATACGTTAAAGCAGCTCTGGAGCGATTACAGCTCCAGGTTGTTTGTATGACGACTCATGAACCCAAAAGTACAAATGAAGTATATGGAAATCTACTGGATCAAGAGTCACTTATTAAATTAGTTGAAACAGTTCAGCCAGATTACGTTATACATCTTGCAGCAATTGCTTTTGTTGGGCATGCCAATGAAAGTGATTTTTATAATACAAACGTAGTTGGAACACTGAATTTATTAAATGCGATAACTTTAGCTAAACCAAATGTTGAAAAAGTTATTTTAGCTAGTAGTGCTAATGTTTACGGCAACCCTAAAGTTAATCCAGTTTCTGAATTAATTTCTCCTGCACCGATAAACCATTACGCAATGAGTAAGTTATCTATGGAGACACTTGCTCAAAATATTTATGGTGACCGCCTGCCTTTATTAATTGTCCGTCCTTTTAACTATACAGGTCGTGGGCAAAGTAATAATTTCCTTGTTCCAAAGATTGTAGAACATTTCTACAAAAAGGCCGAAAAGATATCTTTAGGCAATTTGAATGTAACACGTGAATTTAATGATGTAAGGGATATTGCACAGTGCTATGCGGGTTTACTGTTAAGTGAAGCACAAGGCGAAATAGTAAATTTGTGTAGTGGATATGGTTATACATTAAATAACTTGTTAGAATCATGTGCCGAATTAACAGGTCATCAACTCGTTGTAGAGGTTGATGCTAAATTAGTTCGCCCAAATGAATTGCGGGTGCTGACTGGTGATCCAAATCATCTTTTGTCTCTTGTGCCATCGCTACAATTCACTCCACTAAAAGAAACATTAAGTTGGATGTTACAGGAATAGTGTAGATTAAATTATCATGACGCAATCAACTTCGAAATTTAAAGTTTTAATACTTTGTTTAGGTTTGGTTATTCAAACCGCATGTACATCAGCGTTTCTCCCTGGCTCTGGTCCTTCCAACAGTGAAATTATTAAATCCCAATCGATTCCCGATAATATTCCTGTTTTAGATATCAATGCTCAAAACATTCAGGGGCTATCTGGTGGCTTTCAAAACGCACCAGATTTGGGACTTTGGCAAAGAGCCAAACCAAACCTAAAATTAGGGGCGGGTGATGTCATCCAGATTTCGATGTGGGAAGCGCCTCCTGCGGTTTTATTTGGTTCTGCTGGTGTGGGTTCATCTTCAGACTCAATTGGGATTTCGGGCGGTATTTTAAATCTGCCAGAACAAATCGTGAGTAGTCAGGGATATATCGTTGTTCCTTTTGTTGGAAAGGTTCGTGCGACAGGACGTTCTTTAACCGATATTGAAGATACGATTCGTGGTCATTTATCAAAAATTGCCAATAAGCCTCAAGTCATTGCGCGTTTGGTTCAAAATAATCATAACTCGATCTCCATTATTAGCGATGGTCGTTCATTAACCTTGCCTTTGACGCCAAAGGGCGAACGACTAATTGATGTATTACCAAATGTTGTCGATATTAAAAAGATAAAAAGTACTAGTCTGCTGGTGAGTCGTGGTGGAAATAGAATCACGGTTAGAGCATCAGATTTATCTAGACAGGATCTTTTGAACTTCTATTTATACCCAGGTGATACAGTTCGAGTTTTACAAGACCCGTACACCATTTCTGTGTTGGGTGCGTCTAACGCCAATACCACTGTTCCTTTTGGTGATGAAGGTTTGACACTTGCTGAAGCGATTGCCAAAACAGCTGGTTTAAATGATTATCGTGCAGACCCGAAAGGGGTGTTTGTTTTCCGTAAAAATGCAAGTATTGATGAAGCTTCATCTGTACAGGCTGTCGGTCAACCAATCATTTATCGTTTAGATTTAACCAAGCCAGATGCAATGGCGATGGTTCAACGCTTTACTTTAAAAGATAAAGATATTTTATATGTTTCAAATGCTTCTGGTACAGAATTGCAAAAATTCTTGAGTATCATTGGTTCTATCACTAGCCCTGTGGCGAATACCAAAGCAGTTACTCAGTAAATAGAAGTGTTATGCAAAAGCCTGTTTTAATAGATGTTACTCGTTTACTTTTACGTATTATCAAAGGTAAAAATGCAACGGGAGTAGACCGTGTATGTCTAGCATATATAGATTATTTTTCTAAAAATGCGCAGGCGATCATTGCATGGAAGTCAAAAGTTACGGTTTTGGATAAAAAGACTTCAGAGCAGTTATTTCATCTGTTGTTGAATAATCCAAAACAAAAGTCGAGGAATTTCTGGATTCATACTTTAGTGAAAAGTATGTTTCTTACCCCAAGTCATTTGGGGGATTATGAAGGGTGTTTTTATTTCAACATCAATCATAAGGGGTTGGAGTCCGAAGAATATATCAACAAGATCCTTCGTCTCAAACTCATTCCTATATTTTTTATTCATGACCTGATTCCGATTACACATCCTGAGTTTTGCCGACCAGCAGAAAAAGATTTGCATGTAAAACGGATGTTGAATGTGCTTCGGGCGGATGGCGGGATTTTAGTCAATTCTGCATTTACCCAACAGCAACTTGCAGCCTTTGCCGAGCAAAACCAGATGGCCTTGCCGCCAACCGAAGTTGCTTGGTTAAGTTGTAAGTTTTTAACTCAACAGCCCCAAAGTCAGCCAGATGAAGATTTTATAAAAAATCTTGGGCAAAATTATTTTGTCATGCTGAGTACCATTGAACCTCGAAAAAATCATCTGACCATTTTGCATATTTGGCGAGAGCTTTTTGAAAAATATAAAGCGCAAACGCCTAAACTGGTTTTGATTGGTCAACGAGGTTGGGAGTGCGAGCAAGTCATGGACTTGCTAGAACGCAGTCCTGCAATTCGACAGTGTCTGGTGGAAATTCCGTCTGCATCTGATAGCCGAATTGTGGATGTGTTAAAGAATGCTCGTGCATTGCTTTTCCCAAGTTATGTCGAAGGGTATGGGTTGCCACTGGTCGAGGCGCTTTATTTGGGTGTGCCTGTGTTGGCAAGTGACATTGAGGTGTTTAATGAAATCGGGCAGCAGATTCCCGAGTTTATTCACCCAATAGATGGTGTGTCATGGATGTCTTATATTGAAGATTATATGCAGCCAACATCTGAAAAAAGAGTATTGCAGTTAGAGCGTTTAGCGCATTATCAACATTGGGAATGGTCACAGCATTTTGAATGTGTTGAGGCGCTCATGCAGAAATTGGAACAGGCGAAGAAATGAGTCTATGAACGATATGATAGATTGGTCGACTATACATCAAGCGTATGTATATGGTTTTTCATATCGAAAATTTCTGATTCTTAAAAAATTTATACCCAATACCAAGTTAAAAAGAGTAGCCAAGCTTTCAGAGATCCCCGTGCAGTCTGTCATTGTTGTATGGGGGATGGCGCCATTAACAGGTTTTGAAGAAAAGCATTGCACACTTGTGCGGGTAGAGGACGGTTTTTTACGTTCGATAGGGTTGGGTGCTGCCCTAACGCAACCTGTTTCGTGGGTGTTTGATGACTGCGGGATGTATTTTAATACGCAACAGGTTTCTCGGTTAGAAAAAGTTTTAAATGGTTCGTTGTGGAGTCGGGAGTTATTGACCCGTGCGGCACAAATCCAGACAGATTTAATTCAAAATAAGTTAAGCAAGTATAATTTACTCAATGTGCAGGTGGATTTTCCTGATATTTCGGATCGGAAAAAAATACTGGTCATTGGTCAGGTTGAGGGAGATGCCTCGCTGGAATATGGTTCTCCTGCCATTAAAAAAAATATTGAATTACTTGAAACGGTATATAAAGCCAACTCGCAAGATTACATTTTATATCGCCCCCATCCTGATGTTGTGTCAGGTTGGCGAACAGATAGTCTGGCGTATGATCGGGCAAATTTATTGTGTAATAAGATCAGTGCGGAAGGGAATATCCTCGACTGGATTGAATGGGCAGATGAAATTCATGTTATGACATCGCTCACAGGTTTTGAGGCGTTAATTCGGGGAAAAAAAGTTTATTGTTACGGTTTACCGTTTTATTCGGGTTGGGGACTGACTCAGGATTATTTGGCTTCACCACGAGAAAAAAGAACATTGACCTTGTTAGAGTTGATTGCGGGAACATTAATTGTTTATCCACGTTATCGCTCAATTTCGAAGAAAAACACGTGCGGACAAATGCAGGTTGAAGATGCCATCAAGGAACTATCGACTATGCAGCCTAAAGATGAGTCATTCTTGATTCGTTGTTTAAAACCTTTTTTAAGACGGGATTAAACCTTATTCTTTTTTCTAATTTGCAATGATTGAATAAATTTTTTAAAAACAACATATAAATAGAGCTAAGGCAAATCATAAGCCGATTTGCCTTATCGCCTGATTTTAGTTTTTTACAACAGGTGGGAAGCCGTCTTCGGTAAGGGCTTGAGTGACCTGATCAATATTCAGTTTTGTTTCAACATCGACAATTTTACTGTCAATATCAATATTGACCTGTGCAGCAGGGTCAAGTTCTTTAATGGTTGCGGTAACACTGCGCGCACATCCGCCACAGGTCATATTTTGAATTTCAAGTTTCATCGTTGTATCTCCGAGAAATTATTTCGACTCATTTTAGAGCTTACCATGAGGGTAAGGTCAAGGGTTTTTAAATGAGAATAAATGTTATTGAATAGGTTGACCTTGACCTTATGTTAAGGTTTAAGCTAAATGAAATTGATTATTTTGTTGCTTGAGGATCTGCTATGAACCAGTCACAACATCCTTATATACAAAGTTTACAAATTACAGGTATGACCTGTGCATCATGTGTTGGACGAGTCGAGAGGGCTTTACGAAAAGTCGAGGGCGTTGCTGATGTAACGGTCAATTTGGCAACCGAACAGGCGAATATTCAAAGTGATATGGCGTTAGATCGTCATGCCCTTGTACATGCGGTAGAGCGTGCAGGGTTTGGCGTATATGAACCAGAGCAAAGCATTGAATTAAATGTTCAGGGCATGACCTGTGCATCTTGTGTGGCACGTGTTGAACGGGCGTTAAAAAAAGTTGAAGGTGTGCAGGATGCAACAGTTAATCTGGCGACTGAAAAAGCAGTGGTGCAGGTGCAACATTTATCCGATGTTCAGGCGTTAATTCATGCGGTTGAAAAAGCGGGCTATGACGCAGCACTGGTTCAGCCAGAACAAGCCAGTCAGGTTGATGAATTGGCAGAACGTAGAGAACAAGAAGCAGCACATTTAAAGCGTGATTTTTATCTGGCGTTGCTGTTGACTGCGCCTGTGTTTATTTTGGAAATGGGCGGACATCTTTTCCCTGCTTTTCACCACTGGGTGGGGATGCAAATAGGGATGCACAACAGTTGGCTAGTTCAATTTGTGCTGACCACATTGGTTCTGGTTTTTGCGGGAAGACGTTTTTATCAAAAAGGCATTCCTGCTTTATTGCGTTTTGCCCCTGACATGAATTCACTGGTTGCCGTTGGAACATTGGCTGCCTATGGGTTTTCATGTGTGGCGGTATTTTTACCAGATGTGCTACCACCCAATAATGTTCAGGTTTATTTTGAATCGGCAGCAGTCATTGTTACCTTGATTTTACTTGGGCGCTATCTGGAAGCCAAAGCCAAAGGTCGTACTTCACAGGCGATTCAACATTTGTTGGGTTTGCAACCGAAAACCGCGAAAGTTCTGCAAGCTGGCGAAGTGCAGGAAGTGGACATTCGTGAAGTAAAACAGGGGATGTTACTGCTGATTCAGCCGGGTGAAAAAATACCAGTTGATGCCAAAGTAGTTGATGGGCAAAGTTTTGTTGATGAGTCGATGATTACTGGCGAATCGATTCCTGTACCGAAAAAACAAGGGGAACAGGTTGTTGCTGGAACAATCAATCAGCAAGGGTTTCTGACCGTTCAGGCAACTGCGGTTGGGGCAGATACGGTTTTATCACAGATTATTCGTTTGGTTGAGCAGGCACAAGCCAGTAAGTTACCGATTCAGGCAATTGTTGATAAAGTCACAATGTGGTTTGTACCTGTTGTGATGGGGTTGGCTGCATTAACATTTGTGGTGTGGTGGATTTTTGGCCCACAACCTGCGTTAAGCATGAGTCTGGTCAATGCGGTTGCGGTTCTGATTATTGCGTGTCCGTGTGCGATGGGCTTGGCAACTCCGACGTCGATTATGGTGAGTACAGGGCGTGGTGCAGAGTTGGGAATTTTGTTTAAACAAGGCGATGCCTTACAAAATTTGCACGGGGCGAAAATTATTGCCTTAGATAAAACAGGCACACTGACCGAAGGAAAACCAACACTCACAGAGTTTGTGACTTTACTAGATTTTGATCAACAACAGGTTTTGGCACAGATTGCCTCTGTCGAAGCGAAATCTGAACATCCAATTGCGTTGGCGATTGTGCAACATGCAACACAGCAACAGGTGTCACTGCTTCCTGTGCAGCAATTTACTGCACTGACAGGCTATGGTGTCGAAGCGAATGTTGCGGGGCAACAGGTTCATTTGGGCGCTGCCCGTTTAATGCAGCAACTTGGGCTTTCATTAGAACAGTTTGAAGCGCAAGCTGAACAGTGGGCGGCACAGGGTAAAACCCCGATTTATGTGGCGATAGATCGGAAATTAGCTGCAATGCTAGTTGTTTCTGACCCGATTAAACCGACTACAGTCAGTGCGATTCAGCATTTGCATCAACTGGGGTTAAAGGTTGCCATGATCACGGGGGATCACCATACCACAGCGCATACCATTGCTCGGGAGTTAGGGATTGATGAAGTCGTTGCGGAAGTGTTACCTGAAGGGAAAGTCGCCGCTGTTCAAAAGCTACAACAACAATATGGAACGCTGGCATTTGTAGGCGATGGCATCAATGACGCACCTGCACTGGCTGCGGCAGATATTGGGATTGCTGTGGGAACAGGAACCGATGTTGCTATTGAGTCTGCCGATGTGGTGTTAATGTCGGGCAATTTACAGGGTGTGGGAAATGCAATTGCACTAAGTCAGGCGACCATGCGTAATATTCGCCAAAATCTGTTTTGGGCGTTTATTTACAATGCCGCTTTGATTCCTGTTGCAGCAGGTGCGTTATATCCAGCGTATGGCATTTTGCTTTCACCGATGTTTGCTGCATTTGCAATGGCAATGTCTTCGGTTTTTGTTCTTGGAAATGCCTTGCGTTTAAAACGGTTTAAAGGTTTTTTTGCTGCAGCATAGGTTTGAATTTTCGCTGATAAAAGTGAGAATGAATGATGTGGCAAGAGGTTTAATAGAGGATAAATCCTTGATGAAAGATGCGAAGAGTATTGGGCAAGTGGCTCAATTAACGGGCTTGTCGAATAAGATGATTCGTTATTATGAAAGTATGGGATTACTGTCTGATATTCAGCGTACCGAAGCCGGTTATCGGGTTTATTCTGAGCAAGACATTAAAAGTTTGCATTTTATCGCCCATGCCCGAGAGCTTGATTTTTCCATTGTGCAGATTAAAGCGTTATTGGCACTGTGGCGTAATCAGGCTCGGCATAGTGCCGAAGTGAAACAGTTGGCATTGCAACATATTCAGCAGCTTGAACAACGGATTGCCCATTTGCAATCGATGGTGGAGACGTTGCAGGAAACGGTGATCTGTTGCAGTGGTGATATGGAAGCAGATTGTCCAATTTTAGAACAAATTGAGCAAGGTGCAAAAGCACGTATAACCGATTAAAAATCAGGCAAACTACAAGGCGTATCTATGGTTATAATGCTGGAGCAATAATCAGGATTGATCAGTTATGTTTCAGCATGTAGAGCCTTATGCAGGCGACCCAATTCTAACCTTGATGGAAAAATTCCAAAAAGATGAACGCCAAAATAAAGTGAATCTTAGTATTGGACTTTATTACACGGAAGAAGGCATTGTTCCTCAATTAAACGCAGTAAAACAAGCCGCTTTACGTGCCAATCAGGATATCGATAAGGCAAAGCTTTATTTACCAATGTCTGGTTTAAAATCGTATTGTGACAGCACACAGGCGCTTTTATTGGGAAATAACAGCCCAGCAAAAGCTGAGCAGCGTGCGGTGACCATTCAAACTTTAGGTGGATCTGGCGCGCTGAAAGTCGGTGCAGATTTTCTTAAAAAATATTTCCCAAGCTCGAAAGTGTGGGTCAGCCGTCCAACATGGGAAAATCATATTGCGATTTTTCAGGGGGCAGGGTTTGAAGTTGCTGAATATCCATATTTCGATGCTGCGACCAATGGCGTTGCGTTTGGTGAAATGCTGGCATGTTTAAAACAGCTTCCAGAGCAAGATATTGTGTTGTTGCATCCTTGCTGTCATAACCCGACAGGTGCAGACTTAACACCAGAGCAGTGGGATCAGGTCATTGCAGTTCTGATTGAGCGTAATTTGATTCCATTCCTTGATATTGCTTATCAGGGCTTTGCAGAAGACTTGGAAAAAGATGCGTATGCAATTCGTGCGTTGGATCAGGCTGGGGCGAAGTTCTTATTGAGCAACTCGTTCTCTAAAATCTTCTCTTTATATGGCGAACGTATTGGCGGATTGACTGCGGTGTGTGATTCGGCTGAAGATGCCGAGCATGTATTGGGGCAATTTAAAGCGACAGTACGTCGTATTTATTCAAGTCCAGCAACAACAGGTGCTGTGTTGGTCGATACTGTTTTGCGTGATGAAGCGTTAAAACTGGATTGGCAAGAAGAATTGCAAGGTATGTGTGACCGTATTACACAAATGCGTACGATTTTACGTGATGAACTTGTACAGCGTGTGCCAGAGCGTGACTTTAGTTATTTGGTAAAACAACGCGGCATGTTTAGCTATACAGGTTTAACGGCTGAGCAAGTGGATCGTTTACGCGATGAATTTGCGATTTACCTGTTACGCAGTGGTCGTATGTGTGTTGCAGGATTAAATCAAAAAAATGTCTATTATGTTGCAGAGTCGATTGCCAAAGTCATTGCAGCTTAAGGATTCTTTTCTTAAAAAACCGCTCTTTGGAGCGGTTGTTTTTTTTGTGGTTCTATATCGGGATATTTGGATTAGATATTGGAGTGATGATTTTTCACGATCATTTGTAAATAAGGTGTTTTAGATGCCCTAAAAATGATATCACGCTGATATTGATGGGAATCTGTAAAGAAATTACATCATATTGATAACCTTACATGGGTTGATTTTTTTTTGTGCTATTTTAAGCTTAAAACGAAAATTAAAAATGAGTGGAGTCATTCATGAGTAAACAGTTATTAATGTTGGTCGGTGACTATGCAGAAGATTATGAAACGATGGTGCCTTTTCAGTTTTTAACTGGACTGGGGTATGAGGTTCATGCTGTTTGTCCAGATAAGAAAAATGGCGATAGTATTGCAACAGCAATTCATGATTTTGATGGGCAGCAAACCTATAGCGAAAAACGTGGACATAATTTTGTACTGAATTATGACTTTGATGCGGTGAATACCGATCATTATATTGGACTGGTGATTCCAGGTGGTCGGGCTCCTGAATATTTACGTATGTACCCACGTGTCATTGAAATTGTACAGGCATTTGATCATGCTCAAAAACCGATTGCTGCAGTGTGCCACGGTGCACAATTGTTAGCCGCAGCAGGTATTTTATCGGGAAAAACCTGTTCAGCCTATCCAGCTTGTGCCGCAGAAGTGCGATTAGCAGGTGGAACCTATGCCGATATTGCGGTGACCGAAGCCGTGACCGATGGGCATTTGGTGACTGCACCTGCATGGCCTGCACATCCTGCATGGTTGGCGCAGTTTGTGAAGTTATTGGGTGCTGAAATTAAAATATAAATTTGGGGTTTTCCCGATGAGATCGGGTCTGATCGGGATATCTGGTATGCGACCTACATTTATTTAATGTACCGAGACGACATGACTCAAGGTTGCATTAATAGGCTTTATCATGCGTCGAGCCATGCGTATGACGAGCCAGATACATCATGCCATTTTAATCCTTAATCAAACAAAGCCTTCAGTGTAGTGAAGACAAATTCTAAATTTCTTATTCATCACCATAAATTTAAATTGAGTATATTTTATGCTATCGCCGTATATTCATTCATTTGCATTATTCTTTTCTTTGCTTAATCCATTTTTGATGAGCATTTACATGATCGGTATGATCCGAAATACCGAAGCAAAAATATTCAATAAGGCACTGATTCAGGGCAGTCTTTTGGCTTTCTTTGTCTTCCTTATGTTTGCATGGGGTGGAGAAGCCATATTTACCCGATATTTGAATGTGCGCTTTGAATCATTTCAGATTTTTGGCGGTATTATTTTTCTGGTGATTGGTTATCGTTATGTGTTTCAGGGGGCGGATACGATTGGTGCTATTCGTGGTGCACCTGAACATTTGGCGGGAACAGTGGCTATGCCTTTTATGATTGGCCCGGGAACGATTAGTGCGGCAATTGTAACAGGGATGGATGTTGGAATGACCAAGACTGCAGTTGTGATGGTTGTAACCTTAAGTTTAACTTGTATTATTCTGATTTTAATGAAGTTTATGCACGACCATCTTCGTTATAAACATGCTAAATATATCGATTATTATTTTGATATTGTCGGGCGATTATCAGCGTTATTGATTGGAACAATTGCGGTGGATATGATTGTTACGGGAACGGTCAATATTATTCAGTCAGGCGTTTAAAAAAAGAAGAATTGGATTTGTCCAATTCTTCTTTTTGATTTTTACAAGAAACTTGGTAATAAAATCAGGGCAATAACCACTAAAAACATAACCCATTTGGTGAGGTAATATAACTTACGGTTTTTAGATTTCAGTTCACGGCCTTTGGCATGAATCGCATAAAAATATTTGAAGATACGGTTAATGAAACCTGTTTGGTCTTGTGCATCATTTGGTGATGCAGAAGCAGACATGACATTTTTACCAAACCAATGGTTAAAACTTTGTGCCCATCGCCATTTCATTGGGCGTTCAATATCACAGAACAAAATAATACGCGTTTGATCCGCTTTATTTTCTGCCCAGTGTACATAAGTTTCATCAAAGAGTGTTGCTTCACCATCACGCCAGCTATGACGTTCCTGATCGACTTCGATAAAACATGCGTCATCATTGGGGGTGCTTAAACCCAAGTGATAGCGAATTGAACCTGCATAAGGGTCACGGTGTTTGCCTAAATAGCTGCCTGAAGGTAATTCGGCAAACATTGCGGCTTTTACTGATGGAATTTGCTCAAGTAATGCTACGGTTTTTGGGCAAAGCTGACGTGCCGATGGGTGACTGTCACTATACCATTTTAAATAGAAGCGTTTCCAGCCACGTTTAAAAAAGGTGTTAAATCCAGCATCATTATTGCTATCGGCAGCTTTGATTTTACCTTGTAATAATAAGGCTTCATCGCGAATCACTTGCCAGTTATCTTGTAGTGGCTTTAGCTCTGGAAATTCTTCGACATTAAAAAATGGCTGGGCTGGCAGACGGGAAAAGCCCGTCATAAACATGTTCACAGGGCCCAAAAAGGTAGAATGGTCAAATAATTGACGTGAAAGCTTGAGCCGCTCTTTTCCACGGAAATAGGTATAAAGCAAACTAATCAGAAAAATACTGATAATAATAATGGCGTACATAGAAAAATCACGATCACTACAAGACGGTTTGGCCGTACTTTGCGTATTGGGGCAAAAAGCAACGACACGATAAAAAGCGAAATAATGAGCACTATTGTAAATGCTAAATCCTGAAAAGAGGCAAATAATTTGTAAATGAGTTTAGAAAAAGACCAAAAAACAAAAGAAATTATGGAAAATTTGTCTATATTTTCAATGGTGAAGGATTTTGAAATGAGACAAAACCTGAAATAGGTTGGGTTTAGCAGATTGCGTGAATGTGATGACACACCTTGATGATTGAGTTTAAAAAACGCTTTTTCATTTTTGAAATTTTATGCTGTATTGAGGTCATTTGAGTGGAGAAGGTCAGTTATTTATAAAACATGAATAGATCTGAATCTTGCGATTGGTATAAGTTTTGCTTAATATTTACTCATGATGCCAGTGTGATGGATTGCGAATGGCATTTAAAAACATAATTTACAGGAGAGATAACAATGAAAATGATGACTGTAAAAGGTGCAGCGATGAAGAGGACAGGATGGTGGCTCTTTGGTTTGGTCATTGGACTACAATTGATGCTGATTTTATGCGTGGCATGGTTAAATATGTAGAATTGAGTAAAGGAAAAGTAGCACTCTTTTTTTGAGGGGGAGTGCTTCGCAAAAAAATACCCTTATTTTAAAAAGATCACATAAAATTACATAGATTTGCCATCTTTTTCAGCTTGAAATCAGTATCATGCCGATAATTTGTTCATGATATGATCGACAACAGGATTACACCTACATAATGTTTAAATCATTTTTTCCATCACCAAAAGCTTTTTTGCTTTCTTTTGTGGTCTGGTTTTTTATTAATTTAATTTTATGGTATTCGGGAGGGCGAGAGTGGGGAACGCTACTCGGTTTTCCTACAGGCTATGCTATGGCCGAGTTACCCGTTGGTGTAAGTCGTTTTTGGGCACCTGCTGTTTTATGGTTTTATATCTGGTTTTGGTGTTCGGTAGCACTGTTTGCAACCTTTTGGCGCATTGTGGCATATCATCGTTGGCATGCTTGGTCCATTTGGGGTTCGGCTTTTATCCTGTTTAATATTTGGTTTAATGTGCAGGTCAGTGTTGCGATTAATGCGTGGTATGGCCCATTTTGGGATCTAATCCAGAAAATGCTGGGTAGCGGTGGCGGAAATATCAAAGATCTTTATTTTGGAACGCTCACTTTTTTATGGATTGCGATGGTTGCTGTGACGGTTGCGGTGATTAACTCGTTCTTTGTCAGTCATTATATTTTCCGCTGGCGAACTGCTATGAATGAATATTATGCTTCACATTGGGCGAAATTGCGTCATATCGAAGGGGCTTCACAGCGTGTGCAAGAAGACACCATGCGTTTTGCCACAACGCTAGAAGCACTTGGAGTGAGCTTTATTAAGGCTATCATGATTTTGATTGCCTTTTTACCTGTGTTGATGCAACTTTCTGCACATGTACCTGCGTTGCCGATTATTGGTGAAGTGAAATATTCTTTGGTTTATGCAGCAGTTGGTTGGGCTATTTTTGGAACATTCTTGTTGATGGTGGTGGGGATTAAACTGCCTGGACTTGAGTTTAATAATCAGTTGGTTGAAGCGGCTTATCGTAAAGAGCTGGTTTATGGTGAAGATTATGAACAACGCGCCCAACCTGAAACATTAAAAGAATTATTCACCAATGTGCGTAAAAATTATTTCCGACTGTATTTCCATTATGCTTACTTCAATTTGGTCAGTACGTGGTACGCCCAGTTAGATGTGTTGTTTAGTCTGGTGGTTTTGTTCCCATCAATTGCTGCGGGAACCATGACCTTAGGTTTAATCAATCAGATTGGTAATGTATTTGATAAAGTTCGTGAGTCTTTCCAGTATTTGATTAATTCATGGAAAACCATCATTGAATTGCTTTCAATTTATAAGCGTCTGAAAGCCTTTGAATCGATTTTAAAATAATATACAAACATGCCTTTGAAGTGAGTTAAATCGCTTTAAAGGCATTTTTTTGCACCACCGCGTTTAATCGTTCCTTAAAAAATTTTCTATATTCACTTTGGTTGTTTTCATTATACAAGTGACTTTTTGCTGATTATTTTTGTTTTTATCCCTCATAAGACTTCAATGGTTGATTTAAACATTGTGGACTAGCCTAGCAAAAGAACCCCTAACCCTGCGCCCAATAGCATGAGCCACATTGGATGCAGTTTGGTAAAAATACCGCATAGCGCTGTGATGATAATAATGAAAATGAGACTAAAATGATCAAAAGAAGGTTGTGCAATAAAATAAGCACTGACCAGAACCAGCCCAACCGTAATCGGTTTGAGAGCCTTTTCAAAAATCTGGCGAAAAGGATGTGCTTTAAAACGATCCCAGAAATGAAGGGTGTATAGGGTTACCATGGATGATGGTGCAAATTTGGCAATCGAAGTCACAATTAGACCGCTTAACCCTGCCACATGCCAACCAATTAAAGGTGAAATCATCATATTCGGCCCTGGTGCGGCCTGAGATAGCGCGAACATAGCACTGAATTGGTCATTGCTCAGCCAATGATGAATATCGACCACTTGATGACGCATTTCTGGCAAAACAGTGACGCCACCACCAAAGGCAAGCAATGATAATTCGGTAAAAAGAAACGTCAGTTGAAGTAAAACGAGATTCATTTTTTCACCTGCAATAAAACAATATTTAAACCCACCAAAATGAGCAAGGTGAACAGTAATGGGAGCTTGAACCCAACCATTAAAACGAAGGTTAAAATGAGGGTTGGAAAGGTGAGTGGTTTTTGAATAATTGACCTAAGCAGTTTAAACCCTGTGGCAAAGAGTAGACCTGCTGCGGTGGCAGACAGTCCTAAAATCAGGTGTTCCACCCAAGGGATAGACTGGAAGTTTTGATAAAAAGAATAAAGCAAAATGACACAAAGTGTCGGGACACAAATGAGCCCTAAAATTGAATAGATTGCGCCTTTAATCCCCTGAAAACGCATGCCAATGGCAACAGACATATTGACGATATTGCCTCCGGGGAGGATTTGGCAAATACCAAGCAAGTCAGTAAATTGTTGGGCGCTTAACCAATTTTTCTCTTCAACAATCAGTCGATGTGCCAAAGGGAGAACACCACCAAATCCCATCATGCCTAATTTTAGAAACCCTAAAAAAAGTTCGGTATTGGTTGGTGAGGACTGGACGAGAACTTTGCTTTCCATCATAAAAATCATGTGTAAATTTCATTTATTCGCTATAGTTTGAAAGCCCTATGTTATATTTACAAATGCTATTTTTTACACAAAACATACTTTTTAGGTATGCTTATGATTGATATTCATAAACTCAAGGCATTTGTAGCGGTGGTTGAAGAAAGTAACATTTCAAAGGCTGCTCAGCGATTACATATGCAGCAACCACCGCTTACACGACTTATTCAGAGTCTGGAACAAGAACTCAATACAGCACTGTTAAAACGTTTGCCTCGTGGTGTGGAAGTTACCGAAGCAGGCAAGGCGTTGTATCAGGAAGCTGTGACCATATTGGCACATGCCAGTGTCATTCCCCAAAGAGTCCATAACATTGCCCAAGGTAAAGAAGGGCAATTGAATATTGGCTTTACCCATTCAATTGGTTTGCATCCTTTTTTACCGACCTTATTACGCCAGTTTAGAGAGAACTTCCCTGCGGTTTCAATTCGACTTGAAGAAGATAGCAGTAGTGTCTTAATTGATGCGGTCATGAATGAAAAACTGGATATCGCATTTGTACGCAAACCCGCATCAATGCAGACACAGCTTCAAAGTACCCATGTTTTAGACGAACCATTGGTTGTGGCTTTGCCGAGTAATCATCCTTTGGCAGAGCAGTCAGGCAATATCCAACTGAAAGACTTAGAGCCTTATGAGTTTGTGTTATATCGACGACTTGGTGGACAGGATTTATTTGATAATATTTTGGCGAATTGCTATCAGGCAGGGTTCAGTCCCAATATTGTGCAGGAAGCACCACGTTTAACTTCGTGTTTAAACCTGATTGCAGCAGGGATCGGCTTATCCATTGTGCCCATATCTATTCAGGATATTTGGAATAAGCAAATTGTGTATCGAACTTTAACGGCAAAGAAACCCAATATTGCCCCAATTTATGCGATTTATCGGTCAGATGAAAATATCAGGGTGAGGCATGTACTGGAATTATTCGCTACACTTCATCGACCAATCTAACATCGCCATTGCTTGATATTTTGGCGTATGATGCGATACAAAAGCCAATCATGGAATGGAGTTTTGAAATGTTTGCATCACATAAACGTACGTCTTTAGGCCGAGTGCTTTTGCTGGCAGCCGCAGTATTGGGTACAACACAAATGAGCATGGCAAGCCCAACCGTTGACCGCTTGAGTGATTGTTTGGTGAAATCAACAACTGCAACGGATAAAACCACGGTGTTACAGTGGACGTTTGTGGCGTTGTCTAGCCATCCCGACTTAAAACAGTTTAGCCATGTGACCGCAGAGCAAAAAACCGCACTGGATAAAAACGTGGCGCAGGTGTTACAGCGTATTTTGGTCGATCAATGTTCGACTCAAGCTAAGGCGGTGATTCAGGCAGATGGTATGCAAGCCGTTGGAGAGAGTTTTCAGCAGTTAGGTCAGATTACGGGTGAGGAAATTCTTAAGACCCCTGAGATTAAACAGCAGCTTAATGGTTTGTTGCGTTATGTGGATTTAAATAAGTTAGTGGTGACTTTTTTAACGCCTGAGGTTTGGAATAAGTTGGGTGTGTTGAGAGGGGAGTAGTTTTAAATCCTCTCCCTAGCCCTCTCCTTTAAAAAAAGGAGAGGGGATCACGCGTATCAAATTAATCACATGATAAAGTCTCCCTTTATCAAGGGAGACTTTTAATATAGAAACTAAGAAATACATTATAATTCTCTTGATTCCTTAATAGATAGAGCTTTATGTTTATAAAGCTAATTAAAGAAAATATTTAATTATACTGCATTTGTAACTTTATTTTCAGAGTTTATTTCACATAAAAACTCTTTAAGACACTCTGGCGTATACGCATAATTCGATAAGTTGCTTAAAACTTTATCAGCCATAGATGGATTTTCAAGTTTTATTTTTACTTGAAATTTTTCAAGAATTATTTCGCTTAGCTCACCATTTTCATAAAGACGCTTTAAATAGGATTTTAAAAACAATATTTGTTGCTTTCCTCTAAAGCTATTTAGTGGATCTGAAATTAAATCTTTGTAATCTGGTTTTTTTGTAAATTCCTTGAATTCAGAAATATTTGATTTTCTTAAAGTTAAATAATCTGGTTGATGTTTTAACTTTATATTGACAGTATCCTTTCCAATAAACTCAATTTTTAAGATTTTATCAAGAGAGGGGATATTAATATTTTTCAATCTAATGAATTTAAAAACACTATTTAATTTGATGGTTTTTTTGTTTGTGTGAAAGTTTTTAATTAAATACTCATAATCTTGAATAATAAAATCAATGATTTCATGTCTATTTTCAAGTTTTGAATTACTTAATCCACATTCTGACAAAATTGTATTCTTGATACTCTCTGTGTGGAGGTAAAAATTCTCAATAGAATAAGCCGGAGTACAGTATACTTTGTCTAAGGTAACTTTTTGATCAAAATCTTTGTCTACAAAGTAATAACATTTATCATTTTTATAGATTCTATGCTTTTCAAGTATTTCCTTTAAAGCAAGTACCTTTTTTTTACCTCCAACAGAAGTAATATTCCAATCAATGCTTAAGATATTGCTGAATCTAGAAATATAATATTTAGGATCATCTTTTCCCTCTACTATTAATTGAATTGATTTTTCTTTAATACGTCTACTTTTTAGATAGTCTCTAAAAATTACAGACATTTCCTCTTTAAATGCTTCCATTTTTTCTTTGCGATTAGTCATTTTCACTAATCTCCATATTCTTTAAGAAAAAGTCATTTAGATCACATGTTATTTCTTCAAGATTATCAAAAATAAAAGGACTATGAGTCATGCAGAGGAGCATATGACAGGAAGGGGCTGTTAGTACATCTTTTAAAAGCATTTTTTGCCATTCAACAGAAAGAGATAATTCTGGTTCATCAAAAAGGATAAAATACTCTTTCTCTTCCTCTAAAAATAGTTTAGAGAATAGTGAAACAATTTGTTTTTCCCCAGATGATAAATCCTCTAAAGGGATTTCATCTTTACAAATAATTTTATTTTGAATGAGATTTACAGAAACATTTATTGAATTTTCATCATAATTCATTGTTTTATTGTTGAAGTATTTTGTACATGTTTCAGTGAAATTTTTAAGTGCTTGATCTTTTTTTCGTTGTTCGAAAAAACCATTAAACATTTTGGAAATAAAATATATCAGTGCAGTATCATTTTTTTCGGAATTATTTTTGAAAGTTGCTTTTTTAATTTTTCGCTTCTCTTCATCTGTTAAATTTTTTCCAAATCGATTTAATAATAAATCTATATCTTTTTTATTGTCTTCAATTATTTTTAGCTCTTCATCATTAATTTCTAAGCCATTAATGAGTTTTTTTAGAATTTCACTATTAATTCTTGACATTGTATCGTTTGATGAAGAAAGAATATTTTTTCTAATTTCTTCAATTCTATTCTTTACATCTTGCAATCCAAATTGAATATTTTTATCTTTAATAATATCAGAATTAAGCTCTTCCATTAATTGTTCAATTCGTCTATATGTTGGTAGGTAGAGTATTTCTTTTTTAAAATTATTCTCAATTATTTGAGTGAATCTATTAATGTTCTCATTTTCAATTATTTTTTGTTTTTCAGATATTAACTCTCTTATTGCACCAGTAGGGATGTTAATTTTTCTTGCTGATGGAGTGTTTTTTATAAAATCAATAATATATTCATAATTGTGATTTTTCTCAACTAGATAAATTAATTTGTTAAAATCAGTTTCAGGCAGTCTTTTTTTGATGAAATCGTAAGCATATGAGTTATATTCAAAATCAAGATCTTCTTTTTTTAAGATAGCTTTTTCTTCAGTTTCTGTAAATTTAATAACAATTTTTTCGAATTTAATATTTTCTAAATTTTTTAATTCGAGACTTAAACAGCTCTTTATTATTCTTAAAATTGTTGATTTCCCTTGTCCATTTTCTGATAATAATATTAAATATGGTGAATCAAAATCAATTTTGATATTTTTATAGCCATGTAAATTTTCAATATAGATATAGTCAATAATGTTAGATTTATTCATAATAAAGCCCCTAAAAAGGAGCTTTATCTCATAAAAACAATAAATTAGTCAACTATTAACCAATCAATTTCTTCATCAATTCATTGACTTGCGCAGGGTTGGCTTTGCCTTTTGCAGCTTTCATCACTTGACCAACAAGACCGTTAAAGGCTTTCTCTTTACCAGACTTGTATTCTTCAACCATTTTTTCATTGGCTGCAAGCACGTCTTTAATAATCGCTTCAATCGCACCTGTATCGGTTTCTTGCTTCAAGCCTTTTTCTGCGATAATTTCGTCCGCAGTTTTGCCTTCTTCCCACATAAAGCCAAACACTTGCTTAGCGATTTTACCGTTAATGGTGTTATCCACAATACGTGCAACCATACCACCTAACTGTTCAGCAGAAACAGGAGAGTCAGCCAAGTCCAAGCCTGCTTTATTTAAAGCACCAGAGAATTCTCCCATCACCCAGTTTGCAGACACTTTACCTTGAGCAACACCGCCAGCCGCAGCCACAACAGCCTCATAAAAGTCTGCCATTTCACGAGAAAGCGTCAGTACATGTGCATCGTATTCAGTCACGCCAAAGTCAGCAATGAAACGTGCACGACGTGCAGCAGGCAACTCTGGAAGCGCAGCACGAGCCGTTTCAATTTGCTCATCTGCAATAATCACGGGTAACAAGTCTGGGTCAGGGAAGTAGCGATAGTCATTCGCTTCTTCTTTAGAACGCATTGAACGGGTTTCCATTTTGTTCGGATCGAACAAACGAGTTTCTTGGTCAATGCTACCGCCCCATTCCAAAATTTCCATTTGGCGTTCAATTTCAACATTGATCGCTTGTTCAATGAAACGGAAAGAGTTAAGGTTTTTTAGCTCACAACGTGTACCAAATGACTCACCCGGACGACGTAAAGACACGTTACAGTCGGCACGGAAAGAACCTTCTGCCATGTTACCGTCAGAAATACCTAACCAACGTACAAGCGTATGAATGGCTTTAATATAAGCAACCGCTTCTTCGACCGAACGCATATCTGGTTCAGACACAATTTCAAGCAAAGGTGTACCTGCACGGTTTAAGTCGATACCTGACATGCCTTCAAATTGGTCATGCACAGATTTACCTGCATCTTCTTCAAGATGGGCACGGGTGACGCCAATGCGTTTCACTGTACCATCTTCAAGTTGGATGTCGATGTGTCCTAAGCCCACAATCGGGTTGTCCATTTGGCTAATTTGATAGCCTTTTGGTGAATCAGGGTAGAAGTAGTTTTTACGTGCAAACACAGATGCTTGGTCGATGTAGGCATCAATCCCCAAACCAAAACGAATCGCAAGATCAACCACTTCTTTATTTAAGACAGGTAGTACACCCGGCATGGCCAAGTCAACAAGGCTTGCTTGAGTATTTGGGTCTTGACCGAACTCCGTCGAAGAACCTGAGAAGATTTTAGAATTGGTTGCAAGTTGGGTGTGAATCTCAATCCCGATGACAACTTCCCAACCATCAATTAAATTTGATTTAGGCTTTTTTTGAGCTTGTGCCATTATGCATTCTCCTCAGCAATTGCCGCACGTTGAGTATGGAAGTCGGTATGTTGTTGGTATTGATGCACAATCGAAAGCAATTGTGATTCAGACCAGTAGTTACCAATCAACTGTAAGCCAACAGGTAGGTTTTGACTGTCAAAACCAACAGGGGCATTGATGGCTGGTAAACCTGCAAGGTTGACTGCAAGGGTGTAAATGTCACCCAAGTACATTTCAACTGGCGTTAAGTTTGCGCCAATTTTGTAAGCTGTGGTTGGTGCAGAAGGCGCAGCAATCACATCGACATTTTCAAAAGCTTTCAAGAAGTCTTGTTGAATTAAGCGACGAACTTTTTGTGCTTTCACATAGTAAGCATCATAATAACCCGCAGACAGTGCATAGGTTCCGATCAAGATACGACGTTTGACTTCTTCGCCAAAACCTTCAGAACGAGAACGCTTGTACAAGTCCATCAAGTCCACTGGGTTTTCACAACGGTAGCCGTAACGTACACCGTCATAACGAGACAAGTTTGAAGATGCTTCTGCTGGTGCAATCAGGTAGTAGGTCGGCACATAGCTTTCAACCATATTCAGGTCGATTTCAACCAATGTTGCGCCAAGTTCTTCTAGTTTTTGCAACGATGCTTCAACACGAGCTTTCACGTCAGCGGCTAAACCAGCAACATTAAAGTACTGTTTTGGAATACCAATGCGTAAACCTTTAACCGATGTGCTGTTCAAGTTTGCAACGTAGTTATCAACTTCTTTATCTACAGAAGTTGAGTCTTTGGCATCGTGACCTGCCATCACATTCATGAGGTAAGCACAGTCTTCAGCCGAGCGTGCCATTGGGCCTGCTTGGTCTAAAGATGATGCATAAGCAATGATCCCGAAGCGAGATACACGACCATAGGTTGGTTTTAAGCCCGTTAAACCACAAAAAGAAGCGGGTTGGCGAATTGAACCACCTGTGTCCGTACCTGTCGCAAATGGTGCTAAATCAGCCGCGACAGCCGCAGCAGAGCCGCCTGATGAACCACCCGGAACACGATCAAGTGCCCACGGGTTGCTCGTTGCACCGACATACGAGCTTTCAGAGGTTGAACCCATTGCAAACTCGTCCATATTCACTTTACCTAAAGTGATTAGACCTGCTGCATTGGTTTTTTCAACCACAGTGGCATCGTAAGGTGAAATGAAGTTGTCGAGTATTTTTGAACCAGCAGTGGTTTTAATCCCTTTGGTACAAAAGATGTCTTTGTGCGCAAGTGGAATACCCGTCAAAGCTGTTGCATTGCCAGCTTGAATTGCGGCATCGGCAGCATCAGCTTGGCTCAGTGCCTGCTCTGGGGTAACAGTCACATAACTTTTGACTTGAGTATCAATTTTGCTGATACGATTTAAATAATGTTGTGTCAGTTCTCGAGATGAAAATTTTGCCGAAGCTAAACCTTCAGACAACTCGCGAATCGATAAGCGGTGTAGATCAGTCATAATAGAATCAGTATTTAATTTTTACAAAAAGTAACAAAAAGGAATTTATTCAATTACGCGCGGTACAAGGTACAAACCATCCTGAGTTGCAGGTGCGATGGCTTGGTACGCTTCACGATGGTTACTTTCAGTAACAACATCGGGGCGTAGCGGCTGAGGATTGTCGAAAGGACTTTTTAATGGTTCAACACCAGTAGTATCAATGGCTTTCAAGGTTTCCATCATGCCTAAAATTTTATTTAGACTTTGTGCGTACTCATTCGATTGCGTATCATTGAGTGATAAACGAGCAAGATTCGCAATCTGTGAAACGGTTTGAGCATCCAAATCTGAACGCTGCACATCTGATGTAGACATAACATCACCTAGTCAGTATCAAAAAAATGTAAAATATAGTGCTATATGATAAGCGATTGACTTGTTCAAATCATCACATTTAGTTAAAGTTGCGACCTTGCGTCCATATTTGTAAAAACTGAGAACGACCCGTGATTCTAAAACGACTAATTGGCTTGTTTTCCCCAGATCTTGCCATTGATTTAGGTACAGCTAATACACTGATTTATGCGCCTGGACGAGGCATCATTTTAAATGAACCGACGGTGGTTGCAATTCGTCACAGCGGTTCGCAGAAAATTGTTGCTGCCGTAGGTCTTGACGCAAAACAAATGCTCGGTCGTACACCAGCCAATATTTCTGCGATTCGCCCAATGAAAGACGGGGTGATTGCTGATTTCGAAGTAACTGAAACCATGTTAAACCAATTCATTGGTAAAGTTCACGAAAAACGTTTATTTCCACCAGCACCACGTGTTGTTGTGTGTGTACCGTGTAAATCAACATTGGTTGAGCGCCGTGCGATCCGTGAAGCGGTGTATAACGCTGGTGCACGTGATGTACGCCTGATTGAAGAGCCTATGGCTGCTGCAATTGGTGCAGGCTTACCTGTAGAGCAAGCATGTGGCTCTATGGTGGTTGATGTTGGTGGTGGTACCACTGAAATCGCCATTATTTCGTTACAGGGCAGTGTTTACTCAGACTCTTTGCGTATTGGTGGTGATGTATTTGATGAACAAATCATCAACTACGTTCGTAAAGCACATGGCTGTGTTATTGGTGAAACCACTGCTGAACTGATTAAGAAAGAAGTCGGCATGGCGATTGCTGAAGATGAAAAGCTGGAAATTGAAGTTCGCGGTCGTAACCTTGCAGAAGGTGTACCACGTTCAATTACCGTAACTTCAGATGAAGTGATGCAGGCCATTGCTGATCCACTACAAAGTATTGTGAGTGCAGTTAAATCAGCATTAGAGCAAACACCTCCTGAACTTTCTTCTGATATTGCTGAACGCGGTATCGTGTTGACAGGTGGCGGTGCGTTACTTCGTAATCTTGATAAATTGCTTGCTCAGGAAACAGGTTTACCTGTTGTTGTTGCAGAAGATCCGCTTACTTGTGTGACTCGTGGTGGTGGTAAAGTCTTAGAATTCTTTGACAATCCAAACCATGACATGCTTTTTGTAGGATAAAAAGGATTAGGCGGTGCAACCGAATATTTTTTCAAGACAACCGCCATCTTTTCGCTCATTTATCATTGCAGTGATTACATGCTTGGTCGTTCTATTTTTCGACTGGCGGATGCCGCATGTAATCCAACCTGCAAGGGATGTCTTGAATGCTGCATATAATCCGATTTATGCCATTGCAAGTTATCCTGTCATGTCGCGAGAGTGGCTGAATCAACAGACCAAATCTGAAGAACAATTGCGCCGTGAAAACACTGCAATGCGTGCAGAGTTATTACAGGCACAGGTCAGGTTACAAAAATTATCCGAACTTTCTGCTGAAAACACTCGATTACGTGGTTTGTTAGATACTCCTTTAATTATTGATGGTCGTATTGAAATTGCTGAAGTGATTGGAACGGATGCGGATCCATTACGCCATATCATTGTGATTAACCGTGGTACGGCAGATCATTTGCATGAAGGACAAGTTGTTCTTGATGATAAAGGCATTATGGGACAGATTATTAATGTCTATTCACATAGTGCGCGTGTATTGCTGTTATCGGATAAAGAAAGCTCATTGTCAGCACGAATTGAACGTACAGGAATGCGGGCAATTATTTCTGGAACAGGCGATTCGGGCAAACTCGAAATGCAATATGTACCAACCAGTGCTGATATTGTGGTCGGTGATCGTATCTATAGTTCTGGTCTGGGAGAACATTTCCCTGCAGGTTATTTAATTGGAACTGTAGCGAATATCCAACGGCATAATTCGGGTGAATTTGCCAAAATTGAAGTGACACCTGCGGCACAGTTATCAGGTGGGCATTATGTTGTGGTCTTGTTTTCAGACTCATTAGCTAAGGAACAACCCTATGTTGACCGCTAATTATCGCCCTGAAAAAAGAAAAGACCCTTTAATTGCGATTGCAATTTCAATCATCCTTGCATCAATTTTGACGATTTATCCATTGTCATATGAGGTCTCTGCATGGAGACCTGCCATGATGTTGCTGGTGATGCTGTATTGGGTGCTATGCCAGCCAACATGGTGCGGGGTGTGGTTTGCTTTCGGTATGGGGATTTTTACTGACCTGCTGATCGATGCACCTCTGGGACAAAATGCATTGATTTTTGTCATTTTGACTTTTGTGATACGTTTTTTTGTACGTGAACGCCGTGTATTGACCTTTTTAAATTTGTGGAGCATTGCGTTTTTAGCAATAGCCGCTTATTTGCTATTTCTTTGGGTGACACAGGTAATGGTTGGGATTAATTATCCTGTAATGCGTCGTTGGCCGCCGTTATTCAGCAGTGTTTTGATTTGGCCTGTGTTATATTATTGCTTTAAGAAATGGCGCGCTTAATTCTTGCTTCTGGTTCGCCTCGTCGTAAAGCGTTGTTATTACAACTTGGACTAAGTTTTGATGTTCTTAGTCCCGACATCGATGAAAGCGTTAAGCCGAAGGAAATTGCACAAGATTATGTCGCAAGACTTGCTCAGGAAAAAGCACATCTCGTATGGCAGCAATTTCCTGATGCCACAGTCATTGCTGCGGATACTTGTCTTGCAGTGGATGCTGAGATTATTGGGAAACCTGAAAATAAGCAGCATGCCTTTGAAATATGGTCAAAACTATCAGGTCGATACCATGATGTATTGACAGGCGTGTGTGTGATGAATGACTCAAATATTCAGGTTGAAGTCGTTCAGACCCGCGTTGAATTTCAGATTTTAACGCCAAGTGATATGGAAAATTATTGGGCGACAGGGGAACCCGTAGGTAAAGCTGGGGGATATGCAATTCAGGGAATTGCAGCACGATTTATTCCGCGAATAGATGGTAGCTATACCAATGTGGTCGGTTTGCCTCTACATGAAACGGCAGCATTACTAAAAGCGATTAATGCACTAAACTAATTGCTTTAAAAAGAATTCTTATAATGTTTTGGGTTTGTTATGTCAGATGAATTATTGATTAATGTTACGCCTATGGAATGCCGCGTTGCATTAATCGAAAATGGAACGGTCAACGAGTTATTCGTGGAGCGGGCAGTAAAACGTGGTCTGGTGGGGAATATTTATAAAGGTAAAGTGGTGCGTGTCCTACCGGGGATGCAGGCTGCATTTGTAGATATTGGTCTGTCTCGTACTGCTTTTTTACATATCAATGATATGGTCTGGCCACGTTCGCAAGCGACACCTAATGTTTTTGAGCTATTACAGCCAGGGCAAACCCTGACGGTACAAGTCATGAAAGATATGTTGGGGACAAAAGGCGCTAGACTCAGCACAGATCTTTCAATTCCTTCCCGTTATTTGGTACTTATGCCTTATGGTAACCATATTGGTGTTTCGCAGCGTATTGAATCAGAAGAAGAACGTGATCGGTTACGCTCCATCATTGAAAAAATCCAGACTCAATATAAATTACCCGGAAGCGTAATTGTCCGTACAGCTGCAGATGGCATTGATGAAGCATCTATTGCGCAGGATATGGGATATCTAGCAAAACTTTGGGAATATATCCAGCGTAAACAACGCAGTATTGTGGTGCCATCACTTATTTTTGAAGAGTTACCTTTACCACAGCGAATTGTACGAGATCTGGCAACGGAAACGACCAGTAAAATTTATATCGATTCTCGTGAAGTTTATAACAAGCTTAAAGATTTTATCGGGGAGTTTATGCCTGAGATGCTGAATCGTTTGATTCATTATCCGGGAGAACGTCCGTTATTCGATTTATATAACGTCGAAGAAGATATTCAAAAAGCCTTACAAACCCGTGTTGCATTGAAGTCGGGTGGCTATTTAATGATAGACCAGACCGAAGCCATGACCACAATCGATGTCAATACAGGGTCGTATGTTGGTGGGCGTAGTCTGGAAGACACCGTTTTCAAAACCAATATGGAAGCAACTGAGGTGATTGCACGTCAGTTACGGTTAAGAAATCTGGGTGGAATTATCATCATTGACTTTATTGACATGCAAGAAGCGGTGCATCGTGAAGAAGTCATGAAACAATTTGATCGTATGCTTGAGCGTGATCATGCCAAAACCAAAATTACACAGGTATCTGAGTTAGGTTTGGTTGAAATGACACGTAAACGCACACGTGAATCTTTAGAACATTTGCTTTGTGAGTCTTGTCCGACCTGTCAGGGACGTGGTTTTGTGAAGACCTCAGAGACAATTTGTTATGAAATATTTCGTGAAATTATGCGTTATGCCCGAGCTTATCAGTCTCAGGCTGGTTTTACGGTTGTTGCAAATCCAATGGTGATTGACCGATTGTTAACTGCTGAAGCACCTGCAGTGGCCGATTTAGAACACTTTATCAGCCGAATTATCAAATTTCAGGTGGAAAACCTATATACGCAAGAGCAATACGATATCATTTTAAGCTAAAGTTGTAACAAGATATCGCTTAATCCTTGTTACAACTGGAATTTTACTTTTGAGTCACATTTTCAATACTATAGCCCTAGGTTCTAGCCAAAGACATACGCTCTTAGCCACGGGGGAGTCCATTATGCAAGTTTGCGAAGAAAAAAGTGTGAAAACCAGTGTTCCACATACAACGAATCATCAACCAGCAAAAAATGATTGCTTTATGGTAGATGAACACGGTAAAGAGATTCCGATCACGACATCGATGGTGCAGGACGTGTGTATTGAACTATTAAGATTATGTCGTACTGTTAAAAGTTAAGCATCAAAGGGCGAAATGGTCGCCCTTTGATTTGTGTGCAATAGCTGTAGACTATTTTAAGACAATATTTGTTTCTAAATCATCTAAATTCAAAACCTGTTCATAGGTCTGAATGGCTTGTTCTAATAGAATCAATAAATTTTGTACTTTAGGTAAGGCTTTACGACAGGCCACAATTCCTACTTCAAGTTTATCTAAATAACTCGTTAGGGTGATATTGAGTGCTTGTCCATCAAACACAACAGAAGCTGGGTATAAAGCTTCGAGTTTTGCACCATTCCAATAAAGCGGCTCTCTAGGCCCTGCAACATTAGAGATCACCAAATTAAATGCCTGATGTTTTGGCATCATTCCCGATAAAATATTTAAGCCTGCTGCTGCATATACAAATGCGCTATAACTTAAAATCTGGCTTGATGTCATACGTTGAAAACGCATTTTAGCATTTTTAACACTTCTTGAAATAATGGTTGCTCTTTCAATCGGGTCTACAACATGCGTGGCAAGGTTAGCCAAAATCATGGTGATTCGGTTGCTGACATCGGAGTCGTCACTACGAATTGATGTAGGCACCATTGCAATGAGGGGTTTATTCGGCAAGCTGTTTAGGCTGATTAAATATTCACGTAATGCAGTTGAACAAACCGCTAAAACGATATCATTTAAAGTCATATCCAGTGCTTTGGCAATGCGTCTGAATCGCTCGAAGGCAAAAGACTGTGCCGCAAACCGTCGAGAAGCCGTTACACGCTGATTTAAAATGCAGGCAGGTGCTTGAAAACTTGAGACATAATCTGGATTGTATTTGCGTTCCTGAACGGCCTGAAACAGTTCGTTAAATACCGCAGGTGTTGTGGTGACCTGATGTTTTAGGTTTGAAACAGTCTGTCCTATGCGACGAATCACATTGGGCTTTTTAGGTTTTTCTCTGCGGCTATTGATACACCACGGTGGTACAATACTTTGCTTGTTGGGGTCTTTAGAGAACGATTTTTCCATCAAACGCATGCTGGCAACACCATCGACCATTGCATGATGGATTTTGAAATACATGGCAAAACGGTTGTCTTCAATCCCTTCAATAATAGTGCATGTCCACAAGGGTTTTGCCCGATCAAGCAAAGTGGCATGTTCTTGTGAAATATAAATCAGTAATTCACGAATACGCCCGGGGTGTGGCAATGCAATGTGGCGAAAGTGATGGTCTAAATCAAATTCCTGATCTTCATCCCAAAATAAACCATTTAATTTATTGTTAAAAGGCGCTACAGGGATACTTTTAGACTCACGGATATCCTGAACTAAATCTTGAATGTAAGTTGAAGGCGCATTGTCTGGAATTTTAAACAAAAATAACCCACCTACATGCATAGGCTGCTGTCTTTTTTCTAAAGACAGAAAAATAATATCGATGGGGTGGAGTGGTCGCATGGATACGGGCCTCATTTGCCTATGCCACAAGATTTAAATAGAATCTGTTTCTGTTGCTATTTTAATCAAGTATAAACCGGCGCATTAAAAATAGAGAAAGGTTCAATCATTATGACACCAGTCAATCCTTGAACTGGTGTCTCATTTTTATATTTGCTTATTTTTTCAGGTTGCCTGCGTGTAATCCGCATTCTTTATGGGTTGCCTCTTCCCACCACCAACGACCTTCACGTTCATGTTGGTTCGGGAGTACGGCACGGGTGCAAGGTTCGCAGCCAATAGAAATAAAACCACGTTCATGCAGTGGGTTATATGGAATTTCCATCATGCGGATATAATTCCAAACATCTGCACTTGACCAGTTTGCAAGCGGATTATATTTAATCAGTTGTTTATCTGGCCCAGAAAAACCAGCGTCGGCCTGAATCACAGGAATTTCGTTCCGTGTACCTGGGCTTTGGTCTTTACGTTGTCCTGTGATCCAGCCATCAAGGGTGGCCAATTTTTTGCGTAAAGGCTGCACTTTGCGAATGCCACAACATTCTTGATGTCCATCTTCAAAAAAACTAAAGAGTCCTTTTTGAGTTACAAAGTCTTGAACGCTTTGCGATTCAGGAAAACAGATTTCAATGTCAATTTTATAAAACTTACGTACTTGTTCTAGAAATTGATAGGTTTCAGGGTGTAAACGCCCCGTATCCAAGCTAAAAACACGGAAGGGTTTACGTAAACGATAAGCCATGTCGATGAGTACAACATCCTCGGCACCCGAAAAAGAAATGGCAATTTCACCTTGTTGATTTAAGGCAAGCTCTAAAATTTCAGAGGGTGACTTCTGTGCATATTCAGCAGCAAGTGCATCAATAAGGTCAATAGAAGGAATCGTGTTGGTCATGATTGTTCCTGGCTGTCAGCTTGGATGCTAATTTACAGATATTGGGTTAAATCCAAAAGTGTGTAAAGTAAATCATAGAATCTGCTCAGCATTATAAAGATAAAAACTTATCGATAAAAATGATTTATTTATAAGCTAAATCATAGCATTAAATATTGTTGTTTAAAGATCTATCTTAAAATTTATATCTCGAATGAAAATTTGAGATTGTGATTTAAATAGGCGATAGCATTTGGCAATATTGGCTACAGATTTTCTTTTTGGTAAAATAAAAAACAAATAATTATAAGTGCTTATATGGTAGGCTGAATGAATTTTACCAATCGTAATACAAGCAGTATTTGCTTTGGTTATATAATAGTTTATGGTGTCACATTCACCGACTGCTTTTCTTTATATTTAATCTCCTATTTCTATGATAACTTCTCCTTCACCAGTGACCCAAGGGCGCTGGATTAGTGTTATTGCTTTGGCTTTAGCCGCTTTTATTTTTAATACGACAGAGTTTGTTCCTGTCGCATTACTCTCAGACATTGCCAAAAGTTTTGATATGCAACCTGCACAGGCAGGTATCATGCTGACCATTTATGCATGGGTTGTGGCTCTGGTTTCATTACCGATGATGCTATTAACTAAAAATATGGAAAGAAAAAATTTATTACTTTCGATATTTGTAATCTTTATTTTTAGTCATATTTTATCCAGTTTCGCATCAAGTTTTATTGTCTTATTGATCAGTCGAATTGGTATTGCATTTTCCCATGCGCTGTTTTGGTCGATTACCGCTTCTTTGGCGGTACGCGTTGCACCAGAGGGCAAAGGTGTACAAGCACTGGGACTATTATCTACAGGGACTGTACTGGCTTTGGTCTTGGGAATTCCGTTTGGTCGAATTATTGGGGAAACTTTTGGTTGGAGAAATACGTTTGCACTGATTGCATTTCTTGCTGCCATCACCACCATGATTTTAGCCAAAACCTTGCCAGCACTGCCTAGCCAAAACTCAGGCTCTGTGAAAAGCTTAGCATCACTTTTTCAAAGACCTGCCTTACTACTATTGTTTTGTAGCACTGTATTTGTGATTACTGCACAGTTTACGGCATATAGTTATATTGAACCATTTTCGATGACGATCGCTCATTTAAACTCAGCACAAACCACGTCATTGTTATTGCTTTATGGTGGTTCTGGAATATTAGGTTCAATTTTATTTAGCCGTTTTGGACGGAAAAAACAACGCTGGTTTGTTATGGGGTCATGCGTTTCAATTGGTCTAAGTATGTTCTTACTTTTACCTTTGTCTTTTAGTTTTATTGGGCTTGCCGCTTTAACGATACTCTGGGGAATTGCGATCATGAGTTTTGGATTGGTAATGCAAGCCAAAGTGTTACAGCTTGCCTCCGATGCAACAGATGTAGCAATGTCTATTTATTCAGGGCTATATAACGTCGGGATAGGGGGCGGTGCTTTATTGGGAAGCATCGTAAGTTTACATATGGGGTTAAATGCCATTGGCTGGGTTGGCGCAAGTGTTGCCGTTATCGGATTATTCACATGTATTGCGATGGTAATGCGCCCAGAGTTTGAAACGCAAATCAAAGGATAAAGACGATAAATAAAAAAGCCTATCTTTTTGAGATGGGCTTTTTTATCGGTCTGATATTGTTGTTCTTAATCTAAAAACAATCAGCACAAATTTTAAAAATATTGACCGTCGTATTTATATGCTGTGACAATGAACATCTAGAATTTAACCCAAGTTTTATTTTCATCTTCTTTGGCCAAAGTGAAAGTAAATCCCTCATCGGTACTCACCAAATAACAATTTGGAAAATCTTGCTGTACTTTAAACAGAGTCCCTTTTGCAAATTCAATAGGTTTACAATCTTCTTTTTCTAGTTTAATGGATTGCACCAACTCGATAATTTGAGACATTCGTATTCCTGAAATAAAACTGGCTATAAAGTGTAATTTATATGGATCTACATAAAAATTAAACAACTTTAATAAGAGATTTATGTGAATTTGTCGATTGTTTTGTATGAAATTTTTAAATTATTTACGAATCGTTTGATGTCAGATGCAACTTTGAAAATTCACTTTGCTTTCTCAATATATCCGATTTATGTCACCACACATTATTTGCTTGAATCCTAAAACGTGAGAAAGTTCCCATTTGGCGGACAACGAGCGATCTTGAGATTATGTACCTTAAGCTTAAAATGCTTTTGTAATGTTATTTATTTGATTAGAATCTCGAGTTCCAATTATAAAATTAAGACCAATTCGGAATTTATAAAATATGAAAGGCACATTACTCGATTTTAATATACAGCTGAATGAAGGCGCAATTTCTGGGGACGATGGCAGACGCTATAGTTTTTTTGGCTCAGAATGGAAAGAACAACAGATGCCTATGCGTGGGCAGCAGGTCGATTTTAATATCAATGAATTAGGACAAGCCACCTCGATTTATTTGGTCAGTTTTGGTGGAAACAACGTACAACATACTTTTCATTATGGGCAAAATAGCCAAATTGCAGCAGAAGAAAACTACGGTTTTTTTGACTGGACGATGAAATGTCTAAAAAATTATGCCAATTTTTCAGGACGTGCCCGCAGAAAAGAATATTGGTATTTTTATCTATTTCAGATTTTGATTAGCTTTTTTGTCGGTCTTGTTTTGACTGTTCTGGGCATGAGCAAGGGCGGCATGGATATGGTTTCAGGGCTACTGTCATTGGTTTTTCTTTTGCCGAGCCTTGCGGTAGGCGTGCGCCGTTTGCACGATGTTAATCGTTCTGGGTGGTGGATGCTGATTGCATTTACAATTATTGGTTTAATTCCACTCTTTATTTGGTCGGTGATGGAAACGAAACCCGAGCCAAACCAGTGGGGTAATCCAGCCAAATAAAAATGGATTCGCTCAAACCTGATTGGATTCAATGAAATTAACAGTCATGTGTCACTTAACAAATCACTGCTTTAGATTGCTTTTAAGGCCGATTTTTAGTCGAAGGTGTAGATGTATTAGAAAGTTATTGAGATCTGATTGAGTTAAAAGGCAACAAGTCATTAACCAATGTTTGTTTAAACCAGTGATTTGAACTGAAATCATTGGCTTATTTCTATGGTGAATTTGAAACATATAAAATGGGTGAAAGGACAAAAATTAAGATTTATTGAACAGCTAAAATGGGAATATTCTTATTCGTTTGATCTGTAAATATGGATGGTTTTTAAATTAAGTTTATAAAGTCATAAGTTTGTGATTATTTTAATATGTTGTTTTTAGATGGTTTTTGTGAAATGGTGCGGTCTGCGGGACTCGAACCCACGTCGGTCGCTTAGGAGGCAACTGCTCTATCCAGTTAAGCTAAGGCCGCATTTTACTGGCGTTACTGTACCGTAAACTTGGTTAAAAAAAAAGTTATCGCATGGCAATAACTTTTTAAAAAATAAAATATTGGTATGAAAAATAATCAGAAATACCAATAAAAGAGCTTAAGACTTCTGTACTTTGAGCACTTTAAATAAGATAAACATGAGAATAATCCACACAGGAATCATAATTACAGATTCTTTAAAGCCCTGTGTCCACATGATATACAACACAACGGCGATAAAACCTAACACGATATAATTAGTGACAGGGTATAACAATGATGGGTATTGGGTCTTAATCCCTTCAGCATTGATTTTCTTTTTAAAGTTAAGATGTGTTAGCGAGATCATCGCCCAGTTCAACACCAATGCGCCAACTACGATATACATCAAATGGCCCAAAGCATCTTCGGGTACAAAATAGTTCAACAATACACACGCAAAAATAAGCGAAGCTGAAAATAGCACAGCAGGAATCGGCACGCCTTGTTTATTGACTTTCATAAACACTTTAGGTGCATTGCCTTGCTCAGCCAAGCCAAACAACATACGGCTATTGGCATACATACCACTGTTATAAACAGATAATGCTGCAGTCAAAATAATAAAATTCAGGATGCTCGCTGCCCAGCCAATACCTAATTGACTAAAAATCATCACAAATGGACTTTTGTCCAAACCACCGAGTTGTAACTTATCCCATGGAACGAGAGAAAGTAGAACAGCCAGTGAACCGACATAGAAAATCAGTACCCGAAAAACCACTTGGTTGATGGCTTTTGGAATGGTTTTTTCAGGTTGTTCTGCTTCGGCTGCTGCCATCCCAATCAGTTCAATACCACCGAAAGCAAACATGATAAAGGCCAGCATGTAGAACAGGCCAGGAACGCCCTTTGGAAAAAATCCGCCATGTGTCCATAGGTTACTAATATGTGAACCTGATGTTGGGTCAGCCGTAAACAAGAGCACAATGCCAAATACAATCATGGCGATCACGGCTGTGACTTTAATAATCGCAAGCCAAAATTCAGATTCGCCATAAAATTTGACATTACCTAAATTGATTAAGCTAATGACAACAAAGAAGAATAAAACAGAAACCCATGCAGGAATAAAAGGCCACCAATAATTGATATATTTGGCAACTGCTGTAAGTTCAGACATGGCAACAAGAATATATAAAATCCAGTAATTCCAGCCCGAAATAAACCCAGGGAATTTCCCCCAGTATTTATAGGCAAAATGACTGAAAGAGCCTGTGGTCGGTTCATGAACAATCATTTCACCAAGTTGGCGCATAATTAAAAAGGCGATGAGACCACCAATAGCATAGCCTAGAATAATCGATGGCCCAGCAGATTGGATGACTTGCGCAGAACCTAAAAAAAGACCTGTTCCAATGGCTCCCCCCATGGCAATGAGCTGGATATGGCGGTTTTTTAGTCCTCGCTGAAGTGGTGTGTTATTGCTCACGTGTCTTACAGCTCGATATGAAATAACTTGGATTGTAATCGATTGGTAATCTTTCGCCTAGCAGTCGTACAGTTTTTATCTTGACTTGAAATCATCTTTGCTTGAGCTTAAAAAAGATGAATAAAAGTACAATCCAGACTGGCAGAATAATTACAGATTCCATAAAGCCTTGTTGTGCCATAATAAAAAGTACTAAGCCAATAAAAATTAAGACAATATAATTACTGATAGGGTAAAAAAGAGCAGGGAAACGCGTGGTTTTTTGTTGTGCTTTGATGATGTTCTTAAATTTTAAATGGGTGAGGGTAATCATTGCCCAATTTAGAACCAACCCCGTGACTGACAAGTACATTAAGTGGCTGAGTGCTTGTTCTGGTACAAAATAATTTAACAATACACATAAAAAGATCAGCGCCGCGGAAACTAAAACACAGTAATACGGCACACCTTGCTGATTTACCTTGAGCAGAAATTGAGGCGCCTGTTTTTGCTGTGCCAGACCGAACAGCATCCGACTATTGGCAAACATGCCACTGTTATAAACAGAAAGTGCCGCTGTTAAAATAATAAAATTGAGTAAGTGTGCAGCCCAAGAAAAGCCGAGTTGTTTGAAAATAAGGACAAATGGGCTTTGCTCTAAACCACCCAATTTTAACGCGTCCCACGGCACCAGCGACAGTAAAACACTAAGTGAACCAATATAGAAAACCAGTACCCGAAAAACCACTTGATTAATGGCTTGTGGAATTGAGCGTTCTGGCTGTTCTGCTTCGGCTGCGGTCATGCCAATAAGTTCTATGCCACCAAAAGCGAACAGAATAAATGCCAGCATATAAAACAGACCACTGAACCCGTGTGGGAAAAATCCGCCATGTGACCAAAGATTACTTAAGCTAATATGAGAATCTGGGCTTGCAGTGAAAATTAAATACAACCCAAAGACAATCATGGCAATGACGGCAGCAACCTTAATGATGGCAAGCCAAAATTCAGATTCGCCATAAAATTTAACATTGCCCAAGTTAATCAGGGTAATGACGACAAAGAAAAAGAAGACAGACAACCAAGATGGAATCTGTGGCCACCAAAAATGAATATATTGGGCGACTGCGGTGAGTTCAGTCATAGCGACCAATAAATAAACCACCCAATAATTCCAACCAGTTAAAAAGCCTGCAAACTTCCCCCAATATTGATAGGCCAAATGACTAAAAGAACCCGCAACAGGCTGTTCGACAATCATTTCACCCATTTGGCGCATAATTAAAAAAGCAATCAGACCACCAATGGCATAACCCAAAATAATTGATGGGCCAGCAGATTGAATAATATGTGCCGAACCTAAAAATAAGCCAGTACCAATGGCACCGCCCATGGCGATGAGTTGAATATGTCGGTTTTTTAAACGTCTTTGCAGTGTGATTGGTTGATGGCTCAAAATAAATGACTCACATTTATAGCAGGGGTTCGCCATTGTAATAGATTCATTTTTTTTCGCTAGTCAGCCGCATTGCCTAAAAAGAGATGAAATCCCTATAGAAAATAAGGAAAATTTAAAAAATGAGCAGAATAGAAGCATTATTGAAAAAGATAATTTTGAAAAAACTGAGCATACAGGTGATAATATTTTTATTTTTGAGAATATTGAATGACGATTCCAGCTTGTCCAAAATGTCAGTCTGAATACACCTATGCTGATGGTGAACTTTTTATTTGTCCAGAATGTAGCCATGAATGGAAAGAAGGGGAAGCTCAAGCTGAGCAAGCCGAAACGATTCTGGATGCAAACGGCAATGTATTACAAGATGGCGATAGCGTAACTGTCATTAAAGATTTAAAAGTCAAAGGCTCGTCTTTGGTTGTGAAAGTGGGAACAAAAGTAAAAGGCATTCGTTTAGTGCCAGATGCGTCAGATGGTCACAACATCGATTGTAAAATTACTGGTATCGGTGCGATGAAACTTAAATCTGAGTTTGTTAAAAAAGCTTAATTAGATCAATAGAGGCAATTGTGTCAGTGACTACACCCGTTTTTGCAGATGTTTTAAAGTCTGCCCAGCAACAAATTCAACAGGATTTAACCACTGCTTTAGATGCTTTTGCACTTCCTGAACCTCTAAAAGGAGCAGTGCATCATGCAGTGATGCTAGGTGGGAAGCGGGTTCGTCCAGCACTTTGCTATGCAACGGCAGCACTTGGCGATAATGTCAATGTTGCTGCGGTGCGTCGTGCGGCTGTAGCAGTTGAGCTGATTCATTGCTATTCGTTGGTTCATGATGATTTGCCGTGCATGGACGATGATTCACTTCGTCGTGGGCAACCGACTTGTCATGTGGCATTTGAAGAAAGTACTGCTTTGCTTGCAGGCGACATTTTGCAATCAATGGCGTATGAAATTTTATCGAGTCGGTTGTTTGATCAAAGTGTTGCGGTTGATCAGAGCATTATGTTTAGACAAATGCAAATTTTAGCAACATCAAGTTCTAAAATGGTCTGTGGTCAAGTGCTTGATTTACAAGCTGAAGGACAAAGAATTACACAGGATGCACTGGAAAATATTCACCGTAACAAAACAGGCGCATTGATTCAGGCAGCGATTATGATGAGTGCCGTGACTATTTTTAAAGGGACAGATCCTGCCATTTTAAAATTACGTCAGTTTGGTCAGGCGATTGGTTTAGCATTTCAGGTACAGGATGATATTTTAGATATCACCGCAGACACTGAAGTATTAGGCAAAACCGCAGGTAAAGATCTACAAGTTGAGAAATCGACTTATCCAGCACTGATGGGGTTACAGCAAGCGCAGGATTATGCCAAGCAGTTGCATGATGAAGCATTTGAGGCTTTGTCTTATTTTGGGCAAGATGCACAGCAATTGACGGATATTTCAGCATTTTTATTAAATAGAACCCATTAATATTCATTGAAGGATGTGCGGGAAGATGAATGGTGAGCAATTACATCAATGTGCGATTGAAATAGCAAATAACCTTCCGTTTAGTCAGCACTGCCATCCTTTTGGGCCAGATTTTGATGTTTTTAAAATTTTTGACAAAATGTTCATGCTTACTGTAGAAGTTGCTGGGGTAAAAATGATCAATGTTAAATGTGATCCTTTTAAAAGTCAGGAATATCAAGAACTGTATGGGTTTATAAAAGATGGCTACCACATGAATAAAAAGCATTGGATTTCAATTGTGGCGCATCAAGATCTGGATCGGGTATTTGTTCAGGATTTAATTCAGGATTCTTATCATTTGGTTGTTGCCAAATGTCCTAAGCGAGATCAGAAACTTTTGAATATTCAAAAGTAATTCAGTCATTTCTGATCGCTAAAATGCAGCTTTTAGAACGAAAAAATCGCTATTTATTTACCCATTACACCACGGATGGTGTTTAAGACATCGGCAGGAAGAACCACGGTTTTCGCATTATTAGACTTCGCCATGTCTTGCATTGCCTTGATATATTGTTCACCCAGCAAATAGGCGACAGGTGTTTCTTTGTCGCCAACAGCACTGGTAATCATGGTAATGGCTTTTTGTGAAGATTCAGCGAGTACGACTTGGGCTTCGGCATCACGACGAGAGGCTTCCAAGCGACCATCGGCTTCTAAAATAGCCGCTTGTTTTTCACCATCAGCTCTTGTGACTGTTGCACGGCGTTGGCGTTCAGCCGCAGCTTGTGCTTCCATCGCAGCTTGCATAGTGGTTGATGGTTGAATATCCTGAATTTCAACTGTTTTTAAGGTAATCCCCCAATCGGCAATATCATCGGAAATAGCAGCTTTAAGTTTGGCTTTAATATGGTCACGTGAGGATAAGGCATCATCTAAGTCCATTTCACCGACAATTGAACGTAAAGAGGTTTGCACAAGATTTTGAATCGCCCAGTTAAAATTCTCAATACCATAAACGGCTTTTTCAGGTGTGGTCAAATTAATATAGGCAACGGCATTCATGACCAAAACAGCATTATCCCGAGTGATCACTTCTTGAGATGGAATATCTAGTACAATATCTTTGGTTGTAATTTTATAAGCAACATCATCGATATAGGGAATCACAAAATTCAGCCCCGGGTTGAGGGTGGTGTGATATTTTCCTAAGCGTTGCACAATCCACTTGTAACCTTGTGGCACAATACGAACGCCTTTAAAAATTGTGACGCCAACAAAGATAAGCAGAGCAAACATAATAATGGTGAAATTCATCGTTTTTTCCTAATTTATTGTGTTTGTATAGATTGATACGGTTGTATGACGAGATCATTTCCTAAAATATCAATGACACTCACCCGATCACCCACGGCAACAGGAACGATTGCTCGGCAGAGCCATTCATCTGCACCTAATACTGGTACAGGAAAACGGACTTTGACTTGTTCATGATTAAGACCAATCTGAATCACCATCCCGATTTGTCCAATGGTTGCCTCACGTGGTAAACCCGCCTTGGTTTTATCGGTTGAGAGGGGGCGAATAAACTTGAACCATAAAATAGTACAAAGAATAGATAGAATGATCCAAGTAATCAGTTGAACACTTAAACTCATCCATGGCAAAAGCCACAGTAAAATACTGACCATTACTGCTGCAATACCAAACCATAAAGCAGCAAATGCTGGCAAAATCAATTCACATAGCATAAGGGCGATGCCAGCAACAAACCAATGCCATGGTTCTAAAACGAGCGTCATAAATCGCCTCTAAATATTTTTAGGTTGTTGGAATATATATACTTTACGAATATAGCATAGAAAGCACCAACAAAAAGATGGTCTTTTTGTGACCATCTTTTTGTGGTTCAGCATGAGGATAAAACTTAAATACTTGGACGTGGTGCAGGTCGATATGCTGCTGGAGATTTTTTAAAGTTGGCAATTGCCATTTGGATGGCCCGAATTTTGAGTTGAGCTGCTTGCTCACCTTCTAAAATTGCAGATTGTCCTGCATTAAGATCCAGTGCTCCAATCTGTCCGACTTTAGGTTGAATCACGACAGTGGCGTGTTTTAATTCATCCTGAATACTTTGCTGCCCCATAATATTTAACGTCTGATCTAACAAACCAAACATGTTGGTTGCGCCCCCTGATGGACGGGCAGAAATATCAACAGCAATCACAATATCAGCACCCATACTTCGTGCTGTCTTAACAGGAATAGGGCTAACCAGACCACCATCTACATATTTCACCCCTGCAATGGTTGCGGGTAAAAACACATTAGGAATACTACATGATGCTCGAACCGCCTGACCTGCATTACCTCGAATAAATGTGGTTTTCTGACCATTGTCTAAACGGGTAGCTACCGCAGCAAAGCGCATTGGAAATTGTTGAATAGGTTTATTGGCAACTTGCGCATTAATATAGTTCTGTAGTTTCTGACCAATCAGGAAACCCTGTCGATTAAGCGTTAAGTCGCGCAAGTCAGATTCTTTGAGTTGAGCTGCCATTTGTTGCAGTTGATAGGGTGTTTTACCACTGGCATATAAACTGCCGACAAAACTTCCCGCACTGGTTCCTGTGACAATTTGTGGTTTAATCCCATGTGCTTCTAAAATTTTAATCACACCGATATGTGCAAATCCTTTTGCACCGCCGCCGCCGAGTGCCAAAGCAATCACAGGTTCTCTGGGTTTTAGTGTTGTTCCTGCTTTTTTTGTTCCTGTTGTATCACAACCAAATAAACTAACACCAAGAAGGGCAATACAAGACCATTGAGCAAATTTGAACATGGGACTTTCAGATATTCCAGTGTAAAAATAAAGCTGAATCTCAGCAGATTTAAACCATTTTGACCAGTCAATTTACAAAAGATTTTTGAATGGAAAATCTAGGTTGCATATTAAACGATTAAATTGGTTCAAAATAACTGGTTCGATCAGTTTTTGTTTATCTAATAGACGGATATTACAAACGCAATATTTTATATCTCTATATATTATTTATAGAATAAATCTATTGGATAATTTTCATTTTGCACTATAATTAATCATCATGTAGATACAGTGAATGCACTACAATCGATCACATTTTATAGTAATAAATTTATTTTATACCGTTAGTTATAAGATTATCTAAAGAATAATTATGGATTATTTAAGAATAATAATGACTGTTATTTGTTCTGTTGCAAAATTTGGTGTTGAGCCTATTAATAGTTTTTACCAATATATTTTGAGCTATTTATTGAACGAAACCTTGTCAAAACAGAGGATGGTCTAATATACAAAATAAAATTGTATTAAAAGTAATCAAAGAAACAAATAAAGCGTAAAAAAAAATGTAAAGTGCTATTGGAAAATTCTAATTTTACAGTTATGTTTTTGTAGAAATCTTCAACTTGCTTGTATAGAAGTATATGGAATAAGTAAGGAAGATTAAATTTATACATGGATTGTCATAATTTTGTTATGTTTGTTTGAAATAGTACAGCTACTTTTCAAAACAATAAGTTATTTTTTTTATGGAGAGAATACGTGGTCAAGGTTAATATTTTATCGGCTTCAATTGGTGCGGCGTTACTTCTTGGTGCAATGGGTTCTGCTCAAGCAGCAACAAAAAATCAAGATGTTGCATCATTAAAAGCACAAGTTGCTGAACTACAACAAATGGTTCAACAACTTTCTAGTCAACAGCAGCAACAAGCTGTGCAATTGCAACAGCAAGCTCAGACACCTCCACCAGCGCCAGTTGCAGCACCTGTAAATGCCAGCACAAAACCGGGTTGGATTACACTGCCAGATGGTCAAACCCAGTTAAAAGTTTATGGTAGTGTTCGTGTGGACAGTACTTATGACTTTAAAGCAAACCCAACATCTAGTATTAACAACAATACAAACGCAGTTCCATTGAATTCTGCGAATGGCACTAAAAATAACTTAAACGTTACTGCTGCAACATCACGTATTGGCTTGGATATCGTTCGTCCGACAGAATACGGTGATTTAATCGGTAAAATCGAAGCTGATTTTATGGGTGGCGGTACTTCAGGTGTTAATGGTGATGGTACATTCCGTGTTCGTCATGCCTATATCTCTTTAAACAAATGGTTAGTAGGTCAAACGACTTCTCCATTTGTAAATACAGATACAGCACCTGAAACTGTCGACTTCAATGGTCCTATGGGCTATGGTTCTAAACGTACAGTTCAAGTACGTTACACACAACCTACTTTTGCTAATCAAAAATTATTGGTGGCTTTAGAAGGTGGTGATGTTGATAACCTTAATAGTAATACGACTTTCGTAAATGGTTCATATGTGAAGACTTCTGGCGGTAACCGTTTACCTGCTTTAACTGCACGTTATGATATTGCGACACCAGATAAAAAAGGTTTGTTACAACTTCATGGTTTGCTTCATGAAAACCGTATCTCTGTAAATGATAACATTGATGAAACCAAGTTGGGTTGGGGTGTTGGTGTTGGTGGTAAATATAACTTAACATCAAACGATACAATCTTTGCTAACTACTATCATATTAAAGGTGATAGTAAATATTTACTTTATGCTAACCCTGCTTATGTTGCTTTCCGCAATGGCGCAGATCTTTCTATTTTTGAAAGTGAATATGATACAGGCCTAATTGGTTACTCACACAAGTGGTCACCACAATGGCGTTCAACTTTAGCTGCTGGTGCAATTTGGTATAAGAAAGACAATGCTTATGCTAAATATGCAGAGAATAAATCTGATACAGCACTTAACAAAACAATGTATAACATCATTGCAAACAGCTTCTATACACCTGTTAAAAACTTAGACTTGGGTGTGGAATATACTTACGGTCAACGTCAAACATTTGTAAACAGCACTGCAACTACAGATGACAAAGGCGATTATTCACGTCTTAACTTGATGGCACGTTATAGCTTCTAATCCAAGCAATATCTGTTCATTTAACAAAGGCTGTCCATTCGTGGACAGCCTTTTTATTTTTAGAGTGGTTATTACTGTTAAAGTTATATGTTAAGTGAAAGAGAAACATCGTTAAATTTGAAAGGTTACTGTAATCGGTTTCAGTTGGTCGATGAGAATTAAAAGCATCTTGTTTGATGTGTCGGTTTATGTGACATTTCTTTAGAATGGTAAAATGAGAACGATCACGGCAAATCAAATGCAGGCAGAGCTTTATCAACAAATTTTAGCAGTTGTATTTAAAATTCCCTTTGGCAAAGTTGCAAGCTATGGGCAAGTTGCAAAAATGGCGGGATTACCAAAACATGCTCGCTTGGTGGGTACAGTACTCAAGCAGTTGGATCAAAATACTCAGATCCCTTGGTATCGGGTGGTGAATGCTCAGGGGAAAATTAGTGTAATTAAACTCAATGAGCATGGGGAAAATATTCAGCAATTAAAACTGATGGATGAAGGGATTTTTTTGAAAAATGGAAAAATTGATTTAAAACAGTATCAATGGCAGGGAGAATAAGGCAAAGGCACTTAGCTATTTGCAAGATAAGCACCTATATAATTTATCTTACAATCAGTACAGGGAGGGGAAGTTCTAATAGTGCTCTTTGTGCAACACTACCTAATAAAAATTTAGATAATCCAGTACGGCCATGAGATCCCATCACCACAAGATCAGCCTTTAAGTCTTTCGCTGCTTGTGTAATGCCTTGCACAATAGAGAAATCCTCCAACAATTGCGTATGTAAATTAAGATTATCTTGTTGATAGTTTTGAGCAAGCTTATTTAAATTGTCTAAAATATAATTGCGTGCCCGATCTAGAACCTCATTACTTTTTCCTGTTTTGATATATTCAGTGGCAATGAGTGGATCAAGTGTTAAGACTTGAACAATTGTAATAGTGCTATTAAAAATTTTTGCCAATTCAACGGCATGTTGAACAGCGCGAGAGGAGTATTCGGAGCCGTCTACAGGGACGAGGATGTGCTGATAATTCATATTATTTCCTATTCATTTTTTGTTATGTACTATTTTTTATGATGATAACATTTTTATGTTGTACGTCGTATGTTTAAAAGAAATCAATACAAAAAAGCCTCCAAACTTAGTTTTAAAGTGGAGGCTTTTTTTAATTTTTAGAGATATTCGACACTTACGATCTCATATTCTACTTCACCTTGAGGTGTTGTAATTTTTGCTTCATCGCCTTCATTTTTACTTAAAAGACCACGTGCAATAGGCGAATTTACCGAAATTTTATTGATTTTAAAATCAGCTTCATCATCACCTACAATTTTATAGGTTTTGCGTTCTTCGGTGTCTAGGTTTTCGATGGTAACAGTTACACCAAAAACTACACGACCATTTTGTTCTAGCTCATGAACATCGATAACTTGAGACGCGCCCAATTTACCTTCAATATCTTGGATACGTCCTTCACAGAAACCTTGCTGTTCACGTGCAGCATGATATTCTGCATTTTCTTTTAAGTCCCCGTGCTCACGTGCTTCGGCAATCGCCTGAGTAATACGTGGACGTTCAACAGTTTTTAAATGTTGTAATTCTTTCTCTAGGGCGACTTTACCCTCAGGTGTCATTGGATAACGTTGCATTTTAGTCCCTCTTAATGAAATGGGAAAATACCGTATAAAAAAAAGAAAAATCCCGCCACCGATAAGGTGACGGGACTTATCGGTAAGGAATTAGCCTACAGTGTGTAAATCTTGCAAGCGATATACATCCATTGGCAATTGGATTGCAAATGCTTGGCAAACTGCCTCAGCACCATTAATCGTCGTTGTGTAATACACTTTACCTTGTAATGCCGCACGGCGGATCATGGCAGAATCATATTGAGCCTGCTTGCCTTCAGTGGTATTGACAATAAGGTGTATTTCACCATTTTTCAAGCGATCTACAATATGTGGACGGCCTTCGGTTACTTTATTTACACGTTCACAGGTTAATCCTGCTTCGTGGATCACTTTGTATGTTCCACCTGTTGCAACCAGTTTGAAGCCGAAGTCGATCAAGCGTTTCGCTACATCAACAATGTCTTTCTTATCTGAATCGCGAACAGACAAGAACGCATTTTTGACTTCACCTTCGGTAGGTAAGCCAGGTAAGCGTTCATTTGAACCAAGCACTGCTTTATAGAATGCTTCACCAAAAGTTTTGCCTACACCCATGACTTCACCTGTAGATTTCATCTCAGGTCCAAGCATTGGGTCAACGCCTTGGAATTTTGCAAATGGGAAAACGGCTTCTTTTACAGAGAAGTAAGTTGGAATAATCTCTTTTGTGAATCCTTGAGATTCAAGCGATTGTCCAGCCATACAACGTGCAGCAACTTTTGCTAAAGATTCACCAATGCATTTTGATACAAATGGAACAGTACGTGATGCACGTGGGTTTACTTCAAGGATATAAACGTCATCGCCTTTTACAGCAAATTGTACGTTCATTAAACCAATAACCCCAAGCTCTTTGGCCATTGCAACAGTTTGACGACGCATTTCATCCTGAACTTCTTTTGATAGAGAGTAAGGAGGAATAGAACATGCAGAGTCACCAGAGTGAATACCTGCTTGTTCAATGTGTTGCATGATGCCGCCAATCACCACATCTTTACCATCAGAAACACAGTCAACATCAACTTCTGTTGCCGAGTCAAGGAAATGGTCAAGAAGGACAGGGGCTTCGTTCGATGCTTGAACCGCTTCACGAAGGTAGCGTTTAAGTTCGTCTTCGTTATATACGATTTCCATTGCACGACCACCCAACACATAAGATGGGCGAACGACTAATGGATAACCAACTTTAGCGGCTTCTGAAATCCCTTCTTCAGCAGATTTTACAATGCTGTTGTTTGGTTGACGAAGCTGTAAGCGTTGGATCATTTGCTGGAAGCGTTCACGATCTTCTGCACGGTCAATCGCATCTGGAGATGTTCCGATAATTGGCGCACCAGCTTCTTCTAAAGCACGTGCCAATTTTAGAGGAGTTTGACCACCGTACTGTACGATAATGCCTTTTGGCTTTTCAGTACGCACGATTTCAAGTACATCTTCCAATGTAATCGGTTCAAAGTATAAACGGTCTGATGTGTCATAGTCAGTTGAAACTGTTTCAGGGTTACAGTTGACCATGATGGTTTCATAACCATCATCACGCATTGCTAATGCAGCGTGTACACAGCAGTAGTCAAACTCAATACCTTGACCAATACGGTTTGGACCGCCACCAATCACCATGATTTTGTCACGGTTTGATGGGTTTGCTTCACATTCTTCATCGTAAGTTGAATACATATAAGCTGTGTCAGATTCAAACTCAGCCGCACAGGTATCAACACGTTTGTAAACTGGGTAAACGCCCAAGTTCCAACGGTGTTTACGGAATTGTTTTTGTGAAATACCCATTAAGTTTGCAATGCGAAGGTCTGATAAACCTTTGCGTTTAAATGCACGGATATTGTCAGCGTTTAAATCACCAAAACCTAAAGTTTTAACAACTTCTTCAGTTTTCACAATGTCTTGAATTTGAATCAGGAACCAACGGTCGATTTTGGTCGCTTCAAAAACATCATCTAAGCTAAAGCCATGACGGAAGGCATCGGCAACGTACCAGATACGCTCAGGACCTGGAACTTTAAGCTCTTGAAGGATTTTATCTTTTGCGTTTTCTGTACCAACTTCAATTTTTTCATCGAAACCACAAACACCGACTTCAAGACCACGAAGGGCTTTATGTACAGATTCTTGGAAGTTACGACCAATCGCCATCACTTCACCCACAGATTTCATCTGTGTTGTTAGTACAGGTTCAGCTTGTGGAAATTTCTCGAAGTTAAAACGAGGGATCTTCGTTACAACATAGTCAATTGCAGGTTCAAATGATGCAGGTGTTACACCACCAGTGATGTCATTTTTCAACTCATCAAGTGTATAACCTACAGCAAGTTTTGCTGCGATTTTTGCAATTGGGAAACCTGTCGCTTTTGACGCCAATGCAGATGAGCGTGACACACGAGGGTTCATCTCGATGACAACCATACGACCAGTATTTGGGCAAATACCAAACTGTACGTTTGAACCACCTGTTTCAACACCAATTTCACGTAAAACTGCAATCGAAGCATTACGCATTAACTGATATTCTTTATCTGTTAATGTTTGTGCTGGTGCAACAGTGATAGAGTCACCTGTGTGAACACCCATCGGGTCGAAGTTTTCGATTGAGCAGACAATGATACAGTTGTCGTTTTTGTCACGAACAACTTCCATTTCATACTCTTTCCAACCAATGAGTGATTCATCAATCAAGAGTTGATGGGTTGGAGAAAGTTCGAAACCACGTTCACAGATTTCAAGGAATTCTTCACGGTTGTAAGCAATACCGCCACCTGAACCACCCATGGTAAATGATGGACGGATGATGACAGGGAAGCCAAAGCGTGCTTGAATTTCCAACGCTTCCTGAATATTTTCAGCGACAGCAGCTTTTGGACATTCCAAACCAATTTTACGCATGGCTTGGTCAAACAATTTGCGGTCTTCAGCTTTTTCAATTGCTTCTTTGGTCGCGCCAATCAATTCAACGCCATATTTTTCCAATACGCCGTGTTCATCAAGTGCAAGCGCACAGTTCAGCGCAGTTTGTCCACCCATCGTTGGAAGGACTGCATCTGGACGTTCTTTTTCAATGATCTGTGCAACAGTTTGCCAAGTGATTGGTTCGATATACGTTGCATCTGCCATTGAAGGGTCAGTCATAATGGTCGCTGGGTTAGAGTTCACCAAAATAACGCGATAACCTTCTTCACGAAGCGCTTTACAGGCTTGTGCGCCAGAATAGTCAAACTCACACGCCTGACCGATAACAATAGGACCTGCACCAATAATTAAGATGCTTTTAATATCCGTACGTTTAGGCATTATTCGCTCCTTAATTACTTCTTAGCTGCTTCAATAAGTTCGATAAAATGGTCAAACAATGGCGCACAGTCATGTGGACCCGGGCTTGCTTCAGGGTGACCTTGGAAGCTAAATGCAGGTTTGTCTGTACGATGAATCCCTTGTAATGTGCCATCAAACAATGATTTGTGAGTTGCCTTTAATGTTGCTGGCAGGGTGTCGAAATCAACTGCGAACCCATGGTTTTGTGATGTGATCATCACTGTACCATCTTCAAGGTTTTGTACAGGATGGTTCGCACCATGATGACCATGACTCATTTTGATGGTTTTTGCACCAGAAGCGAGTGCCAAGATTTGGTGACCTAAACAGATCCCAAAAACAGGAGTATTTGTAGTTTCAACAATGGTTTTTACAGCTTCAATTGCATAATCACATGCTGCTGGATCGCCAGGGCCATTTGACAAGAAAACGCCATCTGGGTTTAAGGCAAGAACTTTTTCTGCTGGTGTTTGAGCAGGGACAACAGTAAGTTTGCAGCCACGATCTGCGAGCATACGTAAGATGTTGGTTTTGACACCATAATCATATGCGACAACATGATATTTAAATTCTGGTTGGCTAAAGCCTTGACCCAGTGTCCATGAACCTTCTGTCCATTCGAAACCTGTTGGGTCGCAACATACTTTTGCAAGATCTAAACCATTTAACCCGCCAAAAGCACGTGCTTTTTCTAAAGCTTCTTCTTCGGTAATATTGTCGCCAGCAAGGATACAACCATTTTGTGCACCTTTAGCACGTAAAATACGTGTAAGTTTACGGGTATCAATATCGGCAATGGCCACAACATTATGCTGTTTTAGGTAATCTCCCAAAGACTGCTCAGCGCGGAAATTGCTATGCAATAAAGGAAGATCTCGGATAATTAAACCATTTGCCCATACTTTATGGATACGACCTGATTCAGCATCTTCTGAATTACAGCCAGTATTCCCAATATGAGGGTAGGTTAAAGTAACAAGTTGTTGTGCATAACTTGGGTCGGTCAAGATTTCTTGATAACCAGTCATAGCGGTATTAAAAACGACTTCACCAGTCGTTGATCCCGTAGCGCCGATAGAAATACCTTTAAAGATTGTTCCATCTGCGAGGGCTAAAATGGCGGGGGTGCTCAAACCAAAGCTCCTGAAATTTTAAGCTGTAAAAAAGCGAGTAGACATAAAAAAAGGTAGGCTGTCCTGAAAAAAACACGCACTCCCTTGGTCTGCTCGCTCGTAACTTAAAAACGTATTGTACGCATCCAACTTGGAAAAGTCCACGTAATTTATCAAGATTCCTGCTTTGATGAGTGATTATTTTTATTTGGGGAAAGATGTTGTTAAATTGTGAGAAAGTTTTAAATCGCCAATAAAAGGCTGGTGAATAAAACAGCGATTTGTTACAGTGAGGACAATATCCTTTCATAATTTTAAGTAGAGGGAATATGGTTATGGCAACAAAAAATAATCTCGAAGAAAAACTGACACAAACTACCGATCAATTGGAGCAAAAAACTGCCGAGGTAAAAGCCAAAGTCGCTGAAAAAGTTGCTGAAGCTCAGGGAAAAGTAGGTGAAGTAAAAGCAACCGCTAGTCAAAAAATTGATGAAGTGAAGGATAAGGCAGCGCAAGGTGCTGCGAAGGTCGAATCCGATGTTCAACAAGCAAGTGCTTCATTTCAGGAACAGGTTAAGCAGTTTAAAGAAGATTTTGTTGCTCGATTTAATGAAATTAGAGAAAAATTTACCTTTTCTCAAGATGACTTAATTGAGTTAAAAGAAGTCGCAAAAATTGAATTTGCTTCGATTGTGGATGAAATTTCTAAATTATCCAAAGAGGTGAAAGAAGATGTTTCACAACTTTCAGCCAAACATAAAGAACATGTGACCGAAACGCTACAAAAAACCAAGGCGAGTGCGGTAGATGCTTGGCATAAAGTAAAAGAGGGTGATGAAAAGAAAGCCTCTGAAGCTGAAAAAGAAAAAGTTGAATAAATTTGTTGTATAAAAAACGGATCATTTATTGATCCGTTTTTTTATATTAAAAGAAATGTAGCCAGTCTCTTTTATTGTGAAAGTCTGCTTGACGACCACTATGCTGCATTGCATAGAGTTGCTGACCTTTTGATGTATCTAATATCGCAGAAAGCCCAACAAAAATATTATGCCATTTAAGCTGATGCTGTTGCATAAATGCACCAAGATCTAGCGTTGCATTTAATCCATAGTGAGTACGTTTAAGTTCAACCAGATCGATATCGTGTGCCATTACAGGGGGCATGGTTTCAGGATAGCGATATTCTTCAAACTGATAGCTTTGCCATGCTTGAGAAGGTGATAGGTTTATTTCACGATAATAGTCTTCATCTTTTACACCAATGAACACCTCAAAACTTGTGTGTTCCCACAAAAAGTCTTGACGAGGATGGGCAGGTGTAATGCTTGGCCATTGAATCAGTTGTAAAGGGTCACGTATCCAGAATCCGATATTGATGATAGAAGGTAATTGTTGCTCAATTGCCCCGACCAAAAAAATATCATGAAACTTGTGATAAGGTTGAAGTTCGTAACTCGCCATAAGAATCTGCTAATTCAATTAGTTTGCTAGGTGTGCGTGACGAACAAGATTCGACAATTTTGGATTTTGCTTTGCGGCTTTTTTGTAAAGAAGTGCAATTTTACCAATTTTTTGTACAACCTGTGCCTGAGTTGCTTCAGCAAGTGCTTCAATTACTTCTGCACGTTCCTCACGATCTTCACCCGCAATTTTCACCTTGATCAGTTCATGGTCGTTTAATGCGCGTAAAGTTTCTTCAACCACATTTTCAGTTAAACCTTGACCACCAAGCATGATCACGGGATTAAGAACGTGACCAATTTGACGTAAGCGTTTGCGTTCCTGAATAGATAAATTTGCCATGTGAATAAACCTGAATTTTTAAAAGCGGAACAGTATATCAAATTGTAGGCGAAAGCGCATGAAAAACCGTATTCCCTCATCGGAAAAATTAGAAGTTCTGATACAAAAACTTAGATATTTTTAAGTCTTTTGATGAGATAAACAATTATTCTTCTGAAAAGATGTCTAGAAAAGCTTGAAAAAGCTAAGGGGTGATGTGAAAAACGATTAGCATCATTAAAAAAAGTCATGCGTTTATGTACAGTTGTATACTGCAAGCTTCTTATTTTTTGCGTACAATACTTTATTGATGTTTTGATACTATAGATGATTATGGCGACACGCATTACAAACCAAAAACTGTCTAAAAGTAGTCGTGCGTGGATGAGAGAGCATCTGGATGACCCTTTTGTGAAAAAAGCACAAAAAGAAGGTTATCGCGCACGTGCAGCATACAAACTTCTTGAAATTCAAGAAAAATATAAACTGATTAAACCTGGTATGACCGTAGTCGATTTGGGTGCAGCCCCTGGGAGTTGGTCGCAAATCGCGGGAAAACTGGTTGGAAACAATGGGCTTGTCATTGCTTCTGATATTTTGGAAATGGATGCTTTACCAGATGTTACCTTCTTGCAGGGTGACTTTCGGGAAGAAGAAGTTTTTGAAAAATTGTTAAATATTTTAAATGGGCGTCAGGTAGACATTGTAATTTCGGATATGGCCCCCAATACATCAGGTAATAGAGCTGTTGATCAACCTCGACAAATCTATTTATGTGAGCTTGCACTAGATTTTGCTCAAAAGGTTTTAGGACCAAATGGGCAATTCGTTGTAAAAGTGTTCCAAGGAACAGGGTTTGATGAATTCCGTAAACAGGTTGTTGATAGTTTTGATGTATTAAAAACTGTAAAACCTGCTGCATCTCGTGCACGTTCAAAAGAGGTTTTTCTGATTGGACAAGGTCGGAAAAAAGCATTGCGATAAAAGTTGACTTGCCAATGCATTAAAAATTGTGCATGTTGTACAATTTGAGTACATTGAGTACGAACTTGTAGTTAAATAATAGATCATGCTGGAAAGGTATGATTACATTAGATTGATATGGGAATAAAGCTTTGAGCGATCTCTTCAAAAACGCCGTGTTGTGGCTTGTGATACTCGGAGTGCTGATTTTAATTTTCAGCAACATCAGTGATCACAACAAACCATCGCAAATGAACTATTCAGAGTTTGTGGCGGCTGTGAATGCGGGCCAAATTAAACAAGTCACGATCGATGGCGAAAAAATTACTGGCGAGAAAAAGAACGGTTCAGATTTTGAAAGTATTCGCCCTGCGGTTCAAGACCCTGAACTTATGCCGAATTTAATCAAAAACAATGTCGTAGTGGAAGGTACAGCACCACAACGTCAGGGTGTTTTGATGCAACTACTCATTGCAAGCTTCCCAGTGCTTCTGATTATTCTGCTATTTATGTTCTTTATGCGTAACATGGGTGGTGGAGCAGGCGGTAAAAATGGCCCAATGAGCTTTGGTAAATCAAAAGCAAAAATGCTTTCTGAAGACCAAATTAAGGTTACTTTTGCCGATGTTGCTGGCTGTGATGAAGCTAAACAAGAAGTCGTAGAAATCGTAGATTTCTTGAAGGATCCAGCCAAATTTAAGCGTTTAGGAGCATCTATTCCTAAAGGTGTTTTGATGGTAGGGCCTCCTGGTACAGGTAAAACCTTACTTGCAAAAGCGATTGCAGGCGAAGCGAAAGTGCCTTTCTTTAGCATCTCTGGTTCTGATTTCGTTGAAATGTTTGTGGGTGTCGGTGCTTCGCGTGTTCGAGATATGTTTGAACAAGCGAAACGTCATGCGCCATGTATTATTTTCATTGATGAAATTGATGCTGTTGGTCGTCACCGTGGGTCAGGTACTGGTGGTGGACATGATGAGCGTGAACAGACATTAAACCAGATGTTGGTTGAAATGGATGGTTTCGAAGGCAATGAAGGTATTATTGTTATTGCCGCAACAAACCGTGCGGATGTACTGGATAAGGCATTACTTCGTCCAGGACGTTTTGACCGTCAGGTGATGGTTGGTTTACCGGATATTGCAGGTCGTGAACAAATTTTAAATGTTCATTTGAAAAAATTACCTTCTGTCACAGGTGTGGATGTAAAAGTTCTGGCTCGTGGTACACCGGGTTTCTCTGGTGCACAATTGGCTAACCTTGTGAATGAAGCTGCATTATTTGCTGCTCGCCGTAATAAAAACACGGTCGATATGCATGACTTCGAAGATGCAAAAGACAAGATTTATATGGGCCCTGAACGTAAATCAATGATTCTTCGTGATGAAGAACGTCGTGCTACGGCTTATCATGAGTCAGGTCATGCAATTGTTGCAGAAGTGCTTCCGGGTACGGATCCTGTGCATAAAGTAACAATTATGCCACGTGGTTGGGCTCTTGGTGTGACTTGGCAGTTACCAGAACAAGATCAAATTAGCCATTACAAAGACAAGATGTTGAATGAAATTTCAATCTTGTTTGGTGGTCGTATTGCAGAAGAAATTTTCATTAACCAACAGTCAACAGGCGCATCGAATGACTTTGAACGTGCAACGAAAATGGCACGTGCAATGGTGACAAAATACGGTATGTCAGACAAAATGGGTGTGATGGTTTATGAAGATGAAAACCAAAATGGTTTCTTCGGTAATGTCGGTAGTCGCACGATCTCTGAAGCAACACAACAACAAGTGGATGCTGAAGTACGTCGTATTCTAGATGAGCAATATAAAGTTGCATGGGATATCCTTGAAAGTAATAAGGATAAAGCGCATGTGATGGTAAAAGCTTTGATGGAATGGGAAACGATTGATCGTGATCAGGTGCGTGACATTATGGAAGGCCGTGAACCACGTCCACCTAAAGTTTACGTTGCTGAAAACCCTGTGGCAGATTTAGAACCACCGAAAGATGGTCCTTCAACACCGCCACCATTACCAGCAATGGGTTAATTAGATACTTCTAAAAAAGAGTCGCAAATGCGGCTCTTTTTTTATAGTGGGATTTCAAGATATAAGCATGAATCGATAATATACAGAGGATCGAAATAAAGATAAAACAGACGCAAAGAGAACTGCGTATATGATTTTGAGCCATTGCCGAACAGTGCAATCAAAAACACTGCAAAGTGATCACCACTTCATCTCTTTTCATATTGTGTACCACTTTTTGTTAAGATAGAAAGAATAACCAGCCTTGATCGATTTGATTGTAAATACTATGCATTTGATATCTCTACCCAATAAACAACTACATTGTGGAAATAAAATTTTAGATTTATCTCGCCCGCAGGTGATGGGCATTTTAAATGTTACTCCGGACTCGTTTAGTGATGGAGGGAAACATCATCACATTGATAATGCGATAGAACATGCTGAGCAAATGATACGTGATGGTGCAACGATTATTGATATTGGTGGTGAATCAACGCGCCCTGGTGCAGATGCAGTCCTTTTGGATGCGGAATTGGAAAGGGTGATTCCTGTTGTACAGGCGCTAGCAAAATATGATGTAGTGTTATCGATTGATACCAGTCAACCAGAGGTGATGCAGCAAGCAGTTCAGTCTGGCGCACATATCTGGAATGATGTGCGGGCATTGAGTCGGGAAGGTGCTTTAGAAATGGCAGCGCATTTGAATATCCCTGTAGTATTAATGCACATGCGTGGCGAACCAACGACAATGAATCAGTTGGCAAGTTATCAGCATGTGACCAATGAAGTTTTAATCGAACTTCGGCAGCGTATAGATTGTGCGTTACAGGTAGGGATCAAAGCTGAACGTATTATTGTTGATCCCGGTTTTGGGTTTGCTAAAAATACAGTCCATAATTTGCAATTATTAGATGAATTATGGCAATTGCATCAGTTAGGTTATCCAATATTATCGGCATTGTCTCGGAAACGGTTTATTGGTGCGGTGACTGAACAAACCGAGGCTATGGATCGTGCTGTTGGTAGTGTGGCGGGGCATTTACTGTCAATTCAGCAAGGGGCGAGTATTGTCCGCGCGCATGATGTGCGTGCGACTGTTGATGCAATTCGAGTTTGGGAAGCGATGAAGAGTTGGCCGCATTGGGAATGATGATGGCAGAGTTATACAAATGCAGTTCTTTAGCTTTTTATGGGGATAGCCTGATTTTATAAAGAAAGGATTTTTTTGAAAATGTGAATAGTCTTGCAAGGGAAGTTTCTAGATTATTCACATAGATGGGTCATTGAAGACTTGTATCAGAATTAATATATGTCCAATTTTTTAATGATTAAAAATATAAAGATGATTCATTCAGCGACTATACTAAAAACAATCAGGTCGTTTAGGCGTATATTTTGAACTATAAAGGATTAGAAAACTTTTATTGGGTTGTACTGCTGAATAGCTTTAATAAAGCCGCCATGAAGCTCAATACAACACAGTCTTCTGTTTCTCAGAGGATAGCAACCCTTGAACAAGAATTAGGCGTTAAGCTTTTAGAAAGAACCTCTCGTACGCTGCAAATTACAGACTCGGGGAAGGTCGCGTTTAAATATGCAGAAAAAATGATTGAGTTAAATCATCAATTTTTACAAGAGGTTTCAAAGCAGTCTGCCATTGAAAGTACGATCCGTTTAGGTGTCGCAGAAACCATCGTGCATTCATGGTTGGTTGATTTTATTGAAAAAGTTTATGAAGAATATCCGTATGTAACAATTGATATTATTATCAATGTCACACCTGTTTTAAAGGAAGCGATTAAAACAGGTGAATTAGATATGGCATTTATGTTGGATACAAGCTGTGATTTTGATTGTATTGAAATTCCATTGTGTAATTTTGAGCAGAGTTTTTTGATTTCCCCGCGTTTAGGTAAACGCTTTCCATCAGGTTTTTTATCCTTTCAAGATTTAAAACGAAATACCATTATTACCTATCCTAAAAATACCTATCCCTACCTTGATTTAAAGCAGCAATTGAACCGTTTGCGGTTACATGAACCTAAAACGATTACCAGTTATTCTTTGGCAACTTTAGTCAAAATGACAGAAGAAGGAATGGGGATTGGTGTCATGCCACATTTATCGGTATTAAAAGAGCTTCGTGAAAAACGATTACTCATTTTACCTACGGATATCCACCTACGTCCTTATCAGTTTTCCTGTGTTTATACGGGGGGGCGGGATGAAATGATTAAGCAGAACCTTGCAGAACTTGCTTCGGATATTTCAAAACAGTCCGTTGGAAAATTAAAGCAACAGTTCGGAAATGAAAACTTTCTTTTTCAGCGTTAAAGAAAATGTCGATTTTATGGCCATGAATTTTGCACAGTTATGGGGATGGTTGCACTGATAATTTGCTGTTTTTGCACTCTTATTTTTCAAGTAAAAATAAATAAATGATATAAAAATTAAAATTTCTAATTGGTATTGATAAGAAAAAAATAATATTTAAGTTTGTATGCAATTTCTTAATGTTAATCAATTGTTTGCATTGCTTATAAAAGTAATGGTTATTAATTGTTCTTATTGGGCTGGTATGGTTAATTACTAGAGGACTCAAGAATTTCTTTTTTATGAGATGGCGAAAACAACAAGATTGAACTTTTTATAGCATGAGGGATGTATGACAAAGGTTGAAAAAAAGGCATTTTTTAATGAACGACAATGGGCAATTGTTGCTTCAATTTTTTTAATGGCAACATCGGCAATGGGGCCGGGTTTTTTAACTCAAACGGCAACCTTTACCGTCAAAATGGGAGCTGCTTTTGGTTTTGGTATTCTCCTTTCTATTCTTATCGATTTTGTTGTGCAACAAAATATTTGGCGAGTGGTGACATTAACGCAAATGAGGGCGCCAGAAATCGCAAATGCAGCTTTACCAGGAAGTGGTTATGTCTTGGCATTCATGGTGATTTTTGGTGGTTTCTTTTTCAATATTGGGAATATTGCAGGCGCTGCACTAGGGCTAAATGCATTATTTGGGTTAGACACCAAATGGGGCGGTGTTATTAGTGGTGCAATTGCGATTTTAATTTTTGCGTCACGTAAAGCCAGTTTGGTTGTTGATAAGAGCATGATTTTTCTTGGAATATTAAAAATTATTCTGGTTGTTATCGTTGCTATTATTGTGGCTCCACCTGTTGCAGATGCATTCCATCAAACCATTTTACCTAGCCATGTCGACTTTGCCAGTATTACCACGATTGTTGGGGGAACTGTTGGCGGGTATATCTGTTATGCAGGTGCACATCGTTTATTAGACAAGGGAACAGTTGGCCCTGAGCATATCCACGAAGTTTCTAAAGCTGCAACAAAAGGGATTATTGTTGTTGGTGTAATGCGTTACATCTTGTTCTTGGCTATTTTGGGCGTTGTGGTGAGTGGTGCATCAATTGATTTGGCAAGTAAAAATGCCAACCCAGCAGCACAAGCCTTTCAATATGCAGCAGGAATGTTTGGCTTTAAATTATTTGGATTAATTTTCTGGGCAGCAGGGATTAGTAGCTCGATTGGTGCTGCCTATACATCGGTGACATTCTTTAGCGCATTTAAAAAAGACATCACACTTCGACAACGTAATATTTGCACCATTGTGTTCATTGCCGCAGCGTTATTGTTGTTTGTCATTCTTGGGGCAACACCTGCAAGTTTATTGGTCTTTGTCGGTGGTTTAAACGGTTTGGTATTGCCGATTGGTTTAACACTTTTTGTTTATGTTGCCGCTTGCCGTAAGGATTTGCTTGGAAATTATGATTATCCAAAATGGTTAACCGTTTTAGGTATTCTCACTTGTATTTTAACTTGGTACATGGGGTATGTTTCATTTAGTACCATTTTCAACTATTTGAAAGCTTTGTAAGGATGATGACCATGAAAATTGATTTAAATAGTGATTTAGGCGAAAGCTATGGTTCATGGAAGATGGGCAATGATGCCGCAATTTTACCCATTGTCAGTAGTGCCAATATTGCTTGTGGTTTCCATGCGGGAGATCCTTCTGGGATTTTAAAAACATTGCGTGAGGCAGTGAAATATCAGGTCACTGTTGGAGCACATGTGTCTTATCCAGACCTTGTCGGGTTTGGCCGTCGGAATATGGATGTGTCTTATGATGAACTTTTTGCAGATGTGCTTTACCAAATTTCTGCTTTAGATGGCATGGCAAGAAGTGTCGGGACAACCGTGAAATACGTGAAACCTCATGGCGCGTTATATAACACCATTGCTCAAAATTTAGATCAGGCAAAAGCTGTAATCGATGCAATTCAGATCTTTAATCCTCAATTGGCGTTGGTTGCTTTGGCAGGTTCACCGTTGGTTCAGTTTGCTAAAAATCAGGGATTGCAGGTGATTTCTGAGGCATTTGCAGATCGTGCATATAATCGTGATGGTTCTTTGGTTTCAAGACGCCTTGAAGGTGCAGTTTTGCATGATGCAGATTTTGTCGCAAAACGTGTCGTATCGATGATTCAACAGGGCGGGGTTGAGTCTATCGATGGTCATTTTACGCCAATACAGGCAGATAGCATTTGTTTACATGGCGATACGGAGGGTGCATTGCTTATGGCACGTCGTATTCGAGAAGAACTGCAACAGCATCAAATAGTTGTGCAAGCATGCACAGCATAAAGGAATAAATGTCATGTTAAATCATACTTATTCTGCAACAGCCGAACAGTTGGATGCCGCTCGACAAGCCCGATTGCAAATACGACAAGGCTATGACCGACCAACAGCAGGTATGGTTGCAGGAATGACTCAGGTCAATATGTTGAGTTTACCTCAGGAGTGGGCTTGGGATTTTTTATTGTATGCACAGCGTAATCCTCAAAGTTGTCCTATTTTGGATGTGATTGAGCATGGAGAATTTAAGTCTAAACTTGGGCAGGATATTGATGTCCGTACCGATTTCCCTCGTTATCGTGTATGGGAACATGGAAAATGCACGGCTGAAATAACGGATGCAACATCTATTTGGGAACAGCATACGGACTTAGTTACATTTTTGATTGGTTGTAGTTTTTCTTTTGAAACTGCCTTAATGGACGCAGGCATTGAAGTTCGTCATATTCATGATCAATGCAATGTTCCGATGTATTTAACCAATATTCCATGTCAGTCAGCAGGTCGAATTTCAGGGAATCTGGTTGTATCTATGCGACCCATTCATGCTTCAAAAATCTCAGAAGCAGTTCAAATTACGGTAAAAGTACCTCAGGTTCATGGCGCACCTGTGCATATTGGTGCGCCTCATGTACTCGGAATCCAAGATATTCAACAACCTGACTTTGGCGATGCGCCTCGAATTTTAGCAGATGAAATTCCTGTGTTTTGGGCATGTGGTGTGACGCCACAAGCTGCGGTGATGAATTCGAAAATTCCATTTGCTATCAGTCATGCACCGGGACATATGTTGATTACAGATATTCCAGATCGTGAATGGATGAAATAACGAAAAAAAGAAATAGGATAATGTATGCGTTTTTTATCGGTCAATTTGGACAGTTTTTTAATCGAGTTAAGTGATCTTACGGAAACAATGGCGCTATTTCGGCATTTACAACATGCAAAACATGTTGCCATTGTCGATATGATTCCTGCTGCGAAAACTATTTTAGTTCAGTTTAATCCATTGATGATTGAACAACAGCAATTAACCCATTGGATTGCACAACAAAAAATTCGTTGTGATGACATCGTTGCAGGGCGAGAAGTAATTATCGATGTTCAATATGATGGCGAAGATTTAATATCGGTTGCTGAACTATTGGGAATGAGTACGCGAGAGGTAATTCAGCGCCATACCGAAGCAGCATGGCAGGTTGCATTTATTGGTTTTGCACCTGGTTTTGGCTATTTAATTCGTCCAGATCAACCCTTTGGTAGTGTTCCAAGATTAGCGTCTCCACGTAAAAAAATCCCAGCAGGTTCGGTTGGATTGGCGGGTGAATATAGTGGAGTTTATCCCAAAGAAAGCCCCGGTGGTTGGCAACTCATTGGACGGACGTATGAGCAAATGTGGGATGTACACCGTGAGTTCCCAGCACATTTAATGCCAGGAAATCAGATTATTTTTCGTGATCGAACGTCACAGTCTGTCACTGTGAATATCCCAAAAGTATTTGGGAAGTCCTCTAAAAATATTCAGCAAGGAGAAGCTGTGCTTGAAATATTGCAATCGGGGATGCAAACCCTTTTACAAGATGAAGGACGAGTACAACAATTCTCTCTTGGCGTTGGGGTGGGTGGTGCTTTAGATAAACGTGCAATGTGTCTGGCGAATAGATGTGTGGGCAACCCTGATAATGCTACTGTTCTCGAAATATTAAATGGTGGATTTAAAGCCAAGATTTTAGCCCCTATGGTGATTGCCATTACAGGTGCACAAGGTCAGGTTTGTGTTGACTATGCAGATGGTACATCGGGTTTTTTACCTTGTTCAAAAGCAGTTGCACTTGATCAGGGGGATGTGGTGCAGATTACACAGCCTACACATGGATTACGTCATTATGTTGCAATCCGAGGTGGTATCGCGGCAGAACCTATTTTGGGAAGTACAAGTTTTGATACGCTTGCAGAACTTGGAACAACACCTTTAAAAGCTGGTGATCAAGTGCATGTTGCTGATTTAGCGGTGCAAGCCGTTGCTGATATTGAATCGATAGCTCAGACATTGCCTCAAGCAGGTGATGTTGTTGAATTAGATTTTGTTCTTGGCCCAAGAACAGACTGGTTTAAACCTGAAAGTCTAGATTTGTTATTTGAACAGACATGGCTTGTGACCAATGAAATTAATCGTATTGGTTTAAGACTTAAAGGTGAATATGCCTTGCAGCGTTGTGTCGAAAAAGAATTACCAAGTGAGGGTACTTGCGTTGGTGCGCTTCAAGTTCCACCAAATGGACAGCCTGTTTTGTTTATGAATGATCATCCGTTAACAGGCGGCTATCCTGTAATTGGTGCTGTAGCGAATGATCATCTGGATTTGGTTGCACAAATTCCCTCAGGCTGTTTGATTAAGTTTAAAAAAGTTTCAATATTTATGGATGAATTATTATGAATAAACAACATAAAGTTTTAATTGCCAATCGGGGTGAAATTGCGGTTCGTATTATTCAGGCATGTAAAGATTTAAATATTCCATCGATTGCGATTTATGCCGATGAAGATTTACAAAGTTTACACACCCGTTTTGCTGACGAAGCGTGGGCACTCAATGGAATAACAGCACAAGAAACCTATTTAAGCATTGAAAAAATTATTGAAATAGCACAACGCGCTGGCGCAACAATGCTACATCCGGGGTATGGATTTTTGTCGGAACGGGCTGAATTTGCTCAAGCTGTGCTAGATGCGGGTCTAATCTGGATTGGTCCAAACCCAAACAGCATTCGGCAGCTAGGTGATAAAATTGAAGCACGTAAGTTGGCTGCTAAAGTAGGCGCGCCGTTAGTAAAAGGAACGTCTGAACCATTAAAAAATGCAAAGGAAGCATATCATTTTGCTTTAGAAAATGGCTTGCCAATTGCAATTAAAGCTGCATTTGGGGGGGGTGGACGTGGCCTAAAAGTGGCATGGAAACTAGAGGATGTAGAAAGTCTATATGAGTCTGCTGTACGTGAGGCAACAGCTGCATTTGGGCGTGGTGAATGTTTTGTCGAGCAATATTTGGATAAACCACGCCATTTAGAAGCACAGGTGATTGCTGATACACATGGAAATGTCGTTGTGGTCGGAACGCGAGATTGTTCATTACAACGTCGTAACCAAAAGCTAGTCGAGGAAGCACCTGCACCATTTGTCAGTGCAGATATACATCAACAGATTATTGAGTCTGCAACAAATATTTGTCGTGAAGCGCAATATGTCGGGGCAGGAACAGTTGAGTATTTATTGAGTCGGGATGGCAAATTATCCTTTTTAGAAGTCAATACACGGTTGCAGGTTGAGCACCCTGTTACGGAACAAACAGCGGGAATCGACTTGGTTGTCGAACAAATTTCGATTGCATTAGGACAACCACTTTCGATTCAGGAAACACCGAAACCACAAGGTCATGCGATTGAGTTTCGAATAAATGCTGAAGACCCAGCACGGGGCTTTATTCCTGCTTTTGGTCAAATTAGCCAATTTACAGCACCATCGGGTATTGGCATACGTTTAGATACAGGTGTTGAAAACCAAAGTACTGTTTCCAGTCATTTTGATTCACTGATGGCAAAACTAATTGTTACAGGCCCAACGCGTGAACTTGCAATTCAGCGCGCAAGGCGGGCTTTAGCTCAATTTCAAATAGAAGGCATTGCATCTGTCTTGCCTTTTCATCGGGCTGTTTTACAGCAAAAAGATTTTTGTGAAACTTTTCTTGTGCATACGCGCTGGATTGAACAAGATTTAAAAGCAGATTTTGAACCGTTCATACGCAGTAAATATAATCAACAGCATAGTTTACAGCGTTGGCCAATTGAAATTGATGGTCGTTTACATGAAGTGGGTTTACCTGCGGCATTGCTCCAGTTTTCATCTACAACCAAACCTGTTGAAAAACAAACAACCACCGCTCAGGCGAATGAAAATCAGGTTGTTGCGCCAATGAATGGAGTCATTAGTTCATGGAAGGTGACAGAGAACCAGCAGGTTCAAAAGGATGAAATGATTGGTGTCATGGAAGCTATGAAAATGGAAGTTCCTATTTATGCACATAGAACAGGAACCATTCATCATTTGGCAGAACTGAACAGTACGCTACAGGCAGATAGTATTATTGCTGAAATTCAATAAAATAGACAAAGCTCTAATCGTGCTACGGCATGATTAGGGTGATATGGTCTATTTCTTGCTAATCAATTAGAGAATAAAGAAGAGATTTAAACTAAAAAAAGTGCTCCAAAATGCCGCTGCATGTCTTTACCCTTGAACCCTAAAGTTCAAGGTGGACACGACGCATACTTGCTGGGTTTCCTGCTCGGGGCAGGCATACACTCTAAATACGCAGAACGTAATCCTAAAGTATAGATATCGGCTCAGGGGAATCAGACCGGCTGGCGAACATCTCAGAGACTTTAGTTAGTATAACCAATAACAGAGGTAATGCAAATCATCTTCAACAGGGTATGTTCAGTAAGTGTTGAGGATTTATTCAAAAAAATTAATGCGTGAAGAGATTGTGTTACAAATTACACAATCTCTTCCACCTCTTGTAAAATTGTGCTGAGAATTCGTTCGCAGTGCGCATATTCTTGTAACGATTTATTCAGTGCCAAAACTTCTTGCATTAATTCTAATGCAACCATAATCACCAGTTTATTGTGTTCAACACGTGGTGCATTTCGGCGGAATTCCTGAAATTTATCATTTAACAGTTCAGCAGCTTTTTCAAGATCTGCTTTCTTTTCGGTTGTGGTAGACAAACGAAAAATTTGTTCGATTAAACGTAATTCGACGGTGACAACATCACTCATGGTGTTACATCCTCATTCGTTTCAGTCGGGTGAGCAAGTTGCTGGATTTCTTGTGCATGATGATCTTGCTCTGTACCTAAAGTAGACAGGCGTTGAATAATCGCTTCAACTTTAGATTTGGCATGCTCATTTTTTTGCATTAACCGTTCACGTTCCTGTTTAAGCTCAGTCATTTCTTGTTGGGTATGACGTTGATCATTGATCAATTTTTCTTTGGCAACGCGTAATTCGTTGCGTTCGTTTAAAATTTCCTGAAAACGATTTTTTAAATCGGTACAGCTTTTTTCTAAACGGTTATAACGATCTGCCAGTGTGGTTGCATCTTGATTCAACTGCTGATATTTCGATTGAACATTGCTTAAACTGTCTTGTAAACGATCTATCTCATCTTGCTTTTGGGTGATGATGCTATTTTTTTGCACAATTTGGGCATGATGCTGCTCTTCTGATTGCGTTTGGGATGCAACCAGAGTGCTATTTTCGCTTTCAAAATGTGCTAAGCGAGTTTTTAAAACTGCAAGATGCGCTTGAAGGCGCTTTAATTCTTCTAACATAACAAGGTCGCACAGTGCTGCAAACAAAGGTAATATATATGCAGTATAGAGATTGGATAAACGAATGCAAGACGATATTTCAGGTTGGTCCGAATGGGAACAACAATTTTCAAAAATTGAAGAAATTTCAAGCCCGAGTGAGTTACATGGGTTGTTGACAGGTATAGTTTGTGTGACAGAACCACCAAGCCGTGAAGCGTGGCAGGAGATTCTAACCACGCTTAGCGTACCTGCATTAGACGATACCGCATTAGATATTTTGACCGATGAAAGTGAAGATGTTTCACATGCACTTTCTGAAGATGAACTAGACTATTTACCAATGTTACCTGATGACGATCATCCACTTCGGGAGCGTGTACTGGCACTGGCAGACTGGTGTGCAGGCGTGGTGCTTGGTTTTGGATTGGCTTCAGGGCATATCCGAAACGATGAAATGGAACAGATTGGTCATTTGCAGGATGTTGCTGCGGTTGAATTTGAAGATTCAGATGACGATGAAGAAGGGGAAATGGGCTATCAGGAATTGTATGAATTTGTACGTTTGATTCCTGTAAGCCTATCGATTGGTCGTAAAAAAGTAACCGTTGAAGAAAGTTCTTTGTTGAAAAACCGATCTGTGGATACAAAAGCGCAATCGGAGACAGGTTCTGCGATTGTTGAAATGTTTACCCCACATCGTCCAAGTTAAGTTGTATTGCGAGGTTCCCCTTCTTTGTGTTGGGGAACACATTCGTATTGAGTCATAGTAATTCAATTATTTGAAAGAAGAACATCATGAAATTAACTCAAATTGATTTTCAACAACGCCGTACACGACTAGCTCAAAAAATGGGTGCCAATAGCATTATGGTTATTGCGACAAGCCCTGTGGCGTATCGTAACCGTGATGCAGATTATAAGTTTCGTGCAGATAGTAGCTTTTTCTATCTGACGGGATTTGCAGAGCCTGAAGCTGTGGCGGTGATTGAAACATTTGAGTCAGCCGATGATTACTCATATAGCCTGTTTTGCCGTGAACGCAACCGTGAAATGGAAATCTGGAATGGTTATCGGGCAGGGATTGATGGTGCAATTGAAGATTATGAAGCCGATGAAGCGTATGCAATTGACCTGTTAGATGAAGAAATTGTTGAGAAATTATTAAACAAAAACAGTCTGTATTATCGCATTGGGCATCAGGCAGATTTTGATGCCAAAGTCAGTCAGTGGTTAAAAAAAGCTGATGCTCAGCAGAGAAAAGGGCACGGTTCGCCTACACAAGTGATTCAGCTTGACCGTATTTTAGATGAAATGCGATTGATTAAATCGGCGCAAGAAATTGAGCTGATGCAAATTGCCTCGAATATCAGTGCAAAAGCGCATACTCGTGCCATGCAAAATGTTCATCCGGGGATAATGGAATACGCATTAGAAGCAGAATTGAATTATATCTTTGGTCAACATGGCTGTGTGCCTTCGTATAACAGTATTGTAGGTGGTGGTGCAAATGCGTGTATCTTGCATTATGTTGAAAATAATCAAGTTTTAAAAGATGGTGACTTGGTGTTGATTGACGCAGCATGTGAATATGAGCTTTATGCGTCAGATATTACCCGTACATTCCCTGTTAATGGCAAGTTTTCAGCAGAGCAAAAGGCCTTATACGAAGTGGTATTGGCATCGCAATATGCAGCGATTGATGCAGTGCGTATAGGCAATTCATACCGTGAACCACATGAAGTGGCGGTCAAAATCCTGACTGAAGGTTTACTGGATTTAGGGCTATTAAAGGGCGAATTGTCGGAGCTTATTGAAACAGAAACATATCATCAGTTTTACATGCACGGTACAGGGCATTGGTTAGGGATGGATGTGCATGATGTTGGGATCTATAAAGTCGATGGCGACTGGCGTACCTATGAAGAAGGTATGGTGGTGACGGTTGAGCCTGGTTTATATATTGCGCCAGATGATGAAACTGTAGATGAAAAATGGCGTGGGATTGGTATTCGTATTGAAGATGATGTCGTTGCAACAGCACAAGGTCCACGTGTATTGACGGCAGACGTTGTTAAAAACATTGATGATATTGAACATTTAATGGAACACCATTAAGACCAAGATCATAAAAATAAGGAGTCTTGAGAATGCAACAGCAAGTAATCATTGTCGGTGGGGGAATGGTTGGGCTTAGTCTGGCATTAATGCTGGCGAAGTCGAATATTTCGGTGAAATTGCTTGAAGCGATTCGCTATCCTAAATATGAAGATCAGGCAACGATTCCCTATCATTCTAGTTTTGATGCCCGAAATAGTGCTTTGTCCCGTCGTAGTGTACAGATCTATCAAAAATTGGGACTTTGGGATGCATTACAGCAACATGCGACACCCATTTTACAAGTACACATTACAGAGCAAGGTAGTTTTGGCAAAGCAAGACTGGTTGCCGAGCAGGAAAATGTAGAAAGCTTTGGTCAGGTCATTGAGAACGCATGGCTAGGTCGTGTGTTGTTGAGTCAGGTACATCAGCAGCCTTTAATCGAACTGATTGATGGTGTCAAAGTGACATCTATTCGTCAGGATGCGGAACAGGTTTATATCGAAGCGACTCGTGGTGAAGAAAAATTATCACTGAGTAGTTCGTTACTCATTGCTGCAGATGGTCGAGACTCATTTTGCCGTCAAGCATTGGGTGTGGGTGTAGATGAATATGACTATGAACAGGTTGCCATTGTCACCACGGTTCAAACGTCAAAGCCACATCAGCATGTTGGTTTTGAGCGTTTTAGTCCGTTAGGGCCGTTGGCATTGTTGCCTTTACCAGGTGAATACCGTCGTTCAGTGGTGTGGCCTGTGAAAAAAGGCACGGAACAAGAATGGTTGGGCGATGAAAATGATCAACATTTCCTTGATGCCTTGCAGCAAACTTATGGTGACCGTGCAGGACGGTTTGAAAAAACAGGCAAACGCTTTAGCTTCCCATTATCACAGGTGTTAGCACATCAGCAGGCAGTTGGGCGTGTAGTTTTGATGGGCAATGCTGCGCATACCTTGCATCCCGTTGCGGGACAAGGTTTTAATTTGTGCTTGCGGGATGCCGATGTATTGGTACGTTTTCTAACTCAACAGCTTTTGGTGTCTGATGATTTGGGACAGCCAGAGGTATTAAAAGCCTATGAACAAGCACGCCTGAAAGATCAGCAACGTGTCATCAAATTCTGTGACAGTATTGTGCGTGGCTTTAGTAATAACAATCCATTGTTAAAAATTATTCGTAATACGGGTTTAATCGCTTTTGATGTCATTCCCGGAGTAAAACCGATGATTGCCAACTATGCGATGGGGTTAAAAGCATGAGTCAAATACATGATGTGGTGATTATTGGCGGTGGATTGGTCGGTGGTTTAACGGCACTTTTATTGGCACAAGGTGGGGTGCAACCTGTGGTTTTGGATGCTGCCCCAATTCTTGATCAGACACAGGTTTTAGCAAAGCCAAATCCCCGTGTTTTAGCTTTAAGTCAGGCGACTATGCATTTACTTGAGCAGGCTGGTGTGTGGGATGAACTTGCCCGTCATATGCCGTACACAGGCATGCAGGTCTGGAACCAGAATGGCTATGGCGAAATTGTGTTTGGTCAGGTAAGTGAACGAGAACCGATTCGTGAACAATGGCTGGGTTCTATGGTTGAACCGAGTATTTTAAACTTGGCAATACAAAAGCAGTTACAACGCCATGTCAAAGATTATCGGACACAGGTTAAAGTCACCCGACTTGAGCAAATCCCGCAAGGTTGGTCAATTGAATTGGCAGATGGTACGGTTTTACAAAGTAAACTGGTGATTGGCGCAGATGGGGCAAACTCTTTTGTGCGTAATCAAGCCATGATTGATTTGGATATTTTGGATTATCATCAAATTGCGATGAGCTGTGCCATTAAAACCACACAGCCGCATCAGCATGTTGCACGGCAGATTTTTTTACCGACAGGGCCTTTGGCATATTTGCCAATGTATAGTTTGGATGCTCAAGCACAAGGTTATTGGCAGTCGATTGTGTGGAGTTTGCCTGAAGATATTGCCGAAGAATATGCCGAAATGGATGATGAATCCTTCATGAAATTGGTGACTCAGTCGAGCCTGCACATGTTAGGTGAGGTTACAGCCGTTGAGTCACGTGCACATTTTCCACTTAAGGCACGTTCTGCTCAGCATTATGTCAAATCTGGCTTGGCGTTGGTGGGCGATGCTGCCCATGTAATTCATCCGCTTGCAGGTCAGGGGGTGAATATTGGCTGTCTGGATGCTGCAATTTTGTGTGATGTGTTATTACATGACCTTGCACGTGGTAGTTGGGCACATGAACAAACCTTGCGCCGCTATGAGCATCTTCGTAAAGGACAAAACCAAGCCATGATGCACAGCATGTCTATGATTGGCTGGTTGGAGCGTTCAACTTTAACACCATTAGTTTGGGCACGAAATCAAGGCTTAAAATGGGTTGAGCAAACCCCACTTTTAAAAGACCTATTTATGCAGCAGGCAGATGGATTAATGCATTTAAAAGCGACACGTTATGTGTAATTCACAAAAATTGATTAAAAAATCGATGAATTACGTTAAAAACTTACAATTTTTTGCATAACCCTCTTTGCGGCAGAACAATTGATTGGTAAATTTCTCCCTAATTGCAAAGCTGTGTGAACTCAAAGCCATAAAAGCAATATTGGGGAGTAGAAAATGACCGATATCGATAATTATGACGATGCTGATGAAGCGACCGTTGATGAAGATGAAGCGAAAGCTGCAGAAAAAGGTGCATCAGAGAGTGATGAATCACTCTCTGATACAGAACTTGCTGAAGCTGAAAGCCTAACTGTGACTGCAAAACGGAAGCAGCGTCAGGCGTTAGAAGATGAAGTTGCTGCATTTTTAGCACGTGGTGGACGAATTACTGAAGTTCCACCAGATGAATCAGCAGAGGACTAACAAGAAAGCACTGTTTTAACAGTGCTTTTTTTATTGCACATGATGCTACTTTTTTGCCCATTAGGTCATTCGTGAGTGGCGGTTTTTTATTCGATACTAGAGATACCTATAAAATTAGATTAAGCTGTAGTTAAATCCATTCATTTTTAAAAATTCGACAATAAAAACAATTCAGGTGAACAATATGGATGTGCTATATACGGGACATTCTTTTCAAGAAATTCTGATGATTTTTGCGACAGCTTTAGGTTGTGGCTTGCTCATTGGTTTGGAACGAGAGCGCCATCATTTTCAGGAAAAAACCATTATCTTTTCAGGTTTGCGGTCATTTGCGTTATGCAGTGTTTTAGGAACCGTTTGTTTTTCATTTGGGATTGAAGTGGGGATTGTCGGTGCGATACTTGTGGGTTGTATCGTGGTGTATTCACTGTGGTCGCAAAAGGATGACATTGGTACAACCACCGAATTTGCATTGATTCTGAGTTATTTTATTGGGGCGATGTGCTGGTGGAATATTGCTATTGCAGCTAGTCTGGCCGTTGTGATTACCATTGTATTGTTCACCAAACAATCCTTACACGGATTTGCCAGTCAGTGGGTGACGGATGCCGAATTAAAAGATGGCATTTTGTTGTTGGCACTGATTTTAATTGCCTTACCGTTAATGCCAAATCAGCCGCTGTGGGGAAATGTGCTCAATCCATATCTGATTTTAAGACTGCTCATCCTTATTTTAGTGGTGCAGTCATTGGCACATTTGGCTAAACGATTATTGTCCTCGAAAAATGCCTTACTTTTATCTGCTTTTGCCTCAGGTTTTGTTTCGAGTACCGCCACGATTGCCAGTTTGGGGCTACAGGTGCGTAAACGACCCGAGTTGGCTCAAGGTTATGCCTGCGCGGCCTTAGCGTCATGTGTTGCAACATTGGTACAACTGTTGTTGATTGTCGCGGGAATCAACTGGGTATGGCTTAAACAGATTACATTGCCGATTTTATTGGGCATTATCGTGTTATGTAGCGGTGTGTTTTGGTTGATGAAAATGGCGAAAAATGAAATATCCGTAACAGCACCAACTGAGCTGAATGCAGATAGCCAAATGTTCAGTCTAAAACAAGCCAGTATGATTGTAGTTGCACTGACCGTGATTCAGGTTGTGGTGTATGGGCTGAGTTTAGTGCTAGGAAAAGCAGGGCTCATTGTGGGGACTGCACTATCTTCACTTTTTGAGGTTCATGCAGCGCTTACAGCCATTGTGGTGCAGGGTAGTCCGACAGCAAATCAGTCTATTTATCTGGTGGCATTTATGATTGGTTTGGCCGTGCATGCTGTTTCAAAATGCGTGAATGCCATTATTTCTGGTGGTGGAAAATATGCGCTTTATTTTTCGCTTGTTCAAATTGCGCATATGGGTGTTGTGATTGGGACATTATGGTTATTGGCATGATAAAAGGTGTTGCAAACAGTTGTTACAACACCTCCAATTGTTTATTCGTCTTCAGCAGTCAGTTCTAACGCACGTTGATAGGCAATTTTCTTTTTGATGCCTGTTAAGTCCGCTGCCAATTGGGAAGCGGCTTTTACAGATAAATCTTGTAGTAGACGTTTAAGTAACTCGTCTAGTTTGTCTTGTTCAAGGTCTTTTTCTTGGGTTGCACCGCCTACAACCACGACAATTTCACCTTTTTGTTGATTGGTATCTTTTTCAACAAAATGAAGCAACTCACCAAGCGTCATTTTTTTAATAGTTTCAAAAGTTTTGGTAATTTCACGGGCAAAACCAACAGGACGATCTGCGCCAAAAACCTGAAGCATATCTTTGACACAATCTAAAATACGATGTGGTGCTTCATAAAAAATCAGGGTTTGCATTTCGTCTTTAAGTTTTTCAAGCTGTGCTAAGCGTTGGGATGATTTTGAGGGTAAAAAACCTTCAAAACTAAAGCGATCACTCGGTAAACCCACTGCACTTAAAGCTGCAATTGCAGCGCAAGCACCAGGAACTGGTACAACACGAATACCATGTTCTTGTGCCGCACGAACCAGTTTAAAACCAGGATCACTAATCAGTGGTGTACCTGCATCACTAATGAGTGCAAGATTTTCACCTGCTTTTAATTTATCAATTAATTGATTGATTTTATTTGATTCATTATGATCATGACAGGCAGTCAGCGGCGTATTGATATTAAAATGTTTTAAAAGCTGTGCAGACTGGCGGGTGTCTTCGGCCGCAATTAAACTCACCGATTTTAAGACATCAATTGCACGGAAGGTCATATCATCTAAATGCCCAATGGGGGTAGCAACAACAAATAACTGGGCACTCATAACAACCTCCGAGAGAAACCAAAAAGTGTAGTGTACTGCATTTGCATGCTTTGGTGCAGCGCTTTTACTTTTATCTGCCCGAGGTATAAATGCGAAACAGAGTCAGGATCAGCCAAAAATGACAACATCACAAAAAATAGGACAATGGGCGGAACAACACGCCATTCAATACTTACAAGCACAAGGGTTTCAATTGTTGTGGCAAAATTTTCATTCACGTTTTGGTGAAATTGATTTAATTTTGCGACGGGCAGATGAGTTGGTTTTTGTCGAGGTAAAAGCACGTTCTAATCGTCAGTTTGGCGAAGCCGTGGAAATGATCACCCCGCAGAAACAACGAAAAATTATTAAAACAGCAATGTATTTTCTTACTTGCTATCCACAATATCAGGCGTATTCTTGCCGATTTGATGCCGTTTGTATCCAATTTACGCAACAAATTGCAAAAAAGATACAGCAAGATTTTTCACAGCTCACTTATGATTTACATTGGATTGAAAGCGCATTTACTTTAGATTGAGCGTTCTGTAAGCTGTGAGCAGAATCTAAACAAATGTTTGAAACATTGAAAAAATTGCCATTTTAAGGAGTTTTTCTGAGTGTCTAAACGTATTATGTTGGCATTGTTATGTGCCGCAAGTTTATCTGGATGTGCGAGTTTTGTTGCAGGAGGAACTGGAACGACACCTGTAGGAACAGAAAGTGGTGAGCGTTCTTTAGGGCAGATTTTAATTGATAAGTCGATTGAGCGCACAGCAAATATTAATTTATATAAATTAGATGGGCGATTTAAACAATCTCGGGTCAATATTAAGAGCTTTCATAGTAATGTATTGCTCACAGGACAAGTCCCTGATGCATCTTTAAAACAATTGGCTGAAGATAATGTAAAAGCCATGAGCGATGTAAAAGCCGTACATAATTATATTACTGTTGGTAACCAGATTAGTTATAGCACCATCATGCAGGATGCGACTGTAACAGCAAATACCCGTGCTTTAATTGCCAAAGCACCTGTAATTTCTGACAGTAAAGTTTTAGTACATACCGAAGATGGTGTGTTGTATGTCATGGGGCGTTTAAATACCGCAGAAATTAATGATTTAAACAATGTCTTATCGCAAGTGGGGAATGTTACTAAAATTGTGACTTTGGTGGATAATATTGATCAGAGTGGTCGTAGTAATTTATTAAATTCTTCTGGGGTGCAAACGCCTGTTGCGGTAGATTCAGACAAAATGTCACCGACGACAACGACTACACCTTATACAAATAATCCGCCTTTAACACCTGCAAACGAGCAGAATAATGCAGCTCAATAATCGCTTTTCTTTATATCTAAATGACATTGCACAACAGGCAAAAACCCGATTGTCTGATTTTCGTATCTATGACTTAGCCAGTTCATCGTTAAACCGAATGACTTCACGGCAGAGTTTTGAGTTACAAGAAGATCTAGCCTATGGAGATCACCCACGCCATCGGCTAGATGTGTATCGTAGTTTGGTTCCGAGAGAGGAGCGCCCACTGATTGTCTTTGTTCATGGTGGCACTTGGTCGCGTGGGGATAAAAAAGACTATCTCTTTGTTGGTGAAAGCTTTGCCAAAGAAGGCTTTGATGTCGCGATTATTAACTACCGACTTGCGCCTGAATATATCTTTCCAAGTTATATTGATGACTTGGTATTGGCATTGAATTATTTAAATCAACAGCAAAACAAACTGGAGATATCAACAGAACATGTGATATTGATGGGACATTCTGCGGGTGGTTTTAATGTGATGTCAGCCGTTTACCATCCACAGGCGTATTTGTTGGAATGTAAACAGCAGATTAAGGCCATCGTCGGGTTGGCAGGGCCATATCATTTTGATTATCAGGGCGATATTTATCTAGAGCAGGCGTTTAACCCACATATCCCTTATCAGGACGTGATGCCGTATTATTTTGTTGAGCACAATCAAATTCAGCATATTTTATTGTTAGCAGAAAAAGACCGTATGGTGGCGAACAGTAATACTTTAGATATGCATCAGAAATTGTTGGAAAAGGGCAATAAAAGCCAAATATATAGCGTTCCAAAAACAGGGCATATTACCCTCATTGGAAGTGTTTCCAGCTTTTTTAGCCCATATTTTGACACCAAACAGGTGATTTTATCGCATTTAGATCAGGTGCTTATGAAAAAAAGCGCTGCTTAAAGCGCTTTTTCTTGAGTGATATGCATAATCATTTTATAGGCAATACTGCCGACATTTGGAATTTCAGGAAGTTGATCGTAGGCAAAAAATTGCGCACTGCGAATTTCTTCTTCCTGTAATTGAATTTCTCCACCTGCATATTCAGCATGGAATGCCAACATCAAATTGCTTGGGAAAGGCCACGGCTGACTGCCCAGATAACGAATATTCTTTAACTGAACGCCCACTTCTTCAAATGCTTCACGGGCAACTGCCTGTTCGAGCGTTTCACCTACCTCGACAAAACCTGCAATCAGGCTGTACATATCGCCCTGATGCTTGGCAGATTGAGCCAGCAAAACTTCTTGGTCATCTTTGGTGATGATGGTAATAATGCAGGGGTTAATGCGTGGATATTGTTGATAGCCACACGCCTGACACACCATGCAGTATTCGGTTGGGTGAATTTCTGTTTGTTCACCGCAATGACTACAGAAGCGGTGATTACGTCGCCATTCGAGCAATTGCATGGCACGACTGGCCTGCTCAAATTGGGTGGCACTCCATTGGGCAATCAGTTGGCGAATCGGCACAAACTTAAAGCCTTCAGGAATGAGTTCACCTTGTTTTAGATCTCGGGCAATGATTTGATCACCCGACTGAAAACTTAGGTCTCCCTCAAGTTTTTCGACTTGAGGAAGTTGCATTTGATCATCTACAAGCAGTTGTTGCTCGTGGAAAATATAGGCGAGAGAAAGCTCTGACATGATTTAAGCGGCACTTTGTAGTTTTTGACTATGGTCGAGCGCGACATCAAACATACGTTGCATAATCGGTTGATGATTTGCACGACTTTCCAATAGCATATCGGCACTTGCACAAACATCTAAAATATACTGGATTTGCTGGGTGCTGATGGGTTGTTGTTGTGTAACGTATTGCTCAACAAAACTGGCACAGTTTAAAAATGCTTGTGGTGCTTTTGGTCCATCTAACATAAACAAAAGTGCACCTGACATTTCTCTTAATTGGCTAGGTAAGTTTTCTAGGTATTCGACATTTTGAGTTTGTGCATAATTCATTAGATTCTGGCTAGAAAGGTCGATGAGCGCTTTTAATTCCTGTGCCAGAACCTCGTGTGCATTATCTAAACGGTCGAGGGCAATTCCAGTATTATGCACGTGATATTGCAGTAAGTCCGATTGGTACTGACGACTAAGTAAACCCAAATCGTTCAATGCTTGCAACAGACTATTCATTAATTGTTGTACAACATCGGTATCTTGCAGGGCTTGGGCATTGTACAGTTGTGCTAATGGCTGTTGTATTTGCTCTGCGGTTGTATTCATGTTTAGTACATGAAAAACACGTGCAATGGACTGTAGTTGTTGTTTAATTTCACCTAAACGGTCATTGCTGAAACTGAGATAGTTAAATTCAATATCTTTGCGCAGCGCAGTAATTTCGTCGCTCAATAAACTACAGATTGCTTGAATGGTTGTTTGATCAGGCCCAAACAGTTTTTTGTAGTACAGATGCAATTGATTGTCTGACAAAATATCATCATGCAAATTGAGCTGAGAGCGTAATTGTTCTGCTTCAGCATGATCTTGAGAAATACAAATACCGATAATGTCTGCAAGTTCGCTAATGGTTGAGGTAAATGCAGCAGGATTATCAAGCAATTGGCGGATTTGACCTTCGAGTTGAATGAGTACACGTAGGCGAGGTTGCGTCATGCGGCTTTCTGCCAAGTGTCGCAAGGCAATATTGACTAAGCCCCAATAGGTCTGACTGGCTGTGCTTTGTGCTAAAAATGCCACATGCTGCCCGACCAGTTGAAACCCAATGTAGTCAAGTGGATTGATTTTTTGGTGGCAGGCATGAAGTAAACAGAGTTTATACAGTGGATAAACGGAATCACTCAGTTCAGGCTTGGACACAGGTGCTGGTGTGAAGTTAGGCTGTACACATTCAAGTAACGCCTCAACCTGATGACCCTCACGTGTCAGTGGTTTGTTGAGTGCCAGTTCTAAATGGTTGCGTGTTTCAAGCAAAAATTGTGGAATGCTGACCTGTTGTAGGCAACTAAATTCGATGTAACGCTTTAACGTTGCCAAACCTTCACTTAAATATTCAACATCAGAACTTTTAATCTGCTGAGGATCACGAATCACATTGTGCATGAGTTCAGCACTATATTGTGTGATCTGTGCTAAAACAGGCAAATCAATAAGTTGTAAAATTTTGGCGCATTGTCGTAACTGCAATAAAGCATCATCAATTCCAAATGGTAACTGTTGTTCCTCTACCAATGTTGTTACAGCCGATTCTACATGTGTTATTGAGTTATCGATCTCATTTTTTATAATCAGTAATGCGGTTGGATCGAAATGAATCGCTGATTGATAAGACATTAATCTACCCCTATTTTTTGATTAAGTCATGTGTTGCGAAAGGACAAAATATTCCAGTCGACTTTGGCAATCATATAACTAAATATAGAGGTAGTTAAAGCCTTTTCACAGGAATTTATTTTCCAAAGAAACAAGGTTCTCCGTGTTTCTCCTGATATTTTGCCACCCACTGGTTATGCGCTTCGAGTTCTTCCTCCGAGGGTTCAATAACTGGCAGGCTGAGATCAAGTGCAAGTCTTTGTGCGGATGTTCCTGAGTTTTGTTCGGCATGGGAAAGGGCATCCATATCAAAAGAAACTTGCCCGCCCGTCATGGCTAAATAAACGTCGGATAAAATCTCGGCATCTAGCAATGCGCCGTGGTACGTACGGTCACGTGCCGGAATCTCATAACGTCTAACCAACGCATCAAGTGAGTTTTTCTGTCCTGGGTGTTTACCTTTTGCTAGTGCTAAGGTATCGGTCACTGCACAGACGGATGATAGGGTTGGCAATCCTGCGCGTTGAAACTCCATATCAAGGAAGTTCATATCGAAGGTTGCGTTATGGGCAATAATTTCAGCGCCTTTTAAATAGTCAAATAGCGTTGCGGCAATTTCTGCATAGACAGGCTTGTCCGCTAAAAATTCATCGGTAATACCGTGAATTTCAACCGAGTCACCGACAGGTTTCTCAGGTCGGATATAAATATGAATAGAACTACCTGTGAGTTTACGATTGATCATTTCAATCGCGCCTACTTCAATGATTCGGTCATCGTTTTGATAGTAAAAACCTGTGGTTTCTGTATCTAGAATCAGTTGACGCTGTCCATGTACTTCAAGCGTTGCAGGAGTAAGCTTAATGTGCGGATGTTCGCTATGTTCCTGCACTGATGGCGAAGTGGACTCTTGTTGGTGATTTAGAACTTCTTCTGTTTCTTCAGATGTTTCAGCCATCAGAGGGTCATCTTCTGATTCAGTGTCTGTGCCAATATCCAGACCAAAAGGATCATCCAGTAGCCAGTCAGATTCAGACTTTTTTATATCTTGCATGGTGGCCTCTTTGTTTTTGTGTTGATCTCGTGTTTGGTCTGCGCCTAAATTGGCTAAATGGTCTGCCATTTCATTGCCTTCATGACCTGCATGACCTTTAATCCAGTGCCATTCAATGTCGCGCCCCTGACAGGTCTGATCGAGTTCTTTCCAGAGGTCTGGATTTTTGACATCTTTCCAGTTTTTCTTTTTCCAACCATGAATCCATTCGGTAATGCCTTGTTTAACGTAGTTGGAGTCTGTCCAGATAATTAAATGTGCATCGGCTGGACATGCACGAATACCTTCGATTGCGGCTTTTAGTTCCATACGGTTGTTGGTGGTATTGAGTTCACCACCATATAGTTTTTGTTTGGTATCATCATAAATGATGTATGCACCCCAACCACCTAAGCCAGGATTTCCGCGACAAGCGCCATCAACATATAGTGTGATTGTCTGTGACATGATACAAAACCCAAACTCAATTTTAAAAGAAAACGTAATATTCTAAACCCAAAATCGTAATATTCGTGCATTCGCTGATATTTTTTAATTTCTTGTAACATTTATGTCCAAATCAGCATAGCATATGGCCTTGCCTGATGAGCACGCTTTAATACAATGGCTCTATGTGAATATTACAATTATCACGACTTTGTTTGGAACCGTATATGTTTAAACCAACCACAGCATTGTGGCAAATTCCTGTACCGCAATTTTTTAAACTTTCTTTTTTAAGTTCAACAATTGCCGCTTTGGCATTGACGACAGGATGTAGCTCAACTACAACAACACATCCTACAAAGTCCAAAAATATGGGGAGTGGGGACTATCTTGATGCATCTTCTTTGGACTCATTGGAAGATTTACTTTCAGCAACGGATATGAGTGCGGTAGAGGGAGACCGACTGCTTATTTTAAAACATGGTGACGTATGGAAGCGTATGACCGTTGGTTTTAAAATGGATGAAGGTCGTTGGGATCCACGAATTGAAGCACAGCGTAACTGGTTTGTTTCTCGCCAACCCTATCTAGATCGTTTAAGTGCTCGTGCCAGCCGTTATTTATATCATACCGTAAAAGAAGCAGAACGCCGTGGTATGCCGACAGAGTTAGCGCTTTTACCTGTGATTGAAAGTTCATACGACCCAGCAGCCACCAGTTCGGCATCGGCAGCGGGTTTATGGCAGTTTATTCCAAGTACTGGACGTATTTACGGTTTGCAGCAGACGGGTTCTTATGACGCACGTCGTGATGTTGTCGAATCAACACGTGCAGCTTATGAATTTTTGGGCAGTTTATATAATCAGTTTGGATCGTGGGAGTTGGCTTTAGCTGCTTATAATGCGGGGCCGGGGCGTGTACAACAGGCGATTAACCGAAATGCAGCAGCAGGCTTGCCAACAGATTATTGGTCTTTAAAATTACCAGCAGAAACCATGAACTATGTTCCTCGGTTTTTAGCTGTTGCTCAGATTGTGAAAAATCCGCGGGCATATGGTGTCGTGTTACCACCAATTGCAAACCGTCCCCATTTCCGTGAAGTGAAGGTACCTGCGGGCGCATCTTTGAGTGATATTGCGAATTTGACAGGCTTAAGCCGTACAGAGTTATATTCATTGAACCCGGGTTATCGTGGTGAAATTATTGATCCTGCAAGCCCTGCAAGAATTTTAGTCCCTTCAGATGTCAGCCCTGCAATTGATAAAAAATTGATGGCGTTGAAAAGTGGTTATTCGGGTTCAACAGGTGGATTTTGGGCAGGTAGTCGCAGCGTGACGCCACCGAAGGCATCAACTTCTGTGACCACAGCAACACGAGCGACATCTTCTGGTACGGTGCTTACACCAAGCAGAACAACACCGCCACCGATTACAGCGACAACATCGAATAGTGCCAATGTTGCTTCAGTAATCAGTCGTCCAAGCAGTAATAATGTCAGTACAGGTGCACATAAGCAAACACCTCAGGACGCCAATGCTTTGGCAATGTTTGCTAATAATGCCGATGTTCCGAGTGCACCACGTATCCCTGTTGCTGTGACAACAGCAAACACGGTGAAAAAGCCAATTGCGGTAGAGCCTCCTATTTCACTCAAAGAACGTGAGCGTATTCAGGCTGAAATTCGTTCTGACGATTTAAAGAACGAAACAGTGAAACAGGTGGTTGACCCTGTTGCATCGAGCAAGGAAAAGCAGCAAGTTGTAAATGAAATTAAAGCAATTGCACCTGCTGGAACAGAGATTGTTGATCCATACGATGGCAAGATTAAGTTAACAGCAATTCAAACCAGTTTGTCAGTTGCTGAAAATGAAGGTAAGGAAGTGAGCAAAAGCTTCTCTTATCCAAAACAACTTGTGGAATCGACACCTGAAACATCTCCAGATGTACAGCGTAATAAAGACAAAAACTATATCCAGACAGATACGGATGTTGTGGTTGTAGCACCGAAGGGACAACGAAGCACTTATACCGTGATTTCTGGGGATACACTTGCCATTATTGCTATGAAAAATGGTGTGTCATGGCGTGATATTGCAAAATGGAACCAGATTGATCCAAATGCACCTTTGTATGCAGGAACAACCCTGTATTTGTATAATGCAAAACCTCAGAGCAGTAATAGTTCATCCTCAACGACAACAAAAGCCGCAAAACCAGAGAGTTATGTGGTCAAAGCCAATGATAGTTTGACAGGGGTTGCCAATCAGTTTGGATTTACCGTAAAACAACTGGCGGACTGGAATAATTTAACCACGACCAGTAATTTATTTGTTGGTCAGAAGCTGAGTTTAAAAGCGCCAGAGGTAGAAAAGCCAACTGCGGAAAATGCTCGTAGCCATACAACGACCAATGCCACTAAAGCGGTAAAAATTAAAACCAAACTTTATGTGGTAAAACGTGGTGAATATCTGAAAATGATTGCAGACCGCTATGGTTTGTCAAATCAGGAATTGGCTGATTTAACTTCGGGATTAACACCTTCAAGTTCGTTGATGGCGGGACAAAAGATTCATGTTCCTTTGCATGAAGTGACTCCAGAAACAGATGCATCAGTAGCAAGTACACAGAGCAATAATGTAGAAAAGGAACAGATTAAGACTGAACGTTATAAAGTTCAACATGGTGATAGCTTAAGCAGTATTGCTGCAAAAGCGAAAATGTCTTTAGGTGATTTTGCCAAACTGAATAATTTAAGCACCAATAGTTCAGTTCGTGTTGGGCAAACGTTGAAAATACCTGAGGGGATGACTGTACCAGATGTGTATACGGTTAAAAGTGGTGATCATCTTTCAAGTATTGCAGCTCAATATGGTTTAACCGTTGACTATATTGCCAAACTCAATGGATTGTCTCGAACATCGGGAATTCGTGTTGGACAGCATTTGAAATTAACAGGTGACTTGCCAAGTGATGATAGCAATAGTAGCAGTACAGATGACGCCGCAGATGCGACAAGTTATGTGGTGAAACCGGGCGATACGCTCGCAACTGTTGCAAAAAAATATCACTTAAAAACTGTGTATTTGGCAGAGTTAAATGATTTAACAGCATCGTCCAGATTGCGAATTGGTCAATCATTAAAGTTAAAAGAAGATGCTTCTGCAAAGACGGAGGTGAAGGCGGCCACCAACACAGCCAAAGCTGTTGTATCGACAAAAGACACAGAAACTTATGTGGTTCAGGCAGGGGAGTCATTAACAAGTTTGGCAAATCGTTATGGTTTGAGTGTTAAAGCGTTGGCTGAAATGAATGATTTGACGCCAAAGTCGAGTTTGCGCCGTGGGCAAAAAATTAGTGTGCCTAAGCAGACGACAACTTATAAAGTTAAATCAGGGGATTCACTCATTCGCTTGGCAGCTAAATATGATATGGATGTCAAACAGTTAGCCGAGATGAATAACCTAGAGCCAAATTCGCAATTGCGTTTGGGAACAACTTTAAAAGTGCCTAATTTATAACGCAGATGGATAAGGTCGTGGTCGGGTGAAAGTCTATTATGTTGTATTGGGAATACTGGGTTTTATAAGTCAGAATTTAGCTGCAAAGCTGGAAACAACACCTTATATTGCGATTCATAGCTCGGCACAATATCGGGCTTTACCCGCCATGCCTTATGCCAACCCAAATGCACCCAAAGGGGGGTATTTGGTACAGGCCAGTAATGGAACATTTGATAATCTAAACAGTATGAACGGTAAGGGAAGTTCAACCGATGGGGTGAACTATCTCTTTGATAGCCTGATGAGTAGCTCACTAGATGAACCTAGTGTGTTATATCCTTTGGTGGCGAAGACCGCGACTTTTGACCCTGAACAAATTCATTTTGTCATTTTCCAGTTAAACCCTCGTGCACGGTTTAGTAATGGTCAACCGCTTACCGCAGAAGATGTGAAATTCAGTTTTGACACCTATCAAACCAAGTCGAATTTTGGTTTGCAGATGTATTTGGCCGATTTAGCCAAAACTGAGGTGATTTCTAAATATGTTGTAAAGTGTACGTTTAAATCTAAAAATAACCCTGATATGCCCGTCATTTTGGCAACTTTACCGCTGTATTCTAAGGCGGATTGGGCACATAAAGATTTTGGTCGAGTCAGCTTACAGCCCATTTTGGGTTCTGGCCCCTATCTGATTGACCGTATTGATGCAGGGCGTAGCATCAGTTATAAACGAAATCCAAATTACTGGGCGAAAGATTTACCCGTCAATCGGGGGCGATATAATTTTAATCAGCTTAAATATGTGTATTACCGAAATATTGATACGGCTTTTGAAGGTTTTAAGTCGGGTCAATATACCCTTCATGAAGAAATCATGGCTCGTAAGTGGGTCACGGAATACCGTTTCCCTGCTGTGCTTTCGGGTAAAGTTGTCAAATATCGTTTTGCACACCACAATCCAATTACGACACAAAGTTTTGTGTTTAATGCCCGCCGTGCGCCTTTAAATGACATTCGTTTGCGTCAGGCATTATCGTATGCTTATGATTTTGAATGGCAAAATAAGGCCTTGTTTTATGGACAATATCAGCGCTTACAAAGTTATTTTGCCAACAGTGAACTTGAGGCAAAAGGCAAGCCAAATGCGGCTGAACTCAAAATTTTACAGCCTAAATTAAATCAATTAGATCCGATCATGCGTCAAGGTGTATTGCAAGATTGGCGTTATCCTGTGTCAGATGCCAGTGGTTTTAACCGTAAAAATTTGATTATTGCCCATCAGTTGTTACAAAAGGCTGGCTATCGGGTTGAAAATGGTCAATTGAGAGATCATCAAGGCAAGCCGATCCAGTTTGAGTTTTTGATTCATCAGGATGGTTTACAACGGACATTGATGCCATTTGTGCGCAACCTTAAAAGATTAGGGATTCAGGTAAATATTCGTCAGGTCGATGTACCACAATATTTAGAACGTATGCGCCGTTATGATTTTGATTTAACCACCAATGCCATGCCACAAAGTTTAACCCCGGGCAACGAGCAAACCCAATTTTGGGGCAGTGCTGCGGCAGACCAGATTGGAAATTATAATTATGCGGGCATTAAAAACCCTGTCATAGATGCAGTGATACAGGATGTGATTCATGCCAAAGACCGTCAACAGTTGATTGTTGCGACCCATGCGTTAGATCGGTTGTTACGTGCGGGGTATTATCAAATTTTGACTTATGGAAAGGGCGAAACATGGTATGCCTATTGGAATATGTATCGCCAGCCCGCGATTAAACCGAAACTCTCAGCAGGGATTGACTATTGGTGGTCAGATCCCAAAGCACAACAACAAATAACCCAATATTTGCGCCAGCATTAAATAAGGAGTGGTGATGGGCGGATATATTCTGAAACGGCTTTTGCTGATTATTCCAACATTATTCTTTATTTTATTGGTCAATTTTCTGATCGTACAAATTGCACCGGGTGGCCCTGTTGAGCAAACCATTCAACAAGCAGAAAGTTATCAAAATGGGAAAACGATAGCAGGTGCAGAAACCTCACCGAGCACAGATACACATTACCAAGGGGCAAGAGGGTTAAGCCCCGAAATGGTTGAAAAAATTAAGGCGCAATATGGGTTTGACCAACCCGCGTATTTACGCTTTTGGAAAATGCTTACGGGATATATGCATTTTGACTTTGGTATCAGTTTTTTTAAAGATAAACCCGTAACGCAATTACTCTGGGAAAAAATGCCTGTCACCATTTCGCTTGGGTTATGGAGTACTTTATTGATTTATCTGGTGTCGATTCCGCTGGGGATTCAAAAAGCCAAAAAACATGGTTTGTGGTTTGATCGGACAACATCAATTTTACTGGCAATTGGCTATGCCGTGCCAAGTTTCGTGTTTGGGGTATTGTTGATCGTTTTTTTTGCGGGTGGTTCATATTTTCAGTGGTTTCCCCTGCAAGGATTGGTCTCGGAAAACTTTGATCAGTTGAGTCTATGGGGGAAAATCACCGATTACTTTTGGCATATGGCTTTGCCATTGTTGACGATGGTGCTAGGCGGCTTTGCCAGCCTGACTTATTTAACCAAATATTCGTTTATGGAAGAAATGCATAAACAATATGTGTTGGCAGCAAGAGCAAAAGGTCTGAGTGAAAACCGTGTGTTGTACGGGCATATTTTTCGTAATGCGATGTTAATAGTCATTGCAAGTTTACCTGAAGCTTTGGTCGGTGTTTTTTTTGCAGGAAATCTGTTTATCGAGATCTTATTTAATTTAGATGGATTGGGGTTTCTTGGGTTTGAAGCCGTTGTGCAACGAGATTATCCCGTGATTTTTGGGACGTTATTTATCTATACTTTGATTGGTTTATTGCTAAGGCTGATTGGCGATATTTTGTATCAAGTGATTGATCCTCGAATTAATTTTGACGCACGGGGAGGCTGAAATGTCACCTTTGATGCAGGCAAGACTACAACGATTTAAACAGCATAAACTTGGCTGGATCAGTTTCATTTTATTCAGTCTGATTTTTATTGCATCCCTTGGTGCGGAACTGATTGCCAATGATAAACCCTTGTTTGTACGTTATCAGCAGCATGATTATTTTCCTATGCTACACAGCTACCCTGAAACGACTTTTGGGGGCGTGTTTGAAACAGAGGCAGATTATAAAGACCCTGCGGTACAAAAACTGATTAATGCACAAGGCTGGATGGTGTGGCCAATGGTTCGTTATGCCGCACAAACGCCAAATCTGGAATTAAGTATTCCTGTCCCTTCAAAACCCACAACTGAGAACTGGCTTGGCACAGACGATCAGGGACGAGATGTGTTTGCCCGTATTTTATATGGCCTAAGAGTTTCATTACTTTTTGGTTTTGCATTGACATTCGGCTCGGCGGTGTTTGGTATCTTGATTGGTGCGATACAGGGTTACTATGGCGGATGGGTTGACTTAATCGGGCAACGTGTTTTAGAAGTCTGGGGTGGTTTGCCGATGTTGTTCATCGTGATGATTTTGGTGAGCATGTTTACCCCGAGTGTTTCGTGGTTATTTTTGATTATGCTACTTTTTGGCTGGACGTCTTTGGTGGGGCTGGTTCGTGCTGAATTTTTACGTGCACGTAATCTGGACTATGTCCGTGCGGCTCAGGCTTTGGGTGTGCCTGATTATCTGATCATGTGGCGGCATATTTTACCCAATGCCATGAGTTCGAGTTTATCGCAACTGCCATTTATGTTGACTGCTAATATTACAGCACTGACAGCACTGGATTTTTTAGGCTATGGACTTCCACCCGATGCCGCTTCTTTAGGTGAATTATTGCTACAGGGTAAAAATAATTTAAATGCACCGTGGTTGGCTTTATCTGGCTTTTTTACCTTGGCACTTGTTTTGTCATTATTGATTTGTATTGGAGAGGCAACCCGTGACGCATTCGATCCAAGACAACACTAATCTATTGTTGAAAGTTGAGCATTTGACCATACAAAGTCCGCAGCAGACTTTGGTACAAAATCTAAATTTTGAGCTTGCCGCAGGGAAAACACTTGCGTTTGTAGGTGAAAGTGGTTCGGGGAAATCCTTAAGTAATTTGGCGATTTTAGGTCTATTACCCGAAACGCTACAGGTCACAGGACAGATCACATTTCAGGGGCAAACGATATTGCCTTATGATCAGGCACAATTGCAAAATTTGCGCGGCCAGAAAATTGCCATGATTTTTCAGGAACCGATGACCGCTTTAAATCCATTGCATCGGGTTGAAAAAATTATTGGAGAAACTTTGCTGTTACAGGGCATGAGTCGTCATGTGGTACAGCAAAAAGTGATTGAGCTTTTACAGGATGTCGGCATTACCGATCCCGAGCAAAAACTTAAATCTTACCCACATCAACTGTCGGGTGGGCAACGTCAACGGGTGATGATTGCGATGGCGTTGGCACAAGACCCAGACCTACTTATTGCTGATGAACCTACAACGGCTTTAGATGTCACTTTGCAGGCACAAATTCTGCAACTCCTGAAAAAATTACAGCAACAACGTAACATGGCAATGATTCTGATTAGTCATGATCTGGCATTGGTTCGACATTATGCTGATGAAGTCGTAGTGATGAATCAGGGACAGGTTATCGAACAAGGTCATATCCAACAGGTATTTGAACAACCACAGCAAGCCTATACCCGCCATTTACTCCAACAGGACTTTGGACGGGCACTTCATATAGATTCACAACAGGTTCTATTAGAACTCAAACAACTGAGTGTCAAATTCCCAAGAAAACGTGGGTGGTTGAACCACATCACTGACTTTACAACAGCACTTGAGGCGATGAACCTGACTTTGATGCAAGGGGAGTCGATTGGTATTGTGGGGGAAAGTGGTTCGGGAAAAACCTCATTGGCTTTGGCTGTGGCAAGGTTGTTACCTAGTGAAGGGCAAATTGTGCTACTAGGGCAGGATTTAAACCTGTTAAAAGAGAAAGCATTGCGCCCGCAACGTACGCAATTTCAAATGGTATTCCAAGACCCATACAGTAGTTTAAACCCACGCCTAACGGTTGCAGAGCTGATTGCCGAAGGGCTTATATTAAAAGGGAACTTAAATGACAAACAACGCCAACAGCAGATTGAACAAGCTTTGGGTTATGTTGAGTTACCGACTTCATTTTTAACACGTTACCCGCATGAATTATCAGGTGGGCAACGGCAGCGAGTAATTTTAGCAAGGGCTTTAATTTTACAGCCTAAATTACTCATTTTAGATGAGCCAACGTCAGCTTTAGACCGAACCACACAACGTGGCATTGTCACATTGCTAAGACGTTTACAGCAGCAATTTGACATGAGTTATTTGCTGATTAGCCATGACTTACAGATTGTACGAGCATTGTGCCAGCAGGTTTTGGTTTTGCATCAGGCTCAGGTAGTTGAATTTCAGCCAACAGAACAATTATTTAAAACACCTCAAATGGCCTATACCCAACAATTAATCGAAGCGAGTCAATACTAGATTTTGGTTGATTGGGAACAAACAAGCCATCAAAATCGCTATAACATCGACTAAGAAATTTAAGATTGAATGATATAGCAAATGTTCAATTGGGCATCATTTTAATACATTGGTTTTTGCTAATGATATTAGAAAAAGATGGGTTTTTGAAAAATGGAATGGGCATTGGGCAATAAAAATATTAAAAAAATCGAAAAGCAAATTTTTAAAATAAAATGAGGATAACTGGTGCTTTAAATAAGCTAAGTATTGGTTTTTATTGTTGATATTGGCGTTAAATGCTTTGGTAAATTGGGCATCAAATATTTTGTAAAATTAATCTGAATTTCAGAATTCTCCGATAATGTAGTTCGCGGAAAAGCTTTGTTTTGTAGTATTTTGTTTTTTAAAATCAATTTGTTGCAAATACAAGGCTTTTCTTATATGTGTTCTATATATCTATTTTTTATATCGAACTCAGGTTGGTATAAAAAAGTTAAAACCAATAATACTACTTTTTTCTTGGGGTATCGTTTTATGTTTAATTCTGCTCGTGTTTATTCGACAGGGATGGTGTTATGTGCCGGTTTATCTATGATTCAAATCGCATCAGCATCAGATACACGAACTGTTCGGGAGCCAGTGATTCCTTCCTCATGTGCTACTTTAAAAGCAACAGGAAGTGATACAACACGGATGATTCAAACTGCATTGAATAATTGTTCAAGTGGCCATGCCGTAAAATTAATTGTTCAAGGTTCGCAACGCAATTTTTATTCAGGCCCATTGGTTATTCCATCAGGTGTAAGCCTGTGGGTTGACCAAGGTGCGATTTTACATGCCTTAAACAGAGCCAGTGCTTTTGATAATGGCAATAGAACCTGTGGAACGCTAGATACAAAAGGTAATGGATGCTCTGCATTGATTACTATGAACTCGGCTTCCAATTCAGGTATTTATGGTTTAGGCAGCATAGATGGGCAAGGTGGGGTGACATTGAGTGATAAAAATATCAGTTGGTGGAACTTGGCACAACAGGCGAAAACATCTGGCAAGAAGCAAAACGCACCGCGTTTAATCCAAATTAATAATGGTCATAATATCACCTTATATAAAATTACTTTAAGAAATTCACCAAACTTCCATGTTGTATTCAAACAGGGGGATGGTTTAACCGCGTGGGGGGTGACAATCGATACACCAGCAACAGCACGTAATACCGATGGTATTGACCCAATCTCATCTAGAAACGTTACGGTTACACATAGTTATATCAGCACAGGCGATGACAATGTGGCGATTAAAGCCAATCCATCCGCAGGTTCTTCAACGAATATGAGTTTCATTGATAATAGATTTGGAGCTGGTCATGGTCTATCAATTGGAAGTGAAACGACGGATGGTGTTTATAATATTGATGTGAATGGTTTGACGCTCAGTGGTACGACCAATGGACTGCGAATCAAGAGCGATCAATCTGCGTCGGGTGAAGTTGCAAATATTCACTACAATCAAGTGACGATGACTAATGTTCCAAATGCGATTGTAATGGATACGGTGTATGAGAAAAAATCGGGAAATACCAAAGCGTATTGGCATGATATCAGCTATAACAATATCACTGTAAATGGTGCATCAAGATTTATCTTTAATGGAACAAATGCATCAAGACCACTTTCAGCAACCATGAGAAACATGCATTTATCGAATCAAATTACATGGACTAAAATTAACGCGAATATTCTTCAATATTAAAAGTAAGTCTGCATTTTTGATTTAACCGTTGGTGTATCGATGTTTGATAAAAATATCGGTACACCAACAACTTTGAATATGTCATTTACAAGAGCCATTCATTATAAAAAATATCACAATCTAAATTGTTTGTTTAAGCCGAGATTATCTTTAGGCTTTTAGGGTTGCAGAAGATTTCTAAAAATGGACGTAAGATGAGTTATAAAAAATTACACTCAAATACGTTCAAGATTTTCTAGTAGAAATAACAGGTGTAAGAGATTCAAGGTATGGCTGTGAAGGATCTGAGATCATCTTTTTTTGCATGATTAAAAAATGGTTTGAATAAAATCACTTTTGTTTTTAAAAGATAATTTATCTAAACTCGTTTAAAATGCACCCAAAGAATTAGAGTAATTTAACATGAGTGTAGTTTTGATATTTGCAACGGGGCTTATCATTGGTTTTATTCTTGGGCGCAATACGACTGATAAAAAACGAGAGAGACCCAAGCTGGAACTAAGAGAACGTATACATCACCATTTATGGCTTGGTGAGATTGTGAAATCTTGATATTGAAGAAATGCAATTTTTAGATAGAAAAAAGCCCAGTCGTGTATTGAACTGGGCTTTTTAGAATTTGGCGTCCCTACGGGGATTCGAACCCCGGTTACCGCCGTGAAAGGGCGATGTCCTAGGCCTCTAGACGATAGGGACTTATATGAGGCATTACCTAATGATAACTTGCCTAAATTTTCAGATTTAGTGGCGTCCCTACGGGGATTCGAACCCCGGTTACCGCCGTGAAAGGGCGATGTCCTAGGCCTCTAGACGATAGGGACACATCAGAAGGTGGGCGTATATTAGGGGGAATATAAAAAAGTGTCAAACACTTTTTGAGAAAAAAGTAAGTTTTTTAAGGTGTTTGTTTAAAAAATATTAAATTTATCGAAAAAATATGATTTTTGCTGGAAATATCATCATATTGAATGGGTTACTGTGGTGAAAAAAGATTGGGTCTAGATATTTTTAATGAAACTTAAAAATTTTTGATTGGTTAAAAATACATCTAACGATGCGAGATGCTATAAATGGTTGTTCATTTTTTGTGGTTGCTTGAGCAATATCTTGATCAAATGATTTGCAACAGTGAAAAATAAACAGAGAAAAATTTGCATCGGGAACAGGTTTAAGTGATTTTTCTGAGCAAAGAATGCTCATACTATTCATTCACAGTGTTGTTGGATGTGATACATGATGATCAAGATAGCGCTCTAAAATATTACAAGGCTGTGAGGTAAATGAAGGACTAAATCTTTATATTGTTCTGCTCAAATATCCGAATTGATATAGCTCATCATCATTTTTCCAATAAAGGGAGAATTTTGAATGTGTGTATGAGTAGCCTGTTTGGCTACATAATATGAATGAAGACTTTTGAGTCAATGTAACCAGAGTGCTTGAGTATTTAGATATGACGGGTTTATGCCGTATGTAAAATAATGAGTGTACAAATCTAAAATTATAAAATGAAGTTTAATCTTTGCGATATCTACTGATATAAAAAAGTGCAGCACTTAGCTACACTTTTTTATCAAAACAGAGAGTTAAAAATCAATCTGTTTGTTTTCTATAAAAGATAAAATGGCTTAGGTAGCACAGCGCAATAAAGATAAGGCAGCTATAAAAACCTGGAAGCATAGAACTGTCTTGGGTCATGCTAATACAGGTAATAACACAGAATGCAAAACCTAAGATTGGAGTAAGTGGGAAAAATGGCGCAGCAAAGCGTAAATCACCGACTTTATGTCCAGATTTGTACCATTGTCGACGGAAATTGAATTGGCAGACGCAAATCGCAATCCAGACAATTACCATCGTAAATGCCGCAACACCTAACAAGTTTTTGAAAATAGTTTCAGGCGCAAATTGTTCCGAAAGTAACCCTGGAATGGCACCAAACATGGTGACAATAATGGCAACAATCGGTGTTCCTGATTTAGTAAGTTTGGCAAAAATACGTGGCAATTGCTTTTTGGCAGAGAGCGCCCACATCATGCGTGATGCAGCGTATAAACCTGAATTTGCAGCAGAAAGCAATGCCGTGATAATCACAAAACGAATAATATCTTCAGCGTATGGAATACCAATATAGCTAAATACCGTCACAAAAGGGCTGCTGCTGACTTGGCTTGAGCTTAAGCCTGCTTGTTGGTATGGCAGTAATGCACTAATGACAATAATGGTACCAACAAAGAAAATCAGTAAACGCCAAATGGCAGCATTAATTGCTTTTGGAACATTCTGTGCAGGATCTTCTGTTTCTCCAGCAGCAACACCAATCAGTTCAGTTCCAGAAAAGGCAAAGTTTACAATCAGCATTGTCGAGAAGATTGGAAATAACCCTTGAGGGAACCAGCCCTGAGCCGTCAGGTTATGAAATAGCGGTGCATGGTGCATGCTATGAAATGGGATAATGCCAAAAATTGCCAGCAGTCCCAACAGAATAAAGCCAATAACTGTGACGACTTTTACCAGTGCTAGCCAGAATTCAGATTCGGCAAACATGCGGGTGGAGCTGATATTTAAGATAAAGACCAAAGCTGCAAAGATAACAGTCCAAATCCACATGGAAACGTGTGGAAACCATTCCTGCATCAGCAAAGCGGCTGCGGTAAATTCAGTTCCCAGTGTGGCTGTCCATGTCAGCCAATATAGCCAAGTAATCATATAACCTGTAGCTGGGCCGATATATCGATTGGCATATTCGCCAAATGACCCTGAAACAGGCATGTGTACAGCAAGTTCACCTAAGCAGAGCATCACCATGTATGCAATTAAACCGCCTAGGAAATAAGAGATAATGGCACCTACAGGCCCCGTTTGTGCAATGACTTCACCCGAACCTAAAAACAGGCCTGTGCCAATGGCACCACCTAGTGATAGCATCACGAGGTGTCGGGTACTCATAGCGCGTTTGAGTGGCGCAGAATTGCCCTGATGCGAAGCATCATTCGGAGTTTGAGATGACTGCATGAAAAATAAAAATACAGAATAATGAAGCGGGTTATTGTAGAGAAAACCATTAAATGTGCAATAGTGAACTTAAAGTTGTCTTATTCGTTAGTATTATCGAAAAATGCTACATTAGCAAAAGTTTTGTATGACTTAAATTTGGATAAAAATTAAAATGTTGAGCGTATTGTTTAGTTCATTAGTACCCATTTTATTGGCTTTGGTTTTGGGATGGGGTTTTGGAAAGTTTGCTGCCGCATCGCTAAAACAAAAAATAATTCGAAGCATTACCTATTTGGTGTGGCTACTACTGGTTGCTATAGGCTTTCAATTTGCTGAAGTACTTGCTAATCCACAAATTGGCATATCGGTCTTGTTGCATGCTTTGCTCTATGCTTCAGTGTTGTCGGGTGTAACTTTTTTATTTTTGTATCGAAAAACGGAATTGTCTAAAGCAAATGTGGCGATGCGCAGCTTAAAAGATGTTTTAAGTCCAATCAAAGAATGTGTGATTGCCATGTTGATGGTGGTGTTTGGGATTGTTTTGTATGTAGGCTTCAATCAAAAGTTCTCGACAGAACATTTAGCAAGTAATCTATTGTATATACTTATTTTTTTTATTGGTGTGGATTTCTCTACGGTACAGTTGCAAAGCTTAACCAAACGCCATTTTAGTGTGCCTATTATTACAATTTTGGCGATGGTGGTTTCGGCAGGCATTTTGTCATTATTTACGCATTACTCTGCAACCACTTTAATGATGGTTGGCAGTGGTTTTGGTTGGTTTAGTTTGTCGGGGTCGCTGATTGCAACGCTCACCAATCCTGAATTAGGTAGTTTTGCCTTATTGACTGATTTAATGCGTGAGTTTTATGCGATTGGTTTGTTGTATTTGCTTGGACAACGCATGCCATATCCTGTGATTGGTATATGTGGTGCAACATCAATGGATTCAACTTTGCTTTTTGTAAAAAAGAGCTGTTCAGCGTTAGAGGTACAGATTGCAATTTTTAGTGGATTTATATTAACGCTGCTCGCACCATTTTTGATTGTGCTATTTGCATCGTTTTAATAAAAAAATATAAAGGAAATAAATAGATGGCGTCCCTACGGGGATTCGAACCCCGGTTACCGCCGTGAAAGGGCGATGTCCTAGGCCTCTAGACGATAGGGACGTTGTGAGGATGGCGGTATCTTATTGATCCGCCACCAAACTGTCAAGTACATGTGGTGCGAGTTTGTTTAAAATATAGCAAAACAGTTCAGCAGTCTTCTGTGTATCGTATAAAGCAGAGTGAGCTTCTTTACCATCAAACTCAATTCCTGCCTGAATACATGATTTTGCTAAAACCGTTTGTCCAAACATAACTGCACTTAAAGTCACGGTATCAAACACAGAAAAACTGTGAAAAGGACTCTGATTTTTAGTTCCTGTCCGAGCAATTGCTGCTTGTAAGAACCCTAAGTCGAAATGTGCATTGTGCCCAACCAAAACGGCATGAGTACATTGTTGTTGACGACGAACAGCAGTTAGTTCTTTAAAAATACGTTTTAAAGCTGACTTCTCATCTTCTGCCATAGCAACCCGTAGTGGATTGAAGGGGTCAATCCCAATAAAATCGAGTGATCTTCGGTCTAGATTTGCCCCTTCAAAAGGGTTGATATGTGCATGTAATGCCTCACCTGGCACAAATTGACCTTGTTCATTGTAAAGAATAGGAATACATGCAATTTCAAGTAGAGCATCGGTTTGCGCATTAAAACCCGCAGTTTCGACATCGACGACAATAGGTAGAAAACCTCGAAAACGTTGACCTATGATTGGAGCCGTTGAATCAGTCACACTTTTCTCCATTGGATGGTTTTACCTGCATAAAGCGGGATAATTTTTTGATTATCCAAATAGTCGAAACTTTCAGGAATTACTTGTTCTTCTTGCGCCAATGTAATGGTGTTGGTGTTGCGTGGCAAGCCATAGAAGTCTGCACCAAAGAAGCTTGCAAAGCCTTCTAAACGGTCAATTTTACCCATCTGATCAAATGCTTGCGCATAAAGTTCAATGGCGGTTGGTGCACTATAACAACCCGCACAGCCACAAGCATTTTCTTTGGCATGTTGCGCATGTGGTGCGCTATCTGTTCCTAGGAAAAATTTAGGATTACCACTGGTTGCCACTTCAAGCAATGTGGTTTGGTGTTGCTGGCGTTTTAAGATGGGTAAGCAATAAAAATGCGGTTTAATACCACCGACCAACATATCATTGCGGTTAAACAATAAGTGCTGAGGTGTAATGGTCGCTGCAACATTACGGTCTTGTTCTAAGACAAAATGCGCTGCTTCACTGGTGGTGATGTGTTCGAGAACAATTTTGAGTTCAGGAAATTGTTTTAATAACGGAGAAAGCACTTCATCTAAAAAGCGTTTTTCACGATCAAAAATATCAATATGTGAATGTGTCACTTCACCGTGGAGTAACAGCGGAACTTGATGTTTTTCGAGTTGTTCAATGACGGCATAAACTTTACGAATATCACTGACACCATTGTCGGAATTCGTGGTTGCACCCGCAGGATAAAGTTTAATCGCATTGACATGCGCTGAATCTTTTATTTTTTTTACTTCTTCAGGCGAAGTATGGTCGGTAAAATACAGCACCATACGTGGGTCAAATTCCACGCCTTCAGGAACATGGCTTAAAATTCTTTCACGATATGCTTGTGCTTCTTCAACCGTTTTTACTGGTGGAACAAGATTCGGCATGCAAATCGCACGGGAAAACTGTTTTGCGAGGTCTGGGACGGTGCGTTTTAGCGCAAGACCATCACGCAAATGAGCATGCCAATCATCTGGCTGAATAAGTGTAATCGTTTTCAAGGGGATTCAAGCTAAAAATAAAGTAAATGATAATGCAATTTAAGTCAGAATGGTAACTTTCAAGTAGAAGAAATGTTGTAATTAGAAGGATATATTTTTAAAAATTATGCTAATTTTAACTGAGGGGAAGCATGTTTAGGGTTAAAGCATGACATATAACTCAGATATTGCGACATTACAAGCTCAAAAGCATGAAATTACAGCAATTTTAACCGAGCATGAGAGAAAAGCAGGGCATCCACTACCAGAGCCTTACGAGGCTGAATTTTGGGTTTATTTTCGGCAAAAAAACAAGGATAGTCTGCTGGTCTTTTTCAGGTCTGGTATTCTTATTTATCTGGTCTTTGGTCTTTTTATTTTAGTTCGAAATTATTTTATTATTCCAGATGAATATTATTCGCATGATTATTGGCGTTGTGCATTAAATGTTTCGAATGGGGCAGTGTGTTTATTTTTATTATTCTTTTTAGCCAAAAATAAAAAAAATGATCAGTGGTTTAGTTATATTGCATTGTTTTTAGTGAATTGGGTTATTTTTATAACCTCGATTCTCATTATGTCACTCTATACAGTGTCATTAAAGTTACAATTTATTTTTATTGCATTTGGTTTTGTTTTTGGCTACTTGGCCACAGGTGTAAAGCCGATTCAAATGTTTGTTTCGGGGATATTGTCTACACTGGGTGTTTTTATATTTTTAATACATCAACGAATAGATTTTGATCCTATTTTGACATCACGTGTTTTTATTGGAAGTAATCTAGTCGGTTTCGCAATTACCAAGATTATTAATTATAAAGAGCGCACCAGTTTTTTAAAAACCAAACTTATTGAAATTGATCAATATATTTTAAAAGATTATAACATTCGTTTATTAAAGCTGTGTAATAGTGATGGTTTGACAGCAATTTCTAATCGTCGAAGTTTGGATGAAACGTTAGAGCAATATTATACGATAGCACGATATAATCAGACGCCACTTGCGGTGTTGTTTATCGATATTGATTATTTTAAGGCATATAATGATTTTTATGGACATCCTCAAGGAGATGTTGTTTTAAAGAAAATTGCTCAGACCATTCAAAATCAAATACGACATTCAGATTTTGTAGCACGTTATGGCGGGGAAGAATTTGTGGTCTTATTTCCAAATACTTCTGCTCATTATGCAAATGAATTAGCGGAAATGTTGATTAATCAAATTGATCGATTGGAAATTGAGCATAAAAAGTCAGAGATTGCACCTTATGTAACGATTAGTGTTGGGGTGATGTTATACCAAGGTGAACCACACTTTTCACCTCACATGTTATTATTATTTGCAGATCAGGCGTTGTATCATGCCAAAACTTTAGGTCGGCATCAGAGTTACCAATACGTTATTTCAGATGATCTAAATAAAGCATAAAAAAAAGCCAGCATTTTTATGCTGACTTTTCCTTGAGACAAGAAAGAGATTATTTTTTCTTGTTTTCTAATTGTGGTACTGCCGAGCCTTGTGCAATAGACAAGAGTCCTGCATTGCTATAGATACCCAATTTTGCACGTGTATCGATAATATCAAGATTACGCATCGTAAGCTGACCGATACGATCCATTGGTGTAAAGGTTGAATCACCTTTTTCCATGGTTAGACGTTCTGCTTCATAAGTCAGGTTAGGTGACTCGGTGTTCATGATCGTAAAGTCATTACCGCGACGAAGTTCAAGTGTTACTGTACCTGTAATTGCTTTTGCAACCCAACGCTGTGCAGTTTCACGAAGCATCAATGCTTGAGAGTCGAACCAGCGACCTTGGTAAAGTAAACGACCTAAACGTAAACCGTTGATGCGGTATTGTTCAATCGTATCTTCGTTATGAATCCCTGTAACAAGGCGTTCATAAGTGATATGAAGTAGTGCCATCCCCGGTGCTTCATAGATACCACGAGATTTTGCTTCAATGATACGGTTTTCGATTTGATCAGACATACCCAAACCATGACGACCACCAATACGGTTTGCTTCAAGAATGAGTTCAACTGGATTGTCAAAGCGTTGACCGTTCAATGCAACTGGCATACCTTCTTCGAAAGTAACAGAAACTTCTTCAGGTTTAATTTCGACTTCATCTTTCCAAAAAGCAACGCCCATGATTGGCTCTACGATTTTGATACCTGCATTTAGGTATTCAAGATCTTTCGCTTCGTGAGTTGCGCCTAGCATGTTAGAGTCAGTTGAGTAGGCTTTTTCTTTTGACATTTTATAGTCAAAACCGTTGTCGATCAGGAACTGAGACATTTCAGCACGACCGCCCAACTCATCAATAAACTGTTGGTCTAACCAAGGTTTATAGATTTTAAGGGCAGGGTTGGTCAACAAACCGTAACGGTAGAAACGCTCGATGTCGTTTCCTTTATAAGTAGAACCATCGCCCCAGATATTGACATCATCTTCTTTCATGGCAGTAACAAGCATGGTTCCTGTTACCGCACGACCAAGTGGTGTGGTGTTGAAGTAAGGTACACCGCCTGTGCTGATATGAAATGCGCCACATTGAATTGCAGCAATACCTTCAAGTGCCAACTGTAAACGGCAGTCAACTAAACGTGCTTTAATTGCACCATATTGTTCTGCTTTTTTAGGAATGGCATCGTAATCATCTTCATCTGGTTGACCCAAGTTTGCAGTATACGCATAAGGCTCTGCACCCTTTTGTTTCATCCACAATAAAGCTGCTGAAGTATCTAAACCACCAGAAAAGGCAATACCAACTTTTTTGCCTACTGGTACATGCTGCAAGATTGTTGCATTATCAGTCATTGCTAGTCCTAACTTATAAATAGGCACCACGAAGAGGGCTGCCCTGAAAATTTGTAAACGTTCTATTGTAACACTTTCATTCCAGATATTTTTGCTAAAAATACGGCTGAATGTGACTTTCGTTCAGGGTATTCTTAGCAAAAAAGTGGATGAAACTCTACCTCGTTTAAGTTTGCCGAAAAAGAGACGTCTTGAAAAGTAAAAAAATTATAAACGGCTTTTTAAATCCTTTTGATCTTGGAACGCGGGGAATCAAAAGGATAAAAAGCCGTATTGGGAAGGCGTGTTAACGTTCGCGTAATGCTTCTTTAGCTTTGTTAAATGGTTTAAGTAAGTAGTCTAAAACGGTTTTTTCACCTGTTTGAATATCGACAGTTGCAACCATACCGGGAGTAATCGCAAATTTCTGGCCTGCTTTGTTGACTAATTTGTCTGTATTGGTTCGGATATAAACACGATAATAGAACTGGTCTTGTTTAACTTCATCACGCAGGGTATCGGGTGAGATCACCACGACTTTTCCTGCTAGTCCACCATAAATTGAGTAATCGTAGGCGGTAATTTTGACCAGTGCAGACTGTCCGGGATGAATGAATGCAATATCTTTTGGTGAGATTCGTGCTTCAATCAAAAGTTGTTCATCTAAAGGTACAATCGTCATGACTTTACCATTTTGTGGGATAACCCCTCCAATGGTATTCACCTCAAGCTCTTTTACAATACCGCGCACGGGAGCATAAAAGGTTGAACGCTTGACCGAGTCGTTACGACCATTAATGACTTGTTGCAGCGATTGAATATCAGCATTGGCCTGAGCTAATTCTTCACGTGCTTTAACGTAGTAGTCATTGCGTTTATCGCTAATTTGATTTTCAAAATTATTGATGTCACGTTTGAGACGTAGCACTTCCACTTCCGAAGCAGCACCTTTGGTGACCAGTGGTTCCGTCATTGCCAATTCATTTTTGACTAATCCAAGCGCATGCGTTAAACCATTGATTGAATCATTTAAATTTTCACGTCGTGAAGCGTAAAGTGCGGTTTCTTCTCGGACAAGGCCCGACATGTGGCGTACAGATTTTGGAAAGACCAGCGGTGTTCCATTGACTTCAGCTTCCAATCGGGCTGCTTTTGCTTGGGCTGCGTATAATTTGGATTGGCTTTCACCGACTTGTGATTCAAATCGTGTTGGGTCAAGTTGGGCAAGAATTTGTCCTTTTTTGACAATATCTCCTTCTTTGACATCTAGTTTTGTGACCACACCGCCATCTAAAGATTGAATAATTTGTTCTTTAGAAGAGGGAATAACTTTCCCTGTTCCTGTTGAAACTTCTTCTAGTTTAAACCACCACGCCCATACAAATAAGACTGAAAGCCCAATCATAATAATCCAGATGATCCATGAGGGTCTGGGTAAAGACGGCTCTTTTGTGACCATTTCAGTTGGGTTGGTAGGTCTTGTTGGTGTTGCTGATGTTGGTATTCCTTGAGTCGATGCGTTATGCTGCTCCATGTTGACTCTCCGAAGTATTTGATTTATTAGTGTTTAATATAATATCGCGTGGTCCATCTTTAATGATTCGTCCTTCATGAAGAACAATAATCCGATCAACCAATTGCAAAATCGCAGGGCGGTGTGTTGCGACAACCAAAGTTCGATGTGTAGACCATTTTTTTAACTGTTCTACAATGATTTTTTCGCTGACATCATCGAGTGCTGCGCTTGGTTCATCAAAAAGCACAATATTGGTATCACGCAAAATATGTTGTGCCAAAAGTAAGGCCTGACGTTGTCCACCCGAAAAGCCAATCCCTCCTTCTAAAATAAGATGGTCGAGTCCTTCTTTCTTTTGATTCACGATATCTAGCGCATTTGCAATTTTTAAAGCATGAAAAATTTCTTGGTCTGTTGCAGTAGGGGCTCCAAGTTTTAAATTTTCTCGGATGGTGCCATAAAACAAATGCGCACCTTGATTGAGGAGGGTCATATCTCGGCGAATATCGTCAGGATCAAGGAGAGACATTTCAATATGGTCTAATGTTATTGAGCCTTGTGTTGTGGTTTGCATTCCAGAGAGCAGTTGTAACAGTGAAGATTTTCCCGCACCATTTCGCCCTAGAATTGCAATTTTTTCTCCAGCCTTGATGTGTAGGTTTGGAATATTGAGAATAGCCTGATTATCATCTTCATTGTATTTAAAGATAACATTGCTGAATTGATAGTCGCCCCGAATGTTGTTTTTCTGAATCATGTTGCTACGTTCAGGATGATCGACAGGTTTTTGCATTAAGTCATCCAGTCCTTTCTTTGCCACCTTCACTTGCTGCCAGCGTCCGAGGACTGCCGTAATTTGAGAAATAGGCGCTAGCATCCGAGAAGATAAAATTGAACAGGCTACCAGTGCCCCTGTTGTCATTGAACCATCAATAACGGCAAAGCAGCCGACTAAAACAATAATGGCATAGGTTAATCCCTGTAATTTTGCTGTCCAAGCATTGAGCCATCCTGTGATTTTACGTTGTTGCATGCCGACATCAGCAGAAACCTGATTCATATGATGCCACTGGTTTTGAAAGCGTTGTTCGGCACGAAGGAGCTTAATTTCTTCAATTCCCTGTACCGCTTCAACTAAAATGGCATTACGAATTGCGCTTTCACGCATGCCTTGCTGAGATAAAATAGCCAGTTTCTTTTGTGCGATAATGGCAGGGATAATCATTAACGGTACAATGAGTAAAATAACCCAAAATAAATTGCCCCCGATAATCCAGAAAATACACAGAAATAAAAGGAAAAAGGGTAAATCTGCAACTGCGCCAATGGTGGTTGAAGTAATAAGTTCCCGAACATTTTCCAGTTCACGGATTTGTGAAATGAAGGTTCCTGTAGATTTTGACCGTGCGCTATTTTTGATATGTAAGGCGTGACCAAAAACATAATCGGAAATTTTTAAATCAGATCTTTTTCCTAAAAGGTCTGAAAGATGCACACGAGAAATACGCAAAATAAATTCAAGGATAGCAGCAATGAGTACACCGCCTGCTAAAACCCAGAGCGTAGGGATAGACTGTGAAGGAACAACACGGTCATAAACCTGCATGGAAAAAATAATGGTTGCTAGTGCTAAAATATTGGCAGCAAGTGAAGCAACCGCAATATCGATATAGCGTTTCCAGTCATGTAAAATAATTTTCCAGAACCAATTTTGTTGGTACGGTTTGATATATTCATCGACCCGAATATCGGGAATGGAACTTTCTGGACGACAAATATAAATTTGTTTGACCTGATGTTCTAATTCATCAACATGAAAGCTCTGAAATAACCCCTGATCTCCACTAAATTGAAGATTCATTTGCCCCGTTTGATCAATTTTATCTAGAACAGCAATTTGCCCATCGTTCAGTTCTAAAATTAAAGGCAGTTGCCATGCGGTAATCTGATTAAGCCTAGCATCTGCCTTACGCATTTTTAACCCAATTTGTCGAACCGTCGCATGTAAAAAATCATCAACATGCTCATATTTGTTCCATTGGGTTTGTAGTAGAAGTTGTTCATGGGAAACTTCAATTCGATAATGTGATGCAATAATATTTAGGGCTTGCAGCCATGATTGAAATTGATGATCTGTGATTATGCTTTGGTTCATGGCTGTACCTCAAAACCTTGTATATTCTGATTATTTAGGTCATAAACATCACGGCTTTTCCCAACGACAGCAATATAATCCGTAATTGTATTATAGATGTCGAAGCGGACGGTTTCGCGTTCGGCTTTTGAACTGTGATAGGACTGTTCTGAACTCAATAAGTCTAAAATTGAGCGTTTGCCTAATTTGTATTGTTCTTCATAGAGCTCTTGAGTTTTCTCTGTGGATTGTTCCCGATTACGTAAAATTTCGATTTGGCGTTGGGCATTATCAATAATTTCCATATCATTACGTGTACTTTGTAAGACATTGAGATAAGCTGCATCTAACTTTGCTTTTGCGGCTTGCTCTGCATAATTGGCAGAATTGATTTGTGCCCGTATTGCACCCCCCTGATAAAAATTACTACTCATGGATAAATAAATGGAACTATCTGTATCGTTACGTCGGCCTGTATTGGGGTTTATGCCATTAAGGGCTTTATTAACCGAGCCAACCAAAGAGAACGTCGGATAAGGGCTGAGTTTGGTTTTTTCTTTTTCGTATTTTGCGACATTAATCTCTGCCTCTGCTGCGATCATGCTTGGAATCGTATTGAGCTGAGGTGCACTATATAAACCAGATGTTTGAATAAATGAATCTGGAATCATAAATTGTGTCGCTGATATATCAAAACCTAAGAGTGTGCGTAATTTTTGTTCTTGTTGTCTTAAATTGCTTTGTTGGGTAATTAAATATGACTGTGCATATTCGACATAACTTTTGGCTTGTACGGGGTCAGCTTGGCTACTAATACCAGCATTGGCACGTAATCGGGCGATTTCATATAGGCGTTGCAAACCTTGCAATTGTTTTTCTGCGATATTCATTAATGAGCGATAACGCAAAACATTAAAAACAGCCTGAGAGGTCACTGTTGCAATCTGATCCATTGCAATTAGGACATTGGCTTGTTCTAAAACCTGTTTGGATTTTTGAATATCAACATTGGTTTTGGTTTTTCCAAAATCATAAACCATTTGAGAAGCGTTGATGGTGTAAACCTGCCGTCCCCGTTGTGCCGAATCAAAATCACCTGTTTGGATACCACCAGACAATTGAGGGTAATAAGCGGCCTGCGCAACCCGAATATTTGAGTTTTGTGTTGATAGATCTGCAATTGCACTGGTGATAGAAGGGTGGCGTGCAACAGCAATCAGAATCACTTCATTTAAATTTAATGTTTGTTTTGGACTAATGTGAGGAGCAAGAATATTCTGGTCTGAAGGAGGGGGTTCTCTACCAACAATGGGGAGTTCATTTAGACGACTATTAGGTACAACATTGAAATTTGAAACATCTGCTAATTTTAAGGTTTTGAAGTCATCTTTCGAAGAGTCGTTGAAGATGTGGTGGATCAAGCCAGTAGAAGGAGGAGGAACCTCTTGGGCAAAACCATGTTGTGTTGTAAAACTGAGAAGATAAATCAAGAGAATCTTATTAAGACATATCTTGTTTCTTTTAATTTTAATCATTGATAAATAAGCCTTTTTTATTATTTGATCACCGCTAAGAATAAATAAAAATTATTAATTTCATATAGATAGATCCTTTTTTATCTGGTTGTTGAAATGATTAACTTCATGAATAATAAATTATGTTGTTGCTATTTAAGCAAAAAAAAATTATATATACAATAGGTAGACTAAACCAGTAGACATTTAAAAGTTTACCACTTGAGAAAAAGAATTGTTGCAAAAAATCAGACTTTTAACTCTTATTTTTATGATTTTTTAATAGGGTGAGAGTGAAAGAAAATTAAATATGAGGAAACAGACCATGACTGGATCAGTTGTTTCAAAAATTACGCATCAAACCATTCAACAAAATATTGGAGAGAATATAAGTTTAGGGGAGGGAAATTCAGTCATTATTCAGCATTTAAACCCTCAAACGATTTCTGCAATTAGCCGGCAAGGCAAGTCATTAATAATAAAATTAGATACTGGTAAAGAAATTACAATTAATAATTATTTTAGTGATGGGGATGATAAAACAACAAATAGTCTGGTTATTCAAAATGCTGATGGAAAACTTTATTTAGTCAATGTTGAAGAAAGTCTAGTTAAAACAGTAAATTATAGCGCCCTATCTGATATAGAACCTTTGCTTTATGATGAGAGTGGTACTTCTGATACTTTACTTGCAGTAGGTGCAATTGCGCTAGGTGGCGGAGTTGCTATTGCAGCTGCCAATAGCCACGGTAGTGATAAAACATCAAATTTCTCTGATACAACAGCACCAGCTGCCCCTACAGATGTGAAGGTCAGTACAGATGGTTTAACCGTGACTGGTAAAGCGGAAGCCGGCTCTACCGTTACCATTAAAGATGCATCGGGCAAGGTAATTGGAACAAGTACGGCAGGAGCTGACGGTACCTTTAAAACGGAACTTGGTAGCCCTACAGATGGCGGCAAAATCACAGTGACTGCTACAGACAGTGCTGGAAATATTTCAAATCCGACGATTGTGGACACGCCAGATAAGGTTGCACCTGCTGAACCTACAGATGTGGCAGTCAGTACAGATGGTTTAACTGTGACTGGTAAAGCGGAAGCTGGCTCTACTGTTACCATTAAAGATGCGTCGGGCAATGTGATTGGAACAAGTACAGTTGACCCAGATGGTCATTTTAGTGTGCCTCTGGAAACAGGTTTAAAAAATGGCGAATCTGTAATCATTACTGCAAAAGATGCTGCAGGTAATGAATCTGTGCCAGCCACAACGACCTATACGGGTGGTGCTGGAGATACTGGAAGTACAGGTGAAACGGGTACGACAGGTGGCACAGGCTCTACCGGTGAAACAGGCACCACAGGTGGCACAGGCTCAACCGGTGAAACCGGCACCACAGGTGGCACAGGCTCTACTGGAGAAACAGGTACCACAGGCGGTACTGGCTCAACCGGTGAAACGGGCACCACAGGTGGCACTGGCTCAACTGGTGAAACTGGAACTACAGGGGGTACTGGCTCTACCGGTGAAACTGGAACCACAGGTGGTACAGGCTCAACGGGTGAAACGGGTACCACAGGTGGCACTGGCTCTACTGGAGAAACTGGAACTACAGGCGGTACAGGCTCTACCGGTGAAACAGGCACCACAGGCGGTACAGGCTCTACTGGTGAAACGGGCACGACAGGCGGCACGGGCTCTACTGGTGAAACCGGCACCACAGGCGGTACGGGCTCTACTGGTGAAACGGGCATCACAGGCGGTACGGGTTCTACGGGTGAAACAGGCACCACAGGTGGCACAGGTTCTACGGGTGAAACAGGCACCACAGGTGGCACAGGTTCTACCGGTGAAACAGGCACCACAGGCGGTACTGGCTCTACCGGTGAAACGGGTACGACAGGCAGCACAGGCTCTACCGGTGAAACGGGTACGACAGGCAGCACAGGCTCAACCGGTGAAACAGGCACCACAGGTGGCACAGGCTCTACTGGAGAAACAGGTACCACAGGCGGTACTGGCTCAACCGGTGAAACGGGCACCACAGGTGGCACTGGCTCAACTGGTGAAACTGGAACTACAGGGGGTACTGGCTCTACCGGTGAAACTGGAACCACAGGTGGTACAGGCTCAACGGGTGAAACGGGTACCACAGGTGGCACTGGCTCTACTGGAGAAACTGGAACTACAGGCGGTACAGGCTCTACCGGTGAAACAGGCACCACAGGCGGTACAGGCTCTACTGGTGAAACGGGCACGACAGGCGGCACGGGCTCTACTGGTGAAACCGGCACCACAGGCGGTACGGGCTCTACTGGTGAAACGGGCATCACAGGCGGTACGGGTTCTACGGGTGAAACAGGCACCACAGGTGGCACAGGTTCTACGGGTGAAACAGGCACCACAGGTGGCACAGGTTCTACCGGTGAAACAGGCACCACAGGCGGTACTGGCTCTACCGGTGAAACGGGTACGACAGGCAGCACAGGCTCTACCGGTGAAACGGGTACGACAGGCAGCACAGGCTCAACCGGTGAAACAGGCACCACAGGTGGCACAGGTTCTACCGGTGAAACAGGCACCACAGGTGGCACAGGCTCTACCGGTGAAACGGGTACGACAGGTGGTACAGGCTCAACTGGTGAAACGGGTACGACAGGTGGCACAGGCTCAACTGGTGAAACTGGAACTACAGGGGGTACTGGCTCTACCGGTGAAACTGGAACCACAGGTGGTACGGGTTCTACTGGAGAAACTGGCACGACAGGCGGTACGGGTTCTACTGGCGAAACGGGTACGACAGGCTCTACCGGTGAAACTGGAACTACAGGCGGTACAGGTTCTACTGGAGAAACTGGAACTACAGGGGGTACTGGCTCTACTGGAGAAACTGGAACTACAGGCAGCACAGGCTCTACCGGTGAAACAGGCACCACAGGTGGTACTGGCTCTACTGGAGAAACAGGCACCACAGGTGGCACAGGCTCTACTGGAGAAACTGGAACTACAGGCGGCACAGGTTCTACCGGTGAAACAGGAGCTACAGGTGGCACTGGCTCTACCGGTGAAACAGGCACCACAGGTGGCACAGGCTCAACCGGTGAAACTGGAACTACAGGGGGGACTGGCTCTACCGGTGAAACTGGAACTACAGGTGGCACAGGCTCTACCGGTGAAACAGGCACCACAGGTGGTACAGGCTCAACAGGCGAAACTGGAACTACAGGCAGCACAGGCTCTACCGGTGAAACAGGCACCACAGGTGGTACTGGCTCTACTGGAGAAACTGGAACTACAGGCAGCACAGGCTCAACGGGTGAAACAGGCACCACAGGTGGTACGGGTTCTACTGGAGAAACAGGCACCACAGGTGGCACGGGTTCTACTGGCGAAACGGGTACGACAGGCTCTACCGGTGAAACTGGAACTACAGGCGGTACAGGTTCTACTGGAGAAACTGGAACTACAGGGGGTACTGGCTCTACTGGAGAAACTGGAACTACAGGCAGCACAGGCTCTACCGGTGAAACAGGCACCACAGGTGGTACGGGTTCTACTGGAGAAACAGGCACCACAGGTGGCACTGGCTCTACCGGTGAAACAGGAACTACAGGCGGCACAGGTTCTACCGGTGAAACTGGCACGACGGGTAGTACAGGCTCTACCGGTGAAACTGGAACTACAGGTGGCACAGGCTCTACCGGTGAAACAGGCACCACAGGTGGTACAGGCTCAACAGGCGAAACTGGAACTACAGGCAGCACAGGCTCTACCGGTGAAACAGGCACCACAGGTGGTACAGGCTCAACCGGTGAAACTGGAACTACAGGTGGCACGGGTTCTACTGGAGAAACTGGCACCACAGGTGGCACGGGTGATACGGGAAGTACTGGTTCAGTTATACCTCCTGAAGCAGTTAAGATTGGTGATGGAAGTGCATATATCACTGCCAATGAAATTACGACAACAGCAGGTAAACAAACAGTTGATGTCACAGTTACCTTACCAGCGCAAGGTGTAAATGTTGGTGATACGATTATTGTTCACTATGGTGCAGGTAGTAACGACTACGTTGAACATTTAGTCGTAGCGGGAGATCTTATTGCAGATGCAAACGGTGTAATCAATGTCATTATTCCAATACCATCCCCAGCAGAAGGTATCGTTCTAACTGTTGAAGCCAGCATAAAAGATACAGCAAATCATGAATCTACTGCTGTATCTGCGTCAGCAGAAGTAGACACTATTAATCCAGCGAGCCTGGCCGCGCCAAGCTTAGCCGTGGATACCGGAAGCAGTAACAGTGACGGCATCAGCAGCAATGGCACGATCCATGTGGATACCACGGGTCTTGAAACTGGCGCATTGTGGCAATACAGCACCGATAGCGGTACGACTTGGACGACAGGAACAGGCAACAGCTTTAACCTGGCAGAAGGCAGTTATACCGCAGGGATGGTGCAAATCCATCAAGTGGATGCCGCGGGCAATGTGGGTAGTGCGAGCAGCTTAGGTGCAGTGACCATTGACCAAACCAATCCAGCGAGCCTGCCACTACCAAGCTTAGCCGTGGATACCGGAAGCAGTAACAGTGACGGCATCAGCAGCAATGGCACGATCCATGTGGATACCACGGGTCTTGAAACTGGCGCATTGTGGCAATACAGCACCGATGGTGGTACGACTTGGACGACAGGAACAGGCAACAGCTTTAACCTGGCCGAAGGCAGCTATACCGCAGATACCGTACAGATCCGTCAAGTGGATGCCGCGGGCAATGTGGGTAGTGCGAGCAGCTTAGGTGCAGTGACCATTGACCAAACCAATCCAGCGAGCCTGCCACTACCAAGCTTAGCCGTGGATACCGGA
>NZ_JBCNKN010000004.1:0-313934 GCF_039596015.1 Acinetobacter sp.
ACTATTTGTATTTTAATATTTTTATTGTCTATTTTTATATGTAATTTTCACGATTGGTCATGATATTTAAGTTGGTATTTTACGCTTTCATTCACTCCCGTTTAGAGAGTATATGGCTAAGAAAAACTTTCATTAATTAATTTTGTGTAACAATCTCCTTATATCATGATGCAATCATAAATTGTGTTTTATTTAATTACTTTTTTATATATTTTTAGTTTTAATACTATTTTTTATTAAATTTATTGTTAATATTTAGTCTCATTAATATTTAATCCACACAGAAAAACAACGAGGTTTTTTTAATGTATAAGACAATTATTTCATCATCATTAGCTACAGCACTTGGTCTTTCATTGGCTATGACCACTCAAGCAGCAGACCAAGGTCATGGTAAAGTTACATTTAAAGGTGAAATTGTTAATGCACCATGTTCAATTGCACCTGAATCTGTAGATCAAGTCGTTTATCTCGGTCAGATATCAAATTCAGCTTTAGCCGCATCAGGCGAATCAACACCAAAACCATTTTCAATTGAATTAGAAGACTGTGATTTTGGTACAGCTACACAACCTAATTTAGCAACTGGTGCAGTAAGTATTACTTTCTCTGGTAGTACTGTTGACCTTGGTAATAGTATTACAGCATTAGGCGTAACAGGATTTGGTGGAGATCCTTTAGCTGGTAATGTCGGTATTATTATTTCAAGTGCTGCAAATAATGAAGCGATTAAATTTGGTACAGCACAAAACCTAAATGGTATGCTTCAACCAGGTTATAACACTATGAACTTTAGTGCATATTTGAAAACAAAGGATACTGCAACGACAGCAGCAGACATTCCTTTAGGTGAATTCCAAGGAATTACAAACTTTACTCTTTCTTATATCTCCTTAAACCTTATTTAGTAACTATATTACATCAATATTTTAAAAATTGGGTTTTTAATAGTAAGCTTATGTTAAATAAAGGATTTTTAACAAGAATTTTACTAATTTTTTGTACGATATTCATCGCATCGAATTCATTTGCTGTATTAAACGATAATAGCAAAGATGATTTTTCTACGTCAGAAAAAAGTCTGGCTATTAAAGAGGAAGCAACCGTTAATGAAATTGATAAAAAAGATAAAAATACGAATAAATTAAATAACCTACATTTTAATACCGATTTGTTAGATATTTCTGATAAAGATAATTTTCAAATTGATTATTTCTCTAAACCTGGTTATATCCCACCTGGTAATTATTACTTTTCAATTTCTTTAAACAATAATGCACTAAAAGATGAAAAAATTCGTTTTTTTGAATCATTAAATGATCCTTCTATGACAGAGGCCTGTTTGACTCCTGAAATAGTCAAAAGTTTTGGTTTTTTAAAGAAGAACCAAAAGCAATTAGAGTGGGTGTCTATTCCGGGTATAAAAGAACAATGTTTAGTTGTTTCAAGTGTTGATGGAATGCTCGTTCAAGCAAATTTACCTCAAAATAGCTTAAGTATCCGTATTCCTCAATCATATTTAGAATATCAAAACAGTTATTGGGTGCCTTCTTCTTTATGGAGTACAGGGATTAATGGATTTATTTTAGATTATAATATTTCTGCAAATTGGATTAAACAGAATCATACTGCTGATGATAATACAGGAAATGTCAACACTTTTGGTTTGCTAGGCTATAACTTGGGTGCATGGCGTATTCGCGCAGAATGGCAAGCAAATTATCGTCATATTGTTACAGGTTATAATCAAAAAAATAGCGATTTCCGTTGGAATCGGTTTTATATGTATCGTCCTATCCCATCCTTAAAATCACAATTAACGGTAGGCGAGAATTATTTAATCACAGATATATTTGATAGTTTTCGTTATACAGGTGCCAGTTTAGTATCAGATATTAATATGTTACCTCCTAATCTGCGCTCTTATGCACCAGAAGTTACAGGCATAGCCCAAACAAATGCTTTAGTAACGATTAGTCAATTAGGACGAGTTATTTATCAATCTGTGGTTCCACCTGGTCCATTTAATATTCGTGATTTAAATGAAGGCTTAACAGGTACATTAAATGTTCGTGTTGAAGAACAAGATGGGCGGGTAGAAGAATTTTCTGTTGAAGCGACTTCTTTACCATTTTTGACCAGACCTGGCCAAGTACGCTATAAGGCTGCTATTGGCCGTCCGACAAATTTTGATCATGAGGTTACTGGTGATTTATTTGCAACGGGTGAATTTTCATGGGGGATATCCACCAATTGGTCTTTAATTGGTGGTGGTGTTTTGGGGAAAGACTATAATTCTGTTGCATTGGGTGCTGGGCGTAATTTGCATGCTTTAGGCGCAATTGCTTTTGATGTGACGCATGCTATGGCGAAACTTCCATTGGGTGAAAACCGTTCAGGGCAGTCATATCGTATTAATTATTCTAAAACATTTAACCAACTTGGTAGTCAGATTCAATTTGCAGGATATCGTTTTTCTGAAAGAAACTTCTTAAGTATGAATGATTTCTTAAATATTTCGGAAAATAGACCTTATATTGGTCAAAATAAAGAAATGTATCGCATTGCTTTAAATCAACATTTCCCTAGCAAAAATATATCTCTAAATCTTAATTTAAGTAAGCAGACATTCTGGGATGGTGCGAAAGATCGTGAGTATTATAATGTTTCTGCAAATAAAATTTTTAATTTCCATGAATTAAAAGGCGTAACAGTTTCAGTTAATGCTTATCAAAATAGATTTGAAGAGAAAGAGTGGGGCGCATTTTTATCCTTATCGATTCCATTAGATAACGGTGCTAGGGCTGGTTATAGTCTGGATACAACTAAAAATACTACAAGTAATCGGGTTTCTTATAGTGATATTGTTGATGAGCGTACAAATTATCAAATGAGTTATGCTTATGATGATAAAGACTATAGTTCAGTGAGTGCTTACCTCAATCATCGAAGTGACCGTGCCAGATTTAGTGTGAGTGCTAACCATCAACAAGATCGTTATTCATCTGTCGCAATGACAATGCAAGGTGGCCTGACCGTCACAGCCGAAGGAACAGATTTTCATAGAATTGCATCAATGGATAGCACAAGAATTTTAGTTGATACAGAAGGTGCTGAAAATATTCCATTGAAAGTGTATGGACCAACGACACCGTCAAATCGCTTTGGTAAAGCTGTCATTGGCGATGTGAATAGCTATTATCGAAACCAAATTAAAGTTGATTTAAATAAAATTCCAAAAAATGCTGAAGTCAATGATTCGATTATATATAGCACACTTACGAAAGGATCTATTGGTTATAAAAAGCTGAGTGTTATTTCCGGTCAGAAACAACTTCTTGTTTTGAAATTAGACACAGGTGGTTATGTTCCATTCGGTACGCAAGTATTTAATGAACAAGGTAAGGTTGCAGGAATGGTTGATGATCAAGGTCTAACGTACCTATTCGGTATACATGACGGAAAATCAATGACAGCGAAACTATCAAAAAATAGTGAATGTGTGATTACTTTTAACTCACCAAATGAACTTCAAGCGAACCAAAGCATCGTTTGTAAAACTCGTAACATTACAGGAGATCAGCATGATTAATAATGTTTGTCATACTTTTTCTAAACAGGCATTAAAAACAATTCTTGTAGCAACAATAGTCGGTACAAGTGCATATGTAAATGCAGCGATTACATTAGACAGAACCCGCATAATTTTTAATGGTGATCAGAAATCAACAACGGTCACGATATATAATAAAAATAAAGATTTACCTTATTTGGCTCAGGCATGGCTGGAAAATGATCAGGCTGTAAAAGTTAATTCTCCATTTGTTATTGTTCCCCCGATTCAACGGGTAGAACCAAATCAAGCGAGTCAAGTGAGAATAGAAGCTTTACCAATAGTTGAAAAATTACCACAAGATAGAGAAACCATTTATTACTTTAATTTACGCGAAGTTCCTCCGAAAAGTGATAAGGCAAATGTATTACAAGTTGCATTACAAAGCCGTATTAAATTATTTTATAGACCATCGAATTTAATGATAACGTCAAATGAGCTTATGAATAAACCTTGGCAAGCAGAATTAGTTTTACTTAAGAAAGATAATCAATTAGTTGCTAAAAATCCAACAGCTTATTACACCACTATTATTGGTGCTAAAAATTCTCAAAATAAATCAATTCAGAATTTTGAAGCGATTATGATCAGCCCATTTAGTGAAAAAACCGTTAAATTAAGTCCAACGGTTTTAGGAAACTCTCCTACTTTAATTTATGTGAATGATTATGGTGGTAAAGAAGAACTAAAGTATGAATGCAAAGTCACAGAATGTCTTGCCAAAAAATAAAATAGTATTTGAGGTCAATAAAAATAATGGCTATATCAACAAAGTTGAAATTAAAGTATTTAGGGACAACTTTGTTCTTAATGTTTAACACCCTTGCTGTTTTCGTTCCTAATGCTCAGGCAAATGGAGAAATACAAGTCATAGGATTAATTTTGGCGGAGCCTTGTACGCTTGTAAATAATGATATCGTGGTCGATTTTGGTGTGCTGACAAATAAGGATTTATTTAAGTATGATCGGTTAGAAAAATTTTCAGTAGAATTAGATTGTGAACCTGGAACAAATGAAACCACTCAAGTTCAGTTTTCAAGCACAAATACGAGTGAAAATAATACGATTCTTAATTTAGATCCTACAAGTCAGGCGAGTGGTGTGGGAATAAAAATACAAGATGATAAAGGGAATTACATCACTTTTAATCAACCCCAATCTTCATTTTATTTAAAAAGTGGAATCAATAACTTGGATTTTATTGCACATGTATCACGTAAGTCAGATACATTAACTTTAAGTGATATTCATTTAGGGGCATTTACAGCTACATCATCACTAATTATTGAATATCAATAGTTGTTATTAGGGTAATAAAATGATCAAGAAATTGCTGTTTCTAATTTTTGTATTAAGTTGCATTACAAAAGCAAATGCATTTTTTTGTACAGATATTACATCAGGTCAGGGTGTTGGAATAGGAAGCCTTACGATTCTTGAAGTACCATTAGACCCAGATTTAGTCAGTGGGAATACTGGGATAGTCAATGAATATGCTGATGTTAACAGTTATATTGTATGTCAGAACGAGGCTCCAGAAGTATATACAGACTGGTTATTTATGACAAGTTTTACTACACCATTGAATCCAGCAGTGGCATTTGGTGTACAAATTAATGGTGTTAATTATTTCGAAAGTTTACCGGGAAATGTACTTGTTCTAGAGTTTCCCCGAGGCGATGCTGCATCATTTCCTTTACCCTTGAAATTAGTCATGAAAGTGGGCGATAGACCTACTAATGGTGTATTTATTAAAAAAGGCGATGAATTAATGACCATGCATATGTTGAAATATGCATATATTGGTAGTGACACTACTCCTATTGATGAGAATACGTTCATTTGGAAATTTATTGCAGCGAATGACATTATTTTACCAGCAGGAACCTGTGATATTAATGATGGTCAACTGATGGTTGTTGATTTGGGTACTGTGCGTCGTTCTAGGATTTCGGGCCCTGGTACTGGTGCTACAAGTGAAGGAGCACAGGATGTTGAATTAACTTATCAATGTAAAAATAATAATGGCAGTATCGATACGAATTATAATGCAAATATTAGACTCTATCTTTCAGCAGCGCCGAGTTCTTTTTCTGGTAATGCTGTAGAAGTAAAAAGAGGTTCGACTGCTGGAACGGGTAATCTTATTCCTTATTTGGGAATGGAATTTTACCATAGAGATAGTGGTAAACTTTTAGCACCTAGTAATCAAGTGAGTGGTTATTTTAATTCACAAATTCGAAATGGTCGAGGTGGTCCAGATACCTTAAGAATAGGACTTGTGAAAGACCCTAATACATTACCTGAAAATATTGCAGAAGGTGCATTTAACGCTGTTGCAACTATTATTATGACATTAGACTAAATATTCCAGAGGCTTTGTCGGTAAGAGCATTGTGACATTCATGATAATAAATTGATTCCAATAAGGTGCAATACGTAATTTTTGTCCTTATTGAATCGGGGTAAGGCCCTAAAGTTTTTTATTCTTTAATAGTTTAATAAAAACAATAACTTACTCTTTGAGCAAAAAGTATTGGTCTTTTAATATTTTTTACCTTAAGCATTTGTTGTTACTTTATTTATTGTGATTTGTTTACTGTTTCCCATCGCATAGATGGCTTAGAAAAAAAGCCGAATGACTGGATGATCTTTTACAAGGTTTCCCATCGCATAGATGGCTTAGAAAAACGGCAGGCTCTGTATCACCAGCGATTGGCAGTTTCCCATCGCATAGATGGCTTAGAAACTGAAGATCAGGAATCTTTATTCGAAAGATTTTGTTTCCCATCGCATAGATGGCTTAGAAAATTAGAACCATTGTACTTACGCAATTCTTTTTGTTTCCCATCGCATAGATGGCTTAGAAAACTCAATGAATTATTGAAATTATTCGGCATGCGTTTCCCATCGCATAGATGGCTTAGAAAAATCAGGTCAGCGTTTTTGATTGTGACCAGAAGTTTCCCATCGCATAGATGGCTTAGAAATCTAAATAAAAAAGGCTCATTTCTGATCTGAGCCTAAATAACGATAATGAAAGTTTTTTATTATTATCAATAATATACAGGGGTGTCCAATGATCGAATAAAAAGCGTATTAAGCTTTTAAGTGATCCTCAAATTCTTCACCAAGTTGCATTGCCAAAGCGTTCCCTGATAAATCATATGTAACCAAGCCATATTCTTTTTTAAAACTAAATGTAAACCCCTTATTGTCTGCCAAACTTTTGACAGAGTATCCCAATTTTTCTAACCAAATACGAAATGCCGTAAGATTTTTTGCTTTAACAACTTTTTTCATGGCTCACACCTTCAAGTAATCGTTATATCTATTTATAAGGATGAGGTGTAATTTTTTAAAGGGGAACTCAGTGAATAATTTTTAATATTTACTAAGAAAAGTATTCTAAATGTAAAATGTGACTAAAAAATGAATAAAAAATATAGTGTGAAATTTTAATAAAGTTATTTAAAACAAATACTTGTGAATATTTTAAGAGAAAGGGACTAATTGAAAATAATTGTGAAAATTTCGCTAAAATCCAATTTTGAGTGTAAAAAAATATTTCACCGACTTGTATGTTGGGTTTGATATCAACATACACCATCAAATCGTTTAATTTGATGGCGTATGTTTAGAGTTTAACTGTAATAGTATGAAATTTTTATGGCTTGAGAAGGTCTCATTTCACAGGTATCTGTTATCGCAAGCATAGGCGGGTTGCCAAAAATGGCTTACGCAGTATCTTTTAATTTACGAATACGGGCAAATTCCTCGTGTGACTCTGCTCTTAAAAAAGGATTTGTTTCTAATTCTTCAGCAATCGTCGTAGGTAGGGTAATTTTATCTAAGTAACGCAAATATTCGATATGTTCAGCACGTTCTTGTAGTGCAACATTATGAGGCTCAATGCTTAACGCAAATTTGGCATTAGATAGACTATATTCATGCGCACAATAGAGTTTTGTATGCTCAGGCAAAGCCGCAATGCGGTTGAGTGAGTGGAACATTTGTTGATAAGTGCCTTCAAAAACACGCCCACAGCCCATTGCAAATAAGCAATCGCCGACAAATGCACTTTCTAAAAAATCGGTATAATAAATGATATGGCCTAAAGTATGCCCAGGAACGGCAATTACTTCAATTTCTAGTTCATGGAAAGAAAATGTCTGTTCATCATGTACGGGATGAGAAATAAAAGGAATTTTACTTAATTCGTCACGTGGGCCATAAACCGGAAGGTGAGGGTATTTGGCAAGTAAATCTGGGACACCGCCAATATGGTCTTTATGCCAATGTGTAAGCCAGACTTGGCAGATATTGAGTTGATGTTGCTGACAATAGTCAAAAACCAGTTGTGACTCGGTTGGGTCAATTACAACGACGTCATGGGTGGTTGTGTGTTCGAGCAACCAGATATAGTTTTGTAAGTTATTTTTTACATCGATGACATGTATTTGATATTCAGACATGTGTGCCGATTTCCTTGTATTTACATTACCTTATTATTCTAAATTACAGGATCAGGGGTGGCTTATGCAAACAGGTTTTGTAAAACAGCTAAAATAGAAAAAGTGATAACAAATGCCACTAAAAATATGATTAGCAGCATTTGTTTTTGAAAATTTTAGTGTGAATTAATCATCAGGATATGCGACTTTTTTTAAGGCAGCAATATCTGCGTCTGGTGAACATAAAGCAATAAATTCATAGCCATAGCCCCGAAGTAAATGGTCTTTACGCACAGCAATCCATGTGGTATTTAATCCAAATAAATCAGTTTTGATTTGTTGAAGTCGGTAGTCGCGTTCTTTGTCGTATGCAACATCGTTGACAATGCCGATGCCCATATCAAGCTCAACATAGGTTTTAATGACATCGGCATCTAAGGCAGACATTACAATATCGACGTCTGTATTGATTTCTTCAAATGCTTGGTCGATTTTAGAGCGCCCAGTAAACCCGTCATGATAGGTAATAATCGGGTATTGTGCTAAATCTTCTAAAGCGATGTGTTCAAGCTGAGTGAGTGGGTGTCCATAAGGGGTAATAATACTATGTTGCCATGTATAGTATGGGACACTCGCCAGATTTTCTTCAGTCGTTAAAGACTCTGTTGCAATCCCGATATCGGCTTCACCACGTAGCAACATTTCGGTAATTTCATTTGGGCTGGCTTGTTGTAGAACCAAATGAACTTTTGGAAATTCTTTTTTAAATAAGTTCACAATCGGTGGCAGTACATAACGTGCTTGTGTATGTGTAGTCGCAATTGTGAGTTTACCTTCATCTACTTTATTAAAGTCATCTGCAAGGCGTTTGATGTTGTCGGCATCGCCCAACATTCTTTCAACAATACTTAATAAAGACTGACCCGGTTCAGTTAATCCAAGTAGGCGCTTACCTTTACGGATAAATAACTGAACGCCAAGTTCATCTTCAAGATCTTTAATATGCTTACTTACACCAGATTGAGAGGTATAAAGTGCCGCAGAGGCTTCTGTTAAATTAAAATTTTGTCTAACAGTTTCTCTGATAATGCGTAATTGCTGAAAATTCATAATCTTTCACTAACCTAATACTTTTTAAACTGGGCGTAACAAGTGTTAGGCCGCTGGATGCTCGAATAGATGTAATTGCTTGGCACTGACCCAAACATGTTGATTGGGTTGGAAGTGTTGAGTTTTTGCCTGTTCAGCCGTTAAGATCACTTCGATGATTTTTCCTTGGCGATCTTGAAGTTCAAGATAGATTTTCCCTGCAATCCACAGTTCACGAATGAATGTTGCTTGAATTGCATTTTCTTTGGGATGTGCATGTACTTGTAACTCATGAGGACGTGCAAATGCAATCAAATTCCCTTGTGGTTGGTCGGTTTCAAGGCGAATGCGATCATCACCGAGAACGAGCATCCCTTGTTGGTTTTCGCCTTCAAAGCGGTTTGCCTGACCTAAAAAGTCAAAGACAAACGGTGTCGCAGGGTGTTCATAGACCTCTCTTGGAGAGCCGATCTGTTCGATATTTCCTTTGTTCATCACCACAATCTGATCTGCAACTTCTAGCGCTTCTTCTTGGTCGTGGGTTACAAAGATAGAGGTGATGTGTAATTCATCATGCAAACGACGTAACCAGCGACGCAGTTCTTTACGTACTTTGGCATCCAAAGCTCCAAAAGGTTCATCAAGTAGTAAAACACGCGGTTCAACCGCCAAAGCACGGGCAAGTGCAATACGTTGTCTTTGACCACCAGACAGTTGGGCAGGATAACGATCTGCCAGAAAGTCGAGTTGAACCAGTTCTAGCAGTTGCTGTACTCGCTGTTTAATTTCTGCCTCTGATGGGCGAGTTGCCTTTGGACGTACCCGTAAACCAAATGCGACATTATCAAACACAGACATGTGGCGAAATAAAGCATAGTGTTGGAAAACAAAACCGACCTGACGTTCTCGAACATGTGTATGGGTTGCATCAGATCCTTCAAGTAACACTTGTCCAGAATCTGCCGTTTCTAAACCTGCAATAATCCGAAGAAGCGTGGTTTTGCCGCAACCAGAAGGGCCAAGTAAAGCCACCAGTTGTCCTTCTGGAAAATCAAGACTAATGTTATTTAATGCGTGGAATGAACCGAAATTTTTCCCAATGTTTTTAACTTGAATGCTCATAACGCTACTCCGAATTTATTCCGATTTTTGTAATTGCGCATTCAATTTTTCCTGACGCAATTCAACCCATGTTTTAATGATTAAGGTGATGATAGCGAGGAATGCAAGTAGAGATGCGACTGCAAAAGCTGCGCTATAGCTATATTCGTTGTATAAGATTTCGACATGTAATGGCAGGGTATTGGTTTCACCGCGGATATGACCTGAAACCACTGAAACTGCACCGAACTCACCCATTGCACGGGCATTACATAAAATGACACCGTAGAGCAAACCCCATTTAATATTGGGAAGGGTGATTTTCCAAAAGGTTTGCCAACCCGAAGCACCTAACAAAATTGCTGCTTCTTCCTCTTCTGAACCTTGTGCTTGCATCAGTGGAATGAGCTCACGCGCAACAAAAGGAACGGTTATAAAAACAGTTGCAATGATAATTGCGGGTGGGGCATAAAGGATTTTAATGTCATGGTCTAAGAGCCATTCGCCTAACCAGCCTTGTGTGCCAAAAATCAATACCAGCATCAAACCTGCAATCACAGGTGAAACAGAAAAAGGCATGTCGATGAGCGTGGTTAAAATGGATTTGCCTTTAAAATTAAATTTAGCAACAGCCCAAGCTGCGGCAACACCAAACACCACATTTAAAGGAACGGCAATGGCGGCAGTGAGTAAGGTCAGTTTGACGGCTGATAACGTATCTGGATCAATTAAGGCATTTGCATAAACATGTATGCCTTGACGGAAAGCTTCTACAAAAACCAGAACCAAAGGCAAAATCAAGACAGATAAAAAAAGAATCAATGCCAATGCGAGCAGTAAATAACGAACCCATGTTGGTTCACGTGTGGCATCCCGTGACTGAAGTTGAATGGCATAATCGCTTTGTGATGTGATATTCATGATACGGCTCTTCCTGTGCGACGTGTTGCCCATGTTTGCAATAGGTTGATTCCAAATAAGATGACAAATGAAATCACTAACATAATGACGGCAATGGTTGTTGCTGCGGCATAATCATATTCTTCCAAACGAGAGATGATCATGAGGGGGGCAATCTCGGTTTTAAAAGGCTGATTCCCTGCAATGAAAATCACCGAGCCGTATTCACCTACACCACGTGCAAAGGCAAGCGCAAATCCTGTGAAAATGGCGGGTAAGGTAATTGGAAAAATAACGTAGCGAATGGTTTGCCAACGATTTGCACCCAAAGCCGAAGCCGCTTCTTCAAGTTCGGTTTCTAAATCACTTAAAACAGGTTGAACTGTACGCACAACAAAAGGTAGACCAATAAAAATCAGCGCAAGGGTAATCCCGATGGGGGTATAAGCGACTTTGATTCCCAATGGTTCAAGATATTGCCCAATCCAGCCTGTCGAGGCATAAAGTGAAGTTAGGGCAATCCCCGCAACGGCTGTCGGCAAAGCAAAAGGCAAATCAATCAGGGCATCAACAAGGCGTTTTCCCGGAAATTGGTAACGAACCAGACACCATGCAATCAGTAAACCCAAAAATACATTGATGAACGCTGCTAGTAATGCAGTTGTAAAACTGAGTTGTAAGGCTTTTAAAATCCGCATCGAACTCATAATGTCGAGAAAACCACTCCAGCCAATCCCTAACGATTTAATAAACACAGCAGAAAGTGGAATTAAGACAATAATAGACAGATAGAGCAGCGTAAACCCTAAGGATAGTCCAAATCCCGAAAGTACACGTTTGGGCTGCGACATAGGAATACCTCAGTTGTGATCTTGAATCGAATCACAGAAAAAAGAATAAAAAATACAGGTTATTGAGATAAAGGCTGTGTAGCACTACACATTCGTGTTGCAACAGCACAGTGTGAACTTGCAGCCAGATAAGGCAGGATTTCTGGGAATGGGCCAAACCCTGAAGTGACATTAATATGTCCGACCTGACCTAAATTAATCACTGGTACATTCCAACGCTTTGCCCAGTTTTGAGCATCGTAAAACTCTAGCCACGGGTCATTTTCACTGATGAACATAATGCTAGGAACTTGAATATGCAGCGTTTCAAAATGGTGCTGATAATTGGTTTTGCTGTCCTGAACAAAACCTGCTTCCCCAAAACGTGCAGGGTTCGCAGGAGCAACCAAAAGCAATTTAGAAACCTTTACTGCAAGCTCTGGATGAGCTGCCAAGGCTGCGATACTGGTTAAACAACCAAAACTATGCGCAACAATTTCGATAGGTGCTTGGATATTTTTCACGGCATTCACCCATTGAGAAACCCATTCATCCAAAATAGGTCGATCCCACTGTTGTTCTACACGTGAACTTGTCGTTAGGCGACGCTGTAACCATGATTGCCAATGATTGGAATCACTACCACCAACACCGGGAACAATCAAATGATGTGTCATATCCTGAGCTCCTATCCTAATTTCAAATCATTATTTTTTTGCGTTGTTACTTTGAACGATTTGGTCGAAGACACCACCATTGTCAAAGTGTTCTTTTTGGACTTTTCTCCAACCGCCAAATTCTTTATCAATGGTGACAAGTTTTAGCGGTTTGAAGACATTGCTATATTTTTTCAAAATTGCGGCATTGCGTGGGCGATAGAAGTTTTTGGCAATAATTTCTTGACCAGCAGGTGAATACAGATAGTTCAAATAACCTTTGGCTTCGAAAAAAGTCCCTTTTTTCTTAACATTTTTTTCAACAATGGCAACAGGAGGTTCGGTCAAAATAGATAAAGAAGGCGTCACAATTTCAAATTTGCCTGGTTGTTCGCGCACAGCCAAATAAGCTTCGTTTTCCCATGCCAGTAACACATCCCCGATACCACGTTCAGCAAATGTCGTCGTTGCACCACGTGCACCAGAATCTAGAACTTTGGTGTGTTGATAAATTTTGGCAACGAAATCACGTGCTGTTTTGTCATTACCGCCAGATTGATGTTTTGCCCAAGCCCATGCCGCCAAATAGTTCCACCGTGCACCACCAGAAGTTTTCGGATTTGGTGTAATAATTTCTACCCCAGGTTTGACCAGATCATTCCAGTCCTTAATGTGTTTCGGGTTACCTTTACGAACTAAAAACACAATGGTAGAGGTGTAGGGCGTTGAATTTTGAGGGAACTGTTTCTGCCAGTTTTCAGGCAAGAGTTTTGCTTTGTCGGCAATCACATCAATATCCGCAGCAAGTGCAAGCGTCACGACATCGGCATCTAGACCGTCAATTACGGCACGTGCCTGTTTCCCTGACCCGCCGTGAGACTGACGGAAATTGATGGTTTCACCTGTTTTTTGCTTCCAGTACGCACCGAAACCTTTATTAATATCAACATATAGCTCGCGTGTTGGATCATAAGACACATTTAAGAAGTCTTTTGCTGCAAAGCTAATTGATGAGAATGAAAGCAAAGTGGCCAAAAGCCCGATTTTTATTTGATTTAACTGCATTTTCTTTTCCTTCATATCTATAGGATGTTCATTCATGAAAGAAGAATACGACCAGATTAAAATCTAAAAAAATAATAAAAAGTGCAATTTATATGAATAAAAAAGAAAAAGAAAAAAATCATTGGTTTTAAACTAAGTCCTAAAATCAATTGCTTGGTTCACTTTTATGTACTGTTATAAAAATGCCAAAATTCAGAATGCTATAGCATTACAAGATCGAGCCTTTCATTATGGAGATGGTTGTTTTACCACAGCAAAAGTGGTGGACGGTCAGGTACAACTTTGGCACAGACATTTAAAACGTCTTGAAAAAGCCTGTGTACAGTTGCAACTCCAAGGCGATTTATCTGGGATTGAAACGACATTAAGGCAGATTTTTTCAGAGAATCAGTTCCAGCATGGTTCATTGAAAATTGTCATTAGCCGTGGTGAAGGACAACGTGGATATGCATTTCCAGATCATCCTGCTGATATCTGGATCTTTTGTTATCCAAGCAAACCTATTGAAGAAAATTCACTGAGCTGGATTGATAATGTTGAATTTCTTGATTCGCGCATAGGAATAACCATGCCAGCATTGGTTGGTATCAAAACATTAAATCGGTTAGAACAAGTTATGTTGAAGCAAGAGGCGCTAACAAAACAGCTAACAGAAGCACTAGTTGTGGATATTGAGGGGCGAATTGTTGAAGGGATAAGCAGTAATTGTTTTATGCATGTGAATAATCGGTGGATTACGCCTGATCTTGGTTATAATGGTGTTCACGGTATCATGCGTGAGGAAATTCTGTCACGTATGCAACAACTACACATTAAATGTGATAAAGCACCGATCACAATAGCGCAGTCTTCCCAAATAGATGCGCTGTTTTTTTGTAATGCCTTACATCCCATGCAGATTGTAAAGCATTTCAATGGACGGACTTTAGAGACTGAACCTGCTCAGCAGTTATGTAAGCAACTTAAACTTAATCAGATAGACGCATTATGGCTCAACCAGTAAAGAAAAAAACGGCAAAGAAAAAGCCAGAATCAACATTTCAAACATGGAAATGGGGAATAGGTTTTGTTGTATGTTTAGTGATTGCAATTTGGATCGGTTCAGTGAGTCTATGGAAACAATATCCAGTACAAGGGGATAAGCAATTTGTTTCGATTAATACAGGTGAGACTTACACACATTTTATTGACAACTTAGCAAAAGAAAAGAAAGTTAAGTTTCCAATTCTCCTCAAAATTTATCAAAAATTTATGATTCATGACACGCTCAAGGCTGGGGTGTATGAAATCAAACGTGGCATGAGTGTGCGTCAAGTTCTCGATATGATGTCGAATGCTGAAAATGCACAAATGAACCGTATTTTAGTGATAGAGGGTACGACTTTTAAGCAGCTTGTGGCTCGACTAAGACAAGATCCTTTAGTTGATAAAACGGTTGTCAATTTACCCGAGTCAGAAATGGTTCAGGCCCTTGGTATTCCTTATAATCATTTAGAAGGGCTATTCGCACCGAATACTTATTTTTATAACAAAGGTGAGTCAGATAAAAAAATCTTGCTCGATTTATACCATCACCAAATGGAAAATCTGGATGCTGCATGGGCAAAACGTGCGCCAAATTTACCTTATAAAGATAAATACCAAGCCTTGATCATGGCCTCAATTATTGAAAAAGAAACCAGTCTAGATGACGAGTTAAATCAGGTTGCTGGAGTCTTTATTCGCAGGTTACAAACGGGTATGCGCTTACAGACAGACCCAACGGTGATTTATGGTATGGGCGATAAATATCAGGGTAAGTTGACCAAAGATGACTTGCGAACTCCAACCGCCTATAACACCTATACCATGGCAGGGCTACCACCAACCCCGATTGCCTTACCAGGTAAAAAAGCCATAGAAGCTGCAATGCATCCAGACCAATCAGACAATGTTTATTTTGTTGCAACAGGCAATGGTGGGCATAAATTTAGTGCTACGTTAGATGAGCATAATCGTGCCGTTCAGCAATATTTAGCGGTATTAAGAGAAAAGAAAAGTGGAGCGACACCATAATGTTTATTAGTTTTGAAGGCACGGAAGGTGTAGGCAAAAGTACATTAATTCGTAAGTTACATGCATACTTTTTAGAAACTGGTAAAGATGTCGTTTTAACGCGTGAACCAGGTGGTACACCACTTGCTGAAAAAATCAGGGCAATGTTATTGGCAGTCGATCATGACGAAAAAATGTGTGCTGATACCGAGCTATTACTGGTGTATGCCGCACGGAGCCAACATTTAAATCAGGTAATTTTACCCGCTTTGGCACAAAACAAAGTTGTTTTAAGCGACCGTTTTAGTGACGCGAGTTTTGCCTATCAAGTAAAAGGGCGAGGGCTGGATCAGGCGAAACTGGAAATGTTGAATCAGAACTTCGTTACACGCTTGCCCGACATTACTTTTTGGTTAGATGCCCCGATAGAAACAGGCATGGCGCGCGCACGTGAACGTGGCGCTTTAGACCGTTTTGAACAAGAAAAAATGGACTTTTTCACACGTGTTCGAGAAGGATACCAATATTTATATGAGCGTTATCCAGAGCGGATTATTCGTTTAGATGCAACACAAAATGAGGATCAGGTTTTTCAGCAAGCGTTGGCTGCGTTAGGTTAAATATTTACAAAATGGAACATAACAAAAAAAGAGTGCATCAAAGCGGTGCGCTTTTTTTGTGAAATTGAATGAAAACGTGATTAAATACACAAAAAAATAAACATTAATATAAATAAAGTATTAAAAAATTGATTTTAAATTAGACAAAAGTCTAATGTTTGCATTTTTTTGTTCACTCTTTTTATTAAATTGATTATAAGTTTATATATTAGTAATTAAAACAAATAAACATTACTAAAAAAGTTGGCATGGTGTTTGCTGAATACCAAATTGTTTTAGCCAACAAAGCCATACTGGAATAGTGGCTAAAACAATGATTAATCACAGGAGTGAATAATGAAACTTTCTTCTAAATCTGTACTTGCGACTGCATTTATGTTTTGTGCAATAGGGGGCGCAAGTCAAGTTCAGGCAGCTGATACTCTTGCGAAAATTAAAAGCACTGGCAAAATTGTAATTGGGCATCGTGAATCTTCAGACCCAATTTCTTATGTTGTTGCAGGCAAGCCAGTAGGCTATGCAATTGATATTTGTAACAATGTTGCAAATGAAATTAAAAAAGAATTGAAAATGCCGCACTTAAAAGTCGAATATAAGGCAGTGACTTCTTCGACACGTATTCCTGAATTACTTTCGGGTAATATTGATATGGAATGCGGAACAACAACTAACTCTATTCAACGTCAGCAACAGGTATCGTTCTCAACCAACTATTATGCCACAGAAGTTCGTATGGCCGTTAAAGCAGGCTCAAATATTAAGAGTATTGCAGATTTAAATGGCAAGGCTGTAGTGACAACCCAAGGCACGACTTCTGATAAATACATTAAAATGAATGAAAAAGGTCAGGCTGTAAACGTACAAAACGTTTATGGTAAAGACCATGCCGATTCTTTTGCAATGCTTGCCTCAGGCCGTGCCGCAGCATTTGTAATGGATGACAATATTTTGGCAGGTTTAATTGCAAAATCTTCAAATCCTAAAGCATTTGCAATTGTTGGCCCTGTACTGTCTTCTGAACCATACGGCATTATGCTACCAAAAGGCGATACCAAATTTAAAGCTGTTGCAGACCGTGTTGTTGTCGGCATGTGGAAATCTGGTCAAATGGATAATCTTTATAAAAAATGGTTTGAATCGCCAATCCCTCCAAAACATACCAACCTAAATATGGCGCCAAGTTCTTCATTTAAAAAATTAAAAGCACGTCCAACTGACGCAGGCATTTAATCTGCTGTTGTGATGACGCTGATCATTCACCGTTTGGTGAGTGATCAGATTTTTGTTTTTTTAAGGAGCATTTATGTCTCTTGGCTCATTAAATTGGACGTCTTTCTGTTCAGCCTCAAATGAATATAGTGTGAATAAAGCACAGTGGGCAGAAAGTATTTGTCAGCATATTGGTGGTGCAAATTACTCACCTGTTGCTGAAGCGCCAACATGGTTGCAAATGTTAGGCAATGGTGTTGTGACCATGGTTTGGACCGCACTATTGTCATTTATCATTGCTTTTTTTCTCGGGTCAGTATTGGGTGTTATTCGTACCTTGCCAAATAAACCATTGGCAACAATCGGTAATGTCTATGTTGAAATTTTTAGAAATATTCCATTAATTGTTCAACTCTTTTTCTGGGCTTTTGTCTTCCCGGAATTTTTACCAAAAAGTTTAAGTGCAGGAAGTGGGGAAATTGTTGCAGGTGGTTGGTGGAAAGGGGTATTAAACCAACACCCAGCAACTATTGGGGTGATGGCGCTCGGTTTATATACTGCGGCACGTATTTCTGAACATATTCGTGCAGGTATTTTGACTGTTCCGCGTGGTCAAAAGTTTGCAGCTTCTGCAATGGGGTTTACCACAGCTCAAAGCTATCGTTACGTTATTTTACCTGTTGCATATCGGATTGTATGGCCAACACTAACATCTGAATCAATGAATATTTTTAAGAACTCGGCAGTGCTATATGCATTAAGCGTTCTCAATTTCTTTGCTTATACAAAAACCATGCGTGAAGAAACATCACAGGATGTGGTGATTCTGATTTTATCAACGCCAGTATATTTGATTATCACTTATACCATTAAAGGTGTAATGGCATGGATTGAAAAGCGGATGAGTGTACCGGGCTTAGGTTCAGGAGGTAAATAATATGGATTTTAGTCTATTACATCCTGATGTTGTTCAAACCCTGATAAAAGGGCTGCAATTTACCTTAATTGTGACCGTACTTGCCATGATTGGCGGTATCTTAATTGGTACGCCTTTGGCGATGATGCGTTTATCCAATAATGCGTTGGCACGTAACTTTTCAAAGCTTTATGTTGACTGTTTTCGTGGAATTCCACTGATTCAAGTCATCTTTATCTTTTACTTTTTACTTCCAAAAGTTTTTGAATTTCAGTCGGATACTTACTACGGGCCATTGTTTTCAAGTGTCATTACTTTTGCCGTGTTTGAAGCAGCTTTCTTTTCTGAAATTGTCCGTTCAGGTATTCAATCCGTTGCAAAAGGGCAGGTATTTGCAGGTTATGCCTTAGGATTTACCTATGGTCAATCCATGCGTTATGTAGTGCTTCCGCAAGCATTTCGCAATATGATTCCTGTTTTATTGACCCAGACCATTATTTTATTTCAGGACGTTTCATTGGTGTATGTCATTGGCGCACCAGACTTTTTAGGTAATGCAGATAGCTTGGCAAATACTTATGGTCCAGAAACAAAAGCGACGTTCTATCTCATTGTCGCCATTGTTTATTTCTGTATTTCGTTTTGTCTATCCCGATTAGTCAAACGATTACAACAAAAAATAGCCATTATTCGTTAAATTAAGGATATCAAAATGCCGATGATCGATATACAGCATATTTCAAAATGGTATGGTGATTTCCAAGTACTTACAGATTGTTCTACATCAATTGAAAAGGGTGATGTCGTTGTTGTCTGCGGCCCTTCAGGTTCAGGAAAATCAACATTGATTAAAACCGTCAATGCGCTTGAACCTTTTCAAAAAGGTGAAATTATAGTTGATCATGTTTCACTTAATGATCCTAAAACTGATTTAGCAAAATTTCGTTCACGAGTTGGGATGGTGTTTCAGCACTTCGAATTGTTTCCTCATATGACTGTTCTGGAAAATTTAACGATTGCACAGGTAAAAGTCTTAAAAAGAAATTTAACCGATGCTCGTGCCAAGGCAACTCAATATTTAGAACGTGTGGGCTTGCTGGCACATAAAGATAAATTTCCAGGGCAACTGTCTGGTGGCCAACAACAACGTGTTGCTATTGCCCGTGGTTTGTGCATGGACCCGATTTGCATGTTATTTGATGAACCGACATCTGCACTTGACCCTGAAATGGTCGGGGAAGTTTTAGATGTAATGGTGCAATTAGCGCAGGAAGGCATGACCATGATGTGTGTTACACATGAAATGGGATTTGCCAGAAAAGTATCAAATCGGGTTATTTTTATGGATCAAGGGCAAATTCTAGAAGACTGTCCAACATCTGAATTTTTCGGAAATTTAGCTTCACGACATGAACGTGCCAGAATTTTTCTAGATAAAATTCAAGCGGTTCATTAAAGTAATCTTTATTGCTGAAATAAGATGAAACCTTCATTTTTAATGAAAGTTTACCTTTAAAGAATTTGTTCTAAAAACAACCCTTTTACAGCTTGTAGAAGGGTTGTTAGTTTAATAAACCAATTGCTTTGAAAAAATTGGCATATAGTTCTGCTTTTTTGTCTAATGCGAGCGGATAAGCCCTAGAACTAGAGGGCAACCGATATAGATGTAATAAACGCTGTTCAAAGAGCACTTGGGATGGTGTACTCAAACTTGGTTTGTCACTGTCTTGAGGGAAATTCGACATTAAGGTTTCTGTCGCTTTGTCACCAGTGGTCATAATGGTATGACAATACGGGATTTGCTGTAGTAGGTTTGATAAGTTAGTCGGTGTGACAATGTCTAGAAATTTATCCGAAGCATTGCCTTTTTGACGAATGACTTCATAGGCTGTGTCATAAATTGCAATGCCATGCTGAATGAGAAATTGTTGAATTTCTGCTAATTTAAATTGCTTTTGTTCGATATCGAGAAATTGATTTTTATTATTGAAAAAAACTAACCCCATAATTCGCCACATATCATTTTGAAAATTAGGATAGAAAAAATTCATTTTCCACTTGTTGAGTGGTGGTGGAAAGCTACCTAGCATCAGCAGGCGGGCATTTTCGGGCAAAAAAGGCGGTAAAGGGTGTGTTTCTGTATTTTTTTCTGACATATATAGTAATGAGATAAAAGACAACTAGATCCAGTCTAACATAAGGGTTAAGCTGCATAAATTTGGAATATGTTATTTTGTGGCAAATTTTATGAGATTTAGGCACGGGTATATTTTTATTCATAACAAAAATAAAATAGCCTAAGTGTTGATAAGCGGTATACACCTTGATATCTGATTAGGCCCAAGAAAATAAACGATGCAAGACTTAAAAACTAAAGTAAATGATGCTGCAAAAACCATTGTTCAAGTTCATTTTCTGAAATCACTTCAAATCCATGCTGTTGTAATAAAGCCGTCGTCACGCCAACCCCAATTCGTTTTGTATGACGAAAATGACCATCATAGATGAACTGATGACCACAAGACGGGCTATTTTCTTTTAAGACGAGACATTGTGCATTGAGTTGCTGCGCCATTTTTAAGGTTTTTTGAGCACCATCAAGATACATTTGGGTGACATCTGTACCAGAGGCATCGATCACTTTTGCATGACCTTGAATCACATCATAACCTGATCCATTTTGTATTTCTGCGGGCAGGCGAGGCGTTGAAAATCCACCCAAAAGTTCAGGGCAAACCGCTTTTGCTTTGCCTTGTGAAATAAGTTGATTTAAGACTGGATAGAGACAAGACTTGCCATCATAACGGACAGGTTCACCTGCAAGACATGCACTGATTAAAAGCATAAAGAAGCGAGTTTTTAGCTATTTCTAAGAATTATAAACAAATTAAAACAAGAAATCTTGCAGAAGTAGAAAGGTCTAAGTTGAACTTTTACCTTGAATTTGATGAAGTCTCGTGCCTATTTCTGAAGAAAAGTACAATATTAAATTAATGAAATCTGCCTAAAGATATGGGATGAACAGTATGAAAAATAAGTAAATTATTCATGATGCTCAAACTAGAGTAATATGGAAAAAGATAGAGTATAAATACATGAAGAAATTGGTTATCTATTCATGTTTGCCTTATTCGTTAAAATAGAGCAAGCAAGGCTGAAATTGTGAAATTTATGTCGAATATCTATCATTGCAAACATAGATGGATGGTCAACAGCCCCTAATTTAGGAATGAGAGAGTAAATTGAGTCAGGTTTTTGATTTTAAAATAAAAGTGGAACTAGAACATATTGATGTATTGGGACATGTGAATAATGTCGTCTACATTGCATGGATGCAGCAAGTTGCCCAGCAACATTCAGAACAACTAGGATTGGGCTTAGCTGAATTTCAACAGCTTAAACATGCAATGGTCGCAGTGGAACATCATGTGCAATATCGAAAAGCGGCTCAGTTAGATGATGAAATTATCTTACGAACATGGCTATCCAAAATCGACAGTATGTATTCTTTTCGGGAATATGCTTTTTATCGGGAAAAAGATCAGTCTGTCATCTTTATCGGTAAAACCAAATGGGCTTGTGTTGAAATAGCAACGGGGCGTCCCAAAAGACTGTCACCAACATTTTTGCAAACCTATCAACCGATAGATGCAGAAATTAATCCGTATGATTTTTATAAACTTTAATCATTATTTTTTTTAAAGAAAGATCTTCGATTGTTTAGGATGATTGTTTCTTTGAGATAGGATAAATGACTTAATTTTTCAGCGATTCTCTGCTTCAAAATGAAATAATGGATACTTTAAAATATCCATCTGCTATAATCGCTCGCAATTTCGTTAACAGTTTGTGCTATGTACATGTTTAAAGTAGGTACATGGCGTTTTTAACTTTTTAAGGTAGCTCATGGCGCAAGCTAAAAAATCCGTTGATATAAAAAATATCCGCAACTTCAGTATCATTGCTCACATTGACCACGGTAAATCGACTTTGGCAGACCGCTTTATTCAAATGTGTGGTGGTCTTCAAGAACGTGAAATGCAAGCTCAGGTTCTTGATTCAATGGAACTTGAACGTGAACGTGGTATTACGATTAAAGCTGCGTCAGTGACGTTGTATTACACACATCCAAATGGTCAGGAGTATCAACTTAACTTTATTGATACCCCAGGACACGTCGACTTTTCTTATGAAGTTTCACGTTCTTTGGCTGCATGTGAAGGTGCGTTACTTGTTGTGGATGCTGCCCAAGGCGTCGAAGCACAATCTGTTGCAAACTGTTATACCGCAATTGAACAGGGGCTGGAAGTCTTACCAATTTTAAATAAAATTGATTTACCTCAAGCAGAACCTGAGCGTGTTATTCACGAAATTGAAGAAATTATTGGGATTGAAGCAACCCATGCGCCAACATGTTCAGCAAAAACAGGTTTAGGTGTAGAGCAAGTTTTAGAAACATTAGTTGATATTATTCCTGCCCCAACAGGTGACCGTGACGCACCATTACAAGCATTAATTGTTGACTCATGGTTTGACAACTATTTAGGTGTTGTTTCACTGGTTCGTATTAAGCAAGGTCGTATCCGCAAGGGCGACAGAATGTTGGTAAAATCGACAGGGCAAGTTCATCCTGTTACTTCTGTGGGTATTTTTAATCCAAAACATACTGAAACAGATATGTTGGAAGCGGGCGAAGTTGGTTTTGTGATTGCGGGGATTAAGGACATTTTTGGTGCGCCAGTAGGTGATACTATTACACTGTCGAATACCCCAGATGTTGCTTCATTACCTGGATTTAAAAAGGTTAAACCACAGGTTTATGCGGGTCTTTTCCCAATTGATTCAAGTGATTTTGAACCTTTCCGTGAAGCGTTACAAAAATTACAAATTAACGACTCGGCATTGTTCTTCGAACCTGAAAGTTCAGATGCACTTGGTTTTGGTTTCCGTTGTGGCTTCTTGGGAATGCTACATATGGAAATCGTACAAGAACGTTTAGAACGTGAGTACGACCTTGATCTAATTACTTCTGCGCCAACGGTAATCTATGAAGCCGTGACCAAAGCAGGCGAAACGATTTATATCGATAGTCCATCTAAAATGCCAGATGGTTCAACAGTTGAAGATTTACGTGAACCGATTGCAGAATGTCATATCCTTGTTCCACAAGAATATTTGGGTAATGTCATGACATTGTGTATTGAGCGCCGTGGTGTTCAAAAAGACATGAAGTTCTTGGGTAATCAGGTTTCAATTACATTTGATATTCCAATGGCTGAAGTCGTAATGGACTTCTTTGACCGCTTAAAATCATGTTCACGTGGTTTTGCTTCACTTGATTACAACTTTGTTCGTTTTGAAAGTGCAAGCCTTGTAAAAGTTGATGTTCTGATTAATGGTGATAAGGTTGATGCTCTGGCAATGATCTGCCACCGTAACGATGCTCGCTACCGTGGTAACTCACTGGTTGAAAAAATGAAAGAGCTTATTCCACGTCAAATGTTTGATGTCGCGATTCAAGCGGCCATTGGCGCACAAATTATTGCGCGTTCAACTGTGAAAGCAATGCGTAAAAACGTGTTGGCAAAATGTTATGGCGGTGACGTATCTCGTAAGAAAAAATTGCTTGCGAAACAAAAAGAAGGTAAAAAGCGTATGAAACAGGTGGGGAGTGTAGAAATTCCTCAGGAAGCCTTCTTAGCTGTTTTACAAGTTGATAAAAAGTAAGTCCGATTAGGAAAAGCCCATGGATTTTGATTTTAATTTAATCCTCGTTCCCGTAACGATTATCTTCTTTTTAGTTTGGTTGCTTGATAAGTTAAAACTCAAGCAGCGCGAAACAAAAGGGCGTGGTAACGAACATTTCATCATTACATGGGCTTATGACTTTTGGCCAGTATTGGCTGTTGTATTGGTATTACGTTCATTTTTATATGAGCCATTTAATATTCCGTCCGATTCTATGGTGCCAACTTTAGAAACAGGCGATTATATTTTGGTGAATAAATTTAATTATGGTATTCGTTTACCGTTATTAAATAAAAAAGTCATTTCTATTGGTGAGCCTGAACGTGGCGATGTCATCGTTTTTCGTTATCCATTACAGCCAAATATTAGCTATATTAAACGCGTAGTGGGTTTGCCTGGCGATCATATTAGCTATCGTAATGGTTTATTAACGATTAATGGTAAAGTGATTACAGAAACACCAACACAGTTTAACCGTGAAAAAGATAAATTATCTTCTTTTACCCCACAATATACCTATGAAACTCTAGGTACGCATAAGCATTTAGTTCGTCACCTTCAAGGTCGGGATCCGCTCATTGAGCAATACAATTATGCAGTGACTGCTAACCAGCCAAGTGCTGTACCTTTTGTTGCTGGTGCGAATAAAACCTTTGTCCAAAGTGATGGTAAAGCATGGGAAGTAACAGTTCCTGCCGGACATTATTTTGCAATGGGTGATAACCGCGATGAAAGTGCTGACAGTCGTTTCTGGGGATTTGTACCCGAAGAGAACCTGACAGGACGAGCATTTTTGATCTGGATGCATAAAGAACCTGGATTGCATCTTCCAAGTTTTAGCCGAGATGGTAAAATTGATTAAAATTTAACTTGGATAATAACTAAAATGTTACAACGTCAACGTGGCGCTTCGTATTTAGGGTATTTATTCGGTGTTATTGCTCTGATCGCGGCATTAAAAATTGTGGTTGCAGTATGGCCTGTTTATTGGGATGACTATATCATCAATAAACAAATTATAGAGGTGTTAAAAACCAATGATACCTCTATTTCTCCAACCCAGTTCTCATCCAAAATGGATGAGCAACTGAGTCTGAACAACATCCAGAATACAAAATTCAATGACATTGCTAAGGTGTCAAATGATGAAGGTCAGATACAGGTGGCAAAACACTATGAAGTGCGTAGACATCTGTTTCTGAATATTGATTTAATTCTAAGCTTCGAGAAAAGTTTTGATCAAAGGACAGTCCAAGCTAAGTAGTTTACGCTTAGCTCAACAAATCGGTTATCAGTTTAAGCAAGCTGAATTGTTGCAACTTGCCTTAACACATCGTTCAGTGAGCCATAAATATAATTATGAACGGTTGGAGTTCCTTGGGGACTCTTTACTGGGCATGATTATTGCGCACTATTTGTACCATGCTTACCCACAGGAAAATGAGGGAAGGCTGACGCGTATGCGCGCAACATTAGTGCGGCAGGAAAGTTTAGGTAAAATTGCAAACGATTTGAAACTTAGTCAGTATATGATTCTAAGTATGGGAGAATTGAAATCGGGTGGTCATCATCGCGAATCGATTCTTGCTGATACGGTTGAAGCCATTATTGGCGCTATTTATTTAGATTGTAATGACCTAGAGCAGTTAAAGAAAATTGTCTTAAACTGGTATAAACCCTATTTAGGTTATATCGAACCCACGGATCAACTTAAAGATCCAAAGTCACGCTTGCAAGAGTTTTTACAAGCACACAAAAAACCTCTGCCGATTTATGAAGTTACTGATATTCAGGGAGATGCGCCAAATCAACACTTTAAAGTGGTGTGTAAAGTGGAAGATTTGCCAGTAACACTAGGCGAAGGAAGCAGCCGTCGTTTTGCCGAGCAGGCAGCGGCTGCTGAAATATTGAAGTTATTGGAGCAAAAAACAGCATGACGATGTCATCTGATCAAAACGATGATCAAAATGTGAATCCTGAAGATCAAAATTTGATTGATTCATTCTTTAAGTCACAAGGCACAATTATTCCCGCAGATTTTAAAAGTGGATTTGTTGCTATTGTTGGACGTCCTAACGTCGGTAAATCTACATTGATGAACCACTTATTAGGACAAAAACTTTCGATTACATCTCGTAAACCGCAAACTACACGCCATAAAATTGTTGGTATTGACTCTCGTGAGAAATCACAAGCTGTGTATGTTGATACTCCGGGGATGCATAAGAAAGAAGTCCGCGCCATCAATAAGATGATGAACCGTGCAGCACATTCAGCATTGCGTGATGTGAACTTGGTTTTATTTGTGATCGATGGTCATAAATGGACTGCCAATGATGATTTGGTTCTTGAAAAATTACAAAATGCAGAAATGCCTGTGATTTTGGTGATCAATAAAATTGATACGCTTGAAGATAAAAAATCTTTACTGCCATTGATTCAAGAACGTACAAAATTAATGAATTTTGCTGAGATTGTTCCTGTATCTGCATTACGCGGTGCAAATCTTGATCATCTTCGAGATACGATTGAAAAATATTTACCATTTTCACAACCGTTATATTCATTTGATCAAGTGACAGACCGTTCAGAACGTTTCTTGGCAAGTGAAATCATTCGTGAAAAAATCATGCGTCAGTTGGGTGAAGAACTCCCTTATGACTTGACTGTACAAATTGAGTCGTTTAAAACCGAAGATGCAACAATCAATGAAAAAACAGGTCGTCCAAAACCTGCATGTACTTACATTGATGCGACCATTTTTGTGGATCGTCCGGGCCAAAAAGCAATTGTGATTGGCGAAAAAGGCGCTAAACTGAAAAAAATTGGTATGGATGCTCGTGTAGATATGGAAAAAATGTTTGAGCAAAAAATCATGCTAACACTTTGGGTTAAAGTCAAAGGTGGTTGGTCTGATGATGAGCGAGCATTAAAGAGTCTCGGTTATAGCGACATCTAAGAGTATAGCTATGGGTAAAATATTTATCTTGTTGGTCACAGCACTATGTTTACAGGGTTGTATTACCAGTATCGTCACCTTACCTGTAAAAGTTGCATATGAAGCAACAAAGGGCGTGGTAAAAGGCACAGCAGCAGTTGTACGCGCTGTGACACCTGATGGTGACGACGACGACAAAGAAAAAGAAGATAAATAACCATTTATGCGCAATGAAGTTTTACATGGATATTTAATTCATCATCGTAAATACCGTGAAAAAAGTCATATTGTGCATTTATTTACCCAAGAGCATGGGCGTGTTGATGGCATATTGCGTCAAACGCCCCCGCCTCAGTTTCAGCCAATTCAGCTTCAGGCTTCGGGAAAATCTGAGCTTAAAAATTTAAGTAAACTTGAAATACAACAACAACCTATTTTTTTTCATGGCGATGCCTTTTTTTGTGGGTTTTATCTAAATGAAATTATTTTGCGACTATGTCCATTAGAAGAAAACTTACCACATACCTTTCATCAATATGCCATTTGTCTTACACATCTTCAGCATTTAGCCGAACAGCCAGATCAGGCTTTGTTCTTAAAGCAAATACTCAGACAATTTGAACATGCGCTATTACAGGATTTGGGATATCCCATCGATTTTGGTTTGGATGCACATCAAAGCCCAATCATCCCAAATACACATTATCAATTTCATATCAATGAAGGTTTTTTGCCTGAAATAAAAGCGACTGCCTCGGCTTTAACAGGTGAGCTAATTTTAAGCATGCAAAATCATATTCAAGGTAGGGAATTTGATTCACAACAGTTACAATGTCTAACGAAACTTTATCGACAGATGATCACATCCTTGTTGGGAGAGCGTCCATTAAAAAGCCGCCAATTATGGATTCAGCATCGTCATATTCAGAACTAAATAGGAAAAATGCTATGGCTGTTTTACTTGGTGTAAATATTGACCATGTTGCCACTTTAAGACAAGCACGCGGTACACATTATCCTGACCCTGTTCAGGCGGCTTTGTTGTGTGAAGAATCGGGTGCGGAAGGGATTACCTTGCACCTACGTGAAGACCGTCGTCATATTCAGGATGATGATGTACGTCGCATGCGTCCAGCACTTAAAACAAGAATGAATTTGGAAATGGCTGTAACAGATGAAATGGTTGCATTTGCCAAAGAAATTAAGCCACAACACGTATGTTTTGTTCCTGAACGTCGCCAAGAGCTGACCACTGAAGGTGGTTTGGATGTTGCAGGACAGTTGGATAAAGTAAAAAATGCGACACAGGCGTTAATCGCCATTGGTTGTGATGTGTCATTATTTATTGATGCTGATTTTGCACAAATTGATGCCGCTGTTGCATGTGGCGCACCAACGATTGAATTGCATACAGGTGCTTATGCAGATGCTGAAACCGAGGAAAAGCAACAACAAGAATTAAAGCGAATTATTGATGCGACACGCTATGCCTCAGAAAAAGGTTTGGTTGTGAATGCAGGTCATGGGTTAAATTTACAGAATGTTGCACCAATTGCAGCGATCCCTCAGATTCATGAGTTAAACATTGGTCATTCTATTATTGCAGATAGTATCTTTGTTGGTCTTGCACAGGCAGTGCAACAGATGAAAGCAGCAATTGATGCAGCGAGTAAGTAATGTCAAATACGCAGTATGATGAATTAATGCAACCTGTGATTGCATTTTTAGGTTGCGAAACACCCAAAGCATGGTTAGATGAGGCTGTTAATAATCTTGAATTATTGATGCAAGACCATGCCAACTGCGAAAAAAAAGCAGCAGGCACAGCAATGAATCTGATGTTTCGCTACAGTTTTTTCACAGATTTACAGGTTAAGCTTGCCCAATTGGTTCGCGAAGAAATGTTGCACTACGAGCAAGTTTTGGAATTTATGGCGAAGCGTGGTCAAGAATGGAAAGCGGTCAGTGCAGGGCGCTATGCAGGGGGATTACGTAAGGAAGTGCGTACTTATGAACCCGAAGCTTTGATAGATGTACTGATTATTGGTGCATTTGTAGAAGCCCGTTCATGTGAGCGATTTTATGCACTTGCACCATTGGTAGATGACGAATTAGGGCGGTATTACCGTTATTTATTAAAGTCGGAGTCTCGTCATTATGAGGACTACTTGGCATTGGCACTAGAAGTTGCAAATACGGCTAAAATGAAAAATCCTGAAGAAGACATTCAACAACGGATTGAACATATTCGAGAAGTTGAAAAACAGTTAATTTTAACGCCAGATGATATGTTCCGTTTTCATAGTGGTGTGCCTGCTACTGTGGTGTAAGGCTGAATGTAACAAAAAAAGCTCCTAATAAGTAGGAGCTTTTTTATTTTAGTTTTTAGCTTTTTCTTTAATATCTTTTGCTGTGTCTTCAACAGCTTGAGCTGTTTTTACTGTCGCATCTTGAGCTGTCGCTGTTGCTTTATCTGTTGCTTCAGCCGTTGCTGTTTGTGCATGGTCAGCAGCAGCATTAATTTTTGCAGTTGCGTCTTTTGTTGCGGTATCAATTTTTGCTGTAGCATCACTTGCAGCATTTTTGATGTCATGTCCGGCTTGTTCTGCTGCTTTATCTAAATGTTGTTCGGTTGTTGCACCTGTTTCAGGGGCTTTTGCTTTATTACAACCAGCAAGGATAATAGGTGTAACAAGGCTCACTGCGATTAAAAGTTTTTTCATTTAATTATTCCTATTGATTTAAATTTATCCAATCACTTGGATCAAAAATATATAAACATAGCTAAAAAAGGAAATAAAGTATTTACAAGATAGATTTTTGTAAAGCAATAACAGGCTAAATTTCCTCAGATTATATGTATATCTCGCTACGATAAGCTGTTATTTTTCACAAAATATATGATTGGAATGATAATACAGTTTAACTACAATGGTTTCTTATAACGGGGAAAAGTGGCCGTACAATAATCGTTTGGGAATATTTACAATTGTTATAGGTATTTTTAATATTCAAATATGATCAGTAGGAACGCAGGGTAAAAGTATTAGGCGTAAAAAAACCTACTTTTAAAAAGTAGGTTTTTGAATTCTGGCTCTCCAACCTGGGCTCGAACCAGGGACCTGCGGATTAACAGTCCGTCGCTCTACCGACTGAGCTATTGGAGAATCTGAGAGCGATTATAAAGAGATTTTAAAAACGGTCAAGCTGATTTTTTTATTTTGGTGACTAGATGTTTTATATTTAAGCAAAGTGTTGTGAATTCAAAAAAATACTTGTGATTAAAAAATAAAATTGGTTAAATGAATAACTATATAACAAGATTTGAAATAGGTTTTCTATTTCAAGTGTGGATTTAACCCAAATTGCCAGCACAAAATGGCTAAATCGGAGGTCGAACTGTATGCCGACATTGAATATTCAACAGATCTTTTCTAATTTCTCTTGGTATCAAACCCATTATTTATCAATTATTAAAGATCCATCTCAATATTATCAAACCGTAGAAACGGCACAGATTTATTTTGGCTTTGTAAGTGAACAAAAGTTGTATATAGGCGATCTATTGCAGTTATGGTTTGCACATAAATGGATAGATGGTGATGTTGGGGTACTGAACTTAGAAGAGAAGAATTTTTGGCAACCTGTTCAGCGCATACAATCTGGCAATGAGCTTTATTTATTTTCAATTTCTTCAAATGGATTGCAAAAGCATTCGACTGCTTTAGCTTGGTCGACGCATGAGCAGGCAATCGTAACGGTTACACTAACTCAAACTTTGGCATATTATTTAAGTTTTATTGCATTAGAACGACCTAAGCATAACTCTTAAAATTTTAAGCATAAAAAAGCCCAGATCAATGTGAACTGGGCTTTTTTTATTTGGATCGCTTAAGCTGCATTTTCAGCTTTAATTGATGCAATTGCTTCTTCTACACCATCAATAGATTCAGCTGCTTTCTTGATACGAGCAAGCGCATCAACTAAAACTTCATCAGCAGTTGCATAAGAAATACGCATATAACCGCCAAGGCCGAAAGCATCACCAGGTACAACAGCGACGCCAGTTTCTTCAAGTAACCATGCTGCAAATTCTGTGCATGATTTTAAACCTTTAGCACGAATCAATGGACGAATGTTCGCGTAGGCATAGAATGCGCCATCGGCAGGTAAACAAGAAATACCTTTGATGTCATTTAAACCATTCACAACTAAGTCGTGACGACGTTTAAATGCTTCAATCATTGGTTTAAGAACATCTTGCGAACCATTTAGGGCTGCTTCTGCTGCAACTTGTGAAATAGATGTTGGGTTAGAAGTTGATTGAGATTGGATTTTTTTCATTGCGCCAATCAATTTTGCAGGACCTGCTGCATAACCAATACGCCAGCCTGTCATCGCATAGGCTTTAGACACACCATTTAATACAATAACACGGTCATATAAATCTGGTGCGACAGTTGCGATGTTAAAGAATTCATCATCCCAACGAATTGGCTCATACATGTCGTCTGATGCGACAAAAACTTGAGGGTGACGACGTAAAACTTCAGCTAAAGCTTCTAGTTCTGCTTTTGTATAAATCATCCCTGTTGGGTTTGAAGGGCTGTTTAACACAACTAAACGTGTTTTTTCAGTAATTGCCGCTTCTAATTGTTCAGGTGTGATTTTGAAGCGTTGTTCTTCACCACATTTTACAATAACAGGTGTGCCTTCAGCGATAATCACCATATCTGGATAGCTTACCCAGTACGGTGCAGGAATAATCACTTCATCACCTTTGTTTAACAAAGCAAGTGCCAAGTTAAAGAAAGATTGTTTCCCACCACAAGAAACCAAAATCTGGTTTGCTTGATAGTCTAAATTATTATCACGTTTAAGTTTTGCGATAATTGCTTTTTTAAGGCCTGGCGTACCATCAACAGCAGTATATTTGGTGAAACCATTGTTAATAGCTTCAATCGCTGCATCTTTGATATGTTGCGGGGTGTCGAAATCAGGTTCGCCTGCACCTAGACCAATAACGTTTTTACCTGCTGCTTTAAGTTCAGCAGCTTTATTGGTTACGGCAAGTGTAGGGGACGGTTTGATGGCATTCACGCGATCTGACAGACGTACGTCCACGGCAATATTCCTTCTTTGTGGGATTAAAAAACAAAACTATTCTATCTTAACGGAAAAACGAAAACATGCTAGATGATAATGCATTAATTTTCCTTATTAAGACCTTAGCGGTTATTAAATTCACATCAATATGCAAAAAGTAGATAGTAAATAATATGTTGGAATATTAAATGAAGGCTAAATTTGGGTGAAGTGGTACAGATAATAAGTATGGTACATAAATTGCCGAAGCGGATATCGAAAGGGTTTGTGTGTTTGAACTTTCATATTTGTTGCTTAATAATTGAATAGATGGCAGTGCAATAGAGATTGTTATCATGAAACAAACATAAATATATTCATGCCTCGAAACGAGATTAATTACTCAAATTTAATAAGATTATCGAGGTTCGACATGGAGTGGTTGATAAAAAACTCGTCAAATACCAAGAAAAGCCTTAAACTAGGGCTTAGTTTGAATTTAGATTTAAATGTATGAACACTCGTAAAGCTCAGGCCAAACTCCCATTTTCTTTGCCAAAGAAAGACGCACAAGACACAACCGATGCAATGCATAACCAAGTTCGTCCTAAACCAGAACAGTATGCGGATCGCACTTGGATGCCACCACGTGGTACGCGTCGTTCAATGGGTAAACGTTAAAAAAAACAGGCGATTGCCTGTTTTTTTTATTTTTGTGTTTTGGGATTATGCTGATAAAAATGTTTTTTATTTTCATACATGGCTTGGTCGGCACGTTTTAAAAGTTCTTCTAAATTTTCATCAGGCATGTTGGTTGCATGTCCAATGGACAAGCTAATTGGACGACTAGAATAAAATTGATTATCGATGTTGACCAGTTCATGGATGGTATGCAGTATCCCTTGAACGTCATTTTCATTTGCATCTGGCATTAAAATCACAAACTCATCGCCTCCAACGCGAGAAGCGGTAAATTGAGTATCCAAAATAATTTGATTCAGAATCACACCAATACGACGCAAAATATCATCACCAGTATCATGTCCAAGTGCATCATTAATTTCTTTTAGGCCGTTGAGGTCAAGGAAGATACAAGAAATCGGGGATATTTTGCTGCGTTGTAGGCGATTTACTTCTTCGGTAAAAAAGGCGCGGTTAAATAACTTGGTCAAGACATCGTGTTTACCCAGATATTCAAGATAATTCTCGGCTTTTTTACGTGCAGTAATGTCTGTTAGGGCAACTTGTACGATTTTCCAGTTGTGTTCATAACCTGGGAAAACCGTAAACTGTAATAAGACATTACGAATAGTGCCATCAAGTGCATAATTGATGGCTTCACGTTGGTGATGGATATTTCCTTTCCAGAGCTCCATTAATTGTTCTCTAAAGGTATTATTCATTTCCTGCGTAAAAATCTTATGTACATTTTTCAATAAAACATCTTTATTGGCAGCTTTAAATAAATCTAGAGTCGCCTGATTTACATCCAGAATGATGATATCGTCAATACATTGTTGAACAAAATCATGATGCACATCTAAAAAAGTACGAAAGTCGTCAATGCCGAGCGCTTTTAACTGGTCGATTCGTTCTTTGACACGGCTAAAGTCTTCTACCCATAACGATGTTGGTGAATAAATAAACATAGACTGGGCAAGTTGACGATTTTTTTCTTCTAGTCGTCGTGCATTTTGGTAGGCAGTGATATCTTCTGTGGTGAGTAAGATACGGGATAGATCATGCTCATGGCCAGGCAAAACCGTTGCTCTGACCTGAACATCCAGCCGTTTTCCTGTCAGTGTATAGTTGACATTGGTGCTGGTAAATTCGGTTCTTCCTTCCCAAAGTGCCGCAAGTTCGTAGATATGAGATTGCAACATTTCTGCTTTAAAGACTGAATCGAGATTGCTACACAGGTGTTCTTGGTCTTTTGCTTGAAATACGTCTAAGGTTTTTTGATTAACTTTTAATACTTTAATGCATTGTGAAGATTGGAGGAGGGACTCAGGTTTTTGTTTTAAGAAGGTAACTAAATCGGTAACGCCTTGGGCTTTCCATTGATCAAATAGTTGTTTTACTTCACTAAAATCCTCAAGCCACATGGGGATAGGTGCAAGATCAAAAATAGATGAGTCTAAAATATTCATACAACGCCCCAGAGAAAATTATTCTAAAGTATTTAAAATTAATGAGACGTATTATATGCAGAAAAGAAAACCTAGGGAATAAATAAGCCGACGCGATGACTGGAATTTATCTGGTCGGCAGATTTAAGTATTAATGATGGTGTTTACGTTTGATGGGATGTTTAATTTCTATTTTACCTTCCCAGAGTGCAATAAAGTCCTGTTCATTGAACTCGTAAAGCTCCATCAGTGCTAAAACACTGCCACCAAAAAGATACCAAGCATCACTTTGCGGGGTTAAATGAAATAAAATATTGACCTGTTTGAGAATATCTTCAATTTCAAAATCTCGACGTCGACCATAACGATCTTCAGGATAAGGTCTATCTTCTAACACTTTTAAGGCAACCTGACGTTGAGCAGCAGACAAAGTGGTGGCTTGTAGTGCCTGTTCATAATCATCCGCTAACATAATTTCAGGTGTGAAAATTTGCTGTACCATTTTTGCATCAAGGTTAGGGAATAATGCGGCTGCATGTTTTTCAATATAAGGTTTGAATGATTCGGGAAAAATCACGTTAGAAGAAATATCACGGAAAAGCGGAGCAATTTCGGAGGTTTGATAACCCGCCTGACCACAACCTAAAGCGGTAATAAAATATGTCGTATTGGGATGTTTTTGCGTATAGATTTTAAAATCTTCAATATAATGTTTAATCTGTGCCAATGGCATTTGTTGTAAATGCTCATTTAAGGTTGGAATAGCGTAACTTTGTCCAGACCAGCCACGACCAACGCCAGCAAATGCACCAAAAAACTGTTGTGCGATACGTGCTGCGCCTTCTGTATGCTCTCCAGCTAAATTACTGCCAAAAACGAAAACGGTGTCGTCTGGTAAACTTTTGATAATGCTTTCATCATGGTATTGATAGTTCATTGTTTTTAAAATATTCCATTCTATAAATGTGTCTAACACAACGCCATTGGGTACATCTTAAACGCATAAGTCGCTGCGGGCTCAATCTCATGGTGCTATTGATTTATAATTGGGTCAAGCGAAAAACACTTGAATTATGTGTAAAACAGCAGCATTTATATACAAAATCTAATTTTTTAACTTTTTTGATATTGGTATCAAATTTAACGTCGAGAGAATCGTGTGAATAACCAGCCTTTTGATTTGAAAACGCATTATCAACCCGCAGGTGATCAGCCGCAAGCGATTGAAAAACTGGTGGCTGGTGTGCAACAAGGATTAAAAAATCAGTTATTGCTCGGGGTGACAGGTTCAGGTAAAACCTACACTATGGCCAATGTCATTGCGCAGTTGCAGCGCCCAACCATTGTAATGGCACACAACAAAACCCTTGCTGCTCAGTTATATGGTGAATTTAAATCATTTTTCCCAAATAACGCAGTGGAGTATTTTGTTAGTTATTACGACTATTACCAACCTGAAGCTTATGTGCCTTCTTCGGATACATTTATTGAAAAAGATGCGGCAATTAATGATCATATTGACCAGATGCGTCTTTCCGCAACCCGTTCCTTATTAGAACGCCGTGATGCGATTATTGTAGCATCGGTATCAGCAATTTATGGTTTGGGTGATCCTAATGCCTACATGCAAATGCTGTTGCATATTGTGCAGGGTGACCGAGTGAATCGTGACGACATTATTCGTCGCTTGGTGGAGATGCAATATAGCCGAAATGAACTGGAATTTGTGCGGGGTACTTATCGAATTCGTGGTGAAATTTTTGATATTTTCCCTGCGGAATCTGATCAGGAAGCAATTCGTATTGAATTATTTGACGACGAAGTAGATTCAATTCGCTGGTTTGATCCACTGACAGGAAAAATGCTGCGCAAAGTACCACGCGTAACGATCTATCCAAAAAGTCATTACGTAACCCCGAAAGATCATTTACAACGTGCGATTGGGACGATTAAGGAAGAATTGAAAGATCAAATCGCATTCTTTAAAGAACATGACAAATTGTTAGAAGCACAGCGTATTGAACAACGTACCCGTTATGATCTGGAGATGATGCAACAGTTGGGTTATACCAACGGTATTGAAAACTACTCACGCCATCTTTCAGGTCGTCAGGCAGGTGAAGCACCACCGACTTTGTTTGATTATATTCCCGATGATGCCTTGCTGATTTTGGATGAATCACATGTTACGGTTCCACAAATTGGGGCGATGTATAAAGGTGACCGTTCCCGTAAAGAGAATTTGGTGAATTATGGTTTCCGATTGCCAAGTGCATTGGATAACCGCCCCATGAAATTTGAAGAATGGGAAAGAATTGTTCCAACGACTTTATTTGTCAGTGCAACACCTGCACGTTATGAACTGGAAAAATCTGAACAGATTGTTGAACAAGTGGTGCGTCCGACGGGCTTGATTGATCCCGAAATAGAAGTGCGTCCAGTGCTCACGCAAGTCGATGATGTACTGTCTGAAATTAACTTACGTAAAAACCTTGATGAACGTGTTTTGGTGACAACACTGACAAAACGGATGGCAGAAGATTTAACCGCCTATTTAAAAGAATATGGCGTTAAGGTGGCATATTTACACTCGGATATTGATACGGTAGAGCGGGTTAAAATCATCCACGAATTACGCACAGGGATACATGACGTTTTAGTCGGGATTAACCTGTTACGTGAAGGTTTAGACATGCCAGAAGTGTCGTTGGTTGCTATTTTAGATGCTGATAAAGAAGGCTTTTTGCGTTCAGAGCGTTCATTGATTCAAACTATTGGTCGTGCTGCGCGTCATGTAAAAGGCAAAGCAATTTTATATGCTGACACGATTACAGACTCTATGCGTAAAGCGATGGATGAAACACAACGTCGTCGTGAGAAACAAATTCAGTTTAATGAAGAACATGGCATTATTCCACGTAGCGCAGTGCGTCAGGTAATCAAGGAAATTGATACTGGCGAAATATTATCTGATGACGACATTGAACTAAAAATTGAAGAGCAGATTCAGGCTTTAACCGCGGATGAACAACATTTAGTTGCTGATCCAAAATTAATGGCAAAACATTTGGCAAAACTTGAAAAAGAGATGCTCAAAGCATCGAAGGAATTGCAGTTTGAGCAAGCTGCACGAATTCGTGATGAAATGGTACGACTCAAATCTTATTTGGTTATGTAAGTTTTAGGTTTTACACAATCATAACAGTCAACCTTTGCCTTTTACGTTTAAGGTTAAATGTAAAAGGCACTTTATAACTTTATAATAAGTGGGATGACTGTATTTATGGATGATAACAATACGGCAAGTCAGTTCAGGAAATTAAAAAATTTATGGATGATATTGAGCATATTTTTACTATTACCGAATGCTTATGCCCAAAAAAAGACCATTACCGCAGTTCCTTCTCTTGAATTAGACCGTTATTTGGGGGTGTGGTATGAGATTGCACATAAATCGAGTGGTTTTTTGAGTGACTGTGTACAAAATACACAGGTTATTTACACCATTAACGTCAATAGGCAAATCGTAGTTGAAAATGATTGTATTGATGATCAAGGGCAAATGCAGTCGATAAGGGGAGAGGCATTTATTGTCAATCCACCGCACAACAGTAAGTTTAAAATCAGTTTTTTACCCGAAGTGGTGAGATGGTTAACTGTTGGACGAGATGATTATTGGGTCTTAAAAATAGATGATCATTATCAGACGGCTTTGGTGGGGGATCCTAAACATAAATATCTTTGGATTCTTTCACGACAACCAACGATGTCTGAAGCACTTTATGATGATTATGTCCGTTATGCCCAAAAAATCGGGTATCAAACCCAAGATTTAATCCGCACAAAACATACAGAAAAATGATGTTAATATAGCCCGAAGACATAGTGCGTTTTTATCAAATTTTTAGATAGGTTGGGTTGTAGATGGTTAAAGGCGTGATTTTTTCTGTTTTGGCATCTACAATTTTTGGTTTGCTGTATTTTTATAGTGCCTTACTCCAAGACTTTGATGGAACACAGGTATTTGGTTGGCGCATGATTTCATTGCTGCCATTTCTGACACTATTTATGTGGCTAACCAAAGATATTCAGCTTATTCGTGAAGTTTATTTTAGATTAAAGAAAAATCCTGCTTTTTTTCTTGTGTTGGTGCTCAGTAGCCTTTTAATGGGGGTGCAACTTTGGTTGTTCTTATGGGCACCGATGAATGGGCGAGGTATGCAGGTTTCTTTGGGATACTTTTTATTGCCACTGGTTTTAGTATTGGTGGGAAGTCTATTTTATAAAGAAAAAATATCAAATTTTCAAAAAATTGCTGTAGCGCTGGCATGTCTTGGTGTGGGGCATGAAATTTGGCGGATGGGGAGTGTTGCGTGGGAAACGATTTTGGTCGCTTTGGGGTACTCTGCATATTTCTTTATGCGCCGTTTTATCAAAACAGATCATTTGGGTGGTTTCTGGTGGGATAATGTATTGGTTCTTCCTGTAGCAGCTTATTTTATTAGTACATGGTCGAAACCTTGGCAGACTTATTTCGAACAGCCACATTTAATTTTTGTCATTATTGGGTTGGGAATTTTAAGCGCAATCGGGTTAGGCAGTTATATTCTGGCAAGTCGCTATTTACCGATGGTGTTATTTGGATTGCTGAGCTATCTAGAACCTATCCTTTTAGCGATGGCATCATTGATGTTGGGGGAATCAATTCGCCGAGAAGAATGGTTAACCTATATTCCGATTTGGTGTGCTGTTGTTGTATTGATTATGGAAGGAATATTACACCTGTATAAGCAGTATCGTGCCAAGCGTGCATTAGCTATGAATATGGAAAAATTCTCTGCTAGAGTTAATAGTGATCGATAAAAAAGATGGTTGTAATATAACCTCATAATTTAAATAAACATTTTTTTTATAAATGTATTATCTTTATTTATGTATATGATGACATCATAACGAAACAATTATAATGGTGGGGTGGGTTTTGTTTTAAGTTGAACAAAATTCATTTAAAATTGCGGTGGGATAAAACACCCCTATAACTAAATTTGAGGACGTACTTGTGAGCAAAGACACTATTATCGCTCTACATGCAGAACATCAGGGTCGTTGGAAAAATCGCGAAGAAATCGCTGAAAAAATGATTGCTTTAATCGGCCGTTTGTATCGCGAAAAAAATATCGTGACTTCTGTTTATGGTCGTGCATTAGTTAATCGTTCTGTTATTCAAATCTTAAAAGCACATCGCCGTACTCGTGTGGTTGATGTTGAATTGTCAGTTGTTCATACGTTCCCTATTTTAGAAGCACTTGCAAAGCTTGATAACATTGGATCTGCTGAGGTTGATCTAGGTAAGCTAGCTGTAGAATATAAAGAAAAAGGTGGCGACATTGATGCATTTGTTGCAAATGCAGTAGCGCCAATTGAAGGTCGTGAAGCCGATGTAGAACCAAAAGATGTTGTGCTTTATGGTTTTGGTCGTATTGGTCGTATTTTGGCACGTTTGATTATTGAGCAAACGGGTATTGGTCGTGGTTTGAGCTTAAAAGCAATCGTTGTGCGTAAATCATCTGATGGTGATTTAGCAAAACGTGCTTCATTATTGCGTCGTGACTCAATTCATGGTTCATTTGCGGGTACAATTTCTATTGATGAAGAAAATGAAGCCATCATTGCAAATGGTAATTTCATCAAAGTCATTTATGCCTCTAGCCCAAGTGAAGTTGACTATACTCAATATGGTATTGAAAGTGCACTTGTTATTGATAACACTGGCAAATGGCGTGATTCAGAAGGTTTGGCACAACATCTTAAATGCCCGGGTGCAGCGCGTGTTGTATTAACAGCACCGGGTAAAGGTGATATGAAAAATGTGGTGTTTGGTGTAAACCAAGCAGACATTTTAGATGAAGATAAAATCATCTCTGCTGCAAGCTGTACAACAAATGCAATCACACCATTGTTAAAAGTTTTGCATGACAAATATGAAGTATTGAATGGTCATGTAGAAACAGTTCACTCATTCACCAATGACCAAAACTTGATTGATAACTATCATAAAGCGGATCGTCGTGGTCGTGCTGCAACATTGAACATGGTTATCACTGAAACAGGTGCAGCAAAAGCGGTTGCTAAAGCATTGCCTGTATTAAAAGATAAGTTAACAGGTAACTCTGTTCGTGTACCAACACCAAACGTATCTTTGGCAATTTTAAATTTAACTTTGGCAAAAGATGTTGATCGTGACGAAGTGAATGAATACATTCGTCAGGTTTCAATTGGTTCACGCCTTCAAGGTCAAATTGGTTATATTAACTCGCCAGAAGTTGTGTCATCTGACTTTATTGGTTCACGTAGTGCAGGTATTTTTGATGCTCAAGCAACGATTGCATCAGGTACACGTTTAACTGCGTATGTTTGGTATGACAACGAAGTTGGTTATAGCTGTCAGGTATTGCGTATTGCCGAGTTAATGAGTGGCGTTGCGTATCCAAAAGTTCCAAACGTTTCAATTTAAAAGTTATCTTTTAAGTTTTAAAAAAAATCCCAGTTTAGAAATGAGCTGGGATTTTTTATGATCTGATTGAAGAAGGTAGATATGTTTTGCCGCGATAAACCAACATGAGATCAGTCTAGGGTGAAATATCCACGAACCTTAAGTGAGTGCATTCTTGATTAGAGCTTGGATGGATGTTGTTGGTTGACCAAGTAAGTGTTCTAAATCTTTAGATTGGCTGTACATCGCACCAAGAGCAGCTTGTTGGTCTGCATCTACAATAATTTCAACAACAGGTGCAGGAAGTCCCGCTGCGATGAGTGCTTGTGTGTACTCTGTGGCAGAAAGATTTTGATAGTGAATGGGCTGTTTTGAAATTTCACTCAGGATTGCAGCAAGTTCGCTGAGATTGAAACTTTCTGAGCCTGCAAGTTCATAAATCTGCTGGTCATGGTTGTTGCTGATTAAAACATTTGCGGCTGCCTGTGCGTAGTCTTGACGTGACGCAGCACTGATGCGACCATTTTGAGCAGCACCATATAAAATGCCTTGTTGAATTGTATGGGGTAAATTACCAAGATAATTTTCACTGTACCAATTATTTCTTAAAATGGTATAGCGTAAACCACTTTCATAAATCAGTTGTTCAGTAGCTTTGTGTTCTTTGGCAAGAATGAGTGATGATTGGTCTGCATGAAGTAGGCTGGTATAAGCGATGTATGGGACATGTGCCTGTTGGGCAGCATGAATCACAGCTTGATGTTGGGGTATTCTGCGTCCAACTTCATTGGCTGAAATTAAAAGTAATTTATCTACCTCTGTGAGTGCAGATGTAAGCGTATCTGGTTCATCATAATTGAAATATCGAATTTCAATGTGTTCTTCAAAGAGTGTTTGAGCTTTTTCTATGTTGCGAACGAGCGCTATAATTTGAATATCCTGAGCCTGTTTTTGTAAATGTGCAATAACATGCTGTCCAAGTGCACCAGTTGCACCCGTAATTGCAATTTTCATAAAAACCTCATTTTTTGAGTTTGTGATATCATCATAATTTCAAAACTAACAAAAAGTAAGTACTTACCGAAAGGTAAGTTTTGGGATGAAAGCTAAAAATGGTGTCTAGTGAAAAAACAAGAGGACAAGTCTTATTCAGTCAGTGTCCGTCAAGAGAGGTATTGGAGCATCTAACCAGTAAATGGTCTGTGCTGGTGTTGAGTCATTTAAGGCACGGAACGCAACGTTTTAGCGAATTGAAAAGGAATATTGATGGTGTGAGTGAAAAAATGCTGACCCAGACCTTAAAGATGCTAGAAAAAGACGGATTTATGACCAGAACGGTCTATCCTGAAGTGCCACCACGTGTTGAATATCAGTTGACCGAAATAGGGCAGCAGGCTGCAAAAAAGTTAGAAATTTTAGTGAACTGGATTGAAGAAAATATCGATGACATTCTTCTACAGCGAAAAAAGTAGCATCTTGTTTCGATAAAATGGAATACGCTGATTTTTCTATTCGAGAAATTTATTAAAATATGGCAGAATAGGCGGTTTTAGAGATTCAGAGGATTGGCAGATGCGCTTTGTTGATGAAGCAGTCATTACCGTAGAGGCTGGCGACGGTGGCAATGGCGTAGCCAGTTTTCGCCGTGAGAAATTTGTACCCTTTGGCGGTCCAGATGGTGGTGATGGTGGTCGTGGTGGTAGTGTATATATTCAAGCCGATGATGACACCAGTACCTTAGTCGATTATCGATATACCCGTAAATTCCGCGCTGAACGCGGAAAAAATGGTGCAGGCGCAAACTGTGCTGGTCGTGGCGCGCCCGACGTAATTTTAAAAGTTCCTGTTGGAACAACAATTGTAGATACTGAATCAGGCGATATTATTGGCGACTTGGTTGCAGATGGTCAACGTGTGTTGGTTGCTGGTGGTGGTGATGGTGGTTTGGGGAATACTCACTTTAAATCATCGACTAACCGCGCACCACGTAAATTTACTACAGGGATTAAAGGTGAGTTTCGTGAAATTCGTCTAGAATTGAAAGTCCTTGCAGATGTCGGTTTGCTTGGTATGCCAAATGCAGGGAAATCAACCTTTATTCGTGCAGTGTCAGCAGCAAAACCAAAAGTTGCAGATTATCCATTTACTACAATGGTACCAAACCTTGGTGTGGTTGATGCAGACCGTCATCGTTCATTTGTCATGGCAGATATTCCAGGGCTGATTGAGGGTGCGGCAGAAGGTGCAGGTCTTGGGATTCGTTTCTTAAAACATCTAGCACGTACCCGTATCCTATTACATATCGTGGATGTTCAGCCGATTGATGGTTCTGACCCTGTGCATAACGCCAAAGCAATCTTAGGTGAATTGTCAAAATTCTCTCCGACATTGTCAAAACTTCCAATTGTTCTTGTTTTAAACAAACTTGATCAAATTGATGAAAGTTCTCGTGAAGAATGGTGTCAGCATATTTTGAAAGAACTTGATTGGACAGGTCCTGTCTTTAGAACATCTGGTTTGCTTGAAGAAGGCACTAAAGAAGTTGTGTATTATTTGATGGATCAAATTGAACAACAGCGTGAACGTGAAGTTGAAGATCCTGAATATGCAGCAGAAATGAAAGCATTCCGCGATCAATTAGAAGCAGAAACACGTGAACAAACACTGGCTGCTAAAGAAGCGTACCGTGCGCAGCGTCGAGCACAACGTCTAGGGGAGGGTGACCTTGATGACGAAGATGAAGATGATGAAGACGACGAAGTGGAAGTAATATACGTACGTTAATGTACGACTGAGGACATGATGATAGAAGTGGTGAATGGGCGACGCGAGCTAAAAAGCTTTAAACGCATTGTTGTTAAAATCGGATCTGCTTTACTCACTGCAAATGGTCAAGGTTTAGACCTTGATGCAATTTCACATTGGGCAAGTCAAATTGCTCAGCTACATGTGGAAGGCCGAGAAATCATTTTGGTTTCATCGGGTGCAGTGGCTGAAGGCATGGTTCGGATGAAATTAACAGCACGACCCACAGATTTACCAAGTCTTCAGGCATGTGCTGCGATTGGTCAAATGGGACTGGTACAAACTTGGTCGAGTGTTCTGGAACAACATCAGATTAAAACAGCTCAGGTTTTGTTAACCCATGATGATTTGGCTGATCGCCGTCGTTATTTAAACTCGTGTGATGCGTTGCAGCATTTAATCGAATGGGGTGTCATTCCTGTTATTAATGAAAATGACACTGTTTCAACAGATGAAATTCGTTTTGGCGATAACGATACTTTGGCTGCGATGGTTGCAGGGCAAGTCCATGCCGATTTGCTGATTATTTTAACCGATCAGCAAGGGATGTTTGACGCAGATCCACGTTCTAACCCCGATGCGAAATTATTGTCGACTGTCCGGGCATTAGATGATGAACTGTTTGAAATGGCAGGCGGTGGTGGTGTCTTTGGTCGTGGAGGTATGGTGACCAAAGTTCGAGCAGCTCGTTTGGCTGCTAAATCAGGTTGTCCTACCTTAATTGCCAGTGGTGAGAGTGAAAATGTATTGTCTCGCTTAATGGCGGGTGAATTGTTGGGAACTTTATTTGTTACCGACAATGACCGGATTACCGCACATCAACAATGGTTGGCGGCACATTTACAAACCGCAGGCCGTTTGGTGATTGATGATGGTGCAGTTGATGCGATTAAGCTGAAACATCGTAGTTTATTGCCTGTGGGTGTGAAAGCTGTAGAAGGGCATTTTGAACGTGGCGATGTGGTTGAATGTGTTGATCAACATGGGCAGCGTATTGCTGTTGGTCGTGTCAACTTTAGTTCACGTTCTGCTGAATTGGTAAAAGGTCTAGCTTCGGATAAGGTCTATCAAGTTCTTGGTGAAGCTCGATCTTTAGAGATGATCCATCGCAATCATATGGCGATTTATTAGTAAAAATATGCAATAACATCTAGTGTAAGTTGTTCATAGAAAGGCTTGATTCTAAATGAATTGAGCCTTTTTTATTGCCTATTAGAGAAACATGCAATAACCTAGAAACACGATGTATTGGGAGGTTAAGTGGGTGGTTAAATTATTTTAACCTCTGACCATACTTAACTTTAACCTCTCAAAAAAGTTTTTATGGGTGACATATGCTTACGAAACAACAGATTGACGCAATCAAGCCAAGTGAAATGCTTCAAAAGCATTCTGATGGTGACATGCTTTATATATTTACTTCTTCCACAGGGAAAAAAGTGTGGAAGGTGTTATTTACCCTTGCGGGGAAAAAGGGGACTACCACTATTGGAAACTACCCATTCGTTTCGATTAAAGAGGCTCGATTGCAGCGCGATGCAATCAAAGTACAGCTTTCTAAGGGTATTAATCCAAACCAACAGAAAAAAGAAGAAAAGCAAAAAAAACTTGAAAGTATGACTTTTGAGGAATTACTCAATAAATATCTTGTTGAGGTGACACCTACTCATAAAGGAGCGAAGCAAGAAAGTTGCGTGATTAAAAATTACATTAAAAAATTTCCCAAGCTCATGCAGAAGTCGATTAATGGGCTAGGGCAGTTAGATATGATTGAATTTAGAAATGAGCGGTTAAAACAAGTATCGGAATCAACAGTAGCAAGGGATTTGGGTGTTTTAGGTGGAGTATTTCGTTATGCTCGGCAAGAATTGCGGATTATGGGTAGTTCTCCACTAACTGATATATCAAAGCCGTCACAAGCTCCACATCGAGAACGCCGTATTTTGGATTCTGAGATCGATCAAATTTTAAAAGCATTTGCATACTATCCAACATTTCAGCCTGTAAACAAAAAACAGCAAGTAGCTTGGGCTTTCTTATTTGCAATCGAAACAACAATGAGGGCAGGGGAAATCGTTGGTATGAAATGGATAAATGTTTTTGATGAGTATGTTTTATTGCCTGATACAAAAAATGGTATGGCGAGAAAAGTGCCTCTTTCTAACAAGGCAAGAGATTTGCTTGAGTTAATGAGGGGCTTGCATGATGATCGAGTTTGTACTTTAACGAGAGCAAATGTCCTTTCTTCTTATTTTTGGCAAGTGGTGAAAGGGGAGTTGGGAATTGAGGATTTAAATTTCCATGATACACGGCATGAAGCAACGACCCGTCTATCCAAAAAACTAGCTATTCAGGACTTGGCGAAAGTAACAGGACATAAGGATTTAAAAACTTTAATGGGGTACTACAATCCAACGGCGACAGAGCTAGCGGATAGAATTAACCGAGCTGATGACCCTGATATTATCTCTTTTAAAAAAGTAGCGGTGTCGTAATTGTGCGATTGGCAGTGTGAGATAGTGAATGTTTAAAATATAGTCATTCACTATCTATATTTTTTAAGAACTAAAAAGGCGGTCACTATACTGTTTGTAAGTTGAATTTAGGTCTCTTTAATTGCCGAGGAAAATATGAACCTACCTGCCTTCATTCGTGCGAAAACAATCACTTCTGCACCTGCCACGCCTGAAAAAATCCACACTTACAAGACTGGGAAGATGAAAGGTCAAATTAGAAAATTAAAAGAAAAACCCGCTAGAACTGGCTTGTTGCCAATTACAGAAAAAACTCTATGGACGTGGGTTAAAAGTGGGAAATTCCCACAACCGCGTCGATTAAACGGCGCAACAGTATGGAAGACCGAAGAAGTATTTGCATGGCTTGAATCAAAGCAATGAGGAAGATTTTACCTGAGGCATTTCAAATGAAATTCTTGAAGCAGTTGCTCAAGCTAAACACTTGGGGCTTAGCCGTGTGCTAATTGAATATGGGGCTTTAGCCCCTTTTTCTTTTTTTTCCAATAGTGGTTTTTATTTCCTATTTGTTGATGTATAATTTTAGCTTGAAAACAAGGTCACACAAAGGATTGGTATGACAAAAACAAAGTTACTTACCCGCTCTCAAGCAGCGCAATGCCTCCATGAGGCGGACAAGTCAAAGACGGCAGTTCAGTGGAACACTTTCTTAAACGACAACTCCAAGCCAAGAGTTAAACCTGAAAAGCGTATTCCATACGAGCGCACCATCCACAACATTGCCATGTACCGCTTGTCTGATCTTGAAGCGTTTATCGCCAAGCGCAAAGAGCAGGCTCAAGCGAAGCGCGTAATAGTCCAACAGTCACGGATAGTAGATTTGACGGCTCGCTTCGGTTTGGCTGACCAAGAGAACCAAAACTCATTTGGGCAAAACTTTGGATATGTTTGGAAAGGTGCATCGGTGAATTTGATCGCCGACAACGCAGAGCGAGGGCAGTCAAATGCAGTGTCGTTGCAATTAATTATTAATCACCCGTTACGCGTATCTGCTCTGACTACCGTAGAAGCGGAAGTATTTGCAAATGAAATTCTTGAAGCAGTGGCGCAAGCCAAGCGTTTAGGGCTTTAGAGTAGATCACAATAGTTATAGATGCGGTGTTTAGGAAGAATGCTGCATTCATAAAAACATAACTGACCATATTGATAGCGGTCATGGCAAGGAAGGCAAAAATGGAAGTTTACACAATGAATGAAGCGGCGGCTTTTTTGGAAAAGGAGTTGGCACAGGAATTGCCAAAAACCAAACAACAATGGTGGGGCTATCTCAAATGGAATCCACAGCGGTGGAAGGGGCAAGATGGCGTGCGAGTTTGTTGCCATTTGGTCGAGGGCGAGCTGTTCTACACTAGCGGCGGCTTAAAAGCCTTTGCGAGCATGTTCAAGCCACAAGGTTATTATCAAAATCAAGCTAAGAGGGTGGCGTAATGGTTGAAGTAATCATGAAAGATAATACTGTCAGGGATTCATCTGAGGTGATGCCTGAACTCATTACGTCATTTGTCGAAAACATCATTGAAAACTCAGACGGTTTAGACCTCAAGAGCGAGATAGGCATTAACAATGCAGTTTGGATGATCATTGATCATTACGACATCGCGACCGAAGGACAGCTCAAAATGAATTTTGATGATGTTCATGCCGAACTTATGCTCCAGTTAGGCAAAAAGTAAAGGTGCGCCCACGTACCACAAACAAAAAAGGGAAATGCGCAAACATTTCCCTTTATTCATTCACACAGTCGGCAAAAACTGAGCTGATGACCAACGAATTGGATGTCATCTTAGCATATTTTGCCAAAAAAATCAGTTGAGTAAGACATGGAATACAAACAATTTCTTGCTGAGTTAGACGCAATAGCGAAAGAGTTCCCCTGTGAAGATACACAATACCTTAACGCCCGTGAGCTGGCAGACCGTGAGTGGCTTCTTGCTGAAATGGATGCCATTGCAGGTGAGTTCCCCAATGAAAATGAACCACTGGCGGTCACTTGGGAAGATATTGAAATTAACGATGACGATAGCCAGCCAGTGCCAAAAGAAATTACATCGAAAACTCCAACGTCGGAAGTTCATGCTCTGTTAGACATGTATGCCAATAGTCCAACTATACAAACAGGTTTGCGTGAAGCCAATAAAATAGAGGCCAAAACAACGGACATCAATTGTTTTGAGCTAAAACCTGAGTTCGACAACTCCGATTTGAACCAACACTTTAAAATCAAGAAGCCGAAAATTACAGCGGTAATCGACTGGCTGAGATTGGAAATCGTTGTCGGTGAGAGTTATAACTTCAAGCGACCAAGAAAGCCATACAATGATATTAAAGATTTTTTGAAGGCTAAAGGCATTAATGACAACCCTTATGTAGTTCAGTCATCACGAAATAAGCGGACATTCACAATTGATTTACATGATGTTTCGACGGGGAGTGAGTACGAAAATATTTTAAATTTGCTACGTCGTGAATACCAGCCGAGTTCACTCAAAATTATTGTGCTTGAAGTTGCTCTTGATTTTTGGAACATCAATGCAAAGTCATTCATGCTTGCATTAGCTAAATCAATCCGTGTTGGCGGTTGCTTTAACAATAAAGATCTGCGTGTTTATACAAGTGATGATTGGCAGTTTATGCCTGCGAAGTCTGAAACCGCCATGAAATATACCCAAAAATGCTACACCATCGGTATCGGTCACAAGACACAGGGCGATTCGTATCTGAGAATTTACAACAAAGTGCAGGACAGAAACAAACCACTGCCACCAAATCAACACAGAACACGGATTGAAATTAACCTCAGAGGACAAATGCTTGTTGAATGGGGCGATGATGCGAACAATTTAAGATACCTTACCAATAAAGCTTTTAAGTTATTGAAATTTACACACCTAACTGATGACGCCACAACAGACCAAACGGACGAATACCGAAAGCTTGTGAAACTGTTTGGCGAAGAGGTTAGCATCATTAGCAAGAGCCGAAATAAGCGGAACCACCTTGATCATATTAAGTCGCATGCGAAGCTAAACGAGGTTGTCGCTAAATCCGTAGGTAACTTCATACGCAATTTTTAGTTTCGTAAATTCCACCTCAAATGTTGGTTTAATCAGACTGGATGAAATTAGCCCTCAAAGCCTGACATGGTGTGGCTTGGGCTACCATCTGCATTATCTGAGCTTTAAAGTGTTTCTTATTAACTGTAGTAATACTAACTGTAGTAAATACCTATACACCTTGTTTAGTTAAAGATTAAATCGAGAGGATGAGCGTTAGCGAGTCCGAACGTAAAAACAACCAACAGCAACCGCAATTCAAATTGTCTCCGCCTCAGCTCCGACAATTTTCATTCAATGCGACCACCAGCGACCAACCGCAAAGATAAACCAATCAACAAGATCAGAACCGCAGTTTCAATTTTGCTCCGCCTCAGCTCCGCAAAATTTCAATCGTGCGAACCGATCAAAAAAGCCGAAGTCTTAGAAAAAAACGAAAGTGCTGTGTGGATACCATTCATCAATCGGCAGCAAATTTGAGCGTTCTTATAGATCAAAAACTTCACAATCCCTACAAGTCAAATTAACGCGGTTTACAGCGCGTTTTAACTTAAACCTATTGAAATGGTCATTAAACCTTTTAATCGGGCTTAAAACGCAAATGGTGAGCATTTAGCGGGGGTTACGGACAAGATTAGAAACAAACTCAAACAACAGACAATAAAAAACGGGCAAGTTTCCTTGCCCGTTCCTTGACCTGTCAAGAGGTTTAGTTTGAATAGAACGCTTTGAGGTACTCTGTAATGCCAGGCACCTGATCAAGCGTTCTTAATTCTTCTTGTGCAATTTCGACTTGCTTCAATCCCCAACAGCGTAGACCAAATGCTACCGCTGCGATAATCAGGCAAGGAAAGAAGAAAAATCCCACCACTAAAAAGATTGCGATATAAAGAACACAGCCTTGTGCATTCTTTTCGTTTTCCCTTGATTTGTTCACTAAGAAAATAGCCCTCTCACAAAGGGCGTCCATTTCTTTGGTGCGTTCAATGGCGGTCATATTCTTCTCCGTTATTTGTAAGTAAGATTTTACTAATGAAGATTGATTTTATTCATATTTTTAGATGAGTGAGGGCGATAATGCAGTGTGCAAACATAATTTCGAGCGAAAAAGAACCAAACGATCAAATTTAATCATTTGATTGCTTATGAATTGCGCAAAGTAAGTCAGCGCTTATCCAAGTTTCTGACATATATTAAGAGTCCCTTCAAAATCCTACGGGACAACTCATGCAAGTAACACTTTTAACAACCGATGAAGTTGCAGACCTAATTGAGCTACATGAAAACGCAGGTCGGTTAGTAGTTATTCAAGACTCAGCAAATGAGGTTATTTACAACCTTGAGGATGGCGATGCAAGCGAGAAAGTGTTGATTAATACGGCTTGTGGAAGTTATTTGATTGAGGCTTAATAATCCGAGCAAAAATTCTAGCCGACATACCTTGAGAGGTTAATCAGGAGGTTGGGAATTAATTTATTAAATATTTATCTATGTATTTCAACTATATAGATTTATGTTTCATCGCAATCATATGGCAATCTACTAATATTCAATTGTAAAATAGCTCGCTTTTGCGGGCTTTTTTATTCCTTAATTTTAGGGCTAGATAGATATTAGACAACGTTGAGAGAAAAACCTTTGACTAAAAACTTCCAATCCGAACAATACACCGTAGATGAAAACATCCAAGATACAATTACTTGGCTGTTACAACATCAAGATTGTTATGATGAATTTCATTTTGATGTCCACACACAAGAACTGACTGTTACTCATGCAGCAGGTGTTGATATTCTTAGGCAAGGTCAATATTTAACTGCAAAATATGGAATTTTGGTCACTTCTTAAAATCAGGCCAATAAAAAACCTGTGATTGTTTTTTGCATATTACAATCACAGGTTTAATTTTTAGAGATGGTGAATTCGCTTCACCAGCTCATTTTTAAAAAATTATGCAGTTAACGACATTGCATCAACAGAAAGTTGTGCTGCAGTTAACTTTGGTTTTTCCGCAGTTAAACCTAATTTATTGAACAATACTTTGTCTTTACCTTCACCTGCATTTGGTGTGGTCAATAATTTTTCACCAGAGAACAGTGAGTTTGCACCTGCCATAAATGCCAAGGCTTGATCTGAATCGCTCATTGATTCACGGCCTGCTGAAAGACGAATATAGCTTTTCGGCATAATGATACGTGCAACAGCAATAGTGCGAATCCACTCTGTGACATCTAGTTTTTCGACATCAGCAAGTGGCGTACCTTCAATTGGAACAAGCATGTTGATTGGTACAGATTCAGGGTGAATCGGGAGTGTTGCAAGTTCATGTAACAAGCCAATACGGTCTTGTTTTTGTTCGCCTAGACCGACAATACCGCCACTACATACTTTTAAGCCTGCATTACGAACATGATCAAGTGTGTCTAAACGGTCATCAAAAGTACGCGTGCTGATGATGTTATTGTAATATTCACGAGATGTGTCAAGGTTGTGATTATAATAATCTAACCCTGCATCCTTTAAGCGTTCTGCTTGTGATTGATTTAACATACCTAAAGTCATGCATGTTTCCATGCCCAATGCTTTGACTTCTTTAACCATTTCTAAAACATAAGGCATGTCGCGTTCATGCGGGTTACGCCATGCAGCACCCATACAAAAACGTGAAGAACCCGCTTCTTTTGCTTCTTTTGCTTCAGAAATCACTTTTTCTACAGCGATGCGTTTTTCAGCTTCTAATTTAGAGTCGTAGTGCGCAGACTGAGAGCAATATTTACAATCTTCAGGGCATTTACCTGTTTTAATCGAAAGTAAAGTGCTGACTTGAATGGTATTCGCAGGAAAATACTCACGATGAACACGTTGAGCCTCAAATACCAAATCTAGAAAAGGTTGCTCATATAGCTTTTGGATTTCTTCACGAGTCCAGTCGTTTCTAACGTGCATAATTGCCCTATGGTACATCAAGTTAATGATCACGATATTAAACGCTTTTTTTTAAAACAAAAGGGCAAAACTTTACAAAATACTGTCGATTGTTTAAAAAAGGTTAAAATCAGCTTTTAAATATAAAATTGTTGAGTTACTTGCAAAGTTGTGGGTTTTCGTTGCAAAGATTTTAAACAGCATGAAAACTTTATACCAACTTGTTTGCAAAATAGAAGCTAAAAATAGTGATCCATGTAAGATCTTGTCATGAAGATGCTTTTTTAAGTTGTTGTTCAATTGCCCAATCAATATGCACATTGACGATCTCATCATGGCAATTTTTACCATCTTTTAATGATTGTACAATGTCTGATGAGTAAGGTGCATTTCCTAAACCAATGGCAATATTGCGTTTGAAGCTCTGAAAACCTGTGCGACGAATAGGGCTTCCTTCAGTCGATGCTAAAAAAGTCGTTTCATTCCATTGCCAGAGTTCTAATAGACTCAGTTGGTCTAAATTGTGTCGTGGGTGAAAGTCTTCAATGGGGGTGACTTTGGCAAAACTGTTCCATGGGCAAATGAGTTGGCAATCATCACAACCAAACACGCGGTTGCCAATACCTTGTCTTAATTCTTCTGGGATAATCCCTTTATATTCAATTGTTAAATAAGCAATACAGCGTCGAGCATCTAACATATAAGGTTCAACAATTGCTTGTGTTGGGCAAATATCGATACATGCCGAACAACTTCCACAGTGGGCTGTTGCAGGTGGATCTGCGGGTAGTTCTAAAGAGGTAAAAAGTTCACCCAATACGAAAAAAGAGCCTGACTTTTTATGGATGAGTAAGGTGTGTTTTCCTGTCCATCCCATACCTGCACTTTCATGAATCGATTTTTCAAAGATGGGTGCAGAGTCGGCAAAAGGGCGAGATTCAAATTCGCCAACTTGATCTTGAATACGCTGAGCCAGTGTTTTTAAACGTCCACGCATAACTTTATGATAATCACGACCACGTGCATAACGTGCAATAATGGCACTGTTAGGTGCATCGGGGACATGGCGAGGTTTGGGTGTTTCAACCAAATAATTCATACGGACACAAATAATACTTTTTGTTCCAGGAACCAAAAGGGCAGGATTAGCCCGTTTATCCAGATTCTCGGCCAGATAATGCATATCACCATGATAGCCTTTTTCTAGATAAGCTAGAAAACGTGGCATTTCTTTATCTTGAGTATTTGGATGTGCGATGACGCAATCGGCAAAACCCAAATTGAGTGCCTGTTCCTTGATCCACATTTTTAGGGCTTGTGGATCGTTTTGCTGAAGTGGTATTTTGCAGGTGTGAGGTGTTGCCGACATAAAAAACATGAGGGAATAGAGATGCAACAAGTGTACCATAGCCAACAGATCCAAGCATGGGAACAACATTGGTTTGCACAAGGGAATTCTGCTTTAGGTTTAATGCAGCAAATGGCATGGTCGATGGCACAGCAAATTGATGTGTATTTGGGGCAGAAAAAACAACACAATATTGCAGTCTGGTGTGGTCAGGGGAATAACGCTGGCGATGGTTATTATCTTGCCGCATATTTAATGCAGCTTGGTTATAACGTTGAGATTTATGCAATGCAGGGGGGCGACTCTGCATCACTTAAACAAGCATATTTATATGCACAGACAAAAAATATTCCAATTTATCCGCATCTTAATCTTCAAAAAAAATATGACTGTCACATCGATGCGCTTTTTGGTATTGGCTTAAACCGTTTGTTAGACGAAACATGGCAAGGTGTGATTCATCATTTTAACCATCAGTCGGGCTTAAAAATAAGTATTGATATTCCGAGTGGTTTAGATGCAAATACAGGGCAGCCACAACCTTATGCCGTGAAAGCAGACCTGACATTGACAGGTTTAGGGTATAAGGCTGGTTTGTTTACAGGGCAAGGTAAAGAATATGTAGGTGATGTACGGCTCATTTCGCTCATTCCTTTACATGAAAACTTATCGCCTCTGGCTTACTTAACACCTCAAAAAGTTCATTTACCACAACGAAAGGCCTTTGGGCATAAAGGGGATTATGGGCATGTTTTGATTATTGGTGGTCATGCTAATATGGGGGGAGCCGTTATTATGGCGGCTGAGGCTGCTTTTGCAACGGGTGCAGGAAAGGTGACTATCGTCTGTGACGCAAAACATCATATTGCAATATTGGCACGTGCACCGAATATTATGCTCAGAGATATTAATCAAATTTCAGATCAGGAGCAAAAAGCATTATTGGCACAAGTGGATGCGGTGAGTTTTGGTATGGGGCTTGGACGTGACCAATGGGCGCAAAAGACCTATCAAAAATGGGTTGATGAGATATTACAAAGCCCGCTATCTGCTGTTGTACTGGATGCAGATGCACTGTGGTTTTTGGCACAAAATCCAAAAATATTACCTTCACATATTTATCTAACGCCACATGCTGGGGAAGCTGCAAAACTGTTGGGAATCACTTCATCCGAAATTGAACAGGACCGTATTGCAGCCATTCGGCAATTACAGCAAAAATATGCTGGAAATTGGGTGCTTAAAGGTGCAGGAAGCTTAATTCTAGAAGCGGATAAGCTCTCTATTTGCACACAAGGGAATGCTGGAATGGGGACTGGTGGGATGGGGGATGTGCTTTCTGGTATGTTGGCTGGACTAAAAGCCCAGTTAAACGATGAGATTACACTTGCAGAAGTTGTAACTTTACATGCACAGGCAGGTGATATTCTGGCTGAAAAAGGCATGCGTGGCGTTCAGGCTCAACACATGCCACAGGCGATTTATCAGCTGATAAACCTTGATGAATAAAAGATTAACGACGACGTGTGCTGTAACGACTACGTCCACGAGCCATGCCACCAAGTGCATTTAATACCGCCATTTTACTCATGCTACCCGAAGCGTGAGCGTGGCAGATGGCGGCAGCTAAAGCATCCGCAGCATCGGCTTGCGGGCAGATCTGTAATTTGAGTAACTTCATGACCATCATTTGGACTTGTTCTTTGTCGGCCGCGCCATAGCCAACAACGGACTGCTTAATTTGACGGGCTGTATATTCAGCCACTTGTAAGTCCAAATTCACTAAAGCGGCAATTGCTGCACCTCGGGCCTGACCAAGCTTTAATGCGGAGTCTGGGTTTTGTGCCATAAAGACTTGCTCAACCGCAGCTTCTGTCGGGCCATGAAATTTCACAATGCGTTCAACACCTGCAAAAATACGTTTTAAGCGTTCAGGCATTCCTTGCGTTTCGGTACGAATTGTTCCGGCATCTACAAAAGTTAAAGTATTGCCTTGTTTTTCAATAATACCGTAACCTGTGAGTCTGGAACCAGGGTCAATACCAATAATAAGCGACATAACTATATGATTATAAAAATAGAAATTACTATTATAAGGTGCATTGCACCTATGGGTGAAATGTTTTTGTAGTTTGTTGCATCCGTACACGCTATCACGTTGTAGGTACTTGTAAAGTGCTGATCATTGCTGGGCTAAACAGAGCAATAAAAGCTTGATTTTTTTGAGGTGCTGCTATAATTTAACTTTGATAAATAAGTCACATTATGAGTTTAATTTAAAAAATTGATTAAGAAATCTGAAAAAAAGGGGGAATTAAAAAAATACAGATGACTGAAAATATAAAACATTAGATGAATAAAAAAATAGTAATTGAGGTTGGGTATGTTTAGGTATGATATAGATACTGAAGAATTAATACAATTGTTTGATCAAAATATGGCGATTGCTGTATTTGATTGCAATGGTTATTTATATCAGGCAAATTCTAATTATATAACCATGCTACAAAAAATATCTCCTTTAATTTCAATTGGACAGTCTTATCATGAATTTATTCCAAATCATTTTTTAGGCGATAATCCTGTTTCTTTAGAAGACAGTTTTCGACAAGTTAAAAACTTTTTAGGTATATTCCAACAATTTACAATAAAAGGTGAGCTTCATTATTTTGAAATTAATATGATGCCATTAAAAAATGAGAATAAAGAAAAAATAAAATATATTCAAATATTATCGGATGTTACGGGGAATATTGATATAAAAAAAGGGAAATACTTAGACCGATTAAAGTTGGCAATAGATTCAATTGATACTGCGATGCTGATTACAAATAAAGATGGAGGTGTTATTTATGCAAATGGGGGATTTAGTCGATTATTTGGTTGGGAATATGAAGAAATTTATGGCAAAAAAGCAATAGAGATATTAAAACCACACGAAGAAACATCTGATATTGTTAATTTTCAATTACCACGGCCTGTGGGTGAACAAAAATCTATTGAATTAGATAAAATCTGTATAAGCAAAGATAAACAATTTTATTGGATGAAAATTTTTATTAATTTTATTTTTAATCATAAAAAAGAATTACAGTACAGGGTTTTGACATTTACGGATATTACACGCTCAAAAATTCATGAATCATTACAATATAAAGCCTTAGAATCGATGGTTCAGGAAAAACCATTATCAGCTACGCTAGATTTGATTTGCCTTGAAGTTGAAAGAATTGTCCCGGATATTGCTGCAACAATTTTAGAAGTTGATCGACAAGGCTATTTGCATCCTCTGGCTAGTCCAAGTTTTCCGATGACATATTCGCACAGACTTGATGGTCTCGAGATTGGCCCTAAAGTAGGCTCATGCGGGACGGCAGCATGGCGTAAAGAGTCTGTCTTTGTTAAGGATATTGCAACAGATCCTTTATGGGAGCAGGATTCTGCTACAAGAAATCAAGTTTTAAGTCTGGGGTATAAAGGATGCTGGTCAACCCCTTTTTTTAATAAAGCAAAGGAAGTCATTGGGACTTTTGCATTTTATTTCAGGCAAGTTCCAGACAAAAACATGATTTCTTTTTATCAGTATTTTGTGAATGCATGTACCTATCTTTGTGCATTGGCGATAGAAAGAGAAAAAACAAGACAACATATCCGTCAACTGGCTTTTTATGACACGCTGACCAAATTGCCGAATCGGGCATTATTACAGGCAACAATAGATCAGGTGATTGAAACAGCAATTCATGAAGATGAGGCATTGGCTGTTTTATTTATTGATCTGGATCGGTTTAAAAAAGTTAATGATTCGTTGGGGCATAAAGCAGGGGATGATCTGCTAAATGGTGTTGCGACACGCTTACGTTCAGCCTTAAAATCCACAGAAGTGGTCGGTCGGCTTTCTGGAGATGAGTTTGTGGTGATCTTGCCGCATTGTGGCACAGATCAAGTCACTGCCCGAGTGGAACATTTACAAGCAATTTTATCTGAGCCGATGCTTATTGAAAAAACTTCGATTGCTATTAGTGCCAGTGTCGGAATTGCAATGTTTCCAATGGATGGTCGTGATATTGATACGCTACTCAGCCGTGCAGATATGGCCATGTATCAGGCAAAGAAAAAAGGTCAGGGTAATTTTTGTTTCTTTAGTGTGGAGATGAACCAGAAAGCACAAGAAAAACTGATACTTGAAAATGCATTAAGACAAGCAGTCATTGAAAACCAATTAGAATTATATTATCAACCTCAATTCGATTTAAATTCTAACCGCCTTTATGGTGTAGAAGCATTAGCACGTTGGAATCATTCAAAACTCGGACATATTCTACCTTCTGTTTTTATACCGATTGCAGAAGAGTGTGGGTTGGTGATGACAATTGGTTATTGGGCTTTAGAAGAGGCCTGCTCCCAATTGTCAAAATGGCGTGCACAGGGCATGAATATTCCTAAAATGTCTGTCAATTTATCCGCAATCAGTTTTCATGATTTAAGCTTGCCAGCAATTATTACTAACCTGCTCAAAAGATTTAATTTGAAGCCTCAGGTTCTAACTTTAGAACTAACCGAAACGATTTTGCTGGATACAAACCAAAATACCGTGACAACCTTAGCTCAGATTCATCAGCTTGGTGTTCGTTTGTCGATGGATGATTTTGGAACTGGATATGCGAGTTTGAGTTGTTTACACCGTTTATCTGTAAATGAATTAAAATTAGACCGAAGTTTTGTTGCTTGTTTAGAAACTGATGAAATTGCACGTGCTTTGAGTGGTGCGATTTTAGATATTGGTAAAAATTTAAATTTAGACGTTGTAGCAGAAGGTATTGAAACTGAAGCACAAAATAAATTTCTATGTAATCAGGGATATAATATTGTACAAGGTCATTTATTTGCCAAGGCAATGAATCCTCAGGAATTAGAAGTTTGGTGGAAAAAAAGATACTCAATTGAATTGAACAATTCTTTTTAATGAGATAGCCCTTTAAAAGTTTAAGATCATCCCTATATATTTTAAAGCGCAATTATTTTTGAGTTCAGAAATAGTGGCACAATTTACATGATTAAAGGGTAGATAAGTTTTCATGAACGTCGTTTTAATGGTCGTCATTGGGGCAATACTAGAGATTGCAGTGTGGATTGGTGTCGCACAATTCATTAGTGGGTGGTATGTATTTTTTTGGTTCATTCTCGCTGCAGTGATTGGATTCAAATTATTACGTTCAAGCACAGCAACAATTATGCCTCAGTTGCAACAAATGCAAATGACAGGGCAGTTGTCTGCGGATAGTACGGTGACACATAAAATTGCACTTGCCATTTCAGGCATATTATTAATTATTCCTGGATTGATTTCGGATGTTCTTGCGGTACTGATCTTGTTGCCACCAGTGCAAAAAATGGTGGTACGTGCGTTGATGTCGGCAATGGCAAAACGCCAACAAGCCATGATGAGTAAAATGATGGGCGGAATGGGAGCTGATTTGGGCGGAAAAAATCCTTTTGAAGATTTAATGCGTCAAATGCAGCAACAAACAGGTACACGGGACTCAAGTATTATTGATGGTGAAGCACGAGAAGTGCAGCCAGATTATAAAAAGATCGAGTTAAAAGACGTTAAGAAAAACTAAATTTTAGGTACTAAAAAACAGAATCTGATGATTCTGTTTTTTTTATGGTTGCTTTTTCTCAAATGTTTCAGGGTTAGAGTTTTGCTCTGCTACGGAAACATGTTCTTGAACCGATTTAGAATAACGATGTGGATCAAGCTTTGTTTGTTGATTTTCGGAATGTTGATATTTGCGATTTCGATTTGCACGTTCACGGAAACCGCCTTTTACAATTAATTTTTCCATATCTTTTAGCAATTCATTATATATAAATAGAGTGTAGCAAATAAAAGTGATAACAAAAAAATCCTTTTTAGAGAAAATAGAAAATGATTGATGGGCTTGTCATGACTTTTTAATCTTGATAAAAGAGAATATACCAACAGAGTGAAAAACTCATAGAAGATAAAGGTGAGGAGGCGTAATGTATCAATATCGTTGTGCTTGCTGCAATCAGGTATTATCTTCAGCAGATAAATCCTGTCCAAATTGTGGTTCGCATTATATTCGGAGCCCTTTCGGTTTTTGGTTTTTCTGTATTATTACGTGCTTGGTTATGGCTGTCGGGGTCATGGCGGGCAAATTGTATTTCAAACAGAATCAGGATGCTGTAACACCGAAAAAGGTGATTACAGATTTAATGCAGTCGGGAAAAAATTAAAAATTATAATATATAAAAAAAGCCTGCTTTAAATCGCAGGCTTTTTTATATGAGAAAAATTACAAACCGCTTGATTGGCGTAGCGCCTCAACCTTGTCCGTTTTTTCCCATGTGAAAGCAGTATCTGAACCTTGACGACCAAAATGTCCATAAGCAGCTGTTTGCTTATACATTGGTTGTAAAAGATTTAGCATACGTGTAATACCAAATGGACGTAAATCGAAGTGTTCACGTACTAAAGCAATAATCAATTCATCATCAATTTTTGCAGTATTGAATGTATTGATTGAAATAGAAGTTGGCTCTGCAACGCCAATGGCATAACTCACCTGAATTTCACACTTATCTGCCAAACCTGCTGCCACAATGTTTTTGGCAACATAACGACCAGCATAAGCTGCTGAACGGTCAACTTTTGATGGGTCTTTACCAGAGAAAGCACCACCGCCGTGACGTGCCATACCGCCGTAAGTATCAACAATAATTTTACGACCAGTTAAACCACAGTCACCTACTGGACCACCAATCACAAACATCCCCGTTGGGTTGATGTGGAATTTGGTTGCAGCATGGAACATGTCGCTTGGAATAACAGGTTTAATGATTTCTTCAATCACAGCCTCTTTGAGCTGAGCCTGTGTAATCTCTGGGTCATGTTGTGTAGACAACACTACAGCATCTAAGCGTACAGGTTTGCCATTTTCATAGGCAAAAGTTACTTGGCTTTTTGCATCTGGGCGTAACCAAGGTAAAGCACCTGAACGACGTAACTCAGCTTGGCGTTCCATAAGACGATGTGCATATGAAATTGGAGCTGGCATTAAGACATCAGTTTCACGACTTGCGTAACCAAACATTAAGCCTTGGTCGCCTGCACCTTGATCTTCAGGTTTTTGGCGGTCAACACCCTGAGCAATCTCAGGTGATTGTTTACCAATCATATTGATTACAGCACAAGTTGAACCATCAAAACCTAAGTCTGAATGATGATAACCAATACCATTTACCGTTTGACGCACAATTGCTTCAACATCAACATTTGCGGTTGTTGTGATTTCACCTGCAAGTACAACTGCACCTGTTTTTACTAATGTTTCACAAGCAACCCGCGCATAAGGGTCTTCTTTTAAAATCGCATCCAAAATAGCGTCACTGATTTGGTCAGCCATCTTATCTGGATGACCTTCGCTTACAGATTCCGAAGTAAAAACAGCGTACTCGCGCATGAAAGTCCTATCACAGTAATTCTAAAGACGCAATATGTTACCTCTTCTCGGCTTTTAGGACTAGTAAAACCTGAATAAATTGAATAAATTTCTTGCAAAAGAGCTTTCTTTTTACTGATATTCAGCATGTATAAAATTGATATATTGGGTGGTTTTTGAATTAAGTTTTTGAAATTAAATAAAATAGTGTTTTATTTTGATGGTTTTTATTGATTTGGATGAAATGTTTTATTACGGTCTTGTCGATAAAGTTAGAGCCTAATTGTAATAAATTTTGATTCATCATGATTAGATTTCTTTTATATAAATGGTCGAGATCCTTAATGTTTATGGATTCAGTATGAATTTATGCAAATCTAAAGGAAAATAAGCTTTACCCATCTTCATTTTTTTAAGACAATATATACGTTTGAATTTTTATTCATTTTCTTAAACCTTCGAAATTTGGATCCTGACCTATGACGACCCCTTTAAACGAACGTCGTATTGCAAACGCAATTCGTGTACTCGCTATGGATGCTGTACAGCAAGCCAATTCAGGACATCCTGGCGCGCCGATGGGGATGGCAGATATCGCCGATGTGGTTTGGCGTGAATTTTTAAACCACAATCCAACTAATCCACAATGGGCAAACCGTGACCGCTTTGTACTTTCAAATGGTCATGGCTCAATGTTGCAATATGCACTATTACATTTAACAGGTTATGCTTTGTCAATTGATGACTTAAAGCAGTTCCGTCAGCTTCATTCAAAAACACCAGGACACCCTGAATTGGGTTATGCACCAGGTGTAGAAACCACAACTGGTCCTCTTGGTCAGGGGATTGCCAATGCGGTAGGTTTTGCACTTGCAGAAAGAACATTAGCTGCTCAGTTTAACAAAGCAGATTTAAGTGTTGTCGATCACTTTACTTACTGTTTCTTGGGTGATGGCTGCTTAATGGAAGGGATCTCACATGAGGTTTGTTCTTTAGCAGGAACTTTAAAGTTAGGTAAATTGATTGCGTATTATGACGACAATGGCATTTCTATCGATGGTGAGGTAGAAGGCTGGTTCAATGATGACACAGAACAACGTTTTAAAGCTTACGGTTGGCAAGTGCTTCGTGTAGATGGTCATGATGCAGATGCGATTCGTCAGGCAACTGTTGAAGCGAAAGCAGAAACTCAAAAACCAACAATCATTATCTGTAAAACCATTATTGGTCTAGGTTCACCAAACAAACAGGGTAAAGAAGACTGTCATGGTGCACCACTAGGTAAAGATGAAATTACTCTAACTCGTGAAGCTTTAGGTTGGAACGAAGACGCCTTTGTTATTCCAGCGGATGTTTATGCTGCATGGGATGCTAAAGAAAAAGGTCAACAGGCTGAAGCTGCATGGAATGCTGTTTTTGCACAGTATCAAGCGAAATATCCAACAGAAGCAGCAGAATTACTACGCCGCTTAAATGGTGATTTGCCAGCAGATTTCTTGGCGAAAGCAGATGAATTTATTGCTCAAACCAATGAAAAAGCAGAAACCATTGCAACACGTAAAGCAAGTCAAAATACTTTGCAGGCATTTGGCCCGTTGCTTCCTGAATTTTTGGGTGGTTCAGCAGACTTGGCAGGTTCAAACTTAACGCTTTGGAAAGGTTGTCAAGGTGTGCAGGAAAACCCAGCAGGAAACTATGTGTATTATGGTGTCCGTGAGTTTGGTATGACTGCAATCGCCAATGGTGTTGCTTTACATGGTGGCTTTATTCCTTACGTTGCAACATTCTTAATGTTTATGGAATATGCGCGTAACGCTGTACGCATGTCTGCTTTAATGAAGCAACGTGTGATCCATGTTTATACGCATGACTCTATTGGTTTGGGTGAAGATGGTCCTACACATCAACCAATTGAACAAATTGCTTCTCTTCGTTCTACACCAAACTTAAACACTTGGCGTCCTGCGGATACTATTGAAACAGCGATTGCATGGAAATCAGGTTTGGCACGTAAAGATGGCCCAACTGCACTGATTCTTTCTCGTCAAAACTTGGCATTCCAAAACCGTACAGCAGCGCAAATTGCCAATGCTGAAAAAGGTGGTTATGTCCTTGCTGAAGAAAAAGGTGAGTTAAAAGCAATTATCATTGCAACGGGTTCAGAAGTTGCTTTAGCAATGGAAGCGCATGCTCAGCTTGAAGGTGTGCGTGTTGTGTCTATGCCATGTGCTGAAGAATTTATGAAACAAGATGCTGCATATCGTGAAGCAGTTTTACCGACAAATATCCGTGCGCGTGTTGCAGTTGAAGCTGCACATGCAGATTACTGGTGGAAATTTGTAGGTTTAGACGGCAAAGTCATTGGTATGACAACGTATGGCGAATCTGCTCCAGCGAAAGATTTGTTTAAATTCTTTGGTATCACAACAGATGCCATTGTTGAAGCGGTACGTAGCTTTGACATCTAATTAGTTATTCGTTTTACTAAAAGGCCTAAATATGCAATGTGTTTAGGTCTTTTTTAGCGAATAAGAAATAAAAAGCAAATCAGTTTAAAAATAGCTCGTGTTAAACTAACAAAATTCTTTTATCTTCATTGAAGACTATCTTAGATTCTAGATCGTTTTTAAAAGCATCTCTGTATGAAAATTCTCCCCTCATCTGAATATGCGCAGATTATTCGCTATACATTGTATTGGTTCGTTGCCTCAGTAATTATTGGTATGGTTTCTGGGTTAGCATCGACCTTAATTTTTACCTGTTTTGATTTGGCAACACGGATCAGAACGCTTTATCCCTGGCTGATTTATTTTTTACCTTTTGTGGGGCTTGGCATTGGTTTTCTGTTTTATCGTTATGGAACACCGATTGAGAAAGGTACACATCTTTTATTAGATGAAATTCATGAGTCCCGCTCTTTTATTCCTAAAAGAATGAGTCCACTTATTTTTTTTACAGCTGTCTTAACCCAATTTTTTGGTGGGTCAGCAGGGCGTGAAGCCCCAGCAGTACAGCTTTCAGGGGCATTGACCGATCACATTACTCAAGTTATGAGAGTGTCTCGTTCAAATCGAAAAATTTTTTTAATTGCGAGCATTGGTTCTGGTTTTGCTGCTATTTTTGGTTTGCCTTTAGCCGGGGCAATGTATGGTTTAGAGATTACATCCTTAGGGAAATTACGTTATTCAGCCGTTTTTCCATGCTTTGTTTCTGCGCTTGTTGCTTCGAGTATTCCTGAATGGTTTGGTGTATTCCATCCGCATGTATTTTATAAAATTACTCAAATTCCAATGGTCAACACAACCGTCCTTTTTAACTTGGTAATTGCTGGGTTGATTTTCGGCTTTGCTGCACGATTATTTATTTTCTCTATACATTTTTTGAGTGACATGTTTGTCAGATTCATTCCACATGCGCCATTTCGTCCAATGGTTGGTGGTATTGTGATTATGTTGTTGACACTATTGGTCGGAAGCCAATATTACAATGGATTGGGTATTTCAACTATTATTGCTTCGTTTCAACATCCACTGCCTATGTATGATTTTTTGAATAAAACATTATTTACAGCAGTTACATTAGGTTCAGGATTTAAAGGCGGTGAAATTACGCCATTATTTTTTGTGGGAACAACTGTGGGTAATGCATTAGGTCAAATCTTACCACTCCCTATTTCATTGTTGGCAGGCTTGGGTTTGGTCAGTATTTTTTCAGGTGCAAGTAAAGCACCACTTACCTCAATCATGCTCGCGATAGAGTTGTTTGGAACATCAATAACAATTTATGCCGTAATAACCTGTTTATTTGCTTATTTATTTTCAGGCAATTGTGGATTATATCGCGTACAACAACCTGCTTATTTTGAGGATAAATAACAGTAGCTTTATCGTTTTTCCTTGATTTTATGTTCTCGGTTTATAGATAACAGATGTGATCTGGAAATAGTGTGGTATTGCACATCAAGTTCTAGTTTTTCAAAGCGATTGGGTAAGAGGCATCTTATATTCGGGATAATTTAGCATGGTTTAAATATTGATAAGAGATATGACGTAATTTTGACCATGACTCAAATTGAATCATTCAGATATAAAAAAAGTGCCTAAGTTTGACCTTAGACACTTGGAGTTAAACGCTTTCTTGTTATTATTATGCCACTAATTGTTTGGGTACGTCTTTAGCCATTTGAACCAATTGTTCTAAAGCTGCACGAGTTTCTTTCCAATTACGCGTTTTTAAACCAATATCAGCTCATTCATAGATGTTTTGCTGAAAATTATTTGTAAAGAACGATTGAAGACTGTTCTCATATTATTTGTAGTTGGGGAATGGGGATGAATATCATAGATGCCTAACACATCGTATGTGTCATTGGTTTGAACCTTTATTAGAAATATTCATTTAATACAAAAATAATAAAATATAATTAATGTTGAGGTTTGTTAACCTATTTTATGATATAGTGAAATTAATTCATTATGAATTTGATGCTATGTTAGAGATTCGACACTTAAAAACATTAATTGCACTTCGAGAGCATGGCTCTTTGGTTGCCGCAGCTCAAGATCTATGTTTAACGCCTTCGGCAATTTCACATCAGTTAAAAGAGTTGGATTCTTGGTTTGGGGTAGAAGTAGTGAATAGAAGAAGTCGACCATTACAATTTTCAAATGTTGGGCAGCGTTTACTCAAATTAGCAGATGATATTTTGCCGCAAATTCAGATCGCACAAAGCGACATTACCCGTATTATTCATGGGCAAACAGGACGTATTATTTTCTCTTCAGAATGCCATAGTTGTTTCGATTGGCTTATGCCGTTGTTAAATCAATATCGCCAGCAATATCCTGATGTAGATTTGGATTTTGCTTCTGCATTTGAAGCCAATCCACATGAACTACTGCAAAATGGAGAATTTGATTTACTGATCACGGCTGACCCAATTGCACTAAAAGGAATTGAATATTTTCCTATATTTGAGTATGAGTCGCGTTTGGTGCTATCCAATACGCATCCTTTAGTTCGAACAGAACGAATTACTGTGCAAGAGTTAGCAGAGGAAACGCTGATTACCTATCCTGTTGATAAACACCGTCTGGATATTATGGCGCATCTATTTATTCCTGCGAATATTCAGCCGAAATCCATCCGCACAACCGATTTAACCCAAATGCTTATTCAATTGGTTGCAAGCGGACGAGGAATCGCAGCATTGCCCGATTGGGTCGTCAAAGAATATGAACAAAAGGGATGGGTGACCAGTCGTCGTTTAGACTGTGTCTCGCCTCAAGGTTTGCGCCGTACCTTATATGCAGGCTTTAGAGTAGAAGATAAAGACAAAAATTATTTTGAAGGATTTTTAAAACAGTTAGAGCGTTTTTCTAAGCAAAGAACGCAATATTATTCAAATTAATAGTGAAAACAGGGCATTGTCTATCGGCGATGCCCTGTTGATTTAGAAGATTTAAATCAGGAATGGCCAATAAAAAGCGATAAAATCCCTGCCGCAATAAGAGGGCCAACAGGAACACCCCGTAAAAAAGCCACACCTGCAACAGTACCGATCAGCAATCCTGCAACGACATCAGGCTGGTTACTCATCAATTTAACGCCACGTCCGCCAAGCCATGCCACCAATAATCCAACTGCAATAGCTAAAATTGAGTTAAAGCTGAGAAATGATTTTAAAATACTATCGCCACTGAGTTTCCCGCTAGCAATCGGGGTTAAAACGCCAATGGTGAGGATGATAATCCCAATGTGTAAACCATATTGTTGTAAATAAGGGAAAAATTGATTTAGAGGTGTGAGTTTAAAAATAATCAAAACACCCGAGGCAATGGTTACTGCCGCATTTTGGCTCAGAATGCCACAGGCGAGTAACACAAGAAGAACGATTAAATTAACATCAAGCTGAGCGAACATGATTGGGAGAACATCGCAATATCTATAAATTATGGATTGTATATTATTTTAGCGATATATGAGAAAAATGATTGAAATGAGGTTTGAATAGATGATTTTCTGCAATTATATGGAGGATTTCAGTTAAACTTTAGTTCTGTATAGCGAGAACAAATAGGTTTTTGAATGCTGCTGGAAAAAATGTTGCAGTCACAAGGTTTTGGATCAAGAAAAGAATGTCAGTTATTGATTAAAAAAGGTTTTGTCCGTATCGAAGGCGAAATTTGTGACAATCCGAAACAGCAGGTTCAAGTTGAAAATTTAACTTTTCAAGTGTTTGATGAATGCTATCAATATCGAGAAAAAGTTTATATTGCATTGAATAAACCGCAAGGCTTTGAATGCTCGCATCAGCCACAACATCATCAAAGTGTATTCTCATTACTTCCTGAAATCTTAATTCAGCGCAATGTACAGTGTGTGGGGCGATTAGATCAGGACACTACAGGATTACTGTTATTCACAGACGATGGTCAATTTTTACAGGCATTGACCCATCCTCGAAAACATGTCGCAAAAGTATATCGGGTGGTAACGGCAGATCCCGTTCAGCCAGAACAGCTTACTTTATTGGAAACAGGCGTAGAGTTACGCAATGAGAAGGGAATTTATCAAGCGACAGAAGTGGCCCAGTTAGCAGAAAATCAATTACAAATGACCATTCATCAGGGCTTATATCACCAAGTAAAACGAATGATTGCTGCGGTGGGTAATAAAGTTGAGCATTTGCATCGTCAACAAGTTGGACAGTTCTCATTGTCTGAAGATTTGGCAGAATCGGAATGGTATTATTTAACTGCTCAAGAAGTTGAACAAGCAAAAACACAAGACAGTTAACCCAAGCTTACTTTAAAAAACAGTGGAAAGTTCTGAACTCATCATCGGCAACAAAACCCATTTTTTCATATAACTGATGTGAAATAAGATTGGTTTTGTGTGTTTCGAGTGAAATACGTAATGCATTTTCATAGCGAGCAAATAAAATGGCGGTGTCGATGAGTTGTTGTGCCGAACCTTGTTTACGGTACAGTGGGGTGACATACACATCATCTAAAATATAGTAGGTTGAACAAGTGACGGAGGAAAAACCTCGATATAACAAGACAAAACCTGTGAAAACTTCATCTTTGATATGAATAAAAATGACACTTTCTTTATTTTCAAAGCGTTGTTTTAGAAAGTTCAAGGATAAATCCAGATTAGAAGATGCGCCATAAAATTGGCGGTATTCATCAAATAAAATGGCAAGTTGAGGAAGATCTTCAAGGATGGCTTTTCTAACAATCATTGTTGTGCCTATTGTTGTTGTCTAAATTTGCATATTTAGCCTAACAAAAAATAGCGTACAACGTGCAATGATTTTTTAGAAAAATGTAAGCTTAATGTTTTTCACTTTCACCCAATAAAGCGTTTAATTCATCAAATAAATCATCATGCTCTTGGTCAAATGCTAGACCATTTGTTGGTTGCTCATTATTTTCATGGGGTGTGGCTTGAACTCGGTTTTTTTGACGTAATTTGAATAATTGATCCATATCAATATTCTGGTTTTCAATTGCAAAAGGAATTGATTTGGTTAAAACAACCTGCTTAAAAAATAGGCGAACGGCTTGGGCAGGCGTAATGCCAAGTTGTTTAAAAACGGCAAAGGCGAGTTTCTTTTCCTGTGAATCAAGCCGTATTTGATAAACTTCTGTTTTTCTCATTGATGGGAAGACCCAAATAAAGTCATTGGATCAATTGTAGCGAAAGGAAATGTAATTTCAATGGGATTGATCGTTTTTTATCTATGCATTGTCATTACATTGTCAGGGTAACACTAAATCTTTTGTTGAAAAAAATTGCATTTGTTGTTTGGTGATAGGATCAACAAACGAAATCGTTTTGGCTAATAACTGCAACGGCTGACTGAAATCGTCTTCTGCTTTATGGCAGACATGTGGATAAAAAGGGTCATGTAAAATAGGAATACCCAGTGCATTAAGGTGGACACGTAATTGGTGTTGTTTTCCTGTTTTGGGGCTAAGCTGATATTTCGCCCAATGTTCATTGTGCTGTAACAGTTCAATCTTGGTTTCACTATTTGGCTCACCATCAACAATGCGCATAGTGTAAAAAGGCTGTCCTTTTTCCATTCTAAATTGCGTTATACATGGAAGGGTAAGTGTTGAATTATAAGCCGCAATGGCATGATAAACTTTATTCACCTGACGACTGGCAAATAAGTTTTGGTACAGTCCTCGAGTTTCGGGCTGTTTTGAAAAAAGTACAATTCCTGCCGTTTCCCGATCAAGTCGATGAATCGGAGTTAAAAAAGGATTGTTGGTTTGTTTTTTTAGACGAACTAACAGTGTTTCCTGAACGTATTGACCTGTTGGCGTCATAGTTAAAAAATGAGGTTTATCAACGGCAATAAAATGCTCATTTTCAAACATAATTTCATGTTCAAAAGGTACAGCAACTTCGGTTGTTAAAAAACGATAATAGTAAATATGTTGCTGGATTTGATATTGATGATCAATGGCTAAAGTTTGCCCATGCGCATCTAAAATGAGTCCATCCTGAAAGCGTTGTTGCCATTCTGCCGCCGAAATATGCGGAAATTTTTGGCATAAGAATGTATAAATTGAAGTGGCTTTTTTTTGCTGTGGCAAATGGACTTTGCTGGCACTGACCCCATTTCGCATTGGAGTCAAAGGTTCATGATGAGGCATAGGTTATGTCAGCTTATTTGAAAATAGACAAACAAAATGTAGGTGGTAGGTTTTCAATGGGGGCAATGCTATCATAATGCTGGTGTTCTATTCTAATTTTTGATGCTATGCGCGACTCCCTCACAGTAGATCTTTATTCTGAAACAGATACACAGCAATTCGCTCAAGCTGTGGCTCAATATTTTCAACAGGGCGTTATTTATCTGATTGGCGATTTAGGTGCAGGGAAGACCACATTTACTCGTTATTTATTGCAAGCGTTAGGGCATAAAGGCGCAGTGAAAAGCCCAACCTATACTTTGGTTGAGCCGTATAACATTACAGATAAAACTATTTATCATTTCGATTTATATCGTTTGAATGACCCATATGAATTGGAATTAATGGGAATACGGGATTATCTGGAAACGCCAAATGCTTTATTTTTATTTGAATGGCCAAGTCAGGGCGGAGATGAAATTCCAAAACCTGATCTGACCATTGAAATTTTAAAAACAGAGGATGAAATGCAACGTAAAGTGATTATTTCTTCTTCACATGTGCATGTGCTTGAACAATTGAATGGTGCTTTAAACTAATGTCGAATGCTTCTTCATTGCGTCGGATTCATCATTTAAATCCAGCTTTGGCAAACCAGATTGCCGCAGGTGAGGTGATTGAACGTCCTGCTTCGGTGGTTAAAGAATTGCTTGAAAATGCAATTGATGCAGGTGCAACTGAACTGATTATTCGTCTGAGTCAAGGTGGTAGCACCCTGATTGAAATTAGTGATAATGGTTCAGGTATCCATCCTGATGATTTGCCTTTGGCGGTGATGCGTCATGCAACCAGTAAAATCCAGACAGCAGAAGACTTACACGCTATTGTGAGTCTAGGATTTCGTGGAGAAGCATTGGCATCGATTGCGGCAGTCTCTCGTTTAACGCTGGTCAGTAGTCAGGATACTTCAGGAGTTGGATATCAGATTGAGGTCAATGGTACTGCATTTGATCATCAGGAAGTTTTGCCAGTCGCAAGCAGTAAAGGCACGCAAATCCGTGTTCAGGATTTATTTTTTAATGTCCCCGCGCGTCGTAAATTTTTAAAAAAACCAACGACAGAGTTTGGACATATTGAAGAAATTGTTCGCCGTTTGGCATTAACCCATTTTGATATACGTTTTGTTTTGGAACACAATGATCAGATTCGCTTAAATCTGCCAGTTGCTGACAGTGGCGAATTACGTTTTCAACGGGTTCAACAACTACTAGGAAAACAGTTTACAGAAAATGCCTATTGGATAGATGCGCAAAGTGTCTCAATGCGCATGAGTGGTTGGCTTGGGCATCCGTCAGATGCAAGGGCGCAGGCGGATTTACAATATATTTATGTGAATGGTCGAATTGTCAAAGATAAGACCATTGCCCATGCTTTGCGTATGGCATACGATGGTATTTTGCATGGCCATCAATATTCGGCATATTTACTGTTTTTAGAAGTTGATCCTGAAAATGTCGATGTGAATGTGCATCCAACCAAGCATGAAATCCGTTTTTTGAATCAACGGGAAATACATGAGTTTGTTAGACATTATGCCAAATCGACATTGAGTCAGTTCCAGACGGCAAGTGCAGATTTATCAGAAGCACTAAGCCCAGAACAGCAAATGCCACAACCCAAAGTACAAGAAACACTCTCGTTACATCAGTATCGTGAATATCAACCTATTTCAAATACTCAAAATGAAGTTGAATCTCAGCCGACTGAATCAACGGATTTGTTGACCGATTTTCAGTCGGCTCAGGTGCAGCCTGTAGATTATCGAAGGGTGATTTCAAGCACACCACGGGATAATTTACAGCAGGTTAATAATAGTCTAAAAGAATACTTAGCACCTTTAAGAGAAAGTTCATCTATTGATGTCAGTGACGCTCAGGTCAGTCAGAATGAATATCCTTTAGGGATTGCAATTGCGCAATTACACGGCATTTATATTTTGGCTCAAAATACGCAAGGGCTGATTATTGTTGATATGCATGCGGCACATGAGCGAATTTTGTTGCAACAAATGAAAATGGCATGGGATAAACCAGAATTTTGGCAATCCCAGCAACTCCTGATTCCTAAAGTTGTATCAATTAGTCGTATGCAAGCCAGTCGAGTTGAAGAGTTAAAACCGCAATTGGAACGTCTAGGGCTGGAAATTGACCAATATGGCGATGAGCAGGTGATTTTAAGAGGTGTACCCGCTATTTTACAAAAGGCGGATTTCTCAAAATTAATTCCTGAATTATTGAATGATTTAGACCCCAATGATGAAGCACATGCTTTGTTGCAAAAACGAGATCAACTCTTGGCGGGGATGGCCTGTCATGGTGCAGTACGTGCCCACCGTCAACTGAGTTTATCTGAAATGAATGCGTTATTGCGCCAGATGGAACAAACTGAGTTTGCAAGCCAGTGTAATCATGGCCGCCCAACATGGCGCGCTTTTCCATTAACCCAACTTGATAAATTATTTGCCCGAGGAGAATAGCATTACATGCCAAATACATTGCCTGTCATCAATTTAATGGGACCGACTGCAAGCGGGAAAACCGCTTTGGCGTGTGAGCTGTATGAACAAGGAAATTTTGAACTGATTTCTGTTGATTCTGCATTGGTTTTTCAGGATATGAATATTGGAACAGCAAAGCCTAGTCAGGAGGAACAGTTACAATATCCACATCATCTGATTGATCTTATTACGCCAGAGCAAGTGTATTCTGCTGCTGAATTTGTTGAAGATGCATGTCGGCTTATTGATGAAATTCACCAAAAGGGCAAGATTCCAATTTTGGTGGGTGGAACGATGCTGTACTTCAAGGCATTATTAGAAGGACTTTCGGGGCATTTGCCAAGTGCAGATCAATCTATTCGTGACCAGATTATGCAACAAGCTGAACAGCAAGGATGGGAAGCGATTCATGCTGAATTGGTACGGGTAGACCCGATTGCTGGAGAAAAATTTAAGGTTAGTGATAAGCAGAGAATTATACGTGCTTTAGAAGTTTTTCGTATCACAGGAAGACCCATTACCGCATTACAGGCGGAGCAACCAAAACAGTTAGCATATCGTTACATTTTTCATAATTATGCTTTAATGCCAAATCGGTTAGAATTACATCAAAGAATAGAACAACGACTTCAAAAAATGTGGGATATTGGTTTTTTAAATGAGGTTGAATATCTAATTGATAAATACGATTTAAATGCCGATTTACCTTCAATGCGTGCTGTTGGTTATCGTCAGGCTTATGAATTCTTAAAAAATGGTGACTTAAATCACGAAAATAAGCAAGAAATGGAGGATAAAGCATTGTTCGCTACAAGACAATTAGCAAAGCGTCAATATACATGGTTAAGATCATTACGAGAAAATCATCAATTTACAACATTTGAAACCATAGAACAGGCGCAAGGATACTTGCGAAACTGTTACAGATAAAGCAAAATTTGCATACTGCCTTTTTTATAAATTTTTAAAAAATTAAAGGCAGTTTTTTTGCGCTGATTAATTTTTTATTTTTGGAGTAAACACATGTCTAAAGGCCAAACTTTACAAGATCCCTTCTTAAACTCTTTACGCAAAGAGCGTATTCCTGTATCGATTTTCTTGGTAAACGGGATCAAATTACAAGGTCACATTGAGTCTTTTGACCAATACGTTGTTTTATTAAAAAACACAGTAAGTCAAATGGTTTATAAACATGCCATTTCTACAGTTGTTCCAGCACGTAACCCACGTCCTGCTGGTGCTCCTGCTGGTGCTCCACAAAGTGGCTTTGGCGGTCAGCAAGGCGGCTTCGGTGGTCAACAAGGTGGCTTCGGTGGTCAACAAGGTGGCTTCGGTGGTCAAGGCGGCTTCGGTGGTCAAGGTGGCTTCGGTGGTCAAGGTGGCTTCGGTGGTCAAGGTGGCTTCGGTGGTCAAGGCGGTTTTGGTAATCAAGGCGGTTTTGGCGGTCAAAGTGGCTTCGGTGGTCAATCGTCAAATTTTGAAAATGAATCAAAATTTGAAGACTCTCAAGAAGATGATTCAAATAATAACCGTTAATCGTTTGTTATAGTTTAAAGCCAGCAATATGCTGGCTTTTTTCTTTTTTTATGGATTTTGATATTTTTTAATTGGCTTACTTATTTGGTCACAATATAAATTTGGCATGAAATGCCGTCGATAGATTTTAGCTTATTGAGATAACCTGCGCTTTTCAGAATAGAAGAACCATCTGATTTCTAGAGCGCAGGTTAACAACTTTTATTGTACTTGAGATGCTTTATTCTTAGCCTTATCTAAGCTAGGGTCTTTAATGTCGACATAAGTGTTGGCACGTAGTTCACGTAACCAGCCATCGACTTCGGTGTTAAACTGTTGTTCACCTAGGAATTGACGAGCTAAGCGCTGTTGATATTCTTTGGTCATATCTTGCTGGCGGGTGTCTTGTACTTGTAGAACATGCCAACCATATTGTGTTTTAAATGGTGCGCTAATTTGTCCTACAGGTGTAGTTTTCATGGTGTCTTCAAATTCAGGAACCATGCTGCCTAAACTCACCCAACCTAAATCACCGCCATTGGCAGCAGAACCTGGATCATTAGAGAAAATAGTTGCAAGTGTGGAGAAATTTTCACCTGCTTTCAATCGATTATAGATACTGTCTATACGTTGTTTGGCTTGTGCGTCATTCAGAACTTCGTTTGGTTGAATAAGAATATGACGAACATGATATTGTGTAACAATCATTTTTTGATCGCTCGCTTTACGATCAAGTAATTTTAAGATATGAATCCCGTCTTGTGCAGGAATTGTTTCAGATGTTTGACCTGTTTGTAAGGCGCTTACACGTGCGGCAAGTTCAGCAGGAATGTCTGCCAGACTTTTATACCCCATGTCTGCACCAACAACTTTAATATCTGCTGTTGAGTATTTTTTACTGATCGCTTGTAAGTCATCAGACTGGCTTAAGTCTTGTTTTACAAGTTGTGCAGTACTTAATAATTGTGTTGTATCTTTGCCTGTTGAGGAAACACGCACATGTAAGATGTGGGCTTGGCTGCCAATTGCTGCCTGACCCTGTGGTGTTTTTAGGAAGTTATCAACGTCTTGGTCTGTAATTTTGATCCGCGACATAATTTGTTGTTGGCGTAAGCGAGAAATAGCAATTTCTTGTCCAATTCGATTACGGACAGCTTCATAAGTGCCAGGAGATTGTGCATCAAGTTGTTTCTGGAAACTTTCTAAGCTGCTAAAACCATTTTGCTTGGCGTATTTTGCAACTTCTTCGTTTAGCGTTGCTTCGTCAGGTTTAACACTATAGCGCTTAACTAATTCTAATTGAGCTTGACGAATAATCATTTGCTCTAAAGCTTGTTGTTGTAAAATTTGTTGTGGCGGTAGAGTTCGTTTTTGTGCTTGCATTTGGTGTGCAAGTTCAGCAGTCATCTGATCTAAATCACTACGTAAAATAGCGCTATCCCCAACAACGGCTACAACCTCATCATTAGTTGCAGCAAAGACAGGCATAGAACTTGAAATTAAAAGCGCAAGCGTGGCTGCTTTCAAATATTGTTTAAGTTGTAGATTCTTCATTAAGGTTGAGTCCAAGATTGGTTAGATTTGTTAAAACCGATAATGCGTTGCTCAAGTAGCGATGAAAGTCGGTTACTGAAAGAGCCAAGTCCTTTTAATGTAAATTCTGCCATAATTGCATTTTTACGTTTCACACCAGCTTGAGTAACATCATCTAAATCGTTGAAATAAGAGCGACCATAGACAGAAACAGTCCAACAGCACGATTCATAATTCACACCTAATAAATATTCACGTGCAAGGCTGTGATCAAGGTCATATTGAACATGCCCCATAATACGCCAATTGTCATTTACGGGTTGTATGAATGATGCAACAATTTGATCATAAGTCAGCTGACCATTATCTGTGTCTTTACGTTTGTAATAACCAAGGTTATAGATTCGACCTTTAGCAGAGGTGTAATAGGTTTGGAAATTGGCTTGAGAAGCAGAACCGTTGTCCAAGGCAAGGTTTGAAGCAATGGTAAAATTATTGCTTAACTGGCTAGAAACCGAAAAAACAGGACCCGAATTTGCCTTGGTTTCAACGTGGTCAGTTGTAGGATCAAGTAAAACTCTTCGGTCGGAGAAATAGAAACTTTGACCGACAGCAGCTTTTAATCGCTCTAAACCTTGTTGGTCAAATAAGCTATAACTTAAACCTAAAGACATAAAATTGTTGTCGTCTAGGCGGTCATGTCCATAAAAACGATATGGGCTAAATAATTGGTCATAGCTAACCGATGCCGATGTGGTATCAAAGTTAGGGTAGTCATTTTGGTTTTTATAAGGCGCATACGCATAAAATAAACGTGGCGTAATGGTTTGAAGGTATTTACCTTCTTTCTCAAAATTTAAGCCCGTATCTAAAGTAAACTGAGGCACAACAAGGGATTTATTTGTTTTACCACCTTGTCTTGCTTCTTTATCGTAAAAGTAGTTTAGAGAACGTATTGAGGCTTCAGGAATGACAAAAGCCCACGGGGTACGGAAATTATAGCGAGTCGCAAATGAATTATAGAGTCGAGTACCATTTTCGATAACTGCATTATCTGATGTATCCTTTTTGAAGTAGGCTGTATCGTTATGATATTCAAATTGCCAACCTTGTGGATTGGTCGATGTATAATTCAGCAAGAACTGTGGTAAGCGATAGTATGGCTTATCTACGTCTGCTAATGTTTTGTCCAGTGTTTGATAAGTTTCAACTTTTAGTGTCGCATTTAGCCCAGGAACTGCATTTGCAAAATTCAGTTGAGCTAAACGCTTTTGGTTTAAATCGGTTGAAATATTGGGGTCGTTTTTAATGTCGTAGATATAGTCGATATCTGACAAATAGTTGTATTCAAAATTACTGGAAAAATACTTGTTAATCGTCCAGTCATGAATAATTTTGAGTGATTTACGATCTTGGTTATTGTAGTCCTTGTCGTTTGGTAAGTATCCGCCAGAAATCTCACCTTCACCAAAATGCTCAGTTTTATATCTAAAGTCACCTTCTAACATTGCGCCATGACTATCTAAGTAACGAGGCGTTAATGTCATGTCATAGTTTGGTGCCAGATTGAGATAAACTGGAAGAGAGAACTGAAGTCCACCATCACTTGTCCATCCGAAACTTGGGGTGAGTAAACCTGTTGTTCTCCGGTCATCAATCGGGAAGTTATAATACGGCAGTGCCATAACGGGTACATTTTTGATATATAAACGTGTATCACGTGTTGTACCACGACCTGTATCCTGATCCAGAATAATTTTCTTAGCCGTAATTTTCCACCCCGGTGCTTTACCCGGTTCACATGTTGTATAGGTGGCGTTTCTCAGCTCAGTTTTTGCAGGAGATGTGCGGATAATGCTGTCGGCATGACCATGTGCATGAGAAGCTTCACTAATATAATAGCTATCGCTCAAATCACCACTTTGCTGTTTTAAATTGTAGTTTACGTCCTGACTCTGAGAAACCAAGCCATCTTGTGCAATTTGTACATTGCCTTGAGCGTGTGCATAGGTTTGAGTCTTATCTAAGATAACTTTGTTGGCCTTTAACTGGCGTCCTTCTTGATTAATGACCACATTACCTGTTAATTCAGAATCACCATTTGGGTTGTAAACTGCATAGTCTGCATCGGCATATGTGGTTGTTTTCGCTGCGTCGGGAGCAGGCGTGTTCGGGTCAATTGGTGTAATCCATACACCCTGACAAAAAGACGCATATTTTTCGTTATTTTCGCGTTGTTTTGCTTGAGGACTATTTTTGTCTACATAATATTGTTCAAAGAAAGACTGCCCATCATAACTATCTGAAAGGTTTTGCTTTAATTGGTTGTTATCAATAGTTGATACAACCTCAGAAGATGCTGCATAACTTGATTGTAGCGAGCCACCACATAAAAGTGTCAAAATTGCAGTTGCCAGCGGATTAAATTTAAACTGTTGCTTCATTTGTCTCATTAACCAAGTATGCTTTTTGCAATTAATTATTGTTGCATCATAGAGAAAAAGTCGATAAGTAGCTACACTTAGCACTTCAAAAACTCAGCCTGTATTAGATAAATTTGCAAATGAATACACAACGTGAACAATTGATACAAACATGGTTAACAGATGTTCTTCATTCTGATCAATTCGAAATCAAATATTTAGCAGGCGATGCTAGCTTCCGTCGCTATGCGCGAGTTATCCAAAATAATAAAACATTTATGCTAATGGATGCACCACCCGATAAAGAAGATTGTGTACCTTTTGTGAGTATTGATGAGTTTTTAAGCAGAAATAAAGTCAGAGTGCCACAAATTATTGCCAAAGATTTGCAGGCGGGATTTTTGTTGCTTGAAGATTTTGGTGATGTGTTGTTGTCTAACTTATTGAATGAACAGACAGTTGATCAATATTATTTACAGAGTTTTCAGCAGTTAATCGAATTACAAAAGATCGATGGTTGTGAACAGTTGCCTGACTATAAATATGAAAAATTAATCTCAGAAATGCAATTGTTGACAGACTGGTTATTGCCTGCCTTGAAAATTCAGTTAAATGAAACAGAAACATCGATGATTCAGCATACATTTGACGTCTTGGCAAAACGTGCATTGGCACAGCCACAAGTCATCGTGCATCGCGATTTTCATAGTCGAAATCTGATGCAATTAGAAGGTGAAAAGACATTAGGGATTATTGATTTTCAAGATGCTGTGATTGGGGCAGATACTTACGATTTAATCTCGATTACACGTGATGCTTATGTGCAGTGGTCGCCTGAAAAAGTCAATGAGTGGTTTGAGCAGTTCTATCACTTATTACCTCCATCAGCAAAACAAGAGCGTAACTTAGAACAGTTTAAACAAGATGCTGACTATATGGCATTGCAACGCCATATTAAAATATTGGGTATTTTTGTACGTTTGTTTGAACGAGATGGAAAATCGGGCTATCTAAAAGACCTACCGCGTGTCATGTGGTATGTATTAACAGAAAGTCAAAGTTATGACGAATTAACGCCATTCATTGAATTTATGCAACAACGCGTATTGCCTGAGTTTAATCAGAAATATGGTGTGTATGAGGTAGTAGCATGAAGGCGATGATTCTTGCTGCGGGTTTAGGAAACCGCATGCGGCCATTGACATTGCATAAACCAAAACCATTGCTGGAAGTGGGTGGGAAACCGCTCATCGTTTGGCATATTGAAAAGTTACGCCAAATTGGTATAACAGAAATCGTGATCAATACTGCGTGGCTTGCCGAAAAATTATGGCTAGAACTGGGTGATGGTCAGCAGTTTGGTGTGCAGATTTTATGGTCAAATGAAGGTGAAGGTCTAGAAACGGCAGGCGGGATTATTCGTGCGTTGCCACTTTTGGGAAATGAACCTTTTATGCTCGTCAATGGTGATGTCTGGACAGGATATGATTTCAAATCATTACGAGAGGTCAATCTTGGTAATGATTTGGCACATCTGATGTTAGTCGAAAATCCAGTGCAGCACCCAGATGGCGATTTTATTTTAGCGGATGGGCGTGCTTATTGCTTTGAACAGCTGCAGGCAGGTGAAGCTCTGACCTATAGTGGTATTGGATTGTATTCTCCTCAGCTGTTTGATGGTCTAGAAGATGGTAAACGACCACTTGCACCATTGTTAAAACATGCCATGTTGCAGGGGCGTGTGTCTGCGGAAAAAATGACAGCACCTTGGGTCGATGTCGGAACACCAGAGCGATTATTGGCACTAGATCAGCAAATTCGTTTAGGCGAATACGCTTAAATGAATATTCGCTAATCATCGAACGCTATGATTGAGCGGATAATTCAGTATACTTCAACCTGATTTTAATGAACGAGTATGAGCATGCATCTTTTTTTTCAAGAATTAAAACAAGGCAGCCAAAAATTAGGCTTAACGCTCAGTGATGATGCTTTGCAACTGTTGTTGAAATATCAAGATGCTTTAGTGTTATGGAATAAAGCCTATAACCTAACAGCTATTCGTGAACCAAAAGAAATGTTGATCAAACACCTGTTGGATAGTTTGAGTGTTTTGCCTCATTTACCTGAAGGTAGAATACTGGATATCGGGACAGGAGGTGGCATGCCGGGAATGATCATTGCATTATGTCAACCTGAGCGCCAGTGTGTATTGCTTGATTCAAATGGTAAAAAAATCCGTTTTTTGAAGCAGTTTATTGCTGACTTGAAATTGCAAAATGTTATTGCTGTACAAACACGTGTAGAGAACGAAGATACTATTCGTGAACTTGGACAGTTTGATGTAATTACAAGCCGGGCATTTGCTTCTTTAACTGATTTTGTTACGGCATCTGAACCTTATATGCATTCAAATACGCAAATTTGTGCAATGAAAGGTGTCGTACCAACAGAAGAGCTTGAGGTTTTAAAATCAAGCTATTCAAGCCAGATTGTCGAATTGCATGTGCCACATCTGAATGAACAACGTCATTTAATAGTGTTGAAAAAGATTTAAAGGATTGGGGTTTTCATGGCTCAAATAATTGCAATAGCAAATCAAAAAGGTGGGGTCGGTAAAACTACAACCGCAGTAAACTTGGCTGCTTCTTTGGCTGTGCTAAAGAAACGTGTTCTGCTTGTGGATATGGATCCGCAAGGGAATGCAACGATGGGGTCGGGTATTCAAAAAAATGACTTGTTGTATTCTATTACAGATGTATTGCTGGGTGAAACACCAATTGAAACAGCGATTATCAAGGCTGAGGTTGGTTATAAAGTTTTAGGCGCGAACCGCGATTTGGCTGGGGTTGAACTGGCGATTGCAGAGCAGGAAGGGCGTGAGTTTATTTTACGTAAGGCACTTCAAGATGTTCAGCAATCTTTTGATTTTATCATTGTCGATTGTGCACCAAGTTTAAGTTTAATTACAGTGAATGCACTGGCTGCTGTTGATGCTGTGATTATCCCGATGCAATGTGAATACTATGCGCTTGAAGGTTTGGCAGATTTGACACAGACCATTGATCGTATTCAGCAAGCTTTAAATCCACAGCTACAAATTATTGGTGTATTGCGTACCATGTATGATGCGCGTAACGCATTAACACGTGATGTTTCTGCTGAGTTAGAACAGTTCTTTGGTTCTAAATTATATGAAACAGTGATTCCGCGTAATGTGCGCTTAGCTGAAGCGCCAGCACATGGTTTGCCTGTCATTTATTTTGAAAAAAGTTCAAAAGGGGCAATCGCCTATTTAAACTTGGCAGCTGAAATGTTGAAAAAGAGTAAAGTGAAAAAAGGACAAGTGTCATGAGCATTAAAAAACGCGGATTAGCAAAAGGGCGTGGTTTGGATGCTTTACTTGGATCAATTCAAAAAGAAAAATTGAAAATTGAAGAACAGGAGCATGATCAAGGTCAACTCAAAAATATTGATGTGGCCTTGCTCAAACGTGGTGTTTATCAGCCACGACGCTTCATTAATGAAGAAGATCTTCAAGAGCTTGCAGCATCGATTAAAAAACATGGCGTAATGCAGCCGATTGTGGTGCGTCCTGTAGATGACGAACAACACCCTTATGAAATTATTGCAGGTGAGCGTCGTTGGCGCGCTGCACAATTGGCAGGTTTGGTTGAAATCCCTGCAATTGTACGTCAATTAAATGATCAGGTTGCCATTGCACTGGCATTAATTGAAAACATTCAACGCCAAGACTTAAACCCAATTGATCAGGCAATGGCTTTACAGCGTTTTCATGAAGAATTCGGTTTAAGCCATCAGGAAATTGCAGATACTGTAGGCAAAGCACGGGCGACGATTAGCAATTTATTGCGATTACTCAGTCTGGTTGATTCTGTTAAAATGTTGATGCAAGAGGGTGCTCTAGATATGGGGCATGCACGTGCAATTTTGACATTAAAGCCAAAAGATCAGGAAAAAATCGCACAAATTGTGATTGAAAAAGGTCTGTCTGTACGTCAAACCGAGCAATTGGTTAGAGAATTAAGTGAACCTAAAGCAGACAAAGCAAAAACGGCAGCTTCTCCTGATTTAGAGCAGTTGACGCAACGCTTATCAGAACGCTTTAATGCAAATGTAAAAATTGATCATAATAAACAAGGTAAGGGAAAATTAGTGATTCATTATCATTCACTTGATGAACTGGATGGAATCTTAAATATTTGCTTATCTGAATCTGAATAAAATTAACTTTTTATTATTGGGGTAACATCATGTGGGAACTGTTTAAAGCAGGGGGGTGGCTTATGCTACCACTTTTGCTCTGTTCTGTTTTTACGGTGGCAATTACGCTAGAGCGTATAATTCGATTAAGACGAAAAGAAGTCCTTCCTGCAGAAATTGTGGTAACACCTCAGGAAGATCTTGCCAAAATTGTGCAGCAGTTACAGCAAAATGCCCAGCTTCAACAAAGTGCGTTAGGGCAAATTCTATCTGTTGCGTGGTCAAGCCGTGCAGAAGGTGAGCAATTCACACGTGCCCAGATGGAAGTAGCTGCGTCTCAAGAAATTCATTATTTGGAAAAAAATATTAATTTTTTGGGTACGATGAGTGCTATTGCACCTTTACTCGGATTGCTGGGAACAGTAATCGGGATTATTGAATCCTTTTTAATGATCGATGTTGGTTCAAATGTAAGCCCGACCTTGATGATTCCTGGTATATCAAAAGCACTGATTACAACAGCAATGGGGATGGTGGTTGCGATTCCTGCGCTAATTGCATATCGCTATTTACAGCGTGTTGTTCAGGAATATATTGCAGAATTAGAACAGCAGGCGACATTGTTTCATGCCAAGCTGTTTTTTCAGCAATCTTCAAATCAGCAGCGTTAATTGACGAGGGCTTTGCGATGAAGTTTCGTCAAAAACGTCAGGTTGAAGATATTCATATCAACCTGACTCCAATGATTGACTGTCTACTTTTTATTTTGGTCTTTTTATTGTTATCAACGACGTTTTATCAACAAAGTCGGATCAATATTACTTTGCCAGATGCGCAAGGCGTACCACCAAAACAATACGATCGTAAAATAGAAGTTATGGTAGACTCCACAGGTCACTATGCCGTAAATGGTCAGGCTTTATCGAGTCAGGATGTTTCGGACTTATCGACAGCAATTAAACAGGCAACCGATGGTCATCGTGATCTGATGTTTGTGATTGCAGCAGATGCAAAGGCGACCCATCAAGATGTGATTCGTGTGATGGATGTGGCTGGACAACTTGGTTTTGTCAATATCAATATTAGTACCAAAGCGCCAACTCGAGGTTATGAGTGAAACAAGATATAAAAGTTTATTTTCGATTACTTGCTTATTTAAAACCTTATTGGGGCTATGCAATTTTGGTATTGATAGGCTTCACTTTAAGTGCAGCAACAGAAGTCTCTATCGCAAAATTACTTGAATTCATTATTAATGCCATTCAAAAGCAAAACGTACATGAAACCTCACTATTCCCATTTTTAGTGGTTTTACTTATCTTTGTTCGTGGTGTTGGTTCATTTTTGGGTGACTATTACTCAGCCGTTATCTCAAGACATCTGATTTTTAGTATTCGACAACAAGTATTTGGTAGACTTTTACGCTTACCATCCAATTATTATTTAAAAAACTCAAGTGGACAAATCACCTCTAAAATTTTATATAACATTGAGCAAGTGACTGCGGCATCTTCCGAATCAGTGCAAATCTTGCTTAAAGAGGGTTTGACTGTTATTGGCTTGCTTGGGTATTTGTTTTATCAAAACTGGCGATTATCAATCATTATTTTAGTTTTTGCGCCAATTATTGGTTACGCTGTTCGAAAAGCAGCGAAACGAATGCGAAAACTTTCGACCCAAATGCAGGATACCATGGGAGAAGTGAACCATGTCGTGCAAGAGTCGATTTTGGGGCAAACGGTTGTCAAAGGTTTTGGTGGGCAGGATATCGAATATCAGCGTTTGTATGATCGTTCGAGTGAGAACTTAAAACGTGGTTTAAAACTCCATATTATCAATGTTTTAAATACGCCAATTGTGCAGTTGATCATGTCAATTGCGATGGCGATTATCATGTGGATTGCGTTACGTCCAGAAATTTTAGGTAATACTTCTCCTGCAGAGTTTGTGGCATTTATCACGGCAGCAGGGATGCTAAGTAAACCGCTTAAAAACCTGACCAGTGTCAATGAAAAATTACAACGTGGTTTGGCAGCGGCTTACTCTGTATTTGATTTGCTGGATATGGAAGATGAGCCAAATAAAGGGACGCTTACACCAGCTTTGAAAGGTAATATTAACTTTAATCAAGTGAATCTGGTCTATGAAGATGGTTCACATGCAATTAAAGACTTTTCTTTGGATATAAAATCTGGTCAAACCGTTGCTTTGGTCGGGCGGTCTGGTGCAGGTAAAACCTCGTTAGTTAATTTATTGGTTCGTTTTCAGGATATGAGCTCTGGGCAAATATTGCTGGATAATCTTGATATTCATGACATTGAATTAAATTGTTTGCGTAACCAGATTGCGATGGTCAATCAGCAAGTCTTTTTATTTGACCGAAGTGTTCGAGATAATATTGCTTATGGACAATTGCAAAATGCAACCGATGAAGATGTTGTTGCTGCGGCTAAGGCTGCATATGCACATGATTTTATTATGCAGTTACCACAAGGTTACGATACGGTTTTAGGTGCTCAGGGCTTAAATCTGTCGGGCGGTCAACGTCAGCGTGTGGCCATTGCGCGAGCTATTTTAAAGAATGCACCTATTCTGATTCTGGATGAAGCAACCAGTGCTTTGGATAATGAGTCAGAGCATTTTATTCAGCAAGCCTTTGATCATGCCATGCAAGAAAGAACGACTATTGTTATCGCACACCGATTATCTACAATTGAAAATGCCGACCAGATTGTAGTGATGGATCGTGGTCGAATTATTGAACAAGGCACACACATCGAATTGTTAGAGAAACGAGGTGCTTATTTCCAATTACATCAACGTAATTTTGAGGAATAAGGATGTCATTGGCACACACCATACAAAATGCATGGAATAAACAGGCAAAATGGTTAGTTCTGCTTAGACCTTTATCGTGTTTGTATGGTTGTGCGTTTAGCCTAAATAAGGCGCTATATCAATCAGGGTTTAAAAAAACCTACCATGCACCGATACCTGTAATGGTGATTGGAAACATTACCGTAGGTGGTAGTGGGAAAACGCCTTTACTGATTCAACTGGTGCGATATTTACAACAGCATCAGGTTCGGGTTGGTGTGATTAGTCGGGGTTATGGCGGGGCGGGCCCTTTTCCTAAAATCGTTGACTTGGATACAACTGCCGAAGAAGTGGGTGATGAACCTGCTTTAATTGTACAAAGAACTCAAGTTCCAATGGCAGTTGGCCCAAATAGACAGCAATCGATTGAATTATTATTGGAAAAATATTCACTTGATTTAATCTTAAGTGATGATGGCTTACAACACTGGGCATTGGGTCGGCAAATTGAATGGGTCGTTCTAGATAAAACACGTGGTTTAGGCAATGAGAAACTACTGCCCGAAGGGTACTTGAGAGAACCTAAAACACGTTTGCAACAGGTGAGTGTGATTGAGCATACTGCGCATCCTGATACAGCATATTCAATGATGCTAAAAGTTGCAGATCCTTATTTGTTGAATAAAACACACAATACTTCTTTGGTATTTGACCCCAAACAAAGATTTCATGCTGTGGTAGGAATAGGCTATCCACAACGCTTTTATCGTAGTCTGGCAGAGATTGGTGTGGTAGATGTTGAACATCATGCGTTTGCAGATCATTATGCTTATCGTATAGATGACTTAATTTTTGATGATGATCTTCCGATTATCACCACAGAAAAAGATGCTGTTAAAATTAAGGCAGTTTTAGCGCAACATCCGCAAATTAAAAATCAGATCTGGGTGTTGCCAGTCGAAGCTTCTCTTTCAGATGCATGTTATACATTGCTAAAACAACAGCTCCAGCAATTTCATATTCATATAGATTAGGTTTTTTATGAAACATATCGTTATCCCTGCGCGCTATGCAAGTTCCCGATTACCCGCTAAGCCATTGCTTGAGATTCATGGTAGAGCCATGATTTTACGTGTGGTCGATCAGGCAAAAAAGGTAGAAGGTTTTGATGACTTATGTGTTGCAACGGATGACGAACGTATTGCTGCGGTTTGTCGGGCAGAAGGCATTGACGTTGTTTTAACACAGGCTGAGCATCCATCGGGAACTGATCGCTTAAGTGAAGTTGCACGTATTAAGGGTTGGGATGCAGACGATATTATTGTCAATGTTCAGGGTGATGAGCCATTATTGCCTGCTCGGTTGGTGCAACAGGTAAGTCAGTTATTGGTTGATCGACCACAGTGTTCAATGTCGACATTATGCGAGCCGATTCATCATTTAGACGAGTTTCGACGTGACAGTATTGTTAAGGTTGTGATGTCAAAATATAACGAAGCCTTATATTTTAGTCGCGCAACCATTCCTTATGACCGTGATGCCGCTAAACACCAGTCTGAAACATTACATAACATGGCTTATCGTCATTTAGGGTTATACGCATATCGTGTGAAATTATTACAAGAATATGTGACATGGGATATCGGGCAATTAGAGCGCCTAGAGAGTCTGGAACAATTACGTGTACTTGAAAATGGTCATCGGATTGCGATAGCGGTTGCAGAAGCAAATCTGCCACCAGGTGTTGATACACAGGCCGATTTAGATCGTCTCAATGCAATGGATATCTCAAACTTCCAATGATACTCACACCTCCTGCATCTGCGCACCCTGTGTTTGTTTGGCAACAATCTGTTTGGGACATGCTTACACAACGATTTCCTGAAATTGGACATGGTTTATTGTTTTACGGGAAACAAGGCTGTGGAAAGGATGTATTTGTCCAGCAATTTTTAGCATGGGTGCTCTGTGCAAATAAAACGCCTCAAGGTGCTTGTGGGCAATGTGGAAGCTGTCTGTGGCTGAAATCTGATACGCATCCTAACTATGTGCGTATCAGTACAGACGATGAAGCGAAGAAAGCCAATCCACAAATCAAGATTGAGCAAATACGAGAGCTTTTGCCATTTGTTCAGCAAACGGTTGATGGATGGCGGGTTATTGTGATTGAGCCTGCTGACGCTTTAAATGTAGCTGCTGCTAATGCCTTGCTCAAAACGCTGGAAGAACCAGGTGAACGAGTGATGATCATTCTGGTTACAGATCATTTTCTAAAGCTTCCTGCAACGATACGTAGTCGTTTACAACGCTATGCATTAGATCGGCTGAGTTCACAACAAGCAATGACCTATGTCAAACAGGCATTACCTGAGCTCAATGAGCAACAGGTGTGCTTATTGCTTAATTTATCGAGTGATATGCCTTTACAGGCAGTTGCTTTGAATGATCAGGTCTGGTTGTCAAAACGTGCTGAATTTATTTCGGATTGGCAGGATTTGGTGATACAAAAACGCTTGCCCATGAGTTATGCAAGCAAATGGGCTAAAGCATTTGCATTTCATGATTTTATGCAAATGTTTGAGTATTTGTTATCCGATGTCATTTGTGTCAAACTGAATCAATCAATAAAAAATATAGATATTGACTTTACATCTCTTGCTGAAGTGTATGAATTAGAAACATTGTTTGGAATCCTTACACATTTGCAAGAAAGTAAAGTGATGTTGGGGCAAAACGTACAAACACAGTTAATCCTAGATCAACTTTTTGTACAGTTGATGGATGCGTAAAAATAAGGGGATATGTTATGCAACCACAAATGGGTGGAATTCTTCAGGTAAATGTTGCAGATCGTGCAGCATTACAGGCAAGTTATATGCCTTTTGTAAGTGGAGGAGGTTTATTTATTCCTTCTCAACAGCCTGTTAAGTTAGGTCAGGAAATTTTTGTTTTGGCAACACTTCCTGAACAAACGCAAAAAATTCCATTAACAGGAAAAGTCGTTTGGATTAACTATAAGCAAGCAGGTGTAAAACCTCAAGGCTTTGCAATTCAACTGAGCGGAGATAAAGGAACATATTATCGAATCGAAGCCGAAAAGCTTCTTGCAGGTGTAATGTCATCCTACCGTCCGAACTATACAATGTAATAACGTATTAAATTTGAGGAAAAAGCGTGTTTACCGATACACATTGCCATTTAACGATGCTTGATTTAACCCCCTATGATGGGAATCTGGATTTGGCATTACAGCAGGCGCAAGATGCTGGTGTGACAAAAATGATGGGAATTTCGGTTGACCTAGATGATCATCTTGCACTCGCCAAAATCGCTGAACAATATGAAAATATTGGCTATAGTGTTGGGGTGCATCCGTGCGAAGATCCTGCTGTAATGCAACGCGCGACCGTTGACTATCTGGTTGAACTTGCGCAACCAGAGAAAGTCTGGGCACTTGGTGAAACTGGGCTAGATTATTACCACAGTACCGACTATATCTCTGAGCAAAAAGCCTGTTTTGCTCGACATATTGAAGCCTCTAAACGTATAAAAAAACCAGTTGTTGTCCATACCCGATCAGCTAAAAAAGACACAATAGAACTGATTCGTGCAGAAGCATCACATCATGGTATTTTGCATTGCTTTACTGAAGATTTAGAAACAGCAAAAGCAGTTTTGGATTGTGGTTATTACATTTCATTTTCTGGCATTGTGTCATTTAAAAATGCACAAAGTTTAAGAGATGTCGCAAAAATGGTTCCGTTGGATCGTTTGCTGATTGAAACGGATAGCCCTTATCTCGCGCCTGTTCCATATCGTGGTAAAAGCAATGAGCCAAAATATGTACCATTTGTAGCTGAAGCCTTGGCACATGTGTATGGTAAAACAACAGAAGAAATCGGACAAATTACCACACGTAATTTTGAAATGTTGTTACAAAACCCACATTCATAATTGCTCAAGCCTAGAGATGAAATGGAATGGATCGACAAACACAATTTCGAGAAAGAGAGCAGTTAATTTTTCAGGTTGCGGAGCGTCTATTGCTAGAAAATGGCGATACAGGAATGACGCTCGATGCTTTGGCAGCCGAACTCGATCTGGCGAAAGGGACATTGTACAAGCATTTCCAAAGTAAAGATGAGCTATATATGCTCTTGATTATCAGAAATGAAAACATGCTTTTGGAAATGATGAAGCAACGGCATCAGAACTTTAATGAAATGCTGACCTTCTTTATGTTACATCATCTGCACCATCCTGAACGCACTGTATTGTTTCATACATTAGAAGAACGACTTTCGATGTCTGGGGTAGGGTTGCAGCGTTTATTTACAAATTTGTATCAGATACGTCGTCAGAGATTAAGAATCCTGATTCAAATGGTCGAGGAATATCTCCTACAAATTCAAAGTACCATGAGTGTTCGTGACTATTTGGCAGGGATTTGGTCTTTAACACAGGGTGCAGCCATGATGTTAAATTCGAGCTTCTACCAGCGTTACTTAGGCTCAAGAGATTCGCTGCGTATGACTTATATTCAACAGGCACTTGCCATGCCTTATGCCATACAGCATCGTCAAGTTCAGATTTCTGAGTAATCATTTTTCCTTTGCAGTGTGAAACAAAAAAATTCCTCAAAAATTGACTTTTGATTTATAATTTCAGATTCCCTAAATTTGTTGTTATTCCAGACCCATGCTGATTCGAAAGTTATTTAAGTTTGAAAATGCTCATGTTGTAAGAAATTGCACATCCGATCGTTGCAAGCGTTCAATTCATGGCCATAGCTATAAAGTCGAGCTTATTTTAAAAGCATCGAAACTTGATCATGGACAGATGGTTTATGATTTTGGTTTATTAAAAGGTGTGATTAAAGAGTTATTCGATAGCTTTGATCATGCCATCTGTTTTTGGAACCAAGATGATGCTGAATATATTCAAGCGTGTAAAAAATTTAGTGCGCGTTGGATTAGCCTTCCAGTATCGCCATCAGCCGAGCAATTTTCCAGAATATTTTTCTTTCTTGCACAACAAGTTCTAAAGTCGACCAAAACCCAAAATGGTGAGGGTGATGTAGATGTGTATTCAGTGATTGTGCATGAAACTGACACAGGGTATGCACAAAGTTTTTCTGAAGATATTCAAAATGAGCAAATGGGGATGCTTACATTGGATAGCATGGAATTTTCTGCTCAAATTCAGCAAGAATGGTCAGACATGATGATGTATGACAAACTGAAACGGGGTGAATTCTTTCATAATCCAAATGTTGAATTACAAGTGAAAGTACCTTCCTAAATTTTAAAAATGTTTGAGAAAAGTATGCTATTGACTGAACAACAGCAACAAAAGTTGGATAAAGTACAATTAGAGTCTTCTTGGAAAAATGGATTACAGGAGTTTTTGGTAGGTGCTCAAATGGAGCAATTACGTACATTCCTAAAAGATCAAAAACAGCAAAATAAAACTGTTTATCCACCAGGGCATTTAATCTTTAATGCACTTAATACAACACCACTTTCGCAAGTCAAAGTGGTTATTTTGGGGCAAGATCCATACCATGGACCAAATCAGGCACATGGTTTGAGTTTTTCTGTGCAAAAAGGTGTTGCATTACCGCCTTCTTTGCGTAATATCTTTCATGAACTGCACTCTGATTTAGGAATAATGCCTCCTCGACATGGCGATTTAAGCCAATGGGCCGCACAGGGTGTTTTATTATTAAATAGTGTGCTGACAGTGGAAGCAGGTCAGCCAACCTCACATCAAAATCAGGGTTGGGAAGCCTTTACGGACTATGTTATTGATGTTCTCAACGAACAACGTGAGCATCTTGTATTTATTTTATGGGGTGCGTATGCTCAGCGTAAAGGACGACGTATCGACCGTGATCGACATCTGGTCTTAACGGCTGCTCATCCATCTCCACTGGCAGCAAACCGTGGTGGTTTTTTTGGTTGCAAGGTATTTTCAAAAACAAATCATTATCTGAAACAACATGGCATAGAGCCTATTAACTGGCAGCTGGACGCATGACACAAATATCTAAAAATTATCATCCGGATCTGATGATCGAACATGCAGACAATGGATGGAGAATTATTCGTTTAAATCGGCCAAAATCACTTCATGCCTTAGATTTATCCATCGTTACAGCATTGTATGAAGTTTTTCAGGATTTTCATCAAGACGATACAGTCAAAGCAATTTGGCTAGATTCAACAACATCTAAAGCATTCTGCGCAGGTGGAGATGTACGCAAGCTTCGCCAGTTGGTGATTGAAAATGAATCTGGTGTCGCAGATGAATTTTTTAAACAGGAATACCTTTTAGATTTACTATTGCATAACTATGCGAAACCTATTGTCGTTTGGGGTGAAGGTTATGTCATGGGTGGTGGGTTAGGTCTATTTATGGCTGCGCCATTTAGGTTGGTGACACCTCATTCACGTCTAGCGATGCCTGAAATCAATATTGGTTTATACCCAGATGTGGGTGCGACACGCTTTTTAGCAGATCGAGGCGCTGTTGGTTTATTTACAGGTCTTACAGGGTCAATTATGACTGCTGCGGGAGCGTATGCCATTGGCTGGGCGACACATATTTGTGATACACAGCGAGATGTTGTCCTAGAAAAAGTAATTGCAATCGACTGGTCAGATTATCCAGCAGGAGCTTTTAGAGCAATCGATGATACTTTAAATAGTTTGCATCGTCCTGTGGGTGCAGGTCCTTTACAAAACTCACTCGATGTTCTGCATAGTGTTTGTCGAGGCGTCCACTTTGAATATGACTATGAAGCAATTGTGGGTTTAAGCGATGCCCGTAGTGATTGGTTGCGTCAGGCAAGTGAAAACTTGCAAAAAGGTTCACCTGTTACAGCAGCGTTGACATGGTTGTTATGGCAATGGGGACGAACCGTTCGTTCATGGAATGATGTTTTTGATTTGGAAATGCAAATTTCAGCATGGAAAATTCGTCATCCAGACTTTGTTGAAGGCGTTCGTGCACGTCTCGTGGACAAAGACTTATCACCAGAATGGCAGCAATATAATGAACTGACATTAAAAGGTATTTTAGGAAATTGTCCACCGATAACCACAATTGAAAGCTGGAATGAAGTTTTAAAGCAATACAATGTCATATGATTTAATTGTAAAACCAACATTTAGTTTGCAAGATGAACACTGGATGCGGCTTGCTTTAGAGCAAGCGAGCTTTGCTGCAAGTCAGGGAGAAATTCCGGTTGGTGCTGTTATTGTGAGTCAAGATAAAGTAATTGGGGTGGGGTATAATGCGCCAATTACTTTAAATGATCCAACAGCCCATGCAGAAGTAATGGCTTTAAGAGATGCTTGTGCAAATTTGGGTAATTACCGTCTACCTCATGACGCGACATTGTATGTCACTTTAGAGCCATGTACGATGTGTGTTGGTGCATTGGTACATGCACGTGTTCAAAAAGTTATTTTTGCTGCAAGTGAGCCGAAGTCTGGTTCACTCTTAAGTGCCAGACAATTATTAAATAATAATGGCTATTATAATCATATCTTTGAATATCAATCAGGTTGTTTACAAGACGAAGCTGCTGCTGTACTTAGTGCATTTTTTAAAATGCGTCGAGCCCAAAAAAAGCAATAAAAGTCCTGTTTAGATTCGCTAAATTAAGAATGCTTTATTTTTGTGCATTTGATTTAAAATTCTACTGCTAATTCATTGAAAATGGGATATATTTTCGCACTCATAAATTGTGTTGGAATGTGAATCCCATTATTGAAATTTAGAAATATTGGGGTTAGAAAAAGGGAAAATATTAAATGAGTCTTATTAAGATTTGTGTATCGGGGACAATTTGTTTTTTATCAGCAACTTCAGCTTTTGCTGCTGATACATTGGCGAAAATTCAGAAAACAGGCACGATTGTGATTGGTCATCGTACATCATCACAGCCGATTTCTTATGTTGTAAATGGGCATCCAGTTGGATATGCGATTGATATTTGTAATGATGTCGCAACTGAAATAAAAAAAGAGCTGCATTTACCAAATTTACGAATCGTTTATAAAGCAGTAACACCAACAGATCGTTTTGCCCTGTTAAAGTCAGGCCAAATTGATATGGAGTGTGGTACATCAACACATTCGGTTTTGCGTAATAATGAAGTGGATTTTTCAACCAATTATTATATGGCTGAAATCCGCATGGCGGTTAAAAAAACATCTAATATTAAAGATATTGATGACTTAGACAATCGCAGAGTTGTTACAACAGCGGGTGTAATTGCTGATAAATATTTAAAACGCACTGTGCGTGGGCATGATTTAAATGTTCATAAGTTATATGGGCGTGATCACGCTGAATCGTTTAGCTTACTGGCAACAGGTAAAGCAGATGCTTTTGTAGGCGCAGATTCGACATTGGCAGGTCTAATTGCAACATCTGGTCATCCACAAGACTATAAAATCGTAGGTGAAGTATTATCGACTGACCCTTATGCGATTTTATTGCCAAATAATGACTCTAAAATGAAAGCCGTTGCGGATAAAGTTGTAACAAATTTATGGCGTTCTGGGAAAATGGACCAACTTTACAAAAAATGGTTCTTGTCTCCGATTCAACCCCACAATGTTTCATTAAATATGGAATTAAATAAAGCCAATAGAATGTTGCGTGCTCGTCCAACAGATGCTGGGAACTAATCATTTACTGTGATTACTTGGAAAAGTATTCTGGTTGGTATGATTTAATACGACAAATGCTGAAAAATTAAACCTATTGTGGTTTGATTCTGTAAGAGATCTCATGATTCAGTAAGGTACATCTTGCTGAATCATTTTTATTTCAGGTTCTTTATTAATATTGGTTCGTATTTTATGAGCCTTAAAAAATAATTTTTTATAAAATTTAAGATAATAATTTCTTGTGATTAAAATATTTAAGCTTGTATTTGCCTGAATTATTTTGGATAAAAGTCAATTGAACAGAAATATTCTGCATCATTTTAATAAAAGCTATAGAAAGGTTATTGAATTTCTTTTACCCAGAATGCAGACTACTCGCAATTTTTATTCACCTTAAAGGTGAAAAAGCGAAATTTGGATGATTTATGAGTATTCATGTAATTACAATTGATGGCCCAAGTGGCTCTGGGAAGGGAACATTAGCTTCAAAAATAGCGAAGCACTATGGATACCATTTATTGGATTCTGGAGCTTTATATCGTCTTTTAGGGCTTTCTTTAAAGAAAAGACAGCTTTTGACACAACTTGATACAAAATTAGCAGAATGTGTTGATATTGCACTTCATTTAGAAATTGAATTTACTTCTGACGCAGATCATTTGGGAATACAGGTTTTCCTAGAAGGGGAAGATGTTACTCAAGTTATTCGAACAGAAGAAATTGGTGCTTGTGCCTCGCAAGTTGCGGCTATTCCTGAATTAAGAGAAGCGCTTTTGCAGCGACAACGTGATTTTGCTCAGATACCAGGTCTAATTGCTGATGGTCGCGATATGGGAACAGTGGTATTCCCTGAAGCACCTGCTAAAATTTATTTAACAGCTTCTGCACAATCCCGAGCTGAACGTCGTGTAAAACAGTTGCAGGCTATGGGGATGAATGCTAAAATGGATAGCATTTTAGCTAATATACAAGATCGAGATCAGCGCGATATGGAGCGATCTATAGCGCCATTGAAGCCAGCAGAAGATGCTTTCTTGATTGATAGTTCAGAGATGAATATCGATCAGGTGTTCCAAATGATGGTTCAATATATCGATTCAAAATTAGCATAAACTTAGATTTTCAGTTGACGTATCGCTTGATCAGATTAACTAAAGACGATATGAAAACTTAACTAAACAGGCCTTGTCTGATCCAAGACCGCAGACTCTATCAGGTATAACATGACCGAATCTTTTGCAGCCCTCTTTGAAGAAAGCGAATTAAATCTAAACGTTGAAAAGGGTGCAGTCATCCAAGGTGTTGTAGTAAGCATCGATGACGACTGGGTAACTGTTGACACTGGCCTTAAATCTGAAGGCGTTGTTGACCGTGCTGAATTCTTAAATGACCAACGTGAACTAGAAGTTCAAGTTGGCGATACTGTTGATGTTGTTGTTGAAGCACTTGACAACGGTATGGGTCAAACAGTTTTATCACGTGAAAAAGCAAAACGTGCTGAAACTTGGACTAAACTTGAAAAAATCTTTGAAGATGGCGAAATCGTTACTGGTGTTATCTCTGGTAAAGTTAAAGGCGGTTTCACTGTTGACATCGGTCCAGTTCGTGCGTTCCTTCCAGGTTCTTTAGTAGATACTCGCCCTATCCGTGATACAACTCACCTTGAAGGTAAAGAGTTAGAATTTAAAGTAATCAAACTTGATGCTAAACGTAACAACGTTGTTGTATCTCGTCGTGCTGTTATGGAAGCTGAATCTTCTGCTGACCGTGAAGCGCTTCTTGCTCAGCTTGAAGAAGGTCAAACAGTTACAGGTACAATCAAGAACCTTACAGATTACGGTGCATTCGTTGATCTTGGTGGTATTGATGGTCTTCTACATATCACAGATATGGCTTGGAAACGTATCAAACACCCTTCAGAAGTTGTTGAAGTGGGTCAAGAAGTTACTGTTAAAGTACTTAAATTTGACCGTGAACGTAACCGTGTATCATTAGGTCTTAAACAACTTGGTGAAGATCCATGGTTAGCGATCATGAGCCGTTACCCTAAAGGTTCTATCGTTAAAGCACGTGTAACAAACTTAACTGACTACGGTTGTTTCGCTGAAATCGCTGAAGGCGTTGAAGGTCTTGTTCACGTTTCTGAAATGGATCATACAAACAAAAACATCCACCCATCTAAAGTTGTTCAGATTGGTGATGAAGTTGATGTTATGGTTCTTGAAGTTGACGAAGAACGTCGTCGTATTTCTCTTGGTATCAAACAAACTCGTGCTAACCCATGGGAAGAGTTTGCTAAAGCGCATGAGAAAGGCGAAAAAGTTTCAGGTACGATTAAATCAATTACTGATTTCGGTATCTTCATCGGTTTACCAGGCGGTATTGACGGTCTAGTTCACTTGTCTGATATTTCTTGGAACGAACAAGGCGAAGAAGCAATTCGTCGTTACAAGAAAGGTGACACTGTTGAAGCGGTTATCTTGTCTGTAGACGCTGAAGGCAACCGTATCAGCCTTGGTATCAAACAATTAAACAGCGATCCATTCAATGACTTCTTGGCTGCGAATGAACGTGGTGCTTTAGTTAAAGGTACTGTAACTGCAGTTGATGCGAAAGGCGCTACTGTTAAGTTGGGTGATGACATCGAAGCAACACTTAAAGCTTCTGAAATCAACCGTGATCGCGTTGAAGATGCGACTAAATTCTTAGAAGTTGGTCAAGAAGTTGAAGCGAAGATCATCAATGTTGATCGTAAATCTCGCTCTATTAACTTGTCTATCAAAGCGAAAGACGAAGCTGAAGAGAAAGAAGCTGTTGCAAACCTTCGTACAGCATCTGCTTCTCAAGACAATGGTCCTAAGACTATTGGTGATTTGATCAAAGCTCAAATGAAGTAATAACAGAAAGTAAAAATTAGTGTAACTAATTGATACTTTATATGTAATTACTGTAAACGGTAGCGTAGTATTCGTATATTACGCTACCGTTTTGTATTTAAACGGGTTATTATCAAAATAGTGATAAATTGCTATAAATCAATGAGGTCATAGATGACTACAATCGAAGCTCTAAATAAGTCTGATTTAATTCAACGAATTGCACTTAAAAATCCACACTTAGCGGAACCTTTGGTGGAAGAAGCAGTTAAAATAATGATCGATCAAATGATTGAAGCATTATCTTCCGATAACCGTATTGAGATTCGTGGATTTGGTAGTTTTTCATTGCATCACCGTGAACCACGTGTTGGACGCAACCCTAAAACAGGAAGATCTGTTGAAGTTGCTGCGAAGGCAGTGCCGCATTTCAAACCGGGTAAAGCACTTCGTGATGCTGTGAACGAATCATTAAATACTTAAGTCGTGTTCGCATGGGGGGTTTATGCGCTTTATATTAACTCTTTTACTCATTGTATTATTTGTCTATTCACTGGCATTAGTATTATTAAATGGAACGCCTGTATCTGTAGATCTATGGTTCAATCATGTACCAGAAATGAGAGTAGGTCTATTGGTCTTAATTACCTTAGCATTAGGTATTTTAGTCGGTTTACTGTTAGGTGTTCAGGTTTTCCGTGTTTTTCAAAACCATTGGGAAATTAGTCGCTTGCAAAAAGAGATTGACCGATTACGAAAAGAACAGATTCAACAAGCTCAATCGGCTGCTGCCGAAGCTGCTGCTAATGTCAGACATGAAAAAACTATTATGGATATTAGCCCAGAAGATAAAAGCCCATTATAATGGGCTTTATTTTTGAGTTGGGAAAACGTCTTGAGTATTATTGTTGCATTAGATGCGAAGAGTCAGAATGACGCTTTAACAATTGCAGAGCAATTGGATCCGAAGTTATGCCGTGTAAAAGTGGGAAAAGAACTTTTTACCCATGAAGGGCCACAGGTTGTGAAAGCCTTGCATTCTTTGGGTTTCGAGGTTTTTCTTGACTTAAAATTTCATGATATTCCAAATACAACAGCTCAAGCAGTATGTGCGGCAGCAGATTTAGGCGTATGGATGGTTAATGTTCATGCTTCTGGCGGTCGTAAAATGATGGAAACATGTGTTGAGCGCTTAAAAGCAGGTAACTATCAGACGCAATTGATTGCTGTTACAGTACTGACGTCAATGGGGCGTGAAGACTTAGCAGATATTGGTTTAGATATTGAACCTGTTGAACAAGTTAAACGTCTGGCGAAATTAACCAAAGACAGTGGTTTGGATGGTGTTGTCTGTTCTGCTCAGGAAGCAAAAATTTTACGTCAATTGATTGGACAAGATTTTTCTTTGGTTACACCAGGAATTCGCCCAGCAGGTTCGAGTGCTGATGATCAAAAGCGTATTGTGACACCAAAACAGGCAATGTTAGATGGTTCAACACATCTTGTGATTGGTCGCCCAATTACGAAGTCTGAAAATCCACGTCAGACATTACAAGAAATTTTAGCTACATTGTCTTAAAATTGATTGATTGAGAATGCTGTTATGTACATGTTCTCAATCAAATTTTATTCGCTTAAGAATGAATGCTTGAATTTTTGAGTGACTTAAGAGAATAATAGTTTGTTCAGATTTTGAATAAGTGACATGGAAAGTTGGTCAGCTTAAATGACTTAGGTTGTCTAATAGGTAATAATTTGATCACCTTCGGGTGTTTCATTTTATGATCCGAACCACAAAAATTATTGTTTTTAGATTGTAGATGCAAAGAGAATATGACGGATTTAAATCACTTATCACCTGCACAGCGTTATGAGCAGGCTTTGGCTTCTGGACATTTTATTGCCGATGATGCACAGGCAAAAGCAGTGCATGAATTAAATAGAACATGGCAAGAATTATCCGAGCGTTACAAAGCATCACAATCTTTTTTAGGACGTTTTCGTAAACAACCTGCGCCACGTGGTGTGTATATGTGGGGTGGAGTAGGTCGTGGTAAGACTTGGTTAATGGATCAATTTTTTGAGTCGATTCCATTTCGTCGAAAAATGCGAATGCATTTCCACCACTTTATGCAATATGTTCATAAAGAGTTAAATAAATTAGCGGGTAAGCAAGATCCGCTAGATCTGGTTGCAGATCAAATTTATAAGAATGCTGTTGTGATTTGTTTTGATGAATTTTTTGTATCAAATGTCACAGATGCGATGATTCTAAGCGATTTATTCCAAAAACTTTTTCATCGTGGTGTTACCTTAGTTGCCACTTCAAACATTGCACCAGATGGTTTGTATAAAAACGGGATTCATCGTGATCGCTTTATTCCCACCATCGAAATGGTGAAGAAGTGTTGTGAAGTGTTAAATGTTGATGCAGGTGTGGATTATCGGTTACGCGTATTGAAACAAGCACAATTGTTTAAGACACCTTTGAATGCAGAAGCTGAACAGTGGATTTCCGAGCGTTTTATTGCCTTGACACAATCACAGCAAATTTCAGATGAAGCGATTGAAATCAATCATCGACAAATTGAAAATTTAGGGCATAGCAGTGATGTTCTATGGTGTGAATTTAAAGAGCTATGTTTAAAGCCTCGTAGCCCATCAGACTTTATTGAAATTGCAAATACCTATAATACGGTTCTTGTAAGTGGCGTGCCTCATTTGACTGATCAAATTAATGATGCAACCCGACGTTTTATTTATTTGGTTGATGAGTTTTATGATCGTGGAGTCAAGTTGTTGTTAACTTCACAAGACTCGATTATTGAAATTTATCAGGGTGAGAGATTGGCATTTGAAATAGAGCGGACACGTTCAAGATTATTAGAAATGCAGTCGGATGATTATCTAAATGCCGAACATCGCCAAATTGATCAAGCGATTGCGTAAATAAGTTAAGTTGATGATTAAAAGGCACGATTTACAAAATCGTGTCTTTTAGTCTTCTTACATTTGAATGTGATTATTAGTTGGTTAATTTAGAGTGTGTTTGGATTTTATCCAAAATTTGTGCTGTCGATTAAAATAACTTCAGCCAAATTTGACGCTGAAACAATGATATTTTTCCTGTTCAGCATCATCATGAAATTCTAATGATAATTTAGCTGATACAGGTGAGTCTTAACCGCACTTTGTTGATCATCACTTTTAAAAATCAATAAAATTTAATATTATTTCAACTACTTAAAGTTATTATGTTATGTCGTATATGGTTCAAGTAACAGGCATTTGTGAGATGAGAGTACAAGCAAATTAGAACCATTTATCTAAAAAATAATGTACAATTTTAAAAATTATATGTTGTTTTTTGAAATTTATCTTAATTTTAAATTTATTAAAATCAATAACTTAGTTTTTATAAGTGGTTGAACGTATGAGTCATTTTTCATTGCTCTCACTTTGGTCTAATTTCTAGACTGTTCAAACTTTATAAACTGTCATAAAGTCTTTTTATGATATTTTGCAAATCTATTCTTAAAGTTTAAAAAAGCACAGCGTTAAGATGAGATGTTTATTTTAAACTTGGCATAAATTTAGCATAGTAATCAGACAGTTGAGGAATAGAAGAAATATAGTTCTACGCATATATCATGCGATGAAGCTTTTTATTCCTTTTGGATAAACAATAAGTGGCGCTATCAGGAAAGACAATGACTATACGTATTCAAAAAGGTAAGTTGGCGATTGCTAAAGGATTATATGATTTTATTGAAAATGAAGCACTTCCAAACTCTGGTTTGGACAGTGACAGTTATTGGAAAGGATTTGAACAAGTCGTTGTCGATCTAAGCCCTAAGAATAAGGCATTATTGAAAAAACGTGATGAACTTCAGGCAAAAATTGATGAATGGCATCGCAATAATAAATTTGAATTAGAAGCATATAAAGCATTTTTAATCGAAATTGGCTATTTGTTACCTGAAGGAGAAGATTTCCAGATTACGACTGAAAATGTAGACAGTGAAATTGCATTGATCGCAGGTCCACAATTGGTGGTTCCTGTTCGTAATGCACGTTATAGCCTAAATGCAGCAAATGCACGTTGGGGTTCTTTATACGATGCCTTATATGGTTTTGACGTTATTCCTGAAACAGATGGTGCAGAAAAAGGCAAAGGGTATAACCCTGTACGTGGTGCAAAAGTGGTTGCTTTTGCTAAAGCCTTTTTGGATGAAAATTTCCCTCTCAAACAAGGTTCACATGCTGATGCCAAAGCATACAGTGTTGAGCATAATCAACTGGTCGTTGAATTGGTGGATGGTAACCAGACAGGGTTAGCAACAGAGGCTTTATTTGTTGGTTATAATGGCGAACCACAAGCACCAAATGAAATTGTTTTAAAAAGTAATGGGTTGCATGTCATTGTTCAAGTTGACAAAACAAATCCAATTGGTCAAACAGATCAAGCGGGTGTAAAAGATATTGTTCTAGAAGCTGCTGTAACAACGATTCAGGATTTGGAAGACTCAGTTGCTGCGGTAGATGCTGAAGAGAAGGTTGAAGGGTATCGTAACTGGTTAGGGTTGATGCAAGGTACTCTGGAAGACTCGTTTGACAAAGGTGGTAAAACCGTTAAACGTACCTTGAATAAAGATAAAACATATACAAACTTAACAGGTAGTACCACTGCTGTTCATGGCCGTTCACTCATGTTATTGCGTAATGTGGGACATTTAATGACCAATCCTGCAATTTTGGTGGATGGCGAAGAAATCTACGAAGGAATTATGGATGCGTTGATTACATCTTTACTTTCTAAGGTGGATATTCTAGGTCAAAATGAAATTAAGAATTCTCGTACAGGTTCGATGTACATCGTAAAACCTAAAATGCACGGCCCTGAGGAAGTTGCATTTGCAGTTGAATTATTTGAACGTGCTGAACAACTGATCGGATTACCGCCAAAAAGCCTTAAAATTGGGATTATGGATGAGGAACGTCGTACCTCTGTGAACTTGAAGGCATCTATTGCTCAGGCAAAAGACCGTACAATTTTCATCAATACTGGGTTTATGGACCGCACGGGCGATGAAATTCATACCTTTATGGAAGCAGGCCCGATGGTTCGCAAGGGCGAAGTGAAAAATCAGAAATGGTTTGCAGCTTATGAAAATCGTAATGTTGGCATTGGTTTGGCATGTGGATTGCGTGGTAAAGCGCAGATTGGTAAGGGAATGTGGCCTAAACCAGATATGCTTTTAGATATGTATAAAACCAAGATTGAACATCCACAGGCGGGTGCATCTTGTGCATGGGTGCCGTCTCCATCTGGTGCGGTTATTCATGCAATTCACTATCATCAGTGCAATGTTTCTAAGCGCCAACAAGAACTTTTGAATGAAAAAATGTTGCCATTGGATGACTTATTAACACCACCACTTGCGGCAGAAACCAATTGGTCTGAAGAAGAAATCACCAAAGAACTTGAAAATAACTGTCAAGGTATTTTGGGTTATGTGGTTCGTTGGGTCGATTTAGGAGTTGGCTGTTCTAAAGTACCTGATATTAATAATGTTGGGTTAATGGAAGACCGTGCGACTTTACGTATTTCTTCGCAACACGTTGCAAACTGGTTGCGCCATAATATTGTGACTAAATCACAAGTTGAAGAAGTATTAAAACGTATGGCAGCGATTGTTGATGAGCAAAATGCCAATGACTCAGAATATACGCCAATGGCGCCAAGCTTTGATGGTTATGCATTTCAAGCTGCATCTGATCTAATTTTCAAAGGTGCAGAACAACCTTCGGGTTATACAGAACCACTGTTACATGCAGCACGTTTAAAGCTAAAAGGATATGCAGGAGATTAATCTCTGCATAGCATGTTTTTGAACTTCGCCTTGAAATTGGATGTGTGATCTAATTTTGGGGTGAAGTTTTTTGTTGTATGTTTTTGTTAATTTTGAATAAAAAAGAAGAATTACAATACATTTCTTAATTCGCGCGCTGTTTCTTGGAGTAAAGGTAAAATTTGCTTAATTAAATAATCTTGAGTGGTTCTTGCGGTTGGAGAAACAATATTTAATGCCGCAACGACTTTTGCATAGCCATCGTAAATAGGTACTGCTAAAGCATGAACACCAAGTTCATGTTCTTCAGATGAATAACACCAGTCTTGTTCTTTGATTTCTTGTAATAGCTGTAAAAAAAGCTGATTTTCACTATGGGTATATTTGGTCATTTGTTTGAGTGGATATTTTTCTAACCATGCAATACGCTGGTCGGTTGTCAAATGTGCCAGTAAAATTTTTCCAGAGGAGGTTGCGTGTGCTGGCAGGCGGTTACCTAAATGTAAACCATAGGGATTTACGCGGTCTGTTTGTTGGTGTGCTGCGCTTCGCGCTACAGTCACGGCATCTGAACCATCTAATACCATGACAGAAAAAATGAGCGAGGTTTGATTGGTCAAAAGGTTGAGTAATGGCTGTGAAATTTTAGGCAAGGGCGCACCACTGAGATATGCACCTGAAAATTTGAGCACTTTGGGTGAAAGATAAAAATAATTTCCATCATGTTCTACGTAGCCTAAATACTCTAATGTGAGTAAATGGCGACGGACTGCTGCACGGGTCAAGCCTGTTTTTTCTGCTGCCATAGAAATATTTAAACGGTGTCGCCCATTTCCGAAACTTTCTAGAATGGACAGCCCTTTTCCTAAACCAGCAATGAAATCCTCATGCCGAATAATTTTTTTATTTTCGGTGTTCTGTAATATTTTTTCTCCTGACGGATAAACTTCCTGATCCATTTCATTTCCCTTATTTATCTATTGAGTAATATTTAAACATGTATTACAGATATGAACTATTGTTCGATAGTCGAACAGGATTTTTGTATATCGAACACTTCTCTTAAATATATGTAGATGTTTGTTTAAAAATTATCAAGAATGGACAGGTAAAGGAATGCTAATTAAATTACTCGGGATTGAGTATTGAGTTCAAGAAAACAATTTCTCTTCTGATTTTTTAGCATTTATCTATCCGTCTATTCTGTACAGGAGAGTTGTTAAATGGTAAACAAAATTTCGACGTCACTCATAGAGGCTGTATCTCAAATTCGAGATGGGATGACGATTATGATCGGAGGTTTTGGTACAGCCGGACAACCAGCAGAACTGATTGATGGTTTAATTGAACTTGGCATAAAAGACCTAACCATTGTAAGCAACAATGCAGGCAATGGGGACTATGGTCTAGCAAAGCTACTTAAAGCAGGTTCGGTTAAAAAAGTTATTTGTTCATTCCCACGCCAGTCTGACTCATGGGTATTTGACGAATTATACCGAGCTGGAAAAATCGAACTGGAACTTGTTCCACAAGGCAACTTGGCCTGTCGGATTCAGGCGGCAGGCATGGGCTTAGGTGCAGTATTTACCCCTACAGGTTTTGGTACTTTGCTTGCAGAAGGCAAAGAAACCCGTCACATAGATGGAAAAGACTACGTTTTAGAATATCCAATCAAAGCAGATATCGCCTTAATCAAAGCCCAACAAGGCGACCGCTGGGGCAATCTGGTCTACCGAAAATCTGCGCGAAACTTTGGTCCGATTATGGCGATGGCAGCGGACATTACAATTGCACAGGTCACTGACGTAGTAGAACTCGGTGCACTTGACCCAGAACACATCATCACTCCGGGCATCTTTGTACAACACGTTATTCAAGTACAACCAGCGCAATAACAACATAAGGAAATGAACATGAGCTACCAAAAACTCAGCCGTGACCAGATTGCCGAACGTGTGGCACAAGACATTCCAGATGGCGCATACGTAAACCTAGGGATTGGCTTACCGACAAAAATAGCGAGCTACTTACCCAAAGACAAAGAAGTATTCTTACACTCAGAAAATGGTCTCTTGGCTTTTGGCCCACCACCATCCAAAGGAGAAGAAGACCCAGAGCTGATCAATGCAGGCAAAGAATTTGTGACCATGTTACAAGGCGGTGCTTTTTTCCATCATGGTGACTCATTTGCCATGATGCGAGGCGGTCATCTTGATATTGCGGTACTTGGTGCTTTTCAAGTTGCAGCCAATGGAGACTTAGCCAACTGGCATACAGGTGCAGCGGATGCGATACCCGCTGTTGGCGGTGCGATGGACTTGGCGGTAGGTGCGAAGAAAGTCTTTATCACCACAGACCATGTTACAAAACAAGGTGAACCGAAGATTGTGACTGAACTGAGCTATCCAGTGACGGGAAAACATTGTGTAGACCGAATTTATACTGACCTTTGTGTGATTGATGTGACCAAGGATGGATTGAAGGTGATAGAGAAGGTTGATGGACTATCGTTTGACGAGTTACAAGATTTGACAGGTGCTAAGTTGATTGATGCAACACAAGGTTAAGTTTATACAGCCACAAATTAGGGGCTAAAGCAAAAGTTTGTTGTATAGGCAATACTTTACTTTTTAGGGATAAAAAGTAACAACAATCCTTTGTTGGACGGATGGTATATCCATATACCATCCGTCCAACGAGGCGACATCCATGTCGCCACCGCGATAGTAAATTCGGTTTTAAAGTCTAGGTTGGCAATTGTTGATGACAAGGCTTTTGATTACTTTTTAAAAAAGTAATAAGAATTAACTGTTGGCAATTGATCGAATACTGTAAGACTCCGTCGTGATTAAGAAAGTCACAGCAACAAATTTAGAGAAATGGAAAAGTAAGAATATGAAAAATGCATATATCATTGATGCCATTCGAACTCCCTTTGGTCGCTACGCAGGAGGTCTTGCACCTGTCCGTGCAGACGATTTAGGTGCATTGCCGATAAAAGCCTTGATGCAACGCAACCCAACTGTAAATTGGGAACATATCGATGACGTAATCTATGGTTGTGCCAACCAAGCAGGTGAAGACAACCGTAACGTCGGACGCATGTCAGCTTTACTTGCAGGTTTACCATATCAAGTACCAGCCACCACGATTAACCGTTTATGTGGTTCATCACTCGATGCGATTGCAATTGCAGCTCGAGCTATTAAAGCTGGTGAAGCCAACCTGATCATTGCAGGTGGGGTGGAAAGCATGAGCCGTGCGCCTTTTGTGATGGGAAAATCAGAAACAGCTTATAGTCGCAGCCAAAAAATTGAAGACACCACTATGGGATGGCGCTTTATTAATCCAAAACTCAAAGAAATGTATGGTGTAGACACCATGCCGCAAACGGCTGAGAACGTAGCAGAACAATTTAAGGTGAACCGTGCCGATCAAGACCAGTTTGCACTAAACAGCCAACAACGCACAGCAGCAGCACAAGCCAAAGGCTTCTTTCAAAAAGAAATCATTGCAGTTGAAATCCCACAACGCAAAGGTGACTCAATAGTAGTTGATACCGATGAACATCCACGTGCCTCAACTACACTTGAAGCCCTCACCAAACTCAAACCAGTGGTGAAAGCAGATGGTACGGTGACTGCTGGAAATGCCTCAGGCATTAACGATGGTGCAGCAGCTTTACTGATTGCATCTGAAGAAGCCGTGCAAAGCTATGGCTTAAAACCACGCGCTAAAATCATAGCTTCGACAGCAATAGGTGTAGAACCCCGCATTATGGGATTTGCACCAGCACCTGCGATAAAAAAACTATTGAAACAAGCCCATCTGACTTTAGAACAGATGGATGTAATCGAACTAAACGAAGCCTTTGCAGCACAAGCTTTAGCAGTCACTCGTGATTTAGGTTTGCCGGATGACAGTGACAAAGTTAATCCAAATGGTGGGGCAATTGCTTTGGGACATCCACTGGGAGCCTCAGGTGCCCGACTGGTGACGACAGCCTTAAACCAGCTTGAACAAAGTGGAGGACGTTATGGTTTATGTTCAATGTGTATTGGTGTGGGGCAGGGAATTGCGCTGATTATTGAACGTGAACCTTCGTAAATTTGGGTTGTTACGAGTAAAGATATAAAAGGTTTAATCATTCTGGAACGCATTCAAACGACAATTGGCAGATGCAATTCAGAATGATTAATTTGTACAACAAGGATCGAGTGCATTCAATATGAGCCAGTTATATGCCAGCTTATTTTATCAAGAAGATGTGACCGCTATTTTTAGCGATGCTTCTTTGATCACGTATATGATTCAAACAGAAGTGGCTTTGGCAAAGGCACAGGTCAGTGTTGGTGTTATTCCTGAAACGGCTGCTAAAATTATTGAAACAGTTGCTGAACATGCGTTGTCTCAATTTGATTTTGATGCTTTAGCAACGGCCACGGGCTTGGCTGGAAATATTGCGATTCCTTTTGTAAAACGATTCACTGCAATTGTAAAAGATCATGATGAAACTGCTGCGCGATATGTGCATTGGGGAGCAACCAGTCAGGATATTTTAGATACAGCTTGTATTTTACAGTGTCGTGATGCACTTGATGTTGTGCAAAAACAAGTTCAGCAGTGTTATGACGTTGCCCTTGCTCAGGCTCAGGCCTACCGCAACCATGTCATGATGGGACGGACATGGCTGCAACAAGCCTTACCTATTACTTTAGGACATAAATTGGCACGTTGGGCATCTGCTTTTAAGCGAGATTTAGATCGTTTGAATGCCATGAAAGCACGAGTTTTTACTGCGCAACTTGGTGGTGCAGTGGGTTCATTGGCATCGTTACAAGATCAAGGCTCGCAAGTTGTTACAGCATTTGCTCAACAACTCAATTTATCTGTTCCAAGTTGCACATGGCATGGTGAGCGAGATCGAATAGTCGAAATTGCCAGTGTGCTTGCCATCATCACGGGTAATTTAGGCAAGATGGCTCGTGACTGGTCGTTGATGATGCAAACCGAAGTTGCAGAAGTGTTTGAACCGACAGCGAAAGGTCGTGGTGGTTCATCTACTATGCCGCATAAACGAAACCCAGTTGCGGCTGCATCGGTACTGGCGGCTGCCAATCGTGTGCCTGCATTAATGTCTAGTATTTATCAAAGTATGGTGCAAGAGCATGAAAGAAGTTTGGGTGGATGGCATGCAGAGTGGTTATCGATTCCTGAAATTTTTCAACTCTGTGCAGGTGCATTAGAGCGCACTTTAGATGTGTTGCAGGGCATGGAAGTCAATGTTGAAAACATGCAGCGCAATATTGAATGTACACATGGGCTGATTATGGCTGAAGCGGTAATGATGGCTTTAGCACCGAAAATAGGCCGTTTAAATGCACATCATGTAGTTGAAGCTGCTTGTAAAACCGCAGTGGCAGAACAATGCCATTTAAAAGAAGTCATTCAACATTTAGATGAAGTAACAGCATATTTTAATCCAGTACAACTTGATGAAATTTTTAAACCAGAATCATATTTAGGCAATATTCAAGACCAAATTGATGCAGTTTTGCAGGAAGCAAAGATAGGAGAGGCAAAGTGAATATCACAATTACCAACCGTCAAGGAAAGCATTTAGCGGTATATGTCGAAGGCCTCGAACATGCGCCGACCATTGTATTTTCAAATTCTTTGGGGACTGACCACAAGATGTGGCAGTCGCAAGTTGAACAATTGAAAGCTAAGTTCAAAGTGGTGACTTATGATACGCGTGGACATGGGGAAAGTGCTGTCATTGCAAACTCAACACTGCAAAATTTAGGTGAAGATGTCATTGATATTTTGGATGCGCTTAAAATTGAAAAAGCGCATTTTTGTGGTATTTCGATGGGTGGGCAAACAGCACTGTATTTAGGTGTTTTTCATCCATCACGTTTTCAAAGTATTACGGTTGCCAACTCCGCTGCAAAAATTTGGACAGTTGAAGGCTGGAATGCGCGCGCTGAAGTAGTCGAAAAAAATGGTTTAGCTGATCTAGTAGTATCAACGCATACACGCTGGTTTAGCGAAAAATTTGATTATCAACATGATGCATTGGCACAACAAACGATTCAAAGTCTTGCCAATACACCTGCACAAGGTTACGCCAATGCATGTCGTGCCTTAGCCAATGCCGACTTGAGAGAACAAATCTCGTCTATTTCTATCCCAACCCTCATTATTGCAGGGTCTGCTGATCCTGTAACAACCGTAGCAGATGGTGAGTTTATGCAACAAAAGATACAGGGGAGTGATCTTTTTGTGATTGATGCATCTCATCTATCCAATATTGAACAACCAGCCGAATTCACTCAGGCTCTACAGCGGTTTATCGAAGCGATTTCGTAAAAGCTGTTTTTAAAAGGAATTTCGCCTAAGGAGGCAGATATGGCGTCTCAGGATTACGCTGCTCAAAAAACGAGTTTAGATGCACAGGCATTGATTAATAATGCACCGCTCAGTAAGTTTCAATGGCTGATTGCAATCGTTTGTTTTTTTATTGTTTTTGTAGATGGAATTGACACCGCAGCAATGGGGTTTATTGCTCCAGCATTAGCACAGGATTGGGGAATTGATCGTTCTCAATTGGGGCCTGTGATGAGTGCGGCATTAGGTGGAATGATTATTGGAGCCTTAGTTTCAGGTCCAACCGCAGACCGTTTTGGTCGCAAAATTGTTTTGTCTGTATCAATGTTGATTTTTGGTGGTTTTACCTTAGCCTGCGCCTATGCAAATCATCTTGATAGTCTGGTTGTTTTCCGATTCCTGACGGGAATTGGACTTGGCGCGGCAATGCCAAATGCAACGACACTATTTTCAGAATATTGTCCGACACGTATGCGCTCATTGCTCGTGACCTGCATGTTCTGCGGTTATAACTTGGGCATGGCAATCGGTGGTTTTATCAGTAGTTGGTTGATTCCTGCTTTTGGATGGCACAGCCTATTTTTATTGGGTGGTTGGTCACCACTGATCCTAATGCTTTTAGTGGTCTTTTGTTTGCCAGAGTCTTATCGCTTCTTGATTGTAAAAGGTAAAAATACAGAAAAAGTCCGTCAAATTTTAGCTCGTATAGCACCACAACAAGTGCAAGGTGTTACAGAGTTTCACGTGCCTGAAGAAAAAGTGGAAGGCGCAAAGAACAATGTGTTTGGCATGCTGTTTTCACCTAAATATATCAAAGGCACAGTGTTACTTTGGCTGACATATTTTATGGGGTTGGTCGTAATTTATTTATTGACCAGTTGGTTGCCGACCTTAATGTGTGAGACGGGTGCATCTTTAGGACGTGCAGCATTCTTGGGTGGTCTGTTCCAATTTGGTGGTGTACTCAGTGCGTTGTTTATTGGCTGGGCGATGGACCGTTTTAATCCAAACCGCATTATTGCTGGGTTCTATCTGGCTGCGGGAATTTTTGCTGTGATTGTTGGACAAAGCTTGTCTAACCCAACTTTACTGGCGCTATTCATCTTATGTGCAGGGGTTGCCGTGAATGGTGCTCAATCTTCAATGCCTGTATTAAGTGCACGTTTTTATCCAACCCAATGTCGTGCAACAGGTGTGGCATGGATGTCTGGTATTGGTCGTTTTGGTGCAGTGTTTGGAGCGTGGATTGGTGCGGTGCTTTTGGGAAATAACTGGTCATTTACCATGATTCTCAGCATGTTATTTATTCCTGCCGCTGCTGCTGCTGTCGCTATTTTTGTTAAATCTATTGTTGCACATACCGATGCAACCTGATGGAGGGTTTTCTTATGAATGATGAAGAACGCTATAAACAGGGAATTAAAGTCCGTACTGAAGTTTTAGGTGAAAAACACGTAAATCGTTCACTAGAAAACCTGAATGACTTTAATGCTGATTTTCAAAACTTTATTAGTCGTTTTGCTTGGGGGGAGGTGTGGTCGCGCCCGGGTATGCCACGCCATACCCGAAGCCTCGTCACGATGGCTGTCCTTTTAGCACTTGGTCGTGAAGATGAATTGCGAATGCATATTCGCGCATGTTTTAACAATGGTGTAACGACCGATGACTTAAAGGAATTATTTCTTCACTGCTCATTATATGCAGGTTTACCCGCAGCAAATGCTGCAATGCATATGGCAGAGGAAGTATTTAAAGAGCTTGGAATCTCACCAAGTCAAGAAACGTAATGGATGCAATGTTAAAAAAAATTGAAGGAGAAATATGATGTCTCAGATTATTTGGGGTGCATATGCACAGCGCAATACAGACCATCATCCACCAGCGTATACATCAGGTTATAAAACCAGTGTATTACGTTCACCCAAAAATGCGTTGATTTCAATTAATGAAACATTAACTGAAGTCACAGCACCACATTTTAGTGCTGATCAGTTTGGTCCGAAAGATAACGACCTGATTTTAAACTATGCCAAAGATGGTTTACCGATTGGCGAACGTGTCATTGTACATGGTTATGTCCGTGATCAATTTGGTCGCCCTGTTAAAAATGCTTTGTTAGAAGTATGGCAAGCCAATGCTTCTGGTCGTTATCGTCATCCAAACGATCAATTTATTGGTGCAATTGATCCAAACTTTGGCGGCTGTGGTCGTATGTTAACAGATGCAAACGGCTATTTTGTTTTCCGCACCATTAAACCAGGGCCATATCCATGGCGTAACCGTATCAATGAGTGGCGTCCTGCACATATCCATTTCTCATTAATTGCAGATGGATGGGCACAACGTCTGATCTCACAGCTTTATTTTGAAGGTGATACGCTGATTGATTCATGCCCGATCATTAAAACGATTCCTTTAGAAGAACAACGTCGTGCGCTGATTGCCTTAGAAGACAAGAGCAACTTTATTGAAGCAGATAGTCGTTGTTATCGTTTCGACATTACTTTGCGTGGTCGTCGTGCAACTTACTTCGAAAATGATTTAACTTGATGGATGGAGTAATAAAAATGAATGGTTGGAATTTTCAGGAATTAAAAGAAACCCCATCTCAAACTGGTGGGCCGTATGTTCATATTGGGTTATTACCTAAACAAGCCAATATTCAAGTGTTTGAACATAACTTTCATAACAATCTTGTGCAGGAACAAACCCAAGGCGAACGTATCCGTTTAGAAGGTCAGGTTTTTGATGGTCTAGGATTGCCATTACGTGATGTATTGGTTGAAATCTGGCAAGCAGATGCCAATGGTGTTTATCCAAGTCAGGCCGATATTCAAGGTAAAGCGGTTGATCCACATTTTCAGGGCTGGGGCCGTGCGGGTGCAGACTTTGAAACAGGTGTATGGCATTTCGATACCATCAAGCCGGGTGCAGTTCCGGGGCGTAAAGGGACGACTCAAGCGCCACATATTGCGTTAATTATTTTTGCTCGTGGAATCAATATAGGATTAAATACGCGGGTTTATTTTGAAGATGAAGCCGAAGCAAATGCACAAGATCCTGTTTTAAAAGGGATAGAATGGGCACCTCGTCGTCAAACTTTAGTGGCTAAACGTGAAGAACGTGATGGTCAAGTCGTTTATCGTTTTGATGTCCGTGTTCAAGGCGAAAACGAAACCGTATTTTTTGATATTTAATTTTGTAACACAACACGCTGTATGGTTTTTGCCATACAGCACATTACACAAGGAATGGTAATGATGAAAATCAGACACAAAGCACTTCAAATTGCATTGGCATGTTCGATGCTGACGACTACGTCTATGGTATTGGCAGCACAGCCAGCATCTCATCACTACGTTGTAAAAAATGTTGATATTGGGGAAATGCCTGTAAAAACAATCGTTCCGATTACAGCAAAAACGGCTGAAGAAGCGATTCAGCAGGCAAAAGTCATTGCTGCAAATCCAGATGCAGATTTAGCAGAGTTTCGTATAGATCTATTGAACTTTGCTGCGGATAGCAAACAAGTGATTGCACTCGGTCAACAGCTCAATCAAATCTTAAAAGATAAACCAATCATTGCCACGATTCGTACTGCAAATGAAGGCGGAAAACTTGCGGTGAGTGATGCAGAATACGAAAAACTTTACACTGCATATTTACAAAAACCATTTATGCAATTGCTTGATATTGAAATGTTTCGTGATGCCAAAGTCGTGCGTAAACTGACAGACTTAGCCCATAAAAAGAATGTATTGGTGGTAATGTCGAATCATGATTTTGCTAAAACACCAAACGAACAGGAAATTGTCAATCGGTTGTTAAAGCAAGATCAAATGGGGGCAGATATTCTTAAGATTGCGGTGATGCCACAGTCGAAAGCAGATGTATTTACCTTAATGAATGCGACTTTAAAAGTGAGTCAGCAAAGCAAAAAACCATTACTTACCATGTCGATGGGACGTTTAGGTGCAATTTCCCGTGTTGCGACTGCGAGTGCGGGTGGAAGTTTAAGTTTCGGAATGATTGGTCAAGCGTCTGCGCCAGGACAAATTGATGTAACGCAGCTTCACCAGTTCCTAAAAGCAATTCAACCGACACCATAATAAAAAAACCGAAAAAAGGAATTTAAAATGAAAGTGACTTCATTAAAAGTAAGCGTTTTGGCTTTAAGCGTAATGGCATCTGGGTGGACGGCTGCGGCCACTTATGTCGTTGATCGTTATCAGGATGATCAAAATAAAGGATCATTACGCTGGGCTATTGAACAGTCCAATACAAATCCATCTGATGATAATGAAATTCTAATTCAAGCAGTTGGAAAAGCACCTTATCAAATCAAGGTCAATTCGCCTTTGCCTGAAATTAAAGGGCCTGTGAAAATTATGGGCACACAATGGGATAAAACAGGTGAGTTTATTACCATTGACGGTTCAAATTATATAAAGGGGGAAGGTGCAAAAGCTTGTCCTGGCGCAGTTGAAGGGCAATATGGCACCAATGTTCGTACCATGACACTGCCAGGCTTAGTACTACGAGACACGCATCATGTTGTACTTAAAGGCTTAGATATTCATCGCTTCTGTATTGGTATTTTGGTCAATCGTTCGAGTAACAACCTGATTCAGCATAACCGTATTAGTAATAACTATGGTGGTGCAGGTGTGATGTTTACAGGTGATGACGGCAAGGGTAATCCGACTGCAACCACAACCAACAATAATAAATTTCTGGACAATATTCTTCAGGATAATGGCGATGGTTTAGAGTTGACGCGTGGCGCAGCCTTTAACCTGATTGCCAATAACCTGTTTACCAACACCAAAGCCAATCCTGAACCCTCTCAGGGGATTGAGGTTTTGTGGGGGAATGATAATGCAGTGGTGGGTAACAAATTTGAAAATTATTCTGATGGATTACAAATTAACTGGGGAAAACGTAATTACATCGCGTATAACGAATTAACTGCCAACTCGATTGGCTTAAATATTACGGGGGATGGCAATATCCTCGACAGTAATAAAATACACGGCAACCGTATCGGGATTGCCTTGCGTTCAGAAAAAGATGCCAATGCACACATTACCATCACCAAAAACCAAATCTGGGATAACAGTAAAGATATTAAACGCTGTGAAGCGGGTGGTTCTTGCGTGCCAAATCAAAAATTGGGGGCTATCGTTTTTGGCGTACCAGCGTTAGAACATGAAGGATTTGTGGGTTCTCGTGGTGGTGGTGTTGTGATTGATCCGAAAAATTTGCAAAAAACTTGTACGACGACGAATCAGCAAGGGTGTAATGCTCAGCCAAACCAATGGATTCAGCCACCAAAACTTGAAGCACGTCAGGGACAGTTGGTTGTGAGCTTTAAAGGCGAAGCGAATCAGCGTTACCGAGTAGAATTTTTTGGTAACCACAACGCACGTTCTAATGAGGCAGAACAGTTTATTGGTGCAGAAACTGTAGCGACCAATGCGCAAGGAGAGGCACGTCTAACGTGGAAGCCAAACATCAAATTTGCCAATTACACCGCAAATATCACCAATCACGTTGGCGCTAGTTCAGAACTTAGCCAATCAGCACAATTTAAATAGTGAAATATATAGACTTTAGTATAAAGTTGCGTCGCTTAATTTATTAGGCTAAGGAAAGGCAAGATGAAAAGATGTAATTTAATGCAAATGGGCGCAGTTTCGCTCGCAATTTTAATGAGCCAAGGGGCAATGGCAAACGAATTCTGGTCACAGGATCGCCAATGGTTATTGGGTGACTGGAATGGTGAACGCCAACAACTTGAGCAGTTAGGCTATAAGTTCAATTTTAGTGTGATGAACCAAACGGCTACGGTACTCGATGGTGGAAAAAATGATAACCATCAAACCCGTAACGCCAACCAAGTGACCTTGGGTACAAATTTTGACTTAAACCGTATTTTAGGCTGGAAAAATACAACAGCGGCTTTAAGTGTAACCAAGCGAGATGGTCGTAATCTTGCCAATGATATTGGCATGCAGGGTAGCCCAACAGAAATTTATGGCCGTGGCAACATCTGGCGCTTAACGCAAGCTTGGGTGAAAACGGGATTATTCGATAATACCTTACAAGTTAAAGCAGGTCGGATGGGCATGTCAGAGGACTTTAATGGTTCTCAATGTGAGTTTCAAAGCTTGATTTTATGTGGTGGACAAGTCGGTAAAAGCCAAGGCGATGTGTGGTATAACGGCCCTGTGAGTGGCTGGGCAATGAATGCCAAATACCAGTTTTTGCCAGAGTGGACGATTGGTGCAGGGGTTTATGAAAATAATCCAGAAAACTTAAAAACCACGGGTGAATATCGTAAACAGAACTTCAATATGGATTTAAGTGATGCCAAAGGTACACTTATTCCAGTCGAACTGGCGTGGAAAACCAAAAAGCTGAATGGCTTATCTGGTGAATATAAACTGGGTGGATTCTTCAGTACCCACGATTATAAACGTGTCGATGGTCAAACAGGTGATGATCCTAAACGTGCGATTTGGTTAAATGCTCAACAACAATTAACATCAAGTGATGATAATCCAAATCGAGGTTTATATGGTGCTGTAAATTTGGTCTTTAACAATGACCACACGGCAACTATTGAAAGTACCCAACAGGTTGCGATGTGGTACAAAGGTGCATTTGAATCACGTCCAAATGACCAGATTGGTTTAGGTGCAGGTCGTTATAAGTACAATGATAAAGTTGCAGCTAACCAGAACCGTGATGATGAAATCGATTTTGAGCTCAATTACACGTTGCAATGGTCTCCTGCCATTATGTTGCGACCAAACATTCAATATATCTACCAACCACTCGGTAATAAACAAGCAGATGATGTCTGGACTGCGGGCGTGAGTGTTCGTGTAAATTTCTAAGATGAAATTAATCAGGATTTGATGATAGCATTATGTTAAAAGTTATGACTTGTGAGCGAGATGATCGGTCACGAGTCATTGATAAAAATGCTTTCAATACACCAATTATGCAAATAGTCAGATTGGTATAAAGATGAAGGAATCATTGTCACTATAATCAAGGGATTAGCGTTGGTTTTATTGTTTTGAAAAGATAAAGCCAATACAGGATTTTTGGCACATAGTACAAATTGGTTACAGTATTCTAGGTGCTGTTTTCTGTATCAGAGCAGAAACTAATTTGACACGGAACTGGAGAGAGTTGTATGTCGGATTCACATACTCAACTCAACCCCATATTTAAAATATGGTGTTTTGTATTAGGGTTAGCATTATTGCTAACGGGATTATTCTTTGTCGTGCTTGGTGGTAAGCTCATTGGTCTTGGTGGATCATGGTATTTCTTACTCGCAGGTTTACTGATCACAGCATCTTCCATTTTTATTTTTAAACGAAAAGCATTGGGCGTTACGCTCTATGCTTTAGCTTTTGTGTGTACTGTCATTTGGGCAATTGCCGATGCTGGTTTTGACTTTTGGGCATTACACTCGCGTTTGATGTTCCCAGCAGGGTTATTTGCTGCGGTATTATTTACTTTACCTTCCATTCGTAAAGCTCAAAACCAGACAGCAACCTCGGCTGCACCTGCCTATACATTGGGTGGTTTGACCGTTTTGGGGATGCTTGGCGGTTTATATGGAATGTTTATTCCACATGCCACTGTAGAAGCTGCAGGTCAGGAATTACCATTAATTCCTGTTAGTGCTGCACAAAAACAAGTGAACTGGGATCATTATGGTAATGATGCTGGTGGCAGTCGTTTCTCTGCCTTGGATCAGATTAATCGAACCAATGTTAAAGATTTGAAAGTTGCTTGGACGTATCGTACTGGAGATGCAAGTACAGGTTCGGGAAATGGCGCTGAAGATCAGGAAACACCACTACAAGTGGGCAATAAAGTATTCTTATGTACACCACATAATAATATGATTGCGCTGGATGCCGACACTGGTAAAGAAATCTGGAAAGCTGAAATTAATTCTAAAGCAGATGCATGGGAACGTTGCCGTGGTGTTGCTTACTTTGACTCAACTAAAGCACTTGAGCAACCAAAACTAGCAGGTGCAACAGCGGTGACTGCGGTTGCAACGAATACAAGTTGCCCACGCCGTGTTTATACCAATACACCAGATGGTCGTTTAATTGCAGTCAATGCAGATAATGGTCAACGCTGTGAAGACTTTGGCAACCACGGTACAGTGAACTTGCTAGAAGGCATGGGTGATGGAACCAAAGCGCCACGCTTTGAAGTCACGTCTGCGCCGACATTGGCAGGAACAACGCTGGTTGTAGGTAGCCGTATTGCCGATAACGTCGCAGCAGATATGCCGGGCGGTGTAATTCGTGGTTATGACGTGATTACAGGTAAATTACGCTGGGCATTTGATGCGCGTAATCCAAATCCAAACTACGTGTTAAAACCGGGTGAAATTTATAAACGCAGTTCGGCAAACTCTTGGGCGCCAATGTCTTATGATCCAAAAATGAATACTGTGTTCTTGCCAATGGGAAGTTCATCTGTAGACGTTTGGGGTGGTAACCGTACAGCATTAGACCATAAATACAATACTTCAGTATTGGCGCTAGATGCGACCACAGGTAAAGAAAAATGGGTCTATCAAACGGTTCATAATGACCTTTGGGACTTTGACTTACCGATGCAGCCAAGTCTAGTTGATTTCCCAATGAAAGACGGTGCAACTAAACCTGCTGTTGTCATTGGTACAAAATCAGGTCAATTCTTTGTCCTAGATCGTGTAACAGGTAAGCCATTAACCAAAGTGATTGAACAACCTGTAAAACTTGCAGACATTCAAGGTGAACAGTATTCAAAAACTCAACCACGTTCAGTTGAAATGCCACAAATTGGTAACCAGACTTTAAAAGAGTCCGACATGTGGGGCGCAACTCCATTTGACCAATTGATGTGTCGTATCAGCTTTAAATCAATGCGTTATGATGGTCTGTTTACTGCACCAGGTACTGATGTTTCACTCAGCTTCCCAGGTTCTTTAGGGGGCATGAACTGGGGCTCAATTGCATTTGATCCAACACATCGCTATATGTTTGTGAATGACATGCGCTTAGGTCTATGGATTCAATTGCAGAAACAAACACCAGAAGATGTCAAAATTCAGGCCAATGGCGGCGAGAAAGTGAATACGGGTATGGGTGCTGTGCCGATGCAAGGTACACCATACAAAGTGAACAAAAACCGCTTTATGTCTGTCTTGGGTATTCCGTGTCAAAAACCACCATTTGGTACTATGACTGCAATTGATATGAAAACACGTCAAATTGCATGGCAAGTTCCATTGGGTACAGTTCAAGACACTGGACCATTTGGTATTAAGATGGGCTTGAAAGCACCTATTGGTATGCCAACAATTGGTGGCCCAATGGCAACACAAGGTGGTTTGGTCTTCTTTGCTGCAACACAAGATTACTATCTCCGTGCATTTGATAACTCAACAGGGAAAGAGCTTTGGAAAGGGCGCTTACCAGTTGGTAGCCAAGGTACACCGATTAGCTATGTTTCACCAAAAACAGGAAAACAATATATTGTGATTTCTGCGGGTGGAGCACGTCAATCGCCAGACCACGGTGACTATGTTGTTGCATATGCATTACCTGACAAAAAATAATTTAAAGATTATTTTTATCTAGGCTAAAAGGTTGCCAGAATATCGAAATGATGTTCTGGCAATTTTTTTTATGAAAGAAAAAACAAGAAAATAGACTTAGGGTGAAATAAAATTGTAGAGTAAAAACTCTATTTATCTGTTTCTACAATCTTTTTAATGGTGGTGTAAATGATGTCAAAAGTATCATCATCTAACCAAGCCGAATTTGAAATACTCAAACTTCTTTGGGCAAAACTGTTGGCTTCGGGTGTATTTTCCTTTAAATGACTTAAAGCTGGGTATTGAGAAATAGCTCGAACAAATAACTTAGTGACCCCTAAACCATGTGTCCATAACGCATCTAAAATAGCGGTTGTTATTTCTGCTTGGTCTGTCAGGAGTAATAAAAACGGAAAATTTGAAAGATGGTCGGTACTTTCTTCAAAAACACGAATATGTGGCAATTGCTTCAACCGTTCAATGCGCTTTTTGGCCTGAGTTTGTGCTTTTAACCAATGTTCAGGTAAGCGAGATACAGCCGCCGCCGCAACTCGGCTTCGCCATAGACCAAGCTGATGTACAGGAATATCATCCTGATCAAAATCGTCACCTACTGCGGCAATGTCATCATGTTTTTTTAGTGCAGCACGTAAAGAATGTCCGTAAATTAAACCTAAAGTGGAGGGATGATATAAAAAGGTATATCCCAATAACTCGACTGTACGTTTAATTTCCCAGTGTTTAAGCACTGGTAAATCTAGGCTGGCTTTGTTTAATTTTTGATGTAACTCAGGATCTTTACTGAATAACACACCACCTTCAGCACTGGTTAATCCTTTACCGAAGGCAAGGCTAAAGAAACCAATATCACCATATAAACCGACACTTTGGCCTTGAAATTGAGCCCCCATTGCTTGGGCGGCATCTTCAATGATAAAAGCCCGATGTTGATCGGCAATGTGTTTAATCGCTTCTAAGTTACACACCAAACCTGCAATATGTGTTGCCAAAATTGCAAGAGTATTGGCAGAACTTTTTGCGGCTAATTCGGTCAGATTAAAATCAAAACTATTCTTTTTCACATCACACAAAACAACAGTCAGTCCAATTTTTTCAATTGCTAAAGGGACTAAAGGACATGTCCAAGCTGGAATAATGACCTGTTTTTTTTCAGGGTGTATCGATTGTAAGGTTTTTAATGCAATAATCAGTGCTACTGTCCCTGAACAGGTCAGGGCAGGCACAGGAATATGTAACAGATGTGCTAGTGCATTTGCCAAATTGGTTTTATGCTGCCAAGGAAGAAGATCTTTCCATAAAATCGGCAAGCCATCTGTTGGTGGGATTTCTTTGCGTAGCATTAGGAATGAATATTGTGAGGAATTTGTTCAGCATCCATTTGCGATTCATCTTTGGCTAAAAAGAACACACCACAAATGATAAATAGAGCGCCAATAATTTTGGTTAAAGTTAAAGGTTCGTTAAATAACCACATAGACAATATTGTGACACTAATCAATTCAAGATGCGATGCAGCAAAAGCAGGGCCCACAGGTGCGTGTTTAAGTAAACTCATCCACGTAAAAAAAGCACCAATATAGCCAACAAATGCACCATAAATCCATGGGTGGGAAAATACCCGAATCAGCCAAGGTAAATCAAATGAAAGTGGCATCGCATGTATTGAGGCGAACTTAAAACTGATTTGCGCCAATGTATCAAACGCCATCAGCACTAAAAAACCAATAATATAAAAGGATCTCATGCGCCTAATCCTACAACAGTCACGCCAATAGAAATTAAAATAACGCCGATTAATCGATTTCTTGAAAGTTTTTCATTAAAGAAGAAACGACCAGCAATCATGATCACGACGATATTGATACTTCCTAGCATGATTCCATCAGACAGAGGAACTAAAGATAAAAATGCTAGCCAAGCGACAAATTCAAACACATAGCTGACAATACCAATCCATAACCAAGGACGTTTAATCATGGATTTCCAATGATTAAGTCCCGAATGCTCGGTATTTTCAGATGCGGCTGCTTTAAAGGCCAATTGACCAATCGTGTCGATCAGAATTGTTAAAATCCATGCACCAAAAACCAATAGACTCATACTGAATGACCCAATTCTTTGTCGAGTTCAGCCGACTCAGCCATACATGCAACTGGATTTTTTTCTGGATCTTGATGTGTATCCTGAATAAATTTTAATGATTCATCAATGACTTTTTTGCGGTCATTGTCAATGGTGATCATATGGTAGCTATTTTCAAGCCAGATGAGTTGTTTTGTGCCAGAAACCCGATCATAGACCAGTTGGCTGTTACGACGGTGTGCAATATCATCATCGTAAGCATGAAGTGATAGAGATGGTGCAGTAATTTTATGCAAATTTTTACGAACATCACGAGAGAGACGTTGTAGCTGATATAACGAATGCCAAGGATTTCCAGGTAAACCTGCTTCGCTACTGTCACCACTATTCATTGCATTGACAATACGGGCACGTAAAGCTTCATTGCGAATACCATAAGGTTCTGCTTCATCAAATGTTTTGTGGCGACCAATGTTCAAATGATAAACCAGTGGCAGTGCGATAGGTGCTGCAACTTTTGACCAGAGTGGGATACTCCAGCCGTTATATTTGAAAGTAGGGCTGTAGCTGATAACGCCTTTGACTGGATGCTCCGATGCATATTTTAAAGCAAGGAGCGCGCCCATAGATAAGCCTGCAACATAGAGTTCATCGACATGTTGTTTTAGCTTTTCTGCAGCATCACAAACACTGGCGTACCAGTCTTCCCAACGTGTCTGAACAAGATCTTCAATATCACCACAATGTCCTGCAAGTTGAACGCCATAAACGCTATAACCTGCCTGATGAAAGGATCTGGCAATGCCACGCATTTCATTCGGTGTACCTGTTAAACCATGAACCAGCAAAATACCAATACGATTCCCTGAAAGAAAAAAAGTATTATCGGAAATCATGCGATCACCATATCTGCATTATTTGGTTCTAGGTCACTACGAAGTAGTTTCATTAACGGTTTTTGAATATCGGAAAAATATTCAAAAGCAACATGTTGGATATTTTTATGCAGACAATGCTGAATTAATGATTTTTTAGCAAATACATAGTCGGCAGTTTCTGCAAGACAAAAATCAGAACGACCATCACCAATTAAAATGATTTGTTCCTGAAAATGTTGTTCTGCAACTTTGCATTTACATGTGCCGCTTTGGCTAATACAGCGTGGATTTGCATTTGGAAATTCAAGTGTCCAACTTTGGGTATCAATTTGAACAAGTCGATTGGCAATAATTGGCAAATGCGTCAAATTATATTTTCTTAGGATGTAACGAATTACGACATCTAGGCCATCACTGACAATGGTTAATGGAATATGATGCTTGCTGGCTAATTTCACCAGTTCAAGAAAACCTTGATCAATTTCAATTCCATCCAAACATTGATGTAATTGCTTTTCAGACATGTCAAGCAGCTCAATTTGGCGCTGCATACAGATTCTGGAACCAATTTTTCCTTGTTCCCATTCTTGTTCGATTTCTTCCCAACCTGACTTGGCAAAAGTTTCCAGAAGGTGATCTGTTGTATCTTTTAGGCTGATTGTACCATCAAAGTCACATAAAATATGCCATTGAACTGAAGGGGGGATATCGTGACTGATCAGAAACATAAAAGCCTCACGGGTTATCTTAAAACAAGTTTTCTTCGTTTTCCGAAGAATATGGGCGAATAATATTGTTTGAATATTAAACAAAGCTTAGCTTATTGACATAGGCTGGATAAAATAAAAGCAGTTTCTATAATTTGACTGCTGAATATATCAGAATAAAGAATGTCTTTTAAGGAAAAGCATTGAAAAGTATTCTATACAATTTACAATAAAAAAGCTTGTTGTATATAATGTGCAGCTAATGCTTGTAAAATTTAAACAAATAGGAATATTTCTATTTTTACCTAAAATGAGATAGTTGCATATGACTAAAAAAAGCTTAAGAAACATAAAAATAAGTTTACTTGTTATTGTGTCATTCAGTCCGATTATCAGCTATGCAGGCGATTCAGAGAAATTAAAAGTCGGGCTCAATTATTCGTTGGATTTTCAACAATATAAAGGTAAAAAGACAACATCGAGTTTGTTACCTGTTGTGTTCTATGATAATCAAAAACAGTATATTGAAGGTAGTGAGTTAGGACTTTATCTATTAAATGATGATAAAAACCAACTTAGATTAAATGCTTATTATGATGGAAGTTATTTTGAACCATCGGGTGCTGTCAGTGCATTAAAAACCAGAAAATGGTCTGTGATGTCTGGAGCAAGTTACATGCGGATCACACCATTTGGTGGTTTTAAAGCCCAAATTGGCACAGATATTCTTTCGCGGAGTAAGGGAACAGTCGCTACGTTATCTTATCTGGCGGAACTCGATATTGATAAATGGTCGATATATCCAGAAATTGGTTATCAATGGAATGATCGAAAATATAATCAATATTACTATGGCATCAGTCAGTCTGAAGCTGAAAATAGTGGTTTGTCTGTTTATACACCGAAAGACAGTATACAGCCTTATGCGAGTCTAAATTTTAGCTATGACTTGACAAAAACATGGAATATTGTGGGTGGGGTGGATATAAATTATTTATCCAAACAACAATATAATAGCCCGATGGTAAAAAATCGTCTTGATATTTCACCATCTTTGGGATTCATCTTTAAATTTTAAGATTAATTTCAGAAAATTATTTTTAACTGGGCAACCGTGAAATAAAGGAAGTCGTTTTTAATTGGTTTGAGTAAAAACGACTAAAATTTATTTAATTATATTGTAACGATGGCAGTACATAACTTATCTAAAAAAGGATAGTTTTAATGACAATTAATGAAGCTCAACTATTGGCGGATGAAGCAAAGTATTGCTCCCATGGAGATACTGTTCACTACGTAAATCCGCCTAAAATTTTTACAAATTGTGAAGGAAGTTATGTTTTTGACGATCATGGTACACCTTATCTAGATCTACAAATGTGGTATTCAGCTGTAAACTTCGGCTATAAAAATCCACGATTAGACCAAGCATTAATTGATCAAATTCACACACTCCCACAAATTGCGAGCCAATATTTACACCCAACAAAAATTGAACTCAGCAAGATTCTTGCTGAAGATATGTTGAAAAAAACAGGTGTTCAAGGGCGTATTCACTATAACGTGGGCGGTTCTCAGTCAATTGAAGACTCTCTAAAGCTAGTTCGTAACTTCTGTAAAGGCAAAAGTCGTATGTTTGCTTTTGAAGGTGGTTATCATGGCCGTACATTAGGTGCTTCATCGATCACTTCTAGTTATCGCTACCGTCGTCGTTATGGACATTTTGGTGAACGTGCGCAATTTATTCCTTTCCCATATCCATTCCGTCGTCCAAAAGGAATGACACCTGAAGAATATGCAGTCAAACTTGTTGCAGAATTCCGCCGTTTATTTGAAAACGAATACCATGGTGTTTGGGATCCAAAAGTACGTGAAAGCGAATTTGCGGCATTCTATATTGAAACCATTCAAGGTACAGGTGGTTATGTCATTCCACCAATGAACTTCTATCCTGAATTGAAAAAAGTACTGGATGACCACGGTATTCTGCTTGTTGTCGATGAAATTCAGATGGGCTTCTACCGTACAGGTAAATTATGGTCATTTGAACATTTCGGTATTACACCAGACGTACTTGTATTTGGTAAGGCATTGACCAATGGCTTAAACCCACTTGCAGGTGTTTGGGCGAAAGAAGAAATGATCAACCCAGAAGTTTTCCCTGTAGGTTCTACACATTCAACCTTCGCTTCAAACCCATTGGGTACAGCTGTTGGTTTGGAAGTGATGAAAATGCTTGCTGAAAAAGATTATGAAAAACAAATCATGGAAAGCGGTGCTTACTTCCTTGAAGGCTTAAAAGATCTTCAATCACGTCATCCTGAAATTGGTGATGTGGATGGTTTAGGCTTGGCACTTCGTGCAGAAATCTGTCAAACAGATGGCTTTACACCAAACAAAGATCTTTTAGACAAAATGGTTGATATTGGTTTGTCTGGTACGCTTGAATATCAAGGTAACCAATGTGGTCTAGTTCTAGATGTTGGTGGTTATTATAAAAACGTCATTACTTTTGCACCTAGTCTTGAAATCTCAAGAGCTGAAATTGATCAAGCAATGGTATTGTTAGAGCAAGTGTTAGTACGTGCGAAAAAAGAAATGAACTAACCGCTTTATTTCGCTATTCATCATATTCGATGAATGGTGAAGTCAAAAGGTCGCTATTATCTGGAATAGCTGAATTTATTTGGCTATTCCTTTTTATCATGAATGATAATATATTAAGTTAATTAGTTTCGTTTTGATACATCATTAAGAGCCGAGGATGTATTGATGCTGGATTGTGACGAATTGAGCCAATATGAATGTAAAAACAAATTTAAATCAATTAGAACCACAATCTTTGATTGATGCTTTTTTAAAATATCCTCCTGACACCTTCAATGTACAAGATTCCAACGAAAAATTATCATATTTTACAACGCAGTTTAATTTATTAACGACACTAGATATCCCTGTTCGTAAAAAAATTGAGTCGATCATTGGATACCAGCATTGGGGTAAATTGTTACATCTTTCAACCTGTTTTATTGGTACAACCGTTACTGAATATACTGTTTTATCAAAAGATTTTAATGTCCAGCAAATTGTCGAGAAATTAAAAAAAAGTGCTGCGAAGAATACATTAACTATTATTAAAGATTTACCTTTAAATTCTCCTTTGCTTACAGATTTTGAAAACCAATTTAGTCAAGACTTAATCAATGCAGCGGAAAAAGCAGGTTTTCTTTCTGTAGAAGGACAAGCCTTAGCTTATGTACCCATTGACTTTACAGATCGTGAAGATTATCTGTCTAGGCTTTCTAAAAGTCGTCGAAAAAACTTGAAGCGAAAGTTAAAAAGCTTAGATGAATTAACTTTAGAGATTGTTGATACAGGTGCTGAACTTTTTAAAGACAATGCCTTTAGACAGCATTTATATCAACTTTATTTGGCGGTTTATCAACAAAGTGAAATCCATTTTGATTTATTAACGGTAGATTTTTTTGATGAGATTTTACAAAATGAGCACAGTGGAGGAAGAGTTTTTCTATATTGGAAAGACACTACTTTAGTGGGTTATAATATATGTTATGAATATAAAAATAATTTAATTGATAAATATATTGGTCTAAATTATGACTTGGCGATGGAATATAATTTGTATTTTATTAGCTGGTTTGTCAATTTGGATTATGCGAAACAACAAAATTTAAAATTTTATGTTGCAGGTTGGACAGACCCTGAAGTGAAATCAAAGTTGGGGGCGAACTTTACCTTTACGCGCCATTTGGTTTGGATTAAGCAACCTGTATTACGCTTTATCCTAAGACGACTGCGTCATTTATTTGAATCAGATACACATTGGTATACGCAATCACAGGAGTCAAAATCATGAATATGGAACCATTACGTCAAACTGTTGTTCTGAATTTTGATGACTCTACGGGTATTCCTGAAGGTGCGCTCAATCTCGATCTAAGTTCATGGCAAGAAACCATTCGTTTTGGATGTAAATGGAATCAATTTAATCAATTATCAGAATATTTAAACCATCAGTTGCCTTTAAATACAGAGTTAGGCTGTGTATTAATCGGTAGCGGTGATTATCACCATCTTACACAATATCTTTTAAATCGATTTGACGATACTCAGTCATTTCATTTAATTGTGTGTGATAATCACCCTGATAATATGCGTTATCCATTTGGAATTCATTGTGGTTCATGGGTATATTGGGCAAGTTTGTTACCACAAGTCGCACGTATTGATGTGATTGGTATTGGCTCGAATGATATTAGTTTAAAACATGCTTGGGAAAATCATTGGTCGCCATTGCGTAATGGTAAACTTCATTATTGGAGCATTCAGCAAGATGCCAGTTGGACCAAATATATTGGCGCATCTTCTGCTTGGCATAGTTTTCAAAATGCTGATGATTTAATGCAAGCATTTTTAGCAGAAATTTCTTCTATTCATTTGCCGATGTATTTATCGATTGATAAGGATGTATTATCCAAAGAAGTTGTGATGACCAATTGGGATCAAGGACATTTTCTTGAACATCATTTGCAGGATCTGATTCGCCATAGTGAAGGAAAGTTAATCGGTGCTGATATTACGGGAGATGTTTCTGCATATCATTATCAAAGTTATTTTAAGCGTTTTCTTAGTGCGTCGGATGGGCAAAGTGAAGCTGTCTCTCATGATATTGCCTTGTGGCAAGTGGCACAAAAACAGTTGAACCAAAGACTAATTGACGCATTTGATCAAGCATGGATGTAGCGTATATTTGATTGGATTGACTGATATTTTAAAAATAGTCAGTAATGAAAAGTCGATTAAACAAAATTTGAAGATCTATTTTATCTGAACTGAGTAATGAAATTTTAAAATTGGAAATACGATGCTCTCAATAGTTATATTTTTTATTTTAGAGAATAATACCAATTAAAAATCAGCCATTAGAGATTTTACTTAACTATAGAATCAGTTAACATTTATATATAAACAATATTTCATAGTTTATTTTTGGTATATTTAAGTAACAATAAAATATACTTCTTCTTTTAAAAGACAAAAAAGGATAAACGATCTTGATAGAAAAAGATGTATTTGCCTTATGAAATAAACATAGATAAGCCTAAAGAATCTATCGCAAGCTGTTCGCGAATTGATGTATCTAAAATGAGGTGAGTTTAATTTAAAACTCATCTCATTTTAATTAAAACTTATATTGACTGTGTGTTAATCAGAAAAGACAACATTGTTTCGACCATTTTGTTTTGCAGAATACAATGCCATATCGGCGGCATCAATGAAGCGTTGATAGTCTGGGTGCCCATCATATAATGTGACCCCAATTGAAACAGTAAAGCAGATTGGATTACCATTTTGGGAAATAAGGTTTGAATTTTCAACTTCATGGCGGATTTGATTTGCAATACTATGGGCGGCTTTTTCATCACAATTAATTTGTAATAATAAAAACTCTTCACCACCTATACGAAAGGCATAATCACTTGCTCTGGTGTATTTTAGAATAATTGAAGAAATATGTTTCAGTACTGTATCACCTACAGCATGACCATATTGGTCATTAATATTTTTAAAATAATCTACATCAAGTGCAAGCATTGCTAAAGGCGTATTTCCTGATTTAGCTAGCGTAATTTCGCGGGTTAAAATCGTATTTAAATAACGACGGTTAAGCAATTGGGTCAATGGATCATTGCCTGAATCAATATATTCAGCAAGTTGGAATAATTGATTCATTAAAATCGTGATTTCCCGATTTTTATCTCGAATGATTTGAATTAATTTGATGGCTTGTTGTTGATTGGCACTTTGTAAAATCTGCTGATTTAGTTGGTCAACTTCATGAATAGTGTCAATAATGATATTTACTTGGTCTGAACCCGTAAAAACATAGGCTGCTTTATGAATAAACCAAAGCCCAAATTCAGATTTAGATAAAGTCGGATGCGTAATGTTAACCCCATTTGAAAACACTTTAAACATCAGTTCATTTTCCCAATCAAGTAGCGAACTACGTTGTTTGTCTTTTTGAACTGAAATATCCTGCATGGCAGAAAATAAACGATAGGAGTGTTTAGTATTATTATTTTCATCGACACTATGCTCATAAGATTTACACATCAGCTCAGCAGAAAAGCTCATGATATTCATGACATGGTTGAGGACAAAAAAGTAATTTCCTTCTTTTTCTTCGGTTAGTAGAGGATAAATTTTATCTTCGATTTGGCGTATACCTCGAATAATTAACCATGAAGGAATGCCAATACGCGCATGAACTTTGCCGATATTAAGCTGTTTTTGAACAATTTCTTCAAAGTTTTTTTTGAATGGCGCATCAAAAGTTTCTTTCATCCATTGATTAAGCGAAGATTTTAATCTGTTTTGTATAAGTTCATTATTTAAAAATTTACTGGCTTCTTTTTCTTGAATCATGTTTGCATAAAAAACATCTACAAGGTCGACTGTATGTTGATGAATAAATTTGGAGATAAAATCTAAGTCATTTGTTGAATATCGATTACAAAAGTCCTCCCATTGCTGTGCCAGCATCGAGATATATTCTTGATTCATTACAAATGCCCTAAAATAAGTGTGAAATTATAAAGATAGTATGGCTTTTTATTTAACCCATTCAACTGCGATAGTATACCAATGATTGTGGTCTAAAAGATCAACAAGATATCAGTTTTAGCGAATATATAATATAAACAGACACATAATTTTTTACATAAAAATATATTAAAAAAATAGAATATGATGTGCTTGAAATTTTAATTGTTTAAGATAAACTTTAATTGTTTAAATTTTGAATAAAATTTATATAAAATCATAAACTAACTTTTTAGGTTATTGCTTACCTAATGTTTGTTTTGAAATGAAGATAATTGATATATAAAAAAGCCCGCTTTGTCGAGCTCATTTTGGCTTTTAAAGCGCTGAGATGAGTAACTAAAGTTAGGCTTTATTTTAATTATGAATGAAAATTAATGTAGGAAACTAAAAATGAAAAAATTATTACTTTTAACGGGTATGGGCTTATTGAGCGTAACAGCATTTGCCGCGCCTTTAGAATATCAAACGTATAATCCTCAAGGAAATGCAGTTTTTCCAGTGTCTTCAACGTTGATTACTGGACAGCATGATGCCGTACTCGTTGATGCACAATTTAGTGTGAAAGATGGCGAGCAATTGGTGGATATCATCCAAAAAAGTGGTAAAAATTTAAAATATATCGTGATTACAGCAGGTGACCCAGATTTTTACTTTGGTTTAGAACCGATTGTAAAAGCATTTCCAAAAGCAAAAATTATTGCAACGCCTAAAGTAGTAGAACATATTGAACAGACCAAAGCAGAAAAACTGGCATATTGGAGTCCTATCTTAAAAGATGGTGCGCCAACACAACTGTTTGTACCCAAAGCAACGACGTTAAAAACGTTGACATTAGAGAACCAAAAAATTCAGTTTAAAGATACAAATTCTTATGCAGCTTATTTATGGGTTCCTAAAGACCGTACAATATTAGGTGGTGTAGGCGTATCTTCGGGTATTTATGTGTGGTCTGCGGATACGCAAACTAAAAAGGAGCGTTCACAATGGCTGCATACATTAAAAAATATGCAAGCATTGCACCCTAAAAATGTGATTCCTGGGCATTACGTAGGTGATATTCCAAAAGGCACAGCTGCAATTCAGTTTACCTATCAATATCTTACTGATTTTGAAAAAATCTTAAAAACGAATTCGAGTTCAGCGGCAGTTATTGCAGTGATGAAAGCAAAATACCCGCATTTGGCTGAAGAGAATTCTTTAGAAATCAGCGCTAAAGTGAATACTGGTGAAATGAAGTGGTAAGTATGGCTGTAAGTAGACACTCACTTTGAGTGAGTGTCTTGTGTCTAATTTGAACTGTTTTTAAAAAATAAAAACAAAGTTGGATATGATAAATCTAATCATGTACTGATTTCATTTTTATAAGTTGTAATATTTTTAAGTTATTGAATAATAATAAAATTATAAGAATTTTATTATCGATTTTTATGATTTTATTTTTATTGGTTATCAATTTTATTCATTTATAATTGATCATTATTACGACTAGACTGAAATATATAGATATATTTTAACCCATAGTAAATAGAATAATAGGTGATCAAAAGATGCTAAAAAAAGGGTTGGCTGTTGTTGTGGTTTGTGCGTTGGTTGGTATCGCACTTTGGATAAATTATAAAAGTAAAGGTCAGCTTCCCGATGGTTTTGCCACTTCAAATGGTCGTCTTGAGTTACAGCGTTTAGATGTTGCGACCTTATATGCGGGACGTGTCAGCCAAATTTTTGTGAATGAAGGAGATAGTGTTCAGGCAAATACTGTTTTGGCAGCCTTGTCTTCTGAGCAAAGTAATAGTCAGGTGATGGCAGCGCAAGCCACCAAAACACGAGCACAGGAAACCGTTGCCCGTGCCGATGCAGAAATTCACGCACAGCAACAGCAAGTGAAAGTTGCAAAACTTGACCTTGACAATACACGTCAACTTTATCAACAAACACTGGTTTCTAAAGCTGAATTAGATCGCCGTCAGGCAGCTTATGATGGCGCTGTGGCAGCAGTTCAAGCTGCAGAAGCCGCAAAAGCCGAATCTTTAGCAGGTGTCAATCAGGCACAGGCGCAAATTCATGCCGCAGATTCAACACAAAAGGATATGTTCATTCGTGCACCCAAAGCGGGGCGCGTGGAGTATCGGATTGCTGAAGTGGGTAATGTTTTGGGAGCAGGCAGTAAGGTGATTACTTTACTGGATCCGACAGATGTCAGTATGATGGTTTTCTTGCCAACGAATATGGTTGGTAAACTCAAGGTTGGAGATGAAGCACGGATTATTTTAGATGGTTTAAATGCTGTTTGGCCTGCAAAAGTCACCTTTATTGCAGATCAGGCACAGTTTACTCCGAAATACGTTGAAACTGTAGATGAGCGCGAAAAGCTCATGTATAAAGTGAAATTGACGATTCCTGAAAATATTGCTGTTCGTTATAACCAGTTGCTAAAAGGTGGCATGACAGGCAATGGTTATGTGCGTTTGGATACAACAAAACAATGGCCACAGCAATGGGCAATTCAACTTCCAAATGTATCTAGATGATAGGACAGTATGATGCCAAAACAACAAGAAAATACGTCAGACCTTGCGGTTCATGTAGAGGCTGTTTCCCATCATTATGGGAAAAAGATGGCATTAGATCAGGTCAATATTCAAATTCCAAAAGGAAAAACGGTTGGTCTGATTGGACCAGATGGTGTGGGAAAGTCGACTTTATTGTGTCTGATTGCAGGGATTAAAATTATTCAGACGGGGAAAGTCTGTATTTTTGGGCAAGATATCGCACAGAAAAAATGCCGAGAGATACTATCGCATAAAATTGCCTTTATGCCACAAGGATTGGGGCATAACCTGTATCCGACTTTATCTGTTTATGAAAATGTTGACTTCCATGCGCGTTTGTTTGGATTAAAGTCACAGCAAAGAACCCAGCAAATTCAACGGTTATTACAGGCAACAGGGCTTGCACCATTTGTTGATCGCCCAGCGGGGAAATTATCGGGTGGAATGAAGCAGAAGTTGAGCCTGTGCTGTGCATTGGTTCATCAACCTGAGTTATTGATTTTAGATGAGCCGACCACAGGGGTTGATCCTTTGTCCAGACGTCAATTCTGGAGTTTAGTCGATAGTCTACGTGCCGAAAATGAGGGCATGACCGTAATTGTGTCAACGGCCTATATTGATGAAGCTGAGCGTTTTGAATATTTGCTGGCGATGGATGATGGCAAAATTTTAGCCAATGCACCGACTAAACAGGTTTTGCAACAGACTCAAAGTCAAACCCTAGAACAAGCCTATATTAAACTGTTACCTGATAATAAAAAAACGGATCAGGAAGGTTTGCAACTTACGCCATTTAAAAAAGATCCGAACTCGCCACCTGCAATTGAAGCTGTGAACCTAACCAAGCAGTTTGGTGATTTCGTTGCAGTAGATCATGTTAATTTCACCATCGAACGTGGAGAAATCTTTGGTTTTTTAGGTTCAAATGGTTGTGGTAAATCAACCACAATGAAAATGCTTACGGGTCTACTTGAAGCGTCTGAAGGCAGTGCAAAACTATTAGGAACGGAAATAAAAAGTACAGATATGCAAACACGATTGCGTGTGGGCTATATGTCTCAGGCCTTTTCTTTATATGAAGAATTAACTGTTCGTCAGAACCTGATTTTACATGCCAAATTGTATCAAATGCCTGAAGCAGATATTCCTAAACGGATTGAATCTGCATTGCAGGAATTTGACTTAGCAGAAATTGCCGATACCAACCCAAGCGATATTTCATTGGGAATGCGTCAGCGGTTACAACTTGCAGCAGCATGTTTGCATCATCCTGAGGTGTTGATTTTAGATGAACCCACCTCGGGTGTTGACCCCGCAGCCCGAGATATGTTCTGGCGGCATTTATTGCGACTGTCCCGAAATGATCGAATTACGATTTTTGTTTCAACGCATTTTATGAATGAAGCCGCACGTTGTGATCGGATTTCATTTATGCATCGTGGTCGGGTTTTGGCCATAGGTGAACCTGAGCAGCTTTGCCAGCAAAAGAATACAACCAATCTGGAAACTGCCTTTATTGCCTATTTAGAAGAGGCTTCGGTTGTAGATAAAGAAGCAACAGCACAATCAGATTTGAAAAATGAACCTGAAAAAGAGGACACCATTACTTTACCCCATCTGGCAATTTTAGATTCAGCTCAGGCACAGGGATTTCAATATTGGTTTGCGACAGTGTGGACATTTGCCATTCGTGAGGGGAAAGAATTATTTCGGGATAAAATTCGGTTATTTTTTGCCTTGTTTGGGCCAATCATTTTAATGGTAACCGCAGCGTATGGGGTTTCGTTTGATGTAAAAAAAATCAAATTTGCAGTGTTGGATCGAGATCAGACCATTGAAAGTCGTGAACTGGTGCAAAATTTTGCTGCATCGGATTATTTTACTCTGACTCGATATTTAGACAGTAATCATGAGATTAATCATGCTTTACAAAGTTCAGATGCACGACTGGTCATCGAAATCCCGCCATATTTTGGACAGAAACTGGTCAAAGGCGAAAAGCCTGAAATTGGTTTTTATATTGATGGTTCTATGCCATTTATTGCTGAAAATACCAAAGGGTTTATCTTGGGAATTATGGGCAATTATCTGCAAGATAAAATCAAAGCCAGTGGTTACCCGCTTGATATGGGGAATACTGTCACGATAGAACCGCGTTATGTTTATAATCAGGACTTTAAAAGTATTAATGCCATTGCACCCGGCATGATTATGCTCGCGACCATGTTGATTCCTGTGATGATGACGGCTTTGGGAGTAGTGCGCGAACGTGAGATTGGCTCAATTACCAATTTGTATACATCTCCTGCTTCTGTCAGACAGTTTCTCATTGGAAAACAGTTACCTTATATTGCAATGGCGATGGTCAGTTATTTGTGTCTGATTTGGTTAGCCATTGTGGCGTTGGGTGTGCCTGTAAAGGGTAGCTTCTTTGCAATGGTGTTGGGTGGTTTCGCGCTGATTTGTGCTGCCACATCTTTTGGTTTGCTTATTTCAAGTTTTGTAAAATCGCAAGTTGCTGCCATTTTTGGTTCAGCCATTTTATCGATGATTCCTGCACTGAATTTTTCAGGTTTACTTTATCCGTTGTCTACGTTAACGGGTGTTGAGTACTGGCTTGGATGGTGTTTCCCAACAGCATGGTTTCAATTGATTAGTATTGGTGGTTTTACCAAAGGGCTGGGTTTTCATAACTTTGTGCCGTATTACCTTGTTTTATTTAGCTTCGCAATTTTTTATGTTTTTGTTGCGGGTCTTGTGCTGAAAAAGCAGGAGGTCTAAATGGGACGTTGGTTTAAAAATGTCTGGGTATTAAGTCTAAAAGAACTGAAAAGTTTATTCAGTGACCCGACTTTATTGGTATTAATTGTGGTGTTTTTATCGGTTGCGGTTTATACCGTAGCTAAAGGGATTACCACAGAAGTTCGTAATGCTTCGGTTGCAATCATTGATGAAGATCAATCTCAGCTTTCATTCCGCATCCGTGACGCCTTGCAAACACCTTATTTTAAAAAACCTGTTGCTATTTTGCCTGATCAGGTCGATGAAGCGATGGACAAGGGTGATTATGTTTTTGTCATCACCATTCCTATCAATTTTGAAAAAGATGTTTTGGCTAATCGACCTGTTTCCATACAGGTTTTAGCGGATGCAACTGCGGTGACACAAGCAGGTATAGGGACGATGTACTTAAATCAGATTGTGCAAAATGAAATTGGTCAGTTTCGTCATCAATCTACCGCTTCATTGTTACCTGTAAATCCTGTTGTACAAGTGCTGTATAACCCAAACACTCAGACGCATTGGTACACGGGCGTTGCTCAGGTGCTGAATAACATTACATTATTGGCAATGATTTTAGTTGGTGCAGCAGTCATTCGGGAAAAAGAGCATGGCACGATTGAACATTTACTGGTTATGCCTGTTCGTGCCAGTGAAATTGCGATTTCAAAAATTTTGACCAATGGTCTGGTGATTACCATTGCTGCATTATTATCACTTTGGTTGGTGGTGCATACATGGTTACAAGTCCCAATTAATGGCTCAATTGGTTTGTATGTATTGGGAACCAGTATTTACTTATTTTCAGTTGCATCATTGGGGATTTGTTTGGCAACGGTTGCACCGACCATGCCTCAATTCGGACTGTTGTGCTTACCGATTTATATGGTGTCACGTCTATTGTCTGGTTCTGAATCACCTATTGAAAGCATGCCAGACTGGATTCAACATATCACTATGTATTCGCCTGTCACACAATATATGCAGTTTGGACAAGAGGTTTTATTTAGAAACGCAGGATTCGACATTGTTTGGAAAAGATTACTTGTTATGAGCATGATGGGTGCGGCATTTTTAGCATTTGCTTTAAAACGTTTCCGTTCAATGTTGGCAAGTCAGGGTTAGGGTTAGAAATGAAAAAAATAATATTAAGCTGTTCCATAGTCAGTCTTTTTGTCGCAGCATGTTCGCCGTTGCAAGTGAAAGTAGATTCAAAGGTTGGTGTACCTGCAAGCTTTGAACAAATGCCTCAAATGGCAAATTCAACTGATTTATCACGTTGGTGGTTATCATGGCATGACCCTATTTTGACCCAGTTAATTGAACAAGGGTTACAAGCGAACCATAACTTGGCTGCTATTCGCGCCAATTTACAAGCAGCACGGGCCAATGCCGCTTTAGCACTGGCGAATCTTGGGCCAACCGCAGGTGTATCGGCAGGTGTAAGTGCACATCAGGCTAGAATAGATAACCCTATAGATGGTTCATATCGTTCAGCTTTATCTCATTCTGGCTCTCCACTGGGAGATAAAACACTAGATGTGTCTGGACATAGTGAACATGTGGCATTTGCAGCAAGTTGGGAACCTGATATTTTTGGTGGAAAACGTAGCGATGCAGATGCTGCAAAATATGCCAGCATTGCGGTTATGCAGCAGTGGTATGGGGCACAAATGTTGCTAGCTACCGATATTGCAGAAAACTATTTTACAGTACGCAGTTTACAAAAACGGATTCAGATTGGGCAAAATACTTTGTCTAGTTTAGACCATTTGCGGCGTTATGTTGATGGTCGTTTTAAGGCAGGGCAAGTGACAGGTTATGATGTTCAAGACATTGAAATTAAGCGCAGTACATTGAAGGCGCAGCTTGCAACATTGCAGGCACAAAAAGACGCATTGGAACGTAATATTGCAGTTTTGACGGGACAGAGCCCTCAATCATTTCATTTAGGCACGTCAGTTGATATTTTAAATCGGATACCTGCTTTACCATCAGGTGAAACACCTTTATCTGTATTAAATCGTCGTCCAGATGTACGGCAGCAACACGCTATTATTCAGGCCTCAAGTGCGCAACTTGCCAGTGCTAAAGCCGATTTATTACCACGTTTTGATCTTCATTTTTTAGGACAAACAGGGCAGATCCGCCTTGACAGTAATTTACCTGAATTAAAAGGTTTGGGTGGTTTGATTAGTGCAGGGGTGAGCTTACCTATTTTTACTTCGGGAAGAATCAAACGCAACATCGAAATGCATGATGCTCAAACGCAAGCGGCTGTTGCGAATTATGATCAACTGGTTTTAAAGTCACTGGCAGAAGTAGACAGTGCTTATCAGCTCCAAATCAGTTTAAAGCGGCAAAATCGTGATTTGGTTCAAGCCGTACAGCAAGCCAATCATCAGGTGAGTCAGGCCAATCAATTGTTTAAATATGGCAACATTACTTTAGATAAAGTGCTATTGGCGCAGATTAATGCACAAGATTTACAGGATAAAGCCGTCATTGGGCATTTGGCAGAGGCCAACAATATGCTTAATGTATATAAAACATTGGGCGGTGGCTGGCAGTCGGATTCAGATGAGGAGTCTGCCAAATAATAAAAGCGAGGGAAGTCATGACCTCCCTCGCTTTTAGTTCAATACACTTATTTATGGTTTAATGCCAGGTAAATCGAACCAGATCATTTGGCTATCTTCTAATGCCTGAATTTCTGATTTATCACCAAACAGGAGTGCATCGCCAGCACTGACAATTTCATTCCCAATTAACACTTTACCTGAAATCACATGTACATAGTTTAAGGTCTGCGTTGCTTCAGCTGTCAATGTTTTACCTTCTTCAAGATAAGCTGATTTTACTTCAGCATTTTGACGAATGGTCATAGGTGCATTCGCATTTGGGCCAGTAATCAAAAGCCATTGATTCGGTTGTTCACGCGGGTCAAGTTTAATTTGCTGATAGGTCGGTTCAGCATCTCGTACATTGGGATGAATCCAGATTTGTAACATGTGGACAGCTTCATCGCCGTTGTTAACTTCACTGTGTTGAATACCTGTACCGGCACTCATCAACTGCCATTCACCAGCACAAATACGAGTTTCATTGCCCATAGTGTCTTTATGGCTAATACTTCCTTTTAACACACAGGTCAAAATTTCCATGTTGTCATGTGGATGTGTACCAAAACCATTATGTGCGGCAATGGTGTCATCATTAATTACACGTAAAACACTTACACCCATATATTTAGGGTTATACCAACTGCCAAAAGAAAAGCTATGGTAAGTATCTAACCAGCCGCCTTTTACATGTCCACGGTCTTCGCTGCGGTGTAAATAAGTTGTCGTCATTTTATTTCTCCTACAAGAGGGTATTTCTTTCTTGAGGTCAATATTATCATGTTATAAATATGGTTAAACTTTAAAAATAACACTATATCGTTCTAATTTTAACATGATGATGTTTTAAAGAAAAACCTAATAAAGTCTTAATCCATGATATGCACAATGAATGGAAAATAATGAGATAAGGGCTTGTATGCAAACGGTTATTGCAAAAACAAATATAGATAGAATGATTCGTTTTCTTCACCTTGTGATTTTGGTGAGCTTTACGGGTGCTTATTTTACAGGCGATGTATTCGAGTTACATCAAGTTCATATGCTTTTTGGATATTTATTGGCAATCGCATTAGGCATACGGATTCTTTGGCAGTTTTTAGCCATGAAACTGGTGCAGTCACAGCCGTTTAGTTGGGTAAAGCGGCAGCAGATTGGTCTGAATTTTTTTAAACTTGGAAAACAGCAACCTATACAGTCTCAAAAAGCGCTTCAGTTTTTGAGTGGTGCACTACTACAACTGAGTATTCTACTGATTTTTACGGTATTACCAGTCACCGTTATTTTAGGTTATATCACTGAAACCACAGGGCGAGATGACATAAAAGAAATACATGACTTCTTTGCTAATTTCTTTCTCGCTGTGGTGATTGGGCATTTGGCAGCAATCCTGATCAATAGTTTTGTGACTAAACAAATCATGTTTAAAAAAATGTTCTGGGGAAATCAGCCTTTTTCTTGGAAAGAATGGGGAATTGTTGGGGGTGTGATTGGCCTGATGACCGGTTTTGGTTTATGGTTTTTGTTGACTTAAATGAACGTGGGTAAACCCATTGGATATGGATACTCTTTTGTTAAAAATGATGCTCGGTAAAGCCTTCGTAGTCATAAATTTGACGAATAGTGTCAAATAATGAATAGATATACGCGCTTTGCTCCATATTTCGTACTGCAAGAAAAATAGAACTGATAGCACTTGGGTCAAGTAGAGGAATATAACAAAGGTTTGTAAGTTGCAGGCTTTGTGTACTCTCAGGAACAATACAAATGCCTTCACCAGCTGCAACAAGCCCTAATGCAAGTTGTACCTCTCTTACTTCGCTGAACTTGGTCGGTTCTAGACCATGTTCGGAGAACATAGAAAGAATATGAGAGGCAAAGCTGGGTTTGGTCGTAGATGGATAAAGCAAGATATTTTCATTAATTACATCGGCAAGATGAATACCTATCTCGCTTATCTGAGTAAGTGGATGACTGGCATGGACAGCAACCATCAGGCGTTCATTGCGTAAAAGTGTACGTTTTATAGCGGGGTCACTGATCTTTAAACGACCAAATCCAACATCAATACGCCCATCTTTCAGTGCCTCAATTTGAGCTTTTGTTCCAAGTTCGATGAGCTCAATTTTTAAATTGGGGTGTGCCTGTTTATATAAGTAGATGATTCTTGGTAGTAAGCCAAACAATAAAGATCCGACAAAACCAATTTTAATGGTAGTTTCAACTGCGGCGATACGTTTTGTCATGGACACCATTTGGTCAGCATTCGACAAAAGTTTAACCGCATGTTGATAAAAGAACAGTCCTTCTGTAGTGGTCTTTACTGGACGACTTCCACGTTCAAGTAGTTGCAAACCTAATTCTTCTTCTAAATTTTGAATTTGACGACTCAAAGGAGGTTGGGCAATGTGAAGTTTATCTGCGGCTTTGGTAAAACTTTGTTCTTCTACGACTGCGACAAAATATCGGAGATGTCTAATTTCCATTTAAAATACTCCAAAGGTATTTTATTATACGAATAATGTGTTGGATATTATTAAATCATTCTTTTAAGGTATAAACAAGAAATAGCTGATTCGAAGATGGAACGATGTATAAATCAGTAGAAACCATACTTGTTGATATTCCAACAATACGCCCACATAAGTTATCCGTTGCAACGATGCAAACACAAACCTTGGTTTTAGTCAAAGTGACAACCACGGACGGTTTTGAAGGTTGGGGGGAAGCCACAACCATTGCTGGATTGAATTATGGTGAGGAAAGCCCTGAAAGTGTCAAAGTCAATATTGATACTTATTTTGCACCATTGTTAAAGTCTATCCAAAACCAAAATATTGCACAAACACTCCGGTTTATTTGTAAAACGATTAATGGAAACCGTTTTGCTAAGTGTGCGATTCAGACGGCTTTACTTGATATTCAAGCGAAACGTTTAGGTGTGCCTTTAAGTGAATTGCTTGGTGGGCGTTTAAGAGATCGTTTACCTGTTTTATGGACTTTAGCTTCTGGTGATACCGAGAAAGATATTGCCGAAGCAAAGAAAATGATTGAATTGAAACGTCACAATATATTCAAGCTAAAAATTGGTGCGAATCCATTACAACAGGATGTCGATCACGTTATTGCGATTAAAAAAGCATTAGGTTCAGAGGTCAGTATTCGTGTGGATGTTAACCGTGCATGGACTGAGCGTGAAGCTGTTCAAGGAATTCAGCAGCTGCAAGAAGGAGGAATTGACCTCATTGAGCAACCTTGTGCAATTGAAAACACTGATGCAATGGCACGTTTAACACGTCGTTTTGATGTTGCAATTATGGCAGATGAAGCTTTGTCTGGTCCTGATAGTGCATACCGTTTAGCTAAAGTTCAAGGTGCTGATGTTTTTGCTGTGAAGGTCGAACAATCAGGTGGTTTGATTGAGGCCTGTGAAGTTGCAAACATTGCCAAATTAGCAGGTATCGACCTGTATGGCGGAACAATGTTAGAAGGTCCAGTGGGTACGATTGCTTCGGCTCATGCATTTGCTACATTTGAAAGTTTGGCTTTTGGTACAGAGCTGTTCGGTCCATTGCTACTTACGCAAGAAATCTTAAAAACACCGCTTCAATATGAAAATTTTGAGTTGGTCGTACCGCATGAGATTGGACTGGGTATAGAAGTTGATGAAGACAAAATAGATCAATTGCGCCGTCGCTAAACAGAATAAGGAGATTCTTAAATGTTATTTCAGGTTCGTATGGATGTGCATATTCCACTTGATTTACCCGTGGAAAAAGCCAACGAGATTAAAGCAATCGAAAAAGCCTATTCGCAAGATTTACAACGTCAGGGAAAATGGCGACATATTTGGCGAATTACAGGTCAATACTCAAATATCAGTATTTTTGATGTTGCGAGTAATGAAGAATTACACACGATTTTACAGGGGCTACCGCTTTATCCCTATATGGATATTGAAGTGATGCCACTCAATCGTCATCCATCTTCAATCCGAGATGATGACACCTAAAAGCACTGTTTGTTCGCAGTGAAAAATAGAGCAGGACATAAATAAACAAGGAATGTGGCCAGCAGAGGATGCCAGCACAAATAATTCAAGGTGACGCTTGCCACATCGTCGAATACATACTTAAGGAGTAATAGTATGAACCGTCAAGAAATCGATGCACTCGTAAAAAAAATGAACGTAGACACTGCTACTAGCCCTGTCGATGAACGTGTGCAACAAATTGTCGTTCGCCTTTTAGGGGATCTTTTCCATGCGATTGAAGAATTAGATATTCAGCCATCGGAAGTTTGGAAAGGGATTGAATATTTTACTGATGCAGGAAAAGCCAATGAGTTGGGTTTACTTGCAGCAGGTTTAGGACTTGAACATTATTTAGATTTACGCTCGGATGAAGCCGATGCAAAAGCAGGGATTAAAGGCGGAACACCTCGTACTATTGAGGGGCCTCTTTATGTTGCTGGTGCGCCTGAATCAGTCGGTTTTGCGCGTATGGATGACGGTTCTGAGTCTGACAAAATTGATACTTTAATTATTGAAGGTACGGTGACTGATAGTGAAGGTAATATTCTACCAAATGCCAAAGTTGAAATTTGGCATGCTAATGGATTAGGAAATTATTCATTCTTTGACAAGACTCAATCTGACTTTAACTTGCGCCGTACTATTTTTACCGATACAGATGGTAAATATGTGGCATTAACTACGATGCCTGTGGGTTATGGTTGTCCACCAGAAGGTACAACCCAGTTCTTATTGAACAAATTGGGGCGTCATGGAAACCGACCTTCACATGTTCATTATTTTATCTCAGCACCAAATTATCGCAAATTAACGACTCAGTTTAATATTGAGGGTGATAAATATCTTTGGGATGACTTTGCTTTTGCTACGCGTGATGGCTTGGTTGCGACGGCAGTTGATGTCACAGATGCCGCTGAAATTGAACGCCAAGGTTTAAATAAACCATTTAAGCACATTACATTTAATGCTGCTCTTGTTCATGAAAAAGCAAATGCCACTTCTTCTGAAGTTGATCGTCGTCGGGCAAGCGCTTAATTCAAATAAATTAGGAGGCCAAGCCGTGTTGTAAAAGAAAAACGGTTTGGTGACTTCCTCGGTTCAAGAAAAGTCGGAGAAAGGATATGTCGCGTATATCTGCCATTAATATTAGCCATCTTGACCGTATTGACGAGCTGCTTGTTGATAATGTTGATACAGGCGAGTTCAAACTTCATCGCTCAGTTTTTACGGATAAAGCCTTATTTGACCTCGAAATGAAATATATCTTCGAAGGTAACTGGGTGTACTTGGCACATGAAAGCCAGATCCCAAGTAATAACGATTATTACACGACTTATATTGGTCGTCAGCCGATTATTGTTGCACGTAATCGTAACGGTGAACTTAATGCAATGATTAATGCATGTTCACACCGTGGTGCACAGCTATGCCGCTATAAGCGGGGTAATAAAGCAACGTATACTTGTCCATTTCATGGTTGGACGTTTAATAACTCTGGTAAGTTGTTAAAAGTAAAAGACCCATCAGATGCGGGATATTCGGATTGTTTTAATCAGGATGGATCGCATGATCTCAAGAAAGTTGCCCGTTTTGAAAGTTATAAAGGTTTTTTGTTTGGTAGCTTAAATCCAGATGTTGAACCGCTTGAAAAATTTTTAGGTGAAACCACAAAAATTATCGACATGATTGTTGATCAGTCTGAGCAAGGGCTTGAGGTTTTGCGTGGTTCATCAACATATACCTATGAAGGAAACTGGAAATTAACGGCTGAAAATGGTGCAGATGGTTATCATGTTTCAGCGGTACACTGGAACTATGCTGCAACAACCCAGCACCGTAAAGAAAAAGAGGAAGGCGATAATATTCGTGCCATGAGTGCGGGTGCTTGGGGGAAACAAGGAGGTGGTTCCTATGGGTTTGAGCATGGACATATGTTGCTTTGGACACAGTGGGCAAATCCAGAAGATCGTCCAAATTATCCAAATGCCGAAGAATATACAGAAAAATATGGCGCGGCGATGTCGAAATGGATGATTGAGCGTTCACGAAATTTATGTCTTTATCCAAATGTTTACTTGATGGATCAGTTTGGTTCACAAATTCGTATTTTGCGTCCAATTTCAGTGAACCAAACGGAAGTGACCATCTACTGTATTGCACCTGTTGGTGAAGCACCCGAAGCCCGCGCGCGCCGTATTCGCCAATATGAAGATTTCTTTAATGCTTCAGGTATGGCAACACCCGATGATCTTGAAGAATTTCGTGCTTGTCAGGCAGGTTACGCAGGGATTGACCTTGAATGGAATGATATGTGTCGTGGTTCAAAACACTGGATTTTTGGCGCTGATGAAGCTGCCAATGAAATTGGTTTAAAACCGATGATCAGTGGTGTTAAAACGGAAGATGAGGGGTTGTATCTTGCGCAACATCAGTATTGGTTAAGAACCATGAAAAATGCGATTCAGTCAGAAAAACAAGTTGCTCAAGATCAAGGAGAAACGGTATGAATGCTTCGATGATTTTGGACAAAATCAGTTTAGAAAGTGTGACGCAATTTCTCTATCGTGAAGCACGTTTTTTGGATGATGAGCAATGGGATGATTGGCTACAGTGCTATGCACAAGAGGCAACATTCTGGATGCCTGCTTGGGATGATGATGACAAGTTGACTGAAAATCCACAAACCGAAATTTCATTGATCTATTATCCTGACCGTCAAGGACTTGAAGATCGTGTATTTCGGATTAAAACAGAGCGTTCATCTGCCACCATGCCTGACACTCGTACTGTACATAATATTAGTAATGTTGAGATTGAAGCTGTAGATGGTGAGCAAGTTGCTGTGCGATTTAACTGGAACACATTAAGTTTCCGTTACAAAACCAATTACAGCTATTTTGGTATGTCACGTTATGTAATTGATTTTTCAGGTGATCAACCAAAAATCTTGAGCAAGTATGTCGTTTTGAAAAATGACTACATCAACCAAGTGATTGATGTTTATCACATCTAGTCTGTACCCACCTTAGTTAAATGGATGATTGACTGAGGGATCAAGCTCAAATAATTTTATAGGACTTCTGCTATGTCAAACCATAATGTCGCACTTCAATTTGAAGATGGTGTTACTCGTTTTATTCGCGTTTCCGATGGTGAAACTTTATCTGATGCAGCTTATCGTCAACAAATAAATATTCCACTTGATTGTCGTGAAGGTGCTTGTGGTACATGTCGTGCATTTTGCGAGTCAGGCAGTTATGACATGCCAGCAGACAATTATATTGAAGATGCGTTAAGCCAAGAAGAAGCAGAGAAAGGCTATATTTTAGCCTGCCAGTGCAAGCCTACTTCAGACGCGGTCTTTCAAATTCAGGCATCTTCTGAAGTATGTAAAACCAAGATTCATGAATTTCAGGGGACATTGGTACGTGTTGAAAATCTTTCAGACTCAACCATTACATTTGATATTCAGTTAGATGAAGGGCAGCCTGAGATTCATTTCCTTTCAGGGCAATATGTCAATGTAGGGATTCCAAATACCACAGAAACACGTTCTTATTCATTTAGTTCCAAACCGGGCAACCGCTTAACGGGCTTTGTAGTACGTAACGTACCGAACGGCAAAATGAGTGAGTTTTTGAGTAAAAATGCTCAAGCTGGCGACAAAATGACATTTACTGGGCCTTTTGGAAGTTTCTATCTCCGTAATGTGACAAAACCTGTATTGATGCTCGCAGGTGGTACAGGTATTGCGCCATTTATGTCGATGCTACAAGTACTCGAAGAAAAAGGTTCAGAACAGCCTATTCGTTTAGTCTTTGGCGTAACCAATGATTTTGACTTGGTTGCCTTAGAAAAACTCAATGAATTACAAGCAAAATTCCCGTGGTTTGAATATCGTACTGTGGTTGCAAGCCCTGAAAGCAACCATGAACGCAAAGGCTATGTCACTGGTCATATTGAAACTGAATGGTTAAATGCTGGCGATGTTGATGTTTATCTATGTGGTCCAGTGCCAATGGTAGAAGCAGTACGTGGTTGGTTAGAAACAGAAAATATCAAACCGGCTAATTTCTTGTTTGAAAAATTCTCTGCGAATTAAAGTGGAGAAAGTAGAAATGACACAAAGACTCCGATTTAAAGATAAGGTGGCAATTGTTACAGGTAGCGCACAAGGCATTGGCCGTGGTGTTGCCCTACAAGTCGCGTCTGAGGGTGGACAAGTCATCATGGCTGACCGCTCTGAATATGTTGAAGAAGTGCTCAAAGAAATTCAAAGTGTTGGTGGTGATGCGATCACCATTAACGCAGACCTTGAAACCTATGCAGGTGCAAAAGCCGTTGTTGCAAAAGCCATTGAACACTATGGTCGGGTTGATATCCTGATTAATAATGTAGGTGGTGCGATCTGGATGAAACCTTTTCAAGAATTTTCTGAAGAAGAAATCATCAAGGAAGTAAATCGCTCTCTGTTCCCAACCTTATGGTGCTGTCACGCTGTTTTGCCTGAGATGATGAAGAATCAGAAGGGAACAATTGTAAATATTTCCTCTGTTGCCACACGTGGTATTAACCGTATTCCATATTCTGCATCGAAAGGTGGGGTAAATGCTTTGACGGCATCGCTTGCTTTTGAACATGCCCAAGATGGGATCCGTGTGAATGCAGTTGCAACAGGTGGAACAGAAGCTCCACCAAGAAAAATCCCCCGTAATGATCACGCTTTAACTGCAAATGAAAACGTATGGATGCAGCAAGTGGTGGATCAAACCAAAGATCGTTCATTTATGGGGCGTTATGGCACGATTGATGAACAGGTGAATGCGGTTTTATTTCTCGCCTCAGACGAGTCTTCTTATATAACTGGGAGCGTAATACCTGTAGGTGGTGGTGATCAGGGATAGCTGGACCCTATCATGAGTTTAAGTAGTTTTGATGACTACATGGTTGGTACTGAATACGATTTTATATTGGTAAGGGCAGAATATGGTAAACAAAATTTCGACGTCACTCATAGAGGCTGTATCTCAAATTCGAGATGGGATGACGATTATGATCGGAGGTTTTGGTACAGCCGGACAACCAGCAGAACTGATTGATGGTTTAATTGAACTTGGCATAAAAGACCTAACCATTGTAAGCAACAATGCAGGCAATGGGGACTATGGTCTAGCAAAGCTACTTAAAGCAGGTTCGGTTAAAAAAGTTATTTGTTCATTCCCACGCCAGTCTGACTCATGGGTATTTGACGAATTATACCGAGCTGGAAAAATCGAACTGGAACTTGTTCCACAAGGCAACTTGGCCTGTCGGATTCAGGCGGCAGGCATGGGCTTAGGTGCAGTATTTACCCCTACAGGTTTTGGTACTTTGCTTGCAGAAGGCAAAGAAACCCGTCACATAGATGGAAAAGACTACGTTTTAGAATATCCAATCAAAGCAGATATCGCCTTAATCAAAGCCCAACAAGGCGACCGCTGGGGCAATCTGGTCTACCGAAAATCTGCGCGAAACTTTGGTCCGATTATGGCGATGGCAGCGGACATTACAATTGCACAGGTCACTGACGTAGTAGAACTCGGTGCACTTGACCCAGAACACATCATCACTCCGGGCATCTTTGTACAACACGTTATTCAAGTACAACCAGCGCAATAACAACATAAGGAAATGAACATGAGCTACCAAAAACTCAGCCGTGACCAGATTGCCGAACGTGTGGCACAAGACATTCCAGATGGCGCATACGTAAACCTAGGGATTGGCTTACCGACAAAAATAGCGAGCTACTTACCCAAAGACAAAGAAGTATTCTTACACTCAGAAAATGGTCTCTTGGCTTTTGGCCCACCACCATCCAAAGGAGAAGAAGACCCAGAGCTGATCAATGCAGGCAAAGAATTTGTGACCATGTTACAAGGCGGTGCTTTTTTCCATCATGGTGACTCATTTGCCATGATGCGAGGCGGTCATCTTGATATTGCGGTACTTGGTGCTTTTCAAGTTGCAGCCAATGGAGACTTAGCCAACTGGCATACAGGTGCAGCGGATGCGATACCCGCTGTTGGCGGTGCGATGGACTTGGCGGTAGGTGCGAAGAAAGTCTTTATCACCACAGACCATGTTACAAAACAAGGTGAACCGAAGATTGTGACTGAACTGAGCTATCCAGTGACGGGAAAACATTGTGTAGACCGAATTTATACTGATTTATGTGTGATTGATGTGACCAAGGATGGTTTGAAGGTGATAGAGAAGGTTGAAGGACTATCGTTTGACGAGTTACAAGATTTGACAGGTGCTAAGTTGATTGATGCAACACAAGGTTAAGTTTGCACAGCCACAAATTAGGGGCTAAAGCAAAAGTTTGTTGTATAGGCAATACTTTACTTTTTAGGGATAAAAAGTAACAACAATCCTTTGTTGAACAGAGGAGGCTTCCTTGCCTCCCTGTTCAACGGGGCGATATCCATGTCGCCACCGCGATAGTAAATTCGGTTTTAAAGTCTAGGTTGGCATTACGTTACATATATTCCAATATTGAACAACCTGAACAGTTTAATTTGTCTATACAAAAATTTATTGGCTCATTCTAATAAATTTTATAGATGTAAGCTGTGTAATAGGAATTAAGCAGAAAGAATGATTTATTTCCTTTTTTAGCTTGAGGGGTGAGAAATAGAAAATTTTCTTTTTTATCAAGTGCTAATGCATGGCATAAATGACAATCGAAAGTCGTCTAAAACTGAGAATGTGTTTTTAGGTAAGTTCTGTTATAAAGTCTTTTTTTAGATACCTAGATATAAGAAAGCGGAGTAAGTAACCCCGCCTTCTTATTCTCAATGCTTAGATTTTTTCAATTAAGACATTGATTTGTTTTGCTTGTTCAGCAGCATTACCTGTATATGTTGCAGGTGTTAATTTAGCTAAACGTGCACGTTCTTCAGCAGGAACCTGAGCCAATTCATCGCTGTTGACAAAGTTCACCATCATTTCACGAGTCATTGCCTGACCACGAGTCAATGCTTTTAATTTCTCGTATGGTTTTTCAATGTTATAACGACGCATCACCGTTTGAATCGGTTCTGCAAGCACTTCTTGAGAATGATCAAGATCTTCAAATAAACGTGCTGCATTTAACTCAAGTTTACCAACACCTTTTAAGCAAGCTTCAAAAGCGATTAAGCTTTGTGCAAAACCAACACCCATGTTACGAAGAACAGTTGAGTCAGTTAAGTCACGCTGCCAGCGAGAAATTGGAAGTTTTTCGCCTAAATGTGCAAGTACAGCGTTTGCAATCCCTAAGTTACCTTCAGAGTTTTCAAAGTCAATTGGGTTAACTTTATGAGGCATAGTCGATGAACCAACTTCACCTTCTTTAAGACGTTGTTTGAAGAAACCTAAAGAAATGTAACCCCAAACATCACGGTTAAAGTCGATTAGAATTGTATTGAAACGACGTAATGCATCAAATAATTCAGCCATATAGTCATGTGGCTCGATTTGTGTGGTATATGGGTTGAACGTTAATCCTAAAGATTCAACAAATGCTTGAGAATGAGCAGGCCAGTTGATTTCTGGATAAGCTGAAAGGTGAGCGTTATAGTTCCCTACAGCACCGTTAATTTTGCCTAGAAGTTCAACATTTTCAAATTGCTTGATTTGACGTGCTAAACGATACGCAACATTGGCCATTTCTTTACCCAAAGTTGTTGGGCTAGCAGTTTGACCATGTGTACGAGAAAGCATTGGTTGTTCAGCATGTGTTGTTGCCAAAGCTGCAATTTCAGTCACGATTTGCTTCATGTTAGCAAGCAAAACTTCACGACCTTGTTTCAGCATTAGGGCATGTGACAAGTTATTGATGTCTTCAGATGTACATGCAAAGTGAATAAATTCGCCTGCATCTTTTAATTCATCGATGTGAGCAATTTTTTCTTTAAGGAAATATTCAACTGCTTTTACATCGTGGTTAGTTGTACGTTCAATTTCTTTGATGCGTAAAGCATCTTGTTCAGAAAAAGAGCTTACAATTGCGTCTAATGCTTGGTTAGTGGCATCACTAAATGCTGGAATTTCCAAAATTTCAGGATGTTTTGCAAGTGCTTGTAACCAGCGTACTTCAACAGTGACGCGGGCATGAATTAAACCAAACTCAGACAGATAAGGACGTAGAGCATCGCATTTGCTCGCATAGCGTCCATCTAATGGAGAGAGTGCAGTTAAAGCGTTCATAAAGTTTCCTTCAATATGGTGCAAAACACCTAAAACAAAACCGATTTACAATCCACTGACTTGATATTGCAGGCGAGCGAGTGCCTGAACATCTTGCAGAAGTTTACGTTTACCAAAAATAAGCTGGAAAGAATTTCCATGCATCTGCCGCCATAGGTGTGCCATTTGCAGACCTGTAAATAATGAGGCACGAATGCGATTGGTATGTTGAGAATCTTTAAAGGCCTCAGCATTTCCACGAACCAAAATACGTGGATTAATTTGGCCTGCTGTATCGACGTATGTTTGAGCCAGATTAGCCAAAATACTCGGATGTAAATAATTCTGATCGAAAAAAGAAAGCTGTTTTAGAATTTTTTGTTGGGATTGTTCAATGAGTTTAACAAATTCAGGATTACGATAAACTTTCTTTTCTAAATGAAGCAGTGCAATCGCATAACTCATCGGAAGTTTTGTTGCAGCAAGCTTGGGAATTTTACTTTTAGGTAAGGGGCTAAAAGGTTGGGTAATGTTTTGTTCTAATGTTTTTAAACCAAGCGATAAATCAGTGAGTTGATGAAAAAAATCGAGGGTATTACAGGCATTATTTTGAACAGGTCGAATATTCAGACTGGCCTTAATGAGATGTTCAAAATAGAAGTTACCACTTTCGCCAATACTGTTTAAGCCTTTCATGGCTGTCATATGGGTGAGCTGGGCAGCCTGAAAGACCCCAGCTAACGCCAATACGCGATTTTGTCGCACAGTCAGAAGTTGAGGCTGTTGAAAGGGAAGGTCAACCATGCCTGATTATTCCTACAAAAAAGCAGGTTTAGGTGCATTGGTATGATGAATCACACCACCACCTAAACAGTTATCATCAATGTAAAATACAACACTTTGTCCTGGTGTTACTGCACGTTGAGCTTCATCAAACTCAACACGAACGCCATTTTCAGTGCTATCGTCACGGAAAATTGTACATGCCTGATCTGGTTGGCGATAGCGGGTTTTGGCAGTACAACGCAGACCTTGCGCTGGAATGTCCTGTTCACCTGCAACCCAATCAATCGTCTCACTCCAGAGTTGTGTGCTGAGCATAAGAGGATGTTCATGCCCTTGTCCGACAACAAGACGGTTGCCTTCAATATCTTTATGTAAAACAAACCATGCGCCTTCTTCAGCATTACGCATGCCGCCAAGACCAATTCCACCACGCTGACCTAGCGTATAGTACATTAGACCATGATGTTCGCCGACCACTTTTCCATCGTCGAGCACAATTTTACCCGGTTGAGCAGGTAGGTATTGTTTTAAGAAATCGTTAAAACGACGTTCACCAATAAAACAAATACCCGTCGAATCTTTTTTCTTGGCTGTCGCAAGATCTAGCTCAGCCGCAATACGGCGGACTTCTGGTTTCTCGATTTCACCGACAGGGAACAATGTTCTGTTGATCTCACGCCCGTGTACGGCATGTAAAAAGTAACTTTGATCTTTATTTTGGTCAAAACCACGTAACAAAGGTGCATATTCATCACCCTTTGAATTTTTTTGCGTCTGACCACGACGGGTGTAGTGTCCTGTTGCAATAAAGTCTGCACCTAATGTAAGCGCATGATCTAGAAAAGCACGGAACTTGATTTCTTTATTACATAAAATATCAGGGTTTGGTGTACGACCTGCGGCATATTCGGCAAGGAAATGTTCAAAAACACGATCCCAATATTCCATTGCAAAATTGGCTGTATGTAATTTAATCCCAAGCTTATCTGCTACGGCCTGAGCATCTGCCAGATCGGTCAAAGCTGTGCAATATTCTGTACCGTCATCTTCTTCCCAGTTCTTCATGAAAAGACCTTCAACCTGATAACCTTGTTGAAGAAGGAGTGCTGCGGAAACAGAAGAATCCACACCACCAGACATACCGACGATGACACGTTGTTGCATAGGATTAAGCGTCCAATTGGGAAATAGGTTTAGGATAAAAAGGATGTTCGTAGATCAGGGATAATGGGAATTTTTGCCCCTTTATCGTATCTTCTAAAGCTTTAATGACCAGAGGGCTTCGGGCGCGTGCTGAATTTTGTAATTCATCAAAACTCATCCATACCGTTTGGATAATACCAGTATCTAACTTGGCATCTGGATGTTCTTTAATGACATGTGCCAAAAAACAGAAGCGAAAGTAGGTGCGATCTGGAAACATAGGAGGGGTATAAGTGTAAACCCCTAAAAGATGGTCGATTTCGACATCGTGACCTGTTTCTTCTTTGGTTTCACGAATGGCGGCATCAACTAATGTTTCACCTGCTTCTACATGACCTGCGGGTTGATTAAACACCGAATGACTAATTCCTTCCGAATATTCTTCAACAAACAGAAACTTACCATTTTTTTCAACAACAGTCGCAACAGTAACATGTGCTGTCCAAGCCGTCATAAAAAAGCACCAAAGGCATTAAAAAACGTATTCTACAAAATTTACAGGTTTTTGGCTATGGGTGATCTTTACAGTATGGTGCTGTTTCGGCGCATCTTTGTGGTGAGAAAACCATCTTTTTGAGTTATGACGGTAGAATCTCTTTTAACTGCTTTTATAATGATCTTTTACTTTGACGTAATGATGTGCGGAATAAGGTAAAAAGGCCATTTCTTTTTCGGTTAAGGACCGAATTTGTTGTACTGGGCTGCCCACATAAAGATAGCCACTTTTTAAAACTTTTCGTGGAGGAACAAGACTTCCTGCGCCAATCATCACGTCATTTTCAATAATCACATCATCTAATACAACCGTGTTAATTCCAATCAAAACTCGATTGCCAATCGTACAACCATGCAAAGTCACATGATGACCAATGGTTACATCTTCACCGATGACCAGTGGGGAACCATTGGGTTTGGATGGATTTTTATGGCTAACATGTAACATGCAATGATCTTGGATATTACTGTTTTGACCGATTTGAATCGAATTAACATCACCACGAATCACGGCAAAAGGCCAAACAGAGACATTTTTAGCGAGTGTTACATCCCCAATGACAACGGACATGTCATCGATATAGCAACTTGAATCAATTTTAGGATGGTGTTCTAAATAAGGGCGGATGTTGTTCGACATAATGAGGGTCAGAATAAAAAGGGAGAAGAAAGGTATATTACAACGATGGGATGAAATTTGTATTGATGATTAAATCTCATCTTTTATGTTTGTACTATCTTAAAATATATATTTACATGACCATAAATAAAGGATCAATAGATTTTTATGAGAACAAATAAAAGGCATTCATACGCAATGGTATGAATGCCGAATGAACAGACTTTAATCTTAGAATAATTTACTAAAGAACTGTTTCACGTAGTCAACCATGCGTGAGAAGAATCCTGCTTCATCAACTGCTTTTAAGGCAACAACAGGTTTTTCTGCAATAACTTTACCATCTAAAGTTGCGACCATTTTACCAATGACCTGACCTTTTTGTAGAGGTGCATTGACTTCAGGTGAAACTTGGAATTGAGTTTTAATGTTACTTGCCTGACCTTTTGGCATTGTCACATTAAAATCTTCAGCTAAACCTGCTGGAACTTCGTTGTCTTTACCAAACCAAACACGTACATTTTTTAATGTTTGATTTGACGGTTGTACTTTGACTGTTTCATAGTTGGCATATCCCCAAGCCAATAATGCACGCGTCTGATTTGCACGTTCATTGACACTTGGTGTACCAAAGATAACCGTAATCAAGCGCATTGGACCACGTTTACTTGACGCAGTTAAACAGTAGCCAGCTTCATTGGTATGACCTGTTTTTAAACCATCAACACTTGGGTCGGTGTATAAAAGTGGGTTACGGTTGCCTTGTTTAATGCCGTTAAATGAGAACGATTTTTCAGAGTAAATTGGATAATATTTGGCACTGTCATGGATAATATGCTGTGCCAAAATTGCCATATCTTTTGCAGATGAATAATGGCCGTCTGCTGGTAAACCTGTTGCATTCATAAAATGCGTATTGTTCATACCCAGACGTTTTGCTTCTTGGTTCATCATGTAAGCAAACGTGCCTTCATTGCCTGCAATATGTTCAGCCATGGCTTTAGATGCGTCATTTCCTGACTGGATAATGATACCACGAAGCATTTCTAATACGGTTGCCGTGCCATTTAAAGGAACGTACATACACGATTCTGTACTACTGCCACGACACCAAGCAGATTCATTCATACGGACTTTTTCACCTTCGGTGAGTTGTCCTTTTAATAGTTTTTGCTCAATGATGTAGCTGGTCATCATTTTGGTCATTGAAGCAGGGGCTAATTTGTCGTTCTCATTTTTTGCCGCAAGAATTTGGCCCGTGTCATAGTCCATTAAAGCATAGGATTTGTTATTTAAATCTGGTGGCGAAGATAGGACAGTTGCTGCATAAGAAAAGGAAGGTAGAAGCAATAGGGCAGCAAAGGTGCTTTTTCGGCTCATTCGTGGTATTTCCAATCGTTATAAGAGGCTATAGGGCTAGCATTGTAGGATAAAGCAAGGCTAACTGCCATAGAGCTGTTAGCCTAACGCTCATGAGTATTGTAACGAAGTTACGAGGTTTTAGTGTTGCTGAGAGTAGAAATTTCCTGACAAATTTCTTTATTTTGTGCATCGCCTGCTTTTTTTGCATCCTGTTCAGCTTCAGTAATATATTTTTTGAACTCTTTTTGCTTTGCACGATGTTCTAAGGCGCTGACAGGATCTTGTTCGTCAGGTAAATTTTCTTTGACTAATGCAGCATATCCATCTTTATATTGCTGATCTTTGAAGCCATAACTTTTGCATAATTTTGAAAGTACATAAATAGCAGCGAGTTCTTCAGAGGTAACAGAAGTGTGATCTGGTGTAACTTCGATATTTTCCGAATCAGTATTTGCAGGTTCGACATCTTTGGGTTTTGCTTGTGCCATCGAAACACATAGAATAGAAGCACTACATAAGCCAAGCATAAATTTTGTAATCAATCGATTCATACGGATAAAACTAAATAAAAATAAAATTATTACGAAAGATTACCTTGTTTTTTCTAGAATAACAGTAGGAAACTGTTATGAAGATGTATTCTTTTAACAAAGTTAGAAAAAATGATTTCAGGATTAACAAATTTGTAATAGTGGCTCAGCGTAAGTTCATGGTTATATTAAAACAGATGAAGCTACCTAAATGATTTAAAAGAGTTATTTTTGTGAATATATTAATTGCGAACGATGATGGTGTTTTTGCACCGGGAATACAGGCTCTAGCACGGGCATTAAAACCACTTGGTCGAGTAATTGTTGTTGCACCCGAAGCAGAACGAAGTGGTTTTTCAAGTGCATTAACTCTAGATCGACCATTACGCCCAGTACAAATTATGCCTGATGTATGGTCAGTGAATGGTACGCCAGCAGATTGCGTATATTTATCATTAAATGGTTTATTTGATATTGAATTTGATCTGGTTGTTAGTGGAATTAACAGTGGTGCAAATTTGGGGGACGATGTGCTGTACTCGGGTACAGTGGGAGCTGCATTTGAAGGACGTTTAATGCGTTACCCATCTATTGCGGTTTCACTGGCAGGAAGTGATGTCCGCCAATATCAATCTCCTCAAGACTATCAGGTTGCCGCGCAATGGGTACATGACTTTATTGCACAAGGTCTGCCACGTATTCCAGAACGTCATATTCTGAATATTAATATTCCAGATGTAAAAACGTTGCAAGGGGCAATGGTGACATACCAAGGTCAACGCAGTCAGTCAAAACCTATTTCAAGTCATGTGGATCCACGTGGGCATCAGGTTTTCTGGATCGGTTTGTCGGGTGAGGCTGTTGCAGAACCTAAAAAAATGCAGCAGGGGTTACAGTCGGACTTTTATGCCGTGAATCATGGTTTTGTGAGTATTACGCCAATTCAAATGGATGCGACGAATTACGATATTTTGCAGCAATTAGATCAACAGATCAGCACTGAAAGTTAGAAAAGTGTTGTCCTGTGTAGCGACTTTGTGACAAAGACCGTAAATTCAGGCTGTTCAATAAAAATTTTGTTAACCTTAGCGACCTAGATTCAAAAGTTTGATTTTATTAGGGAGAGGATGTTGGATGGCATTGTCGCAATCGCATTTTTTGAATAAAGAAGAAAGAGTTCCGATGTTAAAACCACTGTTGTTATCTGCTGTAGCATTGGCGTTTGTCGCCTTGACAGGATGTGCTTCAAAACCTCAGGTCAATACGACGCATCCGATGAAAGCACCGAATTACTATACGGTTCGTAGCGGAGATACGCTAAGTGGTATTGCGAACCGTTATGGTCTGAATTATTTAACGCTTGCACAGATGAATGGCATATCACCACCTTATGTGATTTATGTTCATCAGTCACTGCGGTTAAAAGGTGCTGCCGCAACATCCACCGCTGTAACGCAGCCGATGCAAAATGTACCATCGATGCAAAGTCAGCATATTCCGTTACCAAGTAGAAATACGATGTCCGCGCCACCAAGTGCGATTTCCAATACACCAGCACCAAGGATCACAAATCCATCTACCGCATTAAGATGGGTTAAACCTGCAAATGGTGCAATGATTGAAGGCTTTAATCTTGCCAATAATATCAAAGGTGTTCGTTTTGCAGGTCAACAAGGTGATCCAGTCTTTGCAGCAGCCGATGGTCAGGTTGTATATGCAGACAATGGGTTAAAAGAATATGGTAACTTGATTTTAATCAAGCATCGTAATGGCTACATTAGTGCCTATGCTTATAACAGTAAGCTATTGGTACGAAGTGGTACGAGTGTAACAGCGGGTCAAAAAATTGCCGAAATGGGTTCAACAGGGAATGTAAATCGGGTCATGCTTGAATTCCAAATTCGTGCCGATGGTAAACCTATCGATCCGATGTTGGTTCTTCCACGCCCTTAATTGGTGCATCTAATTCAAAAGTTGAATACTTCCCTTAAGTATTAACCTATATGATGGCTACATTATATGTTTTTATACCGAGGGAAGGTTATGTTAGATCAGCTTCGAGCAATGGGAATATTTGCTTGTGTTGTCAGACAGAACTCTTTTAGTGGTGCTGCTAGAGAATTAGGGATAACAACAAGTGCTGTAAGTCAACAAATCCGCTCGTTAGAGCAGGAAATAGCAGCAACCTTACTGTATCGGTCGACACGGAAAATTAGTCTAACAGAGGCGGGTCAGGTATTTTTCTTAAGTTGTAAAGAAATGCTTGAAGCTGCCGAACGTGGTAAAAAAAGTATTAATGAACTACGTGATGATCTCGTTGGAGATCTAAGAATTGCGGCAAATGCTGATCTTATCGCTCATCATGTTATTCCAGCACTTTCACACTGGATGGAAACTCATCAAAGTCTCAAGATTCAATTTGAAGTTGATGGGCACGATCCATCTTTTCATCCAGCCACTGATATTGGTCTAAAAATCCGTCTACAAAATGAGATGCCTCAGGATGGAGAAATTGCATTAGCGGATATAGAGCAATTGTTGGTCGCTTCGCCAGCCTATCTACAACAACATCATATTTTAAATCCGACTGATTTACAGTCACATATGCTTTATCCAGATGCATTTGTATTTTGTACTCAGCCTTTATTTTTAAGACATATGATTTCGGATGAAAAAACCTATATTGAAATGCCCAAACGACAAGTTCAAAACCATATTTCAGTGGTTAAGTCATTGTGTTTGAATGGATTAGGTTTGTCACAAATGTTGTCTCTAGATGTACAGCGAGAGTTGTTTAGCGGTCAATTGAGTGTCGTGCTTCCAGATTGGAAGTTGCCACAATATACGTTGTACGCTGTTGTTAGCGACCCTCATTCAATTCGTATTCAACGCTGTTTGGATGTATTAAAAGCTTACTTTGAACGTGTTTCAGGACGTAAGGCTTTGAAGGAAGCAAGTTAAAATAATTTATATATGAACCAAAAATAAAGCCAATCAAATGATTGGCTTTATTGCATTTAATCAAGATAGATTAAGCGTGTAGAAAGTTTTTGATTAATGGTACGAGGCGTGTAACTAAATCATCTGCCTGTTTCTGAGTTAGATTCAATGCTGGCAGTAAACGTACCACATTGCCAGCAGTCACATTAATAATTAATTGTTTTTGGTCACGTGCAAGGTGAACGAGTTCACCACACGGTTTTGGTAATTCAATCCCGATAATCATACCAAAACCACGTACAGCGACATTTTCACCTTCAAGCTGTGCGCGGAGTTGATCAACAATATAGTTGCCAATTCGTGCTGCATTTTCAACAAGGTTTTCTTTCTGGATTTGGTCAATGACTGTATAGACAATGCGTGAACCCAGTGGTGTACCACCGTAAGTTGAACCATGATTTCCCGCTTGTAATACGCCCACAGCACGACCTTGTGTCATGACAGCACCAATAGGGAAGCCATTTCCTAAACCTTTGGCAGTGGTCAGCACATCTGGTACAGCGTCGGTGTGTTGATATGCAAAATATTTACCAGTACGTCCGTTTCCAGTTTGAACTTCATCTAGCATCATTAACCAAGAATGCTTGTTACAGATTTCACGGATTTGCTCAAGATATTTAAAGCCCTGAGGTGCAGTGTTGACACCTCCTTCACCTTGGATAGGTTCAACTAAAATCGCAACAATATCAGGGTGAATGAGTGCCAATTCTTCAATTGCATCTACATCACCAAAAGGAACACGCAAGAAACCTTCAACTAAAGGTGCAAAACCATCCTGAACTTTTTTGTTTCCTGTTGCTGAAAGGGTAGCTAGAGTACGACCATGGAAAGAATGTTCTGCAACAATAATTTTAGGGAAATTTATGCCTTGTTGATGACCATATTTACGTGCAATCTTGATCGCCCCTTCGTTTGATTCAGCGCCACTATTTGAAAAGAAAATTTCTTCCATGCCTGAAACTTCAGCCAGTTTTTGTGCTGCGGCAGTCTGCCATGAAATTTCAAATAAATTACTGGTGTGGATGAGGGTTTGTGCTTGTTCAGCAATCGCTTGAGCCAGTACAGGATGTGAGTGGCCCAAACCACAAACGGCAATGCCCGTGAGTGCATCTAAATATGCTGTGCCATCTTCGGTGTATAAATAAGAACCTTGTCCTCGGACGAAGCTGATCGGTTGGCGACCATAAGTTGCCATAATATGAGAAGGTTGATCAGTTTCGACAGGCGCAAGGGTAAATTGGTTCATTGCAATCTCTTATGAATCTAGTTAGAACAAAAGCTTTTTATATAAACAAAATCTTGACCAGATGGAAAGGAATAATTAAAGAAAAATAGAAAAATTACAGCAGTTCGCACCATATTGAAAAGATTTAGGTATAATAGGCGGATAATCGTTGAGGACTTATATCTATGACTGAACAAGCACGAGATACTGAAGCATTAATTCGTGATCAAATCGCTAAACACGCAGTACTCCTTTATATGAAAGGTACACCACAATTTCCACAATGTGGATTTTCTGCACGTGCAGTTGAAGCGCTCAGTCAAATCGGCCGTCCATTTGCTTATGTGAATATTTTGGAAAACCAAGATATTCGTGCGACATTACCGAAAATTGCAAACTGGCCTACATTCCCACAACTTTGGGTGAATGGTGAGTTAATTGGTGGTAGTGATATCATGCTTGATATGTTCCAAAAAGGTGAATTACAACCTTTAATCGAACAGTACAGCCCAGCACCAGAAGCAAAATAATTTTTGTACATAAAGAGAGCGCCAATGAGGCGCTTTTTTTATCGCTTCAGTTTGGATTTATGGAAATACCTAGAAATGAAAATAAGCTTTATTGGTTCTGGTCGTGTGGCAACCCATCTGGCGTGTGCTTTCAAAAAAGTTGGGCATGAGATTTTTCAGATATATAGTCCTCATCATGCACAGCAACTTGCACACAAGGTCAATGCTGTTGCCATTGATCAACTTCAAAGGTTGGATCCTGAAATAGATGTATTGATTATTGCAGTCAATGACCAAGCGATTGCATCCATCATCAAAATATTGCCAGATTCATTTAAAGATGTGTGTGTTGTGCATACGTCGGGTAGTACAGATTTAAAAGTATTAACCGAACACCATGCCAATAGTGGTGTGTTATATCCGTTACAAACCTTTAGTTTTGAAAAAGAAGTGGTGTGGGCAGATGTTCCGTTGCTTATTGAGGGAAATACAACACAAGGCTTGTCACATATTCATTCACTAGCAAATAGCCTAAGTAAAAAGATTTATCATTATTCATCAACGCAACGCTTAAATCTACATTTGGCAGCAGTATTTGCCTGTAATTTTAGTAATTATTGTTATGACATGGCGAATCAGATTACAGAACAGGCCGAGATTGATTTTTCACTGCTTCATCCATTGATTTTGGAAACGGCAAATAAAGCGACTCAATTTACGCCAAGAGAGGTTCAAACAGGACCTGCGAAACGTCATGACCAAAATATTTTGGCGTTACATCAACAGTTACTCGAACAGCAAAATTTACCAGATTTACTGGATGTTTATCAGCAAATGAGTCAGGGCATAGAGAAACATGCCTAAAAATAACCGTTTAAAAACTTAGGTATGACTAATTTATTGATCAGTCTTAATTTGAAAGCTTTATTTTAAGACTGTGGGAGCATATTGAATAAGATGTTCCGTCAATTTAGCCAGTGGAGCAGACTGGCGTTTCCAGTGGTGCCAGTAAAGCTCCATCTCGGTCAGTGCTTCAGGGAGAATTTCAATTAATTCATTGCGTTCTAATGCGGTTTTAAGTTGGAATTCGGGTACCATGCCATAACCTAATCCTAGTTGGATAGCATGCGTAAATGATTCAGAAGAAGGAATAAAATGACAGGGGTATGTGCCTTTTGCCAGACCAAATAATTTGTATAAAATATTGATATGCATTTGATCGTGATCATTAAAAATAATAGCAGGTGCTGCGCGGAGTGCTTGACGTGTCACACCTGATTTAAACCATTTTTTATAAAACTGTGGTGTGGCAACCATTTTATATCGAACAATACCGAGTAACTGGCTTTCACATCCTTTCATGGGTTTACTTTCTATCGAAATACAGGCATTTGCAGCGCCAGTTTCCAATAAGCTATAGGTACGAGACTGGTCATCTAGTTTAATATCTAGCGTAATATTTTCACGAATAATAACAGGTTGTAGTAGTGGTAAAAGCCATGTTGCTAAAGAGTCTGCGTTGGTGGCAAGAATCACTTTAAAAAATTGCTGTTCGGTTTTACCTTTTAGGTGGTGGAGTAAATTTTGTTCAAGCCGTTGGCAATGTTGTAGATATTCTAGAACCTGAAGACCTGCCTGTGTAGGGGTGCAAGGTCGCCCACGAATTAAAAGTAATTGCCCTAGTTCTTTTTCTAATGCTTGAACCCGAAGTGAAATGGCCGAAGGCGTCACACAAAGTTTAAGTCCTGCATGTTCAAAAGAACCTGTTTCGATGACTGCTAAAAAAGCATCTGATTGTTTATGGTCTAGCATTTCCTAAAAATAATTTAGTTTCCATAAGATATTTTAAATTTTACTGAATTAAAAATAAGAAAACAGATAATACCTCCAAGAAAAGTGATTTTATTTTGATAGAGAAGATTATGCAGGCTTTTGCTTATGGGTTAAGTACAGGGTTTTCACTCATTATTGCAATTGGAGCGCAAAATGTTTTTGTGTTAAAGCAAGGGTTAAAACAGCAACATATTTTTTGGGTATGTTTCATTTGTGCTTTGTCTGATTCATTGCTGATTGCCGCGGGTGTTTCTGGAATGGCAAAAGTCGTTTCGGATTTTCCTCAAATTGTTGTGGTTGCGAGATATGTCGGGGTCATTTTCCTTTTTTGTTATGGCGTATTACATTTTATTGCAGCGATTCAAAATAAGGATAAATTGGCATTAGGCTCGGAGCAGACGCAATCATTATTTCGCACTATGATGATTTGCTTAGCATTTACATGGCTAAATCCACATGTTTATTTAGACACATTGTTTTTAATTGGGTCAATATCCATTCAGTTTCAGCAAAAAGCTCTATTTGCTATAGGCGTGATTTTATCTTCGTGGATGTTCTTTTTTTCACTGGGGTATGGTGCAAGGTTCTTATTGCCTTGGGTTCAAAAAGCACAGACATGGTGCTATTTGAATTTGGGGATTGGGGTGTTGATGTGGGGCATTGCTTGGAGATTGCTAGAGCACTGACTCTAGCAATCTTATGATCAATTATTTGATTTTCTTGAAGATAAAATCATTGATTTTATGGCCAGATTCTATGCCACGATTTTCAAATTTAGTCAGAGGACGCCATTCAGGACGAGGGTAGCTATTTCCTTTACCAGCTAAATTTTCTAGATTCTCTCGGTTGTCGAGTACATCCAGCATCCATTCTGCATACGGTTCCCAATCTGTTGCAGAATGGAAAGTTCCACCAAGTTTTAGCTTTTGTTCGACCAGTGCCATACGCTCATGCGTTACAAAACGACGTTTGAAGTGGCGTTTCTTTTGCCAAGGGTCTGGGAAATAAAGTTGTAAACAGTCGATGCTTTGGTCAGGCATTTCACGTAAAACCTGAATTGCATCGGCATCTAAAACTTTTAAGTTTTCTAAGTTTGCCAGACCTGCTTCATATACACATTGGGCAATTCCAGGAACATGAACTTCAATACCAACAAAGTTGCGTTCAGGGTTCGCCTGAGCCATAAGCACAAGCGAGCGCCCCATACCAAAACCAATTTCGACAGTTAATGGACGTTCAGGATGCGCAAAATGCTGACGTAAATCCCCAACTGGATATTCTAAAATAAAATCTTGATGTTGTTCCAACGCTGTCCGTTGTGAAGTATTTAAGGGCGCAGAGCGACGCATAAAGGTCACAATTTCACGGTGTTCATGTAAATTGTCCAGATCAACAATTTGGGTTTCTTCGATAATATCGTTGGTCATAACGTTGGAGTCATTCAGTTTGTATTACAAAGACGTTATTGTAAGTGTTGAGTTATCTAAGTCAAATCTTTTGAGAAAAAGCCATAAATATTTCTAATGCCATCATTTTTGTCATTTAAAAATCGCCTTCAATAACCATTTTTGTAATTCTTAATAAACAGCACTTGAATCGACCGCCTAACTACTCTAAAACTTTCTATAGGAACGACAAGGACAAATAGACAACCTATGAAACTTTATTATTCACCTGGTGCATGTTCATTAGCTGCACATATTCTTCTGAATGAAATTAATGCTGACTATGAACTGGAAAAAGTTGATATCAGAACACATCTGACAGAAAAAGGGAGCGATTACTATCAGATTAACCCAAAAGGTTATGTTCCTGCTTTGGAAATTGACCCTAAATTGGTTTTAACTGAAAATATTGCCATTTTACCGTTTATTGCACAAAATGACCCATCACAGAACTTGATTCCAATTTCGGGTTTAGGGTTGGCGAAAGTTCTGGAATGGTTGGGGTATTTAAACTCGGAATTACATACTGCATATTCAGCGCTTTTTGCAAAAGACATTAGTAGCGAGCAAAGAAAAGACGCACATAAGAATATCGATAAGTTATTAGGTTTTATTGAAGCGCATCTTAAAAATTCGGATACAGACTATTTGTTAGGGGATAGTTTTGGGCCTGCGGATGCCTATTTATTTGTCATTACAAACTGGTCGCAACTCACACATCACGATTTATCAGCTTTTTCTCATATATTGGCATTACGCAGTCGAGTGGCTGAACGCCCATCGGTACAAGTGGCAATGAAAAAAGAAGGACTGATTTAAGTTTTTCTGGTTTAAAGAAAGAGTGCTTTTTAGCACTCTTTCTTTTAGGGTTATTTAAAGAAATAACCTGTTTCTGGTGAGCTTGCATTTGCCATACGTTTGCGTGGCATACGCCCAGCAAGGAAGGCCTCACGCCCAGCTTCAACCGCTTTTTTCATGGCAGATGCCATTAAAATAGGGCGTTGTGCGGCAGCAATTGCAGTATTCATTAACACTCCATCACAACCCAGTTCCATTGCAAGAGCCGCATCGCTGGCAGTTCCGACACCTGCATCGACCAACACTGGAACTTTCGCATTTTCTTTAATGATTGAAATTGTATGCGGGTTTAAAATTCCCAAGCCAGAACCAATCAAGCTACCTAATGGCATAATCGCAACACAGCCCATACTTTCAAGCTCTTGCGCCACAATTGGGTCATCAGAAGTGTAAACCATGACCTCGAAACCATCGTCAATCAATGTTTTTGCAGCTTTTAATGTTTCAACAATGTTTGGGTAAAGTGTTTTTTCATCACCTAAAACTTCAAGCTTGACTAAATTATGCCCATCTAAAAGTTCACGCGCCAACATACAAGTACGAATCGCGCTATTGGCATCGAAACAGCCTGCTGTGTTTGGCAAAATGGTATATTTTTCAGGTGGTATAACTGAAAGCAAATTAGGCTGATCAGCATGTTGACCGATGTTCACCCGACGAATAGCAACCGTGACAATTTCGGCACCGCTGGCTTGAATAGCAGCGCCAGTTTCATCCAGATCTTTATATTTACCTGTCCCCACAAGTAAACGAGATGAAAATTGGCGTGAACCAATGATTAAAGGTGAATCTTGAAATGATGTATTTTGCATGATAACTACCTGTAATTAACCACCGCCTACAGCATGAATAATTTCGATGCGGTCTTTAGGCTGAATAAGTGTATTTTCCAATCGTGATTTTGGGATAATCATTTCATTGAGTTCGACAGCAAACCGTTTATTTTCTAAACCCATTGAGTGAACCAATTGTAAAAGATTTTGACAAGCTGTTTCGGTTGCTTGTCCATTCAAAAAGAAAGAAATCATGCGTGTATCCTTACTTGCTGAAGCGAAATGCATTCCACGCTAAAGTGAGCCAACCTAGAATCATGAATGCACCACCAATTGGTGTAATTGCACCTAAAATGCGTGGCAAGCCTAGCCCCATAACATAAAGCGATCCACAGAAAAAAATAATTCCAATTTGAATGAGGATAAAGCTACTTTTAATAGGGAATAGGGGAATGGCTTTGGCTAAAATAGAGAGTGCCAATAAACCTAAGGCATGGTAGAAGAAATATTCAGTTGAAGTATGCCACCAATTCAGCTGTTCTAGGCTTGCTGTATTTTTAAGCCCATGTGCGCCAAATGCCCCAAGTATTACGGCAATGGCCAGATTGATAGCAGAAATTGCAAGCCACATTGCGATATTCCGTCATAATTTTGCCATATACATTACCATAAAATTTGAGTTGGATTAAACAAACAAAATGGCTCTGCAAATAAAAAGGCCGATTATTCAGCCTTTTTATAAAAATCAATTAGTTGGATGACATTGCAACTTTAATTTTTTCCATTGCATTTTTTTCTAGCTGGCGAATGCGTTCCGCAGAAACATTATATTCAGCCGCAAGCTCATGCAATGTGGATTTATCATCATCTAACCAGCGACGCTGTAAAATATTCCGTGAGCGATCATCTAGCTGGTTCATCGCTTCATGTAAAGCGGCATTACTTTGTTCTTCGTAGTCTTCATTTTCGACAAGAAGCGCAGGGTCGTATCGGTTATCTTCAAGATATAAAGCAGGTGCAACATGTACTGAGCCTTCATCATCATCGTCATTTTGTGCTTCGAAAGCAGCATCATATGCGGTGAGACGACCTTCCATTTCAAGGACTTGTTCGGGTGTTACATTCAAGTCGTTTGCAATGGATTTGGCTTCTTCAAGAGTCAGCCTTTTACTTGATTTTTTTAAACTACGCAGATTAAAAAAGAGTTTACGCTGAGCTTTTGTTGTTGCAATTTTAACGATACGCCAGTTACGAATAACGTATTCATGTATTTCGGCTTTAATCCAGTGGACAGCAAAAGAAACTAGACGCACACCCATATTAGGATCGAAGCGTTTCACCGCCTTCATGAGTCCTAAATTACCTTCTTGGATCAAGTCACCTTGAGGAAGTCCATAGCCTGCATAACTACGTGCAATATGAACAACGAAGCGTAAATGTGACATGACGAGCATTTTTGCAGCGTCTAAATCCTGATCATAATAATAACGATCAGCAAGTTCTTTCTCTTGTTCAGCAGTAAGGATAGGTAATTGATTGACCGTACTAATGTATGCACCGAGATTTATACCAGGCGCAGACAATGACAGGGGCATCAATTGATTGCTGCTGTCACTCATGGATACTCCTTATAAGGATATTTGGTATCAAGACCATTGGTTTTAATCATAATCCGCTTAGATTACATAATTAAGGAAAAAAGGGTAGAGAAATGTAAAAAAATATGCAAGAGCGTATATTTAATATTACATATGACTAGATTTTAATCCAATATTGGAACTCGTTCTCTGAAATCTGAGTCATTTCGCAACTTAAATGATTGAGCTGGCAGTAACGTAAAATATCGACTTCACTGTTCGGATCTGATGCCTTGAGGTGAAAATATTGTGCATCTGTTGTAGATTTAATGGCTCTTTTTAACATGAGTAATGGCATTGGGCAAGGCTTTCCCAATGCATCAATTTCAATCGCAGAATGATCTTTTACTTGATCGATAGTCATCTTTCAAACACGAATTTTTATAGGACAAAAATTTTAACAAAAATTGCATATTGAAAAAAGAGCAAGGCGTTTACTGATTTTATGAAATGATTATCAACAAAAAATCCACCGAATAGGGAAAATTTTACTACCAATTCTATATTACCCGTGCTAATCTCGGGAACGGATTGCAGGAATGTTGATAACAAGTAATTGTTGAAATTTTCCTGTGATAACGTGGATATAACCGGAATTTGTTAATAGTTTTACAGAAATGGTCATAAGCTTAAAAATAATAACTATTTTTAAACTTTGTTCGCTTTACTGTTTGCAACACCGGGGGAATCCTTTATTTGAATCACTGAGGATTAACTAATGACAGTACGTGAACAAGGCGTAGTTAAATGGTTTAACGATACTAAAGGTTTTGGTTTCATTCAACGTAGCGGTGGCGACGATGTATTCGTACATTTCCGCGCTATCCTAGGTGATGGTCACCGTTCTTTACGTGACGGCCAACGTGTTGAGTTCAGCGTGGTTGAAGGTCAAAAAGGTTTTCAAGCGGAAGCAGTTCAGCCTCTTGACTAATCTTAATTGATTAAGCCACATAAAACGCTCCAAAAGGAGCGTTTTTCTTTTATGTCTCTTTTATTTATGCATCATGATCAGTTTCTAGTTTAAATAATGAATAACCAAAGAAAACTATTTTAGAAAATCAACCCCGTCAGTCCTTTTATCTTTTAAAATAGACGCCTGAATAGATGAACAGTGAGATGGCGTGGAAAAGGTGATGCTTGCAGCAGAAATTAGCTTGGGTCATGGCATGGGCATAGCACTTGAAGAAAAAGATTGGCAATATTTGATAGTAAGGGATATTGAGCATTTACAAAAATATTATCAGGCATTAAGCGGTGATTTTTCTATTTTATGGAATAGCCCCCGACCATTTTCTTCAGCAGCACTCATTCAGGTTGCACAGCAGACTTTTTTTGTGAAGCGAAGCCATCGTTCATTTCGTTCTGCGCAGGATTTAATGCAAGAACATCTTTTCATTGCACATTTGGCGAAAAAAGGCGTTCATGTGCCTCAGGTTTTGACCGCACAGACAGGCATGACGGCTGTTGAAATTGGAGACTGGAGTTATGAAATTCATCTCCATTCATCTGCGATAGATTTATATGTTAATACGCCTTCATGGAAACCTTTTTTTTATGCTGAACATGCTTTGCAAGCAGGGAAGATGCTTGCAAAACTTCATTTGGCAGCAAAGGATTATGACGTTGTTGTAGGAAGAACAGCACGTTATTTATTTTCCAATCAGGATTTATTGGAAAGTGGCGATATTATTCAGACATTAGATGACAGAATAAAAAATAGTATCGCTTTGACACAGTATTTTCTTGATAAAAAAATGGATTCAACTGTATTGAATCAATTGAAGCAGGTTCATAAAAAAATAGTTGATGCTTTACGCCAGTTTCCCAAAATTTGGACACATAACGATTTTCATGCATCCAATTTACTTTGGCATTCAGATACAAAACATGCAGAAGTCGCATCTGTGATTGATTTTGGATTATGTGACCGAACTTCGATTGCTTATGATGTTGCAGTCGCAATTGAACGTAACTTTATAGATTGGCTTGGGCTAACTGAAAGCTCTGAAATTGTGATTGATTATGCTGGTTTGGCAAAATTCCTTCAGGGTTATGCAGCTGAGTCTGATGATTTAGAACAACTTAAAATTGTGCCCGAATTATTGAAAATTGTTCATGTGGATTTTGCGTTTTCCGAGCTGGAATACTTTATTGCGATTACGCAAAATCAACAACATGCAGATGCAGCTTATTATGATTGGTTACTTGGACATACAAAATGGTTTTGCAGCCCACAGGGGATTGTGTTTAGTGATAAATTAAAATCAATGATGGATACGTTGTTTGCAGATCGCTCATTAGCTAACCCGATATAAAAGACTATGGCTTTCTTTAAGTTAACCTTTTAATATTCTTTCTTTTTATTGATCCTGTTTTCATGAAACCTAAGCACTTCAAGCGACATGCTTTGTATCAATCTCTTGCGTTGGTTGTGTTGGCTCCTGTAGCTGCAACCCAAGGGCATGCAGAAGACAATGTACAGCAACTTTCGACCATTACGGTACATGCCAATGACGTATCAAAAGAAAGATATGTTGCAAAAACAGTCGATTTGACAGGTTTTGGCACACAGCAACTTGCTCAAATACCTGCTTCGGTTTCTGTGATTACGGCGGAACGCATTGCAGATCAGCATGCAAAACTTTTGACTGACGTCGTCAAAAATGATGCTTCAATGGGTGATGGTTATGCACCGATTGGATATTATCCGAACTTTGTTTCACGCGGTTTTAGCCTAGATTTGGCGTCGAGTTATTTGATTAATGGTAATTTGGTGCGTGGCGAGCAGAATATTGCCCTTGAAAATAAAGAACGAGTTGAAATTTTAAAAGGTATTTCTGCTATTCAAAGTGATATGTCTACACCCGGTGGTGTGGTGAACTTTGTGACCAAACATCCAAAAGACATTCATGCTATTGGATTTGATGTCGATAGTTATGGTGATAATACCATTTCGGCAGATTTAGGCGGCTTTGTTGGAGCACAAAAGCAATTTGGTTATCGGGTGAATATTGCTCAGGAAAAAATACATCCTTATGTAGAGCATACCAATGGTCAGCGAACATTTGGTTCTGTGGCATTGGACTGGAATGTGTCAGATCACTCACAGTTACAGTTTGATCTTGAATCGCAACGCCAACGCCAGCGTTCTGTTCCGGGATATCAATTGTTAGATGGTCAAACTGTACCAACTGATGTTAGTTGGAAACGATTACTGGGTTATCAAAGTTGGGGGAAACCTGTCACCATCAATAGTTTGAATACCAGTTTAAAATATAACTATACGTTTAATGATGACTGGACAGCAAGCCTAAGTGCATCGCACAGTAAAGCTAAAATTGATGATTATTCTGCTTTCCCATATGGATATTATGCAGATGGAACTTATGATCTTTATGATTATCAAAGCCCAGATGATGCACGCAATACAGATCAATATAAAGCAGTCGTGAAGGGACATTTTAGTATAGGCAAGCTTGAGCATCATGTCATGCTTGGGTTAACGCAAACCAATAAAACGCAGAAACAATATGAAGGGGTGAATACGAATTTGGATGCCAATGGTAATCCAATGAGTGGAAGCATTTACACAGATACTCCAGATTATCAAACAGCAGATAATGATTTAGGCCCTTATTATAAATCACTTGATAGTAAACAAACTGCCTTGAGTATTCAGGATCAAATCCAGCTCAATACACAATGGTCGACATTACTTGGGGGAAAATGGGTGCATGTGAATGAAAAAGCATATGACAAAGACAGCATCCAGACCCGTAAAACTCAGATGGACAAATTTTTACCACAAGTTGCCCTGATGTACCGTCCTGTAGACAATACCAACTTATATGTTTCCTATGCAAAAGGATTGGCAGATGGTGGTCAAGCACCGTTGTATACGCAAAATAATGTGAATGAAGTTTTAGCCCCGATTCAGTCTGAACAGTACGAAGTTGGTATTAAACAGCAAATCCAAAAGTTTTTAGTGACAGCTGCTGTTTATGATTTAACACAGGACAACCAATACAGTAGTAGTCTTGCTGATGGAGAACAAATCTTTATTGCACAAGGTAAACAACGTAACCGTGGTGTTGAATTATCGGTCAATGGAGATCTGACAGAACAATGGTCGATTACGTCTTCTGCCGCGTGGATACGCTCTCGATTAACAGATATTGACCGTGCAGCGTTTGCAGGCCATCAAACACAAAATTCTCCAAAATTCAGAATCGCAACGCATCTTTCTTATGCCGTACCTGAAATTGAAGGTTTACGTGTGTTGGGTGGTTTTCAATACAGTGCCCGAAAGTTTGCCAATAAAGAAGGTTCGGTGAGTGTACCTAGCTATACCATTTTTGATGCGGGTGTTGCATATAACTTTAAGTTGTATGGTTATGACACGGCGTTGCGTTTCAATGTTGATAACGTATTCAATAAAAAATATTGGCGAGATGCTGGTGGTTATTTAGGTGATGACTACTTATTTTTAGGTGCACCTCGTACCGCACAGTTATCACTTAAATTTAATTTTTAGATAAAAGCACACAGCTCATTAAAAACGTCAAAATGTAGATTCATAAGAAGATCTACATTTTGACGATGTGCTATTCATTGATCGTCTTTAAGGTAGAGGTATGGTTTTGCCGAATGCATGCAATGAGTGTATTCATTGCCATTTCAATTTGATCTGACCATTCAAAAGAACAATTCACCCTTAAAAAATGTTGTTGTAACTCCAATACATTAAAGAGAGGGCTTGGTGCAACGCTAATATTTTGCTGTAATAATTGTTCATAAATGTGCATGCTATTCATATTTTTAGGTAATTTTAACCATAAAAAATAACCACTTGGATAATAATAAACTTCACATTCGGCAGGGAGGTTTTGTTTGAAAAATTGATAAAACTGTTTTTTACAACGCTCTAACATGAGCCTTAAACTACGTAAATGCTTTTCATAATGATGGCTAGATAAAAAGTCTACTAGTGCATGCTGGACTAAGGCATTTACCGAAATGGTACTCATGAGTTGTAAATGTTGAATATGGTTTGAAAATTTGCCTGCATATACCCAGCCAACACGAAACCCAGCCCCCAATGTCTTAGAAAAAGAAGAGCAGTGCAAGACCAGATTTTGTTGATCGAAATATTTCATGGGTAAAGGTTTTTTACCGCCGTAGTACATTTCTTCATAGACATCGTCTTCAATGAGATAGATCTGATATTCGTGTAATAACTTGGCGATTTCATATTTAATTTCGTCACTGACCGTAAAGCCAATCGGGTTATGGCTATTGAGCATCAGCCAGCAGACCTTTATTGGATAGGTTTTTAGGACTTTGGTGAAGGCATCAAGGTCAAATCCATACTTTGGATGTTCGGGAATGGTAATGACTTTTAAGCCCAAACGCTCTGCGGCTTGCCATGCGCCATAAAAAATAGTTTGTTGCAATAAAATATAATCACCCGCTTTTGCAACCGTTTGTAGTGCCAGATTAAGCGCATCTAAACAACCCGATGTAATGACAATGTCATCGGCATCGGTTGGAATTCCTTGCATACGGTAACGCTGGGCAATGAGTTGTCTTAAGGCAAAATTGCCTGGGGGAAGGCTGCCGACCTGATCATAACTGAGTCGATGCCGTGCATGTTGCCCCATAATTTGTAAAAGTTTTGGTGTGTATAGAAGTTGGCTATCGGGAAAAGCTGAACCTAGAGGCAAAATAGACGGAGATTGAGTTGACTTTAAATATTGAAAAACCAGTGAATTGATTTCAACTTTAGAGTTGAGAGATACAATGGATGCATGGTCGAGTAATTTTGACTGAATTTGTTCTGCGACAAAATATCCTGATTTTTCTTTTGCATAAACCAAACCCTGAGCTTCAAGTTCCTGATAAGCATTCATCACGGTAATTAGGCTAAAACCTGACAATTGTACTTGTTCACGTAACGATGGCAGCTTGTCATGTGCATGCCATGAACCATTTTCAATTTGTTGTCTGATTTGTTGTGCAAGTTGTTCAGATTTATACATATTCAAGTTTTGGTGAGGATATCTGTAAATTTTAAAAAAGATGGATAGAATTCTCTACCCATCTTTTGATGAAAAACGGTCTTTGCTATGTTGTAGCATGGACGTAAGTTTGAGTAAATCGCTTATGGATAAGCAAAATATAATAATACCTTAAACAGACCTGCAATCACGCCCAAACCTAGAAACCCCGCGAACCAAAGTACAATAAACCATTGTGTTTGACCTAAGCGTATATTCATTTTTTTCATCAGTTGACTCCTATTAATGATAACCTTCATCACCAACACGGACTTTGTCACGGAAGATCCAATAGGACAGGATGGTATATCCAATAATGATTGGGATGAGTATGAGCGCACCAATTAAGGCAAATAATTGACTCGACTCAGGTGCGGCAGCTTGCCAGATCGTTACAGAGGGTGGAATGATATTCGGCCACAAACTAATCACGAAACCCGTAAATGCCAGAAACACCAACGCCAATGTGTAAATAAAAGGTGTGATGTCATTGAGTTGCTCTTTTTTACAGTCTTTGATAATCAGCACAGAGAATAATAACACCAGTAAGGGGACGGGGCTGAAATACATCAGATTTGGCATGGCAAACCAGCGAGCAGCAATTTCTGGATGTGTCATTGGGGTATAAATACTGACACCAACAAACACAACCAATAGTGCAATCACCAGTTTGGGCATTAGTTTAAACATTTCATGTTGTAATTGGCTTTCGGTTTTGAAAATCAGCCATCCACAACCCAGAGCTGCATAGATAATAATGACGCCTATGCCTGTAAAGAGTGAAAATGGTGTCAGCCAATCTAGCCATTGACCAGCAAAAATACCATTCGAGGTTTTAATGCCCTGAATGTATGCACCTAAAATCACGCCTTGGAAGAAGCTAGCCAAAATTGAGCCCCAGATAAAAGCCAAGTCCCACAATGCTTTGGTTCTATGTGCTTTAAAACGAAACTCGAACGCAACGCCACGGAAAATCAGGGCAACAACCATGAGAATAATCGGCATATAAAATGCTGATAAAACAGTGGAATAGACCAAAGGAAATGCCGCATATAAACCTGCACCACCTAAAACCATCCATGTTTCATTTCCATCCCAAACGGGTGCGACAGTATTCATCATCACATCGCGTTCTTCGCTGCTTTTAATAAATGGAAATAGAATCCCGATACCTAAATCGAACCCATCCATAATGACGTAAATCAATACGCCCAGACCAATAATGCCGACCCAAATTAAAGAAAGATCAATCATGATGTTTCTCCTGAGATTCTTTTTGATTGTCAATAGGTTCATCTACGGTGCTTAAAGGTCGCATTGCAGTTTGCACTTGGCGATGTGGCGTTGTAGAGATTTCTTCTAAAGTTAAAGGGCCTTTGCGAACCAGTTTAAGGATGTAGTAGATACCACTACCAAAAACGATGGTATACACCACAACAAAAAGAATGAGACTAATACCAACCTGACCTGCTGAAACAGCGTGAGATAAGCCATTTTGAGTTCGTAATACACCATAAACCACCCAAGGCTGACGCCCAACTTCAGTTGTCACCCAACCTGCAAGAAGCGCGATATAACCTGTCGGCCCCATGAACATGGCAAATTTATGAAACCATGACGCTTCAAATAGACGATTGGTTTTACGTAGCCATAGCGCAAGTAAAGACAGTCCGACCATTAACATGCCTAAACCGACCATGACACGGAAGCTCCAGAAAACGATGGTGGCATTTGGACGATCTTCAGCAGGGAAATCTTTTAAACCTTTGACTGTCCCATCTAAACTATGGGTAAGCACTAAGCTACCTAGATGAGGAATACCCACTTCAAATTTATTTTTCTCAGCTTGCATGTCGGGAATAGCGAACAACAAGAGTGGCATCGATTCATTGTAGTTGGTTTCCCAATGTCCTTCGATGGCTGCGAGTTTTGCAGGTTGATGTTCTAAAGTATTTAGCCCGTGGTTATCACCAATAAATACTTGTAAACATGATGTGGCAAGTACCATCCAAAGCCCCATGGAAAAAGACTTTTTAACCAGTTCATCTCTGCGACCTTTGACTAAGTGCCAAGCAGAAGTCCCCACAACCAATAATGAAGAAACTAAAAAGGCTGCTGTACCCATGTGTGCAAAGCGATAAGGGAAAGAAGGGTTAAAGACAATTGCAAGCCAGTCTTTGGGTACGATAATGCCATTTTCTATGGCAAAACCTTGCGGTGTCTGCATCCAGCTATTGGATGATAAAATCCAGAACATCGAAATACAGGTACCAATAGCGACCATGACTGTTGCAAAAAAGTGTGCTCTTGAGCCAACTTTTTCCCAGCCAAAAAGCATGATTCCAAGGAAACCTGCTTCTAAAAAGAAAGCACTGAGAACTTCATAGGTTAATAGAGGGCCCGTCACACTACCTGCGATACGGGAAAATTCGCTCCAGTTGGTTCCAAACTGATAGCTCATGACGACACCTGAAACCACACCCATCCCGAAAGCAACGGCAAAGATTTTAATCCAATATTTAAAAAGGGCTTTGTATACGGGATTTTGGGTTTTTAACCAACGCCATTCTAGGACGGCTAGAAAACAGGCGAGACCAATGGAGGTGGCAGGGAAAATAATGTGAAATGACACGGTAAAGGCAAATTGTATACGTGCCAGTTCTAAAGCTGTTAGACCAAGGCTCATATAACCTCCTCTTGAACATGCTAAAAAATTGAAAGAGAACAAACGTTATTTGTCAGCTATCTAAATCACACTCAAAAATCGGGAGTGTATTTCCAAGATAAATCTGTAAAAATAGGAGAATAAATAAAGAATGTTCAATCACTTGTTCTCTAATTTTTGCAATTAAAATGCCAAAAATAATAAATAAAAAATACTTATTAAAATCAACAAATTGTATTTATCTAAAAATACTTGTGTTTCATTTTACGCCGTATTTCGTTCCATTAATGTTTAATATTTGTCTAGCTGAAACAAAAATGAAACATAGTAAAAAAGCACAATCGATTTATCTGAGGTTATATTCAGAAAATTTATTTGGATATATTGTGAACAGTAAAAATAAGCTGGCACAGTCGAATGATTTGCATAAGCACAACCTCTTATAAAAATGATGAGAACAATCATGCTGTATTCTTATCTGTATTGGTATATACAGAAAATTTAATAAAAACTATAACAGATAAGAAGTTAATACATTATCTGTTATAGTTTTTTAATACAGTTCTGTTACTAGTGTTCATATCGAAGTTACAGCAAAATAATTTCAAGATAAGTAATTCACTTTAAAGAGAGATGACCATGAATAATTCGGAACAAAAACCAAAACGTAACGAGAGTGGAATTTCTGAAAAAGCATTCAAACGAATGATTTTATTCTTCTTTTTGTATGCGTTGTTGTTCTGTGTCGGTGTGATTATTGCGGTGAATCTCGACAAGCTCTAATGGATGGATTGGATTAACAGGTCACAGGACTATATGCTCATGTTTACAACGCCACAGTTGAATTTGCTTCCGAAACTTGTCGGGGCATCAAAAATTTCAGACAAAGTTTGGCATCAGCTTCAACACGACTTTATCAATATTGAAGCGACTTTATTGCGTGGTAAGGTATTACGTGAGTTTGCAAAAAAAGAAACTATTTATCTTTTACAGTCACGTATTGAAGAGGAAAGTGCAAATTTAGCTTATTTATTTGCACCTTTCATTCTTGCCAATTTGAATAAAAAAGTGATTTATACAACACCTGCGACTGAGCCAGTATCAACGGTTTTAAACAAGTATTATCAAACACAAAGCCAATATTCGTTTAAACCAGATGATATTCTAAGCAGCATGAATTTGTATTTGGAGTTAGCTGATTTATCTTTATCCAAACAGGACTTTATTCATTACAGCCTGATTAAAGCGTTATGTCGTAGTGATGTTTCAAGCATATTTATTTTATCTGATCAGGCTTTAGATGAAGACATAAAGATTCAGTTTGAAGCCTTTTTTAATGTCGATATTTTTATTGTGCCGACAGAGCAAACTGAGCAAAAAATTCCGATGAGTTCGCAGTTAAATATGCATCGATTATTGTTTAAAGGGAAAGATGAACAATATGCACAGATTTGTCGGACTTTTTCAGAAATGAACAGTAAATTAACGTATCACTGTGATATTTTTACACCAAATCAGATGGCGCACTTAATTGAAGATATGTTTTATGCAGAGCATATTTATGAAAAAATATCTGTCTATGCTGAATATATTCAAACATTGATTCAAAATAAATTATTGCCATATAGAACGGTATAAGCCTTTTTAGATAAAAAAATAACATCTGTTGTGGACTTGATGACGACTCACTATAAAATAACCCATCCATAACCGTAAAAGCATGGTTGCATTTTTTTCATGAGTACACCTCGTTTAGGTAAGTTGAGTCAGGTTTCATATCTCCCTCAAATCGCTTTAATTTTAATTACAGTGGTCTGGGGGGGAACTTTTTTGGTGGTGCAACATGCATTAACCTCGAGTTCTCCGATGTTCTTTGTCGGGCTTCGTTTTGCGGCTGCGACTTTGGCTGTTGGATGTCTTTCAATACGCGCACTTTCGAAAATCACATGGAAAGATCTGCTTGCAGGCAGTGTGATTGGGCTGGCGATCGCAGGAGGATATGGTGCTCAAACGGTTGGATTACAAAGTATTTCAAGCAGTGAATCGGCTTTTTTAACGGCATTGTATGTGCCCATTGTTCCACTATTACAATTGGTTCTATTCCGAAAAGGTTTAAGTGTGATGGCGTGGCTTGGGATATGCTGTGCCTTTTTAGGCGTTGTATTATTAACAGATAATGGCTGGCATAACATTTCTTTTACCTTCGGGCAGATCATTACATTATGCGGTTCTATCGCCATTGCTCTTGAAATTATTTTAATTGGTTATTTTTCAAATAAAGTAAATATTCAATGCGTCACGGTGATTCAACTGGCAATTGCATCATTGGTGGCATTTATAAGTATGCCTGTCGTTGGGGAAGTAGCACCGTCTAGCTTGAGTTGGACATTGATCATCACCGCCGTTGGGATGGGACTCGCAAGCGCATTAATTCAACTTACGATGAACTGGGCGCAGCGTTCAGTTGATGCGTCCCAAGCTGCAATTATTTATGCTGGAGAGCCTGTTTGGGCGGGGCTTTTTGGACGCATGGCAGGCGAACGTCTTAGTATTTCTGCACTTTGGGGTGCAATGTTTGTAATCATTGGCGTGATTCTGAGTGAGTTCAAATGGAAAAAGCGAAATAAAAGAGATCCTGAAGATGAATTACAATCTTTGTGATCATGATGCATTTTCATAAATCATGGGATTAAAAATGATGAGGACTGGCTTAGGATTTGTTGAAAAAAAATATCATTTAAACTGTGAAGAAATAACATACTTTTTGCTGATTATTTACTCTTAGGGTCAATATTAAGCATGCTGTGAGTAAATAAAATATGCTCTTTCTATGCTTAATCAATATTTAAAATCATTTATCGTTAATGTTAAAGGATAATAAATGTGCTGTAGTATGGAAAAATGCCAGAATGATCAAATCGAAGATTCTAAATGTGCCAAAATTAGTTAGAATCTAAAGAAATCGATTGCAGAGTATAAATTTCATTCATGTCAAAAAAGACGATTTCACAACAACATTTGTTGGAACAACTAAGCAAAATTGGCGAAGCGTTGAGTCAGACTTTTAGCCCATTTTGCGAAGTCGTTGTGCATGATCTGAGTGATCCAGAGCATGCTATTCATAATATTTATAATAATTTATCTGGTCGGGAACAGGGTGGTGCTGCAACGGAATTAGGTTATGCACGCATGAATGATCCTGACTATCCTGCTATTATTGCAAACTATAAAAACCAGTTTAAAGATGGTCGACAGGTGAAAAGCACATCTATCGGCATTAAAAATGAAGAAGGTGATTATGCAGCAGCCTTGTGCCTGAATATTGACTTGTCTATTTTTTCAGCTGTTCAAAATATGTTAGGTCAGTTTACTTCTTTTCAAAGTAGTGATGCATTAGAGTCCTTAGATCCACGAAATACGCAAGGGTTACGTGAACGTATTGATCAGTTCGCCGCACAAAAAGCGAGTACGGTACAGGCGTTAAAAACAAATGATCGACGTGAGTTGGTTCAGACCTTAAAAGCGGAAGGTTTCTTGGCATTACGTCACTCAATTGACACGATTGCAACATATCTCGGAATTTCACGTACAACGGTTTATTCCTATATTAAAGAATCATAAAGGTATTCATCCAGAGTGAAGGGAGTCGATATGCCTCAAGCGACAGATTTTAAATTGCCATGTTTTGATGATATTCTGGATGCCGAACAACGTATTTATGGCGTTGCACATTCAACGCCTGTTCTATGCTCAGAACGCTTAAACCAAAAGTTTTCAGCCGAAATATTTTTTAAATGTGAAAACCTGCAACGGACAGGGTCATTTAAATTCCGTGGCGCTTTTAATGCACTCTCTCAATTTGATCAAGTACAGCGTCAACGTGGTGTGATTGCATTTTCATCGGGGAATCATGCACAAGGAATTGCTTTGGCTGCGAAATTACTCAATATTCCCGCAATCATTGTAATGCCAGAAGATGCGCCAAAGATCAAAATCATGGCAACAAAAGCGTATGGTGCAGATGTTATTTTTTATGACCGTTATACACAAAATCGGGAAGAAATTGCGAAGCAACTGGCAGAAGAGAAAGGCTTAACTTTGATTCCTGGCTATGACCATGCCGACATTATTGCTGGACAAGGGACGGCAGCAAAAGAGTTGATTGATGAAGTTGGGACTCTGGATATGTTGCTGGTTGGTCTTGGCGGTGGTGGTTTGCTGTCAGGCAGTTTGCTTGCTACGAAGGCGTTATTGCCAAATTGCCAGATTTACGGTGTTGAACCCGAAACAGGAAATGATGCACAGCAGTCATTAAAGCAAGGTCAGATCGTTCATATCGATACACCGAAGACGATTGCCGATGGCGCTCAGACCCAACATTTAGGCAAGTTGACATTTCCCATCATTCAACAAAACGTAACGGATATTTTAACGGTCACGGATAATGAATTGGTTCAGGTCATGCAGTTTTTTACTCAAACCATGAAAATTGTGGTTGAACCAACAGGTTGTCTTGGAACTGCGGCATTGTCCCAATTGGCAGATCAAATTCAAGGTAAACGTGTTGGTGTGATTTTAACAGGTGGTAATGTCGACCTCAGCGTTTATGCCACTTTGTTGAATAAAGAAATCCAACCATTCATTTAGACATTGTTGAAATACTACTTTTATGTCTTGTCGCACCTGAGTATTTGTCATTACAAAGTGTGATGAATGGTTAATTATCCTAAGTTTCCTGCATATCTTATTATTTTAAAACACGAGCAATATTTTCACAGGTACGTTGTAGGTTTTTCTGACCATTGATACAGGCGGTTTTCAGGTCCGAACTACGGTCTAAAATCCCAAAAATAGCAGTGAAACCCTGATCGTACAATACATCTATACCATCACCGACATACCCAGCACAGGCAAAAACAGGTTTATGGTATTGTTGCGCCAATTTTGCAACGCCTAAGGGTGTTTTGCCGTATTGGGTTTGAAAGTCAATGCCACCTTCGCCAGTAAAAACATAGTCCGCTTGAGCGATAGCATGCTCAAGATCAATTTCTTCAAGAATGGTTTTTACCCCAGATTGAATTTTTGCCCCTGTAAAAGCCAATAACCCTGCACCTAAGCCTCCTGCCGCACCTGAACCTGCAATGTGATGAAACTCTCGTTGGAATTGTTGTGTTAAACAATGCGCATAATGCTGCATGTTAGATTCAAGGGTTTCTACCATTGCTGCTGTCGCGCCTTTTTGTGGAGCGAAGATATGACTTGCACCTGTTTTTCCAATCAGAGGATTTTCTACATCGCTGGCAATGACAATGTCGGTGTGTTGTAAGCGGGGATCTAGACCTGAAAGGTCAATGGTGTGGGTTTGATGTAAGTAACCACCACCCAAAGCCACATTTTGTCCATGCTGATCGTAAAATCGAACGCCCAAAGCATGTGCCATTCCTGCACCGCCATCATTGGTTGCACTTCCGCCCAATCCGATAATGATTTTTTTTGCACCATAATCCAGTGCTGCGCGAATGAGCTCGCCAGTCCCCAATGTGGTGGTTAATAATGGATTGCGTTGTTCAGATGGCAGTAAGTCAAGCCCATTGGCTTTTGCCATTTCAATCACAGCCGTTTGACCTGAGTGGATCATGCCAAAATAACTTTCTATTTTTTGATTAGGCAGTGGACCTGTGACTGTCGCAGGGATTTTTTCTCCATTTAAGGCAAAAAGTAAGGCATCAATGGTTCCTTCTCCACCATCTGCCATCGGTTTATAAATAAAGCGGGCATCTGGGAAGATTGATTTGATACCTGCATGCATTGCCTGACAAGCTTCTATTGCTGTCATACTTTCTTTAAATGAGTCTGGTGCGAGCACAAATATTTTAGACATATATTCCTATAAAATACTGAGAAAATAGTGAAGTTTGGGGTTATCTCGTCAGCATGATATTTGTAATCAGATATTGAAATCATGCTTTAGTTGAAAGAAGATGTGCAACTGAAATGTAAATAGACATAGAATAAGTGACATAATATTGTAATATATTGTTATGTTATTTATTTTTAAATATTTATTAAATTAATCCTCGCTGAATTTTAAATGATTTAATGCGTATATATTGTTTAGGTGATGAAAAAATACATGCAAGTCTTATCTTCTTCTAGGAAAATAGAAATTTCCCTTACTGGGTTCAACCTGTTAATTGCTGCTTGGTTGGCAGGGGGATTAAATTTTAGTTTCTTTCAGAAAATCTCTCAATTAAGTTCGTACACGGGAGTGGCGCATTATTTTTTCATCTTCGCTACATTTTTATTGTTAACGAGCTTATATTTTATCGTTCTACAGTTATTCAACTGGAAGCGAACTGCAAAAGTCATCAGTGCTTTTTTGATTTTTGTCGGGGGCGGGGCTTCGTATTTTGTCAACCAATTAGGGGTGGAAATTACACGTAGTCAAATGGAAAATGTCGCCCAAACAGATTTTCATGAAACTTTAGACCTCATCTCTGCTGCACCATTTTTAATCTGGTTTGCAGGCACGGTGATTATTCCACTGATTATTATTTTTGCTTTTATAAAGATTAAACCGCAGACAGTTAAAAAAACGCTATTAATGAAGCTGCTGAGTTTGATTATTGCTTTTGCCTGTGCGGGTGGTTGTTTATTTGCATTTTATGGTCAATATGCGCCTATTTTCCGAGAGCATCGGGAGCTGAAAGCAAAAATTAGTCCAATGAATGCGATTTCGAGTGGACTAAGTTATCTCCAAAAACAATTTCAACATAATAAGAAAAAAGCACCTTTGGTTCGTTATGGCGAAGATGCACATGTTGTAATGAATGCATCATCGCAGCAGCCTAAAATTTTAGTGCTTGTTGTCGGGGAAACCGCACGTGCCCAGAACTTTAGCCTAAACGGATATGGCAAACTTACAAATCCAGAATTATCTAAATTAGATATTATTAATTTTAGTAATGTTTCATCGTGTGGTACACAAACCTCTGTTTCTGTTCCTTGCATGTTCTCTGGTATGCCACGTCATGAATATGATGAAAGCTTGGCATCTCATCGTGAAGGGCTTTTGGATGTGGTTCAACGGGCAGGTTATAAAGTGACTTGGATTGATAATAATTCAGGTTGTAAGGGTGCCTGTGATCGTATTCAGAATTATATTTCTCCGAAAGACGACCCACGTTATCAAAAGTCGTGTAAAGATGGCGAATGTCAGGATCAGGTATTATTAGATGCGCTGAAAGATTATCTAAAAACCTTAGATATGGCACATTTGAAACAAAATCAATTGATTGTTTTACATCAAATGGGGAGTCATGGCCCTGCTTATTATGAGCGTTACCCTCAAGCATTTAGAAAATTTACCCCAACATGCGATACGAACAATATTCAGAACTGTGACCATGACACATTAGTAAATACTTATGACAATACTATTGTGTATACAGACCATATATTGGCGACTTTAATTCAGGATTTGAAACAGTTACCAATTGCAAGTGGCATGATGTATTTATCAGATCATGGCGAGTCGACAGGTGAAAGCGGTATGTATTTGCATGGTGCTCCTTATTTGATGTCGCCTAAAGAACAAACACACATTCCAATGTTGTTCTGGTTCTCTGGACAATGGCCACAGCAAAACCAGTTGCGTACTTGTCTAAATGAACAACAGAAAGCAAAATTAAGTCAGGACAACTTGTTCCCAACAGTTTTAGGATTACTTGATATTCAAACGCAAGTACTCAATCCAAAACTCAATATGGTATCGAATTGCCAAGGACGTATTTAATCGTATGATTCGTATCTTATATGTCGAAGATGATGTAATGATTGGCAAGACAACTTACCAATTGTTACAGCATGCAAAGTTTCAGGTAGATTGGGCACAAACAGGGTTGGAAGCATTAGACCTGTTATTTGGCAATCATTATCATGTTGCCTTGCTTGATCTGGGTTTACCTGAAGTTGAAGGTTTGGACCTATTGAAACATATTCGCAAAAAAGCGGATTTGAATCGTATGGGCGTGATTATTATTAGTGCACGCGACCAAAGTCGCGACAAGATACAGGGGCTAAAACTAGGTGCGGATGACTACCTTGTAAAACCTTATGATTTTGAAGAATTGGTCGCACGTATTGAATCTGTATTGCGCCGTAGCCATTTTAATATTGCAGAAGAGTTAAGTTTTAAAGTTGGTGATGTTCAGCTTTTTCCAAATACTCATCGCGTGCTTAAAAAAGGGCAGAATGTCGAACTTTCGAATAAAGAATGGGCCATTCTTGAGCCGATGATGATGTATCCGAATCAGATTTTCTCACGCCAGACACTTGAGCAAAAACTATATGACTGGCAAACAGAAATTAACAGCAATACGATAGAAGTTCATATTCATAATTTAAGACAAAAATTAGGGAAGAACTTAATTCGTACCGTGCGAGGTCTGGGATATTGTATTGAAATGATCAAAGAATAGAGAAACTTGATTGTGAATTTTCCTGAGTATTTTAACAATTATAATAAACAGCCTTTAAGTTTTAGGATGACACTGAGTATTTTGATATTCAGTGTTGTTCTTTTTTTCCTGATTGGAATAGCAGCATATTGGGTCGCATTAGATGAGTCACAAGAAGTTTTAGACCGCCAAATGCAGGAAATGGCCAATTTTTTAAATACACATAATGTGACCTTGCAAAGTTCACAATATGATGTAAAACATAAATATGATGAAACAGATATCTTTATTGATATTGTTCCAAAAGCTGAGCTTGAAAACCCTGTACATAAACCAGATTTTTTACTCAGTTACATGTCATCGCCTAAATTTGCCAAGATCCACTCTTCACGTGGAGAGTTAAAAGTTTATGTTTTGCCTTTGGCTGATAAGCAGATTCAAATTAGCCAGTTGATCAAAGTGAGACGACATCTGGCGAAGCAACTGGCACTGAATATGCTGATTCCTTATGTTCTGTTTATGCCATTTGCAATGTATGGTGTTTATCGACTGATTCGGCATCATCTAAAACCTCTGGATGATTTAAAAAAGGCATTTGCTATTCGAAATTATTCAGACTTATCTGAGGTCAGAATAGAAAATCTCCCCGCTGAAATTAAGCCTGCGATTAATGAGTTAAATTATCTTTTTAATCGGATTGAACAGGCACAAAATCACCAAAAAATGTTTGTTGCAAATGCCGCGCATGAGTTAAGAACTCCGCTCACTGCAATTACCCTACAGCTTTCATTATTAGAAAAAACGCCACAATCGAATGCTTTGTATCATGAAAATCTGGGTGATTTGCAGCAAAGCTTAAAACGGATGACACATTTGGTTGAGCAGTTGATGAGTTTGGCACATCATGAGGTACAGGGAAAAATTATACTTGAGCCAGTTAATCTGATAGAAATGGCACGGCAATGTGTTGGGCAACTTTGGGCAAATGCCAGAAGAAAAAACATTGATATACAGGTTATTCTTGCAGATGAGCTAGATGAACTTTATATAAAAGCTACGCCTTCTATACTTGAAACGATATTATTGAATATCTTAGATAATGCGATTAAATATAATCCTGAACAGGGCAAAGTACTCATTGTGATTCATCAACAAGGGAAATTTGCCTATGTTGATATTCATGATAATGGTAAGGGAATTTCCTCAGAATATTATAATCATGTTCTAGAGCGTTTTGTTCGGTTGCCTGAAACACAGCATCAGGCAATGGGCAGTGGTTTGGGATTGTCTATTGTTAAAACAGCATTAGAACAAATTAATGCACAGATGGAATTGAAACCATCAACTCAATTACAGGGTTTACAAGTCAGTTTAGTATTTTTATTAGCCTAAGTCATTTTAATATCTAATATATTGTTTTTTGTCATCATAATGACATAAATCAGATGGACAATGATGCGTGGACAAACGCATCCATTTGAAAATAGCCTGATCTCGAAGGATGATGGCTAAAACTCTGTGATGAAACTTGATGCTAGGATCGCCCTTGTTTGGGTTTCATACCTTGTCTAAGTCATTTTAACCAACGCGTCAGGCGATAGATGAAATGTCAACAGCCTTTAGGCTTTTTGATCAAACTTAGTTATTAGTAGATTCGAGTTTTACATGAATATGTATGCTGCTCAGGAAAATGAGCTGTTTGAACATACCTCCGGTACGTATATTAACCGTGAGCTATCATTATTAGAGTTTCATAAGCGTGTACTTGCACAAGCAAAAGATACGCAGCACCCACTATTAGAACGTCTAAACTTCTTAATTATTTTTTCTAGAAATCTGGATGAATTTTTTGAAATACGCGTTGCTGGATTAAAACAGCAAATCGATTTGAATAGAATAACGTCAGCACCAGATAACATTCCCAATGAAATTGTATTAGAAAATATTTCTCAAATAGCACACGAAGCCGTCGCAGAACAATATCATATTCTCAATTATACTTTATTACCTCAATTACAAGCCTATGGCATTCATTTCATTCAATATCAAGATATATTAGAAAAACATAAAACATGGATTCGTGATTATTTTTTCAAGGAAGTTCAACCGGTTGTTACTCCAATCAGTTTAGACCCCTCTCATCCTTTCCCACGCTTGGTCAATAAAAGTCTGAACTTTATTGTTTCTTTAGAAGGTAAAGACGCCTTTGGTCGAAAAATTGATTTTGCAATTGTTCCAGCACCGCGTTCTTTACCACGTCTGATTCGTTTACCAGATGAAATTTCGGGAGGTGGGGAACATTATATTTTATTATCTGCCATCATCCAGCAGCATATTGATGATTTATTTCCAGGAATGACAGCGACAGGTTGCTATCAATTCCGTGTTACACGAAATGCAGATTTAACGGTTTCAGAAGATATTGATGACCTGGCTGTTGCCTTAAAAGATGAGTTGTCTTCACGACGTTTTGGTCGGGAAGTTCGTTTGGAAGTGACAAAAAACTGTCCTCAAAAAATAACAGATTATCTGTTAGAACAATTTAAACTGGATAAAGAGCATCTTTATTGTATTGATGGCCCTGTAAATTTGGCTCGGTTTATTTCCAACTTTGATTATCCAAATTTGAGATTTAATTCGTATCAACCTGTTCTAGTTAAAAGTATTCAACCACATAAACCTATTTTTGATTCATTGAAAAAAGGCGATGTGTTGTTGCATCATCCTTTTGATTCATTTGCACCTGTCATCAAATTATTAAAAGATGCAGCACAAGACCCAGACGTATTGGCAATCAAACAAACACTTTATCGTAGTGGGCCACATTCTGAAATTGTTCAAATTTTAGCTGAAGCTGCCCGAAACGGGAAAGAAGTTACAGCAGTGATTGAGTTACGCGCAAGGTTTGATGAAGAGTCAAATATTGCAGTTGCCAATGTATTGCAAGAAGCGGGTGCAGTCGTGGTATATGGCATTGTGGGTTATAAAACCCATGCCAAAATGATCATGGTTGTGCGCCGTGAAGGCGAAAGTATTAAGCGCTATGTTCATTTGGGAACAGGGAATTATCATTCAACTAACGCAAAAATCTATACCGATTATGGCTTGCTGACTGCGAATGTCGATATTTGTGAAGATGTACATAAAATTTTTCAGGAATTAACTGGAATGGGTAAAATGGCGAAGCCTAAAAAGCTTTTCCATGCACCATTTACCTTACATAGCCAGCTGTTGAGTTTAATTGAACAAGAAATTGTGCATGCGAAGGCGGGTAAAAAAGCCTATATCATCATTAAAGTAAATGCGTTAACTGAGCCTAAACTGATCGCTGCACTGTATAAAGCATCACAGGCGGGTGTAAAAATTGATTTGATTATTCGCTCAATTTGTTGTTTACGACCACAAGTTGAAGGGCTATCTGAGAATATTTTTGTTCGTTCAATCGTTGGGCGTTTCTTGGAGCATACGCGTGTTTACTATTTTCATAATGATGGCGATGCTAAACTTTATTGCGCAAGTGCTGACTGGATGGGACGTAATTTATTTTCCAGAATTGAAACATGTTTTCCAATAGAAGATAAAAAGTTACGTAAGCAAATTATTCAGGATGGTTTACTGAACTATTTGCAGGACAATACGCGTGCATGGGAATTACAAAACGATGGGACATGGTTGCAATGCCAACCCAAAAATGATGAAGAAAGATATATTGCACAACAGAAGTTAATGGATAGTCGTATAGTTAAGAAATAAAACGTGACTTAAGTCTACTAGATAATCATTTAGTAGACTTAAGTCTATAATTTATTGAAAAACATTATTTTTTGTAGAAATAGACATGTATTTATCATTTATTTTGCATTAAACTGGTGCGGTTTTTTATGGTGCATTTGCCCCTAGAGACATGATGTTTATCCGTGATATTTGATTAATATATATGAAACAGCAATTTAGTTTAAGTCTTAGCGCGCAATTGAAAGAAATATCGAAAGTTAAAATGGAGTGTCAAAGTCTAGAAAAAAAATTATTTCAAAGACAGTTAGAATTGCATAATTTAGAGAAAGAATTAAATAAACTAATACAAGAAGAATCTAAGAAAAATCCTCATTCAAATGCGAAATAAAGTGAATCTCCTGTTCTGACACGTCGTCATTAAATTTATATTTATAGTTTTAAACTATTGATAAAATGCGATGAATATATAACATATGCCTCCCTTTAAAAATGATTTAGGTATACATTAATGAAGATTGGCACACGTGTTTTGGAAGAAAAACAAAAGGAGAACAGGATGGCCCGGTTCAAAAAAATATTGCCTTTGGTCGTTTCAGGGTTGATGTATATGCATGCATCGGTCTCGCATGCGACTGCATTTGATAACGTTGTTATTTTTGGGGATAGTCTAAGCGATAGTGGAAATTTGAGTTTATACAATACAAATGGTGCAGCTCAGTCAAGATTTACAACCAACCCAGGCAATACAGCAGTTGAACTGGTTGCAGCAGGGTTGGGTTATACAATTTCCCCTTCACTTGCTGGTGGAACAAACTATGCATGGGGCGGGGCGGGTGTTGCAAATAGCCTGATTGCGGGCGTACCAACCCTGCCACAACAACAAGCACTTTATTTGAGTTCAACAGGTGGTGTAGCGGATGCACATACCCTTTATCAAGTGTGGGGCGGTGCTAACGATCTCTTTGGTTTAATGGATGCTTTACAAAACGGTCAAATTACATTGGCCGATGTTGTTTCTGGAACAAGCAATGCTGCTACTAATGAAATTGGTCTGTTGTCTTCTTTAAAGTCAGCAGGTGCAAATTATGTCGTGGTATATAATTTGCCAAATATTGGCTTAACCCCAAGTTTTGTAAATACAGCTAATTCTGCGTCAGCCACTCAGCTTGCGACACTCTATAATTTAACATTAGACAGTGGATTGAATAACTTAAGTGCCTCAGGGTTGAATATTGTTCCTGTTAATGTGTATGGTTTATTAAATGAAGTCATTGCCAACCCCGCTGCTTATGGATTTAGCAATGTAACAGATAAGGCATGTACTGGTTCATCTATACAATGTGGCCCACAAGGTTCAGGTGCGACATATACCTATGCAGCGGGCACAGACAAGAGCTATCTTTTTGCTGATGATGTTCATCCAACCACAGCAGCACATCGTTTATTGGCACAGGCTGTATTGGCTGAGCTTGCAGCACCTAAGCAAATGTCATTATTATCAGAGGTTCCTTTAAGCATCACCAATGCACAATACCGTGCAATTAAAAATGAAATGCTAAATGATGCAGATGGTAAGGATACACGGGTTTTTATTAACCTAGACTATAACCATCAGAAATTAAAAGCTTCTGTAGATTCTCCTGCATTAACCAATAATAATGTGAACCTGACTTTTGGTTCAGATACGCAGGTGAATGATCAGGTTTCTGCGGGTATTGGCATGAGCCTCAATCAACAAGATGGTCATATGGCGGATAATTTAGGTAAATACTCCTTATTTGATGTCAGTGCATTAGGTTATGCGCTATATCATAAAGATGGTATGTATCTTGGTGGGTTTGCCAATGCGGGAAGCTTGCATTTCAATAATATAAAACGTCATATTCAGCTTGGTAATACAACACGGGTTGAAAATGCAGATGCTCAAGGGTATCACATGGGTGGCGGTCTGGATGGCGGCTACTGGTTTAATTTTAAAGATTTAAAAACAGGGCCATTTGTACATGCAGAATGGCAAACGATCAAGATTAATCGTTTTGCTGAAGATGGTGCAGATAGCACAGCGATGTGGTTTGGTAAGCAACAACGTGATTCATTTGTGACCACTTTGGGGTGGCGTTTAAAAGGAGATTGGGACTATAAAAAAGTCATCTTCTCTCCATTTGCTGAACTTGCGTGGAATCATGATTTTCAGGCAGATCCGTTATCTGTCCGTGCAGGGTTAAACACCATGAGCGGAAGTTTTATGATGACGGGTTATACACCTGAAAAAGATTGGGGATCTGCAAGTATTGGGCTCAGTACACAATACTCTAAAAATATGAGTGCATGGGTAACAGCAAATACAGATTTTTCTCATCGTAATGCTGATAATTTAGGTTTAAATTTGGGAATGAAATATTCATTCTAATTCAGAAATTGCTTTTGAAGAGGGGACGTATCAAATACGTTCCCTTTTTTTATTGAAGTTGATGGTTATTTTAAAAGAGCCTAAAAAATGCATAAATTTTATATTTTTCAGTTAGATGTTCCATTTTTTTCGATAGCGCCATAACGTCGTGCGGCTAATTGCTAACATCTCTGCAACTTTATGCAAATCTTGAGGATATTGGTGTAGTAATGCTTCAAGATTAGTTTTATTTAGCAATTGCGGCGTAGCAGCAAGATCGTGTCTCGCAAAATTGAGTGAAGGCTGAATATTTGAAATTTCATAAGGTAAATCTGAAACTTCTATCAAAGACTTTTCTTGTGCCATGGTTAAGGCGTAAAGCAGGGTATTTTTGAGTTCGCGTATATTTCCTGGCCAGTCATAACGTAACAATGTGTGCAATGCTGCAATACTTAATTGGGGTGGTTGCTGGTGTTGGTGAAAGCTATTTTCTTGTAAGATTTTTTCAATAATCAATGGGATATCTACTTTTCTGTCGCGTAGTGGCGGAACAAAAATCGGAATAACACGTAGACGATATAATAAGTCTTGTCGGAATCGACCTAATCGTGCTTCTTCACGTAAAGCTCGATGCGTTGCAGCCACGATACGCACATCGCTGGTTAAGGTTTTTTCTCCCCCAAGCTGAGTGTATTCACCTGTTTCTAAAACACGAAGTAATTTCGCCTGTAGCTCTAAGGGGATTTCGGCAATTTCATCTAAAAAAAGTGTACCACCTGCGGCTCGTTCAAAAACGCCTTTATGATCTCGAATTGCCCCTGTAAAGGCACCTTTGACATGACCAAATAATTCACTTTCTAAAATATTGGCATTTAAACTGGCACAATTAATTGCGATAAACGGTTTATCCCGTCTTTGGCTGTAGTCATGAATCGCATGTGCAACCCATTCTTTACCACTGCCAGACTCACCGCGTACCAAAACGGGAAACTGGGTGCTTGCTACACGCTGAATAATTGAAAACATTGCCAGCATTGAGGGTGCATTGCTATTAAAACGCTGAGCAAGTTCCTGAATTTCAGCACTTAGAATTTGTTTTTTGTTTTCAGTCGGTGCGTTATCGTTTGCAGAGAGTGAGAGGTAGAGCGTAACAATTTGTTGATCAATTCTGAGGGGGTGTGTCGTCATCGAAATATCAGGTATGGTGGTATTTTCTGAGCTGTCATCTGTTGGAGATGAACTCCAGATCAGTTCGTGTTGATCATTCAGAATGAAGCTAACTGCGTTGGGAAAGAGCTTTTTGAGTTGATTAAAAAATAATTTGACTTGATTTAATGATGAAAAAGAAAGCAGGTCCATATTTATGTTGTTTCAAGCAATGTTTCATATCTACAGGATAAAGGGATTTTATTGAAACATCAATGAAACATAAGTATAAAGTTATAGAGAGTCGGTTGATTTTAAGTTATTGATATTTAATTCTATTTATAGAATATGAAAAGTTGGCATTAATTTTGCCATATATCAGATCATGACATAGGATGGGCAGTGCAATGATTTTTGAACAACTTTTTGAACCAGAAAGCAGTACATATACCTATTTACTGGCATGTGAAGAAACTCGGCAAGCAGTCTTGATTGATCCAGTGCAATCGGAAATTGAACGATACATTCAACGTCTAAAACAGCTTCATCTGACTTTGGTCTATACGCTGGAAACACATGTTCATGCTGACCATATTACAGGAGCAGGTATTTTACGAGAGCGTTTAGGCTCGAAATCGGTGTTACATCGAAATGCCGATGTGCAATGTGGTGATTTACTTTTGGGCGATGATTGTTTATTGAGAATTGGTCAACTAGAAATCGAAACGCGTTATACCCCGGGGCATACCAATGCCTGTATGAGCTATGTTTGGGAAAATAAAGTTTTTACAGGGGATGCTTTGTTGATTGGTGGTTGTGGGCGTACCGATTTTCAGGAAGGCGATGCTGGACGTTTGTACGATAGTATTCATCAAAAATTATTTACATTACCCGATGATATACAGGTCTTTCCGGGGCATGACTATCATGGTAATACGTCATCTACCATCGGGCATGAACGTCAATATAATCCGCGTTTAGGTCATCAGCAAACCCGTGAAGGTTTTATCGAGTTGATGAACAATCTAAAACTGCCATATCCAGCAAAAATCAAGGAAGCACTTCCTGCAAATCAGGAATGTGGGCACCAGACCAGCGTCCAATAAGGAGATTTTTATGCAATCACAGTCTTATTTAGAAAATGCTCAAGATACATCCTTGTTTCAGGTCGTGATTATTGGTGCAGGCTCTGCGGGTATTTCTGTTGCCGCAAGCTTATTGGCGCGTTCGCCTTATCTTGAAATTGCAATAATTGACCCAGCGACGACACATTATTATCAGCCGGGTTGGACAATGGTGGGTGGTGGCATTTTTACACAGGCTTCGACCGCTCGCCCCATGCAGGATGTGATTCCTGCTGGCGCTAAATGGATTAAAGAAGCGGTTATTGATATTCAACCCGAATACAATCAGATTGTTTTGCAAAATCGAGATGTGATTGGTTATCAGGTGCTGATTGTCTGCCCAGGGCTACGGTTGAATTGGGAAGCAATAGAAGGCTTACCTGAAACACTGGGGAAAAATGGGGTAACCTCAAACTATCGTTTTGACCTTGCACCATATACATGGCAATTGGTACAAAATCTGAAAAAAGGTAAAGCAATTTTTACCCAACCACCTATGCCAATCAAGTGTGCAGGTGCACCACAAAAAGCGTTGTATTTATCCTCTGACTATTGGTTGAAACAAGGTGTTTTAAATGATATTTCAGTTGAGTTTTATAATGCGGGTGCAGTGTTATTTGGGGTGAAAGATTATGTGCCTGCATTAATGGAATATATGCAAAAGTATCAGGCACATTTGTATTTTCAGCATCGGTTGGTTCGAGTGGATGGTGCGAATAAAACCGCGTGGTTTGCTTATGAACAAGAAGGTCAGCAGCATGTTGTTGAAACAAAATTCGATATGCTTCATGTGGTTCCACCTCAACAAGCGCCCGATTTTATTCGCTTAAGTTCTTTGGCAGATGCTACAGGCTGGCTAGATGTTGACCCTGAAACATTGCAACATCGTCATTATCCCAACATTTTTGGTGTGGGAGATGTTCTGAATACCAGTAATGCAAAAACCGCCGCAGCAGCAAGAAAGCAAGCTCCGATTGTGGCAATGAATGTCTTATTGTTTTTATGTGGTCGCTCTGACTTTTACCAATATGATGGTTATGGTTCCTGTCCGCTTACTGTCGAACGTGGAAAAATTGTGTTGGCGGAGTTCGGTTATGGTGGAAAGCTACTCCCGACATTTCCAGCTTGGGTGCTAGATGGACGGCAACCGACTTCATTGGCATGGATATTAAAAGCACAGTGCCTACCTGCTATTTATTGGCAAGGAATGTTAAAAGGGCGAGAGTGGCTAGTTAAACCGAAGGAAAAAGTTGCGGGTTAAGTCGGTAGATATAACCAACATTTGATCTACGTCATTGTGATTAGCACAAAATAATCTATTTTGTTATTCATTTGATAGATCATCTATACATATAGTTGGTTCACTAAAAGCGCCTCTTTATTGTGGGACAGGCAAGGTATGGCCAATTTTTGGATTTAAGGAGCAGTATGATGCTCATTTTATTTATTTCAGGTTTGGCCATTGGGTGTGTACTTGGCTTAACAGGTGCGGGTGGTGGAATCCTTGCGGTTCCTGTGCTTATGACCATACAAGGTTGGACGGTAACGCAGGCAGCCCCTGTGGGGTTGCTGGCCGTTACGCTTGCGACATGTATCGGCACACTCCAAGGTCTGTACAAAAGAACCATCAGGTATCGGGCTGCAATCTGGATTGCAGTAATGGGAATTCCTGCTTCACATTGGGGAATTGCACTTAGCCATAAAATTCCAACTGCAATCCTTGTACTCTTGTTTGCCATCACGATGTTTGTCGTTGCATATCGTTTATTTAAACATGTACAAGATGACTTTCATAACCCACCTTGTCGCATCAATCCATTGACGGGCAAACTGGTTTGGGACTGGAGTACCTTTTGGGTGCTGTCTGCGATTGGTTTATTGGCTGGTTTTCTAACAGGGCTGCTTGGCGTTGGTGGAGGATTTGTGATTATTCCAGCCTTAAAAAAAGCCACTAATTTGGGAATGCAGCAAATCGTTGCGACCTCTTTAATGATCATCTGTTTAATTGGTGGTATTAGCATAGGGTTACATGCATTAGAAGGTTTTCACTATCCATTAAAAATTAGTATTTTGTTTACTTTAAGTTGCCTAATCGGCTTAATCATTGGGCGTTACTGGGTTCATTATTTATCGTCTGTCATGATTCAGCGAACATTTGCAACAGTCGTGGTTGTGATTGCTTTATTTATGGTAATTAAATCTATTCTTACTTTATCTGTGATCAGTTAAAGCCACATTTTATTGGGAGGAATCATTATGCATGAATGGTTACTGAGTTTCTTAGGCGGGTTACTACTTGGCTGTGCTGCTGTCGGTTATTTGTATTTGAATGGGCGTATTGCTGGCATTAGCGGCATTATTTCGCAAGTATTATTTTTTAAGAATGGCTTTAAAAATAGTGCATTATGGTTCTTTTTAGGTTTATTGGTTACGCCGTTCTTTTATGCAAAATGGACAGCTGTTCCAATTGTGCTAGATGCCTCACCTTGGTTATTAATTTTAAGTGGTTTACTGGTTGGAATTGGAACTCGCTTGGGTTCGGGCTGTACCAGTGGGCATGGTATTTGCGGTCTGAGCCGTCTGTCTAAGCGTTCAATGGTTGCAACCAGCAGTTTTATGTTGATTGCAGCGATAACGGTATTGATAACTCGCCATGTGATCGGAGGTTGAGATGAAACAGTTTTTTGCGTTCATTTGCGGCAGTCTTTTTGCAATCGGGCTGATGTTGTCTGGAATGTCTAATCCTGCAAAAGTTTTGGCTTTCTTAGATGTATTTGGTGATTGGAACCCCAGTTTGGCATTTGTAATGGGTGGGGCAATCTTAGTCGCGTTTTTGCCATTTCAGTATGCAGTCAAACATTCACGTGTACAAACCGTATTTCATGAGCCGATTGAATTGCCCTCAAAGAAAACACTGGACGCTCCTTTGGTCACAGGCGCACTTTTATTTGGGATTGGTTGGGGGTTATCTGGAATTTGCCCTGCGCCCGCAATTACATTAATTGGGCTTGGGCATTTTGAGATTGGTTATTTTATTGCTTCGATGTTGGTGGGGATGGTTCTTTATCATTTTGTCATGGAGCGATAACTTTGGAATCAATCCGATTAAGGCTTCAAAGTCATGCTTTGTATGATTTTGAATGCTAAATCTCTGATTTATAGTTTTAGACTCACATTATGATAATAAATGTAACTTTGAAACTATTTTAAGTTTATTTTAATGGAGTATTCTTATTTTATAAGATCACGAAATATCAAAAAAATGTTGTGATCAAGGAGTTTGAAATGAATATGGAATACACACATCAACCCGACTATTTTTTCTTTGCACATCGCTTGGTTTTGTTTCTAGAGGATCATTTACGTAAACATCCTCATACAGAAGCCGAATTCAACTTACAATCAATTCATCATCAGGTTTTCGGGCATGACCGTGCATCAAGTTCAATTAACCTTGAAGGCATTTTAAATATTGCTGACGAATATCAATTTCAAACACAGATGGGAGCTTTGCCGTTAATTCAAAGTTACATGATTCATTTTGATAATCATGTATTGAAAGTTCAATTCCATCCAGCAAGTATTCAAAGTCTCGTTGCTGGACAATCTAGTATTTATCCCAAAGTGGCTTAAGACTGCCTGAGTCAAAACGTGTACATTTTTAAGTACAAGCAACTAATAGTTGAATAAATGAAAAATAAAGGGATTTTTAAAAAATCCCTTTAAACTGCTTCAAAAAACTGTTGTGGATGAGGTAAGGGCGGCAAGGTCTGATCAACACCTACCATAAAACGATGTTTGGCCAGTGCGAGCATGGCTAAATCTTCATGACTATTGCCATAGGCATAAATTTCATCAAATTCATTTATTTTAAATTGTTGTTGAATCCGAAATTTTTTTTGTTCGCCACTACAGTCTGGTGTGAGATATTCACCTGTTAAATGCTGGTGTCGCTGTTCGGTTTGTGTACAAATTAGTTTGACATTCAATAGCTGGCTTAAAGGTTGTAAATAGAGATCTAGAGAAGCCGACACAATCACAACTTCATGACCAAGTGCCTGATGGTGCTTGAGTTGAGCCAGAAGAACAGGGTTTAGTTGTTTGAGCAAACGATGGCTATAGCGCTCGGCCAATTTTTGGATATGCACATATTTTTGATGTTTAAACATGTGTTGATAGAGTTTTTGTCGCATGGCATGTGCAGGATAGACCTTGGCATAATATGCCTGAATCCACGGTAAAATTTTTATACCTCTACGCATAATATGGCGTTTAGAGAGTGTATAAAAAATAAACTGTGTGAAGCTATCCTCTAAATAAAGTGTACCGTCAAAGTCAAAGAGTGCCAGCGCCTTTTTCATGACTTCATTTTTCGTCCACGATGCATACAACTTTCAAAACGTCCATTAACCCGAGTTGCATACCAATTGGTGTTGTAGTCCCGACTCAGTTTTGGCCCTGTAATGATGACTTGAGGCATAACTGCATAAGGCATTTCTTTGCCTGTTTGGTCTTTATAGAGTTTAGTCAGGGTTAAGTATGTTTGCGTTTTTTCGAAGTCGATGGTTTTCTCAGTTTTTAAATCACTGCGAAGTTGTTGTGGGGTGATGATCACTTTTTTCTGTGTGAATAAGTTGATAAACGTAAGCTCGGTGTTACTTTGCACAGCTTGCACATTATCATTTTTATCATACTGCAATAAATCACCATCTAGAGATAGCTCAGAACCCGTTAAAACATTTAATGCTTTTTGCACAGAGGCATTACGGCTTGAGTACATGCCCGAGTTATAGTCGGCAAAACGATAGATCGGTTTATCATACTGATTTGAATACATCATCAGACGATGTATTCCATAATACAAACCGCCGTATTGCGTATATAAATCATCCCGCAAATCATTGACACTCATATGGTCTTTTTGATGATCTTGCGCATACTGAATTGAAACCTGCATTGAACCTAATGTTGTAATTGGGTTCATGCGTTCGCCAATATCCTGTCCTACCAATTTTGCTGCACCTGTCAGGGCGCTGACATGATAATGTTTGGACATGTAATCAAAAATTTGTCGATATAAAAGATCAATATCTCTTTCGGTTTTGACTTTCGATAATTGTTTTAAATAGTTATCTTCTGGGGTTGGCTGGGTCTTAAGCACCTGCTCGAAATAATGTGCGATTGGTGTTCCGATGGTTGTGCCAAGTTTATCTGAAAATTTGGTTTGTAAGCGTGTGTTCACCGCAGCAACGGCTTCTCGACCAAGCCCAGGCACTTGAGGGTTGGCTACAAAGCTGGATTCTTGATCTACAATGGCAATGATGCTACAGACATTCTCTTTATTTTTTTCGATTTTAAGACTGTCCATGATGTCATTCATATCTTTAGCCCATGACTCACGATCATGTACACGCGGTGGGATCAGATGCTTAATTTGTTTTTCTGTGAGATGTTTTTCATCATCTTGTGAAAATAATGATTTATCTCCACATGCCACTAGGCCAACCGAAAGTGTCAAAATCGATAAAGTGCCCAAAATACGACTGAAACGAGAAAATTTATTCATACTGCCCAACACTAAGTGCTCTAGCCAATTTTGATAGCTAAAAAAATACTGTTGAAATTGTAGTGGGTTTTCATGAAACTGTATATTACTGTATTAATAACATTCGATAATTTATTGTTATTTCTAATGTAATAGAAGAAAAGGGTCATAGCGTTCCGTTTGAGTGCATAGAATGTGTTACTAGGCATCAATAGCATGGATGATTTGAATGGACTGAGCATTAAGCCACTAGCAAGGTATTGAATTTTTTGGTTTTGCCAGAGATTTTTGAGTGGTGTGAAAATATTTTTATTTTATACAAATTATAACCACGTGAAAATTATAGAATTTATGCGTACAATAGAGCGCTCTAAATTAATAGTTGATGATCTTTTTATGCTCGATATATATTTAACCGATACGCAACAACACGTTCAGTTTCAAGATTATCCGGGTGATCATCCTGTCAAATTTATTTTACAGTTCAAAAAAATCTTTCCGAGTGTCATGGAGTTATTGTTACCCGTTTTGCCTTCAGATGAAAATTTAGAAGATATGACATGGGAGTCAACAACGCGTGATTTCGAGATGTTTAAATTGCTCTTAAATGGTTGGGGGTTGGTTGAATTACGCTTGAGTGCCTTAACACGTTATAAAGATAAGGCGTATGCAGATCAGTTTGTGAAAAAAGCAAATGTGGCGCGTCAGGATAAACGTAAAAAAAGTCCTCAATTGGGTAATTTGCAATTAGATTATCTGTTCTTACAAGATTTACATGCCTTAATCGATGCTGATTTGGTCGAGATTGGTGAAAAGTTTTATTTGCCTACACTACGTGAGCAGTGGAAAGATTATGTGCCAGACGCGGTTTTAAACGGCACAGTTTAAGCGAGTCATTGCACTAACAATCCTGACGGTACTTTTCAGGTTGAATTACACTCCAAAAGCGGGACATTGTAGTCTTACTTCTGGAGTGTTTTTTATGGCATAAATTTGCAGTTGAAGCAGTTACATTTGAAATGAGTATTAAGCTGACTTTTGCTGAAGTGGTGTTTTATCTGGACTGACGACCATCCATACCGCAATACAGACGATGGCTGCACCAAGAACGAATCCTTTGGTGATGGTTTCACCCAATGCAAGATACCCCCATAACACGCCAAAAGGTGGAATCATAAAGGTTACGGTTAAAGAACGGAGTGGGCCAATATCTGCGATGAGTTTGAAATAAACAATATAAGCTAAAGCCGTACAAATTAGCCCAACAGCAATCACACAGGCCCACACATTGCCTTGTAGCCAATGAATACGTGGACCTGTGAAAAGTGACCAAATAAAAAATGGAAAAAGAAATAAGAGTGCTCCCGCTTGACTGCCAAAAGCAACGATCTTTGGATCTAAACCACCTTGATTGGAAATCCAGCGTCGTGTTAAAAATCCTGCAAAAGCATAACAACTTGTCGCAATGAGACACGCCACAATACCAAACGCTGTTCCTTGAGCTGTTTTCGCTTCCCCAATCGCTGTAATCACCATAATGCCGAATAGACCAAGCAATACCCCCATCCATTTTTTTAAAGACAGTTTTTCACTAAAGAAGCTAAATCCGATCATTGCTCCCATTAGTGGTGTCGTTGCATTTAAAATGGCAGAGTAGCCCGCAGGTAGCCATTTTGCTGCAAAACAATACATCAAAAAAGGCAGACCTGAGTTAATGATACCCAAGATGAGTGTCGCTTTAAATTTGCCCTGAAAATTAAATGAAGATTTAAGCGTGAATAAAATAAGAGTCAGCCCTAAAAATCCAAACAGAACTCTTAAAAAAGCAGTATTTATCGCACCAAATTCAGGAACAGCAATCCTCATAAAAAGAAAACTCGCGCCCCATATCGCTGCAAGAGACAATAATCTGATGTAATCGGATGAACGCATAGCATACACTCCTTGTCATGCGTAATTATTTGGTGGTATTTAAAAGTAATTGTACGCAATCTTTTATAAATAAATATCCAAATCTTGCTCAATTTAGCAGTAAATACTATCCGATTTATAGGAATAATTTGGTTTATGAGTCTCAAAAAATAGCAATAAAAAAACCGTGAATTTTCACGGCTTTTTTGCGTAGGCAATAAATTTTGATTTTAAGCTTTAGCTTTTACTTTATGACCTTTTAGTGCAGCATCACATTGTTCTTTATCTAAAGCTTTGTCCCAACGTGCCACCACAATTGTAGCGCAAGCATTTCCGACAAGGTTTGTTAATGCACGACATTCAGACATGAAACGGTCAATACCTAAAATCAGTGCCATACCTGCAACAGGAACATCTGGAACAACAGATAAAGTTGCCGCAAGGGTAATGAAGCCCGCACCAGTAACACCCGCAGCACCTTTAGAGCTGATCATTGCAACCAATAATAGTGTTAATTGCTGACCAATTGTCAGTTCAATATTACATGCTTGTGCAATGAACAATGCCGCCATAGTCATATAGATATTGGTACCATCTAGGTTAAATGAATAGCCTGTAGGAATAACCAAACCAACAACAGATTTTTCACAACCTGCTTTTTCCATTTTGTCCATTAAGGAAGGTAAAGCTGCTTCAGAAGAGCTTGTTCCCAACACTAACCATAATTCATCTTTGATATAGCGAACAAGGTCAATGATAGAGAAACCGTTATAACGCGCAACAGCGCCAAGAACGATTACGATAAATAAGACTGCTGTGATATAGAAGGTTAAAATGAGAAGAGCCAAATTACCAATCGAGCCAATACCATATTTACCAATCGTAAACGCCATTGCACCAAATGCCCCAATAGGTGCAAGCTTCATTAACATTCCCACTAGCTTGAATACAGGTGTAGTGAGTGTGTTTAAAAATTCGATAATTGGCTTAGAGTGCTCATGTGTTGTTGCAAGTGCGATACCAAAAAGTACAGCAACAAACAGTACTTGCAGAATGTCTCCGCCAACCAATGGACTAAGCAAGGTCTTTGGAACAATTGCCATTAAGAACCCGACAACACTAGAGTCATGTGCTTTTTCGACATAATCACTCACTTTATCGGCATGTAATGTCGCAGGATCAATATTTAAACCATGCCCAGGCTGAATAACATTGGCAACGACCATCCCTACAAATAATGCAAGTGTAGAGAAAGTAATGAAATAGATCATTGCTTTTCCTGTGACACGTCCAACGCTTCCGACGTTATTCATGCCAGCAATACCCGTTACAACCGTTAAGAAAATAACAGGAGAAATGATCATTTTAACAATATTAATGAAAGCATCGCCTAAGGGTTTAAGGCTCTCACCAACGCTTGGATAAAAGTGTCCTAATAAAATACCGATTGCAATTGCGAAGATAACTTGTACATAGAGTATTTGATAGAACTTCGGTTTTTTCTCCGAAACTGGAGGTTGGTGTGCGTGAATGTCCATTAATTAAAATCCTATAGATATTCCAAATATAGTGGCTGCCAATTTATTGCTCAGGTGCAAAACGGATTTTACTGTAAAAAAATATTAGAAGCTGAAATGTAGCCATAAAATTTGGAAATGTAAAATTAGAATAAATAATTAAAAAAAATAAGAGAAATGGTGTGTTTTTATATAAATATTATTTAATAACAATTGGTTATGTTTATGAGCTGTATTTTTGTTAGTCTTCAATCCTATATTTTTTGACTAAAAAATAGATACTTGAAGAATTATACTTTAGTCTTATGTAATTCTCTCAGGTTAAAAATTTATCAAATTAACTAAAAATCGAACAATCTTTAATCAAAAATAAAATCACTTTGAAGATAGAGTAATAAATCTAAATTTGCGCAATCAAGGATGATTTTGTTTGCAAATTTGAACGCTTGCAAACGGGTGTTGATGTGTGGTGCGAAGTTATAGTCTTTGTGCTGCAAGATTATAATATTTTGTGCTATTTTGATGTAAAGCTAGAAACGATTTTAAATTTTGAAAAGGTATTACTTTCTCCCTAAAGTCTGTTGATATTTTATAGAGACGTGTGGTTGCGCTATTTTTAGAAATCTCAAGCGAAATAGTGATGACGTTATTCTAAAAAGAGCCATTATCAACAGCCTCTATTTATGTATATCTTGATAACTTTGTTTTTAGCCTACTATGTCAGTCATTTTTAAAATTTAAGCCAACGCGGATTTATTCTAAATCAATTCTCAGGAAGAATATTCTATGAAGTCACGTGCAGCAGTTGCTTTTGGTCCTGGTCAACCTCTACAAATCGTGGAGTTGGATGTTGAACCACCAAAGGCAGGTGAAGTTCTAATTAAAATTACCCACACAGGTGTTTGCCATACGGATGCATTTACATTGTCTGGAGATGACCCTGAAGGTGTATTCCCAGCAGTATTGGGACATGAAGGTGCAGGTGTTGTTGTAGAAGTCGGTGAAGGCGTGACCAGTGTTCAACCTGGCGATCATGTGATTCCTTTATATACTGCTGAATGTGGCGAATGCCTGTTTTGTAAGTCGGGTAAGACCAACTTGTGTGTAGCTGTACGTGCAACACAAGGGAAAGGTGTAATGCCTGATGGTACGACACGTTTTTCTTATAATGGTCAGCCGATTTATCATTATATGGGTTGTTCAACCTTTAGCGAATATACAGTCGTTGCCGAGGTGTCTTTAGCAAAAATTAACCCTGAAGCGAACCATGAGCAAGTATGTTTGTTAGGTTGTGGTGTGACAACTGGTATTGGCGCTGTACATAATACTGCCAAAGTACAAGAGGGTGACAGTGTTGCCGTGTTTGGTTTAGGCGGAATTGGACTTGCAGTTGTACAGGGCGCTCGCCAGGCGAAGGCAGGGCGGATTATTGTTGTCGACATGAACCCTGAGAAATTTAAACTTGCAGAACAGTTCGGTGCAACGGACTTTTTAAATCCTAAAGATTATGACAAACCCATTCAGCAAGTAATTGTCGAAATGACAGGTTGGGGGGTAGATCATTCCTTTGAATGTATCGGCAATGTGAATGTGATGCGTTCAGCGTTGGAATGTGCCCATCGTGGTTGGGGGCAGTCGGTGATTATTGGTGTTGCGGGTGCAGGTCAGGAAATTTCTACTCGTCCATTTCAGTTGGTGACTGGACGCACATGGAAAGGAACGGCTTTTGGTGGTGTAAAAGGACGCTCACAATTGCCAAAAATGGTTGAAGATGCAATGAAAGGTGAAATTGAGCTTGAACCTTTCGTGACGCATACCATGCCGTTAGAACAAATTAATGAAGCTTTTGATCTCATGCACGAAGGTAAGTCTATTCGTACAGTTGTACATTTTTGATCTAAGCACGTCATATAAAAAAAGACCGATGATATTCGGTCTTTTTTATGCTCAAATGTGCTTTACATAAAAGGCTGAACCATTTTTCGGACATTGGTCTGTGCATCTAGTACCGTCATAAAGGTATATGCGCCAATAAATTTTCGGCTGATAAACATAAATTCTTTAGGGGGAATACTAAAATAACGAGAAGCCATCGATTTGCTGGCTCTTTGCATGACTCGACTATGTAATTGGCTTTGTTTCCAGTGGTATCGGTTTTCTTCATCCATGATTCCTGCTGGAATGTCTGGATTATTGTCTAAACTGCTAAAAGGCTCAGTTGCAAGTAAAAAGACTTTTGCCATATCTGGTTTGATACTCACAGGAATATTATCGAAGAAGTCATAACCTGTCATTGCACTGACCATCATGTCTAAATCGTGGTGGTAACCTGCGGCAATTAATGCATGTGCAACTTTTAATAAGGTTTGATCAAACTGGCGGATTGCACCAAAGTCGAGGAGTACAATTTGGTCTTGTTGTACGTCCCCATCACCAAGACGAACCAAGTAGTTCCCAAAGTTCGGGTCAGTTTGCATTTCACCCCATTCGAATAATTCACGAATAGCAATATCCAATGCAGCTTCGCCGAGTTGATTGCGTCTGCGCTGTGGAAGTGACAGCATGACAGGACTATTAACAGGAAGTCCTTGCTCGAACGTCATACATAGCACTTGAGATGTACAGTATTCATCAATAATTTGCGGAACAATATAGCGCGTGTCATTTTGAAGGTATTGAGCAAAACGACGTGTGGTTGCGGCTTCAATATGATAATCCACCTCACGGTGCATCATTTCCCGAACTTCTTCAAACCATTGATCAAATTCACGTGTTTGAGGCACAATATGCGTAAGTTTAAGCATGCTTTTAAAAAGATTCATATCTGAATCAATTGCTGCTGCCACACCGGGATATTGAATTTTGAGGACGATTTCCAAACCATCTGATTTTCGTTTTGCACGATGCACTTGCGCTAAAGATGCTGTACCAATCGGTTCGGGGTTAATTTCAAGATCGTGGATTTTGCTTCCAAGTTCCTGTGCAAGGTGAGGTTGAATGGCATTCCATTCTAATGCAACAGTTTGATTGTTTAGAGTATTGAGTGCTTGAGTGACTTCTTCAGGTAAAAAGTGTTCACCATATAACGCCATCATTTGTCCAATTTTAACAATTGAACCTTTTAATTTGCCTATTTCGCTGACCAAATAATCTGCTTGCTCTTTTAATGCTCTTTTACGTTTTCTTTCCTTTTCTTCTTCGCTTGAAAAAATAGATGTTGCATTGGAAGTTGCCCAACGTGTACCCGCAAGTAATGAAGCTTTAACAATTGAAAGACGTCTATCGACAGAAGATGTTTTTAAGTTTTTTAATTTATCTTTCTGGTCAGACATTGAAACACCTTCAATTGGGAGTAAAAGGGAGAAATACGCTTGTATTATATCTAAAATAACCGATGAATGGCATTAAAACACTTGATTTGGGCGATATTGATGCCATTCGGAGAGATATTACTCAATTAGCCGATAGATATTATCATGAGTGGATAGCTTCTTTCATCGTATTCTATTTATGTAACCTAAAAACAGGCGTAATAAAACAGGTATATGACACGAAGCTCAAACAGCAGTATAGTAAAGCATGCGTATTTACATAGAGTAGGGCAAGTGAGTTATAAACATAATAATCTAATGGCAATGCGTGTTCGCTATTGGCATGAAGATTCTCTTACCGTAAAGCAGAATAAACAGCAGTTAAAGGTTTTTTTAGAGCAACAACAAGTGTTCGCTCATGTTTCAGAGCAAGAGCTACACTATTTTTTCTTTAGTTTGCCAAGTAGTATTATCATGAAAGCACATACGTTGGGCTTTGCTGATCAGCAGGTAATAGAAATGATGACAACCTATATTGCTGAACATCAACAACAACTCAGAAATAAAGAAGAGCTGAAAATTAAATACCGGATTTAACCTCTATATTATGTTTAAAAAATTAATGAGATAAGTTTTGAAAAATCTGTTTTAGGTTTTGAAGTATTTTTTCAATTTGTGATGGCGTCATGCCGTTAAATGCCTGATCAAGCTTTATGCCAACAAGATCATTCACTTTGAGTACTGTAGCTATACCGTATTCAGTTAGTTTTACCCGAGTAATACGGGCATCTTCTATACAAGATGTTGTCACAACAAACCCCTCATCTTTTAAACGATAGACTAATTTGGTGGTTGTTGACATTTTATAGACCAGAAATGCGGATAATTCAGAAACACTGGCATTGGGCTTTAAATATAATGCATTCATAATCTGATGCCGTGACGTATCAATCCCATGTTTTTTTAAAGTAGCATCGATTTTTTGTATGTACTTTAAATGAATAACTGAGATCCAATGTAATGGACATAACTCTGTATCATAACCATCTGAGGATGGGAGATATTTATCATATTTAGTTTTCATGCTTATTTTTCGTGTTTTTAGTTAATTTATTGTGATGCAATTCACATAATAATTCAATTTTGTATAATTGTTACTTGTCGGAAAGTTTTTAATGATTTTTAATCTTTTCAAAGACACGCTATTTTCTTTTATTTATTTTGTGTGGAATTTCAACTATTTTGGTTGGTTTTATCTATAAAAAATAAGCTGCATATTTATGCAGCTTATTGTATTTGTTACAAAATATTACACATTAAAGCGGAAATGCATCACATCGCCGTCTTGAACGACATAGGTTTTGCCTTCTAAACGCCACTTTCCAGCTTCTTTAGCACCTGATTCGCCATTAAATGCAATAAAATCATCATAAGCGATGACTTCGGCACGAATGAAGCCTTTTTCAAAGTCGGTATGAATAACACCAGCAGCTTGCGGTGCTGTAGCACCCACTTTGACTGTCCATGCACGAACTTCTTGTACACCAGCAGTGAAGTAAGTTTGTAAGCCAAGCAATTTATAACCTGCACGAATCACCACGTTTAGACCCGGTTCTTCCATGCCCATTGCTTCTAAAAATTCTGCACGTTCGTCATCTTCAAGCAATGAAATTTCAGCTTCAATTTGGTTGCACAAAGGCACAACAATCGCATTTTCTTCTTCAGCAAGTTTTCGTACTGCATCTAAATGTGGATTGTTTTCAAAACCGTCTTCAGCTACGTTTGCAATATACATGGTTGGCTTAAGGGTCAATAAACCGTAGCCACGAATGAGTTTCTTGTCATCGTCAGACAAGTCAGCCGCACGTGCAGGTTTACCTTCATCAAGCAACGGCAGAATTTTTTCTAGAATTGCTTTGGTTGCAAGCGCTTCTTTGTCGCCGCCTTTAGCAATTTTAGTGAGGCGAAGCAGTGATTTATTCACTGTTTCAAGATCTGACAGAGCAAGTTCAGTGTTGATGGTTGCGATATCATCAAGCGGATCAATTTTACCGTTAACGTGGATGACATTTTCATCTTCAAAACAACGAACAACATGGGCAATGGCATCAGTTTCACGGATGTTTGCCAAGAACTGGTTGCCTAAGCCTTCACCTTTTGATGCGCCTGCAACTAAACCTGCAATGTCTACGAATTCCATTGTGGTTGGCAAAATGCGTTGCGGTTTTACAATTTCAGACAATTTGTCTAATCGAGCATCAGGAACAGGTACAATCCCTGTGTTAGGTTCAATTGTACAAAAAGGGAAGTTTTCAGCAGCAATCGCTGCTTTTGTTAACGCATTAAACAGGGTAGATTTACCAACGTTCGGTAAACCAACAATACCACAATTAAAACCCATGCAAGACTCACAAAAAGTTGTTATCAAAATTGGTGTCATTCTACTACAAAGTCTGTTTAAAGTCAGGGGATGTTCGGGGTTTTGCTGAGGGTGAATGCTTAAGGTTTATCGGCATTCTATCCATGACTGATGTTACAGGTGAAAATAACTGACAAACGAGGGATGAAACGAAGTTTAAATATGGGTTTGTCACAATGTTTGAAGGTTTGGCAATTTTGAGGATTTAGAATGAAAAGATGTATTGAAAATGATGCGCTCATCTTCTGGTTTTAAAAGATGAAGAAATTGTATTTGATGAAATAAGGTTGTTGTTGCTTGTCTGTATAGAATTTCAACAGAATCTAGCAACTTAAATTTCCCTAATGGTTCATATTTGTGAAAACTGCGCAAAAATGCAATTGAGTTTCGATGATGGGCTGTCTAAAGTAGCAGACAGATAAAAACATGATTTTTTGGATTTAATGGGGAATCGTTATGCGTATTTTATACCAGTTTCCATTATCACATTATTGTGAGAAAGCCCGATGGTTGCTGGATTATAAAGAGCTGGATTATATTGCGCAGAATTTGACTCCAGGTCTGCATCAGGCATTTGCTCGACTTAAAACAGGTCAAAACCATTTGCCGATTTTAAAAGATGAAACACATTGGGTCGCAACATCGACTGCCATAGCGGTGCATCTTGATCAGCATTATCCAGAACATTTATTGTTAGGTTCAACACTCTCGACACGTGAAAAAATTTTAGAAGTTGATCTGCTGTGTAATGAACTTGGGCAGCACGTTTGGCAATGGTTGCTGACGGATTTATTGCAACAAGATGAAGCCATAGAAACTGTGCTAGGTGAAAATGGTTATCTACGTAAATTTTCCCGTTATTCAAAACCTGTCATTAAAACCATTATGGCGAAAGGCTTTCATTTAAATGATGAAAATAGAAAAGGGGTAAGTAAAAAAATTCAGCAGATTGCACAAACACTCAATCAGCAGTTTCTATCGTCTACAGGTTGTATGGTCAATTCGCGGTTTAGCCTAGCGGATATTGCTGTGTGTAGCATGTTGGCACCACTTTTGAATATAGAGGGTACGCCATGGGAACTAGAGTCATCTATACACATTCATGCTGAAACATTAGCATTGAAAAATTTCTTGCTGGATTTACCGTTGGGGCAATATGTGGTTCAAACGTATGTAACACATCGGAATGCTCGGGTGGATTGGCGAGGCGTGTAGTTTTAGTGGTGATATGTCATTTATGCTCTGTGTTATTGGCTAAAATAATGAAACAAGGCAAGAGTAGTGTCATTTTTGCATCCTTTAAAGGAAAAAATTGCATTTTTTGATTCAATTTAAGAAAAAAATCTGGTTAAAAAATATCAATATGGTTTTTTATCTTAAAAACTTGTTGATTTAAGAAAAATATTTCTTTAAAACTATTAAATTATCCAGATAAAGAAAAATAATTCGAAATGAAGATCGCTATAGTATGAGTCAGGGTGTAAGAGGGATCGAACTGATCGGCAAGTTCTATTGGGAGATAAATGCTTGCCAGTACCGAAAAGGTAACAGTTCGGCTTTTAGACACAATCGACCACAAGTCGCTTGTTCAGGTTTGATGTAACCCACGTCAAGTTGTCTGAAGTAAACATTTGTTTTCCCTTGACTTAATAAAAATATAGTCGAGTCCTACATTTTGTTTTGTTTTTCCTATAACTACAGGGAAAACCTCATGCAATTAGATCGTTACGACAAACAAATTCTTGAAATATTAACGCATGAAGATTTAAATCTGAATGAATTATCTGAACGGATCAATCTTTCTGTTAGCTCCGTCCATCGCCGTATTAAAAATTTAATCGAATCAAATATTATGACCAACTTGAAGCGTGAGATTAATTACGCCAAGTTAGGCTTTACACTGCATATTTTGCTCCAAGTTTCATTAAATAAACATGATAGTGAAACTTTTGATCGTTTTCTTGAACAAATTGAAGCCATTCCCGAAGTGATTAATGCATATTTGGTTACAGGGCAGAGTGCCGACTTTATTGTAGAGCTTGTAGCAAAAAATATGGAAGACTACAGTGAGATTTTGCTGCGTCGTATTGCCAAAATTGAAAATGTTGTGGCGTTGCACTCAAGTTTTGTTATTAAAAAATATGATGTGTTTAATTGCTATAATATGCTGAGCCGTATTTAAACTTATGTATTCAAATCGAGGTAGAGCAATGACTCTGCCTTTTTTATGCGTTCATCTTTGAAAATAATTTCCGTAAATATACAAGTACATCGTTTATGGAATGAATCAGAGCATGATAGATGGTAGCCGTTTGATATTTCTGACCAAGTTGAATAGCCATTTCTTTTAAAATCGCTAGATGTAAAAAGATCAACCATCATGACGATGATTGATCTTACTTTAAAGATTAAACAGAAGCTTTAGGCTGGATCATGTTTTCGAGTGCCAAAATTTCTGATAGTTGTTGTTCAGACAACAAGTTTTCTTCACGAATCAAATCAAGGACGTTACGGTTTTCCTGATTTGCTGTTTTTGCAATACGTGTTGTGTTTTCATAACCAAGGTATGGGTTGAGTGCAGTCACAATACCAATAGAGTTTTCAACCAACTGTTTGCAATGTGCTTCGTTTGCCGTAATGGTGCTAATGCATTTTTCATTGAACATCAACATGGCTTTGCCCAACAAATCGACAGATTCAAAAAGTTTGAAGGCAATTAATGGTTCCATTGCATTTAACTGTAATTGACCTGCATCTGCTGCAAGTGTAACAGCCAAGTCATTGGCGATCACTTGAAAAGCAACTAAGTTGACTGCTTCAGGAATGACAGGGTTCACTTTACCCGGCATAATTGAACTGCCCGGTTGGCGTGGTTCAAGGTTAATTTCGCCAATACCTGTACGTGGGCCGCTAGATAAAAGACGTAAGTCGTTGGCAATTTTAGAAAGTTTAGTTGCTGTACGTTTAAGTAAACCAGAGAACAGGACAAAGTCACCCATATCTGAAGTTGCTTCGATAAAATCTGGTGCAGCTTTAATTTCATGATTTGAAATTTTGCTAAGCGCTGCAATTGCTAACGGTGCATAGGCTGCTTCAGTATTAATACCTGTACCGATAGCTGTACCACCGAGATTGACATAACCCAACATGCTTGGCGCAATGCTGTTGATCTTGTCGAGATCTTTTTGCAATGTGTGTGCAAAAGCGGCAAATTCTTGACCTAAAGTCATTGGAACAGCATCTTGTAACTGGGTACGTCCCATTTTAAGTACAGATTTGAACTCTTCAGCTTTTTGTTCAAAGCCTTGAATGAGGGTTGCAAAAGCCTGTTGTAATCCAGCTAAACTTAATAATAAACCAACACGAATAGCCGTTGGATAGACGTCATTGGTTGATTGTGACATGTTCACATCGTTGTTTGGGTGAAGGTTTTTGTATTCACCTTTTGCATAACCCATATGTTCCAATGCCACGTTTGCGATGACTTCATTGGCATTCATGTTGGTTGAAGTGCCTGCACCACCTTGTAACATGTCAATCGGGAACTGTTCATGGTAATGACCATCGATTAACTGTTTACAAGCAAAGATAATCGCTTGATATTTATCCTGATTTAATTTTTCTAATGAGTGGTTTGCATCTGCACACGCCCATTTTACCATCGCCAATGCACGAATTAAGTTTGGGTGGTTGCTAATTTTATTCTGAGTCAGATTAAAGTTTTCTATAGCTCTAAGTGTTTGAACTCCAAAATAAAAATGGTTTGGAATATCACGATTGCCTAAAAGATCCTTTTCTGTACGAACAGCGACATTTGTATTCATTTTCTTAACTTATGAAAGTATGGTGAAGTCATCATAGGAATAAAAAAATAAAATTGATAATGTATAAAATGCACTGAGTATGCATTTTTTGCATAACCATTTATAATGCACGGTATTATATAAAGTATCTGAAAAGTGTTATATGAATCTGGAAATTCGCTGGGCGCTTGATTTAATTACTTTGGATCAGGAAAGATCTATTTCAAAAGCCGCAGAAAAACGCTATATCTCGCAGTCTGCTTTTAGTCGCCGTCTGCAACATTTGGAAGAAACCGTAGGGTTTAATATTATTGACAGAAATACAAAAGAAGTGTCATTTACCGAGTTAGGGAAAATTTTATTAACCACGGCACACTCATTACAGTCACAGTTAAACGACAGTATGCATTTGATTTATGAGATTAAACATACCAAGGAAAACACGATCAAATTTGCTGTTGCTCATTCTTTAGTGAATCGTTTTTTTGCGCATTATTTGCGCTTTGTGCCGATAGAAGAGCATGGGATTAAGTTTGAAATTATGGCAACCAATATTGGTGAAGGGTTGCAGTTGCTTAAGGAAGGGAAAATCGACTTTTTAGTATCGTATTCTTCAAAAACAGTGAAACAAAAGGCACAGTCAGAAAGTCTAGCGGCTGTGAAAATTGGTGAAACAGAAATTATTCCTGTTTTTGCACCAACAGAAAATCGTCAGACCTACGATCTTAATAAAGATTTTCCATTATTGACGTATAGTAAAAATGCATATTTACGTCATTTGGTTGATCAGGTCATCGAAAATAATAGTTTGAATTGTCATATTTTATATGAAACCGACAATGCAGAAAATTTAAAGCAACTGGTGTTACAAGGTGCAGGAGTGGCTTGGTTGCCGAGAATCACGATTACAGAAGAATTGGAACAGAAAAAATTAATTGAATTATCTACATCGCAAGTTGTGGTGACGCAAAATATTTTTATTTATAAAAATAAATTGAATAATCATGAGTTGACCAATCTGGTTTTTGAGCATTTTAAGCAAAAAGAACAGTAGCAGTGAGATAGAAGATTTATTCCGAATGAAAAGGCTGATATACAGATATATCAGCCTTTTTTTCATTATAGAATATTTTTCAAACGTTGAATGGCTTGTTCGCATTGAGCAATATCGGCAACCAATGCCATACGCACATGGTTTTCACCAGGATTTCCTTGTACTGTATCTCGTGACAAATAGCGCCCCGGTAAGACTTTGATGTTAGCTTTCTCTAGTAAATGACGTGCAAAAGCTTCGTCATTGTCGACTTGTAACCAATAATAAAAACCTGCATCGGGCTTTTTAAGTGGAAGTAAATGTCCCAATTCGCTTTGGAATAAGTCAAATTTTGCCCGATACAATTTACGGTTTTCTTCAACATGTTGTTCATCATCCCAAGCAGCAATCGATGCAATTTGGTGTTGAACAGGCATGGCGGCACCGTGGTAGGTACGATACTTCAAATAAGGTTTTAAAAGCTCTGCATCGCCTGCGACAAAACCTGAACGCATACCCGGCAAGTTCGAGCGTTTAGAGAGTGAATGGAACACGACACAATTTTTATAGTCGTGGCGACCAATTTCCGCACAGACTTCGAGCAAACCTGTTGGTGCTTGGTCAAACCAAAGTTCTGAGTAACATTCATCTGAGGCAATAACAAAATTATATTGGTCAGAAAGCGCAATCAGCTTTTTAAACTGTGCTTTTGATAAAACCGCACCTGTCGGATTCCCTGGTGTGCAGACAAATAATAATGCTGTTTTTTCCCAAACCTCTGCGGGTACAGCATCAAAGTCGCCTAAATAGCCGTTTTCTTCTGTACAGTTAATAAAATACGGCTTAGCGCCTGCCAGTAATGTCGCCCCTTCATAAATTTGGTAGAACGGGTTTGGCATTACAACATATGGCGCGTCTTCGCGGTTAATTAATGCCTGTACAAATGAAAATAATGCTTCACGTGTCCCTGAAACAGGTAAGATTTGATCTTCGACACTCATTGTTTTTAGATGAAAACGCTGGGTTAACCAATTGGCAATACTTTGGTGTAGTTCAGGTACACCTTTGCTGTTTGGATAAGTCGATAAGTGTTGAAAATGATCAGCAATGGCTTTTTTGACAAACTCTGGTGCTGGGTGTTTTGGTTCACCAATTGACAGTGGAATCAGCGGGAGATCAACAGGCTGAATATCCTGAAATAATTGATTCAATTTTTCAAATGGATAAGGATGTAAAAGAGATAAACTCGAGTTCATGGAACAATTACCAAACTTTAAAATTAATGTTGAATAACGACTTGGTTAGAAGCTTCATCTAGTGTTGCTTTTAACTGTGATGCAAACATTGCAGCTTCTTCATCAGACATCGGAATACCATTTTTCTTGGTGACAAAGAAAATATCCTCTGCACGTTCACCTAGCGTTGCAATTTTTGCGGAATGAATATCGAGTCCCTGCATCATAAAAATTCCACCGACACGTGCCAATAAACCCGGATGGTCGAGGGTTGAAATTTCAATCATATTTTGATTTAAAACAGGATTTAAGCTGATCTCAACCGTATTTTCAATATCAAAATGACGAAGTTGACGCGGAATACGGCGTTGCATTAGTCCCGGATATTTATCTGAATGGCTGAGTGCCTGAATTAATGCAGTTTTAACCGTTTGTTCACGTTCTGGATCTGTCAGTAAGATGCCAAAACGGTCAAGTAGGATATAGGTATCCAAACTAAAAGCTTTGGTTGCGGTAATAATCCGTGCATCTTGTACATCTAGGTTCATTCGGTCGAGTACAGCCACAGTTGTTGCGAACAGGTTCGGCTGATCTTGTGTGTAGATAAACAGTTGAACTGCATCGGGTGCAGATTTACGGTGCGCACGTAGCATGACAAGTGGTGTTGGGTTGTCGCCATGCTCAAGAATAGCGCGGGTGTGCCATGCAATATCTTCAGAGGACTCTTTTAAGAAATAATCATCACCGAGTTCTTGCCAAACCTTTTCAACATCATTAAGAGAAAATTCGTTGACTAATAATTCACTCGCTGTAAATTTTGTGTCTTCAATGAGCATTTGATAGTCAACAGGTCGGTCTAGCCCTAAGCGAATGCTGTCACGGGTTTGTGCATAGAGTTGGCGCATCAATGACGCGCGCCATGTATTCCAGAGTTTAGGATTTGTGGCATTAATATCTGCAACGGTGAGCGCATATAAACAATCTAGATGTTCCATATCCCCAAGTTTTTCTGCAAAATCTTTAATGACTTTAGGGTCTGAAATATCTTTTTTCTGTGCTGTCAAAGACATCAGTAGGTGATTTTGAATCATCCATGCAATCAGTTTACCTTCACGTTCGGTAAAACCATGATGGCGGCAAAACTCAAGCGCATCCTCTGCACCAAGTTCGCTATGGTCGCCACCACGACCTTTGGCAATGTCATGGAAAAGTGCTGCAATCATGACAATATCACGACGTTGCATGCGTTGGTACACTGAGCTGACCACAGGAAATTGTTTAGCAAATTCAGGTTCTTTAAAGCGACTCAGATTGCGAAGTAACAATAATGTATGTTGGTCTACAGTGTAGATATGGAATAAATCGTACTGCATTAACCCCATAATTTGCCCAAAGGCAGGAATATAGTTGCCCAAGATACCATAGCGTTTCATGGCGGAAAGGATTTCATATAGCCGTGAAGATGTACGGATAATGGACATAAATAACGCTTGGTGTTTCGGATTTTCCCTGAATGTCTGGTCAATACGTTTGGCTGCAAGTGTGAGTAAACGCAGTGTTCTGGCACGAATGCCTTGGATTTCGGGGCTAATCGTAAGCAGGTAAAAAATCTCTAAAACAGCACTTGGGTCTTCTGCAAAAACCTTGTGATGTTGAACGGCAATTTTGCCATCGACCAATTTAAAGTTTTGATTGAGCTCTTCAATGTTTCGTTGATAATCGGGTAGGCGTGGGGTAATGACCGATTCATTAAAATAGGCCAACAAAATTTCATTTAAAGTAGAAACTTGTTGTGCAGTACGGTAGTACCGTTTCATGAACTGTTCAATCGGGTAATTCGGAGACTTACCTTCTTCACGTTCATAACCAAATTTTGTGGCAATTTCACGTTGATAATCGAATAAAAGTCGATTTTCATCACGTTTGGTTAGACGATGTAAATAATGACGAATTTCCCAGAAAAAGACTTCGGCTTCTTCTAACACCTTAAGCTCAAATTCTGAAATAAAGCCTAAATGAACAAGATCATAGACCCGATTGACCCGAAAATGACGTTTTGCAATCCAGCCAATCTGGTTCATATCACGAATGCCACCGGGCGCATTTTTTATATCGGGTTCTAAGTTGCTTTCGGTGTTGTGATGTTGAGCATGGCGTTTGGCTTGTTCTTCCATTTTTGCATCGAAGAATGTTTTATCCGACCATGTTTGGGCCACAATTCGTCTAGGCCATTTAGCAAGATTTTTATTACCCGTTAGCAGTCTAGCTTCAATTAAAGAGGTTGCAACGGTTAAATCTTCACGTGCTTGTTCGATGCAACTTTCAATAGAACGAACACTTACCCCCGGTTTAAAATGACCAACGTCCCATAAGGATGCAATAAATGCTGAAACCTGTTTTTCGAGTTCTGGTGTTAATTCCTGTTCGGAAAGAATCATGATATCAACATCAGAATATGGCAGCATTTCCTTACGACCATAACCACCTACAGCAAATAATCCCAGTTCGCTGTCTTGTAGTCCTGCGTGTTGCCATAAAAATGTCAGTGCTTCATCAATCATATTTGAACGGGCAAGCACGATTTGACGAATACTATGACCTTCCTCAAACAACTGTTCGAGTTGTGCCTCTACAGCAGGTTTCCATTGGTTAATTGCAAGGATGTCCTGATCATCTTTGATATAATCCAATAGGGGTAAGGTTTTAATCATGGTTTTGGCCTATTGTGACGAATTAGGAATTTTGTTTTACAGTAACAGTTTGAGCCGCTTGTTGTGCAATTTCACGTGCGTGGTCTGTTGATTCGGCACGGGCAGTGACAACCCCCATTCGACGACGCGTAAAACCTTCGGGCTTGCCAAACAGACGGATATCGGTATCTGGATGAGCCAGTGCTTTTTCAATATTTTCAAAGCTCAAGTTTGTAGCATCGACACCCGCATAAATCACTGCACTTGCGCCTACACTATGGCGTTTGGTATTCACAGGTAAGCCTAAAATTGCACGTGCATGTAATTCAAATTCGCTTTGAAATTGGGTTGCGAGTGTTACTAAACCTGTGTCGTGTGGCCGTGGTGAAACTTCACTGAACCAAACTTCGTCACCTTTAACAAATAGTTCTACACCAAAAATACCGCATCCGCCCAGTGCGACAGTAACTTTGTCTGCAATCTGTTGTGCTTTTTCAAGCGCAAGTGCAGACATGGGTTGAGGTTGCCAACTTTCTACATAGTCGCCTGCATCTTGACGGTGTCCAATTGGATCACAAAAATGCGTTTCGATTGCACCTGTTTCAGGGTTCTTAGAACGAACTGTAAGTAGGGTAATTTCAAAGTCAAAATCAATTTGTGCTTCTACAATGACTTTACCCTGATTGACACGTCCGCCTTGCATGGCATAGCCCCATGCTGCATCTACTTCGGCAAAGCTTTTAACACGAGACTGTCCTTTACCTGATGATGACATGACAGGTTTGACAAAGTTTGGATAGCCGATATCGTCGCAAGCTGCACGGAAACTTTCAAGTGTGTCGGCAAAGCGATAAGCTGAAGTTGCTAAACCGAGTTCTTCTGCTGCCAAGCGACGAATCCCTTCACGGTTCATGGTTAAATTTACGGCTTTTGCAGAAGGAATGACAATAGCATTTTGATTTTCTTCAATTTCAACCAGAACTTCTGTTGCAATGGCTTCAATTTCTGGAACGATAAGATGAGGTTGAACCTGATGAATGAGTTGCTTTAAGGCTTCAGGATCAGCCATATTAATTGCATAGGAATAATGGGCGACTTGCATAGCAGGAGCATGGTCATATCGGTCTGCGGCATGAACTTCTACGCCTAAACGCTGTAAAGAAATCACTACCTCTTTACCTAATTCACCAGAGCCTAATAATAAGACTTTAAATGCTGAAGATTGAAGAGGAGTACCGATAGAGACTTGCATGCAATTCATCCTTATTTCAGGTGGACTTTTAGCATAACAGAACTGACGTAGCTGTTAAGCCTTGTGGAAAAAGAAAAACCAAAAAAGTATCTTAACTTATGTATGTTGATTGATTTGTATACATATATAAAGTATTTATCGTTAAAAAACATGGGGTAAATAGGTATAAACAACACCATATACCAAAGCAGCAACCAATGTAGCAAACACCATACGTTTTAACCAAAAATATAAAATGATTAAAGTAATAAATCCAACGATCATTGCAAATGTTTTATCAGGAGACTGAATTAAAGGTGGCAGTGTTGCAACGATGAGCATAGAACTAATAGCAGCGATTCCGATACTGCCTAAAGTAATTTTTAGCCAGATTGCCCCTCGTTTCTGACCAAGCTTGTGCCTGGTTTGCACATACCAGAGTGGTGCAAAACGAGAACAAAAGTTTGCAATGCCAACAATAATGCCAATCAGCACAATAGACAGATTCATGGATGTTCTTCTCGGATTTGTAAGACGTAATGTTTAAATAAGCCAGCAAGAATTCCAGCTAAAATTCCTAAAAAAATCGCAGCAGATAAATTAAGAAAATAACAAGACAAACTCGCAACAATTAAACTTGTCATCACAACATGGCTTTGTTTTTTATCAAACGCTGCCAATAGAAAGCTTAAAAATAAGGCGGGGAGTAGAAAATCGAGTGCGGCCTGTAAAAAATGAGGCAACCGGTGCATTTGATCTGCAAACAGGCCACCCAGAAAACTACCAAGTGCCCATGAGAACCAGCTAGATAGACTCACGCCCAACATCCATGACTCAGACCACTGTTTTTTGTTTTGTGAAAGCTGAATCATGCCACGAGCAAAGACTTCATCTGTCAGTCCCCATGCCCATAGTGCTGTCTTAGGTAGGTTTAGTCTGTCTTGAATAAGAAAGTTTAAAGCAGGGCCATAGAGGACATGCCGAATATCTAATGCAATGACGGTTAAGGCAGCGAGCCAAATAGAAGAACCACTTGCTAACAGTGCAACAACAAGAAACTGGCTAGCGCCTGCGTACATGGTACAAGATAGAAACAATGCTTCAAATGCAGAAAAACCGAATTGTGATGCCGAGACACCAAAGGCAAACGAAACGGGGAGGTAGGTCAGCATAATTGCCTGAGCATCTTTTACGCCGTGCCAAAAAGTTGCTTGTTGATCCATACAATGTCAGGTGCAATACACCCTAATATCCTCTAAACTATGCGAAATGATTGTAAATGAAATTATCCGTATCGTGCGGAAAAATATTGAATGGTCTGAGGCTCATGTTGCAAAAACAAAGTAATTTGATGAAATGGCTAACCTTCGGAATTTTCTTTGGGTTAGCGGGTTGTAACCAGTCTGATGACGCACAAAAAAAAGTTGTGATTAAGCCTGCACCTAAGTTGAGCAATGATGCAACTGCTTATGCCAAACAAGCTTGGGTGCTGATGAACGATGTTGAGCCTTTGGTTACGGCAACACAAAAAGCCGTGATTGATGAAAAAGTCAGAAAACCTTTACGTGAGTTAGGGACTGCTTGGAAGATTAATGTCAAAATGACTGACGCAGTGACAGAAGGCAAGTATGCACTATGCCGAAAAGCACTTACGAGTCTAGATACTTGGGCCAGAGCAGTCAAAGAGGGCGATGCTTCTGAAAAAGAAAGCCAGCAAATCTATTTGCAGGATAAAGCTGAGTGTAAGGATGCACTGGATCATCCAAAGTTAGGTAATACCTCACCGAACTAATCAATAAAGTGGATGTTAGATCTACTTTAACCAATGAAAACCCCGATTAAATATAGGTTTAATCGGGGTTTTGTTATGTAGGATTTTAATATGAAAATAGTGGAATTTGCATTGATGTATGCAAATTGAGCTAAATATAGCTGTATTTCTCGGTTAGATATAACGTAACTGGGGTTAGCATAATTTCTATTTAATTTGATTTTACCTTGTTTGGTGCTAAGCCACTTCCTCCAATAGAATTCGCTTGAAAATTGTCACTTTATAAATTAATTTTTAGAATCATTAAGTGAAATTACGATTGACTATACTTAATGATAGTTGCAAGGAAGGTATATTTTTTTAAGGAATAAAAATGAATACGGATATTGAAAATCAATATGGCAAGGGCGCCATTGCAAGTAAGTATACAAATACTAAGCATCGTGGGTTAATTAAAAAATTAACCGCAACATTGTCACTGACGCTTTTATCATTTGGATGGTGTGTTACTGTAAATGCTGCACAACAAACCGCTTTAGTTGGAACATGGACATCTATCCCTGATGCTCCGCTTGTACAAAAGCCAAATCAAGCCAGTGAAGGTTTGTATCAATTGCAAATGAATCATGATGGGACTTTAACCCCAGTTAAGGTGTTTAAAATGAGAAGTCCATCGTGGATTGTGAAGTCTAAAGATGGTCGTTTTGCATATACAACTAATGAAGAAAATGTAGGGGCGGTGACTGCATTATCGGTTCAACAGGGAAAAGTAGAAGTGTTGAACACGGTGGATAGTCATGGTGGGCATCCAACACATGCATCAATGAGTTTAGATGGTAAATTCCTGTTTGTATCAAACTATTCAGCATTCGACAAAGGCCGTGGTGGTGTGGCCGTTTTTCCAATTTTGCCAAATGGAAAATTGGGTGAGCAAGTACAAAATATTGTTTTTGCAGAAGGTTCTGGTGTTGTCAAAGGTCGTCAGGAGAGTGGTCATGCGCATTCAACAACTTTTAGCCCAGATGGTCAATATTTATATGCAGCCGATCTTGGGAATGACAAAGTCTATGCTTTTCACTATAGCCCGAACAAACCACAACCACTTGAAGCGGACAGTAGCCGAGATGTAACGTTTGCTCGTGGTTCTGGCCCGCGTCATATGGTGTTTTCAACAAATGGTAAACAGGCATACATCACAGCAGAAATGGCGAGTGAAATTGTGACATTTAATGTGCAAGATGGTCATTTGAAAAAAGTTGCCCAAACAAAACTGATTGCTGAAGATAAAGCACCTAAATTCAAAAGTGCGAGTGGAATTATCCTTAGTCCAAATGGCAGATTTGTGATTACTGCCAATCGGGGGGCAGACAATAAACTTTTGGTGTTTAAAATTCAAAAGAATGGGTTGTTAGGTAACCCAGTTATTTATAACGCCAATGGTATTGAACCACGTGCTTTTGCATTTGATGAGACTGGTAAATATTTGTATGTGGCGAATGTTTTTAGTAATAACATTAGCTTGTTCCGCTTTGATGCAAATAAAGGAACATTAAAACCTGCTGGCGATGCAGCAAAAATATCAACACCGACAGATATTAAATTCTTTTAAATAACAGAATGATGGTTCTTAAACTGTGACCAATGATTAGTACACCTTTAAGAATAGTAATATATATCTTAATAAAGTGTTATATGAAGCAATAAAAAAAGCTCTAATCCGTTATGATTTAGAGCTTTTTTGTTCATATAAAGTTATGTAACGACATATGAATTTTAATCTTTGGTAGGCATATCCAGACTCGAACTGGAGACCTCTACGATGTCAACGTAGCGCTCTAACCAACTGAGCTATACGCCTAAAGTGATTGCATCATATTCATTTTTATAATGAAAGGCAAGATGCTTCTACATAAAACTTGATTGATTGCTTTCTATTTATCCAATTGTTTGCTTTACGCCATGTTCCTGCGACTTTTTCCAAAGAAGTTTAAATGCACATGATTCACGATAAACCATTTATATAAGAAGAAATCAATACACCATGACCACCACAGCGCCCATAAATTATGACTTAAGAAATGAGCACCACGGATCATTTGAACACCACTCATTAGTCCACCCATGATCAAAGCAAAAATTAAACATAATTTGGATAGAAAAGGAAAACGATCTCGATAAGCAAAATAAAGTGCAAGCAAAGAAAAACCAGCGGAAGCATGACCTCCAGGGAAGCAAGCACCTTTTTTAGTGGGAATCTTATCCCACATCACAACGTGATTGTGCAGTTGCACGATATTCCAAGGGCAGGCATGTGGTGAGGTCGATTTCAAAATGGCAATAATAGAGACTGATGCCAACATAGTAAAAATGACAAAAATTGCAGTTTTTCGAAACTGAACCAGTTTAGGTTTCCAGAAACTTGCAATCCATATTGCTAAGTGAATAACCGCAATACCAATCACAACATTTTTTAAAAACTGGTGTCCTATTTTTACTAAATAATGATTTTCTCTTAAATAGTAATTTCCTGTCGAATCAACCCATGGCAGACTAAGTGCATGATCTATAGAACCATTGACTGGAATAAAATATGCTAGTCCAACTGCACAAAGTATTAAAAGAAAAAAATTAATCCGATCAAAAGTGTTTTGCGGCAGTATATATTTCAACAAAAACGGTTTCTCTCAACATAATTTCGGCTATATAGTACAGGAAAAATGCTAAGATTTACTGAGAATTTTAATAATGAATAATGCTTAAAAACATTGTAAATTACAATATATTATTTTTAATTCACTTGTGTTTTGTGTACGTCATTTATCGAATTTTGTAGATGGTTGAGCCAGTTATTGTAATTGTTAGAAAGTCATATAAAAGATTGCCAGTAATGTCATTAGGAATTTATATATTTGCCTTTTTCTATTGTTTTATGATTTTATAATTTAAGGTATAAAATGTACTGGTATCATTAAAATAAAGAGCAATACGAATGCAGCCTATAAATATTCTTTTTGTTGCGGGTTTTGGGCCGATTACCCAGTCAGATCAAGATAGTAAGTCACTTTATGTCGACACATTAGGTCTTCCGTTACGCCCAATGCAAGGCAATGAATCATATATGAGTGTTGAAGAAGGCGGACTTGATGGTGTTAAGCATTTTGCTTTATGGCCATTATCACAGGCCGCAGAGTCTTGTTTTGGTGTCAATGAATGGCCAAAAGAGTTGAACATTCCTCAGAGTTGGATTGAGTTTGAAGTGGAGGATATCGAAGCTGCCTCAGTAGAGATGGTGTCTAAGGGATATCAATTGCTTGTTTGTCATCGTGTTGAACCTTGGGGGCAGTCAGTTACGCGGTTTCTTAGTCCAGAAGGAATATTAACAGGCCTAACAGTTACGCCGTGGTTGAGGTCTGTGACTTAAGTTTTCATCAAGCTATTGATTAATAAATACAGAGGTAATCATGAAAGTTTTTGTTTTATTTTGGGTCATCATTCTTCAAATTGTTTTTTTGACGCATGCTGAAGCGCGCGGCGGCGGTCGTGGCGGTGGAGGAAAATCGTATCACTCTTTTAGTAGTAGTCATGGTTATTCCTCAAAAAGTAGATCAGGGAGCCATCGAGGTTCAGGTTCATCAAGTGAAGGTTCTTCGGGCTCTTGCCCATGTAGTGGCTCAAATGATTGTGTGGGGCCAAGAGGTGGTACATATTGTTATACCTCTGATGGGAATAAGCGTTATCGTTAATTTTGCATAATTTACTAAATTTAAAGTATTTTAAGAAAATAGATAAGGGTGAAAGCAGGTCAATATAATGTCGTGGTAATGGGGGCTGAATATACTTGTTCGGACGAGTTTAAACCTGATCCGAAAATTATGAATATTCGAGAGAAATCGTTAGATGTGATGAGAAAATGGTGATGTCTGCCCATACGATATTCACTACTTCTTAGTGGCTTTCTCAGTCTTGTATCATTCCACAGCTTAATGATATAGGTCAGATTAGGCTCACATTTCAAAAGCAGTTTAGTATGATGATTGCTATATTGAGGTTTATCTAAAATTATACGGATAGCAATGTATACGGAAAATATAACGAGATAAGCTCATCTGACGATGATTGATCGGGTTTTAATTCACAATCTTATTATTCTTAAAGATTTCCAATAAATCCGTATGATGAGATGTCGGTTGTTCTTTTAGTAACGTCTTTCCATAATCGTCTAAATGTTCCTCCATTAAGGATGCTGCGAGTTGTTCATCTCCATTTTCGATAGCATTAAGGATTGCGGTATGTTCTTCAATGGAGCAACTGTGGTGGGTCGGGGTTTCATACATTCGTATCAAGAGTGATGTTCTGGCAATTAAGGTCTGAAGATAATTGGTGATCAGCGCATTGTTGTTGATTTCGCTCAGTTTTAGATGAAATTCTCCAGAAAGTTTAATCCACTCTTTCCAGTGCCCGTGAGAAAGGGCTTGTTCTTCTTTTTGTACTAAATCTCTTAGACTTTTTAAATTAATTTGTGCTGATTTTTGGGCTAACTTTTTCACGGTACCAAGTTCGAGCATACTACGTGCTTCAAATATAGCAAATGTTTCCTCAGGGTCATGTTGAGCCACAATTGCACCACGATTGGGCTGAATCTGAATAATTTTATCATGAGCCAATTTCACAAAAATACGGCGAATTACCCCACGAGTCACTCCAAAAGCCTTGCAGAGAGGGGCTTCGACCAGTCGAGTGCCTGGCATTAATTGGCGATTTAAAATGGCATCAAGAATTGTATTGTAAATATACTCATCTATATCATTGTTTTTTAAAGAATGATTAAGACCTTTGGGTTGTGATGACATGTTTGAATCTCCTTGGTGCATGAAGGCTTCAAAATGAGGCTTTTTTAGACAAAAGCAGCATTTTAAGCTTCGCATGTATGTGATTTTATCAATGAATGTGAACAATGAATAGCTGAAAGATAAAAATAAAAAAATATGAATATTATTTATTTTATATCAACTTAGATTCAAAAATAATTTCAGAATATCGAATTTGATTCAGGTTGGCTTGTATTTTGCATAATTAAGATTGTGCACAATCCTTTCATTTAATGATTAACAATTTAAATGCTGAATACGATGAATTGTAAAACAAAGCTGATGTGTTGTTTATGGATGAAGAAGAGTGCTTTGGCTGTAGTCAATCTACCTTTTATATGGACCCCAATAAATAAGAAGCGAGTTCACAATGGATAACAAAACACAAGCATTGATTAAACCCAGCTATGATCCTGCGCTTACCAATCATGATTTAGCACCATTAAAAAAGCAGACTTGGGGCTCATATAATATTTTTGCCTTCTGGATGTCAGATGTTCACAGTGTCGGTGGGTATGTGACAGCGGGAAGTTTGTTTGCATTAGGGTTGAATTGTTGGCAGGTGTTAACTTCATTACTCGTGGGAATTTTGATTGTGCAGCTTTTTGCTAACTTGATTGCAAAGCCGAGTCAAAAAACTAGCACACCATTTCCCGTGATTTGCCGTGCAACTTTTGGTGTTTTGGGAGCAAATATTCCCGCCATTATTAGAGGATTGATTGCTGTTGCTTGGTATGGGATACAAACCTATTTGGCATCAAGTGCTTTTATTCTGGTTATTCTTAAATTTTACCCAGACATGGCGGTATATGCGAACGTACAGCATTATGGTTTCTTAGGGTTATCTTACCTCGGCTGGATTGGGTTCATGCTGCTGTGGGTTTTACAAGCTGTAGTTTTCTGGTCTGGAATGAATAGCATTCGTAAATTTATTGATTGGGCAGGGCCAGCCGTTTATGTGGTGATGTTGGCAATGGCTGTTTGGTTGGTTTATCAAGCAGGATGGAAAAATATAGATCTAAACCTGAGCGGCGTTAAATATGAAGGCGCAGAGGTTTTACCTGTAATGATTGGGGCGATTGCAATTGTTGTGTCTTATTTTTCGGGGCCAGTTTTAAATTTTGGGGATTTCTCACGTTATGGAAAAACTTTCCAAGCTGTAAAACGGGGAAATTTCTGGGGTTTGCCTATTAATTTTCTGGGTTTTTCATTATTAACGGTGGTTTGTATTGCAGCAACGCTGCCTATTTATGGCAAGTTAATTACAGACCCAGTGGAAATGGTTGGTCAATTGGATAATACAGTTGTTGTGATTTTAGGCAGCTTGACCCTCATGATTGCAACGGTTGGCATCAATATTGTGGCAAACTTTGTATCTCCTGCATTTGATTTTTCCAATGTTGCACCAAACAAAATTAGTTGGCGGACAGGGGGGATGATTGCAGCAGTAGGTTCGATTTTTATTACGCCGTGGAATTTATTTAATAATCCAGAGGTGATCCACTACACCATCGATATCTTAGGTGCATTTATTGGTCCTTTATTTGGTATTTTACTTGCAGATTATTATTGGATTAAAAAGCAAAATATCATTGTAGATGATTTATATACTCTAAATATTTCAGGGCATTATTGGTACAAAAATGGTTATAACCCAAATGCAATTTATGCCTTGATCCCATCAGCAATGCTGCCAATTCTGTGTGTTTTATTGCCACAGTTACATTTCTTGGCAAACTTTAGCTGGTTTATGGGGATGGGGTTAGGACTTGTAATTTATAGCACCATTTGCATGAAGTCACCCGTTAAAGTATTGAAATCAACAATCTGAGTTAACTCCCCATTCGTGTGTCGTAGTGGGGATATTTTTTCACAATGATCAAATGAAACACCGTTGATATTTCACAGATGTTTGAACTTGAGCTTCATCAATAAAACTCGGTAATTGCTTTCATTTTTTTGAGCCAAAAGTACATGTCATGATGAAATATCAATAATTGCAATTCGTTTCTAGATTTTTAAATAAGCCAAAATACTGAAGGTTGGTTATGCGTATTCAAGTTATTAACCCAAATACTTGTCTGGAAATGACAAATTCAATTGGGAAAAGTGCCAGTCAAGTTGCATCAGAAAAAACAGAGATTATTGCAGTTTCACCGAGTCAAGGTGTTGTTTCTATAGAAGGTCATTATGATGAGGCTATTGCAGCATTTCATTTGTTAGAGTTGATTCGGCAAGGAGAACAACAACATGTCGATGGTCATATTATTGCCTGTTTTGGTGACCCAGGGTTAGCGGCTGCTCGTGAGTTGGCAACAGCACCAGTGATTGGAATTGCCGAAGCTGCGTTCCATGTGGCAAGTTTGATTGCGACAAAATTCTCGATTGTAACGACATTAAGCCGTACAAAAATTATCGCAGAACATTTATTAATCCAATACGGCTATACACATCAGTGTGCAAAAATTCATTGTATAGATTTGCCTGTGCTCGATCTTGAAACCAATGAACAGGAAACTTATCAAAAGTTACTGGAAATGTGTCAGTCTGCTAAACAAGATGATGGAATTGGTGCAATTGTCTTGGGCTGTGGTGGAATGGCAAAACATGCTGAAAACATTTCGAAAGTACTTGATATTCCTGTGATTGATGGTGTGACTGCTGCCGTGAAGTTAATAGAGGCATTGCATGGTCTGGGAATTCGTACCAGTAAATGGGGCGACTATGACTATCCTAATCAAAAATAACACCTGATCTGGTCGATTTAAACCAAGTTGGTATGTTAGGAATACTAACTTGGTTTTTTTATTTTTAATGATTAATTAGGGATCTTTTATTCTAACGTACCAGAGTTAAGTTGTTCGGATGTTTTTGTAGATGATGAATTATTATCTTATTTGGTATAAGTATTTGAAAAATAATTTTTTATTTTAATTAACTGAATGGAAATAATGTCTATATTGTTGCGCGATATATTGCCGTTTTTCGGCATCTTCATGATGTATGATCACCCGCAAATTGTAGGTGAACGATGACAACTTGTGAAATAAATGAATTTGTCTAATATTTTTGTTTATAATGGGCGCTATTTTCAAGCGGACATGGGTTAACTCATTTATGCCATCTGGTTTTGAAACCTTAAATTTACATCCACAGTTAAAGCAGGCGATTGATGCGCTCGGCTTTACTCACATGACTCCAATCCAAGAAAAGGTTTTAAAGTTTACTCTTGCAGGGCATGATGCAATTGGGCGTGCACAAACGGGAACAGGTAAAACTGCTGCCTTTTTAATTAGCATTATTAATGATTTACTCAATCATCCGATTAAAGAACAGCGTTACCGTGGAGAGCCTCGGGCACTGATTTTGGCACCGACACGTGAATTGGCTTTGCAAATTGAAAGTGATGCTAAATTTTTAACAAAATTTAGTGACTTAAATGTTGTAACGCTTTTGGGTGGTGTTGACTTTGATAAGCAGAAAAAGCAGTTAGATCAAAATTTTGTTGACATCATTGTGGCAACACCTGGACGCTTGATTGACTTCGTTGAACAAAAAGAAGTCTGGTTAGATCAGGTTGAGTTTTTGGTCATTGATGAAGCAGACCGTTTACTAGACATGGGTTTTATCCCTGCTGTTAAACGTATTGTGCGATATTCTCCACGTAAAGAGCAAAGACAAACGTTGATGTTTTCTGCAACTTTTAGTTACGACGTTTTGAATTTAGCACGTCAATGGTTGTTTGAACCTGTCACGGTTGAAATTGAGCCTGAGAAAAAAACTAATGCCGATGTAGAACAACGTGTTTATGTCGTTGGAAAACACGATAAATATCGTTTGCTTAAAGAAATTTTGAGTGACGAGCCAATTGAAAAAGTGATGATTTTTGCCAACCGTCGAGATCAGGTACGACATTTGTACGATCACCTTAAACGAGATGGTTATAAGGTAGTGATGTTATCTGGTGAAATTGCACAAGATAAACGTATAAAAATGTTAGATCAGTTTAAAAACGGTCAACATAACATCATGATTGCGACAGATGTAGCAGGGCGTGGAATTCATGTGGATGGCGTTTCACATGTAATTAACTTTACCTTACCTGAACATTCTGATGATTATGTGCATCGTATTGGGCGTACAGGTCGTGCAGGCGTTCATGGCGTCAGCATCAGCTTCCTTTCCGAAGATGACGCATTTTCACTGCCTGAGATTGAAAAAGCGATTGGTCAAAAACTACCTTTGACACGTTTAGACGGATATTGCTAATCAAAGCTTACTGCTGTTCGAGCAATCCCTTGAGTTGTTTGCTCGAACAATAGATGTTTCATTAAAAAATCTCAGTCGATCAGATTGAGGTTTTTTGAGTATTATTTCTGACAATAAAAAGATAAGGTTGTTTGATAATCATCATCTCGTTGTAGGGTTGGGGTTGTCCCGATGATACCACCAAGAACTTCTGTCGCTGCGGCAATGGTTTGTCCTGTTTTTTCATCAACGACATTTTTCAAAACGCCCTTGTATTCGATTTTTTCATCTTTGACGATAGTCGTGTTTCGACCACAGGTTCGATTAGCAGCAACAATGGCATTGTTTTTAGAAAGGATTGCTGTTTTTCCTAAGCCAGTGACTTCAAATTGTTGATTTTCTTTTTGAATAGCAAGTGTTGATGTCGGGTTGGAAGTGCATGCAGTAAGTCCAAGGCTTGTTGTTATGCAACATAGATACAGCCAGTTTTTCACTTTTATCTCCCTTTATCGTAGATACATATTTGAGTTTGAGGTGAAACGATATCGTATTCAAGGCTGACTCTGTATACAAAATGCAGCCATGTGTAGAGAGGTAAAGACTTCTACTTAATCATCGATACATCTAATCTTATGGATTTTGTGCATTTATCTGGAGTTCATTTTTTAGAGTGTGCTAATCTAATCAGTCTGGTTAAGATGAGAAAGATTAAGAATTTCATGACGAACACGCTTGTAGAAATGATTCATGACACGATTGGTCAGCGTCAATCCGTAGGGCATTTGGTAGAACCTGCACCGAATCAACAACAATTGCAATTGGCTTTTGAGGCTGCATTGGCAGCACCTGATCATCATCGTTTAAAACCAACACGTTTTGTTATTGTTCCACACGAAGCACGTGAAGCTTTTGGGATGTTGCTTTCGTCATCTCTTGCAGTTACAGATCTTGACCCTGTTCAGGTGGAACGTGTCAAAAACCATCCATTGCGTGCGCCGTTATTGGTTTTAGCATTAACTGTTTTACAAGATCATCTGAAAGTTCCGCACTATGAGCAAATTTTAAGTACGGGTGCGGCAGTCGAAAACTTCTTGCTGTCTTTGCAAAGTCAGGGATTTTCAAGCATATGGCGAACAGGTGCGGTTGCTGAATCTGAGACATTAAAACAGGCATTGGGTTTACAGGCCAGAGATTTGATTTCGGGTGTTCTTTATATCGGGACTGCGGACAAGCAAATTCCGCCTCGACCTGAATATGATGTTAATGAATTTGTTCAAATTTGGTCACCATCTAAAAATTAAAAGAGAAATAGAATGTCAGAATTAAACTTTGCGGATTTGGTTCAGCCATCCAATGTAGATAAAACCACGGCCTTACGTGTGACAGTATTAGGTGGTGGGAGTTTTGGTACAGCCGTTGCAAATATTGCAGCTCGAAATGGTTGTAATACCAAACTCTGGATCCGTAATGCAGCAACAGCACAAGAAATTAATCAAACGCATGTCAATAAAAGATATTTGCCAGATTTCCAGTTAGATAAAAACTTAGAAGTGTTATCTGATTTGCAACAAGCAGTGTGTGATCGTGATTTAATTCTGGTGACTATCCCGAGTCATTCATTCCGCAGTGTTGTTCAACAAATTAGACCTTTTATTACGTCTCAGGCCATTATTTCGCTTACAAAAGGTATTGAAGCTGAAACCTTTTATTTTATGAGTGAAATTATTCGGGAAGAATTACCCGAAGTTCCTTATGGGGTATTGTCTGGGCCAAATTTAGCAAAAGAAATTATGGCGGGTATGCCTGCTGGAACAGTCATCGCGAGCCATTCAGAATTGGTGCGTTCAGTGGTTCAGCAAGCATTACATAGTGCATTATTCCGTGTTTTTGCAAGTGATGATGTGCATGGTGTTGAATTGGGTGGAGCACTTAAAAATATTTATGCTGTGGCAATGGGGATGGCGGCTGCGCATAATATTGGTGAAAACACGCGCAGTATGATTTTAACCCGTGCCTTGGCAGAAATGAGTCGTTTCGCCGTTAAGCTTGGGGCGAATCCATTAACCTTTTTGGGGCTGTCTGGTGTGGGGGATTTATTCGCAACGTGTAACAGTCCATTAAGCCGAAATTATCAGGTTGGTTTTGCTTTAGGAAAAGGTAAAACATTGCAGCAGGCAACAGAAGAGCTGGGGCAAACGGCTGAGGGTATTAACACCATTGTTCAAGTTCGAACCCGAGCAAAAGCACTTGATGTCTATATGCCAATTACCAATGCCTTGTATGAAGTCATTTTTGAAAATGCACCACCACTCACGATTGCACTTTCATTGATGAAAAATGGTCATCGCAGTGATGTTGAATTTGTGCTACCTCACCAACAAATGTAAACGAAGTTAAATATTTCTGAGTTATTGTTTTTTTATGTTGTATTTCTGGGGATATATATGCAACTGACTTTAGTTCGTCATGGCGAAGCAGCACCACCAATAAACGGTAATGATACCAAAAGACCTTTAACGGCTAGAGGACATGCTCAAGCGGAACAAACTGCCGATTTTGTAGCAGAAAAGATTCAACCAGATGTTTTTGTGGTGAGTCCATTGCTTCGTGCGCAAGAAACATTGGCTTATATTCAAAAGAAGTTCACTAATATACCAGTGTTGATTTGTGATGATATTAAACCTGATGATGATGCCGAAGTAGCCGTAGAGTGGTTATCAAAACTACCGTATGAATCTATTGTGGTGGTCTGTCATATGAACGTTGTGGCTTATATTGAGGAAATTCTAACTGATAAGCATTTTCATCCATTTTCATTGGCTGAGGCACGTATTTATGAACAAGCCGTGATTGCCGAAGGTTTATCTACACAGCAGGCTGTTTTCATTCCTAACGTATAAATCATTCTTTCGTTTGAGAAAGTTTTCTAAAGGCTTTCTCAAAATACTCAAGATCTAAAATATTGATGAAATTAGCATCGAGTCTGTTACGAATCGTATAAATAAAGCGTTGTAGAGCATAGCGTTTTTCCGCTGTCATGCCTATAATATGCCAAACTCAAATCTACAGACTTGATGACGTTATGATGTATTCTCTGGCTCGCCCTTTGTTGTTTTCTTTAGCACCAGAGCGTGCGCATGAACTTACATTATCTTGGCTAAAAACTGGTCATAAAATTGGTTTGGTCAATGGGCCATTTGTTGCAAAGCCAACGACCTGTATGGGAATTGAATTCCCTAATCCAGTTGGATTAGCAGCAGGCCTTGATAAAAACGGCGATTATATTGATGCACTTGCTGCATTAGGGTTCGGTTTTATCGAAATTGGGACTGTAACCCCACGCCCTCAAGCAGGTAATCCTCAACCTCGACTATTTAGACTACCTAAAGCAAAAGCGATTATTAACCGTATGGGGTTTAATAATGATGGCGTTGATAAATTAGTTGAGAATGTTAAAGCTGCGCGCTACAAAGGTGTGCTTGGCATTAATATTGGTAAAAATGCTGATACGCCTGTCGAAAAAGCAGTTGATGATTATCTGATCTGTTTAGAAAAAGTGTATAATTATGCTTCTTACATTACCGTTAATATTTCTTCTCCGAATACAAAAAACCTCCGTAGCTTACAAAGTGGCGAAGCCTTAACACACTTGCTTGCAACTTTGAAAAGTCGTCAGGCAGAGCTTGCAGAAGAGTTTGGGCATTATGTTCCGCTCGTATTGAAAGTTGCTCCAGATTTAACAACAGACGATATTGCATTTATTGCCAAGCAACTCTTGAATTATAAAGTGGATGGCCTAATTGTAACGAATACAACACTATCTCGTGATGGTGTTGAAGATTTACCTTTTGGAAAGGAAACAGGCGGTTTATCGGGAGCGCCCGTATTTGATAAAAGTACGACATGTCTTAAAAACTTTGCAGCTGTTCTAAAAAATCAGATTCCACTTATTGGTGTAGGCGGCATCCTATCGGGTGAGCAAGCGCATTTGAAACAGCAAGCTGGTGCAAGTTTAGTTCAGCTATACAGTGGTCTTATCTACACAGGTCCAAAATTGATTCAGGACAGTGTAAATGCAATGCAAACATCATAAATTATGAATGTTATTGATATTATCCTGTTGATTGTGCTGGTGATTGGAGGGTTAGGTGGTTTGCGACAAGGACTCATAAAATCCTTGGCTAACCTGATCGGCTGGATCTGTGCACTTATTCTAGGTGCGCGATATACAAATGATTTGGCGCCTTTCATGGCAGGATTAAGTCACGATGCAGTTGTTCAGAAAATTGCTGCATTTGCTTTTATTGTTTTAATCGTTGTGGTGTTAACGTGGTTGGTTTCGGCACTTTTTAATAAGGTGCTGGATTCATTTAAGTTAGGGCCATTAAATCGTTTCGCTGGTGGTGTTTTTGGTTCACTGAAAAGTTTGTTGATTGTATTAATTACAATGCAGGGCGTTCAGCCTTGGGTGCAAAGTGCCCAATTTTGGAAACAGTCAAAAATGGTACAAACGCTTTTGCCGTATGCACCTTTGGCAACAGAAGTTTCCAAAGAAATTGCGAGTGATACAATTCATCATATGAATCAGGATCAACCTCAAGTCGAGGCATCTTCTGTTGAAAAACCTGATACTGTTTCTTCAAGTAAACCGCAATCTGGCCATTCAGAAGAAAACCCTTTTAATTAATCCAAGCTTGTTTGCGAGGTTGCTATGTGTGGTGTTGTTGGGATTGCTGGTAAGGCTCCCGTTAACCAATTGTTATTTGATGCTTTGACGATGTTGCAACATCGTGGACAAGACGCAGCAGGAATCGTTACTTGCGAAAATGGTCGACTTTTTCTGCGTAAAGATAACGGCTTGGTTCGAGATGTTTTCCATACGCGTCATATGCGCGCCTTGCAAGGAAACTACGGTATAGGACATGTGCGCTATCCAACAGCAGGGTCTTCAAGTAGTGCAGAAGCACAACCGTTCTATGTGAACTCGCCTTATGGGATTACTTTGGCACACAACGGTAACTTAACCAATGCTGATGAAATCCGTCAGGACTTGTTTGAGACCGACTTACGCCACATGAACACAGACTCTGACTCGGAAGTATTGCTTAACGTTTTTGCACATGAATTGCAAAAACTAAGAACACTACATCCAACGCCAGAAGATATTTTCTATGCAGTACATCGTGTGCATCAGCGTTGTCGTGGTGCTTATGGTGTTGTTGCAATGATCACTGGCCAAGGCTTAGTGGGGTTCCGTGATCCAAATGGTATTCGTCCATTGATCTACGGTTCTCGTGAAAACGACCAAGGTCAAAAAGAGTATATTATTGCGTCAGAATCAGTTGCAATTACTGCACTTGGTTTTAAAGTTGAACGTGATATTGAACCAGGTGAAGCGATTTATATCAGTGCTGAAGGCGAGTTGTTCTCAAAACAGTGCGCAAGTGATCCAAAATATTTCCCATGTATTTTTGAATATGTGTATTTTGCGCGTCCAGATGCAACGATTGACGGCATTTCGGTTTATAAAGCCCGTTTAAAAATGGGTGAAAAACTGGCAAATCGTATTTTGGCAGAATGGGGTGCGGAACACGATATTGACGTTGTGATTCCAATTCCAGATACCAGTCGTACATCAGCTTTAGAGCTTGCAAATGTTTTAGGCGTGAAGTTCCGTGAAGGGTTTATGAAAAACCGTTACATTGGCCGTACCTTCATTATGCCAGGTCAGCAGCAACGTAAAAAATCTGTGCGCCAAAAACTCAACCCAGTTGAACTTGAGTTTAAAGGTAAGAATGTTTTACTTGTAGACGACTCGATTGTACGTGGTACAACGTGTAATGAAATTATCCAGATGGCACGTGATGCGGGTGCGAAAAAAGTATTCTTTGCTTCTGCTGCACCGATGGTGAAATATCCGAATGTCTACGGTATTGATATGCCTGCCAAGACTGAACTGATTGCCTCTGGTCGTACAGTTGAACAAATTCAGGAAATCATTGGTGCGGATCGTTTGATTTTTCAGGATTTAGAAGACTTGAAAGAAGCGATTCGTATTCCAAAAGTGCCAGAAGTTGTTGAGTTTGATTGTTCAGTTTTTGATGGCGTGTATGTTACTGGTGATATCGATGAAGCTTATCTGGATGCGTTGCAACGTAGCCGTAGCGATATTGCTAAGAAAAAGAAAAAAGATGGCTATATTGATGTAAATATTGATGCGGCATCTGTAGATTTGACCGGTATTCATGAAGAATAAATATTCTTCAAATACAGCATGAAAAAGCGGGAATTTCCCGCTTTTTTATTTTAAGATGGAAATGCTCAAAAGCGCGAGGTTGCTCACAATTGGCAGTAAATACATTTTCTTCAAATCATCAGAAAAATCTATTCTGGCCAACAGCAATTTGTATTCTCGCTATCTTGATCACCTTGATAGTATTAAACTTATCCTTTGGGTTGTTGGCGCATTATCTTGACCCAGAGCAATCTGTTGTCTGGTACAGTTATAGTCCCGTTGTGCTTTTGGTGATCTTTGGGGTCATGATGAGTTCGGTACTTTACGAAGTTTATGTCTTTCGTGAAGGTGGTCATTCGTTGGCGAAACAATTACGTGCACGTTATGTAAGTGCCTTGGAAAGTACTCCAGAAGAAATTACTGCAATTAAGATCATTGAAAAATTTTCAGAACAATTCAAAGTAAAAACACCAACGCTATATGTACTTCCTGATGAAATTGGCGTTAATGCATTAACAGCAGGGGTGCATGCAAATGATACCGTGATTATTATTACTTGGGGAGCGCTGCAAAATTTAGATGAATTGGAGTTATATGGGTTATTTAGTTATGCGTTTTATCAGATTTTAAGTGGTGAAACCCAACAAAATACACGGTTAAAAATTTTATTTAGTAGCCTAACAACCTTTAATCAACTTGGAAGTAATGTTGCACGACTGGGTTTTAAGCCGTATCACAGTAAAAAGCAAAATAAATTTGAAACGATTTTAGTTGCGGTAGGTGGAATTATCTGGTTAATGGGAAGTATGGGATTACTGATTTCTCGTTTAATTAAGTTTATTACTTTGTCTGGCCGCACATTTAAAAACGATGGTTTTACAACCGATATTATTGGTAATGATGCCAATATCCAAACATTACTAAGAATTTATGTACACCATGCAGGCTCGCAAATTCATAGCCCTTATTCAGAGTCTATTGCGCATATGTGTTTTGCAAATTCATTAAGCCCGCAAAGTTGGTTAAATATTCATCCGAGTATTGAACGTAGAATTTATGACTTAGACCCAAGTTTGTTGGAAGATTTACAACTTGAAAATCTGAAGAAACTACGGACACAGCCTTGGTCGAGTCTGTTTCGACCATTTGATGATGACAGCACGCCTGAAATTAATCTGGTTTGGTCAGCCCCTCAACCTTTGCCGTTGTTGCGTTTATCACCTATTAGCTTTTCAATGAAAGATGCCATTAAGCCTCTGAATCCTCAGATTCGTGCCAATATGGCCAGACCTGAACAAATTGATCGGGCATTACAGACCGCAACAGGTTCTAGAGAAGTGTTGGTGGCTATTTTAATGATTCGACAATATCGTGAATTTATTCCTACCGATGCGCCCGTGAGTCGTGCATTAATTGATGCGTTGTTAAATGTGGATGGGCGTCAACATGTCCAAATTTTTTATGATGCCTGTGATAATATTCAAACAATGCCCGCTAGTTTTGCCCGTCAATTTTTAACCAAATTGGCGCTTATTGTGCAAGCAGATGGGGAGATTGGGTTACTAGATGCGTTGTTGTTAGAACGTGTTAAATATCAATTAAACCTTTTGCCTGAACGTATGCCTGCTGCATATGATGAAGTTTTGCCAGAGGTTATACGATTAATGGATGCGTTGTTGCATGTTCAACAAATTAACAGCACCAACCAAATGGAAGTCCGAGAAAGATTGACTAGGAAGTTGATTAAGGTCGAAAATTTGGATCAATATCAGGATATTTCAGATGAACCCATTGATTTGGGAGAGATATTGCAGGATATCTCAGGGCTATTACTCCGAGATCGTTTAAAAATATTAGGAATTGCAGAGCAATGCTTATGGAATGACCGTGTAATTACACAAGATGAACTGGACGTACTTGAGTTGTTATATTGGCGGTTGGGTTTTGAAACGGATGAAATCGTAGATCATATTTTGAAAAAAAATAGCATCATGATTGTGTAGCAATTGGGCAGCATGACTATCCTTTAAATTGAAAAAAAACTAAACTAGCCATCCTTAAACGAACTTGAAGAAAGTTATGATTGAACATCGACAACAACTCCTGACCAGTATGGGTGTAGCGCTTTGGGCGCCACGTCAGGTAGCTGTGCGTTCGGTTCAGCCAAGAACAATCTGGAGAGATCAGTCATCTCTAGAATCTGAAGTTATCGTTCATGTAGAAGACGCACCTCAACACGTTATAGAGCGGTTAGAACCTGAAAAAGTAGTACCTGTTCAAACAAAACAGGTAGATATTCAAAAGACACAAGTCGCGCCTGCATTAGAGGAGAAAGCACCTCTTACACAAGCACTTGTTGTATCTAAAACAACCATTAATGAATTTCATTTACATGCGCTGGTTGGGGAAAACTTTGTTCTGATTACAGAGCAACAACAATTGCCTTTAACCGGTCAAACCTTGTGGCGTAATATACAAAAGGTCTTAAACCTGAGTTCTGCTGATTTGCAGTGGCCATTTCCAGTGTTGGATTTACAAGATGGAAATGCGGTTCATGATTATATCAAAGGTTTTTTTGATGTTATTGCGGCTGAAAAGCAAGTATTCTGTTTAGGGCAGTTGTCCATACAAATGCATACGTCATTGGAAATATTGCCGAGTCTGGAACAAATGTTGGAGCAGCCTTTAAATAAACAAGTATTATGGGAAAAGGTTTCTCCTCTTATAAAATAAGGAGGAAACATGCAGCACAAAGTTGTTGTTTTTAGTCAAATTTCAAATTCAATCCTTGATCAATTAAAACAAAAATATCAGGTTGTTTGTGTAGACCCTAAACAAGGGGATGTTAATGATCAAATTCGGGAATATGTGGTCGATGCAGATGCCTTAATCGGTGCTGGGCGGTTATTAAATGAAAAGAATCTATCATCTGCACAGAAACTAAAAATTATTTCTAGTGTAAGTGTTGGTTATGATAATTATGATTTAGCATATCTAAACTCAAGAAAAATCTGGTTGGCAAATACACCGCATGTTTTAACCGAAACAACAGCAGATTTGGCTTTTAGTTTATTGGTCAGTGCTGCAAGAAGAATCCCTGAGCTAGATGTCTGGACAAAATCGGGACAATGGGGAAGAACTGTACCTGAAACTTTATTTGGTCAGGATATTTTTGGAAAAACACTGGGTATTATTGGTTTGGGAAATATTGGGGCAGCAATTGCCCGACGTGGTTTTTATGGTTTTAATATGAATGTTTTATATCATAGCCGTAATGAAAAACCAGAGCTGGCTCAACCATTAAATGCACAATATTGTGATTTACCTGATTTATTAAAACATGCTGATTTTGTTGTGGTTGCGGTTAATCTTAATGCCGACTCTAAAGCATTGATTGGTGAAAAGGAGTTTGCATTAATGCCATCACATGCGGTGCTTGTGAATATTTCGCGTGGCGCAGTGGTCGATGAAAATGCACTTATTCAAGCATTAAAACAAAAGCAAATTTTTGCTGCAGGTTTAGATGTTTATCAAAAAGAACCTTTACAAGCATCTGAATTATTTAAATTACCCAATGCGATCACATTGCCACATGTGGGATCAGCAACAGCGCAGACTCGCCATAAAATGGCAGAATTGGCTTATCGGAATTTGGTGCAAGCCCTAGATGGAAAACAGCCGACTTATCTGGTTAATCCTGAGTTTAAATAATTAATAAAAATGGAAGAACAATGTTCAAGTCTAGCCGACAGTGTTTGTTAATTTTAAGTCTGATGGTTCAGTTGAACATGGCACAAGCCGTTACTTTTAATCAAAGTTATAGGCCAGAAGTGAGCACTGTTCCCGAAATCGGTGCGGGTATAGGGCTGATTGATCAGCAAAATGAGAAATTTCTAGGTGAAAAAGTTTATCGAGAAATTCATCAGCATTTGCCCGTTGTGCAAGATCCATGGTTAGAAGATCAATTAAATCAAATATTTTTTAAAATATGGTCACAAACCAATTTGGTTGCACCTGTAGGTTTGTTGATTATTAATGACAAACAGGTGAATGCGTTTGCTGTACCGGGTGGTGTGTTCGCAATTAATACGGGGCTAATTACACTGGCTAGAAACCCTGATGAAGTTGCAAGTGTGATGGGACATGAAATCGCCCATGTTACTCAGCGTCATTATAGTCGGTCTCAAGAAGCATTTAAGGGGCAGAGTTTACTTGCGCTTGCAGGAATTTTGATTGGCGCAGCAATTGCAAGCCAGTCAGATGGTAATGCAGGGTCAGCTGTCATGCTTGGTACGCAGGCGGCATTGATGGATCGACAATTGAGTTATAGTCGAAATCAGGAACGAGAAGCTGATCGTATTGGTATGCAATATATGGTGGCAGCAGGCTTTAATCCTGAAAGTATGGCAGATTTTTTTGAACGTATGCAACGAAGTTCGACGCAACTAAGTTTTATGCCTGAGTTTTGGTTGACACATCCTTTAACAACTGAGCGAATGAGTGAAGCCAGACTTCGGGCAAATCAGTTACCTCATGCTAAGTCTACGATGGATACAAGCCAGTATGATTTAATTCGGTGGTATACGGCAGTTATTACGGATGATATTTCAGAACAACAATTAATTAATCTGGCAAATCAACAAAACCAGTCTGCAAAATTGGCATTGGTTGCATTATATACAAAACAAGGAGACGATCAGAAAGCACAGAAGATGCTAGATAGCGTTAAAAATGAAACAAAAAACAATATATTGGCCATATTGTTGCAAACAGATATTTTGATTAATTTGCATCAGCTAGATCGGGCACTCGAAATTATTGCTGAAAAGCAGCAAATCATGCCTGAAAATCGGGCATTAACATATAAATATGCTGAAGTATTGATTCGGCAAAATAAAGCATCGGATGCTCAAAAAATTGTCAAAAAAATCTTAGACAGCTACCCAAGAGATGTATCTGGGTGGGATTTAATGATGCGTGCTGCAAGTATTGATGATCATCAATCTGCGGTAAAAGCAATTAATGTACTGCGATATCGTGCAGAAGCTCAATTTTGGTCTGGTTTGGAAGAAGAGGGAATCAAGTCATTATTACATGCGCAGCGTCTAGCTAAAGACAATCAGTCTTTATCTGCAACCATTGATGCACGACTCAAACAAATGCAACAAGAACGACTGTATAACTTATCTTGATTAAGAAGAGTGAGCGAATAGCTTAAGAGAGTTTCGCTTTAATTTTGGCAGATGCTTGTGCAGGATCGGCACGCCCGGCTATGATCGGACGTAGAGAATTCATCACCTTACCCATATCTTTCATGCTAGTTGCACCTTGAGCAGCAATCGCCTGCTCAATGAGAGAATCAAGCTCGTCCTCAGTCATAGCTTCTGGTAGAAATTGAGACAATATTTCAATTTCGGCTTGTTCTTTACTAGCTAAATCATCTCGGCCAGCGCCTTCAAAGGCTTTAACCGATTCTTTACGTTGTTTAACTTGTTTCTCAACAACCGCAAGAACTTGAGTATCATCAAGCTCTATACGATCATCGATTTCAATTTGCTTAATTGCCGCTTGCAGACTACGAATGACCGTTACTGTCGCCATTTCTTTGGCGCGCATTGCAGTTTTTAATGCATCAGTAATTTGGTTTTTTAATGTATTCATAGTCTTTCAGCTTCAATCACAAATTAATTAGTAAAGGCGAGTAGTACGTACAGATTCACGCGCCAATTTCTTTTGGTAGCGTTTAACTGCAGCAGCTTTTTTACGTTTACGTTCTTGAGTTGGTTTTTCATAGAACTCGCGTTTACGAACGTCAGCTAAAACACCTGCTTTTTCGCAAGAACGTTTAAAACGACGGATAGCTACGTCTACTGGTTCGCCTTCTTTCAATTTAACTTGTGGCATGAAGAATCCTCAAATATTTATGGATAACAGCCAGCGCACCATGCACTAGCTGACAAGTGAAGCTCGCTATTTTACTCATTTACATCTCATATCACAAGTCTATAATAGCTATCGCTGTAATTTGTATTGAAAAAAGTAGGCATTTGAATGATTGTTTTAGGCTTGGAAACTTCGTGTGATGAAACTGGACTGGCACTTTATGACAGTGAGAAGGGGCTGTTAGGTCAAGTTTTATATAGTCAAATTCAATTACATGCTGAATATGGTGGTGTAGTGCCTGAATTGGCTTCACGTGACCATGTGCGTAAACTAATTCCACTATTAAACGAATTGTTACAACAAAGTCAGATTGATAAAAAAAATATTGATGCAGTGGCTTATACGCGTGGACCTGGATTGATGGGGGCGCTTATGACTGGGGCATTATTTGGTCGGACATTGGCTTTTGCCTTAAATAAACCTGCAATTGGTGTGCATCACATGGAAGGACACATGCTTGCACCGTTACTTTCAGCCGAGCCACCAGCGTTTCCTTTTGTTGCATTACTTGTTTCTGGCGGACATACGCAATTGATGGCGGCTTATGGCATTGGACAATATGAATTGTTAGGTGAGTCAATCGATGATGCAGCAGGCGAAGCTTTTGATAAGGTCGCGAAAATGATGGGATTGCCTTATCCTGGCGGCCCTAATATTTCTAAATTAGCCCTAGCTGGCGATATCAAAGCATTTGAGTTTCCACGTCCAATGTTGCATCAAGGTCTGGATTTTTCATTCAGTGGGTTAAAAACCGCAGTTTCAGTACAAATGAAAAAATTGGGCTATGATGATCCAAATCATGAAAATCGGGATGCTGACATTGCCGCTTCTTTTCAAGAAGCGATTGTCGATACATTGGTGAAAAAGTCAGTCAAGGCACTCAAGCAAACAGGCCTAAAACGCTTGGTGATTGCGGGTGGTGTAAGTGCCAATCAGCGTTTACGTGAAAGTTTAGAACAGCAGTTGGCGAAAATTAAAGCGACAGTTTATTATGCAGAACCTGCTTTATGTACAGATAATGGTGCAATGATCGCTTTTGCAGGCTATCAACGCTTGAAAAATGGGGCGTGCGATGGTTTATCTGTGACGACAACGCCACGTTGGCCAATGACAGAATTGACTGCGCCTGAATAAATATAAAAATAGAGAAAACACCAGATTTTGAGTGTTTTCTCCTATATTTAGACACTTTATATTGATAAAAATCACGGTTTAAATTGATATTCAGTGAATATTTTTAATCATTTTTTTCATCTCTTGATTGCTAAAAAACGAATGATACTTTTAGAGATGGCTCTTTAAATGGCGGTTGTTTATTTAAGTTTCAGATGATTCGTTCTTACTTTATGCTTCTTGACGGGCGCTGCTATAACATATTTATGACAGGTCAAAAGATAATCTTAAGACCATCTTTTTTTATATACTGAAAATCGGGTGCATACTTATAACAGTCAAAAACAGGATATACTCTAGCCATGTTATTGATGTTTATGTAAAGATGCCATTTACGATTGTTCAGTCTGTCAGTTTTGAAGAAGAAATAAAAAAGAGCCGTTTTCAGGCCTTTGCTGTGCCTGTCGAAAATGAACAGGATGTACGTGATTATTTGGAGTTAAATAAGGATCTCACTACGACACATCAGTGTTGGGCATGGAAAATTGGACATAATGTCCGTTTTAATGATGATGGTGAACCTTCTGGAACAGCAGGCCGTCCTATTTTAGCAACCATTGAAGGTAATGATTTGACCAATGTTTTGGTATTGGTGAATCGTTGGTTTGGTGGGGTAAAGTTAGGTACGGGTGGTTTGATGCGAGCCTATGGTGGCTGTGCAGGCCAATGTTTATTGCTTGCAGAAAAAGTCGAGCTAATTGAAAAAAAACAGATTTATTTTCCTTGTTTATTTAATGAATGGGCAATTTTTCAATATGAATTGCAGCAACAAGGCATTGAGTTCCAAGAAAATTACACCGCCGATGGTGTTGAGGTTCAGGCAAAATTACAAGTTCATCAAATTGAGCCTTTAGCACGAAAAATTCAGGACGTTACACGTGGTCGAGTACAACTTAAAATTGTAGAAGAGGCCAACGATGACTGACTCTTTACAAAATGATCCCTTATTAAAATATCGTGAACAGCATCAACATCGTTTGAATTATATGCCTTGGTTGTATTGGTCGCTTAAGCCTAAAAATCGGGTGTGGGCAGAACAGTGGCAACGAGAATATCAAGCCTATTTGATGGAGATGGAAACCATTGAAATTGGTGAAAATTGTTTTATCTCACCATTGGCACATATTTTTGCCGAACGTGGTCGAAAAATTACCATTGGCGATAACTGCTTTGTGGCAGCCGATAGTACCTTGCATGGGCCACTGACCATAGGGAATGAGGTTGCAATTAATCATCATTGTATTTTGGATGGTGGGCGGGCTGGGATTGTACTTGAGGATCAGGTGAGAATAGCCGCTTATTGTCATCTCTATGCGTTTGATCATGGTATGGCGCTTGAACAGCCCATTTATCAGCAAGCTGTGCGTTCACAGGGGATTCATATCGGCAAAGATGTGTGGCTAGGTGCACACGTCGGTGTGAAAGATGGTGTGAAAATCGGCAATCATGCCATTGTGGGGATGAATAGCATGATTACTAAAGATATTGTTGAAAAAGCAGTTGTAGCGGGGAATCCCGCAAAGTTTATTCGTTGGAGAGAATAGGAATAGTCGATACGTTGTAGATAAACCTATGTCATAAAAAGTGTATTGCATAGCACAAAATTTTTTAGTGTTTAGAGATAAGCGCGATAAAATTTAGTGATTTCAAATGAATCTCTATGTGTGGAGAAAGCCAATAAATGATTTAGTTTTGAGAAATTAGAACGGAATTTTCTTCTCAAATTTGACAATAGAATCATGGTTTTCATCATTTTATAGTGTATTAATTCATCTGAATTGATGAATGAGGTCGTAGATAAGATGACAAATAACCCCTAAAAATAATCAAATTGTACAATTTATTCTCAAAATAAAAATATTTTCGTCTGAGATAAGTTGTGCTAAGTTAAAAACAATAATAGACCTAAGGGCTTCGACCCGAGAGAGGCGAAAATGAAACGTGTGATTGCTTGTATTGATTCGTCCCCATGTATCAATGCAATTGCTGCTGCGGCAGCATGGGTTGCGAAGCAGACACATCGGGAACTGGTTTTATTGCAAATTTTGGATTATTACCCAGCGAGTTATCATTTAGGCGAAATAAGTGGTGTTATTGGTTTTGAAAGTAATGCCATGTTGTTAAAAGAACTGGCAGAACTAGAACAAAAACAAAGCGAGTTAGCCGTTAGCTATAGCAATAATTTATTGCAACATATTTCTCAAATGATTAAAGAACAATATGGACTCGATACCACGATTATTCAGGAAAAAGGAGATTTTCTTGAACAAAGCTTTAGTGTTTTAACCGAAGATGATTTTGTGGTTTTAGGTCGAGTGGGTGAGCGTGCTGCTGGTAAAAATAAAACAATCGGGAGTAATGTCGAAAACTTTATTCGTGGTGCAAAATGTACCGTAATGACTGTGGGGGATCATTTTAAAGCACCGACACGATTCATTTTTGCTTATGAATACTCTCCAACATGTTTGAAAATGCTTCACCGAATTCCACAAAGTGATTTGTTACGTCAGTTACAGTGTCATTTACTTTATGTAGGAGATCATCCAGATATCTTGCATGAACCTGAAACATTCTTGCGTTCGCAAGGTATAAATGTTATTTCTGAAACACGCTATGGCGATGTGGCTGAAAATATTATGGACTATCAACGTCAGCATGGGATTCAGCTATTGCTTTTAGGCGCATTTAGTCATAGTAAAATTCACCAATTCTTTTTGGGAAGTATTACCACAACGATATTTAGAAATTTAAACGTACCACTGATTGTGGTGAAATAGCATAAAAATCTGTCCATAGTTATCCTCATTATCTGTGGATAAATTTATGGACAGAGATCTTAACTCATTGTATTTAAATGATAATTTTGTTTTGGTTGTTTTTTACCCTTATTTCACAATTGCAATGGCAAAACCATCATGACCTTTTACGCCAACAGTTTGTAATGCTGTGCATGAGAGGAGTCTTGGATGGTTTTGTAGTGCGCTAAAGGTAGCCCGTAATCCTTCAATACTTGGTTTGTGATTTTCTGGATTAATAATATCACCCGCACGAATTACATTGTCTAAAACAATGACCGTACCAGAATGAGAATATTGTAGACTCAATTCTAAATATTCAGGGTAGCTTGCTTTATCTGCATCAATAAAAATAAAGTCAAATGCAGGCGTATTGGCGTCTAGTCCTTGTAAAATATCGCTGGCACGACCAACTTTTAGTTCAACTTCGGGTACTAGGTTTGCTTCGTCGATATTATATTGTGCCATTTTTGCATGTGTATCACGGTTTTCAATCGTGAGCAAGTAACCGTCTTCAGGTAAAGCACGTGCTAACCAAATTGTACTATATGCAGCAAAAGTCCCAAGTTCTAAAACACGTTTGCAATGATTCATTTGAATCAACATCTGTAAAAACATGCCTTGGTTTGGTGCAACAGCAAGATGATTTGAGAAACCGTGAGTGACGGTATTTTCGGCTGCCTGATTCAATTTTGGGTCATCAGGGATTAAATGTGACTCAATATACTCATCTACTGCGGTCCACAGTTCTTGCATGATTTTTACACCTTATTACGATAAGGCAATTGTTATACATTTATGTCTAGAGTTCAATTTTTGAGAGATGTAATTGAAAAAAAAGACAGCAATTGATTTTACAAGATAACCATGTGTTTGAGGAAAAGCGTTGAAACATTGATTCACGCTATCATGAATCAATTTGAAATGGATAAAGATGTAGTTTGAATTTAAAAACAATATATTGGAAGTAAGAAGATTTTTCTGTCATCTCGTACTCATATGCTCTATTGAACAGATACAAAAGTAAGAATAATTGATGGAGATGATTTAATCATCCTAAAAGTTGTTTTTTGAGCGATTAAAATCAAAAAAAATAATTATAAATATTTGTAATATAAATAGTTATTTAATTTTATTGGTTTTTTAGACGATCAAAGTTGTTTTAAAAAGTAATGAAAGTTTGATTGATTGAACTTTTTAGTTAGAATAACTTTACAAAACTAACCAAAGATAAAAACGATGAAGCATGTGTTTTGTGTACAAAATGCTTTGTCTTTTATCAAATACTGGAGATAAATTATGCAATGGACTAAGCCCGCTTACACAGATCTACGTATTGGTTTCGAAGTTACAATGTACTTTGAAGCGCGTTAATTGTTGTAATCCGATTCAACTCATAAGCCCTAGACCTCTAGGGCTTATATATTTTTAAAAGTTCAATTTTATGTATATTCATGTTTTAGGTTCTGCCGCAGGTGGTGGTTTTCCCCAGTGGAATTGTAATTGTGCAAATTGTTCAGGGGTACGTCAGGGAACAATTCAGGCAAAAACACGGACACAATCATCCATTGCGGTGTCAGAAAATGGCGTTGATTGGGTATTGTGTAATGCTTCTCCAGATATTCGCCAACAACTGTTCGACTTTAAGGCTGCACAACCTGCACGAAAACTACGTGATACAGGCATAAAAAGTGTTGTGCTGATGGACAGTCAGATTGACCATACAACAGGTTTGCTGACCTTGAGAGAAGGTTGTCCAATGGATGTTTGGTGTACTGAAATGGTGCATCAGGATTTAAGCACAGGTTTCCCATTGTTTAATATGCTTAAACACTGGAATGGTGGTTTAAAACATCATCTTATCGACCCGAAACAGGCGTTCAAAATTTCAGGTTTTGATGCGTTAGAATTTATTCCACTGGTGATTCGTAGTGCTGCGCCGCCATATTCACCACACCGCAATGATCCGCATGATGGCGATAATATCGCACTGATCATCAAAGATCATAAAACCCAAAAGCAGCTTTTTTATGCACCAGGGTTGGGTAAAATCACCGATGACATTATGCAGATTATGGCAGCATCTGACTGTGTCATGATTGATGGTACATTGTGGACGGATGATGAAATGCAGCAATGTGGCGTCGGGACGAAAACAGGTCGGGAAATGGGGCATCTTTATATTGGTGGAGAAGGTGGATCTTTGTCTTATTTAGATCAGCTTGATAAACCACGTAAGGTGTATATCCATATTAATAACACCAACCCAATTTTAAATGAACAATCAGCGCAATTTGCTCAGTTACAGGCGCATCAAGTCGAAGTGGCTTTTGATGGCATGCAAATTGAACTTTAAGATGAACCGAACATGACACAAATACCTAAAGCATTTACGACTGAAGAATTTAAACAAGCGATTCTGGATAAAGGGCGTTTTTATCATATTTATCATCCTTTTCATGTGATGATGTATGAAGGTAAGGCGACACAGCAACAGATTCAGGCATGGGTAGCGAATCGTTATTATTATCAAATCAACATTCCATTAAAAGATGCTGCGATTATGGCGAATTGCCCAGATCATCGTGTGCGTCAGGAATGGATTCAACGCATGATTGACCAAGATGGCGTTTATCCAGATGGTGGTGGGCGTGAAGCATGGTTGCGTTTGGCAGAAGCGGTAGGCTTAACCCGTGAACAGGTCATATCTGAAGAGTTGGTGTTGCCTGGTGTGCGTTTTGCAGTTGATGCGTATGTGAATTTTGCCCGCCGTGCAACGTGGAGAGAAGCAGCAAGTAGCTCTTTAACAGAACTTTTTGCGCCACAAATTCACCAGTCACGTTTAGATTCTTGGCCTGAGCATTATCCATGGATTAGTGAAAAGGGGTATGACTATTTCCGTTCACGTTTAAGTCAGGCACGTCGTGATGTTGAACATGGAATGAGCATTACGCTTGAATCCTTTACTGAATATGCAGAACAGCAACGTATGCTCGAAATTCTTCAATTTAAATTGGATATTTTGTGGACAATTTTAGACGCTTTGTCTTTGGCTTATGTGCATCATGAAGCACCGTACCACAGCGTAACCAATGAACGTGTTTGGCATAAAGGATTATTTAAATCATGAGTATAGATACGTTTAATGTGGCACAAATTCCAGCTTGGCGACAAGGCTATCGTTTTCAGTATGAGCCTGCACAAAAAACTTATGTCATTTTGTACCCTGAAGGCATGATCAAGCTGAATGAATCCGCAGGCGCAATTGGACAATATATTACAGGACAGCATTCGGTTGCCGAGATTATTGCACAGCTAAAACAGCAGTTTGGCGATATCGATGCGATTGATCAGGATGTCATTGAATATATGTTGGTGGCACAGCAACAATATTGGATTGAGTTTAAATGAGCGAAGCTGTGGGATTGCCACTCTGGTTGCTGGCAGAATTAACATATCGTTGTCCATTGCAATGTCCATATTGCTCGAACCCATTAGAATATGACCAATACAAAGATGAACTCACGACTGAACAGTGGTGTGATGTTTTTGATCAGGCACGTCAGATGGGGGCTGTACAGCTTGGATTTTCAGGTGGTGAACCACTGGTTCGTCAGGACTTGGAACAATTGGTGGCACATGCCCACAGCTTAGGTTTTTATACCAACCTGATTACTTCAGGAATGGGGTTAAATGAAGACCGAATTGCTAAATTAAAGCAAGCCGGTTTAGACCATATTCAGGTGAGTTTTCAGGCCAGTGATCCTGTGGTGAATAACGCACTGGCAGGTTCAAAACACGCCTTTGAACAAAAATATGAAATCAGTCGATTGGTTAAAAAATATGATTATCCGATGGTGCTGAATTTTGTGATCCATCGGCATAATATTGACCAGATTGATAAAATTATCGAGTTGTGCATCGAACTGAATGCAGATACGGTAGAGTTGGCGATTTGTCAGTTTTACGGTTGGGCATTTTTGAATATGCAAGGGCTATTGCCGACCAAAGAACAGCTAGTTCGGGCAGAGCAGATCACCAATCAATATCGGGAAAAATTAAAACAGCAAAATCATCCGTGTAAGTTGATTTTTGTGGTGCCTGATTATTATGAAGAACAACCTAAAGCTTGTATGAATGGTTGGGGTAAAATCTTTTTGACGGTTGCACCCGATGGTACAGCCTTACCTTGCCATGCCGCACGGCAGTTGCCTTTGAGCTTTCCAAATGTCAAACAGCACAATTTGTCCGAGATTTGGTATCAGTCTGAAGGGTTTAATGCCTTTCGTGGGGATGCTTGGATGCCTGATCAGTGCCGTAGTTGTGACAAAAAAGAGCGTGACTTTGGGGGGTGTCGTTGTCAGGCATTTATGTTGACGGGTGATGCAAAAAATGCCGACCCTGTATGTGGTAAATCTTCATATCATCATTTAATTGAACAGGCTCGTGAGCAAAGTCATCAAGCTGTGGCATTGGAGCAGCTTCAGTTTAGAAATCGTAAAAATTCAAAGCAATTTATGCAGCAGCGCATTGTTTTGACGCAAACAGATTGATATTGTGAATCAAATAGAGAACTAGAGATTACCCCATGACGCAACCATTTATTTTTGATGGGCATAATGATGTTTTGACGCGTTTATGGTTGAGCCCTGCTCAAGATTCTGTTCGTGCATTCTTAAATGAACGTCTGGTCGGTGAAATGGATTTGCAGCGTTGCCAACAGGCAGGGCTGCTTGGGGGCATGTTCGCTGTTTTTATCCCGCCATTTTCTTATGTTAAACAACACCATCCTGAAAAAATAGCCGATCTGACAGCCGATGAGTTTACGCACGCACAAATGATTGAAACTGTGCAGCAACAAGTCGAATTATTGCATGCGTTGATTGCACATTCTGAGCAGAAGTTACGTTTATGTCACACGGTTCAGGATATTCGTGAATGTCAAAGGCATGGGCAACTCGCAGTTGTGATGCATTTAGAAGGTGCAGAGGCAATCAGTGCTGATTTGAGCCTACTTGAAACCTTATATCAGGCAGGGCTGCGTAGTATTGGGCCACTTTGGAACCGTCCGAGCGTGTTTGGGCATGGTTTAAAAGCCAGTTTTCCACATTCACCCAATACAGGTGCGGGGCTGACCGAAGCAGGGAAGCAACTGGTGCAAAAAACGGCTCAATTGAATATGGTGGTTGACGTTTCTCACATGAACGAACGTGCATTTTGGGATACTGCTGAGATACTTCAACAACCTTTAGTTGCAACTCATTCCAATGCACATGCACTGTGTCCACAAGCGCGAAATTTAACTGATCATCAATTAAATGCTATTCAGGAAAGTGAAGGCATGATCGGGGTGAATTTTGATGTGGCGTTTTTACGTGCCGATGGTCAGCGTAACAAAGATACTTCAATAGATGTTCTTTTAGACCATGTTGAATATTTGATGGCACATGTTGGGGCAACTCATGTGGGATTTGGTTCAGATTTCGATGGTGGTTGCCTGAGCTCAGAGATTGGTGATGTGACGGGGCTGCAAAAAATTATTGAAAGAATGCAGCAACGTGGTTATTCAGCACACTTAATTGAGCAGATTTGTAGAGAGAATTGGCTGAACGTGTTAGAACGGATTTGGGGAAAATAGCCTAAGTATGTTTTTCATCTCAAGTCACTACGCGGGCAGATGATACCTGCGTAGCCTTACTTTTATATAAATAAGTTATGTCGTCTAAGCGTATTTAAAATTTCCAGTTAACACTTAAAGTTGCTTTGAGCGGTTCGCCTGGTTGAATCCAGTTGTTGGTATAACTCGATACTGCATAAGTGCGATTAAACAAATTGCTAATATTGAGTTGTACACGCAAATCAGGATTAAGCTGCATATAACCTCCAATATTTACCACAGTAAATGACGCCAGTGTGGTGCCATTGTCAATATAATTGGCACTGCGTTTGCCATAATAATTAATATTTCCCACTAACCCCGCAGTGTGGTTCCAAAGATTAAATTGATAATCCGCAGACAAATTTGCTGTATGTTTTGGAATATTTTTCAGACGTGCGCCTTTTGCTTCAACTTCACTTTCAACCACAGATGCATGGGTTAAGCTATAGTTTGCATTGACACGAAAATGGTCGCTAAATTGGTGTTGCAGTTCGACCTCAATACCATGACTTTGCACATGACCACTATCGACATAAGCATCGGTAATTCCTTCGGTGAGTAAATGGCGTTTTTCCATATTAAAATAAGTCAGACCCAACCAACTTTCAGGCAGATATTCATATTTACTGCCCAGTTCCCAACTGGTGGTTTTTTCAGGTTCATACAGTGCATTATCTTTATTTAAGCCTGTATTTAACTCAAACGATTTGCCCCAGTTACTATAAAAAGACAAATGCTGAGTCGGTTTAAAGTTAATGCCCAAGCGTGGCGTAAATGGTGTAAAGGCTTGTTGCGCAGAGACACCATTTGAATAATTGATAATTTTTTGCTCAAGGCGGTTATAACGTCCACCGATTAAGATATTCCATTGATCATTGAAAAAAATCTGGTCTTGTAAATTGACCCCCAACATATTTTGGGTTTCTTGACTGTATTTGGTGATTCGGGTAAGTGGTAGTACAGTTTGACCATATATAGGATCGTAAATACTGATATCACTAGATGTGCCTGAAGCATTTCGGCGCTGAATTTGATTAATGGTATAATGGCCTGCTTCTACATTGGCAACCAGTTCATGACGGATTGAACCTGTATTGAATTTACCGCGTAAAATAGACTGAAACTGGGTAGTGTCGGTTTCAAAATGGCGGTAACGACGGAAGCGTTTTGCTGTTAAGTTATCGGGAGATAATGCATAAATTTCTGTCGAAGTGCCTTCACGAATTCCATGCTCATAACTCAATGCGGTGGTGTTGTTCCAGTTGTCATTGAACTGGTGATTTAGCCGTAATTGAAGCATCTGATCTTGAATTTTAATATCGCCATCGCTGGGTTCGCCGTAAAAACGATGGATATTATCTATCATTTTTCCATTGATCATTGGAATGCCACGGTCAAAAACACCTTTATATTCAGAAAACTCTGTGTCTAGGTTGAGCTGGGTTTGATCGGAAATTTTCCATGCCAGTTGTGGTGCCAACATGTAATGCTGGTTATCGACATGATCTCGAAAACTCTGGTTATTCTCATAGGCCACACCTAAGCGATAAGCAATAGCATCATTGATTGCACCAGTTGTATCGAGTGCTGCACGATATTGTTGTTCTGTGCTACCACTGACGGTTAATTCATTTTTTTGTTGCCATTCGGGTTGCTTGGTGGTGATGTTCATGATCCCGCCAATTGCACCTTGACCATACATGGCCGCCATTGGCCCTTTTAGAAAATCAATCGACTGGATATTGACCATGTCACGTGGCGTATGAATACCATTGAGTGAACTTAGACCATTTCGCATATAGATTGTGCCCATATTTGGGTCGGTGCTAAAACCACGAAACGAGTAGTTATCCCAAAAACCACCGCCATAGCTGTCCTGATATACAACCCCATTGACTAAAGACAGTGCATCACTGACACGTTGGATATTTTGATTTTGAATATCTTCAGCCGAAACATGTGACTTGGTAAAAGGAACATCTAACAGCTCATGCTGGAACTGTGTTATGGCTTGTGATGAAGTGTGGCGTTCATCCTGTTTTTCGGCAGTGATGGTAATGGTTGGTAAAGTGGTTGGGTTAAGAGGCGTATTTTCTGCTGCAATTGCGCGAGTTGCTGAAATTTGAACAAGCAAAATGCTCCACACCAGTGGATGAAATAAAAATTTAGACATGTATTTACTCTGTAAAACATAAAAGAAAGGGCAGCCTGAAAATCAGGATGACCAATAATTTTTAAGCAAAACAAAGTTGAGTCGGTGGGGCTCGTCCTTGAGGACAAAGAAATAAACGCTGTAGATAGAAAAAAATGTAAGCGAATGCAGCAAATAAAATCAGCCGAACCAGTACCGTAGTTTCGATCAGGTCAAGGCTAATATCAGGTAGGGCAGAAAGCTGATGATACAATTGACAAAAGTGACAGTGCTGGAGCATGTCATCATGATTCTGTTTGTCGTGCATCTGGGTATGGTCATGATCAGCCATGGCCATGTTGTCATGAGGTGACATTGTATGATGTGTCTGGTCTAAAGCCACGTGAATCTGTTCACACACCATGTTGGATTGCATTGATTTGGGCATAGCAACTTGCCAGAACACAAGATTCTGTAACAGGAGTGCCAATAAACCAAAACTTAATCCAATCTGTCGCATTTGTGCCGAAAATTGAAACTAACATTAAAAAAGATGCACAGCGTAGCATGAGATTGTTAATATGCACCATCTTTGTGTGGTGTCATTGTTCATTTTATGGATAAAAAATCAGCGAAAATTTCGGTTTCACGTCAATTCATGCACTTGTTGCATGTACAAGTCGGTGTGTTGATTGCGCCTTTTATTTTTATTGCAGCCTTAACGGGCTTGCTGTACGCATTGACACCTCAAATTGAACAAGCAATTTATCAACAACAACTGTTTGTTGAACCGCATGCGATGCAATCAAGTCGACCTTTGAGTGAACAGGTCATGGCTGCACAAAAAGTTTTACCGCATGATGCTCGTATTTTTGCCGTTCGACCTGCGCCTACGCCAAATTCAACAACCCGTGTCTTGTATATCGATAAACAGCATCCAGACATTAGCACCGCAATTTTTGTGAATCCATATAATTTAATGATACGAGGCCAGTTGCCAGTTTATGGCACCAGTGGGGTCTTACCTATACGGACGTTCTTGGACAATTTGCATCGTAATTTATTACTTGGGACATATGGGCGTGCTTATAGTGAATTGGCGGCAAGCTGGTTAGGTGTTTTTGCAATAACAGGATTGATTCAGTGGTATCGAAAGCGCAGACAGCACGCTCAACAAAAAACTTTGTTGAAGTGGCATAGCTGGGTCGGACTTGTTTTTTTGCCGATGTTACTGTTTTTCTCTGCAACAGGGCTAACATGGTCGAACTGGGCGGGTGCGAATATTGCTAAATTACGCCATCTTGCCAATAGTGATACGCCAAGTTTAAACACCCAGTTGCATTCTATGTCCATGAATATGGCCAATATGGATGCACATGCAGAACACCATATGAATATGGATATGTCACAGCACATGCCATTACAGCCACGGCAGTTTGATCAGATTATGCAGATTGCTCGAAAACAAGGATTGAACTCTGATTATCTACAGATTAAACCGAGTTACAGCCCTGATAAAGCATGGACGATTGAAGAAATGCGCCATAAATGGCCAGTTCAGATTGATGCCTTAGCAGTCGATATGCAGCAGCAAAAAGTCGTCGATGCCATATATTTTAAAGATTTCCCACTTTCGGCAAAATTAACCCGTTGGGGAGTCGATGCGCATATTGGTGTATTGTTCGGCTGGTTGAATCAGCTTGTTCTTGTCCTGAGTGGTTTAGGCATTGTCATCTTAATTATGATTGCCTATGGGTCGTGGTTACGTCATGCAAAGGTTAAGACAACCTTGCAACAGTCCCACTTTCTATGGACAAGTGTTTGGCAGAAGGCAACGCTTTCACAAAAAACACTCGGATGTTTACTTGTTGTCGCCTTGTACTTTTTGGTGCCTGTTTGGGTTATCAGTATATTTTGCCTGCAAATGCTATGTTGGGCATCCGCAAAAAACAGATCCAGTTAAGTTTCGTCTGTCATGGACAATAGACGATTTAATTGATTGAGATGCGGGCTATCCTCAGGCAAAATTTCCAACAGGCGTTCTACCGCGTCAATCCGATCTGGAGTGCGATGAACCAGATTAAGCAATAATGTTGCATCCTGACAATGATAAATATAATGGCTTAATCGGGCATCGAAAGCATCTCGCCAAGCACGTAAAAACGGGCTTTCAGTTTTGGGTAAAAAATTACCTTTATAGAGATTAAATGCAGTTTGTATATAACCTGCATTTAAGGCTTTCTCTGCCATCAGGAAATCGCACTGTAATTCACAGGTAAGACGGTAACAACGAGATTGGACACCGCCATTGAGCAAATGTCGGAGTTGTGAAATTTCAGCTTTTAAGGTGGTTAAGCTGACATCACGTTCTCCATATAACGCATAATGCAGTTCATCAAGTTGGATTCCCGCAGGGCACAATGCCAAAATACATAAGATTTCAATTTGTCTTTGGGTTGGTGTTAAAGCGGTTTGGTTGAACGTCAGTTGAGGCGTACCGAATAAGTTCATCGACAAACAGTCTTGTTGCTGATGATGTAAAACCTGACTCAGTAGTTCAGCGCAGCGTTCAACAGCCAGTTTCCCCAAACTGCTGTGTTTGGTGTATTTGGCGGATAAATTCATAATGCCATAATATTGCTGAGTTTTCTGGTCAATGATAGGTGTTGCATAACAGACCCAATCACGAACGCTATTCATGCTGTTTTCATGGGAATAGACGCAACTGGTATGATATGTATTAAGTGCAATACCAATGGCATTGGTTCCAACCGACTGTGTTGACCATTGACCGCCTTCAACAAAATGCACTTGTTCAGCAGATGAACGCATGGTTTGACTACTCCATGCCCAAAGTAAGGTACCACAAGTATCGGTTACGCCAATTGCCATACCTGCTTCTTTTGCGATAGATGCAAGTTCTTGTTGGCTATGTTCAATGGCCCGTCCAAATAAAGAACTTTGCCAGTCTTGTTCTAATGATAAAAGCGGTGCGGCATTTTTGTCGACTTGGGGCATCTGGTTATTGAAAACCTGATTTTTCGACATATCAGAATGACGAATGTGTAGATCCATTTTTATTTCCCTTTAAAGAGAACTATTTTTCACTTAAGTCCTTTAAGTGAGTTTTGTCACAGTTCTCGTTTTAATTTTGACATCATTATATTATTTAAAACAAAATCCTTTTTTTTATACGCCTAGTTCTTTTAAAAAGTGCATAAGAGAGATCAGGCAGTATGAAAAAGGCTTTCTACAATGATTTCCATTCACATGATTCAAATCATTGTAGGGGCACACGATATTCAATCAATAATCTATACCAAATTCATTGGCAGAGATAATCAAAAAATGTTTCAAAATTGATAGTTTTTACAGACATTTCATTACTGCGTTTTTTAAAGTAATTCTGGTATGGCATGTTTCTCAAATAATTGTTCGGCGAAATAACTGGGTCTCACCATCGGGCTACTCCATAAATTTTGAAAATTCAGTTGGTTACCGTGTGCCTGATAGCGTTTGAATTCATCCAGATGTACAAAACGCTGAATCACTGGATGGGATGAGTCGAGTTGTAGATATTGTCCAATTGTAATCAGGTCAACTGACGCATCCTTTAAATCATTTAAAACACTGAATACCTCAGCTTCAATTTCTCCTAAGCCTACCAATAGACCAGATTTGGTTAGGATGGATGGAAATAGCCGTTTCACTTGTTTGAGCAAATGTAGTGTATTGAGATAATTCGTTTCAAGTTTCAGCTTTGGAAATAAGCGTGGTACGGCTGAAACGGGACAATTTAGTACATCGGGAGGGGTATCGCGTAGCAGAGGCGAAAGAGATAAAGCATCTAGTTGCGCATGTGTGATGATAATTTCGATCATGGTTTTCGGAGACTGCTGCCGAATGTGTTGCATGATTTGAGCGAGTAAAGCAGCATTCATCTGTTCAGTGATATGGTACACCATCACCAGATAGGTCAACTCAAGTGTGGCAATGTGTTGGGTAAACTGCTGGATATCATCCACTGGATAAATCAAGGTCGAGCTATAGACAGCATGACAAAAAGGGCAGCAACGTGCATAGCCAGTAGGCAAAATGATAAAACTCGCAGCACGATGTTCTGGGTACTGTGGTGGTTCAAAGCACGTTGTTTTATTACATTCCCGATGCAAATGTTGCTGGCGAAATAGACGCTGAATTCGTTTGAGTTCTTCTGGGCTATATTTATGACCTGTCGTATGTACGTGTTCATTCAGCCAAGTATTTGAAATTGTCTCAAAAGGTGCTTTATTTTGAGTTTTATATTTATTTAATTTATCAGATTTAAGATTATCTTTTGCGCTCTGATTCATTTAAAACATATCCTTATGTTATAAAAATGCAGAATTTCAGGATATAATAAAAAACAGAACTTGTGTGTTATTTTAAAATAAAAAGTTTTAAATAAAATAAAGGAGAAAAATGATAAATGACAAAGGTTGGTTGAAGGTTTGTTTTGATTGCTTTAAACGTATTAATAAAAAATTACATTTATATAAAATAGTTTAAAATTAATCACTTATTATAAAAATATATCAAAAAAAATCGTATTTATTATTAGTCTAATATCCAGTAAGTCAAAAATATTTTTATATAAAGGTGATGATTGATATTCATCAAGTTAATTTTAATATAGATAAGGATATGAATATGCAGCTTACAGAAGAGCAATTACTTGCCGCATATAAGCGGATGCGAGATATTCGTGAATTTGAGGATCGACTTCACGAAGAAAATACCAACGGTGATATTCCAGGGTTTATCCATTTATATAGTGGTGAAGAAGCCGTTGCGGTGGGCATCTGTGAAAATTTAACGGATAAAGACTACATTACCTCGACACATCGTGGGCATGGACACTGTATTGCCAAAGGGTGTGATATTCATACCATGATGCTGGAAATTTTTGGTAAAGATGCAGGGTTATGTCGTGGTAAAGGCGGTTCGATGCATATTGCTGATTTGGACAAGGGTATGCTTGGCGCCAACGGGATTGTGGGCGGTGGACCTCCTTTAGCAATTGGTGCGGCTTTAACTGCAAAAACGTTGAAAACAGGTGGTGTTGGTCTGTCATTTACAGGAGATGGCGGGTCGAATCAGGGCTTAACTTTTGAAGCAATCAACATGGCAGTTGTTTTGAAACTTCCAGTGATTTTTATCTTTGAAAATAATGGCTTTGGTGAAGGTACGGCACATGACTATGCCGTGGGAAGTAAAGATATTGCAGGGCGTGCCGCAGGGTTTGGTTTGCCAGCCCAAAAAGTCGATGGTACAGACTTCTTTGCAGTATATGAAGCTGCCAAAGCTGCCATTGAACGCGCTAGAAATGGCGAAGGTCCAAGTGTGATTGAAACCGTCACGAACCGTTTTTATGGGCATTTTGAGGGTGATCCGGGATTGATTCGCTCTAAAGAAGAAATTGAATATGTCAAAGAGCATAAAGACCCACTGAAAATTTTCCGTGAAAAGGTCAAAGGCAAAGTAGATGAAGCCAAACTTGATGCAATTGATGCTGAAGCGAAAGCCAATGTGGATGATGCTGTAGCGAAGGCTCGAGCAGCAGCCTATCCACAACCAGAACAATTACTCACCGATGTTTATGTTTCCTATTAAGGAAAAAGAGTTAAGGGAATAGCAAGATGCCAAATAAAAGTTTTCGTAATGCCGTAAAAGAGGCAATTGAATTAGAAATGCGCCGTGACCCAAGTGTTGTGGTGATGGGTGAAGATGTTCGTGGTGGTCACGGTGGTAAAAATACCGATGAAAATAAATTAGAAGGCTTTGGTGGCGTATTGGGCGTGACCAAAGGGTTATGGACAGAGTTTGGCTCAGAACGTGTCATTGATACGCCTATTACAGAGTCAGCTTTGGTGGGTATGGCAGCAGGTGCATCGGCAACGGGTTTACGCCCTGTGGTGGATTTGATGTTCATGGACTTTTATGGCGTGTGTCATGACATGCTGTATAACCAAGCTGCAAAATTCCGCTATATGTTTGGTGGTAAAGCCAAAGCACCATTGGTGGTACGTGGCATGATTGGTGCTGGCTTCTCTGCGGCTGCACAGCATTCACAATCGCCTTATAACGTCTTTGCTGCTGTACCAGGGCTAAAAGTGGTTGTGCCATCAAGCCCATACGATGTGAAAGGTCTACTTATCCAAGCCATTCGTGATGACGACCCAGTGGTGTTCTGTGAACACAAATTACTGTATGACATCAAAGGTGAAGTACCAGATGAGGCTTATACCATTCCGTTTGGTGTGGCGAATTATACCCGTCAAGGTACAGATATCACCATTATCGCACTCAGTTTGATGGTACATCGTGCCAATGAAGTGGCGGATAAACTTGCCAAAGAAGGCATTTCAGTTGAAGTGGTTGATCCACGTACCATTTCACCTTTAGATGAAGATGGCATTTTAGAATCGGTTGCTTCGACTGGGCGTGTGGTGATTGTCGATGAGTCAGCAGCACGTTGTGGTTTTGGTCACGATGTTGCAGCATTGATCGCTCAAAAAGGTTTCCATTACTTAAAAGCACCGATTGAACTGGTAACACCACCGCATACGCCAGTGCCATTCTCACCTGTATTAGAAAAAGAATGGATGCCAAGCGTAGAACGAATTGAACAGGCCGTGCGTAAAGTATTGGAGGCTTAGGATGAGCGAAATCAAAACCTTAGAAATCCCAAAATGGGGATTATCGATGGAAGAGGGTACGATTGCACAATGGCTGATTCAAGAAGGTGATACTTTTACCAAAGGTCAGGAAATTTGTGAAATTGAAACCACTAAGATCGTCAATGTATTAGAAGCGCCATTTGATGGAACTTTGCGTAAAATTATTGCTAAAGATGGCGATACTTTACCTGTAGGTGGGTTGATTGCTGTATGTGCTGAACCTAGTGTTTCTGATGCCGAGATTGAACAATATGTACAGTCTTTGGGTGGAAAGCCATCGACTGCTACACAACAGGCTGAAACGCCAGCAGTAGAGCCGCAAGCACAAGTTGAACAGACCACGGTTGCAGCTTCAGCGCCTCAAGCCGCCGTTCAAAGTGCTGCGCCTGTTGCACAAGGTGGTTATGCGATTCCAGCAGCATTACAAGGTTTCCAAGCCAGTGCCGAGCTTTTTACCACGCCACATGCATTAAAACTTGCTGAAAAGCACAATGTTAATTTGGCAAAAGTGTCAGGTTCGGGACGTGAAGGGCGTATTAGCGTTCAGGATATTCAAAGCGCAGTACAAAGTGCAGGCGGGCAATGGCCTGATGTAAAAGCTCAGGTTCAATCCTCTGGTAAAGTTGCAAAATCGACTGCGGATGATAGCAAGGTTTTAGCAACGCCTGTGGCACGCCGTTTGGCGAAACAATGGGGCATTAACCTACATGACTGCCGTGTGTCGGGTTCTCGTGGTCGCGTGTGTAAGGAAGATGTTGAAGCGGTTTATCATCGCCAAAACCCTGTTGCAGCTAAAGCACAATCGGTTTGTGATGTGACAGCATCCACCAAACAAGTGGCAGCGGTTACCACTGTGCCAATGAATGCAATGCGTAAAGCCATTGCTTTACGTTTGCAGGCAGCGAAACGCAATGCACCACATTTCCGTTTAATTGTGGATTTGAATGTCGAGGCAATGCAGGCCTTACGTAAACAAATCAATGAAACTGTGCCAGAAGTGAAACTTTCAATTAACGATATGTTGATTAAAGCTGCTGCTGCGGCATTGGTGAAAGTACCAGAAGTGAATGTGCAATATGACGAAGCAACACAGTCTATTTTGCAATTTTCACAGGCAGATATTTCGGTTGCTGTTGCCATTCCAAACGGTTTAATCACACCCATTGTGAAAGCAGCAAACACCAAATCATTATCTGAAATTTCAACCGAAATGCGTGATTTGGCAACCCGTGCCAAAACAGGCAAGTTACAACCTGATGAGTTCCAAGGCGGTAGTTTCAGCATTTCAAACTTAGGTATGCTTGGCATTAAACAGTTTGATGCGATTATTAACCCGCCACAAGGTGCAATTTTAGCCTTAGGTGCATCGGAACAACGTGCGGTTGTGGAAAACAATCAAGTGGTGATTCGCCAATTGGTAACAGCAACATTGTCGTGTGACCATCGGGTGATTGATGGTGCATTGGGTGCAAAATTTTTAGCAAGCTTCAAACAGTTTGTTGAAAACCCATCGTTGATTTTATTGTAGGAGAAGCCACATGTCAGAGGCACAGTTTGATGTTGTGGTGATCGGTGCGGGACCTGGTGGCTATGTGGCGGCAATTCGTGCCGCCCAGCTCGGGCTCAAAACAGCGATTGTGGAAGAGCAACATTTAGGTGGAATTTGTTTGAACTGGGGCTGTATTCCAACCAAAGCCTTGTTAGCGGGTGCTGAGTTAGCAACGCAGTTAAAACATGCAGATCGATTTGGTTTTCAGTTAGCATCCGTTCAGTTCGATATTCAAAAATTAGTCAAACACAGCCGTCAGGTATCAGCACAGTTGGTACAAGGCATTGGGCATTTGCTCAAAAAAAATCAGGTGACGTTATTCAATGGTCGAGCAGAAATCACGGCTAAAGAAACCATAAACATCACCGATACTGAAGGTAAAAACCAGACGGTTACAGCATCTCATATTATTTTAGCAACAGGTGCTCAGGCACGACATTTGCCGCAGTTGCCAGTTGATGGTGAATATGTCTGGAGCTATAAACAGGCACTTATCCCTGAGCAATTGCCTAAACGACTTTTGGTTGTCGGTTCAGGTGCAATTGGCAGTGAATTTGCCAGTCTGTATCAAGATTTAGGTTCGCAAGTCACGCTCATTGATATTGCTAAACAGATTTTACCGACTGAAGATGGCGAAGTAGCGGAATATGTTCGGAAGCAGTTTGAACATAAAGGCATGACGGTTGTTACAGAGTCGAGTATTCAAACCGTTCAAATCCAAAATAATGAAGTGCATTGTACGGTGCAAACGCCTAAGGGCGTACAAACACTGGTTTTTGATCGTGTTTTATCTGCCATTGGTGTACGCCCAAACACTCAAAATTTAGGTTTGGAAGATTTAGGCGTGACACTGAGCGAACAAGGCTTTATCCAAACCGATGCGTTTTGTAAAACCAATGTCGTTGGTTTATACGCTATTGGCGATGTTGCAGGCGCCCCATGTTTGGCACATAAAGCCAGTCATGAAGCCATTTTGTGTGTTGAAAAAATTGCAGGTGTGAAAAACGTTCATGCACTGGATCGAAGCCAGATTCCGGGATGTATTTTTACTCATCCACAAGTGGCAAGCATTGGCTTAACCGAAGCACAGGCAAAAGCACAAAATTTACCAATTCATGTGGGGAAATTTCCATTTACAGCCAATGGTAAAGCTTTGGCACTGGCGGATTCATCAGGGTTTGTCAAAACGGTTGTACATGCTGAAACAGGTGAACTGTTAGGCGCACACATGGTTGGGCACGAAGTTACGGAACAGATTCAGGGCTTTGCGATTGCCAAATATCTTGAAGCAACCGATGAAAGTTTGGCGCAGGTCATTTTCCCACATCCAACACTTTCAGAAGCAATGCATGAGTCAATTTTGGCTTCAATGCAAAGGGCGATCCATGTTTAGAATGTGACGAATAAGTTAAGGAAGGAACGCAAATATGCCAAGAGGATTGCAAAATAAGGTGGCTTTGGTCACAGGTGGTGCTAGGGGCATTGGTCGAGGGATTGCATTACGACTTGCACAAGAAGGTGTTCACATTGCGTTGGTGGATGTGAACCCGAGCCAATTAAAACAAACCCAAGCTGAAATCGAGGCTTTGGGTGTCAAGGTCACAACTTTTGTGGCGGATGTCACCGATCTTGCTCAAGTCTCTGCTGCCATTGAACATACGCATCAACAACTGGGCGGTTTTGATGTGATGATTAATAATGCAGGGATTGCGCAAGTACAGCCCTTAAATGCCGTGACGCCAGAAGAGTTCCGCAAGATTACCGATATTAATATTGGAGGCGTGTTGTGGGGCATTCAGGCCGCTGCCAAAGAATATGCAAGTTTTGGGATTACGGTGAATGGTTATTGTCCGGGGATTGTCGGCACGGATATGTGGGTTGAGATTGACCAACGCTTTGCTGATTTAACAGGGGCAAAAGTTGGTGAAACCTACAAAAAATATGTCGAAGGAATTGCGCTTGGACGGGCTGAAACCCCTGATGATGTAGCGGCACTGGTGGCATTTTTAGCCAGTGAAGATTCTGATTACATTACGGGACAATCCATCTTGACTGATGGTGGTATGGTCTATCGGTAAAATGATAAATGTGGAGTAAATAATAATGAAAGCAGCACGTTTTTATGACCGTGGGGATATTCGGATTGAAGATATTCCAGAGCCTGTCGTTGAAGCTGGAACGGTCGGAATTAAAGTTGCATGGTGTGGGATTTGCGGAACAGATTTGCATGAATTTATGGAAGGCCCAATTTTTATTCCACCTTGCGGGCATCCACATCCTATTTCAGGTGAATCTGCACCAATAACGATGGGGCATGAATTTTCTGGTGTAGTCTATGCCGTAGGTGAAGGTGTTGATGACATTCAGGTCGGACAACATGTCGTGGTTGAACCCTATATTGTGGCTGACGACGTACCGACAGGGCCGGGGGATAACTACCATCTTTCTAAAAATATGAACTTTATTGGTTTAGGTGGCCGTGGTGGTGGTTTATCGGAAAAAATTGCGGTTAAACGCCGTTGGGTGCACCCAATTTCTGACAAGATTCCTCTAGATCAGGCTGCATTAATTGAACCCTTGTCGGTTGGACATCATGCCTTTGTTCGTAGTGGTGCTAAAGCAGGTGATGTTGCTTTGGTCGGCGGTGCAGGGCCAATTGGATTATTGCTGTCTTCAATTTTAAAGGCCAAAGGTTTAACGGTCATTATCACTGAATTGAGTGCGAAACGAAAAGAAAAAGCCAAAGAATCAGGCGTTGCCGATTATATTCTTGATCCATCGCAAGTTGATGTTGTTGCTGAGGTCATGAAAATCACCAATGATCTTGGTGTTGATGTGGCTTTTGAATGCAGTAGCGTGAATAAAGTTCTAGATACCTTGGTTGCAGCCGTTAAACCAACAGGTGTCGTGGTGATTGTGTCGATCTGGAGTCATCCAGCAACGATTAACGTGCACAGTGTGGTGATGAAAGAGCTTGATGTGCGCGGCACAATTGCTTATGTGAATGATCATCAAGAAACCATTAAGTTGGTTGAAGAAGGCAAAATTAATTTAGAACCTTTTATCACTCAGCGCATTCAACTCGATGATTTGGTATCGCAAGGTTTTGAAACCTTGATTCATAATAATGAGTCGGCTGTAAAAATTATTGTGCATCCTTAGTTTGAAATTTATTTCAAAAAATGAAAAAAGCAGCATAAATTTATGCTGCTTTTTTATGAGATTTGATTCAACGTCACTTAGTTTAGTGTTGGCATTGAAAATTGTTTACCTTCACGTACATTGGCAGAAGGCCAACGCTGAGTAATGGTTTTTCGATGCGTATAGAAACGTGCGCCATCTGGTCCATAGGCATATAAATCACCAAACAATGAGCGTTTCCAACCACCAAAGCTATGGTAAGCAACAGGAACAGGCAAAGGTACATTAATGCCGACCATACCTACCTGAATATGGTCAGAGAAATAACGCGCAGCTTCACCATCTCGAGTATAAATACAAGTACCATTGCCATATTCATGATCATCGATTAGTTTCATAGCTTCTTGCATGGTGCTGACACGTACAATTTGTAGTACAGGACCAAAAATTTCTTGCTGATAGCTGCTCATGTCTGGCGTGACTTGGTCAATGAGCGTTGCGCCAACGAAGAACCCATTTTCATAGCCTTGTGGTGCTACATGGCGGCCATCGACTACAATCTTAGCACCTTGTTTTTCTGCACTATCAATATGTGTAATCACTTTCGCTTTATGTTCGGCTGTAATCACTGGGCCAAAATCATTAGATTTGTCTGCAAAATGTCCAAATTTCAGTTTTCCAATTTCAGTTTTAAGTTTTTCAATCACGACATCAGCGATTTCATCACCAACAGCAACGGCAACAGAAAGAGCCATGCAGCGTTCGCCTGATGAACCGAATGCAGCGCCTAATAAAGAATTCACCACATTATCAACGTCTGCATCTGGCATAATGATGGCATGGTTTTTTGCACCACCTAGTGCTTGACAGCGTTTGCCTGCTGCTGTTGCGGTTTTATAAATATATTCTGCAATTGGGGTTGAACCCACAAAACTCACAGCCTGAATACGGCGGTCTTGTAAGAGTGTATCGACAGCCTCTTTATCACCATTGACTAAATTGAATACGCCATCTGGCAAGCCTGCCTCTTTGAGTAATTGTGCAATATAGAGTGTAGATGATGGGTCTCGTTCTGAAGGTTTTAAAATAAAACAGTTACCACAAACTATCGCCATTGGAAACATCCAAAGTGGAACCATGATGGGAAAGTTAAATGGTGTAATACCTGCAACTACACCAAGTGGCTGTAGTTCACTCCAAGAATCAATATTCGGACCTACATTTTTAGAAAATTCGCCTTTTAAGAATTCTGGCGCACCACAGGCATATTCCACATTTTCAATGCCACGCTGTAATTCTCCAGCGGCATCATGTACAATTTTGCCATGTTCTAAACCAATTAATTCACAGATTTTATCTGCATGTTGTTCTAAAAGTTCTTTAAATTTAAACATGATACGAGCACGTTTAATCACAGGTGTATTGCGCCATGCTGGAAAGGCTTGTTCTGCGGCAGCAATTGCTTCCTCAACCGTAGCTTTACTGGCAATTGCAACTTGTTTTAAAATTTCACCTGTCGCTGGGTTATATACGGCTTGAGTGCGAGCTGTATCCGTTGATAGTTGACCGTTAATAAAATGTCCGATGATTTCCATATAAATGACCTCGATAAAAACTAAAAATTAAGTCCAAAGTTGTTGATATAAGTTCACCATTTCTGCAATGGTGGGAACACGTGGATTATTATTTGGTGAACCTGATGCCAAGGCTTGCTGCGCCATTGTTTCAACTATTGCATCAAACTCAGCTTTATCTACACCAAATTCAGCTAAAGTTGGAACCTGTAACGACTGATTAATATCCTTTAATGCATCAATAAGTTTGTTATTTGCAACATCTAGAGTATCTTCTTGTGTTGCAATACCAATAGCTCTGGCACAATCTGCATATTTTTCTGGTGCATTAGGGATTGAATATTCGGTAATCATTGGTAGCAACATGGCATTAGAAAGACCGTGAGGTACATGGAAAAATGCCCCAATAGGACGACTCATTCCATGTACCAAGGCAACTGAAGCATTATTAAAGGCGATTCCTGCGAGTGTTGCACCGAGCATCATCGCTTCCCGAGCTGTTTTATCTTCAGGGTTAAAATAGACCTTTTTCAAATTAGGACCAATGAGCTGCATTGCAGCCAATGCTTGAGTATCGCTATATAAATTAGATTTTTTACTGACATAAGCCTCGATTGCATGTGTTAAAGCATCAATGCCAGTATCGGCAGTTGTACGTGCAGGCAAACTCAAGGTCAATTCATAATCAATAATTGCTGCGACTGGCATAAAGCCGATGCCTACACAAAGCATTTTTTCATTACTTTCATCATCCGTGATAATCGTAAAACGTGTAGCTTCAGAGCCTGTTCCAGCGGTTGTTGGGACAGCAATAATAGGTAACCCTTGTTCAGTGACTTGACGTGGGAACCTATAATCACGAATATGGCCTCCATGTTTGCCTAAAATACTCATCGCTTTGGCACTATCAATTGGGCTACCACCACCAACAGCAATAATTGAGTCATATTGATGTTCGCGAATATGACGAACACCTGCTTCAATTGAACCTGATGTTGGTTCTGGAATAGTGTCATCAAAATAATTAGAGCTTATTCCCGAATCTAATAAAATGTTTTGAATATCCTTAATATAGCCTAGTTTTACCATTATTTTATCGGTAATAATCAATGGCTTATGACAACCAAGACTTTTTAATATTTCAGGTATATTTTTTCTAGAATGTGCACCCACCTGCATCACTCTTGGTAATAAAATATTATGTGACATACAAATATCCTTCCTCTTTAGATCCAAATTATATTCAGAGTAATTTTCAATAACGATACATTTCGTATCAACTGTGTTTTAAGTTAAAAAAATTAGCTATATATTTGCTTTATTTACACCCAACCAGTCATGTAATAAACACCGATCACAACAAAAGCAGAAAGGATTTTGAAAATAGTAATACCAAAAATATCTTTATAGGCTTCCCGATGTGTTAAGCCTGTGACGGTTAAAAGAGTAATCACAGCACCATTATGTGGCAGGGTATCCATTCCTCCTGATGCCATTGCGGCAACACGATGCATGACTTCCATAGGAATATGGGCTTGAGTCGCCATAGTTTGAAATTGTTCAGACATGGCACCTAATGCAATACTTAACCCTCCAGATGCAGAACCCGTAATCCCTGCCAAAATATTGACCGTGATGGCTTCATTAAGTAATGGATCACTAATACCATGCAAAGAATTGGCAACAATGAGAAAGCCTGGTAATGCCGCGATTACTGCACCAAAACCATATTCTGTTCCTGTATTCATTGCGGCTAACATAGCACCTGCAATAGCAGATTGAGTATTTTCTGAAAAATGGCTAAAAATAGTTTTAAAACTAAATAACATGATGCAAAGAATGCCACTGCACAATGCACCAATAACTGCCCAAATCGCCAAAACTTTTTTGATATCCAGATTCATCGCTTCTTTCATACCAGCTAACTGAAAAGCAAAGCTATCGGAGTACCACGCAGGAATCATATGGGTAAGAGTCAAGTTCATAATCCCCACAACAACTAATGGTAATAATGCGATGATTGGTGATGGTAATTTTAAATCTGCGGCAATAGTTGGTTCATTTCGTAAATTCGTGCCATAACCTTCATTATTCAGTTGAGCCTTTTTACGTTTACGTTCTAAGTAAATTAGACCAACTGTAAGAATAAAAATTGAGCCAATAATACCCAATGTAGGTGCAGCCCAAGCAGTGGTGTTAAAAAATGAAGTAGGAATAATATTCTGGATCTGAGGGGTACCAGGCATCGCATCCATAGTAAATGTTAGTGCACCTAAAATAATAGTTGCGGGAATAAGTCTTTTGGGAATGTTGCTTTGGCGAAACATCTCTGCTGCAAAAGGATAGACTGCAAAAACAACAACAAATAGTGAAACGCCACCATAAGTTAATAAACCACAAATCGTTACAATCACTGGAATTGCTCGATGTGCACCTAAAATCTTAATCACTGCTTGCACAATTGAACGTGCAAAACCAGAAATCTCAATCAGTTTTCCAAATAATGCACCAAGCAAAAAGACGGGAAAGTAAAGCTTGATAAATCCCACCATTTTTTCCATAAAAATTGCAGAAAAAGCAGGTGCAACATCTATCGGTGTTGTTAGAAATACTGCTGCCAAAGCAATGATCGGTGCAACGAGAATTACACTGAAACCACGATAGGCAGCAATCATTAATGTTGCTAAAGCAACAATCGTAATAATTACACTCATGAAATTGATATCCATATCAATGTTATTTAATAATGATACGAAATGTATCATTATTAAATAAATAGCATAAAGTTTAGACAATAGAAATAGATAAATTTATAAAAAATTAAATATATTTGATAACATATTGAATAAAAATGAAAAATATACAAAAGGCACTCGTTAAGATTAAAAGAGTGCCTTTGAGGGGGGAATATAAGTAAACGATATTATTTGTCTTTTTTATTTTAAAGAGCTCTGAATATGTAAATTTAGATCATTTGCAGCTTGGCGCAGATCATCTTCAAATGAAACAAGATCTTCTAATGATTTACGTATAGTAGGGGCATGGGTATATAAGCTTGCTAAAATTTTTCCATTAGGGTGAAAAATAGGTACTGAACAGGCTACCATACCTGCAATGAATTCCTCATTGTCTGTTCCTAAAGCATTTTGGCGAATGGTTTGAATGTCTTTTTCTAGTGCTTCAGAACCAATAATTGTATTTTTAGTATAGGGCGTCATTGGAATATTTCTGAGAATATTGGCGCGCTTTTCGGCATCAAGATAACTTAAAAATAATTTACCACTCGAGGTACACCATAATGGGACTGTCGATCCTACAGGGAGATAAACTTGCAAAGGCCAGTTAGTCTGAACGCGATCGACATACAGCATGTGGTTTTCTTGAAGAATTGCAATGCCACATGTTTCTCCAATTTTGTTGGATAAATTTTCAAGAATTGAAATTCGTTCAATGCGAAATTTTTCATTATCCCAAACATTAAACAAAAGCTTTTTTACCCTTGAACCTGTAAGGAGGCCGCCATATAAGTCAACTTTGACATAACCTTCTTTTTCTAAGAATTGAATGAGCCGATGAATACTGGGTTTAGGAATATCAAGGGCAATTGAGAGGTCGAGTGGTGAGGGAGGATGCTTCGCTTCACCTATTGCTTCTAGGATTTCTAAAACTCGAGTAATGGATGAGCCTTTTTTCTTAATTTGATCCGTCATTGGTCTTGCCTTATTTGAAAATTAAATGTTAAAAAAAGCTGTATATTTTTCAATATACAGCTTTGGAAATACTGAGAAAACTAAAATTTACACGGTAAAATCATCACCCAAATATACTTCACGGACAGTTGTATTTTCCAAAATTTCTTGTGGCGTACCTTCTGCAATAACGGAGCCTTCACTGACAATATAAGCTTTTTCACAGATTGCCAGTGTTTCACGCACGTTATGGTCGGTAATTAACACTCCAATCCCACGTGATTTAAGGTTTTGAATAATCTCTTTAATGTCACCCACAGAGATTGGGTCGACACCTGCAAAAGGTTCATCAAGAAGCATAAATTTTGGGTCGGCAGCCAAAGCGCGGGCGATTTCTGCACGACGACGTTCACCACCAGAAACACTCATTCCTAAAGAATCTTTAATATGGCTGATTTTAAAATCTTCCAATAATTCTTTCAGGCGTTGTTCGCGTTGAGCTTTGTTTAGCTCTTTGCGTGTTTCTAAAATGGCCATGATGTTTTCACCAATGGTCAATTTACGAAAAATAGATGCTTCTTGTGGAAGGTAGCCTAAGCCCTTACGTGCCCGTTCATGCATTGCAAAGTGAGATAAATCTTGATCATCAAGATGGATTTCACCTTTATCCATACGGACAAGTCCAACAACCATATAAAAGCTTGTGGTTTTACCCGCACCATTTGGACCAAGCAAGCCAACAATTTGTCCACTTTGCATTTTAAAGGATACGTCTTTGACCACCCAGCGTTTATTATAGTTTTTCGCTAAGTGTTTAATGCAGAGGGTTTGCGGCTGATTTAGCGCATCACTCATTTACTTTTTGCTCCTGGCTTGGAGGTTGAACTATTTGGTGGAATTACAATTTGAACACGTCCATGATTTTGAGATGGGCTAGTAGAGGTTGCAGAACCATTTGATGAACTACCGATGGCTTCAATGTCACCTTTATTCATGCTATAGCGTAAAGTTGCACCACGCACACTCGCACCATCCTGATTGACAAACGCATTGCCTGTCAGCGTAATAATGCCTGTGTCTGCATTGTAGACGATTTTTTGTCCTTCACCTTTGGCAAGTCCTTTACTCTGATCGGTTTTTTGCTGGAAACGAGCAGGGCGTCCAAGTGCAGTTACAGTGCTGATCTGACGATTCGAGTTAAGCTGTGCTGTTACCGTATCTGCCTGTAGTTTCATTGTCCCTTGTTCAATAATGACATTACCTGAATAGGTGGTATAACCTGTTTTATCATTATAGGTTGCACGGTCAGCCACTAAAGAAACGGGTTGATTACGGTCTGAAGGTAAAGCATAGGCCGATATTGCAGAAACAGACAAAGCACCTACAATTGCAACTTTTAGGAAAGCTTTACGAGATAGTTTAGGATTTTGGAACATACTTTCCTCGAATATGGAAAAAATCATATTGTCCTGTTGTAAAGTCAGCCTTCAAGCCTTGACTCACAAATTGGCTCTGGGGAGAGTCAACATTGACAAGATGGTCAGTTTCGATTTGTTTCGTTTTTGGATAGCCAATAAGTTTATCTGTTGTTAAAGTCATAATACCTTGAGTTGTATTTCGATGTGCAATCACCTGACCTGTTAACACGATTTTCTGATTGTCATTAAAACCTTCTGCTTTAGATGCATAATAATTGGCATCTTCTTTGCCTTTATTATAAGTCGTTGCTCTGAAATTCAACAGTTCAGAAGTATTATTTAATTTATTCTGAGACATCTCATCAACAGATGCCCGAGCAGATAAATGTCCGTTTACATCTGTCTGAGTGACTTTTACGTCTTTGGCGGCATAGGTAAGGTTGGGCGAAGAAGTATTATCTAGTTTCTTACTCTTACCACTGTAATAATAGTAACCACCGCTTACGGTCGCAACCACAAGGGCAACAATATATAAACTCTTTGTATCCATAAGCGTCGTAGTGTATCAAACAAAATTCAGTTAAAGATTAATGAGGTGTCGCTAAATATTTTTCAAGCAGGTCTTGGTAGACATCTTGTGCTTGTAATAACATATCGCACACTTCACGCACAGCACCTCGACCACCCATCGCCTGTGTGACCAAGTCGGCACGGCGACGAACTTCTAAATGCCCATTGGGTACGGTCACTTTCATTCCTGCAATCGCAAAAGCAGAAAGATCAGGCCAGTCATCACCCATATATAAACAATCTTCAGGGGTTAAACCGAGTTCTGCACACGCTTCACGTAAAGCAGTTCCTTTGTCTTCTCGGCCCTGAAAAACCAGATCAACACCCAAATCGGACATGCGTTTGTCGACAATATTGCTTTTACGCCCCGTGATGATGATAACTTTTAAACCTGCCTGTTGCACAAGTTTCATGCCTAGGCCATCACGAATATCAAACGATTTAATTTCGTCACCTGTATTGGTCAGGGTAACAAAACCATCACTTAAAATACCATCGACATCTAAAACTAATGCTTTTATATGGCGTGCCTGTTCCAATAAAATATACGATGCCATATTAAGCGACTCCTGCGGCAATTAAGTCATGCATGCTAATGACACCAATCACTTTATTTTCAGCATCAACCACAACAAACTGGTTGATTTTTTTATCACGTAATTTTTCAAGTGCTTTTACGGCACGAATATCTGCGGTAATCGTTGCAGGATTTTTAATCATGACATCTGAAACAGGTAAATTCACGTCAAACCCTTGTTGACGGTCAATTAAACGACGAAGATCTCCATCGGTGAAAATACCAAGAAGGACATCATTTTCATCTACAACCGTGGTTAATCCAAGACGTTTGTCGCTAATTTCGTAAAGTACCTGATTCATTGGTGTTTCTGGTCTTACTTTAGGTAATTCAGCACCTGTATGCATAAGATGTTTTACATGTAAAAGTAAACGCTTTCCTAGCGCTCCAGCAGGATGCGAGCGAGCAAAATCATCCGAAGTAAAACCACGTGCATCTAATAAGGCAACAGCTAAGGCATCGCCTAGAACCAAGGTTGCTGTTGTACTTGAGGTTGGTGCTAAACCAAGTGGGCAAGCCTCATGTAAATCACCTAAAGTAAGCGCAACATCGGCATTTTGAGGCATTGGCCCTTTATCTGTTCCGCTGATGGTGATGAGAGGAATATCCAAATATTTGATCAGCGGCATTAACATCATAATTTCATCGCTTTTACCCGAATTTGAAATTGCAATGAGTACATCGCCTTTAACCAACATACCAAGGTCGCCATGACCCGCTTCACCAGGATGCATAAAAAACGAAGGCGTTCCTGTCGATGCAAAAGTGGCTGCCATTTTACGACCAATATGCCCAGATTTTCCCATGCCCGTGATTACAAGTCGTCCTTTGCATTGCAAAATAATGTCGCAGGCACGTGTAAATCGATCATCGATTTGAGTTGCTAAAATATCAAGTGCATTTTTTTCAATATCAATGGTTTCTAATGCAACTTTCTTAAAATCAATTTGATTGATCATATGTGGAAAATTCAAAGCTGATTACCCTTAAAACAGATGACTGCATTCACGATGCAATAATTAGGTCTATCTTAGCACAGTTCCGCCAAAGTCACGTTTTCAAATGTTATTTTCACAAGCATATATTTTTTGCGGATAAAACTTTGAGAAGATTGGGCGCATCAGTTATGATGTAATACTATTTTTGTTGAGTGTTTAAAAACGTATGCAACCTTTTGTTTTATATAACTCTGAGCAACGCAGAAAAGTTGATTTTGTACCTCAAAAGGCAGGACATATTGACATGTATGTGTGTGGAATGACCGTCTATGATTATTGTCATATTGGACATGCTCGAGTGATGGTTGCGTTTGACTATATTATCCGCTTCTTGCGTAGTCAGGGTTGGAACGTCAAATATGTACGAAATATCACTGACATTGATGACAAAATTATTAAGCGCGCCAATGAAAATGGTGAAACAATTCAGGCATTAACGACACGCTTTATCGATGCAATGAACGAAGATGCACATCGTCTTGGCTGTTTAGACCCTGATGAAGCACCGAAAGCAACTGAATATATCGATCAAATGCAAAACATGATTGGTACGCTGGTTGATAATGGCACGGCTTATGCTGCGTCAAATGGTGACGTTTATTTTGAAGTTGATAAATTTAAGTCTTATGGTCGTTTGTCTGGTCGTAAACTGGACGACATGCAAGCGGGCGCAAGTGAACGTGTCGATGTAGAAGTAGAAAAGAAACATCCGTTTGACTTTGTTCTGTGGAAACGTGCCAAAGAAAATGAACCTTCATGGAACTCACCTTGGGGCAATGGCCGTCCGGGTTGGCATATTGAATGTTCTGCAATGTCAACGTGTTGCTTGGGAAATCACTTTGACATTCATGGTGGTGGTGGTGATTTGTTATTTCCACATCATGAAAATGAAATTGCACAAAGTGAAGCATCGACAGGCGAACAATATGTCAATTATTGGATGCACGTTGGCTTTGTAAATGTTGATGGTGAAAAAATGTCTAAATCTTTAGGCAACTTTTTTACCATTCGTGATGTAATGGAAAAATTCCACCCTGAAGTGATTCGCTATTTTATTGTGTCTTCGCACTATCGTAGCCCGATTAATTTCTCCGATTTTGCCTTAAAAGAAGCAAAAACATCCTTAACTCGTTTTTATCATTCATTTAAAGCCTATCAACAACGCTTTGGAATCGAAGAACATTCTTCACATCCTGTATATGATGACTACATTGCACGTTTTAATGCCGCAATGTCTGATGACTTTAATACAGCCGAAGCGATTGCGATTTTATTTGAACTCAATAAAGAACTGAACCGTGCTTTAAAAGAAGAGCAGGACGAAGCTGCGCATATGAGCTTCGCAACATTACGTTATCTGACGAATATTTTAGGATTGGCGCAGCATCCAGTTGATGAGTTCTTAAAATCGGACATTGGTCAGGAAGCATTAAGCTTGTCTGATGCAGATATTGAAGATTTTATTCAACAACGTGCCGATGCAAAGAAAGCCAAAGATTTTGCGAAAGCAGATTCAATCCGTCAAGAATTGCTCGAGAAGGGTGTAGTCTTGGAAGACACTCGTCAAGGCACATTGTGGCGTAGAGCTGATTAATTCACCAGTTGAATAGTGGGAGTATTGACTCCCACTAAAATTTCTCTATAATGCGTCCTATTGCGGGAATAGCTCAGTTGGTAGAGCATAACCTTGCCAAGGTTGGGGTCGCGAGTTCGAGTCTCGTTTCCCGCTCCAAAATTTATGGTGTAAATGAATAAGCTGAAAGGTTGAAAATCTTTCGGCTTTTTTTTATGGTTTTGGATATGTGAATGCGTTTTATTATTCATAGATACAGCAGGAACGCTTTTAGCTAATGCACTTGCACAATTTTATAGTTTAGTTTAATAAGCATAGTTGCTATTTAATAAAATTTTAAATCTAAAAATGATGATTAGAGGTGATTGAAATGGGTGCTAAACCAGAGTGCAAAAAGAAATTGCAAACCATTATGAATCAGAATAATTTGACTCAATTGAGTCCTGTTGAATTCAGGGATTTAAATGGCCATCTAATTGTTTTATTAACGATACATTATGATACGACTGTTACATTGATTTCAAAGCCTAATGGGAAACATCCAACCTCTTATAATAGCCCAAGTGCTTTACGTGCAGAATTTGGTGAACCAAATGGCGAAACATATCCTCGGCTATTTTGGAATGGAATCTCACTTTCATCTCTAGGTGTTAGTTGCTGATACTCTCTCTAAAAAACCATGACCATCGTACCATAAATCGATGATCATTAAATTGAGGTTTGGTGATTATGGTTGAAAAAAGTAATTGATTGGGAAAAATTGAACTCGATTATCGAGCAGGTATTAAGTCTCTACGTCAAATTGCAGAATCAGGCATTAGACGTAGAGCAAAGCAATATGAATGGGTTCGTATCTATCTGAAAAATAAAAGCTAAAGCAGATGACATTTGATGCAAATGCTAATGAGGTTGCGTCAGTCCAGTCAGCACATCGCAAGGATATTCAATAGCCGAAGGTACAGGTACTACGCAGAATCACTAACTTTGCCAAATATTATTGAACAAACTGTTTTAAAGTTTTTGACACAACCTTGGCTTTAGGATTTAGAATAGCGGGATTACCCAAGATCTCACCTCAATTCTCTTAGTTTATGTGCATTACCTTCTTTTTGAAGGTTTTTGTTCTAATGTAGTTCTGTTTGGTCACTTGATATGTATTTCGCAGTATAGGTAAACTTGCCGTCTACTTACTATTGCTTTGTGCTATCCCTATATAAGTTTTATCTGGTTACTATAATCAGATAAGTTGAAGCATGATTACGTTATTGAAAATATGGGTGAATATTGAGGAATATAGGAATTTAAAAATTGAGTAAAAACAAAGTAATTGCAGAATTGTTCGATAAAACAAAGCGTAACCAAATTTGGGTTGCACCGATGGCAGGGGTAACTGATCGGCCATTTAGAACTTTATGTAAATACTTTGGTGCAGGTCATGCCGTCAGTGAAATGATGACAGCAGACAAGACCCTTCGCATGAGTAAAAAAAGCTTATATCGAGCGAACTTTGATGGGGAAATTGCGCCTATTTCTGCACAAATCGCAGGTTCTGACCCTGAACAGTTGGCTGAAGCTGCACGCTACCAAGTCGAAAATGGTGCACAAATTGTCGATATTAATATGGGATGTCCAGCCAAGAAAGTCTGCAACAAATTGGCGGGTTCAGCATTATTACAAGATGAAGATTTAGTAGCGCGTATTTTAGATGCGGTTGTTGCAGCAGTTGACGTTCCCGTGACTTTAAAAACACGTTTAGGTTTTTTAAATGGTGAAGAAAATATTATGCGTGTTGCAAAACGGGCGGAGCAGGCAGGTATTGCAGCATTGGCATTACATGGACGCACCCGTGAAGATATGTATTTAAACCATGCAAGATACGATTTAATCAAACAGGTAAAACAAGAAATCTCGATTCCTTTAATTGCCAATGGCGACATCGATACTCCTGAAAAAGCCAAATATGTACTGGATTATACTGGTGCAGATACCATTATGATTGGTCGGGCGGCACAGGGTCGCCCTTGGATTTTTAGGGAAATTGCACATTACTTAAAAACGGGTGAATACCTTGCAGCACCCGATATTCAGGAAGTAAAAGATGTTTTAATGGGGCATTTAGAAGAACTTTATGCCTTTTATGGTGAATATTCAGGCTGTCGAATAGCCCGTAAACACATTGCTTGGTACACCAAAGGTTTGCACAGCAGTAACGAGTTTCGCCAACAAATGTATCAGGTGGAATCGACTCATGAGCAAGCCAAAGTTGTTGCAGATTACTTTGATGGTTTGCTTGCACATGGTCAAAATATGGATGAAGTGCGTGTCGAAATCCATCATCCTTTCGAGGTAAAGACCTAATTCATTTGAGCAAGAATGGCCTGAAAGACATCGATAGCCGGCTTGGCCTGAATTTGAGCAACGCCTGTACCTGCCCAAAATGCACCATAATCTTGACATTGCTGTGAAGCGGCAAGCGCATGTAATTGCTTCGCAATGTCATAGGTATATGGATAGGCTGGGACACATGGGCGTTGTGGTGTATCGATTTCATTGTGCCAATGGTTGAGAATACCTCGTGCAGCACGACCCGAAATGGTCATGGTGAGTTGTGTAATGGGTGAGTCGGTGAGTGCTTGACGATATGCAGCAGTTGCATTTGATTCAGGACAGGCGATAAATGCTGTTCCGAATTGCACAGCCGAAGCACCGAGGTCTAAATAAGTCTGAGCCTGTTGCCCATTCATAACACCACCTGCTGCAACGATTGGAATTTTACAATGTTGTAAGAGCAGTGTGACCAAGTCTTGTGTCAATAATCCGCTTTCGTGTGCTGGATTAAATAGACCCCGATGTCCACCAGCTTCAACTCCTTGGGCAATAATAATATCAATGCCTGCTCGTTCAATTTGCAAAGCCTCGACCAGATTGGTTGCAGTGACCATTGTGATAATCCCTGCTTGTTTGAGTGCTTGGATTTGATGAGCATGCGGTATGCCAAAATGAAAGCTCACGGCTTGAGGGTGTGTTTCTAAAACCAGCTGTAAAAAACCATCATGGTCTAAAAAGCTTGGATAAATGCAATGAAGCTGTTTGGGCGGTTCTGCATTGAATTTTAAAAAATGTGGGCGTAGATAATCAATCCATTGTTGTGCGCTAGATTCATCGAGAGCTTGAGGCTGATGACAAAAGAAGTTCACTTGAAATGGGTGCTCAGTCAGCTTTTGTGTTGCTAAAATTTGTGTACGTGCCTGATCGACTGTGCTTGCACCTAGGCCTAGCGCACCTAACCCGCCTGCATTGGACACTGCTGCAGCAAGTTGTGGAGTGGTTACCCCTGCCATCGGTGAAAGAAATATTGGATGTTGGATTTTAAGTTTTTCTAAAAGAGACATGGGTGCATCCGTGTGTTGCATGTGTTTGTAATTTGATCTTATTGAATGCCAAAAACAAGAAAATGTAAATAAAATATATCTTATGTCGATATTTTTAGTTTTGATTTTTGAAACCTATATACAAATGAAAAGTTCTGAAATGAACATCTTGTACTTATTGATATTTTAATATTCTTACCTTGAAACATTTCAAGATCTTTTGCTGTGTTGTAGATGACATAAGCTACAGATATTTGTAACAGGTTAGACTAAATAAAAATGAGGAACTTCGGTGTTTTTCGAAGCTCCTCCATATAAAAATAATGATTTATAAAGTACGCAAAGAAAATTTAAGCTGTCAACCATTCTCTTAACAACTGCGTTGTTTCGTTAGGGTATTCTAATGGTGGTAAATGCCCACATTCGGGGAAAATATGAAGTTTGGCATTTGGAATACCTTGTTGCATTTCCTGAGCATGATGAAGTGGAGTAACTTGATCTTGCTCACCAACGACAACCAATGTTGGAACTCGAATTTCAGGTAAGAACGAACGGGAGTCGGTACGGTGCATAATTGCAGTTTGCTGGTTTAAAAAGGCCGTTTTTCCAACACGGATAGCCATTGTTTTAATCACATTTGCAATTGGGTCATGCACACGACTTGGATGAATAAGCTGAGGTAATAACTTGTCCGTAACCCCTAAAAATTTTCCGACTTGCATGACTTCAATAGTTGCTTTACGGTGGGCAGCAGCTTTAGGGCTGTCGATACGTGCACTGGTGTCCATAAGGGTAAGCTTTATGATACGCTCAGGTGCGAGGCGTAAAATCTCAAATGCCACATATCCGCCCATAGATAGTGCGATCAAATTAAAGCGTTCAGGTGCGGTTTCTAAAATACGTTCCGCCATAGCAGTCATCGAATGATCGAGTGAAATATCAGCAACCTGACTTTGGCAGATATCTGCTAAACCTTCAATCTGATTTTGCCAAAGTTGGGCATCACAAAGTAAACCTGGGATAAAAACAACAGGCTGTAGCGCTTGCATAAATGATCTAACCTTATTGGGAAAAACGAACAGAAAGAAGGCTCAATAATGCACCAGCAATGGCGAACACTGCGGTGAGTGCAACAATGGCATTCCATCCTCCATGAAGCCAGAACCATCCTCCGAAAGAGCCAATGATACTGGAGCCAAGATAATAAAACAGTAAATATAACGAAGCCGCATGTCCTTTTGCTTCTTTCGCTGTTGCTCCAACGCTACTGCTTGCGACAGAATGGGTGATAAAATATCCTGTGGTCACCAGAATAATCCCAAGCATAATCATTAGGATAGAGCTGAATAGCGTCACGAGAACACCCAAAAACATCAGAATAAATCCACTCACCATCATCGGGCGTTTGCCTAAACGGTCAGATAAACTACCAGCAACAGATGAAGAAACAATCCCAAAAGCATAGACCAAAAAGATCAGACTAATCATGCTTTGGCTGAGTGAATAAGGCGCAAGCGATAAATGAAAAGTTGAATAGTTAAATAGGGTCACAAAAATACTGGTTAGAATAAATCCAATACTATATAGCCGAAGTAATTGTTTATTTTGAAGATGTTTGCGCCATGCTTGAAGATGAAAGCCAAGGTTGAGCCCTGATTTTTTCACAAAGTTGCGAGAGCGAGGTAACAACCATAAAAAGCCAATCGAAAAAACAAAACAGATCATACCAAGGCTTGCGAGTGCCACACGCCAAGACATAAACTCGGTCACAAGTCCCATAAAAACACGACCCATCATCGCACCGAAGGCTGTTCCGCCAATATAAAGCCCCATGGCTTTACCTAAATGTAAGGGATCAATTTCTTCAGCGAGCCAAGCCATTGCAACAGCAGGAACACCTCCCAAAATGAATCCTTCAAGGGCACGAATCACTAATAATGCATGCCAGTGAGTTAAAAAGGCGGCAATAATATTAAGAAGTGAAGCAATGAGCATCGAGGAAAACATCAGGCCTTTACGTCCAACTGCTTGAGAAAATGCACTGGCAAGCACAATAGAAAAAGCGAGAAAACCTGTGGTGAGTGACAGTGCTAAAGAACTGGTGGCAGGGTTGACATGAAAGCTTTGAGTAAATTCGGGCAATAATGGCTGAACACAATAAATCAGAGAAAAACTGGCAAAACCTAACAGGAACAATGCAATGCCAGCACGATAATATTCGGCTGTCCCTTGTTGAATCCAAACGGCAGTCTTGGATTGAGGTGGAATAGGCTGAGCTTTTGGCACCTCAACAGTTTCTGATGTGATGGGTGAGGGAGATGAATTTAACATGGGAAGAGCAGCATGTTCGTGTGATAGGCATACTTTAGCAATTGGGTAGGTATTTTTCTAATATATTTAGCTGGCTAACTTGATATGTTTTATATATACCTTATCCTTGTTATATACATCGAATAAAGAATACATATGGAATTACGACATATTCGTTATTTTCTGATGGCAGCAGAAGAGAAAAATCTGACCAAAGCGGCAGCCAAGCTGGGTATCCGTCAGCCACCTTTGAGCATGCAGATTCGGGATTTAGAAGATGAAATCGGAGCAAGCCTGTTTCATCGAACCGCGCATGGCATTACTTTAACCGAGGCAGGCATGGCTTTTTTGCAGGCAGTCAAACCCCTACAACAACGTGCCGAAGAAGCCATTCAGATTGCAAGGCAAGTTGCCAATGGTGAACAAGGACAACTGCGTGTTGGTTTTACCGGAACGGCTGCATTAAACCCGCTTATTCCTGCTGGAATACGTGAATTTCAGAAAGTTTACCCGCAGGTTGATTTAAAAATTGAAGAAGGAAACTCTGCGGTACTTATCGAAAAAGTATTAGATGACCAACTGGATTTGGTTGTGGTTCGCCCATCCAACCCAATTCCAAAAGATCTAAAAATACAACATTTAAAAGATGAACCATTGGTTGCCGTCATGTCTCAACAGCATCCATTGGCACAGCAGCCTGTAACAGCAGCATTCGATTTGAATCAATTAAAAAATGATGCGTTTATTATGACCCCAACTTCCGAAATTGGCATGGGGTTATACGATGCAATGGTGGAGGCGTGTCGTAAGGTGGGGTTCGAGCCAAAAATTGGTCAACATGCGCCACAACTGGTTTCGATTTTATCACTTGTTTCGGCAAATTTAGGGGTATCTCTTGTGCCAGAATCATCCAAACAAGTGCAGTTAAGCGGCATTCAATATTATGATCTGCAAGAACCGATTCCACAGGTAAGTCTGGCGCTTGCTTATAAGGCTCAGGCGCCGTCACAATGTGCCATTAATTTTGCAAGTGTGATTCAATCATTGTGTCATCAGCAAGATTGATGTATACAATCATCACTTTGAAATTTAAGGAATACATCATGATTCAACGGGGTATTTATCAGCACTACAAAGGGCAGCTTTATCAAGTCTTTCATGTGGCTAAACACAGTGAAACAGAAGAAGCGCATGTGGTGTATCAGTGTTTATATGGTGATTATTCGATGTGGATTCGACCATTGAGTATGTTTACTGAACAGGTGACTTTGGCAGATGGAACAATTTGTCCGCGTTTTCGACTAATGCAAGCGACCAGTTGAGGTTGTAGTGAGTCTGGAAAATATGGATATAGTCTGAGGTCTGAGATTAACCTATGAATGAGATCAATCAGCACATAAAAAGAGATTAAATAATGTGTGAATTATGAATGAATGTAAAAGGATTTTTTTCTCATTCTGATGAATCATCAGTATTAGATATCAGTTGGTAGTGTTTGAAAATTAAGGTTTAACCTGATTTAGAACAAAGCTATTTTTAGAGGAAATAATGTCCTTGATCAATAAGGGAAAAAACTGGCACTAAAATATAAAAATTTTATTTAGAACAAAAATATGAATAATCAGAATGACGTGTGAAGGAGTACAAAACCCATGATATAAACGGTATTCAAACCGTATAAACGATATTTTACAGAATCATGCAGTTAAAAAAACTGCTTAATGTTCTGTCAACCGCGAATAATAAAATCAGCATAACACGGAAAAATAACCATGTTCGATACACAATTTTTAAAACAGCAACAACAGCTTTATCAACGCTACTGCCAACACGATGTGGCACAGGATCACCGTTTGGCACGTTACCGAAATATCGAGCCAGATTCGGCTACATTTTTGGCGCAACAAGTATTGGTTCAACGTAGCCAGAACATTCTGGAAATTGGTACATCAACAGGTTTTTCAACCCTATGGTTGGCAAAAGCCGCAGAAAGTACTCAAGGTCAGATCACAACTTTAGAAATCGATGTTGAACGTAGTCAGATGGCAGCAGCACAATTAGATGCGTTTAAAATACACACGCCAGTGACGTTTTGGGTTGGAGATGCACTTGAATTTTTAAAGCAAAGTCAGCAAAGCTTTGACTTTATTTTGTTAGATGCAGAGCGAGATGCGTATGTTGAATATTGGACATATTTACCGCATTTGTTGAAATCATCTGGAATCTGTATTGTGGATAATGTACTTTCCCATGCAGATCAGGTGATTGATTTTAAAAAACTTGTAGAATCAGATCCATCATTTTTGACCACGACACTTGCCATTGGTGCAGGGTTGATGTGTATTGTTAAGCAATAGCAATATGTGAAAAATGCAAATCATAGACAAGGTATTTTTCGACAAAAGCTGCCTTGTCTTGTGTGCGTAATAAATTTTGATAAACAAACTCAGGTACAGGATGAAATAGTACCGCAGTACCATCCTGATAAAATATTTTTAAATAACGTGAAGTTGGATTGTATTTCCACATCACCACAAATCGGCTTTCATCCATAGGCACCTCAAAATTTCCCCATATTTTGAATATAGAAAAAATAGGCTTAAAAAACGTACTGTTTATGTAAATTCTAACCAAATAATCCAGAGATGTTATCTGTTTTTATAAAAAGCTTTTTATGACTAATAAAAATTAGCGTTGTTAGATGATATGTATAGTTTAAAGATGGTTTTTTAGTGAATAACTTGAGTGATTAATGAAATTCATTTGTATTGAGAGATAAAAAACTCCCTAATGTGGAGAGTACATTAGGGAGATAAAGGATATGTTTATTTTTCAACAATAGCTGTAACGCCCTGACCACCTGCCGCACAGATGGAAATGAGTGCGCGTCCCGAACCTTTTTGGTGAATCAGTTTTGCTGCGGTTGCCAAAAGACGACCACCTGTCGCTGCAAATGGATGTCCTGCTGCCAAAGATGACCCGTGGACATTTAATTTACTACGGTCAATTGCACCCAAAGGCTGTGCCAAACCTAAGCGTTGTTTGCAAAACTCAGGGTCTTCCCATGCTTTGAGTGTGCTTAAGACTTGTGAGGCAAAGGCTTCATGAATTTCGTAAAAGTCAAAATCCTGCAAGGTTAGATCTGCGCGGTTTAACATACGTGGCACGGCATAGGCGGGCGCCATGAGCAAGCCTTCTTTTTTCGATACAAAGTCTACTGCCGCCGTTTCGCTAAAGCTTAAATAAGCCAAAACTTCGTGTCCATTGGCTTTTGCCCATTCTTCAGAGGCGAGTAATACGACTGAAGCACCGTCAGTCAGTGGGGTTGAGTTGCCTGCGGTCATGGTGGCACTTTCACCACGTCCAAACACAGGGCGAAGTTTGGCGAGTTGTTCTACAGTCGAATCTGGACGTAGGTTCTGGTCACGCTCTAAACCTAAAAAGGGTGTGATTAAATCATTAAAGAAACCTGCTTCATAGGCTGCGGCAAGTTTCTGATGACTTGCTGCGGCTAACTCGTCTTGTGCCTGTCGTGAAATTCCCCATTCTAATGCTGTAATGGCAGCATGTTCGCCCATTGATAAACCTGTACGCGGTTCGCCATTTTTGGGCGCATCAAGTAAATGTTTGAAATTAATTTTTGCGAGAGCTTGCAAACGTGCTTTTGCCGTTTTTGCAATGTTCAGCTCAAGTAATGCTTTGCGTAATCCGTCACCAATGGCAATCGGAGCATCGGAAGCTGTATCGACACCGCCAGCAATTCCCACTTCAATTTGTCCTAGGGCAATTTTATTGGCGACCATAAATGCTGCTTGTAAACCTGTTCCGCAAGCTTGTTGTAAGTCTGCTGCGGGTGTTTCAGGTGCAAGCTTGGTGCTTAAAGCGCATTCACGGGTTAAATTAAAGTCACGGCTGTGTTTGAGTACAGCACCTGCAACCACTTCACCGAGGCGTTGTCCTTCAAGATGAAAACGCTCAACCAAACCATTTAAGGCCGCGGTGAGCATGTCCGAATTACTGGCTTTAAAATAAGGGCCATTTGAACGGGCAAATGGAATACGGTTTCCACCAAGAATGGCGACACGACGAACTGTGGTTTGGCTCATAAAGATGTTCCTGTTGCATCACTAAACGGGGCATCAGTAAAAAGTCAGACAGAATGAAGTATTGTTTTGAGGGTACATTCTGCAAGCCTGATCATTTTTCTGTTTTTTCTAAGGTATTGAAAATACCGCTTTTCGCTAACATAACACAGAATAGCAGATGGACAATTGACTTAAATGACACCGTCAAAAAAGATTCGGGTCAACACATTTAAAGCTCATCTTGAGTATGATCATTACAATAACGTAATGAAATGAAACGATAAGATCATGAGATTGTATGGCAATTTTATAATCTGTACGCCGTATCCTAAAAATATCTGAGGCAAAATTTATGACCGACCAATATCAACTATTCTCAAAAAATCCTATTGGTAAATTTGTCATTAAAAATTTAGGTTTACCAAGCCCTATTTTACTGGAACGATTTGAAAGTCCGTCACCTGTTGTCAAGGGGGCGGTATTGTTTGGTGCTGCCTCTGTTACATCAAATTTAACAACAGCTTTAATAAAAATATTACAAGCCATTCATGCCAATAGTTATATTCAACAGTTAGCGTTGCAACCTGTGTTAGATCAGGTTGGGTTACAAACAACCTTTTTTACAGAACAAGATCAGACAACTAAATTTAAAGCTTTGGTTTTTGATGCAAGTGGTATCGAAAACTCGGAGCAGTTGCATCAGGTTTATGAATTTTTTCATCCTGTGGCACGTAAAGTCCAAAGTTCGGGGCGAGTCATTATTTTTGCCAGAACGCCTGAAAGTTGCCCAACCATTGCACAGGCGATTGCGCAACAGGCATTGGTCGGATTTATTAAATCTGTTGGGAAAGAGTTTAAAAAAGGCATTGCAGCGCAAATCGTCTATGTTGATGAAGATGCCGAACACAATATTGAATCTACATTTCGTTTTCTGCTTTCACCACGTTCTGCTTATGTTTCAGGTCAGGTGATTCATGTTTCAAAAGCAGATGTGGTCGAAGTCGACTGGACAAAACCACTTAATGAGAAAACAGCCGTGGTTACGGGTGCAAGTCGAGGGATTGGTGAGGCAATTGCGCATGTACTGGCACGAGATGGTGCGCATGTCATTTGCTTGGATGTGCCTTCGCAACAAGCTGACTTAGAGCGTGTTGCAGCGGAAATTGGCGGTTCAGTATTGCCATTGGATATTACTGAACCTGATGCAGGAGCCGAAATTCAAAAGGCTGCGGCAGCATTGGGCGGGTTAGATATGATTGTACATAATGCAGGCATTACCCGAGATAAAACCCTTGCCAATATGACGCCTGATTTTTGGGATTTGGTGATTAAAATTAACCTCACCGCAGCAGAGAAAATTAATCAATATTTGTTGGAAAAACAGGTGTTGAATGACCACGGTAGAATCATTTGCGTCTCATCGATTAGTGGTATTGCGGGGAACTTGGGGCAAACGAACTATGCAACCTCGAAAGCAGGTGTCATTGGTCTGGTTCAATTAACAGCACCAAGACTTAAAAATGGCGTAACTATCAATGCAGTTGCCCCGGGGTTTATTGAAACGCAAATGACCGCAGCGATTCCATTTGCGATTCGTGAAGCTGGTCGACGTATGAACGCCATGAGTCAAGGTGGGTTACCTGTCGATGTTGCCGAAACGATTGCATGGTTTGCAACGGCAGCATCTTCGGGTATAAATGGTAATGTGGTTCGGGTTTGTGGACAAAGTCTACTGGGTGCATAATCGAATCTATGGGGATAAAATGCTTTATCGCCAGATCTAAACATTCAAGAAGGTGAGCAATGCGAACACGTCATTTTAGTCAATTTCCCAAGCCATATACTGCTTACCCCAATATCATTAAAGGCTTGGTGCTGAAAAAGAAAGGCTTGCTTCAGACTTTGCCCGATGTTGAATATGTCGTAGATGCGTTTCATGTGCATGCACGTCATTTACATGCCTATAATGAAATTTGTGGTTTTGACAATAATGGATATATCCCCGCAATCTATTTTGCAGTGCTTTCACAAAGTTTGCAGATGCACATGATGACAGAAGAGCCATTTCCATTTGCAATTTTAGGTTTGGTACATATTCATAATCAGGTGACACAATACCGTCCGTTGGCTGCCAATTTGCAATATCAACTTTCATGTAAATTTGGCGAATTAAAGCCACATGCCAAAGGGGTACAATTTGAGTTTATCACTCAGGTGAAAATAGGCGATGAAGTGGTGATGGAAGGGGTAAGTACCTATTTGTCACGTCAAAAAACTAAAGGCGTTGCAGATAAAAATAACCATCGGACTGTGCAAACACCAGATTATGTACTTCAAGATACATGGCAGATTCCTGAAAATATTGGTCGCCGTTATGCGTTTATTTCAGGCGATGCCAATATCATTCATTTACATGCACTGACAGCAAAAGCCTTTGGTTTTAAACGTGCCATTGCACATGGTATGTGGAGTAAAGCAAAAGCACTTGCCAATTTGGAGTTACCTGAAAAGTATCAGGCAGAAGTTCATTTCAAATTACCGATTTTTTTACCATCAAATGTTGAATTTTTAACCGCATTACAGGCACCAAGAACAGATTTTTTAATTCAGCAACAGCAAACATCCAAACCGCATTTAATTGGGCATGTAACAGCGCTGTAAAATGATCTGGTGAATACTGTAAAAATAAATATGGGATGAGAGGCAACAAATTCGATAAATGCGTTGTATTTCATCCAATCGGTACAGTGTTCATTCACTATTGCGTCAAAAAACAGTATGCTTAGCGATGTAGAAAGGAGCATACATGTATCAAGTTCTTGCTAGAAAATATCGTCCACGTAATTTTAATGAGTTGGTGGGGCAAAATCATGTCTCTAGAGCCTTAACCAGTGCTTTAGAACGTGGTCGTTTGCACCATGCTTATTTGTTTACGGGAACGCGTGGTGTGGGAAAAACGACCATTGCCCGTATTTTAGCGAAATGCTTGAACTGTGAAACAGGGATTACTGCAACACCATGTGAGGTATGTGCGACTTGTAAAGCCGTCAATGAAGGTCGTTTTATTGACCTGATTGAAATTGATGCGGCTTCACGTACCAAAGTGGAAGATACGCGTGAGCTTTTAGATAATGTGCCTTACGCGCCGACACAGGGACGGTTTAAGGTTTATCTGATTGACGAAGTCCACATGTTGTCTACGCATTCTTTTAATGCTTTGCTCAAAACATTGGAAGAACCACCTGAACATGTCAAATTTCTATTTGCGACTACAGATCCGCAAAAGCTTCCAATTACGGTCATTTCACGTTGCTTACAGTTCACCTTGCGTCCTTTGGATGCCAGTGAAATTCAGCACCATTTGACTGATATTTTAGACAAAGAACATATTCAAAATGAATCAGATGCGATTTGGCAGATTGCAGAAGCCGCACAAGGTTCATTACGTGATGCGTTGTCTTTGACCGATCAGGCTATTGCTTATGGACAAGGTCAGATTCATCAGCAAGATGTCAAAGAAATGCTGGGTTTGATTGACCGTACCATTATTTATGATTTGATTTTGGCAATTCACCGCAATCAGACCCAAAAAGTTAGTCAGCTTTTATTGCAGTTTAGACAACAGGCCCTCGATGTTGCATTGGTGTTAGATCAACTGATTTCTACATTCCATGAACTGGCATTGATGCAATATTTACCTGATTTGAGTTTGAAATATAGTCAGGAAATTAATCAAAAGATAAAAACATTATCGCAAACAATTTCTGCGGTTGATTTGCAACTGTATTATCAGATTGCATGTAAAGGACGTACAGAACTGTCTTGGGCAGTCACACAAGAACAAGGTTTTGAGATGTGTGTGCTGCGCTTATTGGCGTTCCGTCCATTGCAAGCCAACGAAGTTGTGGTTCAGTCAGAAACTATTGTCCATGCTGAACCTGTAGAAGACGTCATCACACTAGAACAAAAAGCTTCAGATCGGGAAACTGTAATTTCAGAAGAAGATGAAACAGATTTTTCTGAAGAGTTGATTGTAGATGAAGCAGAAATACAGGCTCATCTTGATGATGCAGACGTGGTTCATTTTCAGGTCGATGATGAGAACCCACTGATTGATGTTGGATTGGATGATGCACCGAGTCAGCCAATCTCAGAAACACATGCACCTGATGATGTATTTCCTTTTACTTATGATGATCCATCGGTTGAGGAAGTACAGGCTGCTACATTTGAACAGGAATTACCCGTTCATGATGTAAACCCTGAAAGTAGTTTAAGCACCATTGAAGCTGATCTACAGCAAGATATACTCCAGCCTGAGCCTGAGCCTGAGCCTGAGCCTGAGCCTGAGCCAGCTCAAAATTCGTCATTAATGCCACAAGACATTTTACGTGTTGCAGAGCAGGCACTCGAAGGTGAATGGACGGTTGAAAAATGGGAATACTGGTTTAGAAATAGCGCTTTATCACCAGCGGTACAAGAGTTGGCACAATATGGGGTAATGGCAGGGAATATTGATGGAGAAAGTATTTTCCATATTCCACAACAATACGAACAATTATTGACGCAGCAACAACACAATTTGGAACAAGCATTAAAACAACAGTGGCATAATACTCGTTTTGCAGTTCAATATGGCGAAGTTGCGATGACCACACCTTATGTGATGCAGCAACAACGTAAGGAAAAGGCATTTAAACGTGCGGCAGAGTTAATTCATCATGATTCAACCGTCCGCCAGTTGTTAGAAAGTTTTGATGGTGAAATTCGAAATATTCAATTAAAGCCACATTAAATGAATGGTTATAATGCTTTGAACGAAGCATGACATGCTTAAAATAATGACTTGTCAGTAGCGTTGGGGAAAATAATGGCGAACTTAATGCCTAAGAAAGTATTGTGTGTCTGTTTAGGAAATATTTGTCGATCTCCAACGGCTGAGGCTGTTCTTCGGCATTTTTTTATGCAAAATCATCTCGATATTTTCGTCGATTCGGCAGGAACTGCTGCCTATCATATTGGCGAAGCCCCCGATCATCGAAGTCAAAAACATGCAGGGCAACGGGGATATGATCTATCCGCACTCAGAGCAAGACAACTTAAAGTACAGGATTTTACCGAGTTTGATCTGATTTTGGCGATGGATCATCAAAATCTCAAAGAAATTGAAAAATTACATCAACATGCGAAGCAACAGTTTAGCGCAGATGCGTGTAAGGCAAAAATTGTCATGATGACTGCACAAGACCCATTGCGACACAATCAAGCTATTGCAGACCCTTACTATGGCGATGCGGCTGATTTTGAGCTGGTGATTGATCATTGTGAAGCAGCAAGTCAGGCATGGATTGATACATTCAGTAAATTAACGAAATCATAAGGTGAAAATTCAGTGATTGAGGTACAACAGCAAGTTCAACTTCAAAAGTTTAATACATTAAATCTAAAGTCGACTGCTGCATATTATGTGCAAATTTCAACGCAACAGGCATTACTGGATGCTTTGGATTTTGCAAAACAACATCAACTGAATTGTCTCATTCTTTCAGGTGGTAGCAATATGCTATTGCCTGAGTCAATACAGGCATTGGTGATTCACATAAATATTCGAGGAATTGAAAAACTCGAAGAAAATGAAAACCATGTGACTGTTTGTGTCGGGGCGGGTGAAAACTGGCATGATTTTGTTTTATATACTACCCAACAACAATGGTATGGTCTGCAAAACCTAGCCTTAATTCCCGGGCGTGTCGGAGCAAGCCCTGTACAAAATATTGGTGCATATGGGGTGGAAGCGGGTGATTTTATTGAAACTGTGCAAGTCTATGACCGTGAACAGTCACAATTTAAAACCCTGACAGCAGCAGAATGCCACTTTGCTTATCGTCATAGTATTTTTAAAGATAATCCAAACCGTTTTGTGATTGTTTCTGTGACATTTAAACTACTAAAAGTTGCAGATTTAAAACTCGGTTATGGTGACTTACGCACAGCCGTTGGCGATGAACAGACCGCAGAAAATTTACAACGTCAAGTGATTGCCATTCGTCAAAGTAAATTACCTGACCCCAGTGTTTTTCCAAATGCAGGCAGTTTTTTCAAAAATCCTGTTATTAATGAAAGTCATTATCAGCAATTGGCACAGCAATTTCCAAAATTACCCCATTATCCGCAGCCGAACGCTCAAGTGAAAATTGCCGCAGGTTGGTTAATTGATCAGGCAGGATGGAAGGGGCAGCGTCTTGGTGTTGTGGGTATGTTTGAAAAACAAGCGTTGGTCTTGGTGAACTATGCAGATGCAACTTTAAATGAGGTTCAACAGACTTATCAGGCTGTTCAACATGCAGTTCAACAAAAATTTAATATCACACTTGAGCCTGAACCTGTACTGTTTAATGGTTTAGGGCTAATTCAACCCCATGTGAGTAATTAAAATGAGAAAGCAACATTGGATGGTCAAGATCGTACGAATAGCGGCAGTGCTATTTGTTTTGATCGGCTGTCTGATGGTTTTTGTGTATACGCCTTTTTATTCTAAATTTGTGGTGTTTTTGCTCAATAAATTTGTTCCTGTTGAAGTCAATAATGTGGCGGCACGTAGTCAACAAATGGCTGCTTTGAGCGAACACGATGATCTGGAGCCGGGGTCTGATTTGTGGATTGCCCGTCAGGCATATTTAAAAGTATTGCAAGAAGCCGGACAGAAAAAAGATATACGTGCCTTGAATATGATTCAAGAGCGCTATACGCTTTTAACGGCTGAAATTAAACACAATCAGTCGGAAGATCCGAATGAAACAGCGTCAGATCCAATTCAGTCTTTATTGTTTAGACATAAGAAAAAAGAACTGAAAGCCGAGATAGAGGCGGAAAATATCCGACTTGCCAGTGAAGTCGCAGCATTTGATCAGCCTGATAACTTGGCACTTATGGATAAATACACGCATTTCTTAATGAATTATCCTGTTCAAGTCGCTGTGAGTGAACCTGTAAATAATCAAATTTATGATGATTTAGAACAAGCGCAGCAAGCAGAAGAAAAGCGTATAGACACAGTGAAACCATCTGCGATTGTTGTTTTGGGTGGTGGGCTGACACTAGACAAAAACCGTAAAGATATTGTGGTGAATGACTATACTCGATTAAGACTTGAAACAACCTTGCAGCTCGAAAAAAAATCGAATCTGCCGATTGTATTAAGCGGTGTAGAAGCACCTTATATGCAAAAGTGGTTGGATGCGCATGGTGTGGAAGCAAAATTACTTGAAAACCGAAGCATGAACACCTGTGAAAATACACGTTTTAGTTCATTGCTTTTACAAAAAAAAGGAGGCGCACCCAAAGTGATGTTAGTAACGGATGAATACCACATGCCAAGAACACGTCGTTTATTTGCCATGAATGGTATTGCAACGGTGCCTGTTGATGCACCTATGCCGACAACACTCACTTCATGGAAGCCTTCTGTGCAAAATTATGATCATAGTCGTCGTGCCAATTATGAATTATTGGCAACCATTCGAGATGTTATTTTTGGTGTCGGCGATTGTCGGGAGGTTCCATAATGGCTGAAATTCCGTTTTTGACTCCAAATACTTTAAAACGACTTGAACTGCCTGTTCCTGACCGTGAAAATACACCTGAATTATTGTCTGCATTGAATTTAAATCGTCCTTATGTTGCAACGCCTGAGTTGTTGGCATATCAAAAATTATATGGACTAGATCTTTTAGACTGTAATTATTGGCAAGGCATCATAGAAACACCAATTTTTAAACTGCATACGCAAGTTTTTCAACCAAAAACCAAACCAGTCTTGGGCACTGTTTTTTTGCTGCATGGATATTTGGAACATAGCGGGATTTATCAGCCTATTATTGTCGAGTTATTGGCACAAGGGTTTAGTGTTTTGGTGTTTGATTTGCCGGGGCACGGTTTAAGTAATGGTTCACCTGCAAGCATTCAAAACTTTAATCAGTATCAAGATGTGCTGCATGCGGTCTATCATTATGTTAAAAATGCAGATCAGTTACCTAAACCGTGGTTAGGGATTGGGCAAAGTACGGGTGGGGCAATTCTAATGCACCACGTTTTAGATTATGCCGAGCAACGAAAAAACCCGTTTGTAGAGCGGGTGTTGCTGCTTTCTCCATTGGTTCGACCTGCAAAAACTGCATGGTGGCATAATCCTGTGGGTTTAAGCATTATTCGTCGTATTCGCCGTCAGGTGCCAAGACATTTCCGTCGTAATAACCATAACCCCGAGTTTTTACGCTTCATTCGTCTAAAAGACCCGTTACAACCCCGCATGATGGGTATGGACTGGATTTTAGCCATGTCAAAATGGATGTTGGAAATGGAGCAAAAGCCGTCTTGTCGTATTCCTGTGTGGTTGGCGCAAGGTGCGTTAGATCAGACTGTAGACTGGAAATATAATATTGATTTTATTCGTAAAAAATTTCGGTTACAAACCTTGTTAATTTTAGAAGAAGGTTCGCATCAGTTGATTAATGAGCGTGCCGACATTCGTGCTGCTTTAACAGGGCTGATTCCTGCATTTTTACATGCCAAGACAACAGGCGATTTTTATTAATCGCTTGTTGTCTATAGTGGAATGGAAGAGATACCACGATAAGGCAGGGGGCATTCATCAACCTTGCTGCAATCAGTTTGTAAGATACGTGCCTGTAGATAAAGATTAAAAACATGTTTGGATATGATGTTTTTTCATAAGGGTAAGTTACGCACATAACTTTTTATTTAAATAAAATTTAAAATATTATTTTGATTTATATAGATATTTATTTTTACTGTGAATGGTAATGAGGTGTCATTCATCGTTGAATTGAGCTAAATTAAGTCGATACACTAGAATTTTTCGATGTTCAACAGCTTGCTGAAACAAAATTATAAACCAATATTTTCTAATCAGAGGTGGACTATGAATAATATAACGACTAATGAAGAAAAAAAGCTTATCTGTCTGATGAGATGAAGCTTGTTAAAGTGATCTTTCATGTTTAAAAAAACAACATGAAACATGCCAGTAACAAGCCACCACATCAAGTCAAAATTGTCAGTTTGAAAGTCCGTTTAAAAATCGCTTTCCTCTTCAGGAGGAAGCAACATCAGGATCGAATCATTCAGTAACTGTGCGATATCTTGCAAAGTTTCTTCTTGATTAAATGCTGCATCAAATGCAAGGCTTTCTCCATCTGCGATAGTTTTGAGTTGTTCAGCCCATTCTGGTGAAATACACAAAGCTTCACCATTGCCCCAAAACGAATATTGATTTTCTTGCATGCGATAAAGTAAACGTGAAGCAGGCTCAATTTGCAGGAAATAACCTTGATCAAGCACTTCTTCTAAATCTGCAACTTCAATTTCATCAGGCTCTGGAATGTCATCTGGATATTTTGGTTCAGACATGAGTGTCATGATGGCATCATCAAAGTCATTTGAATTTTGCAGGCGCTCAAGTAGTTTTGCTTTTAAATATTCGATTTCTTGTGTGGTGATTTCACCCACAGCAGTAGGTTGCTGACGTGAAACATCAACCAGTGGATTTTTTAAAATAGAATTGTCGGCAAAACGGTCACTGACCCGATCCATCATATTGGCAATGTTTGGCATACGAAAACCAAAAGAGAATGTCAGGCAGTCATCTTCGGCAACGCCATAGTGCGATAATCCAGGTGGAACATACAGCAAATCTCCAGGCGCTAAAACTTCATCAAAGTTCACGTCCATTTCTGGGAGTAACTTTAATGGTTGGTTGGGCATAAATTCAGTATTTTCATCGCACATTTGTCCAAGTTGCCAACGACGATGACCATAACCCTGAACTAAGAAAACATCGTAAAAGTCGAAATGCTGACCGACTGAACCACCTTTTGGGGCATAAGACACCATGATGTCATCACGACGCCATTGGGGAATAAAACTAAATTTTTTCCAAAGCTCAGATAAATCAAGTGAATAATGGTCAACTGCTTGTACCAGTAATGTCCAAAGTTTTGGAAGCTTTTGGAAGTCACCTTTTATGAGCGGAGAAGACTTCACAGACCATTGGTTTGGATCTTTGTCTTTTTGTTTGATTAAGCGTGCGCTGACATTTTCTTCAAGTGCTAGTTCTTTTACATCGTTAGGTTCTAAAATATTGACGATTTCAGGAAGTGCGTTGCGAACCAACAACGGTTTTTTTTGCCAATATTCGGCAAGAAATTGTTCAGCGGTTAAGCCGCCTAAAATGCTTAAAGGTTGTGACATGGTTGTGCCTATATTTAAGGAATTTGGATATGAAACTGACGTAGTATTTTACACAGTTGAATCAGGGGAAGTCCCATCAATGTGGTCTGATCTTGTCCAATCATGTGTTCAAACAGCGTAATCCCCAAACTTTCACACTTAAAGCTACCTGCACAGTGTAAAGGTTGGTCTTTTTCAATATAACGCTGAATTTCAGGGTCACTGAGTTCTCGAAATTTAACCTGATAATGTTCAACTAAGGTCTGTTCAAAGCCAGAAGCCACATGCTGCACACTCAAGCCTGTACTAAAGTAAACGGTTTTACCCGAATTTTGCTGTAACTGCGTAATGGCATTATCAACAGTTAGTGGCTTGCCAATAAAAATGTCGGGTTGATGCTCTCGCCATGCAACTTGGTCTGAACCAATGACCAGTGCATGCGGAAATTGCTTAGCAATGACATTGGCTTTTTCAAAAGCAAGCCGTTGAGCTAAGTCATCGGCATGGGTTTCGCCCTGACTTGATTCATCAATGTCTGGCGATACACACCGATATTGAAGCTTTAAGCGATTCATTAAATCCTGACGGGTTTGGCTGCTGGACGCTAAAATGATGTCTGGTTGATTCATTAAATTGCATAATCCATTAAGACATCCATAGAAACATAACTTAAAACTGACTGATGACAGGCTTGAAGTTTTAATTGTGGCGCATAACCTGCTTCATAAGCTTCGACCCAGCGTGTCACACACAAACACCAAAAATCCCCAGGTTTTAAACCAACAAAACCAACTTCAGGTAAAGGTGTAATTAAATCATTACCAATTTTCTGTGAAAAATTTAAAAATTCTGAAGTCATTAAGGCGCACACTGTGTGTTGCCCAAGATCATTGGGAGAAATGTGACAAAAACCATTGCGAAAATACCCTGTAAGCGGGTCGAAACAACAACTGGCTAACGCCTCTCCAAAGACATTAAGTCGATTAAGATTGGGATCTGGATGAATAGATGACATAAGCAATGCATATAAATTTTTTGATGATTTATCATAACTCGAAAAGTAAAGAACAATGTAGAGGTTGTCTGAATAAAAATGGAGGATGTTTTTTGTTGATATTTTTAGCAAGTCTTATACTAAAGAACGGCATTTTTTAAGTATAATCATTTAAAATGCCATCATTTTAAAATTTCATAACAGCACAAGAGTAGGATTACATGAACTTTAAGCGCATGACGGACCTTGAACTAGATGGAAAACGCGTACTGATTCGGGAAGATCTTAATGTACCCATCAAAAATGGCGTAATTACAAGCGATGCTCGCTTAAAAGCAGCACTTCCAACAATTCAAAAAGCCCTTAGCCAAGGCGCAGCCGTAATTATTTGCTCACATCTTGGTCGTCCTGTAGAGGGTGAACCAAAAGATGAACAATCACTTGCACCTGTTGCTGCATATTTATCAAAAGCGCTTAGTCAGGATGTCCAATTGGTGACAGACTATCTAAACGGTTTAGACGTACAAAAAGGTCAAGTTGTCCTGCTTGAAAATGTTCGTTTTAATGTCGGTGAAAAGAAAAATAATCCTGAACTTGCTGAAAAATATGCAGCATTATGCGATGTTTTTGTGATGGACGCATTTGGTACAGCACACCGCGCAGAAGCATCAACTGAAGGTGTGGCGCGCTGTGCTAAAGTTGCGGCAGCAGGGCCATTACTTGCAGCAGAACTAGATGCGTTAAGTCAAGCCTTAAAAACACCAGCACAACCGATGGCAGCCATTGTAGCGGGTTCAAAAGTTTCAACAAAACTGGACGTGTTAAATTCATTGTCGACAATCTGTAATCAATTGATTGTTGGTGGCGGGATTGCCAATACCTTTTTGGCAGCAGCAGGGTTTAATGTTGGAAAATCACTTTACGAAGCTGACTTGGTTGAAACGGCAAAGCAAATTGCAGCAAAAGTGAGTGTGCCACTACCAACAGATGTTGTTGTGGCGGATGCAACTCAAATTGATTTTTCAGACTTTTTAGGATCGTTGGCCAAAGCACAGGCGGTGGTTAAGAAAGTCGAAGATGTTACTGAAAATGATATGATTTTGGACGTTGGGCCAGATACAGCAGCAAATTTTGCAACGCTATTGAAACAATCTAAGACTATTCTTTGGAATGGACCTGTTGGGGTGTTTGAAGTTGATCAATTTGGCGAAGGTACAAAAACCTTATCTCTTGCCATTGCTGAAAGTGATGCCTTTTCAATAGCAGGGGGTGGCGATACCCTAGCTGCAATTGATAAATACAATGTTGCTTCTCAGATCAGCTATATTTCGACAGGTGGCGGTGCGTTCCTTGAGTTTGTAGAAGGTAAAACCTTACCTGCTGTAGCCGTTTTACTTGAACGTGCCTAAGTTTTTTAGGAAAGTTTTATGAAAAAACAACTGATCATTGTGCTTGGGTGTATTTTTGCAATGATGTTTACGGCATGTTCAAAAAAGGCAGAACAATCAAAAGCCGAGCAGGCTTCTGCTTCAACAAGTACTGTGACTGACAACAAATTCACCACACCAGAGCAGCAAGCACAGATTGATGCTTTGGACAAACCTGTATTAGATGAGAAAAATACAGACGTCCAAAATCCAGATGCAGCTACTTCAGAAGTCAGAGCGCAATGATTTGTTGATTTTTTATTAAAAGTCTCTGCAAATGCGGAGATTTTTTTTATATTTCTTTAATTTGATGCTGAATTACCAATCATCACCATGTAGAATATAACCCACTATTTGGGAGGATATTATGGCTCTTATTTCAATGCGTCAGCTACTGGATCACGCTGCTGAACATAACTACGGCGTACCAGCATTTAACGTAAATAACTTAGAACAAATGCGAGCGATTATGTTAGCAGCGGATGCTACCAACTCTCCAGTGATTGTTCAGGCATCCGCAGGTGCTCGTAAATACGCTGGTGCTCCATTTTTACGCCATCTTATCTTAGCTGCAATTGAAGAATGGCCACATATCCCTGTTGTAATGCACCAAGATCATGGTACAAGCCCTGATATTTGCCAACGCTCTATTCAACTTGGCTTTAGTTCAGTAATGATGGACGGTTCATTAGGTACAGATGGTAAATCACCAACGACTTATGACTACAATGTCGATGTAACACGCCGTGTTGTTGCTATGGCACATGCATGTGGTGTTTCTGTTGAAGGTGAAATTGGCTGTTTGGGTAGCCTTGAAACTGGTATGGCAGGCGAAGAAGATGGTGTAGGAGCAGAAGGTGTTCTTGACCATTCACAACTTTTAACTTCAGTTGAAGAAGCAACACAGTTCGTTGCAGATACCAATGTCGATGCACTTGCAATTGCAGTCGGTACATCACACGGTGCGTACAAATTTACTCGTCCACCTACAGGGGACATTTTGGCAATTGACCGTATTAAAGAAATTCATGCGGCATTACCAAATACTCACCTTGTAATGCACGGTTCTAGCTCTGTTCCTCAAGAATGGTTAAAAGTCATCAATGAGTTCGGTGGAAAAATTGGCGAAACTTATGGTGTGCCAGTAGAACAATTGGTTGAAGCCATCAAACATGGTGTGCGTAAAATCAATATCGATACTGATTTACGTTTGGCTTCTACAGGTTCTATTCGTCAATTTATGGCAGAGAATCCAGCAGAATTTGACCCACGTAAATATTTCGCAAAAACTGTCGATGCAATGAAACAAGTGTGTATTGACCGTTATGAAGCGTTTGGTACAGCAGGAAATGCAGATAAAATTCGTCCAATTTCTTTAGAGAAAATGGTTGAACGCTATTAATTGATTTTTTGATCAAGCGATGATGAATTAGGGAGCTTTCAATAAGCTCCCTAACTTTTTTGTGCATTGAGTAATTTATTTTATTTAAAAATAACCGTTGAAGTAAAAATAGAGTAATAAGATATTTTAAAAGAAATAGGTGAGGGATTAATATTTTAAGGTAAAAATAACATATTAAAAATTATCATTATTTATAAAAATATAATAAAAATATTAGCAATGATGAAAAACTAAACGATGAATAGTGTATGCAAAAGAAACTCAATTTTTTGGTATAGAACTTGCTTAATTTAAAAATAACGGATGGGTAAGTGAGTTGAATTTTATGCAATTCACTTGAAATTTGATAGATTGATTTTATGGGAAATCTATGATGAAAAATTGGAAAAAGAACATAGTTGTTTCAACTACACTAATGCTTTCTGTATTGGGGACGCATGCCGAAGCTAAGGACTGGAAGGTGATCCGTTTTGGTACAGAATCATCTTATGCACCGTTTGAGTATAAAACCCCTGATAATAAATTAACGGGATTTGATGTTGATTTGGGTAATGCAATTTGTGCAAAACTTAAAGCCAAATGTGTTTGGGTTGAAAATTCGTTTGATGGCATGATTCCAGCACTGAAAGCCAAAAAATTTGATGGCATTCTTTCATCTATGACGGTGAACCCTGAACGTCTGAAACAAATTGATTTTACAAATAAAATTTATAATACACCAACACGTATGGTTGCGAGAAAGGGCTCTCCATTGTTACCAACGGCAGCGTCTTTAAAAGGAAAACGTGTCGGTGTGCAGCAAGGTACAATTCAAGAAAGTTATGCCAAAGCATATTGGGCAACCAAAGGTGTAAATGTTGTGCCTTATCCAACTCAGGATATCTTGTATCAAGACATGGTTTCTGGTCGTTTAGATGCAACTTTACAAGATGCAATTATGGTTGATTCTGCTTTTCTAAAAGCAGCGAAGGGTAAAGGATTCAGCTTCGTTGGTGGAAATGTTGTTGATGCCAAAACACTTGGCGTAGGGGCTGCAATTGGTTTACGCAAGGAAGATGTTGATTTAAAAAATAATATTAACAAAGCTTTAGCTGCAATTATTGCCGATGGTACATATAAAAAATTAGAGAAAAAATATTTCTCATTCAATATTTACTAATGAAAACGTGTCGGTCTAGTGCCGACACGTTTTTATATAACCGAATCCTCATCAATATCAGATTTATCGTATTTACTTGGAGATGATGAGTATGTTTCTGTCTGGTTATGGTTCAGCGCTACTCAGCGGTACATGGATGACCATACAACTTGCACTATTATCGCTCGTACTTTCTGTCATTATTGGCTTAATTGGTGCAAGTGCAAAACTCTCCCGCATTAAAATAGTGCGGAATATTGCGACGGTATATACAACCCTGATTCGTAGTGTTCCAGATCTTGTCATTATGCTGCTTCTTTTTTATAGCCTTCAACTTGGACTGAACTCAATTACAGAATCGCTGCAAATGGAGCAGATTGATATTGATCCATTTGTTGCAGGTGTCATTACGCTCGCTTTTATTTATGGGGCTTATTTTACAGAGACATTTCGAGGCGCATTTCTTTCTGTACCCAAAGGACAGAGTGAAGCTGGGTTTGCCTATGGGATGACACCGTTTCAGGTATTTAGACGGATATTATTTCCACAAATGATGCGTTTTGCACTGCCTGGTATTGGTAATAACTGGCAAGTTCTGATTAAAGCAACGGCATTGGTGTCGCTGATTGGGCTAACTGATATTGTAAAAATTACTCAGGATGCAGGTAGAAGTACCATGCAATTGTTTTATTTTAGCATCATGGCTGCGGTGATTTATCTTGCGATTACCACTGTATCTCACCTCATTTTGATGTGGCTTGAGCGTCATTATTCTGTCGGTGTGAAAAAGGGACAATTATGATTGAAATTCTTCAGGAATACTGGAAATCATATCTCTGGACAGATGGCCAACAGATGACAGGCGTTGCAATGACGCTGTGGCTTTTGGTTCTTTCTATTGTGATTGGCTTTGTGTTGGCTGTACCTTTGTCTATTGCACGTGTTTCTCGTCATTCCTTTATTCGTGGGCCTGTCTGGTTATTTACCTATGTTTTTCGTGGTACACCGTTATATGTACAACTGCTCATTATCTATTCGGGGATTTATAGCTTCGATTTTATTCATCAACATCAATATTTAGATGAGTTTTTTCGGGAAGGACTTAATTGCACGATTTTGGCTTTTGCATTGAACACAAGCGCATATACAACCGAAATTTTTGCAGGTGCAATTCGTTCTATTCCATATGGAGAAATTGAAGCCGCACAGGCATTTGGAATGTCACCGTGGAAACGCTATACCCGTATTATCATTCCGTCAATGTTACGTCGTGCTTTACCTTTTTATAGCAATGAAGTCATTTTGATGTTACACGCCACGACCATTGCATTTACCGCGACAGTGCCAGATATTTTAAAAATTGCCCGAGATGTAAATGCGGCAACCTATGCAACCTTTGATGCTTTTGGTATTGCGGCTGTACTGTATGCGTGTTTGGCTTTTATCTTAATCTGGATTTTTCGTAAATTGGAAAAACGCTGGTTGGCATTTTTAAAGCCATCGGATCATTAGGAGAAATAAAATGGAAGATGTAAAAAAACTGGTGATTCGTGATTTGCATAAAACTTTTGGTGATCATGAAGTATTAAAAGGGGTGTCACTAGATGCGAAAGCAGGTGATGTGATAAGTATTATTGGTTCATCGGGTTCGGGAAAAAGTACCTTGCTGCGTTGTATTAATTTTTTAGAACAACCGAGCAATGGTTCTATCAAATTAAATGGTGAAAAACTTGAAACCGTGTTTGATAAAAATGGTAATTTAAAAGTCACCAATCCCAAACAACTGCAAAAAATGCGTACCCAACTGATGATGGTCTTTCAGCATTTTAATTTGTGGTCACATATGACGGTTTTAGAAAATGTGATTGAAGGCCCGATTCATGTGTTGGGGGTGAAACGTGCCGAAGCAGAGCAGCGCGCCCGTCAATATTTAAGAAAAGTAGGGTTGGATGAAAGTGTGGAAAAAAAATACCCTGCATTTTTGTCGGGTGGGCAGCAGCAACGGGTCGCTATTGCTCGAGCTTTGGCGATGGAACCTGAGGTAATGTTGTTTGATGAACCGACCAGTGCCTTAGACCCTGAATTAGTCGGTGAGGTGCTCAAAGTCATGCAGGGTTTGGCTGAAGAAGGACGCACCATGATTGTGGTTACGCATGAAATGGGCTTTGCACGACACGTATCTAATCAAGTGATTTTTTTGCATCAGGGAAAAATTGAAGAGCAAGGACGACCAGAAGAAGTCCTTAATCATCCTAAAAGTGAACGGTTAAAGCAGTTTTTAGAAGGCAATTTTAAATAAGCAGGTCATTTATTTTCTATTCATCTTTTGTGTTTAGGTTGTTGGATATGACTTAAACACAGATAAATCATTCCAGAAAAATATGGGAAGTGATTTAAAGAAAACCAACATTGCTCTCGTTGATTGGGGGTAGATTGGATTGGTGGATGCGATGGCTTAAGTCCCAAGACCTAAGCCTGCATTGAGCATTAAAGTACGGTAAAAAGTTGTTCTTTACTTAAACGTGATTTTGGTAATTTGGCATTAAAATCATCTTCACTACGATAACCTAAAGCTAAAACAACTGAACTGGTGAGACCTTGTGCTGTTAGATTAAATTCGGCATCGAGTGTTTCGGCATCAAAACCGCCAATCGGGGTTGCATCAATGCCAAGTGTTGCAGCAGCAAATAAAGCTTCGCCTAGGGCAATAAAGGTCTGATTTTCCATCCAGCGTTGTACGCCACCTTCCGATTGACGATATTGGTCGACATAGCCTTTGCGAACATCTGCTTGAGTTTGCTTGCTGGAGGCATCTCTGAAACGACCAATGCTGGCATCTTGTTCGATGAGTTGTTTTAAATATTCATCGCTTACATCGGTACGAGTACAAAATACAATGGTGTGTGAAGATTTTAAAATTTTAGGTGCATTGTAAGCATGACCACCTGTCATGGCATGTGTCACACGCTCTTTGGCATCATCACTTGAAATGACTAAAAAGTGCCAAGGTTGGATATTAATTGAAGATGGTGTCAGACGTAACACTTCTAAAAGCGTTTCAAGGTCTTTTTGAGGAATCGTTTGGTCAGCATCATAAGCTTTAGTGGTATAGCGTTGTTGGGCGACGGTCAAAAGATCCATAAAATATTCTCGATATTCATTTAAAATTAAGTTTATCGCCTGATGATATGATGTCAATTCAACAAAATACAACTCTTTTCCGATGTCTATATCAATCAAATCGCACTGTCCATACTGCTAAGACAAGCATCGTCACAGACATTTATGAAATATTAATCCGCTCTTATTTTTATCAACAAATACTTGAAAAATAACGCCTCTAAAGTAGAAAAAATGATTTAGGTATTCAGAAAACATAATGATGATGAGGCATACTATTTATAGAGAGTCATGCTAACATAGTCCGCAAAATTTCCGTGTAGCTGGGTATATAATGACTGAGGAAAGATTAACTCACCTTAAGCAGCTTGAAGCTGAAAGTATTCATATTATTCGCGAAGTCGCTGCGGAATTTGAAAATCCCGTAATGCTTTACTCTATTGGTAAAGACTCAGCAGTAATGTTGCATTTGGCAATGAAGGCGTTTTATCCTGCAAAACTGCCATTTCCACTAATGCATGTGAATACTGGGTGGAAGTTCAAGGATATGATCACTTTCCGTGATGAGATGGTGAAAAAACTTGGACTTGAATTGATCGAACATAAAAACATGGAAGGTGTTGCACAAAACATCAACCCGTTCGATCACGGTAGCTCAAAATATACCGACATTATGAAAACACAAGGCTTAAAACAAGCTTTGGATAAATATCAATTCGATGCGGCATTTGGTGGCGCACGTCGAGACGAAGAAAAATCACGTGCGAAGGAACGTGTTTATTCATTCCGTGACCAAAAGCACCGTTGGGATCCGAAAAACCAACGTCCTGAGCTTTGGAATATTTATAACGGTAAAGTCAATAAAGGCGAAAGTATCCGTGTATTCCCATTGTCAAACTGGACAGAGCTTGATATCTGGCAATACATCTACCTAGAGCAGATTCCAATTGTACCGTTGTACTATGCGGCAAAACGCCCAGTAGTAGAACGCAATGGCACACTCATTATGATTGATGATGAGCGTTTCCCATTAAAAGAAGGTGAAGTACCTGAAATGAAATCGGTTCGTTTCCGTACTTTAGGCTGCTATCCATTAACAGGTGCAGTTGAGTCTTCAGCAGATACGCTGCCTGATATTATTCAGGAAATGCTATTGACGACCAGTTCAGAACGACAAGGTCGTATGATTGACCATGACGAAGCTGGGTCAATGGAAAAGAAAAAGCAAGAAGGTTATTTCTAATTGAGTGGAGTAAAACAATGTCTCATCAATCTGAGCTGATCAGCCAGGATATTTTGGCGTACTTAAAACAGCATGAGCAAAAAGACTTACTCCGCTTTTTAACGTGTGGTAATGTCGATGACGGTAAAAGTACCTTGATTGGTCGTTTACTGCATGACTCTAAAATGATTTATGAAGACCAACTTGAAGCGGTAAAACGTGACAGTAAAAAAGTTGGGACTCAGGGCGAAAAAGTTGACCTTGCATTGCTTGTCGATGGTTTACAGGCAGAACGTGAGCAAGGGATTACCATTGATGTTGCGTATCGCTATTTCTCAACAGAAAAGCGTAAGTTCATCATTGCCGACACTCCAGGGCATGAACAATATACCCGTAACATGGCGACAGGTGCGTCAACGTGTGATTTGGCGATTATCCTGATTGATGCCCGTTATGGCGTACAGACTCAAACGCGTCGTCATAGCTTTATTTCGGCATTATTGGGTATTCGTAACATCGTGGTTGCGATCAACAAAATGGACTTGGTTGGCTTCTCTCAAGAAAAATTTGACGAGATTCGTGCTGACTATCTGTCTTTTGTTGAGCAATTGGGTGACCGTAAACCAACCGATATCCGTTTTGTGCCAATTTCAGCATTAAATGGTGATAACGTGGTGAATCCATCTGAAAGTACATCTTGGTACTTCTCGGAAGGTTATCAAGCGCAAACCTTAATGAATATTTTAGAAACGGTGCAAATCAACCACGACACCAAAAAGCAGGATTTCCGCTTCCCTGTACAATATGTGAACCGTCCAAACCTCGACTTCCGTGGTTTTGCGGGAACAATTGCACTCGGTTCAGTCCATGCAGGCGATGAAATCGTTGCTTTACCTTCAGGTAAACGCAGCACTGTTAAAGAAATCGTGACTTACGATGGCAACTTAGAAGAAGCTTTCGCTGGTCAAGCGGTGACTTTAACTTTAAATGACGAAATTGACATTAGCCGTGGTGACATGATTGTTCATGCTGCTGCATTGCCACAAGTGTCACGTGCTGTACGTGCTACTGTGGTGTGGATGACAGAGCAGCCATTGGTTGTGGGTAAACTGTACAATGTGAAAGTGGGGACACAAAGTGTTCCTGCCAAAGTCAGTCAGATTAACTACCGTGTCGATGTGAATACGCTTGAGCATGTTCAGGTTGAACAACTTGAACTAAACGGTATTGCAGACATTGTGGTTGAATTTGACCGTGCTGTTGTTTTTGATGATTATAAAGACAGCCGTTATACAGGTAGCTTTATCTTTATCGACCGCTTAAGCAACGTCACTGTTGGCGCAGCGATGATTGAAGATATTGCACAGATTGCCAACACAGCACAGGCGGTGACTGCTGAAGAACGTGCTGCACGTTTGGGTCAAAAACCTGCATTGTTGGGTGTCAGTACAACCGTATTAGAAAATGCACAAGCACTAGAACGTTTATTGATCCAACAAGGTATTGTTGCTATTGCAAAAGCAGACTTAACTGCTGAGCAAGCAGCTTTGTTACGTCAGACAGGTGTTGTGGTGATTACAGCATTGGATGCGGTAGATCAACAAATTACAGCTGAATCTGTAGAAGAAGTTGCAGAGCAAATCGCGAAATTAGTCGCTATTTAATCCGTTATTTGTATTTAAAAGCCTCAAGATTCGTCTTGAGGCTTTTTATTGTGTGATTGGAAATATTCAGCCCCTCAAAAGTGTGTCACAATAGCCACCTTTATTTTGCATGACATTCAATTTAGGTTGTATATGGTTGACGGTGTAACACCTCTAGAAAAAATTCAGTTTTTAAACGAACTTAAAAAAGTTGATTTAACTGAAAAAGCACAACAAGCCATTCGCATAGGTGGCAAAGCAGGCAGACAAGAAAGCCATAAACAGGCATTAGTTGAATTATATTTAAGTTTTGAAGATCATTTCTTGGAAGCTGTAACCTGTGCTTTTGCTTTATATCCAGCACAAGTGAAAAAAATGCGTTATAAAAAAGACCGCGTTCGCATGTTTAAACAACATGACATTGACTATACTCAGCTGGACGGTTCTGAAACAGCTCAGGTATTGGCGCAAGTGGTACAAGCCATTCACTATGATGATGCTATTGTCACGCACGATTTACACGACATTTTCCCATTTTGGAAAGAAGGTTTCCCAATGGTTCAGTTTGATAACGCATATAAGTTGTTATCAGAAGACATTACGATTCACTATCAAGCTGTTTTAGATCGATTGATTGCATCATTGAAATAACGAAAAAATGGTTTGGATTGTCACTTAAAATGACAAACATGGCATAAGATGTAGAAATCTTTCTTCAAAGTGATGGTCAGGTTTGAGATCATTTTAATGGCAATTTTTTAGAGAATGGTCTTTCATTACGATTGCCTTCGTTTCATATATTGAACTTTTTGAAAAATATCGGTTGTTATTCATATAGACGAATGTTCAGCAGGTTATAGAACGTATTTTTCGGATTCAATTATTCTAAGCACCCTTAAGATTAAAATTTTAATGTTAGATTTAAAGGGTGCTTTAATCGTTGTTTTATAGGCAATTGGCAGGTTTAGGAACGCCTGCCAGTCGGCTTAAATGGCGAGCCACTAAACCTGTATTAAACTGTTGTTGCAAAACAGCATTGTTAATTTCTGGACTCACAGTTTTCATTAAGTATTTAATCAGTGGGCGAGTCGCTGGTGAATGACCAAATTGTTGATAAAACTGACGCACCGCCTGTAAAATTTCAAAATGCCAAGCCGTTAGTGTGACATCTAAGCTATTGGCGAGTTCTTGTGCCACAGTTTCATTCCACACCGTGTAGTCAACAAGATGTCCATCTTGGTCGAGTGCTAAAGCCATAAAATTACCTTAAATTATTTTAGACTAATGCAACGCGGATATTGCAGCAGTAAATCTGTCAATTGTGAATAGTTAAGTACTGTCACAGATTCAGGAATTGTGAGCGTTAATAATTCAGCTTCAGTACTTAAAATATAAAGCGGATAAGCTTGTAGATCGGGATGATCCAGCAACAAGGCTGACTCTGCCATTAAAACCACAGGATCTGTTTTTGCTGCCATTTGCTGTAATTGTTGTAACAGCGACGAAGCTTGTTTAAAGTCACCTTGTAACAGGAAAAGTGTGGAATCTTGCATAACGATTACCAATAGAGAACATGGTCAAATTGTTGGATAAATGAAGGGTTTAGATCAATAAATTGTATTTCATGTTCAGTGTTTTTTACAAAAGTATGCTGCGCATGTTGCTGTTCTATTAAGACTGGACTTAAATCATAAAACTCAAAACTATCGACCATATTTGAACCGAGTTTAAATGGATGTTGTTTTGGTTCAAAAATAAGCTCTTGTTTTAAAAGAGAGAGTGCGGCATCTTTAAGTAATACTTGTACCTGACAGCCAAAAGTTGCCAAGACCATGGTTGCAGATAGGCTTTCATTGCCTTGTAATCCAATGGCATTGGCTTGCGTTAAAATAACCAGAACTCTTTTCACAGAATTACCCTTTAAAATAACAAAACGCAGGTTTAAACATTTTAGAATTGAACTAGATGGGTTGCATTTTGAACAGCATCGGCAAACTCACCTAAGCCAACCAATTCAAAACCCGATGCCAAATTGAAACGTGCCAATTGATGACGTTGCGCATTGGTTTGGTCGCTAATACCACGTGCTAAAGCAGCACTGACACAGACGGGTAATCGGATGTTGAGTTGCTGCCACGCTTGGGTGAGTTGGCGTTGGTCATCTGGAACCCAGTTTAGGGTATTGGCAACATAAACACCTTCTTGATAGAAGAAAACCTGAAATGGTTGGTTTTTTTCCAGTAAAGACTGTGCAACACCTAAAGCATGCCATGCAAGGATCGCATTAGGAGATGATGTGACTAAAATAAGGGTACTCATAAGGGTGCTTTAAATCATCCAAACCAAATAACGAACGTGAAAACATCAACGAACTACAACAATAGGTAATTATACAATGATTTTGATTACAGGTGGTCTTGGGTTTGTCGGTTCCCACATTGCCTTACGATTATTACAAAGAGGGCATGGTGTTGTCTTAGTTGATAATTTGGTGAATAGCCACTCCATGAATCTGGAGCGTTTGCAGCAAATCAGTGGTCAGTATATTCCATTTTCTCAGGTAGATTTACGCAATACCCCAGCGCTGAACAAATTTATAGAGCAGTACCCGATTGATGCCGTGATTCATTGTGCTGGGTTTAAGTCACTACAAGAATCGACGATTAAACCTATTGAATATTATAACAATAATTTAAATGTTTTGATGAGTTTAATCCGTGTGATGCAAAGAATCGGTTGCCATTCGCTTATTCATTTGTCTAGTGCAGTTGTTTATGGTCAATCTGCTTTAAATTTACATGAGGAAACCGAGCTTAATCATCATTATTTAAATCCGTATGCACACTCTCAACAGATGATGGAACAGATTTTACAAGATGTTTCACTGAGCGATGAAGAGTGGAATATTGTACTTTTAAGAGTTTCAAATGTTGTGGGTGCATTTGAACAGGGACTATGGGGCGAATATATTCCGAAACTGCCGAAAAGTATTATGGGACTATTGATGCAGATCGCTCATCATGAACGTGAATATCTAGAGTTATATCAGCAAGCAGGTACGGAAGATAAAACTGTTGAACGTAATTTTGTTCATGTTTTAGATGTCTGTCAAGCAGTTGAAAAAGCATTATATTGGCAATATCAACGCAGTAGTGGTTATGATATTTTTAATATTGCGAGTCAGGAACATACCAGTATTGCAAAATTAATCCAGAAAGTAGAACAAGTTACAAAAACCAAGATTCCAACGATAGAACCGCATTTTTTATTCCGTCCTTTGGATCAAATAAGTCTTGTGGTTGAAAAAGCTCAAAGGATATTGAACTGGACAGCAGAACGGAGTTTAGGACAGATGATTGAAGATCAATGGTTATTTTATAATAATGTAAATGATAATTATTTACTTTAAGTTATAAAATCAGTAAGATGGTGCCATGATATGACTTGAATGAGCCGTACAAATAGAATCAGAGGATGAAGAATGGAAACACGTATTGAACATGACACAATGGGCGAAGTTGCTGTACCCAGTGAAGCTATGTGGGGGGCACAGACCCAACGCAGTCTACAAAACTTTAAAATTGGTATTGAACATTTACCACGTGCCATGATCCGAGGAATGGGGCTTGTTAAAAAAGCAGCAGCACTCACCAATGCAGAATTAAAGCAAGTTCCTCAAGACTTGGCAGAATATATCGTGGATGCAGCACAGGAAGTCATTGATGGGCGTTGGGATGCTCAATTTCCTTTGGTTGTTTGGCAAACGGGCTCTGGTACGCAAAGTAATATGAACTGTAATGAAGTCATTGCCAATATTGCCAATCAAAAACTAGGGCAGCCATTGGGAGCTCAAAAGCCAGTTCATCCAAATGATCATGTTAACCGTGCACAATCAACCAATGATTCGTTTCCGACAGCAATTCATGTGGCAGCAAGTCTGGAAATCAATGAATTACTTATCCCAGCAGTGACACGATTAAAGAATACATTACAGCAGAAATCTAATGAATTTCAAGATATTGTAAAAATTGGACGTACACATTTACAAGATGCAACGCCACTTACATTGGGGCAGGAATTTAGTGGATATGTCTCACAGCTAGAACATGCACTGAAACGATTATATCAGGCATTAGAAGGATTATATGAATTACCGTTGGGGGGCACTGCGGTTGGAACAGGGTTAAATGCACATCCTCAATATGCAGAAAAAGCCGCACATGAACTGGCGGTATTAACCAGCTTACCTTTTGTTACAGCACCAAATAAGTTTGAAGCTTTAGCAGGACGAGATGCTGCTGTATTTGCTTCGGGTGCCTTGAAAACATTGGCAGTAAGTTTAAATAAAATCGCCAATGATATACGCTGGTTGGCAAGTGGCCCAAGATGTGGTTTTGGGGAGCTTTCAATTCCTGAAAATGAGCCAGGTTCAAGTATCATGCCAGGGAAAGTAAATCCGACGCAAAGTGAAGCGATGACTATGGTTGTTGCTCAGGTATTGGGAAATGACACAACTATCAATATTGCAGGTGCTTCAGGTAACTTCGAGTTAAATGTTTTTATGCCAGTGATTGCATTTAACTTATTACAATCCATTCGTCTTTTAGGCGATGCTTGTAATAGTTTTAATGATCATTGTGCTGTTGGCATTACGCCTAATTTAGAGAAAATTGACTATTTCTTACATAACTCTTTAATGTTGGTGACAGCATTAAATCCTGTGATTGGCTATGAAAATGCTGCTAAAGTTGCAAAAACTGCCTATAAACAAGGTAAAACATTAAAAGAAGTGGCAGTTGAATTAAATTTGGTGACACCTGAACAGTTTGATGAGGTTGTCCGACCTGAAAATATGGTTGCACCGAATGTGAAATAAACTATTTTTTAGATAAATATAGTTTGGTGGGAATTTATGCTTGTCTAGGGTATGTTCTTAAAGTCATGAAGGAATGAAATTTTGACATTTTAAGCTTCGTGTCTTTTAGAAAATACCCGTTTGTTCGCTAAACGAATTATCTCAATCTAAAACACTTACTCATATATAAAAATTAAGCATAGGTTTCTGTTTTTTGTCAAAATCGCTTTAAAAATACATTAAAATAGACTGTATGGTGTGTTATAGATGAGTTATACCATGAAAATTAAAAATAAGAGAAATGTGTGTAAATGGTTATCTTATCACATCTTTTTTTATAAATATGCTAATTTAGAAGGCGTCATCTAGGGATGTAGCAGAACTTATGAACAAATTAATGATTTCAGGATTTTTGTTGATGTGCAGCACTTTGGTATTGGCTCAGGCGCCAGATACAGCACCAATCGCAAATGCAAATAATTCAGATAATATTACAATCGTGGTTCGACCTGAAATTGCAGGTCTTTGGGGAATGGAAATTCCAAATAATAAAAAATGCGTTGAATATTATAATTTTAAGTCAGGTAATCAGGTCATTATAAAAAGCGCAGGTGAGTGGTCAACAGGAATCTATGACTATCAGCCATCACCGAACGATAAACGGTTGGGCGCTTTAGCACTTCAAGTGAAATATGAGAACAATGAAAAAGATTGTTCAGGACATAAAGAAGATCAGACAGGTGAAGTTTCTCAGTATTTTGTGAAATGGCAAAATGCCGACACGATTCAATTCTGTACAGCTGAAAAAACCAGTAAATGTTTTGTCACATTACGAAGAGTTTTACCTTAAATCCTATATCACATGCTTAAAAAAGTAGTATAGGTCTTGAACTGCATTCTGAAAGTTGGGCATTTTTAGTCTAATTTGAGGGGTGCTTTTTTATGTTAAGCGAATTGTTTCATATTTTGAAATTTATGAAAAGGCGATGAAAAAGCTAAAAATACAGTTATAGATTAGTAGAATTTCACAGTCCCCAATTGGTTTAATTGGTCATATTTATTAGACAAATTTTCGATAAATAGTTAGCTAAATAAGTTTAAAGACAGTCTTGAAGCACATTATGAGGTAGGATTAGCTTTTATTTTAAGAATAAATGTTTAATTGTAGAGTTAAAAAATAAAGATATAAATATTAATATGTTAAGTCTCTTTTCTTGTTTTTTATTGGAGGGAGTAAATAAAAATGGAGGTAGATCTAGGTTTTTTCACTAAAAAAAGTACTTATTATAGTGAGTTATTCTATTTATTCTTTGTAATGATAATTTTTATTATGTTTTTCCTAAATGGAATAGGCAAAGCATAAGCAAAAAGTGAAAGAGAAACTCGCTTATGCAATAAGGTCAAAACATCGCATATCAAGTTATATTTATTGTGTTTGATGAAACATAATTTGATGCTATGGTGTTGTTATATAAATAAAAAATCTTATTCAAATATAAGATAATGAAAGGTATGTTTTATGGAAAAAGCCACCTTATCTCAAGGTTTAAAAAATAGACATGTCACAATGCTTTCAATTGCTGGTGCGATTGGAGCTGGTTTATTTGTTGGTTCGGGGCATGCGATTGCGGCAGCAGGGCCAGCAGTCCTTATTTCTTATTTTCTCGCAGGAACGCTTGTTGTTCTGGTGATGCGAATGCTATCAGAAATGGCAGTTGCTCAACCAGACAGTGGTTCTTTTTCGACTTATGCGGATCGTGCGATTGGTAAATGGGCAGGTTTTACAATTGGGTGGTTATATTGGTGGTTTTGGGTATTAGTGATTCCATTTGAAGCCAATGCAGCAGCAGCCATTATGCATTCATGGATGCCGACAGCACCAATCTGGTTTTTGGCTTTTCTTATCACGGCAGCCTTAACCGTAACCAATTTGTTTAGTGTTAAAAACTACGGTGAGTTTGAGTTTTGGCTTGCGACGGTCAAAGTCGGTTCAATTATTATTTTCATTGCGATTGGTTGTGCTGCAATTTTCGGTTTCTCACCTAATCCTCAGGTCAATGGTATTCAACATTTATATGATCAAGGCGGGTTCTTGCCTACAGGTTGGGGGACAGTGATTGCTGCTATTTTAACTACAATGTTCTCATTTATGGGTTCAGAGATTGTGACCATTGCTGCAAGTGAATCGAAAGATCCTGAAAAGCAAATCACCAAAGCTACAAACTCCGTCATTTGGCGCATTGCATTATTTTATTTGGTTTCGATTTTTATCGTTGTAAGCCTTGTACCTTGGAATGACCCACGTTTGGCCGAAATAGGTTCATATCAAACGGTATTGCAAATTTTAAATGTTCCATATGCAAAATTAATTGTAGATATTGTGGTTTTAACGGCGGTCACAAGCTGTTTAAATTCTGCACTTTATACTGCTTCGCGTATGCTATTTTCATTATCGGTTCGTGGAGATGCACCTAAAATTGCCCAAAAACTGAGTAAAAACCGAGCACCTATTTATGCTGTGTTGTTATCTACCTTAGTGGCTTTTTTATGTACATTTGCAAATTATGCTGCTCCAACAGAAGTATTTAGTTTTTTACTTGATAGCTCAGGTGCAATTGCATTGTTGGTGTATTTGGTGATTGCATTTTCACAGCTCAGAATGCGTAAACAACTGGCTCAGGAAGGTAAACCGTTACGCATGAAAATGTGGTTATTTCCTTATCTGACTTGGGCGGTGATTATTTTTATTATTGCAGCGTTGACGATTATGGCATTTGATCCAAAACATGTACATGAAATTACGTCTACAGGTATTTTATCGCTTTTGGTTGTGATTTCAGGTGTTCTAGTGACTAGACGAGCAAAACGAAAACAAGTAATGGCAAGTACAATCAGTTAATCAATTGCATAAAAGCATGAAGTTCAGAGCAGGATTTCATGCTTTTCCAAAGTTAGAATGACCACTTTATAAAATTAAATTGATTATCTTCTGATATTTCTAAAATCATTGCTTCACCCATATCTTCTTTCCAATCGCCTAAAACAATTCTTTGCTGTTGTGCAGACTGTTGATGGATAAAAGGTCGATGTGTATGACCATGAATAAGCGTTTGAATTTGTGGTGGCATTGCCTGTGTCACGGCATCGGCATTGACATCCATAATCGCATATTGCTTGTTTTGTTTAGATGAAGCACTTTTTTTACGAAAACCCTGTGCGAGTTTTTGGCGAAAGGATAATGGCGTTTTTTTCAATAATCCCAGTAAGAAGGGATTACGAATAATCTTTTTAAAGCGTTGATAGGCTAGATCATCTGTACATAAAGCATCGCCATGTTCAAGGCGATAGTGCTGTCCATGAATTTCGAGGAAATAGGTGTCAGGTAGTAGTGTTCCCGAAAACTGATCTAGAAAAGCTTGCCCTAAGGCAAAGTCACGGTTGCCAACTTGAAAGTAAACCTGATTTCCCTGGGCTGTAAATTGTTGTAAAGCCTGTATAATTTTGTCTAACCACGGACTCTTGGCATCATCTCCAATCCATGCATTAAACCAGTCGCCTAAAATATACAGTTGCGTTTGTTTGGTTTGGTAATGTTCGAGTAATGCTAAAAACCCCCGAACAAGTCGAGGGTGTTCAGGTGACAAATGTAAATCTGAAATAAACAGATAAGTCGTCACAGATGGTCTACCAAAAATTATTCAGAGATAATTTTTGCAGATTCAATCACTACATTTTCTAAAGGAACGTCAGCGTGATAACCACGGTTACCTGTACGAACGCCTTTAATTTCTTCAATAACGTCCAGACCTTCAGTCACTTTACCAAATACGGCATAACCCCAACCTTGAGTGGTTTTGCCAGAATGGTTCAAGAAAGAATTGTTTTTCACGTTAATGAAGAACTGAGCAGAAGCAGAGTGAGGTGCTTGTGTACGTGCCATTGCAATCGTACCAACATCGTTGCTTAGACCGTTGTCTGCTTCGTTTTCAATAGAATCACGTGTTACTTTTTCTTTGAAGTTTTCATCAAAGCCACCACCTTGAATCATGAAACCATCGATAACGCGGTGGAAAATAACGCCATTGTAAAAACCGTCACGAACGTATTCTAAAAAGTTTGCAACTGTTTTTGGTGCTTTTTCATCGTTAAGCTCAAGAACAATACGACCTTTGTTGGTATTTAATTCAACTTGAGGAAAACTCATTCCATAATCTCCTAGGCATGGCAAAAGCCATGGGTTTTTTTGTTGAGAGAAGCATAAGCAAACTGTAAACTAGTTAGCAAGTATAAACGTTATTTTCTTTGTTAAAAAATTCTGATAGCGTTTTAATTATCCTAATTTGTTTTTAAATAGAAGTGATTTAACCCTATGAAGCCGACTGATGTTGTTTCAACTCTGCCTAATCAACCGACACCGAATCATCCAGCTCCTGTCGAAGCCGCGCAGCAAGAACAACAGCCTGGCTTAGATTTTATTCGTCAAGTGATTACAGATGACCTTGCTGAAGGCAAAACCAAAACGGTTGTGACACGTTTTCCACCAGAGCCAAATGGTTATTTACATATTGGACATGTAAAAGCCATTTGCCTGAACTTTGGTGTTGCTGAAGAATATAACGGCTACTGTAACTTACGTTTTGACGATACTAACCCAGATGCCGAAGAGCAAGAATATGTCGATGGCATAGCCAATGATGTGAAATGGCTTGGTTTTAGCTGGAAAGGCGAACCGTGTTATGCATCGAGCTATTTTGATCAACTCTATACATGGGCTGTGCAACTCATCCAACAAGGCGATGCATATGTCGATTTGCAAAGCCCTGAAGAGATCAAACTGAATCGTGGTAGTTTCGTAGAAGCAGGTACAAATTCTCCATATCGCGATGCATCTGTTGAAGAAAACTTAGAACGCTTTGAAAAAATGCGTGATGGGACTTTCCAAGAAGGCGAAGCGGTATTGCGTGCCAAAATTGATATGGCAAGTCCAAATGTCCATATGCGTGATCCGATCTTATATCGCGTATTACATTCAGCGCATCACCAAACAGGCGATAAATGGAAAATTTATCCAATGTATGACTATGCGCACCCATTATCAGATGCGATTGAAGGTGTAACGCATTCACTCTGTACTTTGGAGTTTCAGGATCATCGTCCGTTCTATGACTGGATTGTGGAAAAAGTACATTCTCAATCAGTGCCGCGTCAGTACGAATCTTCACGTTTAAATGTAGATTACACCATCACTTCAAAACGTAAATTACGTCGTCTGGTTGAAGGTAATTTCGTTAATGGTTGGGATGACCCTCGTATGCCAACGGTTGTGGGGATGCGTCGTCGTGGTTATACGCCAGAAGGTCTGCGTGATTTTTGTAAGCGTGTTGGTGTGTCTAAAGCGGATGGTATTGTCGATGTGGCAATGCTTGAGTTCTGCATCCGCCAATCATTGGAAAATACCGCTGCACGAGGTATGGCAGTATTAAACCCATTGAAAGTGACATTGACCAATTTACCTGAAGATTTAGATTTGCCACATGCACGTCATCCAAACGTGGATATGGGTGAGCGTATCATTCCGTTAACCAAAGAAATCTATATTGACCGTAAAGACTTTGAAGAAGTTCCACCAAAAGGCTTTAAGCGTTTAGTTCCAGAGGGTGAAGTGCGTTTACGCCATGCTTATGTGATTAAATGTGATGAAGTGATCAAAGATGCAAATGGTGAAGTAGTTGAACTGAAATGTTCAATTGACCCTGAAACTTTAGGTAAAAATCCTGAAGGTCGTAAAGTCAAAGGCGTGATTCACTGGGTATCTGCAACCAAAGGTATGGCTGCGGAAGTTCGTATTTATGATCGTCTGTTTACCGAAGCCGACCCTGAAACTGGCGATGATTTCCTAGCGAATTTAAATCCTGAATCATTAAAAGTGGTGCAAGCATATATTGAGCCTGCATTGGCTCAAGCTCAGCCTGAAGACCGCTTTCAGTTTGAACGTGAAGGTTATTTTGTTGCAGATCGTTACGACCATAAAACGGAAAAGCCTGTGTTCAACCGTATTTTGGATTTGAAAGACAGCTTTAAACCTGAAAAGAAATAATTTTTTAGATTTAAAATAAAAATGGGAGCGTAAGCTTCCATTTCAGATTATTGACAAACCCTGATTAAATTTGGATTTAGTCAGGGTTTTATTTTTTGACCTGACTTGGAATTGGGATTAAATCGGTTTGAAGTCGATTGATGGGCTAAATAATAGACAAATTAACA